>NC_019973.1:0-1200000 GCF_000230995.2 Mesorhizobium australicum WSM2073 | reverse complement strand
ACATCGGCGCCGGGCGTCGACGATCCCCTTGCCGGCGGCACGATCTCATGGCCGCACATCAGTTCAGCCATTGCAGCCGACGTCGTGTTGGCGGGGTCGTCGACACGGCCCGCGACGCGGCCGTGCCTCAGCACGGTGCAGCGATGCGTCAGCGCCCGCACCTCGTTGAGCTTGTGCGAGATGAAGATGATGCCCAGGCCTTGCGCCGCCATCGAGCGCAGGGCCGAAAACAGTCCGTCGACCTCGCTCGGTGCCAGCACCGCCGTCGGCTCGTCAAGGATCAAGAGCTTGGCACCGCGAAACAGCGCCTTGACGATCTCCAGCCGCTGTTGCTCGCCGACCGACAGCGCCGAGACCGGCAGATTGGGATCGAGCGTCAGCCCGTGCCGGCTGCTGATTTCAGCAAGCCGCGCCAGCCCGCCGCTGCGGTCGATCCGTCCCGATTTGCCCGGAATGCCAATGAGCAGATTTTCCAGCACGGTGAGCCGTGGTGCCAGATGAAAATGCTGATGCACCATGCCAATGCCCGCGGCCAGCGCATCGGCCGAGCTGGTGATCCTGACTGGCTGGCCCTGGATCAGGATCTCACCGGCATCCGGCGCGTAGGCACCGAACAGCACGTTCATCAATGTCGTCTTGCCGGCGCCGTTCTCGCCGAGCAGCCCGAGGATTTCCCCCGGCGCCACGCTGAGATCCACAGCCTCGTTTGCCTTGACGACGCCGAAGCTCTTGGTGATGCCGCGCATTTCGATGAGAGGGGCGGACAAGAATGCTCCTGATTTTTCCGATCCGGCCTTAGCTGCGGAGGGGGGCGCCACGCGCCAGCCCCTCAATCATGGCGTCAATCCGAGACCGGCGTATTCTCGTCCACATCCACCCGGAAATTGCCTTCCAGTATCTCGGCCTTCTTCTTCTCGACCAGATCCTTGACCTCGGCGGGCAAAGTCTTGTCGAACTTGTGGAAGGGCGCCAGATACGAACCGCCCTTGGCCATGCGCGAGAAATCGCCATAATCCTGCGCCGTGTACACCCCGGCCTTGACCAGCTTGATCGCCTGCTCGACCGTCGGGTACATATCCCAGACCGGACCGGTGATGACGGTGTCGGGGCCGAGGCTCGACTGGTCGGACATGTTGGAGATGGCGAAGATCTTCTTTTCCACCGCCGCCTCGATGACGCCGAAGCGTTCGGCGTAGATGACATCGACGCCGGCATCGATCTGCGCCACCGCGGCTTCCTTGGCCTTCGGCGGATCGAAGAAGGAGCCGATGAAGGCGACCTTCTTCTTGACGTTCGGGTTGACCTCCTTGGCGCCGGCGAAGAAGGCGTTGACCAGCCGGTTCACTTCCGGAATGCCCATCGCCGCCACCGCGCCGACCGTGCCCGATTTCGACATCTTGCCGGCGATCATGCCGGAGAGATAGGCGGGCTCGTGGATCCAGTTGTCGAACACGCCGAAATTCGGCTCCGCCGGCCCGGCGCCGGAGCCGAACAGCCAGGCTGTCTTGGGGAACTGCTTGGCCGTGCGGCGCGATTCACGCTCGGCGGCGAAGGCATCGCCCAGCACCAGCTGGTACCCGCCCTGCGCATATTCGCGCATGACGCGGCTGAAGTCGGCGGTCTGGACCTTCTCCGACCATTTGTATTCGATGCCCAACTCCTTCTGCGCCTTCTGCAGGGCGACGTGGATCTGGTTGTCCCAGGGTTCCTCGATCGGCGTGGCGAAGATCGCCGCCACCTTCAGTTTTTTGCCCGCCGCGAAGGCCGCACCCGGCAGCATCGTCGCGGCCAGGCCAAGCGCGCCCAGCTCCAGCACGTTGCGTCGCGACAGCCCTTCGCGCATCGAATGAGATCTGTTCTTCCGGTCTTCCATTGAAGTGCCCCTCTGTTTGACAGCCGT
This sequence comes from Mesorhizobium australicum WSM2073, assembly GCF_000230995.2. Taxonomy (NCBI): domain Bacteria; kingdom Pseudomonadati; phylum Pseudomonadota; class Alphaproteobacteria; order Hyphomicrobiales; family Phyllobacteriaceae; genus Mesorhizobium; species Mesorhizobium australicum. The sequence continues at coordinate 1,198,100 of NC_019973.1, read as the reverse complement.
GTCGAGCCGGCCGTTCCTGAAATCAGACGGGGAACTATGGAACGGGTCCGGACTTTTGTCCACATGGTCAAATTTGGCAGGATCGAGCATATCCACTCTCCTGGCCCAGCCAGGAAGAGCGATTGCTCAGGCCCGTTCGAGCGCGATGGCAATGCCCTGGCCGACGCCGATGCACATGGTGGCCAGCGCATAGCGGCCGCCGCGCTCGCGCAGCTCCAGCCCCGCCGTGCCGGAGATGCGCGCGCCCGACATGCCCAGGGGATGGCCAAGTGCGATGGCGCCGCCATTCGGGTTCACGTGCGGCGCATCCTCGGCAATGCCGAGTTGGCGCAGCACGGCGATGCCTTGCGAGGCAAAGGCTTCGTTGAGTTCGATGACATCGAATTGTTGCGGCGTCAGGCCAAGCCGCACGCAGAGCTTCTGCGTTGCCGGCGCCGGACCGATGCCCATGACGCGCGGCGCGACCCCGGCGGCGGCCCCGCCAAGAATACGGGCGATCGGCGTCAGCCCGCATGTCTTCACCGCCGCTTCCGAGGCAACAATGAGCGCCGCCGCGCCGTCATTGACGCCCGACGCATTGCCGGCCGTCACCGTGCCACCTTGCCGGAACGGCGTCGGCAATTTGGCCAGCGCCTCGACGGTTGTGCCGGCGCGAGGATGTTCATCCTTGCTGATAGTGACCGCATCGCCCTTGCGCTGTGGAATCGTCACCGGGGTGATCTCCTTCGCCAGCCGGCCATTGGCTTGTGCCGCGACCGCCTTGTCCTGGCTGCGCACGGCAAAGGCATCCTGGTCCGAGCGGGAAACAGCGAAGTCTTCCGCCACATTCTCGCCGGTCTCCGGCATCGAATCGACGCCGTATTGCTTCTTCATCAGCGGGTTGACGAAGCGCCAGCCGATGGTGGTGTCATAGATCTCGGCATTGCGGGAGAAGGCGGTGTCGGCCTTGGGCATGACGAAAGGCGCGCGGCTCATCGATTCGACGCCACCCGCGATCATCAGTTCCGCCTCGCCGGCCTTGATGGCACGCGCCGCGATGGTCAGCGCATCCATGCCCGAGCCGCACAAGCGATTGACCGTCGAGCCTGGTATCTCCTTCGGCAGCCCAGCTAGCAGCAACGCCATGCGCGCTACATTGCGGTTGTCCTCGCCGGCCTGGTTGGCGCAGCCATAGACGACGTCGTCGATCCGCTGCCAGTCGATGCCGGGATTCCGCTCGAGCAAAGCCTTCAGCGGGATGGCGGCAAGATCGTCGGCACGAACCGAAGACAGCGAACCGCCGAAGCGGCCGATCGGCGTGCGGATGTAGTCGCAGATGTAGGCCTCGGCCATTTTATGCAGCCTTTGTTTTTCCGGTTCCCTCATGCGCCGCCTTGGTGCGGGCCTGCAGGTCGCGCAATGTCTTCAGTTCGAGTTCGCTTGGCGCGGGTGTTTCGTCAAGCGCCTCGGCGAACTTAACAACCCAGCCACAGCGCTCCTGCACCTGCTGACGGGTTACCTTGGGGTGCAGCGACACGACCGTGAATTCCTTGGTCACCGGATCGGGCTTCCAGATGGCAAGATCGGTGATCAGCAGCGTGGGGCCCGCGGTCTCGATGCCCAACCGCTGTCGGTGATCGCCGCCCTCGCCATGGCCGAAGGAGGTGACAAAGTCGATCTTCTCGACCATGCCGCGCTTGGTCTGCGCCATGGTGATGTAGATCTCCTTCGACGACGTCGCGATCTCCGGCGCGCCGCCGCCGCCGGGCAGTCGGGTCTTGGGATGGAAATAGTCGCCGATGACAGTGGTGTTGATGTTGCCGAACTTGTCGAGCTGCGCCGCACCGAGGAATCCGATGGAAATGCGGCCGCCCTGCAGCCAGTAGCGGAACATCTCCGGCACCGCGACGGTGGTGACGGCGGTTTCGCACAATTCGCCATCGCCGATCGACAGCGGCAGCACGTCGGGCGCCGTACCGATCGTGCCGCTCTCATAGATCAAGGTGATGTCGGGCGCATGCGTCAGCCGCGCGACGTTGCAGGCCGCGGACGGCGCGCCAATGCCGACGAAGCAGACATTGTCATTCCTCAGCGCCCGGCTCGCGGCGATCGTCATCATCTCGTTGGGGGTGAAGCCCAGCTGATTGTCGCTCATGCCGCGTTCCGCAGATGCGAGACCCGGGCCGCGAAATCGTCGGGACTTTTCTCGATCACGTTTGCCTGCATCCAGGCCCGGAATTTCTCGCGGTCGGCCGCGACCTCGTCCCATTCGAGATAGGCGGCATTGTCGCGCGCATAATAGCCATGGGCATAGGAGGGGTGCGAACCGCCGGGCACGACCGAGATCGCCGCGATCGTCCAGCGCGGCAGCACGGTCAGATTGGGGTGAAGATCGTCAAAATTGTCGACCACCTCCTCCACCGTCACCACCGCGCGCCTCGCCGCCAATACCGCCTCCTTCTGGACGCCGATGATGCCTTCGACCAGCACATTGCCTTTCCGGTCGGCTTTCTGCGCATGGATGAAAGTGACATCGGGCCGGATGGAAGGCACGGCCGCCAGCATCTCGCCGGTGAACGGACAGGTCACCGCTTTGATGTTCGGATTGACATCAGCCAGCCCCGTGCCGTGATAGCCGCGGAACACCGCGCAGGGCAGGCCGGCCGCACCCGCCTCATACGCATTGGCCATGCCGGCATGGCTGTGTTCCTCCACCGCGATCGAGCGGGGGAAACCGTTCTCGATGGCGTCACGGGCGCGCCGCAAAAGGCCGACGCCGGGATTGCCGAGATAGGAGAAGACGATCTTCTTGGCCATGCCCATGCCGATCATCTGGTCGTAGATCAGGTCCGGCGTCATGCGGATCAGGGTCAGGTCGCGAAACCGCTGGCGGATCGCCTCATGCGCGGCGGCTGTCGGGATCAGATGGGTGAAGCCTTCAAAGGCGACCGTGTCGCCATTGCCCAGGTTCTCGGCCACGGCGTGTTTCAGTGGCAGGAACTTGACCATCGCGGCGGCTCCCAGTCCGAAAAAGTTCGCATTGCGAACATATGTATTGAATGCGATACTTTCTAAACTCCGTTGAGCCGGGGTGTCAATCGTGGCGAGATCGCCCGGACCGAGAGATGAGATGGACGACGAGACCGTTTCCCGTGACCATGTCGGCTCGCTCGAGCGCGGACTCGGCGTGATGGAGATATTGGCCCGCCATCCCTCCGGCATGACCCTGACCGAAATGGCCGAACAAGCCGGCCTGACCCGTGCCGGCGCCCGGCGATTCCTGCTGACGCTCACCGCTACCGGCTATGCGACGCAATCCGGGCGTCTATTCTCCCTGTCCCCGCGCCTGCTGACCGTTGCCCGCACCTGGCTCGGCGGCGCCTCGCTGTGGAGCTTCGCCGCGCCGATCATGCGCGCGGTCGCCGCGCAACTGAACGAGGCCTGCTCTGCAGCGATCCTGTCGGGCCAAGATGTCGTCTATGTCGCCCGCATTCCCGGCCGGCGGATCCTGAGCGTATCGCTCGATGTCGGCACCAGGCTACCCGCTTATTGCACCTCGATGGGGCGGATGCTGCTGGCGGGGCTGACACCGGCGGAATTGGACGCCTTCTTCCGTAAGGCAACGGTCGAGCGGCGGACGCCGAAGACAATTGTTGAAAGACCGTTGCTGGCAAAGGCCATTGCCAAAGCCAGAATGGATGGCTTCGCCATCGTCGACGAAGAGCTGGAACTCGGCCTGCGCTCCATCGCCGTGCCGATCCGCGACCGCGCTGGGCGCACGGTCGCGGCGATCAATGTCTCGACCCAGTCGGCACGGTTTTCCGTCGCGGATATGGAGCGGGAGATCTTGCCTGCGCTGCTTGAGGCCAGACAGCGTGTCGAGGATTTCTTTGTCGTCTGATAGAGGCCTGTTAGGCTTCCCTGGCGTTGGCCCGCCAGCGTCTAAATAGCGCCCTCAATGCTTGATCCGGTCCCGCATCGCGTACCACAGCATGCCCAGCACATAGAGCGGCCCGCGCAGCGCCGTGCCGCCCGGGAACGGCATTGGTGTCAGCGTCGAGAACAGGTCGAGCCGTGAGGCATCGCCGGTGATCGCCTCGGCCAAAAGCTTGCCCGAGAGCGTCGACAGGATGACGCCCTTGCCTGAATAGCCGTGCGCGAAATAGACCTCGCCATAGTGCCCGACATGCGGCAGCCGCGACGTCGTTACCGACACCAGCCCGCCCCAGGCATGGTCGATGCGGCAGCCCTTGAGTTGCGGAAAGGTGCTCTCCATGTGCGGCCGCACGAAGCCGGCAATGTCGGCCGGCGGTGACGGCGTGTAGCGCTCGCCGCCGCCGAACAGCAGGCGTCCATCGGCGGACATCCGGTAATAGTTGACGACGAAGCGTGTGTCGGACACCGCGACATTGGCCGGGATGACGTTGCGCGCGCCCTCCAGCGGCTCGGTGGCGACAATGTAGTTACCGACCGGCATGATGCGACTGTTGACGCGCGGCTCCAGCCCGTTGAGCAGCGCGTCGCCCGCCAGCACGACATGTCTGGCCCGCACCGATCCCTTTGCCGTCGAGACCCGGATCGAGGGTTCGCGCTCCAGCTTCACGGCCAGCGAGTTTTCGTGGATGACCACGCCGGCCGCGACAGCCGCGCGGGCAAGCCCAAGCGTGTAGTTGAGCGGATGCATGTGGCCGCCGAGCGGCTCATACATGGCGCCATGATAAGGCGTGTCGACCTTGGCCCGAGCCGCCGCCGCCGAGAGTATCTCGACATCGCGGAATTTCATCACGCTCTCGAGGCACTTGGCCTCTTCTTCCAGATCCTCGAGGTCGGATCCGTTGACCGCGCCGACCAGATGGCCGGTCAGCCTGAGATCGCACTCGATGGCATTGCGTTCGATGATGTCGAGCACCAGGCCGCGCGCCTCGAAAGCGAGGTCGAACAGCACCTTGGCCCGCTCGGCTCCGTAGAGCTTGACCAGACCCTTGGCGCCCTTGCGCAGGCCGGGGATCATCTGGCCGCCATTTCGGCCCGATGCGCCCCAGCCGATCTTGCCGCCTTCGAGCAGCACCACCTTCAGCCCGCGTTCGGCGGCGTGAAGGGCGGCCGACAGCCCGGTGCAGCCGCCGCCGACGACGACCAAGTCGGTTTCGGCATCGCCGACGAGCGCTGGATGGTCCGGCGCCGGATTGGCGGTGGCGACGTAGTAGGATTTGCCGATGTCGAGACCGGAATTGAAACCCGTTGAAGATGCCATGATCACACTTTCAGCAAGAGGTGGTCGCGTTCCCAGCTCGTCACCACGCTTTGGAACAGGTCGAGTTCGACGCTCTTGACGCGCAAATAGGTCTGGAAGAAATCCTCGCCCAACAGCTCTCGCACCGGGGCACAAGCCTCGAAACGATCCAGCGCCTCCTCCATGGTCTTAGGCAGCGTGCTCCTGACCTTGTAGGCATTGCCCGACGCCTCGGCCGAGCGCGCCAATTTCTGCTCGACGCCGAGATAGCCGGCAAGCAGCGACCCGGCGATCGCCAGATAGGGATTGCAATCCGCCCCAGGCAGCCGGTTCTCCACCCGCCGCGCGGCGCGTCCCCCCGCCGGCACGCGCAGGCCGCAGGAGCGGTTGTCATGCGACCACTCGATATTGGCGGGTGCGCTGTGGTTGGGCCTTATGCGGCGGAAAGAGTTCACGTTTGGCGCGAACAGCGGCATGATTTCCGGAACGTATTTCTGCAAGCCGCCGATGAAGTGGCCGAACATCCCGGTGTCGGCATCGTCGCCGCTGGCGAAAAGCGCATTGCCGGCCTCGTCGACGACCGACATGTGCAGATGCATCGAGCTGCCGGCCTGGGCCGCGATCGGCTTGGCCATGAAGGTCGCATGCATGCCGCATTGCTGCGCGGCCTGGCGCGTAAACCGCTTGAACAAAAGCACCTGGTCGGCCAGCGGCAGGGCGTCACCATGCAGCAGATTGATTTCCAGCTGCGCCGTACCCGATTCATGGATCAGCGTGTCGAGCGGCAGACCGGCCGCCGCTGAATAGTCGTAGATGCGCCGGATCACCGGCTCGAATTCTTCCAGCGCGGCCATGTCATAGGGATGCTGCACACCCTCGGCGCGGCCATTGGCGCCGACCGGGGCGGTGAGGGGCTTGTCCGGATCGGGATTCGGTGCGGTCAGATAGAATTCAAGTTCCGGCGCCACCACCGCGCCCCAGCCGCGCTTGCGATAGAGATCGAGCACGGCGCGCAGCACATGGCGTGGCGAGGCCATCCATGGCCTGCCGTCCATGTGGAAGGCGTCGGCGAAGACATAGGCCTTGCCCGCCCCCGCCCCCGGCGCCAGGCACAGCGTCGAGACATCGGGCACCATGCGCATGTCGGGGTCCGAATAAGCAAAACCCTCGTCGATAGAGCCGGAATAGCGACCGTCGATGCTGACCAGGAAGGCGCTGCTCGGCAGGTAGAGCGCGCGGTCTTCCAGCGCCTTGAGGAGTTTGGCGGTCGGCAGCGCCTTGCCGCGCAACACGCCGTTCATGTCGGGCACCAGGCACTCGACCTCGGTGATGCCGTGCTGCGTGAGCCAGGCCTTGGGGTCGTTGATTGCGGTATTCGTGTTCTTATCAAGCATTTCGTTCATGTCCGTATCGGGGAGAGAATGGCTTGCGCGGCCACGTCCGTTCCGGATTTCAGCGCCATCTCGGCTGAATTGTCCCTGAGGCGGGCGGGCGTGGCGTCATCGGCCAGCAGGCCGAGAATGGCTCTCTTCAATCCCCCTTCGGTCCAGCCGTCGCGGCCGATATGATCGCCGGTCTCTCCGGCGCGTTGCGCATTGTCGTCCCAGCAATAGAGCATGATCAGCGACGGCACGCCGAAGCGCAGCGCCTCGCAAAAGCTTTTATTGCCGCCGTGGTGGATGAAGGCTGGGCGCCCCGGGCGGGCAAGGCCTGTGCGATGCCAATGCAGTTCAGCGCGGCGCCAGAGCCCGCCTTGGAAAACAGCGCGATGGTCGGGCTGGCTTTACGCGTCAATTCATCCTCTTCAATCCGGCCGGCTGATCACGCCGAACAGTGCGGCTCCTTGCCTGGCCGCCTGCGGTCCCTGGCTGCGGGAGAGGCGCAGGGGATGCGAACAGATCGGCACCCATTTCATATCGCCGGTTGTCGAGATGGTCGAGTGTATTGAGGTGCTCGCGCAACGATTGCTTCAGCCGGAAGACGTTGATGCATGACCCGGAACGGCTGGATGTGTGTGAAACCGGCGGCGCGGCAGAGCCGCGCCGTTCAGGCTCTGCTCGGTGCCGGTCAGATAGATCGACATCAGAACCGGATGGCCCGAGGCCGGCCAGATGACGGCGGCATCATTGGTACTGCCGCGCTCGCCGGTCCCGGTCTTGTCGCCGCATTTCAAGCCTCTCGGCAGGCCCGCCCTGATGCGCTCACCACCGGTCTTGTTGGCCACCAGCCAGTCGACAAGCCGCGCTCGGCTTTTTTCGCCGACAATCAGGTCGAAGCGAGAAGCGGTTCTGCGTTGTCGTTGAGCGGGAACGGCTCCAGGAGGAAAACGATGCCGCCAGGCCAAGCCCAGCGGCATCTCCTCTGGTGACTACGGGCCTTTTCAGCGACGAACCGCTACGGCGTCGTTCCCGCCTGAAGCTTGGCCGCCGTCTGGTCGATCTTGCCGGCAAGAACACCTTGGGCCCAGGCCGTGACCTCGGCGTCGACCGGCTTGTTGGCCATGTCGGTCAGCGCCGCATCGAGCGATGCATCATCGGTGCCGACCGCTGCCGCCGCAGCCGCGGCCGCAGCCTCATCGGCCGCAGTATTGTCGGCGTCGACCACCGCCTGCTGGGCAGTGATGTCAGCCTGCAGCGCCGATATCTGGCCGGGCAGGGCCGCCTGCTGTTCGGCTGTCATGGCGTCGATTTCGGCCTGAGACAGCGACGTCAGTGCGCTCAACTGCGAATTCAGCGTATCCAGTTGAGCCTGGGCCGCGGCAGCTGTGGCAGCGGCCGCCGCAGCCGCGGTCTGCGCGTTCTTGGCTTTCGCCGACTGCGTCACGAATGCCTGAACGGCGGCGAACTTCTTGCTCTTGGAGTTCATATAGGCGTTGACGTTGCGCTGCAGCGAGTTCAGCCGGCCAAGCTTGGCGTGGATATTCTTCTCCTTGGGCACGGACGAGACCTTTGTGTTCGTATCGACCGTGGCGTCGGCCGTTGTGTCGGTGTCCGTCTTGGCTGCCCGTCCCGGTGCCGACGACTTGCCGTGCGAAGCACCGCTGTTGCCGTTGCCATTCCCATGGGTGCCGCCATTGCCGCCGCCATTGCCGTTGCCGCCGCCATTGCCTCCAGCATTGCCGCCGCCATTGCCATGCCCATTGCCGGCGAGCGCCGGAGACGCCAGAAGCGCCAATGCGGCCACGGCCGCGAACAGTGTTTTCCGGTTTGTCATGCTAATCTCCTCGGGAATCGCCGCACTCGCCCACCGCTGAACCACCTGCGTATGAGAAATCGCTAATCATACCCGGTAAACTTTAGACAAATGCGGTCTCAATCCGAGAGCGCGCGCTGCGTCGGATCAACAACCCCTTGAAAAGATAAGGAAATACACAGCTTTACCTGGCTTGGCACTGAAGTCCCATACCCGCCAGACCATGGTCTTGTGCCGTCCGGCATCCCGCGAAACGACAGAAAAAGCGGGGCTGAACTGGGAAAGGTCGATCGATGAAAGCAGCGTCAGCCGATGCTCTCGCCGCCATCGATCACCAGCGCTTGCCCGGTCATGAAGGATGAACGGTCCGAGACGAGGAACAGGATCGCCTCGGCGATCTCTTCGGCCACCGCCCAGCGCCCCATCGGGATCTTGGTGCGGACATAGGTTTCGATCGCCTCGCGTCCGCCCATCTGGGCGATGAACGGCTCATTGAATGGGGTGTCGACCCAGCCCGGGCAAAGCGCGTTGACGCGCACATTGTGCCGGGCATAGTCGAGCGACATCTGCCTGGTCATCGCCACCACGGCATGTTTCGACGTCGCATAGGCGATCATCTCGCGGTCGTAGAACACACCCGAATTCGAAGCCGTGTTGAGGATGACGCCACCGCCTTGCGCGATCATCGACGGCATGACGATCCTCGCCGCGAGGAATTGCGCCCGCACATTGACCCGCCAGGATGCGTCCATGCCGGCGGTCTCGACCTCGGTCAGCGTGCCGCCGACCTGGATGCCGGCATGATTATGCAGGATGTCGATGCGCTGATGTCTGTCGAGCGTGCCGACGATGAGTTGGTCGATCGCATTGTCGTTCGAGACGTCGGTCGCGATCGCCTCGGCCCGGCCGCCCGCCGCCCGGATATCCGCGGCCGTTGCCTCGCCGGCGGTCCCGTCCCTGTCGGCGATGACGACCACCGCGCCTTCCCTGGCCATGATCATGGCGCCGGCACGTCCGATGCCGGAGCCGGCGCCTGTCACCACGGCGATGCGGTCTTTGAGGATCATGGAGCGGCTTTCAGTTTGACGGCTTGCGCTGGCGCAGTTGCCATTGGGCAAGCACCACGAGCAGGACGGAGGCGACGAGCACGATCGTCGCGATGGCGTTGATCTCCGGCGTTACGCCGCGCCGGATAGAGGCAAAGACATAGATCGGCAGCGTCGTCTGCGCGCCGGCGACGAAGAAGGCGACGATGAAGTCGTCGAAGGAGAAGGTGAAAGCGAGCAGGAAACCGGCGACCACCGCCGGCATGATCTGCGGCAGGACGATCGAGCGGAAGGTCGTCAACGGCGTGGCGTATAGATCGCTGGAGGCCTCGACCAGATTACGATCGAGGCTGCCGAGCCGCGTGCCGACGATCATCGTCACCAGCGCCATCGAGAACAGGCCATGCGCGGCGATGATCGAGCCGTAGCCGAGCGACAGGCGCGGCGGCTGGTCGCCCGGCCAGACCGAGGCGAGGAACGGATTGACGACCGCGAACAGCTGAACGAGCGCGACCAGCGTCGAGATGCCGATGACGACGCCCGGAACGACGATCGCCGCGCCAAGCAGCCCGTCGAAGACGGCGCGGGTTCTGGCGCCGACACGCGCCAGGCCAAGCGCCGCCGCGGTGCCGAACACCGCCGCCAGCAGGGCGCTGGTGCTGGCGATGAACAGGCTGTTCTTCAGCGCCTCGACCAGGAACGGGTTGGACAGGGCCTTGCCATACCACTGCACCGAGAAACCGGTGAACTCGCTGGCGTGGTGGCCGGCGTTGAAGGAAAACAGCACGACCAGCACGATCGGCAGATAGAGGAACGCAAAGACGGCAATGACGAAGGCGCGCATCAGATGAGGTCCACCCGGCGAGCGCCCGCAACGCGGTTCGAAATGCGGTTGGCGACAATCAGCACCACCACCGAGACCAGCACCAGCGTGATCGCGATGGCCGACCCGAACGGCCAGTTGCGCGACTGCAGGAAGAGGTCGACCAGCGCGTTGCCGATGAAGAACACCTTGCCGCCGCCAAGCAGCGTCGGGATCAGGTATTCGCCGAGCAGCAGGATCATGACCAGCGAGAAGCCGGTCATCACGCCCGGCAGCGACAGCTTCAGGGTCACGCCGAGAAAGGTCGACAACGGCCTCGCGCCGAGATCGGCGGAGGCCTCCAGCAGCCTTCGGTCGAGCCGTTCGAGGCTGACATAGATCGGCAGGATCATCAGCGGCAGATAGCCGTAGACGATGCCGAGCAGGACCGCGCCCGGCGTGTTGATCAACCTGACATCCTCGATGCCGGCAAAGGCGAGCAGCGCCGGGATGCCGCGTCCACCCAGAATGTACATCCAGGCATAGGTCCGCATCAAAAGGCTGGTCCAGAACGGAATGACGACCAGCGCGAGCAGGATCAGCCGCCAGCGCTGCGGCGCCCGCAGGGCGAGGTAATAAGCGACGGGATAGGCGACGAGCAGGCAGGCGAGCGCGCCCACTGGCGCCAGCACCATCGTGTTCCAGAACGCGGTCGCCCGTGCCGGGAGATTGGCATACTGCGCCAGCGTGAAGGCTGCCTGGTAGCCGCCCTCGGGCGCCCGCTCGCCGACGCTGAACACGGCGATGGCGATGAATGGCAGCACCAGGAAGACCACCAGCCATGCCGTCGCCGGCGCGAGCAGCAAGGCGGTCAGGAAATTACGCCGAAATCTGTTGCCGTGCATCGAAACCGCCCCGGTGCCGGCGAGCATGGGCCCGCCGGTCGATTGTCTTTATCCAGGCCAGTCTCAAGCCGATTTGAAGCGCGCCATCAGTTCGGCACGGCCCGGGTCGGTCAGCGTTGCCGCCGCGCCGAATTCGAGCGGCGTCAACAGCTCCGCCGCCGGATAGAGGATCGGATTGTCGAGCACTTCCTTGGGCAGCAGCTTGTTGACGCGCGCATCCGTCGAAGGCGCGCCGTTGGCGAGGTGCTCCTTCACCGCGACCTGCGGGTTCATCAGATAGTTGAGCAGCGCGTAACCGGCGGGCTTGTTCGGCGCGTCCTTCGGGATGGCATAAAAATCGGTCCAGATCTCGCCGCCTTCCTTGCCCAGCACGTAGGCGATCTCGGGAATGTCGCGATGCAGCTGCGCACCGTCATTGGTCCAGCACATCGTCATCCACGCGTCGCCCGCACGCATACCCGGCTGGTAATCGGACGAGACGGCGAACAGATGCGGCTTGACCTTCAGCAGCAGTTCCTCTGCCTTGGCGAGCTCGTCCTGCTTCAGCGAATTGAACGAATAGCCGTAATATTTCAGCGCGTTGCCGATGGTGGTGAGCTGGTAGTCGTGCACCATGGTGCGGCCATCGCCCTCGGCCATGGCGGTATCCCAGAACTCCTTCCAGCTCGTCATCGGCTTGGTCAGCTTCTTGGTGTTCACTGCAAAGCCCGTGGTGCCCCAGTTCTTCGGCACGGCGTAGATCACCTTGTCGATCGTGCCCTCGGAGGTGAAGCGCGGATCTTCCTGGGTGCCGTCGAAATTCGGCAGCTTCGCCATCTCCAGCGGCTCGATGATGCCGAGCTTCTTGTAGGTCGAGATCGTATAATTGGTCGGCACGAACAGGCTCCAGCCCGAGGCGCCGGCCTGCAGCTTGGCCAGCATCTCCTCATTGGAGCCGAACACGTTGACCTCGACGGCGACGCCGGTGTCCTTCTTGAAGTTCTCGAAGGTCTGCGGGTCATGGTAATTCGGCCAGGTGGCGATCGACATGCGGTCGCCAAGGCTTTCGGCGGCGAAGGCAGGGGTCGGCATGATGCCGATCTCGCGCGCCATCACCGCCGTTGCGATGCCAAGGCCGGTGAGGCCAAGGAAGTCGCGGCGGCCGATCGAGCCGCGCTTCAGGCGCATCAGCTGGTCGACGAAATTCTCGGGGCTTATCGGCAGTCCGTCACGATATGATTTCGACATGTTTGTTTACCCTCTGGTTGGTCCCGTTGTTCTTGGTTTCCGGAAACGCCAGCGGCGTTCCCATGGCATAGCCGATGGCGACGGGTTCACCCGGCTTGAAGAGATTGCCTTGGCCGATCAGGTGATCAGCCTTGGCGAGCAAAGTGCCGATGCCCTGCACTTCGATCGCGTATTCCGCGGTCGAGCCGAGGAATATCCGGTTACGGACGATGCCTTTGAGCGGACCGCTTTCGGGAGCGCCAAGGCTGAGTGATTCGGGACGCAGACTGACCGAGACGGTCTCGCCTTGTCGAAGCGCGGTTCGCTTGCGCGCCGCGACCACAGTGCCGTCCGCCAGCGCCACGTCCACCAGGTCGCCCGTGTGCCCGGCGACGGTGCCGCTCAACAGATTGGTCTTGCCGACGAAATCGGCGACGAACAGGTCGGCCGGCTCGTCATAGATCTCGCTCGGCTGGCCGAGCTGGACGATGCGCCCGCCATTCATGACGCAGACGAAATCGCTCATCGACAGCGCTTCCTCCTGGTCGTGGGTCACCAGCACGAAGGTGATGCCGATCTCGCGCTGCAGGTTCTGCAGCTCGATCTGCATGTCGGTGCGCAGCTTCTTGTCCAGCGCCGCAAGCGGTTCGTCGAGCAGCAGCACCGCCGGCTTGTTGACCAATGCACGCGCCAGCGCGACACGCTGCTGCTGGCCGCCGGACAGTTCGTGGATCTTGCGGCCGCCATAGCCGGCGAGCCGCACCATTTCGAGCGCTTCGCCAGCCCGCCGGCCGATATCGCGCGACGACAGCCGTGGCCTTGCCTGGCGCAGCCCGTAGGAAACGTTGGCTTCGACATCGAGATGCGGAAACAGCGCGTATTGCTGGAACACCATGTTGACAGGCCGTCGGTAGGGCGGCGTGCCGGCCATGTCCTGGCCACGGATGAACACCTGGCCTTCGCTCGGCTGTTCGAACCCGCCGATCATGCGCAGGCAGGTGGTCTTGCCGCAGCCGGACGGTCCAAGCAGCGCAACGAAGGCGGAGGGCGGCACGGCAAGGTCGATGCCGCTGACCGCGGTCACCGCGCCATAGCGCTTGGCGACGCCGCGAAATTCGATGTCGGGCACTGCGGTCAAGGCTGCGGGCTCCAGGACGATGCGATTTCAAGACGCTACCAGAGCTAATGGCAGCTAGTATATACCTCGCAGGTGGTATATCTGATCTATTTTCCCGTTTAAGGGGGTACTGGATTGAGCGCTTCCCGCAGCGACGAATACAGCCGGCTCGCGACGCTTGTCGCGGCGACGCGGGAGACGAGCGGCGATCTCTTCGGCCAAGCGATGGTCGATTGGCTGCGGCAGCATGTCGGCTTCGACCATTGCGTGATCTTCGGCTATCGGGGTGCCGCGCGCCCGCCACTGCTGTTCGAGACCTTCACGCCGGCCGAAAGCCACGTCTTCGTCGCGCTCTATCAGGAAGGCCCCTATCTGCTCGACCCCTTCCATCACGCGGCGGTCGAGCGCAAGGAAGGGTTCTGGCGCATGCGCGAACTGGCTCCTGATCGCTTCTACGCCAGCGAATATTTTCGCTCCTATTACAGCCAGACCAGGCTGGCCGAGGAAGTCGGCTTCTTCGTGCCGCTGCCGGGCAAGGACGCGCTGGTGCTGTCGCTGATGCGGCTCAGCGCTTCCGGTCCGTTCGGCACCGCCGATGCCAGGCTGCTGCGCGACATGGCGCCGACGGTGATCAGCTTCACCAGGCTGCGCTGGCCAACTCTTCCCGCCGACGAACCGGCCGAGACGAAGCAGGACGAGGAAATCACCGAGGTCAACGAGTTCGACCGCGCCCATATCTGGAAAAGCCTGTCGCTGACGCCGCGCGAAAAACACGTCGTCGACCTGGTGCTGCAGGGCCATTCGACGGAATCGATCGCCAGGGCCATGCGCATCGTGCCGGGAACCGTGAAGGTCCATCGCCGCAACATCTACCGCAAGCTCAACATCAAGTCGCAGGCCGGCCTTTTCGCCCGCTTCGTCGAGATCATCGACGCGCGGATCCGGTGATTCCCGCAGGCCGCTGACTACCCCGGGTCAGGCTTCCCACGAGTCGGTTTTGGCCATCCGCTCGAGCAAGGGCGCCGGTTTGAAAACATCCTTGCCCGTCCGCTCATGCCAATACCTGAGTCGCCCGACGATCCTGGCCGCGCCTTCGAGGCCGGCCCAGAACATCGGGCCGCCCTTGCCGATGGGAAAGCCATAGCCATTGACCCAGACGACATCGATGTCGGACGCACGGGCCGCGATTCCCTCCTCCAAAATCTTCGCGCCTTCGTTGACCAGGGGATAGAGTGTGCGCTCGATGATTTCGTCGGCGTCTATCGTGCGCGGCACGATGCCCTTTTCCGCCGCCTTGTCGCGGATCAGCGCCTCGACCTCGGGATCGGGCACCGGCGTGCGCGAACCGTTCTCGTAGAGATAGAAGCCACGGCCGGTTTTCTGGCCGAAGCGCCCCTGTTCGCACAGCGTGTCGGCGATGACGGCCGTCAGGCCCCGCGCCTTGCGGTTTCGCCAGCCGATGTCGAGGCCGGCAAGGTCGCCCATCTGGAACGGACCCATCGGCCAGCCGAAATCGGTGAACGCCTTGTCGATCTGGCTGGGGGTCGCGCCTTCGAGCAGCAGCGCCTCGGATTCCGAGCCGCGCACGGCCAGCATACGGTTGCCGACGAAGCCGTGACAGACGCCGACGACGACAGCCACCTTGCCGATCCGGCGCGCAAGGTCAATCACGGTCGCCAGCGCATCGGGCGCCGTTTTTTCGGCGCGCACGATCTCCAGCAGTTTCATGACGTTGGCCGGCGAGAAGAAATGCAGGCCGAGCACATCCTGCGGCCGCGAGGTCGAGGCGGCGATTTCGTCGATGTCGAGATAAGAGGTGTTGGTGGCGAGGATGGCGCCCGGCCTCGCCACCGCGTCGAGCTTCCCGAAGATTTCTTTCTTGACCGCCATGTCCTCGAACGCTGCCTCGACGATCAGGTCGCAATCGGCGAGATCGGCATGATCGATCGTGCCTTTGAACTGGGCGAGCCGCTGCCGCTTGGCATCCTCGCTCAAGGAGCCGCGTGCAACCGAGACGGTGTAATTCTTCTCGATCGTCGCCAACCCGCGCCGCAGCGCCTCCTGGCTGGTTTCCAGCAAGGTGACGGGAAAGCCGCCATTGGCGAAGGCCATGGCAATGCCGCCGCCCATCGTGCCGGCGCCGATGACGCCGACGCGGGCGATCCTGCGCTTGACGACGTCCTTGCCGGGAAGCTTGGCCGCCTCGCGTTCGGCGAAAAACAGGTGCCGTTGGGCGCGCGACTGGTCGCTGGCGACAAGCTTGACGAACAGCGCCCGCTCCTCCGCCAGCGCCTCGTCGAAGGGCAGCGTGACGGCATTGCGCACCGCCCGCGCACAGGCGATTGGCGCTTCGAGGCCACGCGCTTTGCGGGCAAGATCCGCGGCCTCCGCATCGAAGGCGGCAAGGTCGGTCTCCTTCAGGACGTCGTCGCGGTCGCGCACCGGCGGGAACGGACCGCCCTTGCGGGCCATTTCGCGGGCGAAATTCACGGCGTGGGTGGTCAGATCGCCTTCGAAAACGGCATCCACCAGGCCGGCGCCGTAAGCCTCATCGGCACCGATCGGTGTACCGGAAACGATCATCTTCAATGCCTTGGCTGCGCCAACCAAGCGTGGCAGCCGCACCGTGCCGCCGCCACCGGGCAGGATGCCGAGCTTCACCTCGGGCAGGCCGAGCCTGGCGCCTTGATCGGCAACGCGGAAATGGCAGCCGAGCGCCAATTCCAGCCCGCCGCCGAGCGCGGTACCGTGGATGGCGGCGACCGTTGGCCTGGCGATGGCTTCCAGCACAGCCACGATGGCGCGCAATTCCGGCTGCTGCATCGGCTTGCCGAATTCGGTGATGTCGGCGCCGGCAACGAAGGTCCGGCCGGCGCAAGCGATGACGATGGCCGCGACCGATGCGTCATCGCGCAAAGCGACCAGAGCCTGCATCAGCGGTTCGCGGACGTGGAAACTCAGCGCGTTTACCGGCGGATTGTCGATGGTGACGATGGCGACGCCACCCTCGTTCGCGACGCTGACAGAACTGGACAAGTGGGGGCCTCCCAAGACCGACTGAGATCGGGGACCGGTTTACAAGGCCACGCCGCGAATGGGAACCGGCTGGTCCAATGGTTGGCGGATAGGCTGCGGTCGCGCCGGAGACGTTGCGGTCAGCGCACCGCCTTCTCGCCGCCCGCAGCCGTAATCACCCCTACGATGATAAGCCCGGTCAGCAGGAGACGCACCCCGGCGCTGACGCCGAATGTGTTGAGCATGGTGAGCAGCAGCACCAGGAACAGCGCCGCGCCCCAGACGCCCGGCACATTCGCCTTGCCGCCCGCCACCGACGTGCCGCCGATGACGACCACGGCGATCGAAGCGAGCAGGTATTCGTTGCCGATGTCGACATTGGCGCCGCGGAAATAACCGGCGAGCAGCGCGCCATCGATGCCGCCGAGCGCGCCCGACAGCGTATAGGTGAGAAAACGGATCCGCCCGACATTGACGCCGGCGAGCCAGGCGGCGCGGATGTTCTGGCCGATCGCCAGCACCGAGCGGCCATAGATCATGCGCTGCAAGGCGATGGCCGCACCGATGGTGAACAGCACAGTGAGGATCGCCAGCACGGGCACGCCCAGCACCTGCCAGTTGGTGAAATCGGCGAAGCCAGGCGGCGGCTTGATCTGCAGTCCGCGCCCATAGCTGATGTCGACCGACTGGATGATGAAGCTCGCCGACAGCGTGGCGATGATCGGCGGAATGCGCAGCGCCCAGATCAAGAGATAGTTGATGGTCCCGATCGCGGCGCCACAGGCGAGCGCCGCCAGCAATCCGACCAGGATCATGGCATCGCTGCCGCCCATCACCTTCATGGCGACCGCGCTGGCGAGGCCGATATTGGCCGGCAGCGACAGGTCGACATTGCCAGGTCCAAGCGTAATGACGAACATCTGGCCGACGCCGACGATGACGGTGAACACGGCAAGCGACAATGCCGCCGTGACCATGCCGCCGCCGCCATAGCCCCCGGTGAAGGCGATCGTCGCCAACCACACCAGCAGCGCACCGACAAACGACCAGATCCAGGGTTTTGTGAGCAGGGTTTTCAGCGAAGCCATCGCTCACCTTTCCCTGCGGCTGATCAGCACCCGCGCCGCAAGCACGATGATCAGGATGGCGCCGTTGGCGGCCACCTGCCAGTCGGGCGGAATGTGCATGAAGGTGAGGAGCGGCGAGGCGGCCAGCGCCAGCGTCAGCGCGCCGATGACTGCGCCGATCGGCGAGACCCGGCCGCCGACGAACTCGCCGCCGCCGAGGATGACGCCGGCGATGGCCAGCAGCGTGTAACCATTGCCGATATTGGCGTCAGCCGAGGTGGTGATGCCGATCAGCGCCATGCCCGACAGCACGCCGAACAGGCCGGCCAGCGCAAACAGCACGATCTTGGTCTTGAGCAGCGACCAGCCGGCGCGCTTGAGCGCCGCCGGATTGCCGCCCGAGCCGCGCAGGATCACCCCGTAGGAGGTACGCATCAGGCCGAAATGCACGACCGCCGCGATCAGCAGCGCGGCGATGATCGGAAACGGAATGAAAGGCGGCTTGAACGACATGATCGCCAGCAGCCAGTCCGGCGCCTTGCCGCCCGGTTTTGGCAGGACGAGAATGGCGAGGCCCTGCCAGACGAAGCTCATGCCGAGCGTCACCACGATTGAGGGCAGGTTGCGCAGATGGATCAGCGCGCCGAGCAGCGCATAAATGCCGATCGATCCGGCGAGAATGAGGATGCCGATGAGCGGCGCATCCTTAAGCCAGGTCGCGGTGACGCAACCGACAAAACCGACAAAGGTGCCGATCGAGAGATCAAGCTCGTTGCCGGCGATGACGAACATCTGCGCGATCGTCGCCAGCGCGATCGGAATCGCCAGGTTCAACATCAGGCTGAAGCCGAAATAGCTGATGGCGCGCGGATTGAGCCAGGCGATCGCGAGCAACACCAGCGCCAGCGATAGCGCGGGCAGCAGGCCGCGCAACAGCCGCGCCCGCGCCGCCGCGTTGCGTGCCGCCGATCCCTTGAAGCCATTGTCGATTGGCGTCGCCGTCATCTCAGGCCGCATCGCCGAAGGAGGACTGGATGATCTTCTCTTCGGTCAGCTCGTCGCGCGTCAGATTGGCGACGATGCGGCCGTTCTTGAAGACATAGATGTGGTCGCAATTGTCGAGCTCTTCGGTTTCGGTCGTGTACCAGAGGAAGGTGCGTCCGCGGCCCGCCTCCTCGCGCACGAGATCGTAGACCTCCAGCTTGGTACCGATGTCGACGCCGCGCATCGGGTCGTCCATCAGCACGATCTGGGCATCGGAGCCGAGCGCCCTGGCGAACAGCGCTTTCTGCTGGTTGCCGCCCGACAGCGAGAAAATATTGTTGTTCATGTCAGGCGTGCGGATGCCGATCTTCTTCTGCCAGAACGCGGCCAATTCGGCCTCACGCTGGGGTGAAATCAACAGCCCGTTGCGCAAGCGCGCCAGCGAGCGGATGCCGATGTTTTCGGCAATCGACCATTGCGGGAAAATGCTATCGGACTGGCGGTCGCCTGCCACCAGGGCCACCGGCGCCGTCACCTCGATGCCGGTCTTGGCGCGTGCGGCGGCATCAAAGATGCGCAGCAGCAAGTCGGTCTGTCCGTGACCGGCCAGCCCGGCAAGGCCGATGATCTCGCCCGCGCGCGCGACGAGGTCCTTGCCATCCGCCTGTCCGGCCGGCCGCGCCCGCACGCGCAGCGGATTGGCGCCTGTCTTGGCGGCGGCGGCCTGCGCGGCGGTCTTCGCACGCGCCTCGGCTCCGCCCATCACGGCTACCAGCCGGTCGCGATCAAAGGCACCAGCCGCGTCCGACGCCACCACCTTGCCGTCGCGCATCACCACGATCCGGTCGGCGTTCCGCAGCACCTCGCCCAGCACGTGCGAGATCAGGATGCAGCTTTTGCCACCAGCGACGAAGCGGCGCACGAAGGCCAGCAACTGGCCCGATGTGTGCGCGTCGAGCGACGAGGTCGGTTCGTCGAGGATGACCAGGTCGAGCCGGTCGTGCGTCACGGTGAAGGCACGCGCCACCTCGACCATCTGGCGCCGGCCGATCGACAGATCGCCGACAATGTCCCAGGCCGAGATGCCATGGTCCGGAAAGATTTCGTCCAGCTTGGCGGCGATCAGCTCTGCCGCCTTGCGCCGCCAGCCGAAGCCGGAAAGCGACGCATGGTTGATACGCGTGTTTTCGGCGACGCTGAGATTGGGGCACAGCGACAGTTCCTGGAACACGCAGCGTATGCCGCGCTGCTGCGCCCGCGACACCGAGTAGTTGTCCTCGATGCCGCCATGCACGGTGATCGTGCCGCTGTCGGGCGTCGAGGTCCCGGCCACCATGTGCATCAGCGTCGACTTGCCGGCGCCGTTATGGCCGACGAGGCCGACGCACTCGCCGGGCCCGACATGGAAATCCACCCCGCCCAGCGCCCTGACGGCGCCGAAATGCTTTTCGGCACCGTCAAGTCTTACGATGTCAACACTGGCGGCGCCGAATTGGTTTTCGGCGCCGTCCGGTCTGATGATGTCCGTGTCGCCTGCAGCCATGCTCAACGATATCCGCTCGGTGATGCCCGCGGCAACGCGTCTGCGACTTTCACTTGATATTGGCTTTGATCGCCGCGATGGCATCTTCCTGCGTGTATTCGTGGGTGGCGACACCGCCCTCCTTGATCTTGGGCAGGGCCGCCTCGAAATCGTCCTGGGTGAAGGCCAGATACGGCACCAGCAGATCGTGCGGAATGTCCTTGCGGCCATCGAGCACCTGCTGCGCCACCCAGAAGGCGAGCGTCGATACGCCCGGCGCGATCGAAGCCGACCAGGTCTGGTAGCCGTCCTTGTCCTTCTGTTCCTTCCACCACTTCAATTCATCTTGCCGGTTGCCCATGATGATGGTCGGGCGCGGCTTGCCGGCGGCGGCGAAGGCTTGCGCGGCGCCATAGCCGTCACCGCCCTGGTCGACGATGCCGACGACGTCGGGCAGCGACGGCAGGATGGTCGCCACCGCCTTCTGAGCCGTGGTCTGGTCCCAGTCGCCGGTGACAGAACCGACGATCTTGAATTCGGGATGCGCGGCCACGCCTTCGAGGATGCCTGCATGGATGGCATCATCGATCGAGGTGCCGGCAAGCCCCCGGATTTCAAGCAGATTGCCGCCCTTGGGCTGGAACTTGGCCATCTGCTCGACTTCCTGCTTGCCCATGTCCTTGAAGTCGACGACGACGCGGTAGGCGCAGGGCTCGGTGACGGTGCCGTCGAAGGAGACGACGGTGATGCCGGCATCGCAGGCCTGCTTGATGGCACCGTTGAGCGCATCCGGCGAGGCGGCGTTGATGACGATGGCGTCATAGCCCTGCAGGATCAGGTTCTGCACCTGGGCGGCCTGGGTCGGCACCTCCTTGTCGGCAGTGGTGAAGACATCAGCCGCGCCGACGATCTTGTCGTCGACGGCCTTCTTGGTGACGATGCCATAGCTGTCGAGCATCGCCTGCCGCCACGAATTGCCGGCATAATTGTTGGAGAACGCGATCTTCTTGCCGCTGGTGTCGGCAAAAGCCGTACCGGCCGCGAGCACCGCCGCAAGCGTGCTGAGAACCAATAGTTTCTTCATGTGATACTCCTCCCGAGAGTTGCTGATCAGTTTGATTGTCGACGAATTTCGCGATTGCGATCCTGTTTTTTATCTATTGTCAGACAAAAGTGCAGAAGGCCGGCGGGCTGTCAACTGCAATCCGATGTGCGCCGCCGATCAACTTGCGGTGCGCTGATTGAAATGGCTTCGTTTGATGGCTAGGCATGCGGGCCAGGAGAGCGAACAAGCATGGCAGTGACGCCGATTGTGCCGCCGGGCGCGCCGGGAATTCCCGCGCGCTGGACCTCAAGCGCCAAGAGCGGAGTCGGCTCGGCGCTTTCGCCGTCCAGCCGCGTCTGGTTCACCACCAGCCACGGCATCCTGAACGAGGTGTACTATCCGCGCGTCGACAGCGCCTGCACGCGCGACCTCGGCCTGATCGTCACCGGCATGGATGGCTATTTCTCCGAGGAGAAGCGCGATGCCTCGCACGGCATAGAGCCGTTCGAGGACGGCGTGCCCGCCTACAGGCTGGTCAATACAGCCGACGACGGCGCCTACCGGATCGAGAAGCGCATCGTGGCCGATCCGGCGCGACCGACCTTGCTGCAGGAAATCACCTTCAGTCCGCTCAAGGGCTCCGCGGCCGACTACCGCGTCTACGCGCTTCTGGCGCCGCATCTGGTCAATGCCGGCATGGGCAACACCGCCTGGATCGGCGAGTACCAGGGAAAACCCGTCCTGTTTGCCTCGGGGCGCGGCACCTGCCTGGCGCTGGCCTCGTCCCTGCCCTGGCGGGATTGCTCGGCCGGCTATGTCGGCTTCTCCGACGGCTGGCAGCAACTCAACAGCGCCGGCAAGCTCGATACGGCTTGCCGGCGTGCCGAGGACGGCAATGTCGCGCTGACCGGCGAGATCGGCTTCACCGCCGCCAACACAAAAACCATGCTGGCGCTGGGTTTTGGGACGACACCGGACGAAGCCGCCGAAAACGCCTTCGCCAGCCTGAAGCGGGGTTTTGAACCGGCGGCGAAATCCTACGTCGAACAATGGCGCGAATGGCAGGCGGGGCTGCTGCCACTGGACCGCCACGCGGTCCCCGGAGTGAACAGCTACCGCGTCTCCACCGCGGTGCTGGCCACCCACCGGTCGTCGGCAATGCCCGGCGCGGCGGTGGCCAGCCTGTCGATCCCATGGGGATTCAACAAGGGCGACGATGATCTCGGCGGCTATCATCTTGTCTGGCCACGCGACCTGGTCGAAACAGCGGGCGGCTTTCTCGCCGCCGGCGATGCCGCCTCGGCACTGCGGATCCTGGAATATCTCCGCTCCATCCAGCAGCCGGACGGCCATTGGCCGCAGAACGCCTGGCTCGACGGCTCCGCCTATTGGCCCGGCATCCAGATGGACGAATGCGCCTTTCCCTTGCTGCTGGTGGATGCCCTGCATCGCGCTGGCCACTTGCCGCGTGCCAGGCTGAAGGCCTTCCTGCCGATGATCGAGCGCGCCGCCTCCTATGTCGTGCGCAATGGTCCGGTCACTGGCGAGGACCGCTGGGAAGAAGACGCCGGCTACAGCCCGTTCACGATGGCCGTCGAGATCGCGGCACTGCTTGCCGGCGCCGACCTGCTCGATGCCTGCGGCAAAGCGGCGGAGGCGGCCTACCTGCGCGAAACAGCCGACTGCTGGAACGACCAGGTCGAGCGCTGGAGCTATGTCAGCGGCACCGCCATCTGCAAGGCCGTCGGCGTCGGCGGCTATTACGTCCGCATTGCGCCGCCAGACGACCCCGAAGCCGGCTCGCCGAAGGACGGCTATGTCCCGATCAAGAACCGGCCACCAGGCGACACCGACCGACCGGCCGAGGAAATCGTCAGCCCTGACGCGCTGGCCCTGGTGCGCTTTGGCCTGAGAGCCGCCGACGATCCGCGCATCGTCGACACCGTCAAGATCATCGACGCGCAGCTGCGCTGCGAACTGCCGCAAGGGCCGCTCTGGTACCGCTATAACAGCGACGGCTATGGCGAGCACGAGGATGGCACGCCCTTCGACGGCACCGGCCAGGGCCGGCCGTGGCCCCTGCTGGCCGGCGAAAGGGCGCATTACGAGCTGGCCGCCGGGCGCAAGGACAAGGCGGCCAGCTTGCTCGATGCGCTGGAGCGGTCGGCCGGGCCTGGCGGCCTGCTGCCCGAACAGGTGTGGGACGGCGCCGATATTCCTGAACGCGAGCTTCTGCATGGCAAGCCATCGGGGAGCGCCATGCCACTGGTCTGGGCGCATTCCGAACACATCAAGCTGCTGCGCTCGCTACGCGACGGCGCCGTCTTCGATATGCCGCCGCAAGGCGTGAAGCGCTACATCCAGGACAAGACCGTATCGTCGTTCAGGGCATGGCGCTTCAACAACAAGATCCGCGCACTGCCCGAGGGCAAGACATTGCGCGTCGAGCTGCTGACGGCGGCCACCATCCACTGGAGCACGGACAATTGGGCAACCGCCCACGACAGCCGGACAGCGGAAAACGCTTTCGGCCTTCATCTTGTCGATCTGCCCACGGCCAGCCTCCCCAACGGAAGCACGCTGATCTTCACTTTTTTCTGGCCCGGAACCGGCGATTGGGAGAATGTCGACTTCTCCGTCATGTCAGGCGCGCAGGACAGCCAGTAGATCCTTCCTCGACAACCCCAGAAAATCTCTAGGAAACAGGGACGAAACCATGCAGATCGGAATGATGGGACTGGGCCGGATGGGCGCCAACATGGTGCGGCGGCTGATGCGCGACGGCCACGAATGCGTCGTCTATGACATCAACCCGGCCAGCGTCGCGGCGCTTGTGAGCGACGGC
Source organism: Mesorhizobium australicum WSM2073 (assembly GCF_000230995.2). Classification (NCBI taxonomy): domain Bacteria; kingdom Pseudomonadati; phylum Pseudomonadota; class Alphaproteobacteria; order Hyphomicrobiales; family Phyllobacteriaceae; genus Mesorhizobium; species Mesorhizobium australicum. Next base: position 1,174,142 of record NC_019973.1, on the reverse strand, counting down.
GCCTTGGGGGCGGCATCCCTGGAGGAATTCGTCGGCAAGCTGGCCAAGCCGCGCTGTGTCTGGCTGATGCTGCCGGCGGCGATCACCGGCAGGATCATCGATCAGGTCGCGGCGCTGATGGAGCCTGGCGACATCGTCATCGACGGCGGCAATTCGTATTATCACGACGCCGTCGACCAGGCCGCGAAACTGGCCACCAAGGGCATGCATCTTGTCGATGTCGGCACCAGTGGCGGCGTCTGGGGGCTGGAGCGCGGCTACTGCCTGATGATCGGGGGTCCCGACGTGGCCGTGCAGCACCTCGATTCGGTCTTTGCCACGCTGGCGCCTGGCGCTGATGCCGGCGCGCCAACCCCGGACAAGACCGCCGGCACCGCGCCCTATGGCTACCTGCATTGCGGACCGAGCGGCGCCGGCCATTTCGTCAAGATGGTGCACAACGGCATCGAATACGGCGTCATGGCCGCCTATGCCGAAGGCATGAACATCCTGAAGTCGGCCAATGCCGGCAAACGGCAGCGGACGGCGGACGCCGAGACAAGCCCGCTAGAAAACCCGCAATACTACCAGTTCGACATCGACCTTCCGCAGGTGGCCGAGGTGTGGCGGCATGGCAGCGTCATCGGCTCCTGGCTGCTCGATCTCACCGCCGGCGCGCTGAAGAGCGATCCGGGTCTGGCGCAATTCGGCGGCCGGGTCTCGGATTCCGGCGAGGGCCGCTGGACGCTGAAGGCGGCGGTCGACACCGGCGTGCCGGCACCGGTGCTGTCGTCGGCCCTGTTCGACCGCTTCTCCTCGCAAGGCGAATCCGAATTCGCCGACAAGCTGTTGTCCGCCATGCGCTATGCCTTTGGCGGGCACATCGAAAAGCCGAAGGGCGGCAAGTGACGGCGACAGGGGAGACGCACGCATGAGCCAGGAACGGTCCGATACGCTGGTGCTCTTCGGAGCGACCGGCGACCTCGCCCACAAGAAGATATTTCCAGCGCTTTACCAGATGGTCGCCAAGGGCACGCTCACCGAACCGGTGATCGGCGTCGCCTTCGACGCCTGGGATTTGAAGCAGTTGCAGGACCGCGCCCGCGACGGCATCGTCCATGCCCTGGGCGCCGTCGATGAGACGGTCTTCGCCAAGTTCGCGTCGCTGCTGCGCTATGTCAGCGGCGACTATCGCGATCCCACAACCTTCGAGAAGCTGAAGACGGCACTCGGCAGCGCCCAGCGGCCGCTGCATTACATGGCGGTGCCGCCGTCCATGTTCGAGACCGTCGTGCAAGGGCTGGAGCAATCCGGCACCGCGCACGGCGCGCGGCTGATGGTCGAAAAGCCGTTCGGCCACGATCTGCAGTCGGCGCGCTGGCTGAACCGAGTGCTGCACCTGGTGTTCGACGAACAGTCGATCTTCCGCATCGACCACTATCTCGGCAAGGAGGCGATCCAGAACCTGCTCTATTTCCGCTTCGCCAACTCCCTGCTGGAGCCGATCTGGAACCGCAATTACGTCGAGAGCGTGCAGATCACCATGGCGGAGGATTTCGGCGTCGAGGGGCGCGGGCGGTTCTATGACGATGTTGGCGCCATCCGCGACGTCATCGAGAACCATCTGCTCAACATCCTGCTGCTCCTGGCCATGGAGCCGCCGGTCGGCCGCTCCGCCGACGACCTGATCGACGAGAAGGTGCAGGTGTTGCGCGCCATCCGGACATTGACGAAAGACGATGTCGTGCGCGGCCAGTTCACCGGCTATCTCGCCGAGCCCGGCGTGGCGCCGAACTCGCCGGTCGAGACCTTCGCGGCGGTACGCTTTTTCGTCGACACCTGGCGCTGGCAGGACGTGCCGTTCTTCATCCGCGCCGGCAAGAACATGCCGGTGCATGTCACCGAGGTGGTGGTGCGGCTGAAACGGCCGCCGCTCGACGTCTTCGACCCGATCAAGCCCGCCGACCAGAACTACGTCCGCTTCCGCATCGACCCGCAGGTGATGATCGCCATCGGCGCCCAGCGCAAGGCGCCGGGCGACGACATGATCGGCGAGCAGGTGGAACTCACCGCGCTCGACGATTCCAAGGGCGACATGCCGCCCTATGAACGGCTGATCGGCGACGCCATGAACGGCAACGGCCAGCTCTTCACCCGCCAGGACGCCGCCGAACTCGCCTGGCGCATCGTCGGTCCGGTGCTCGGCGACACCACGCCGCCGCATCTTTACGAACCGAGGACGTGGGGGCCAGCGGACGCCATGGCCGGCTTCGGGCCGCCCAACGGCTGGATCGACCCGGTCGCATGAGTGGAGGGGACGAGATGGCCAAGGTGGTTAAGAAGGCTGCGTCGGACACCGGGCAGGTAGTCCTTTCGATCGATATTGGCGGGTCGCACGTCAAGATCCTGACCAGCGACGGTGGCACCGAGCGCCGCACCGATTCCGGGCCTGACCTGACGCCAAGGCAGATGATCGACAAGGTGAAGAAGCTCGCCGACGGCCTGTCCTATGACGTCATTTCGATGGGCTATCCGGGCCCCGTGCGTCAAAACAAGCCGGTGCTCGATCCCATGAATCTCGGCAAGGGCTGGGCCGGCTTCGATTTCACCGCTGAGTTCGGCAAGCCGGTCAAGGTGGTCAATGACGCGCTGATGCAGGCCCTCGGCAGCTATGAGGGCGGGCGCATGCTGTTCCTCGGCCTCGGAACCGGCCTCGGTGCCGCGATGGTCCTCGACAATGTCGGCCAGCCGATGGAACTCGCCCACCTTCCCTACAGAAAAGGCCAGAGTTTCGAGGACTATGTCGGTGAACGTGGCCTCGTAAAGCGCGGCAAGAAGAAGTGGCGCGGTCATGTCTTCGACGTCGTCAACCGGCTGCGCGCCGCCCTGCAGCCAGACTATGTCGTCATCGGCGGCGGCAATGTCGACAAGCTGGACGAATTGCCCCCCGACTCCAGGCGCGGTGACAACACACGCGCCTTTGAAGGCGGATTTCGTCTGTGGCGCGACAAGGCCCTGATCGTCTGATATTGTTACAACTTAGTATAGTTGTTCAAAATGCCGTGTTATGTCCCGGCGATAGATTGCATTGTGCAGATTTGCCGACTAGGAAGTCAGCCCCACTATATCGCGTCGCGCGCGACACACGAAGACGACCCACTTTAATTTTGCGCATCATCCTTTTTGAAAACGGCCCCATTTTCGAGGTTATGCGCCATGGATGGAGGAAATAGATTGACCGACGAAAACAGCCACGCCAGCAAGACACTCGACCTTCTCGAGCTGACGGCCCATATCGTATCGGCCTATGTCGAGAAGAATCGCCTGCCTGCGTCCGGCCTTCCCGAGCTGATCGCCAGCGTCAGCGCCTCGATCAGCGGGCTCGGCCAGCCGGTCGCCCCGGTGGCGGCACCGCTGGTCCCGGCCGTCAACCCGAAGAAGTCGGTGACGCCGGATTTCATCATCTGCCTCGAGGACGGCAAGAAATTCAAATCGCTGAAGCGTCATCTCGGCGTGCATTTCGGCCTGACGCCGGACGCCTATCGCGCCAAATGGGGCCTGCCTTCCGACTATCCGATGGTTGCCCCCAACTACGCGGCTTCGCGCTCCGAACTGGCGAAGTCGATCGGCCTCGGCCGCAAGGCCGCCGTGGTCGCCGCCGTCAAAGGCAAGGGCCGAAAGGCCAAAGTCTCGGCCTGAGGCGATTTGGACGCTGAGCCAATTGTTAGGACGACTGGAATAGAAGCCTGCCGGCGAATTCGCCTTGGCAGGCTTCGTGCTTTTGTGGCTTGGATACCCTGGGACAAGACGATCTGGGGGAAGCCATGAATTACACCAGGATGGTGATCGAGAGAGAAGCGCCGGAGGAGTACGGTTACGACCGCATCCGTTACAACCTCTCCGAAAGTTCGATCGCCGATCAGAAACTCTCCGACATCGGCCTCTCGCTGCCTGATCTGACCCTCTTCTATGGCGAGCATCGCGGCGACAAGGAATTGCGCGCGCTGATCGCCGCGCAGGATGCCGGCATCGCGCCCGACGATGTGCTGGTCACGGCCGGTGCGGCCGGCGCGTTGTTCATCATCTCCACCTCGCTGCTCTCCGCCAGCGATCACCTCGTCGTCATCAGGCCCAACTACGCCACCAACATCGAAACGCCGCGGGCGATCGGCTGCGCCATCAGCTTTGTCGACCTCGCCTTCGACGAAGGCTTCGCCATCGACGTCGAGCGCGTCAGGGCCGCGATGCGGCCGAACACGAAGCTGATCAGCGTTACTTGCCCGCACAATCCGACCGGCACCATGATGAGCCGTGCCGAATTGGACGCGCTGGTCGCGCTCGCCGAGACCAGCGGCTGCTATCTGCTGGTCGACGAAACCTATCGCGATCTCTCCTATGGCAGGCGCCTGCCTTTGGCGGCCTCGCTGAGCAAAAAAGCCATCAGCGTCTCGTCGCTGTCGAAAGCCTTCGGCATTCCCGGCATCCGCATCGGCTGGCTGATCACCAGGGATGCGGCCCTTCAGGAGACATTTCTGGCCGCCAAGGAGCAGATCGGCATCTGCGGCAGCGTCATCGACGAAGGCATAGCGCGCGGCATGCTGGAAGGCCGGGACGCTTTCCTGGCAAAGCTGCAGCCCGAAATGGCCAGGCGCCGGGACATCGTCCAGGCCTGGATCGACCGCGAGCCGCTGGTCGACTGGGTGCGGCCCGAAGGCGGTGTCGTCGGTTTCCCGCGCCTCGATGTCGAACCCGGCTTCGACCTCGATCGCTTCTATGTCAGGCTGCTGGAAGATCACGGCACCTATGTCGGGCCCGGCCACTGGTTCGAAATGGAAAAGCGCTTCTTCCGCGTCGGCTTCGGCTGGCCGAGGGAGGCCGAGTTGAAAGGCGGGCTGGACGCGATTTCAGCTGCGCTGCGGCAGTAACTTCCGCGTGCTATCGGTGGTGCGGATCGAAAGTCCCTTGATCCGGATCTGATTTTAAAGCATATCCGCCCCGAACTTTACCAAGTTCCATTGGTCGAACAGCGCCCATTCGGGAAGTGCCCCGCGAGCCGATGCCCACCGCAACGGGGCCTCACTTCATGATACCAGAACAAACCTTGCCGGAGCAGCGCTATGCCGCTTTCCGGCACAGAGCCTTCCTCAGCTACTGGACGGCGCGCTTTCTCACCACTTTCGCGACCATGATCGTTTCGGTGGCCGTCGGCTGGCAGGTCTATGATCTGACGCGCGATCCGTTCGATCTTGGCATTGTCGGCATCGTCCAGTTCCTGCCGTCGCTGCTTCTGGTGCTGGTTACAGGTGTCGTCGCCGACCGTTTCGGCCGCCGGCTCATCATGACCTTGGCGACCTTGGTCGAAGGCGCCTGCGCGCTGGCTCTGCTGTTTTTGACCCTGCGCGGCCTTACAACCCCGCTCCCGATCTTCGCCGTGCTGGTCATGTTCGGCATTGCCCGCGCCTTCTACGGGCCGGCTTCGTCCTCCCTGTTCGCCAATCTCGTGCCGCAGCGCGATTTCGCCAATGCCATCGCCTGGAACTCCTCCGCCTGGCAGACCGCGACGATTGTCGGCCCGGTCGCCGGCGGCTTGCTCTATGGCGTGTCGGCGGAAGTGGCCTATGCGACGGCCGCAGTCCTGATGCTCGCCGCCGCGTTGCTGATCTTCACCATTCCCAAGCCCGCGCAACAGACCGCCACCGACAAGCCGACAATGGAGACGCTGTTTGCCGGCTTCCGCTACATCTGGAGCGAGAAGATCGTGCTTGGCGCCATCTCGCTCGACCTCTTCGCCGTGCTTCTGTCCGGCGCCTCGGCGCTGCTGCCGGTCTATGCGCGTGACATCCTCCAACTTGGCCCCTGGGGCCTCGGCCTGCTGCGTTCGGCGCCTGGGATCGGCGCCATCTGCGTCGCCGTCTGGCTTGCGGGCCATCCGATCCGCGACCGTGCCGGCAAGATCATGCTGAGCTTCGTGGCGGCGTTCGGCGCCTGCACTGTGCTGTTCGGCCTGTCGACGCTCACCTGGCTCTCGATTGTGGCACTTGCCCTGCTCGGAGCCACCGACATGTTCAGTGTCTACATCAGGGAGACGCTGATCCAGCTGTGGACGCCCGACGAGGTGCGCGGCCGCGTCAACGCCGTCAACCAGGTCTTCGTCGGTGCCTCCAACGAGGTCGGCGAATTTCGCGCCGGCACCATGGCGGCGCTGATCGGCACGGTTCCGGCGGTGGTCATCGGCGGCATCGGCGCCGTCGCGGTTGCCGGCCTGTGGGCCTATCTGTTCCCGGCGCTGCGCAAGGTGAGGCACCTCAAAGGACGAAACTGACGGGGCAGCGAATCTATGCTAAGCCGCCGCCGAACCAACCAAAGGACAACACAAGTGAGCGAACCGACCGTGGCCGAAGCGACCGAAAATATCTACGCGTCGCTCAGGGCGGACAATGCCGACATCGACGCCCATATCGCGACGCTCAAGGCAGCGCTGGCGCGAGAGGGGATAAAACAGGCGGTGTTCGATCCTGCCAAATTGGCGCAGAGCAACCGCTCGGGCCGCAAGTTGATGCAGGCTTATTTTCGGCAGCGCGGCGTGAGCGTAACGTTTTCGGACTAGTTTTTAGGCGTCGGCGGTTCAGAGCACCGGCCCGGCACTACCGCGCCACAGGCTCGCCAAAAATCGTGCGCAAAAACTCGTCGAGCCAGCGCTTCAAATGCATGTCCCAGATCAGCCGGCCGCCGAGATGGTCGCGGCCGGGCTGCGCACCGGGCAGCTCGAAGCGGTGGGCGCCGCGCACCACCCAGCGCTGCATCATCACTCGGGTCAGTTCGCCGTGGAACTGGATGCCCCAGGCATTATCGCCATAGCGGAAGGCCTGGTTGGGATAGGTCTCGTTCGTGGCCAGCAGCGTCGCGTCGCTCGGCAGCGAAAAGCCTTCACGATGGAACTGGTAGACCATCTCTGGCCAGTGCATCAGTTTCTTGCCGGCCTCGGTCGCTTTCAGGGGATACCAGCCGATCTCGACCAGCCCTTCGCCATGGCCCTCGACCTTGCCGCCGAGATGATTGGCCAGCATCTGCGCCCCAAGACAGATGCCGAGCAGTGGCCGGTTCTCCCTGAGTGGAATCTGCAGCCAGTTGGTCTCGCGACGAACGAACTCGTCCTCGTCATTGGCGCTCATCGGACCGCCGAAGACGACTGTGCCGGCGTGGCCATCCAGCGTTTCCGGCAAGGCGTCGCCGAGCGGCGGGCGGCGGATGTCGAGATCGAAGCCCTCTTCGAGCAGCATGTGGCCGACGCGCCCGGGGCTCGAATTCTCCTGATGCAGCACGATCAGGACTTTTGGTTTCGACCTCGTCTGGCGCGGCATGGACGGCGAAAATCCTATTCGTCCGAGGATGTTCCAGTGGCGCCCGGAGCGTGCGCCGCCGCCTTGCGGCGCGCCTCGACGCGGTCGTGGCGTTCGACGCCGATCAGCTCGGCGACACGCCACACCGTGTTGTCCTCCAGCTCATGCAGCTCGCCATCGGCATAAACGATCTCCCACATCAGGCCGATGAACGCCTTGCGCCCCTCCGCGTCGAGGTGGCGCTTGAGCACGCTGGTGAAGGCGTAGAGGTCGATTGCCTCGTTGTCGGCCCGCTCGCCGGCGGCGGCGAGTGCTTCGAGTTCGGCGCCGCTGATCGAATAGCTTTGCGCCAGCACCGCCTTGAACCGCTCCCATTCGACATCCTGGCGCACGCCGTCGGCATTCATCACGTGATAGAGCAGCGCCGAGGCCGCGACGCGCGGATCGTCCGTGCTGGCATGGCTGCCGGAGCCAGCCGGCAAATCCCTGAGAAACGACAGAACGCGCTCGAACATCAATTCATTCCCAAACGGCCCAACGGCCTGCCCAAATCAAAACAGCCGGAACCGGCGTGTCGACTTTTCCGCCTCGTCGTCCGGATCGACGCCTGGATCGTCCGGCAGCCGCGCCAGTTCTTCCGCCGGCTCGACCGCCTCGGCGTCGGCTGGCACCGCGGCAAAGGCGGCGGCCGTGACCGGTGTGACATGATCCTCGCGGCTTTCGGCGTCCTTGCGCGTCGCCTCGTCGCCCGGTGCGGCGTGATCGATCACCTCGACCGGCCTTTCCGGCCTGCCCGGCGCCTCGATGGCCACTGCCGGGGCGTCCGGCTCATCGTGGCTGTCGATCAGACGGCCAAGCCGCTCCATCGGCGCGCGCCACTCGAAGGCGTCGAGCCGGCCGGTGACCGGCGAGACCGGCGCCCAGCGCTCGGAGATGACGCCGTCGGCGACCCAGGCCGGATCGCGCGGGGCTCGCACCGCCTTGGACAGCAGCTGCCGCACCTTGCCCTGGTCGCCGGTCTCGGCCTCCTCAATGTCGGCGAGCAGCAGATAGGCGCCCTCGCGTCGGTCCATCCGGATCGCGGCCTCTGCCTCGCGGCGGGCGGTTGAAAAATCCTGCGCGTCGAGCGCGGCACGCGCCACCGTCATTGACGATTCAGCGTGGTTCTTCTTCATCTCCTGCAGCTTCTTTGCCCGGTTGAGCCGATCGAGCACGGCGTCACCCGGCCTTGCATGGGTGTAGAGCTCGGCAATCTCGGGATGCGGGTCGGCCTTCCACGCTGCTTCGAGGATCTTCGAACCCTTGCGCACGTCGTTCTGCTTGAACAGCGCCGCGGCGGCGGCAACGGCGGCGGGGGCAAAATCCGGCTGCAATCTGTTGGCCTCGATCGCCGCTGTTCTGGCAGCCGCGGGATCGCTGTCGGCGAGCGACTGCGCCTTGGCGGTCAACAGCACGGCGCGGCGGCGGTTGGCGGCGTCACGCTCGATCTGCCGCGTCGACTTTTGCGCGTCGACCAGTTTCAGCGCGCCATCCCAGTCGCCGCGCGCGGTCAGTTCCTCCAGCGTCGATTCGGCCGCCCAGGCCAGTTGCGGCGCTACTGCGGCGGCACGGCCGGCATAGTGCCGGGCGGCGTTGCGGTCGCCCAGGCGTTCGGCTTCCAGGTAAAGCCCACGCAGGCCAAGCAGCCGCATTTCGGGATCGTCGAGCATGCTCTCGAATTTTTGGCGCGCGCCTTCATGGTCGCCTTCGAGCAGCGATGCCTGTGCCTCGAGCAGATGGATCAGCGGCTCCTGGTCGGAGCGGATCAGCTTGGCCGCTTCCTTGGTCTTCTTGCGGGCCAGCGCCCCGTCGCCGGCGCCGGCGGCGATCATGCCGGTCGACAGCGCCTGATAGCCACGGTCGCGGCGGCGCACGCGAAAATAGCGGGAGATGGTGTAGGGACTGTTCCACAGCGACTTGATGAGCCACCAGACAATCATCACCGCGGCGACGACAGCGACGACGGCAACCGCCGCCACCATCAGGCTCACCTGGTACTGATAGCCGTTGAAGGTGACGACCATGTCACCCGGCCGATCGGCCAGCCAGGCAAAGCCCAGCCCGAGCGCGAAGACGACGATGAGGAAGGCGAGCAGGCGGATCATCGTGTTGCCCTCATGCCTTCATCGCGCCGGAGATCAGCGCGTCGACCTGGGTTTCGACCTCGATGCGCGCCTTCAGTTTGCCGGCAAAGTCGGCGCCCGCTGCCTTCGCGGCTTCCGGCAGCGTGTCATATTCGCTGAGTGCCTTGGCATAGTCGCCCTGCGTGACCGCAGCCTCCATGCGCGCCACGGTTTCCGGTGCGCCGGGGCCTTCGACGGCACCGATCGGCCGGACCTTGACCAGCGATTCAGCGCTCGACATCAGGTTCTGAAGGAAGCCGGCATTCTGATCGACCGGCGTGGCGGCGGCGACCATGGCATTGGCGGCGGCGTCCATCCGCGAGGCGATCTCGGTACGGGTCGGCACGCCCTTTTCCGCATAGGGCCGCAAGGTCGCGAGTTCGGGCGCATCAGGCGAAATCGCGGCCAGCGTATCGAGTTCGGCTGAAAACGGCGCGCCGCGATCGAGCGCCGCCTTCAGCGCCGAGGCAGCGATGGCGAGTGCGATCTTTGGCTGGGACGCCTGCGCATCGACCTTGCCGGAAAGCTGCGACACCGACTGCTCCAGCGCGGAGAGACGGCCTTCCTGTGCCTTCGCCGCCTCGCCCGTCGACTTCACCAGCGCATCGAGACCCGCCAGCTTTTCGTTGAGCGGGCCGAGATCGACAGGCGCCGCGCTGCCGGCTTTGCCGAGGGCCGCCACCGTGGTTTCGATCTGCTTGACTTTGTCGCCCATCGCGGCAAGCCCGGCATTGTCGCCCGCGCCCCCCTGTTCGACCGCCGATTTCAGCGCCGCGACATCGCTCTTGACCTGATCCAGCGCCGACGACAGGCCGTCGACCTTGGCCGATGCACCGCCGCTGCCGCCGGCTTCCCTCATATCCGCGATTTCGCTTTTCAACGAGGCGATCTCGCCATTGACGCCGTCGAGCGAGACACCGGGAGCGGCACCCGGCGCACCGAGCAGGCCGGCAAATTGCAGGCCACCGGCCCCGACCAGGGCGATGACACCACCGATGACGCCGGCGGCGATGCCGTTGAGGCCGCCCCGCTTCGGCTGCGTGACCATCGGTTCGCTCCTTGCGTCGGTTTTACCGGAAGCCGCCTTGGTCTCCGCGGTTTTGGCGGTTGCATCCTCGAAATTGTAGTCGGAAGCCTTGGCGCGGTTGGGGGGTGTATCCGAACCGGGATAAAGCATTTCCGGCTCAGTGGATTTGGCCTCGGCTTGCGATGGCGCGTGGGTGCCAGGCTGCCCGGCGGCTGCATCGCCATGCTCCCAAGGTTCGAGATCCGCCTGATCGGCATGTACCGGCTCGTCCGGCGGCTCTGGCCGCGAGGCGTTCGCCGCTTCCTCGGCCTTCGCCTCATCGGTCTGGGCGGTATTCTTGGCGGCATCCTCGTCGACGATGCGTGAGACGGCGCCCGGATCGAGATCGATGGTCACCGGCTCGCGGCGGCCTTTCGAGTGTCGCATCTTCGGCGTCTTGACCATGCAGGGGCTCCGCAAATTCGCTTCGTCTCAACGCCTGGCGGCGCGTGATGGTTCAGAAAGGGTCTAGCACATCACCAAGCGGTGAAAAGGGGCGGTGTGATGACGCGGGTCAGGGCCGTGCCCGCAAAAGTGCCAGCAGCGCCTCCTCGTCGGGCCGCGCGGCAACGTGCATTGCTTTGCCGGTGCCGTCGCCGAAAGCGGCGGCAATGCGCGCGGAAAGAGCAAAAAAACGGGTCTTTTCAAAGGCCTGCTGCAAGGTAAGTCGCCTGGCCAGTGTCTGCATTTCGGCAGCGGCCATGGCCGAATAGAGCAGCACCGCATCGACGGATTGACCGGATATCAGAGGAAGGATCGCTTCGTCCGAATAGCTCACCGCAAGCGTGTCATAAGTCTCGACGGCATGGACCTGGGCGTGAGCTGCTTCCAGCTTCTGCTCGAAGGCGGGAAATCGCACGCGCCCGCAGAGATAGACGATTGTTTTGCCGGAAAACGCGATTGCCATGCCGTCGGCCAGCGCCTCGGCATCGCCGGGCCCCTCGTTGACCGAGAGAAAGCCGGCTTTGCGCGCGGCCTCCGCGGTCCTCCTGCCGACAGCATGACAAGGCAGATTGGACAGCACCGCAATCAGATCTCTGGGGGCGTGGCGCACCGCATTAGCGCTGGTGATGGCGACGACTGCCACGTCTTCCGGAATCGCCTTGGCATCGACCGGCAACGCCATCGTCTCCGTCAAGGGCAGAAGAAGAGGCTCAAAACCCATCTCCTCCAGCTTTCGCGCGGTGCGCGACGCACCCGGCTCCGGTCTGGTGACCAGCACGCGGAGCATCTTCAGAGCCAGCCGTGGAAGAACTTTTCGCCGGCCTTGGCACGCGCCGTCCACGCCGCTTCATCACCGATGCGGGCGGCGTCCTGTGCCAGCCCTTGTAGCTCGACCGCGTGCGACTGCGTGCCGTCGGGCGAGATGATCAGCCCGGCGAAAGAGAGCTTTCCGGCCTCGATCGCGGCATAGCCGGCGATAGGCGTGCGGCAGGAGCCATCGAGCGCCGCCAGGAAAGCGCGCTCGCAGGCGAGTGCCTGCCCGGTCGCCACATCGTGGATCGCCACCAGCATCTTCTCGACATCGCGGTCGCCGATCCGTGTCTCGATGCCGATCGCACCCTGGCCTGGTGCCGGCGGGAAGCTGTCCAGCGGCATCAAATCGGTGGCAACATCTTCCAGGCCCAGCCGCTTCAGGCCGGCATAGGCAAGGATGGTGCCGCTCGCGACCCCTTCGTCCAGCTTGCGCAGCCGCGTCTGCACATTGCCGCGGAACATCACCACGTCGAGGTCCGGCCGCATGCGGCGGATTAACGCCTGCCGCCGCAGCGACGAGGAGCCGACTTTCGCCCCTTGCGGCAGTTCCGCGATCGTCTTCGCCGCCCTGCCCACAAAGGCATCGCGCGCATCCTCACGCGGCAGGAAGGCGGAGAGTTCCAGGCCGGGCGGCAATTGCGTCGGCATGTCCTTTGACGAGTGCACGGCGATGTCGATCGCGCCGGCGAGCAGGGCTTCCTCGATTTCCTTGGTGAACAGGCCTTTGCCGCCAGCCTCCGACAGCGGCCGGTCCTGGATGCGGTCGCCGCTGGTCGAGATGACGACGACCTCGAACGCCTCCGCCGGCATGCCGTGCGCGGCCATCAGCCGCGCCTGTGTTTCATGCGCCTGCGCCAATGCCAGCGGGCTGCCGCGTGTTCCGATTTTCAAGATTGTTTGCATGGCGCGCGGTCCGTGATAACCCCCGGCTGGCTTTGCGTTTCCGGGCACTCTCCTAACGAGGAACGCCCTGACATACAATCTCTGGAGAGAGCGACGAATTGATCCGCGTTCTGGGCATTGAGACGAGTTGCGATGAGACCGCCGCCAGCGTCGTGGCGCTGGAGGGCGATGCCGCGCCGAAAATCATGTCCAACATCGTGCTCTCCCAGATCGAGGAACATGCCGCGTTCGGCGGCGTCGTGCCGGAGATCGCCGCGCGCGCCCACGTCGAGGCGCTGGACGGCATTATCGAGGCCGCGCTCGCCGATGCGGGCGTGGCGCTGGCCGATCTCGATGCGATCGCCGCGACCGCCGGACCAGGCCTCGTCGGCGGACTGATCGTCGGGTTGATGACGGCCAAGGCGATCGCCGCGGCGGCCGGCAAGCCGCTGATCGCCGTCAATCACCTCGAAGGCCACGCCTTGACGGCGCGACTGACCGACGGGCTCGAATTCCCCTATCTCTTGCTGCTGGTATCCGGCGGCCATACGCAGATTCTGGCCGTGCGCGGCGTTGGCGACTACCAGCGCTGGGCCACCACCATCGATGACGCGCTCGGCGAAGCCTTCGACAAGACCGCCAAGATGCTCGGTCTGCCCTATCCCGGCGGTCCCAATGTCGAGAAGGCAGCGCTGTCGGGCAATGCCTCGCGTTTTGCCTTCCCGCGGCCGATGAAAGGCTCGGCGCAGCCCGATTTCTCCTTCTCCGGCCTGAAGACCGCGGTGCGTCAGGCGGCGACAGCGATCGAGCCCTTGAGCGACCAGGATGTCGCCGACATCTGCGCCTCGTTCCAGGCGGCCGTCGCCGATGCGCTCGCCGACCGTGTTTCTCGCGCGCTGGAACGCTTTCGCGAAACATTCCCTGGCACGAAAAACCCGGCGCTGGTCGTCGCCGGCGGCGTCGCCGCCAACCGCACGGTCAAGACAACGCTGGAGCGGCTTTGCACTGACGCCGGTTTCAGCTTCGTCGCGCCACCACTGAAGCTTTGCACCGACAACGCGGCGATGATTGCCTGGGCCGGTATCGAACGCCTGCGAGAAGGCATGGCGCAGGAGAACGGCTTCGATTTCGTGCCGCGCTCGCGCTGGCCGCTGGACAGCGTCTCGGCGCCAATGGTCGGCTCCGGCCGTCGCGGAGCCAAGGCATGACCGATCGAGCCATGAAGGGTGGGGGTCCGGGCAAAAGCGGCTGGCATGTCGCCGTGCTCGGCGGCGGCGCCTGGGGCACGGCGCTGGCGCTGGCCATGCTGCGCGCCGGCCATACGGTGCGGCTGTTCGCGCGTGACCCTGAAACCGTGGCTGCGATCGGCCGGGGCGAGAACCCACGCTATCTCCCGGGCATCGCCATCGCGCCCGGCATCAAGGCGACGAGCGACATGGAGGCAGCCCTCACTGGGGCCGATTGCGTGCTGACGGTGACGCCGGCTCAGGCGTTGCGGGCCACGCTGGCCGCCGCCAGGGATCATATGCCGGCCGGCATTCCGCTCGTGCTCTGCGCCAAGGGCATCGAGCGCGACACCGGCGCCTTGCTGTCGGCAATCGCTGCGGAAATCTTGCCGCCAAACCCGGTCGCAGCGCTGTCAGGGCCGAGCTTTGCCAGCGATGTCGCCCGCGGCCTGCCGACGGCGGTGGTGGTGGCCGCCGGCGACGAGGCGCTTGCCGCCAACCTTGCCGCCCGATTTTCGGCTGAAAACCTGCGCTGCTATTCGAGCGACGACTTGATCGGCGTCGAGATCGGCGGCGCCTTGAAGAACGTCTTCGCCATCGCCGCCGGCGCTGTCACCGGGGCCGGGCTCGGCGCCAGCGCACAGGCGGCCATGGTGACGCGCGGCTTTGTCGAACTGCGCCGCATCGGTGCCGCCTTCGGCGCCAGGCCCGAGACCCTGATGGGGCTTTCCGGGCTTGGCGACCTGCTGCTTACCTGCTCGTCGGCGCAGTCGCGCAATTTCGCCTATGGGCTGGCGCTCGGACAGGGCAAGGCACTTTCCGGATTGCCGCTGGCCGAGGGCGTGCCGACCGCGGCGATCGCCGCCCGCATCGCCGCCGAGCGCGAAATCGATGCGCCGATCATCGCCGCGGTCGCCGCCATACTGGATGGCACCATCACCATCGGGCAGGCCGTGACGGCGCTGATGACCCGGCCGCTGAAGACCGAAACCAACGATTGATCCCACACTCTGATCCAACCACCCAGGAGAAAGACCATGCTGTTTGCTCTGATCTGCAAGGACAAGCCCGGAGGCCTGCAGGTGCGCCTCGACACGCGGCCCGAGCATGTCGCCTTTCTCGAAGGGCTGAACGGCGACAAGAAATTGGCCTTTGCCGGTCCGTTCCTCGACGCCGACGGCAAGCCCAATGGCAGCCTCGTGGTGGTCGAGGCCCCCGATCTGCCCAGCGCGCAGGCTCTGTCGGCCGCCGACCCCTACGCCAAGGCCGGCCTGTTCCAAAGCGTCGAAATCCGCCAGTGGAACTGGACGTTCAACAAGCCGGCGGCTAGTTAATTCGCGGCGCCCGCGACTGGGCCGCAAGGAGGAGAGAAAATGAACTACTGGCTGTTCAAATCCGAACCCTCGGTTTTCTCCTTCGAGGCGTTGAAGGCCAAGGGCAAGGCCGGCACCCAATGGGACGGCGTGCGCAACTACGCCGCCCGCAACAACATGAAGGCCATGCAGGTCGGCGATCTCGGCTTCTTCTACCATTCCAACGACGGCCTGAACGTGGTCGGCATTGCCGAGGTCTGCGCGCTGGCCCATCCCGACACCACGTCGGATGATCCGCGCTGGGAGTGTGTCGACATCCGCGCCGTCAGGGACATGCCGAACCCGCCGACGCTGGAAGAAGTCAAAGCCAATCCGAAACTGGCCGAGATGGCGCTGGTGCGGCTCGGACGGCTTTCCGTGCAGCCGGTGACCCCGGCCGAATGGAAGGAAGTCTGCCGCATGGGCGGCCTGATGCCTGCGCCGTGACGGCACTTACACCCGATAGCGCCAAGCAATTCATTCTCGACAACACGGCGCTGATGGCGCCGCCGCATGTGCCAGAAATTCGCCTTCACCTCGCCGACGAAGCGCATGATCTCTGGCAGCGAACAGAGGACGAACTTGTCGAGATCGGCCTGCCGCCGCCCTTTTGGGCGTTTGCCTGGGCGGGCGGCCAGGGCCTCGCCCGCTATGTCATCGACAATCCCGATATGGTCCGAGGCAAGCGCGTGCTCGATTTCGCTTCGGGCTCCGGACTCGTCGCCATCGCCGCCGTCAAGGCGGGCGCTGCCGAGGTAACCGCCGCCGACATCGACCCGTTCTGCGCCACCGCGATCCGCCTCAACAGCGAGGCCAACGGCGTCGGCATCGCGTTCCTCGGCACGGACTGTGTGGGCACCGATGCGGGCTGGGACGTGGTCCTGGCAGGCGACGTCTTCTACGACAAACCCTTCGCCGACCGGCTGATGCCGTGGTTTTCGACGCTCAAACGGCGTGGCGCCGACATTCTGGTCGGCGATCCCGGCCGGTCCTATCTGCCGCGATCGGGGCTGGAGCCGCTTGCCGTCTATCAGGTGCCGGTGACAAGGGCGCTGGAGGATGCCGAAGTCAAACGCACCACGGTATGGCGACTGCTTGACGCCATCGCCGAACAGGCGTTTCCATAAAACCGCACAGGAGGGGAACGCATGGATTTTTCAGCGGTGAATTGGCTGGCGGTGATCGCCGCCGCCGTCGTGGCCTGGCTGTTCGGCGCCGCCTGGTACATGGCGTTGAGCAAGCCCTGGCTGAAGGCCGCCAGGCTCGATCCCGCGACGATGAAGAAATCGCCTCTGCCCTTCGTCATCTCCTTCATCGCCGAACTGCTGATGGCCTACATCATGGCCCTGGTCGTCGGCGCGATGACGGGTGGTGAGCCGACCTGGCTGGCCGGACTGATCTTCGGTTTCGTGCTTTGGCTGGGTTTTGTCGCCACGACGCTGTCGGTCAACCATCGCTACGAGAATTTCGGCTGGGACCTGACTGTCATTGACGGCGGTCACTGGCTTGGCGTGCTGTTGATCATCGGCGCGGTGATCGGCTGGTTCGGCGCCGCTGCAAGCTGACGGTGCGTTGACGATGGCGGATAAGTCCGGATTTCCCCGCGACCTGGTGTTCACCAGGATCTGTCACGTCAAGCAGGGCTACGACGACCGGCGCCGGCACATCGTGCGCGAGTTCGACCGGCGCGGCGTGCCGGTCACCTTCTACACCGACTGGGACAGGGCGGATATCACCCCGGAAATCCGTGCTGAATTGGTCGCTCCCGATTTTGTCCACCCGGCGCAGGTCTCGCTGGCGCTGAAGCATGTCGGCATCTGGCGCGACTTCCTCGAAACCGACCTGCCCTATTGCCTGGTCTTCGAGGATGACGTCTTCCTCGCGCGCGACTTCGTCGCCAAATTCCGGCAAGGGCTGGCCGAACTCGGCAGCCCGATGCGCAAGGCCGTCATCTATTTCGGCAACGGCAGCAACTACTACACGCCGAGCTGGAAATTGCGCAGGGGCCAGAGGCTCTACCCGGCACTGCATGCCAGGTGCGCGGATTCCTATCTCATCACCCGTTCGGTCGCCGAAGCCCGTTGTGCCTGGATCGATCAACACAAGATCTACACCGTGATCGACCACCAGATCGAACAGATGGACGAAAAGCTGGGCGTTGAGATGCTGTGGTTCGAGCGGCCAATCGTCGAGCAAGGCAGCGAAAACGGCGCGTTCCAGACTTCCGTCGCCGGCAAGATGCAGCCGCTGCTCTACAAGAAGCTGAAATGGAACGTGAAGAAATACCGACGCATGATCTTCGGCCACAACGCCCGGTCCTGAGGGACTACACCTTGTCCGCTGTCCGCGTCCTGGAAACTTCCTCTAGGATCCATTCGCGGAAGGCGACAATGCGGGGATCGTCGGCCATGGCCTGGGGATAAACCAGGAAATAAGCGTATTCCGGCGCAACCCTGATGCTGAGCTCAAAGGGCCGCACCAGCCGGCCCTCGGACAGGTCGTTTGCCACCATGGCGAAATCGGCGAGCGCGACGGCATTGCCGTCGAGCGCTGCCTGCACCGCATCCGTCGATGTGCCGAAGACCACGGTGCGGCTGTCGTCGAAATCGTTGATGCCGGCCGCCGCCATCCACATGCGCCAGTTCGGCCATGTCACGCCCTGGCGGGCCCATTCGATATGGGCAAGCGTGTGGTTGAACAAGTCGCGCGGCTCGCGCAGGGGCGGCCCCGATGTCAGGAGGCCCGGACTGCACACCGGAATGATGATGTTGTCGAACAGGCGGTGTGCGCTGAGCCCCGGATATTTGCCGGCGCCGAAGCGGATGCCGACATCGACGTCGTCGAGATCGAAATCGCGCAAGCCATAGGCGATGTCGAACCTGAGTTCGATGCCCGGCCGCTGCTGGCGGAAATTCTCGACGCGCCGCATCAGCCATTTCGCCGCGAACTGCGCGTCCAGCGTCACCTTCAGGAATTCGGTGCCGCGCGCCATCTTGCGCGCCCGCATCACGGCGCGGCCAAGCAGGTCGAGCGTGTCGGTCGCCGCCTCGTAAAGCACCGTGCCCGCCTCCGTCAGCCGGATGGTGCGGCTGGTGCGGGTGAACAGCACGATGCCGAGCTGATCCTCGATTTCCTTGATCTGGTGGCTGACGGCGGCAGGCGTCAGGCCGAGCTCGTCGGCGGCGCGGGTGAAATTGAGGTGCCGGGCCGCCGCCTCCAGCGTCCTGAGCGCCCGCGTTCCCGGCAAGAGCGCTGCCATCAGCGTGCGGCCTGATCGAAGCGGCTCATGGAGCCTTAATCCTCAAATAAAACTTGATGATCAGACAAGAACTACTCGTTTCCCGTTGGTTTTTCAATACGGCATGATTGCAGCATCAAAGACACCATCAAACCGGATTTGATCTCCGGGGAATACGGATCACCTCATGTCTCACATCGCTCTTCGCCCTGCATACATCGCCCGGCCAGACTGGCTGTCGGCTGCCCGTACCTGGCTGCGGCAGGCCAAGGTCGCCGTCAACCTTCCTCACCAGAACGTCGAGGACCTCTCCGATCGCCAGTTGCGCGATATCGGGGCCGGCCGCAGGGACATCGCCCGGGCCATGGACCGCGAGACAGGCCGGTTGGGCCTTCTCGACATCGGCTGGCAGCGGAACAGGAAGGGATAAGCGAGCAGGGGAGTAGGATGATGCAGCTTGAGCGTGTCTGCTGCCGCTGAAGACTTCCCTATTCCCTATTCCCTATTCCCTATTCCCTATTCCCTATTCCCTATTCCCTATTCCCCTATCTCACCACCCTTACCACTGTCCGGTCCGACAGCAGCGGCAAAAGCCGCGCCATCGTGCGCGCGGTCACCGCCACGCAACCTTCCGTCGGCGTGAAGCCGGGACGCGCCAGATGGAAGAAGATGGCGCTGCCGCGCCCGCGCCGGCGCGGCGCGATGTTCCAGTCGAGCACCAGGCAGGCGTCATAGAGCCGGTCGTCGCGCCGCATGCGTTCGTGGCTGGCGCCGTAGGGAATCTTGACCGGCCTGTTATAGTTGCGGTCGTCAGGCACTTCGCACCAGCCGAGGTCCGGCCCGATCGACGCCATCGCCAGCCGCGTTCTGCGCCCGGCGGCAAACTGATCTCCCCGGAAATAGCCCGTCAGTATGCGCATCGAAGCGAGCGGCGTGGCACCGTCGCCTTCGCGCTTGCCGGCCGAGATGCCGCCACGCCCCAGCGCGCACGCAAACACCGTTTTGCCGGCCTGCAGCAGGCCCTGGCTTGGATGGCCGGGGCGAGCCCGCACGGTCAGCACGCGCAGCCCTTTTGCCAAAATTGCGCCGGCTGCATTGCGATCGCGTTTTTTCTTGTATGATCGTGCCACGGAACAAATCACTGTGATCGGCTATTGTGCCGGCCAGCTTCCGCATAAATACGCAGCGGTCAACTGAATTCACTTTTCAAAACAACGGATTGATCCATGACCTCACGTACCATCCTGATCGTCGATGACGATGACGACCTGCGCGGCACACTGGTCGAGCAACTGTCCCTCTACGAGGAATTCGATGTGCTGCAGGAAGCGACTGCGGCAAAAGGCGTCACCGCTGCGCGCGGCGGGCTCATCGACCTGCTCATCATGGATGTCGGTCTGCCCGACATGGACGGCCGGGAGGCGGTGAAGATCCTGCGCAAGGGCGGCTACAAGGCGCCCATCATCATGCTGACCGGCCACGATACCGATTCGGACACGATTCTGGGTCTCGAGGCCGGCGCCAACGACTATGTGACCAAGCCGTTCCGCTTCGCGGTGCTGCTTGCCCGTATCCGGGCGCAACTGCGCCAGCATGAGCAGAGCGAGGACGCGACCTTCTCGGTCGGCCCCTACACCTTCAAGCCCAGCCAGAAACTGCTCATCGACCAGCGCGGCGGCAAGGTGCGGCTGACGGAAAAGGAAGCCTCGATCATCAAGTATCTCTATCGCGCCGACCAGAAGGTGGTGACCCGCGACGTGCTGCTGGAGGAAGTGTGGGGATACAATTCCGGCGTCACCACGCATACCCTGGAAACCCATGTCTACCGTCTGCGCCAGAAGATCGAGCGCGATCCTTCCAATGCTGAAATTCTTGTGACAGAAAGCGGCGGCTACAAGCTGGTTCCTTAAACATTTCACCATTCAAATGAGCGGTTCGGGCGGGGCCGCTTTCGGGTACGATCCTGTTGGAGGGGGATTCTGGGATCGTACCGCAGAGGAGGGATTGGACTGACCGTTCGGGGACACAGCTAGATGGCGCTGGATGACGACATCCGCATCCTGTCCGCCGTGAGGCTTTTCGAGGGCTTCACGCAGGAACAGTTGCGCCTGCTCGCCTTCGGTGCCGAGACCACTTTGGTGCAGGCCGACCACAAGCTTTATCGCGAGGACGACGTGGCCGACTCGGCCTATGTCGTGGTCAGCGGGCGCATCGTGCTCTATCGCGAGCAGGATGGCGAGCGCATCCCGATCGGCAAGGTCGGCCCAGGCACGATGCTTAGCGAGCTGGCGCTGATCGCCGATACCAACCGGCTGACCAGCGCCTCGGCCGAAATCGACTCGGAAGTGATAAGGCTGAGCCGCAAGATGTTCCGGCGCATACTGGAGGAATACCCGGAATTGGCGGTGAAGCTGCATCAGCGCATCTCCGAGGAATTCCACGACATGATCCGCCGCATCGAGGAATTGGCGCCACGATTTTCGGGTTGACCTGGCATTTGACGCCGCAGGTGTCGAGATTCAGGTCAGGCCGAGGCGAAAACGGCGGACTCCGAGAAGCGTACTAAAGTACGTGAGCACAGTTCTACTGCGACGTAGTAGAACTGGGAAGCGCAGGAAGCCGCCGTTTGCAGGCCGGCTTCACCTGAATATCATAAACTTAATCCAGGGCGAACCGGGCAATCACTGGCACATGGTCCGACGGCCGGTCCCAGCCACGGGCGGCTCTAAGGATCTCATAGCCGGCAAAACTGGGCACCAGGTTTGGTGACGACCAGACATGGTCGAGCCGCCGGCCGCGATTGGACGCCTCCCAATCCTGCGCGCGATAACTCCACCAGGTATAGAGCTTCTGTTCCGGTGGCACGTTGTGCCGCATCAGGTCGACCCAGCCGCCGGCGCGCCGCATCGCCTCGAAGTTTTCGGTCTCGACCGGCGTGTGGCTGACCACGTTGAGCAATTGCTTGTGCGACCAGACATCATGCTCCAGCGGCGCGATATTGAGGTCCCCGACCAGCACCGACGCCGATACCTCGCCATGCTCGGCCCGGATGGCGTTCATCTCGGCGACGAAATCGAGCTTGTGCCTGAACTTCCTGTTGATCTCGGGATCCGGCTCGTCGCCACCCGCGGGCACGTAGAAATTGTGCACCAGGATGGTCTTGCCGCCGGCCTGTACCGTCACCGACAGGTGGCGGCTGTCCTCGATGTCGCAGAAGCGCCGCTTTTCGACTACCTCGATCGGCCGCCGCGCCACCGTCGCCACGCCATGATAGCCCTTCTGGCCATGGAACGCGATGTAGGGATAGCCGACCTTGCGAAAGGCTTTTTCGGGAAAGAGCTCGTCCGGGACCTTGGTTTCCTGCAGGCAGAGCACATCGGGCGCGTACTCATCGAGCAGGCGTTCGACGATCGGCATGCGCAGGCGCACGGAGTTGATATTCCAGGTGGCGATCGAAAAGGGCATGCGGAGGGGTCCGGCAAGAGATCGCCATTCTACTGCCAGCCGCGCGCCGCAAAAACAAGCCAGCCCGCTCCGCTAACGGGCCTGGCTCTATGGCGGGCCTACCGCGTCTTGGTGTTCAGCTCGCGATTGGCCGTATAGTCGATGGCAAAGGTATCGGGCGCGAAGCTGACGCCTTCCTTGGTGTTGAAGATCATCACCGTCGTGTCCTTGCCCTGCGCGTCGGTGATCGTCCACTGCCGCAAATCATAGGTTTTCGGGTCGAACATCATGGTGATCCGCGCATTGCCGAAAACCGACTTGTCGGAAAGCTGGATGGTGGTGAGGTCGTCTTCTTCCTTGACGCTCTTGACGCGGTTGCCGGAGAGGTCGATGCGGTCGTCGAGCAGCAGTTTCAGCGGCGTCTTCGACAGCGGATAAAGGTCCGACGTGTTCAGTTTCTTGTTGAGTATGGCAACCGATCTGCCGTCGGAAATCACCCGGAAATTCGAAGACCCGTCATAGTTGAAGCGGATCTTGCCCGGCCGTTCCAGGAAGAATTTTCCGCCGGTCTGCTCGCCCTTGGGGCCGAACTGGACGAATTCGCCACTCATCGATTTGACCGCCGAGAAATGGTCGGCGATCTTCTGTGCCGCCGCGGGCACGGCCGCCTGCGCCGAGGCCAGCAACTCGAATCCGGGCACCACGTTAAGGGCGGCGGCACCCGCGAAGACCAGGCCGAGGCCAAGCAACTGGCGGCGTGTCGGGGCAAAATTGCTGAGCGCTGAAAGATCGTTTTTCATATCGGTCACTCTCGTCCGGTTCCTGATTTGGTCGCTGTCGTGAACCCCCAGTTGGGCTGAAGTTTGGCGAGGCGATCGCTGCTCAGTCGGGAACGCGCCAGAAGGTTCAAAGTTGCCGCGAACTCTGCGCTATCAGAACTTGTCGTCTTCTGTCGGCACCAAGATTTCGCGTTTTCCGGCATGGTTGGCCGGGCCGACAATGCCTTCCTTTTCCATCTTCTCGATAATCGAGGCGGCTCTGTTATAGCCGATGCCCAGACGCCGCTGGATGTAGCTGGTCGAGGCCTTGCCGTCGCGCAGCACCACCGAAACCGCCTGATCATAAGGATCGTCGGAATCCTCGAAATTGCCACCGCCACCGCCGCCCGAACCGGCCTTGCCGGACGGCTCGTCGTCGTCCTCGCCGTCGTCCTCGGTGATGGCGTCGAGATATTCCGGCACGCCCTGCAGCTTCAGGTGCCCGACGATCTTCTCGACCTCGTCGTCGGAGACGAACGGCCCGTGCACGCGCTGGATGCGGCCGCCGCCGGCCATGTAGAGCATGTCGCCCATGCCGAGCAGCTGCTCGGCGCCCTGCTCGCCCAAAATGGTGCGGCTGTCGATCTTGGACGTCACCTGGAAGGAGATGCGGGTCGGGAAGTTGGCCTTGATGGTGCCGGTGATGACGTCGACCGAGGGACGTTGCGTGGCCATGATGACGTGGATGCCGGCGGCGCGCGCCATTTGCGCCAGGCGCTGCACCGCGCCTTCGATGTCCTTGCCGGCGACCATCATCAGGTCGGCCATTTCGTCGATGATGACGACGATATAGGGCATCGGCTCGAGATCGAGATCCTCGGTCTCGTAGATCGCCTCGCCTGTCTGGCGGTCGAAGCCGGTCTGCACAGTGCGCGAGATCTTTTCGCCCTTCTTCTCGGCCTGCTGCACGCGTGCGTTGAAGCCGTCGATGTTGCGCACGCCGACCTTGGACATCTTGCGGTAGCGGTCCTCCATCTCGCGCACGGTCCATTTCAGCGCCACCACCGCCTTCTTCGGGTCGGTGACCACGGGCGTCAGCAGATGTGGAATGCCGTCATAGACGGAGAGTTCGAGCATTTTCGGATCGATCATGATCAGCCGGCACTCCTGCGGGGTGAGACGGTAGAGCAGCGACAGGATCATGGTGTTGATGGCGACCGACTTGCCCGAACCGGTGGTGCCGGCGACCAGCACGTGCGGCATCTTGGCGATGTCGACGATGACGGCTTCGCCATTGATGGTCTTGCCCAGCGCCAGCGCCAGCTTGGCCTTGGTCGTCTCGAAGTCGCGGCTGGCCATGATCTCGCGGAGGTAAACCGTTTCGCGCTTGGCGTTGGGCAGTTCGATGCCGATGGCGTTGCGGCCCGGCACCACGGCGACGCGGCAGGCGATCGCGCTCATCGAACGGGCGATGTCGTCGGAAAGGCCGATGACGCGCGACGACTTGATGCCCGGTGCGGGTTCGAGTTCGTAAAGGGTGACGACCGGACCCGGGCGAACGGCAATGATCTCGCCCTTGACGCCGAAATCCTCCAGCACGCCTTCGAGCAGGCGCGCGTTCTGTTCCAGCGCGTCCTTGGAAAGACTTGGGTCGCGCGCGACATTCTTCGGTTCGGACAGGAAATGCAGCGACGGCATTTCGAACGTGTCGGAGCCGATCAGCGAGGTTTGCGCCTCGCGCTGGACGCGGGCGCCCGGCACGGGTCGCGCCGCCGGCGCCTCCACCCGGGTGGCGGCATCGGAACGGAACTGCTGGACCTTGGCCGTGGGAGCACGCCGCTGCGCGACGGACTCGTCATCGAAATCCATATCCGCGTCGTCGCGGCTGAAGACATCGTCGTCGTCCGGGTCGACGGAGACGCTGCGGTCGTTGACCATGGCGGCGAAGAATTCCGGTTCGACACGGGCGCGGCCGTCATGGCTCATGCGCTGCTCGGCGTACTCGGCCGACTCGACGCGTTCGGCGGCGCGGCGCCAGGCGCTGGCGCGCGGCTCCATCTCCGGTTCGAACTCGTCGCGCTCCTGCCTGCGGCGCACCGCGCGGCGATGCATCCACGCGCGGAAAGAAAGCCACCAATGGGTGATTGCGCCGAGCGCCAGTATGCCCTCGTCGCCCTCGTCCTCGTCATTGTCGAACAGAAGCTCGTCCTCGCGCGGGTCCGCGGCGGCCGGTTCTTCCATCACGGCGAAGCCGTTCTTGCGCCCGAGCAGCGCCGCGCCATGGGCGAACAGCCAGAGCGCGGGCGCAGCCAGCACTATGGCGAGCACGCTGGCCACCAGCCCGGTTGGATAGCCGCCGATGAGGACACCGGGGATCTTTAGCACCATGTCGCCGAAGACGCCGCCGAGACCGGTGGGCAGCGGCCAGGTCTTGGGCGGAACGATGCAGCCGGCGATGGCGGCGGCGAGCAGCGCGAAACCGAACCAGAACAGCCCGCGCCTGGGCAGCCGGTCGACGCCGCGCGCCGAAAACAGGAGGTATCCCCAGATCACTGCCGGAACCAGCGCGGCGACCGCGGCAAGGCCGAAGAACTGCATGGCGAGGTCCGAGAACACCGCGCCGGCATAGCCCATGGCGTTGGTGACGATGTTGGCGGTGGCATGCGAGAAGCTTGGATCGGCGACGTTCCAGGTCGCGAGGCTGGCGACGGCGAAGGCCGTGAACGCGAACAGGCCGGTGCCGACCAGACGGCCGACCTGGCGCCGCGCGAATGCCTGGATGCCGTGCCCCGTATCGGTCAGCGCGAGCGGTGCTGAAGCCCCTGAACGCATGCTCTTCCCCGTCAGTGATTGCCTGGCCGCAGCGCATGACGCACTCCGGCAGATTCGGATGCCAGACTAGGCGTGGGAAGGTTAAGGGCGCATTAACTATAAGACCGTGGGGGCCGTCCTTTTGGCACCGACATCTACCAGTGACCGCACCATAAGAAAAATGGCGGGCGCCCTGGCCCGCCATCCATTCGTTGGGCTGGGCAGCGTGCTACTTGCTGGCGCCGCCGAGCATCTTCACATTGGCGCAGAACTCGGCGTGCGGCTTGCTCATCGCAGCGTCCTGGCATTCCTTCATCATGGCGTCCTGCTTCTCCTTCGGCATGGCCATGAAAGCTGCCTTGAATTCCTCCATTGGCTTCATGGTCTTCATGCTGGAATCGGTGAAGAACGGCGCCATGTTGTCCGGCTCGTCCAGTGCGCCGGCAAATGCAAAGCCGCTGACCATGGAAAGTGCGAGTGCCCCGAGGCAGATATTCTTGAGGTTCATGAGAAAATTCCTTCCCTGTTTCAAAATCACGAGCGTCAGAACGACGATCGCCTCCTGAGTTCGGCGACAGAGCGGTCGATGTTTCCTCGAAAAGCTTCTTCACGCGAACGTGATTGCGTGGACTCGGACGAAGCGAGAACGAATTTGCAAAAAAAGAGGCCCGGAGCGATCCGGGCCTCAAGGCGTGACCTCCTTGCGGGAGCATCACGACGGGATGCTTTCAAAGCAATTCCAGCAGAAGGGATTCGCGGTTTTCCCTCCGGAATTGCGCGGCAAACATGGGGCCGGCGGGAGGAGGGTTCCGCCGGCCCGTTGGCAAGGATGCCTTACGGCACCACTTCGCCATGCTGGGAGATGTCGAGGCCTTCGACTTCTTCCTGGGTCGTCGGACGCAGGCCGACCAGCGCCTTGACGACGTAAAGGATGACGAAGGTGGCAACCGCCGTCCAGACAATGGTGACGGCGACACCGTAGATCTGCTTGCCGAGAGAAGCGCCCGACGAGAGGCTGTTGATCGCCGGGTCGGCAAGCACGCCGGTCAGCAGGGCGCCGACCACGCCGCCGACGCCATGCACGCCGAAGGCATCGAGCGAGTCGTCATAGCCGAACATGTGCTTCACCTTGACCGCCGAGAGGTAGCAGACGACGCCGGCGACGATGCCGACGATGAAGGCGCCGGTCGGGTTGACGAAACCGGAAGCCGGCGTCACCGCGACGAGGCCCGCGACTGCGCCCGAGATGATGCCGAGCACGGAAGGCTTCTTGGCGATGATCCATTCGGCGAACATCCAGGCCAGTGCCGCGGCGGCGGTGGCAACCTGGGTGTTGAGCATGGCGGCACCGGCAAGGCCGTCGGCCGCCAGTTCCGAACCGGCGTTGAAGCCGAACCAGCCGACCCACAGCAGCGATGCGCCGATGACCGAATAGACGAGGTTGTGCGGCGCCATGTTGGTGGTGCCATAGCCTTCGCGCTTGCCGAGAACCAGTGCACAGACGAGGCCCGCGACACCGGCATTGATGTGAACGACCGTGCCGCCGGCGAAGTCGAGCACGCCAGCCGTACCGAGGAAGCCGCCACCCCAGACCCAATGCGCGATCGGCACATAGACGATCAGCAGCCACAGTGCCATGAAGATCAGCAGTGCCGAGAACTTGAAGCGTTCGGCGAAGGCGCCGGCAATCAGCGCCGGCGTGATGATGGCGAAGGTCATCTGAAACATCGAGAAGACGAATTCAGGGATGTTGGCCACACCCGGCAGCCACAGGCTGGCGGTGGTGATGCCGTGGTGGAAGAATTTCGAGGTGCCTCCGAGATAGGCATTCATGCCGCCGCCGTCGGAAAAGGCCAGCGAATAGCCGAACATGAACCATAGCACCGTCACCAGGCAGGTGATGGCGAAGCTCTGCATGACGGTGGCGAGCACGTTCTTCTTGCGCACCATGCCGCCGTAGAACAGCGCCAGGCCCGGGATGGTCATCATCAGCACCAGCGCCGTGGAGGTCAGCATCCAGGCGGTGTTGCCGGTATCGAGCACCGGGGTGGGTGCGGCGGCAGGTGCCGCGGCAGCGGCAGCGGGTGCGGCTTCCTGCGCGAAGGCGGCGACGCTGCCCAGCGCTGCGAGAGCGAGCGTGCCCAGAAGGGCCGCTCGTCCCGTCGTCTTCAAGGTGGAAGGAATATTCATTGAACTCTCCATTGGAATACGTGTTCGCCGCTCAGAGCGCGTCGCTGTCTGTTTCGCCGGTGCGGATGCGCACCGCCTGGTCGATGCCGAAAACGAAGATCTTGCCGTCGCCGATCTGGCCGGTCTTGGCCGCGGCGGTGATGGCTTCGACGGCCTTGTCGACCATGTCGGCCGCGACCGCGACCTCGATCTTGATCTTCGGCAGGAAAGAGACCGCGTATTCCGCCCCCCGATAGATTTCCGTATGCCCCTTCTGACGCCCGTAGCCTTTGACTTCGGTGACGGTCAGGCCCTGGATGCCGACGGCGGTAAGCGCTTCGCGTACCTCGTCCAGCTTGAACGGCTTGATGATTGCCATCACGATTTTCATAGGTTCACCCTTTGCTGTTGCGGTGCCCCGCGTTTGCACGACTTCACCGATCCCAAAGAGCCGGAGAGTGCCCCCAAGGATTCAAGCTCCGTGCCAAGTGCCGAAGCAGGGCGTTAACCTATTGGAAACAAAGGGAATGGAGCGCCCGCCGCCAATTGCTGTATGCATGTGCGGCACGCCGCATGCTCAAAATTTAAGCAATTTTGTGAAATTGCCTAATTTGCCGGCTTTGAGCATGATCAGGAAAAATGGAATCGGCTTTCGCAAAGAATCTTGCTCAAACAAGACTCGCGAATGCTCAACGCTTGAGCCGGATCAACCCTTCCTGTGCCATCGAGGCGATCAGCGTGCCGTCACGGGCATAGAGCGTGCCGCGGCTGAAACCGCGCGATCCCGAACTCGAGGGGCTGTCCTGCGCATAAAGCAGCCAGCCGTCGAGCGAATGCGGCCGATGGAACCACATCGAATGGTCGAGGCTGGCGGCCTGGATGTCGGGATCGAACAGGCCGCGCCCATGGGCGAAGGTCGAGGTGTCGAGCAGCGTCATATCGGAGAGGTAGGCGAGCAGCACCGACTGCAGCGCGCGGTCGTCGGGAACCGGCCCGGCAAGGCGGATCCAGACGTTCTGCCGGGGCGGCAGCTTGTCGCGGCTTTCATAGTGCTGGAGGTTGACCGGCCGCAACTCCAGCGGCCGCTCGCGCGCCCAGAAACGGCGAACCGCCTCCGGTACCCGGTCGGCCGTTTCGAGCAGCTGGCGCTGCGTCTTCAGCCCTTCCGGCGGCGGCACGTCGTCAGGTAGCGCGAACTGGTGCTCGAGCCCCTTCTCGTCGACCTGGAACGAGGCTTCCAGCGAAAAGATCGCCTGTCCGTGCTGGATTGCCAGCACCCTCCGCGTGGTGAAGGAACCGCCGTCGCGGATGCGATCGACCTCGTAGATGATCGGCACCTTGATGTCGCCCGGGCGCATGAAATAGCCATGCAGCGAATGCACGAAACGGTCGGGCTCCACCGTTCGCTGCGCCGCCACCAGCGCCTGCGCGATGGTCTGGCCGCCGAACACGCGCTGCCACTCCACCTGGGGGCTGCGACCACGATACAGATTGTGTTCCAGCTTCTCGAGGTCGAGAATGCGCAGAAGCTCGTCGATCGCCGCCGTCATGTTTTGTGACCTCGCCGCAAAATTGCTATGGCGGTTTCCGACAGGAAGAACGAGCCGTCAAGGGCGCAAGCCCCGTAGCCGCGCAAGGAGCCAAGACAATGGAACGCAAGGCGGACGCCAAGGCCAGATCCGGGATCGATGTTCTCGTCGCGGGTGCCGGCTATGTCGGCCTGGCCGCCGCGGTCTCGCTGAAACAGGCTCGCCCGGGCCTCGCCGTGGCGCTGGTCGACGCGGCGCCCGCCGGTTCCTGGCAAAGGGATGGCCGCGCTTCCGCCATCGCCGCGGCGGCCTGCCGCATGCTCGACCAGCTCGGCGTCTGGGCCGAGATCGCGCCGAAGGCGCAGGCGATCACTGAGATGATCATCACCGATTCACGCAGCGCCGATCCGGTGCGCCCGGTCTTCCTGACCTTCGGCGGCGAGGTGGCGCCGGGTGAGCCTTTCGCGCATATGGTCGCCAACAGGGCGTTGAACGGCGCCTTGCGGGCCAAAGCCGAACAGCTCGGCATCGACATCATCGAAGGCGTGGCGGTGCAAGGTTTTGAGACCAATGGAGCCGGCATGTCAGTGCATCTGGCGGACGGCGCCACGTTGGCGGCGCGGCTGCTGGTCGCCGCCGACGGCGTCAATTCGAAGCTGCGTGACATGGCTGGCATCAAGACGGTGAAGTGGGACTATGGCCAATCGGGCATCGTCTGCACCGTGGCGCATGAACGCCCGCACAATGGCCGCGCCGAAGAGCATTTCCTGCCCGCCGGCCCGTTCGCCACGCTGCCGCTGATACCCGACGAGGACGGCACCAACCGCTCTTCGATCGTCTGGGTCGAACGGGCGGAAGATGCGAAAACGCTCGTCGAAGGCGACGATCTCGTCTTCGAACACGAACTTGAACAACGTTTTGGGCTGAAACTTGGAGAAATCCGCGTCGCCGACAAGCCGCGCGCCTGGCCGCTTGGTCTCACCATCGCGCGCGCCTTCGTGGCACCGCGCATCGCGCTTGCCGGCGATGCCGCCCACGGCATCCATCCGATCGCCGGCCAGGGGCTCAATCTCGGCTTCAAGGATGTGGCCGCCCTTGCCGAGGTGATCGTCGAGGCCGACCGGCTCGGCCAGGACATCGGCGCGCTCGACGTGCTGGAACGCTATCAGCAATGGCGCCGTTTCGACACGGTGCAGATGGGCATCACGACCGATGTGCTGAACCGGCTGTTTTCCAACGACATCACCCCGCTGCGCACCGTCCGCGACATCGGCCTCGGTCTCGTCGAGCGTATGCCGCGGCTGAAGGAGTTCTTCATCCGCCAGGCATCGGGACTATCCGCGGGCACGCCGCGCCTGCTGAAGGGCGAGGCGATTTGATCGTCTCGCTGACTTGACGTCGCGGCCTGTGGGCTGCGCCGCGTCGCTTCGCTCCTTGCTCCGCCATGGGGATGAGAATGCAGCGGGAGTTTCGCGCCAATCGCCGAGGCTGGCGATCTCAGTTCACTTCAAAACCAAGCTTCTGGCGCAGCCGCAGCATGCGCTGGTCGGGTATCTTCAGGCTCTGCTCTCCGCCCTGAGCCACCCGGTTCAGCATTTGCAGCAGATCGTCCCGTTCGTTCGGGTCGAGGCGTTCGCGCAGGAAGGGCGCCAGCTTGTCGATGACGATGGTAGTGTCGTCTATCTGGGTCGCGGCCCACTTGGCATAGACAACCGCCTCGTCGGTCTTCTTCGGCCCGGCTGCGATCTGCGAAATCACCTCGCGAATGACGGCCTCGCGCCGCGGCAGAACAGGGCCATCTTCCGAAACGATCGCGGTGATCAGCGTCGCTGCCGCCACCACCGGATCATCGATCGCCGTCAGCGGCGAAAGCGCGGCCTGCTTGCGCAGCTTCTTGCGCCGGATGTTGCCTTGAACGCGCCCGACGACTTCGGCGACCTCGCGCGCGGCGTCGTTCATCGCCTTCATCCGGTACCACCACAATGCCGCCGCTCCGAGCACGCCAAGGACAGCAATCAGGAAAGGCATGTCCAAATCCCCCAAAGTCTTGGGCGACGATAGGAGAACTCGTGGCTTGCTTCAACACGCAAGAATTGAGTCCCGGCAAGGCAGGACCTTCGCTCAACCGAACGCCCAGGTTTATAAGGGAGCGCAACGCATGACAGGGAATTATGACCCCGGCACGTTGTAGATCGCGCGCACTTCGATCGTACCGATTTCGGCCAGCGGAATCTCGCCGGCGATGTCCAGCGCCTCGTCGAGATCCTTCGCTTCGATCATGACGAAACCGAGCAACTGCTCCTTCGTTTCCGCGAACGGGCCGTCGGTGATCAGCTGCTTGCCCTTGCGCCGCCGTACGGTCTTCGACGTCTTCACCGATTGCAGTGCCTGCGCGATGATCAGCTTGCCTTGTTGATCCAATGACCGGTCATAGGCCAGCGAGTCGGCATCGAGCTTGGCGGCACCCTCGGCGGTCATGGCATGGAGCTCTTTTTCCTCACCATAGACCAGGCAGACATATTTCATTTCGAGCTCCCTTCTTTTGAAAAACCATAGGCTGCGGCGACAGCCATGTCAGCCTTGCCCGCGGCCGTTGCCGCATGGTCGAGAAGGCATGCCGCGACCGTGATGATGGCAAGCGCCGCCAGCAGCCTGCCGAGGCCGGACGCCGGCGGGTCCAGCCAGAAGTCCTCCTGTCGCCCAGGCCCGCGGCCTGGCCTCTTCCACAGCGCGAAAAACAGATTGTCCATGTCAACCTCCATCGGGCCACAAATCCCGTGGCCTCCCGCAGGACGGCCGGCCCGGATGGAAGCCGACATTTTTGCGTGGGTATTTTTTCGGCGGAAAGGGCCGTCATCGTGCCGTGGTCCAAACAGCGCAGTGGTCTTCGCCGACGTCCGCGCTATAGTTGGCCGGACGCTGGCTCACCCAGGACAAGTTCACGACAACCCAGGAGGACTTCATGGACCGCACCGCAAACGCCGTCTGGAAAGGCAATTTGAAAGACGGCAAGGGCACGCTCGACACGCAGAGCGGGACCCTGAAGGGTACGCCCTATTCGTTCAAGGCGCGCTTCGAGGACGAAAGCGGCAAATCCGGCACCAATCCGGAAGAACTGATCGCGGCCGCCCATGCCGGCTGCTACGCCATGCAGCTGTCGCATTTCCTCGCCGAAAACGGCACGCCGGCGCAAGAACTCGACGCCAAGGCCGTGGTCACGCTGGTTCCCGGCACCGGCATCACCGGCAGCGCCATCACCCTGGTCGGCAAGGTGCCCGGCATCGATGCGGCGAAGTTCAAGGAATTGGCCGAGAAGGCCAAGGCCGAATGCCCGGTCTCTCAAGCGCTCGGCGCGATCAAGGTTTCGCTCGACGCCAGGCTTGGCTGAAGGGCTTGGCCTGAAGTGACAAACGCCGGCTCCAGGGCCGGCGTTTCTGCATCGGAGATTGGCGAAAGCGGTCGCAGCATCCAATGTTCCCCTCGTGGGGAGATGCCCGGCAGAACAGAGGGGGGCGCCGTCCCGCCGACGTCTCGGATTGGTGGCCTCAACCCCCCAGCGCATCAAGCCGGGCGCGAAGGGCCGCGACTTCCTGCTCCAGCGCCTCCAACCTCGCTTCCAGATCGGAGGCAGGCGCGGCCGGCGCACTGCGCTGAGCCGAGAGAGCGGCAACATCCACTGGACCGGCGAGCAGATGCACGTAGCGGTCCTCGCGCTGGCCCGGCCCGCGTGGGATTTCCTGGACCAATGGCGGCCGGCGGCCGATCAGCATGTCGAGTTCGCCGCGCAGGTCTTCGATCGATGAAAACCGCGCCATGCGCTCAGCTCGCGCCAGGAGTTCGTGTGCCGTCTGCGGTCCGCGCAGCAAGAGCAGACCGAGCAACGCGGTCTGCGGCGTGGTCAGCGAGAAACGCTGCGCCATCTGATGCTCGTAGCGCTCGACGCGCGAACCGAACATCTGCCGGACCAGTCCTTTCTGCTCCAGCAGCTTCAACGCCCTGTGCACCTCCGTCTGTTCCAGCGTCATGACAGGCTCGCGCGCCGTCTTCTGGTTGGCCGCGGCAAGTGCCGCGTTGAGCGTCAGCGGATAGACGTCCGGCGTCAGCTCCTTCTTCTCGATCAAGCAGCCGAGCACGCGGGCTTCGGCGGGAGAGAGGATGGGAAGGTCTTCGCTCATTGGATTGGTTATTTTCTACCGATTCTTGGACAGCATGATTTTGACAGACATCCGAGAAGCGCGACAGAGCAGAACTCTTGTCTCGGCGATCGCCTTGATCGGGTTGAGGCCTCGGCCAGGTAGGCGCTATCTAGCGGCGAACAAACGCAGGCGCGCATTAACGCGACTCAGCCTCGGACGCCACGGCGGTCCGTGTCGGTTTCAACTGCCAGAATGACCTGACGAGCACATCCTCGGCATAGATAGCGTCATCGAACTGGTCCTGTCCAAGTGCCCGGCTCAGCGTCGGTCGATCCCCAAGCAGCGAAACGCCAAGGGCAGCCTGGTCATTCGAGAGCGGCACCCCCAGCGCGTCAAGAATGGTGGGAAATATGTCAATCGTGCCCGCAAGCCCGGTATAGGTTTTGGAAGGAATGCCATCGCCCGACAGCGAGAAGAAGTTGCGGCGTTCATAATTGTTCAAGCGATCCGTTACCGTGCTCGGCGCGCTGAGGTGGTCGCTTTGCAAGGCCAGGACAGTGTTCCTCATCAGACCCGCGGCTTCGGCTTTGTGAATGAAGTCCGCGATGAGCATGTTCGTGCATTTCACGGCATGGAGAATGTTGGGGGTCTGCGGAGGAAGTCCCGTCTTGCCGATGCATTTGTCGGTCAGGTAGCCGTCCATCGCATGCCCGCCGCTGACGGCGATCGTGAGCGAGAACGGTTTGCCGTCCCGCTGCACTCGGCGCAAGACGCCGAAGCTCATATCCAGAACTTCGGCGTCGTCGGCGCCAAAAGCGTTGCCGCGCCCCGCGATGGCGGCCACCACTTCGGATCCCCCAAAAAGCGATGAGTAGCCATGGGTGGAATAGAATGTGCCCTGACCGGTGAAGTTGAGCGGCCAACCGGTAATAAAGTTCTGCTGATAGCCCCGCGCCTTCAGAACGTCGCCCAGGCAGGTCAGTCCTGGCAGGAATTGCGAATTCTCCTCCAGGTACTGGCGCGTCGTGAAGAACGATATCAGCAGCGGCGTTCCACAGTTCGCAGCGACCATCCCTGAGATGGAGTTGTTGGTATAGGCAAGTTGCACCATGTTGGTCGCCGAAACGCCACGCCTGTCGAATTCGAGCAGCGGACCCATGACGTCGCCGAACTCCGCCTCGTTCATGTAGGTGCGCTCGGCGCTCTCAATGAAAATATGAATGAGGTTCTTTGGCGCGGCGGTCGCCGACGCTGTTTCAGCCGGCTTTGTCAAAGAAGTGACATCGACGAACTGCTTGGACAGGAAATCATGCAGCGGGTTGGGATGGATCGCTGCCGCGATCGGACGTGTCAGCATCGGGTTTGCCGCCAGGAAGAATGCCATCAAGGCAACGTCCAATCCTCTTGTCAGCGTGCCGCGCGCCTTCAGTGCGCCAAGACCGAAAAGACCGGCGGCAATGATCAGGATCGTGCTTCCAGTATTCATCAAATACTCAAGAACGACACTGGGGGTGAGAACTCCAGCGTCGACATGCATGAACATCGCGGCCCAATCGAAATAACCGAAAACATTTTCGAGGTAGACATAGACAAGGAAGAAAAAGCACGGAACGAGCGATAAATAGGCTCTGAACCACCCGCTTCCTGGCTGATCCGTCCTTGCCCCCTGGAGGCGATCCAGCAAGACAAGCGCGATCAAAGCCACTAGGCCGACGACCAGGATCAGCCTCTTCTCCTGAAAATAGACCAGCGAGGTGAGCCAGGTGAGCGATCCCACCGTCGCGGCGCTAACCAACGGTCCTATTGGCCAGTAACGAACCGCAGGAAATCCACTCATACTCTGTACTCGAGCGACGACTTCCGAAGTATCTATCGAGAACCGCTTAACGCTATACTAAGATAATGCCGCGTCATAGTGTATAGATGACAGTTTGCTAATAAGGCGCCTCTAATGTAAGTCACCCCAATAATCGCCTCGGCTTTGGGCGAGCAGCGTGCATGATAGCAATGATGGGCGCGTCACATATCCAGGCCATGCCGTGGCGCCTGGTAGCCGCTTCGACGACGCTGAGGGGATCCTTGATCTCAGCGCATTGTTGGTGAGGATGGCCGCCGCGTATTTCAGGCGAGTACCGATTCTCGATCAGCCGGCCGGCTTGTGCAAAGTCGACAGCGCCATCACCGGCTCACGCGCCGGCTTCTGGTTGGCGGCGGCATGCGCATCGTTGAACATCAGAGGGCGCGCGAACGATCATAACCGATGAGGCGATCGCCGAACCTAAACCCTTCTCTCCACCATCATCTTCTTGATCTCGGCGATCGCCTTCGCGGGATTGAGCCCCTTCGGGCAGGTCTGCGCGCAGTTCATGATGGTGTGGCAGCGATAGAGCCGGAACGGGTCTTCGAGATTGTCGAGCCGTTCCCCCTTGGCCTCGTCGCGGCTGTCGATCAGCCAGCGATAGGCCTGCAGCAGCGTCGCCGGGCCGAGATAGCGGTCGCCGTTCCACCAGTAGCTCGGGCACGAGGTCGAGCAGCAGGCGCACAATATGCACTCGTAAAGCCCGTCGAGCTTTTCGCGGTCCTCATGGCTCTGCAGCCATTCCTTGGCCGGCGTTGGCGACACCGTCTTCAGCCATGGCTCGATGGAGGCGTGCTGGGCGTAGAAATTGGTAAGATCGGGCACCAGGTCCTTGATCACGGGCATATGCGGAAGCGGATAGATCTTGATCGCCCCCGATATGTCTTCGCAGCCCTTGGTGCAGGCGAGCGTGTTCGAGCCGCCGATGTTCATGGCGCAGGAACCGCAAATGCCTTCGCGGCAGGAGCGGCGCAAGGTCAGCGTCGGGTCGATCTTGTTCTTGATCCACAGCAGCGCGTCGAGCACCATCGGCCCGCAATCGTCCATATCGACGAAGTAGGTGTCCATGCGCGGGTTCTCGTCGTCGTCCGGCGACCAGCGATAGATGCGGTATTCCCTGAGATTGGTGGCACCCTCCGGCTTCGGCCAGGTCTTGCCCTGCTGGACCTTCGAGTTCTTTGGGAGCGTGAGTTCGACCATTACCTCAGGTCCTTTCGGATGACGAGCTTCAGCCCGGACCAAATTTCGTTCACGGCGGCGACCTTGACGTCGACAAGGTCGAGCTTGAGCGCTTCAGCACGGACAACGCCCTCGGTGACGTCGGTGGCCACTTTCGAGGCCTTCTTTGGCCAGGAGACCCAGACCATGCCGTCGCGCTTGATCGCCGCCTCGAGTGCGCCGAGGCGATCCTCGATCTCGGCGCGCCGTCTGGCGAAGGCGTGGACGGCGTCGTATTTC
This sequence comes from Mesorhizobium australicum WSM2073, assembly GCF_000230995.2. NCBI lineage: Bacteria > Pseudomonadati > Pseudomonadota > Alphaproteobacteria > Hyphomicrobiales > Phyllobacteriaceae > Mesorhizobium > Mesorhizobium australicum. The sequence goes on along the minus strand of NC_019973.1, from coordinate 1,137,477 downwards.
AGCACCACGCCCGAAATGTCGGACCATTCGGCCAGCCGGTCGGCCTCGGCGAAATCGACGGCCTCGGCGAGGTCCGCGAGTTCCGGCGGCAGGGCGATGAAGGCGGCAATCATCCCATCCTTCAGGCCGAGCTTGACCGGAAGGGACGTACCGGAATATCCCGCCGCCGTCGCCATCCTCAGTACACCCTGGCCTTCGGCGCTATCTTGGCCAGACTGATGCCGCCGTCCTTTTCGGCCAAAAGCGGCTCGGTGTGCACCGGCCTATAGGTCAGCGTCACCGCGCCGTCCTCGCTGAGATGGGCGAGCGTATGCTTGCGCCAGTTGGCGTCGTCGCGGGCGGAAAAATCTTCCCGAGCATGCGCGCCTCGGCTCTCCTTGCGCGCCTCGGCGCCGTAGACGGTGGTGATGGCGTTGGCCATCAGGTTTTCCAGTTCCAGAGTCTCGACCAGGTCCGAGTTCCAGATCATCGAGCGGTCGAAGACTTTGACATCCTTGAGCTCGGTCCAGATTTCCGAAATACGCTTGCAGCCGTTTTCGAGCGATTCCTGCGTGCGGAACACGGCGGCATCTTCCTGCATCGCCTTTTGCATCTTTTCACGAAGGACAGCCGTCGGCGTCGAGCCGTTGGCGTGGCGGAGCCGGTCGAAGCGATCCATGATCTTGTCGACCGAAGCCTGGTTGGGCGACGGGATCGCCGCCTTGCGGTCGATGACCTGGCCGGCGCGGATCGCCGCGGCGCGGCCGAACACCACCAGGTCAATCAGCGAGTTCGAGCCAAGCCGGTTGGCGCCGTGCACGGAAGCGCAACCGGCCTCGCCGACCGCCATCAGGCCGGGCGAGACCCGGTCGGGGTTGTCCGCGGTTGGATTGAGCACCTCGCCCCAATAATTGGTCGGCACGCCGCCCATATTGTAGTGCACCGTCGGCAGCACCGGGATTGGCTCCTTGGTCAGGTCGACGCCGGCGAAGATTTTCGCCGACTCCGAAATGCCTGGAAGCCTTTCGTGCAAGACCGCCGGATCGAGATGATCGAGGTGCAGGAAGATGTGGTCCTTGGCCTTGCCGACGCCGCGGCCTTCGCGAATTTCCAGCGTCATGCAGCGCGAGACGACATCGCGCGAGGCGAGGTCCTTGGCCGACGGTGCGTAGCGCTCCATGAAGCGTTCGCCCTCGGAGTTGACGAGATAGCCGCCCTCGCCGCGCGCGCCCTCGGTAATCAGGCAGCCGGCGCCATAGATACCGGTCGGGTGAAACTGCACGAACTCCATGTCCTGCAACGGGAACCCCGCCCGCGCCGCCATGCCGCCACCGTCGCCGGTGCAGGTGTGTGCCGAGGTCGCCGAAAAATAGGCGCGCCCATAGCCGCCGGTCGCCAGCACCACCATCTTGGCCGAGAAGCGGTGGATGGTGCCGTCGTCCAGATTCCACGCCACGACGCCGGTGCAGGTGCCGTCCGGTTCCATGATCAGATCGAGCGCGAAATACTCGATGAAGAACTGCGCGTTGTTCTTCAGCGACTGGCCGTAGAGCGTGTGCAGGATGGCATGGCCGGTGCGGTCGGCGGCCGCACAGGTGCGCTGCACCGGCGGCCCGTCGCCATAGTTCATCATGTGGCCGCCGAACGGCCGCTGGTAGATCTTGCCCTCTTCGGTGCGCGAGAACGGCACGCCGTAATGTTCGAGTTCGTAAACGGCCGCCGGGGCTTCGCGCACCAGATATTCCATGGCGTCGACATCGCCCAGCCAGTCCGAGCCCTTGACGGTGTCGTACATGTGCCACTGCCAGGAATCCGGGCCCATGTTGGACAGCGACGCGGCGATGCCGCCTTGCGCGGCAACCGTGTGCGAGCGGGTCGGGAACACCTTGGTGATGCAGGCGGTGCGCAGGCCCTGTTCGGCCATGCCAAGCGTGGCGCGCAGCCCGGCGCCGCCGGCGCCGACGACGACCACGTCGAACTTGTGATCGACAAAGGTGTAGCCTGCCGCGTTGGCTGATTTCGTGTCCTGGGCCAAGACTTCAGCCTCCGAATGCCAGTTTCAGCAGGGCGAACAGCGAAGCGACGCCGACTGCTATGGTGAAGAATGTGTTGAGGGCGATCAGCGTCAGCTTCATGCCTTCGCCATGCACATAGTCCTCGATGATCACCTGCATGCCGATCCGCATATGATAGAGCGGCGAGATGAGCACCAGGGCCATCACCAGCGCCACGAACGGGTTGGCGAGCGCAGCCCGCACCTGTGCATAGCCGGCGCCGTTGAGCGCGATCAGGAACCCGGTGAAAAACAGGATCAGCGGGATGTTGGCGATCGCCGTCAATCGCTGGCGCCAGAAATGCCCGGTGCCTTCGCGGGCAGAGCCCAGGCCGCGCACCCTGGCCAGCGGGGTGCGCATGTCGGTGTTCTTCGCACTCATCACAAAGCTCCCCGCGCCATGGTGCCGGCGACCCAGATCAGCAGCGTGAGCAGAACCGAGCCGGCAAGCGTCGCCCAGGCGATCTTCGAGGCTGTGTGTTTTTCAAGCCCGGCGCCGGTGTCCCAGATCAGATGGCGGACACCGCCCAGCATGTGATGCATCAGCGCCCAGCTATAGCCGAACAGGATCAGCCGCCCGAGCCAGGTGCCGAAGGCCCAGTTCACCCAATCGAAAGCCGGCTGCGAGGATGCCGCCGCCATCAGCCAGACGGCAACCAGCAGCGTGCCGAAGTAAAGCGCGCCCCCGGTGATGCGATGGATGATCGACATCGTCATGGTGATCGGCGGCCGGTACACGCTCAGGTGCGGCGAAAGCGGCCTTTCGCGTCTGGCTTGGGTGGCTGGTGATTTGCTCATGGCTGCCCCAGTTCGGCGTCTGCCGCCTCAGGTGGAAATGCGGCAATGCCGCTTCCGGTTGCGACTTCGGACAGCCGGTTTCTAATGCTCTTTTTGCACCGCGTCAAAGCCAGAAAACCGTTCCGAAAACGTAATTTAGTCTGACTAAAAGCCCGGATACGGCTTCAATCGATTAGCGGGCGAACAGCCGAAGCCGGCTCGATATCGCTGCAGTGCAGCATGTCTCGCCAGGGGCGCGGCCGTGTCGAGATTTGGCTCACCGGGTGCAGGTCTGCGGCGTCGAGCCCTTCTTCATCACCAGCGCCTCGCGTCCGTCGATCACGATTGCGTCATGCGTGACCCCCTGGTAGCGGCTGCTCTGGTTTGCCGGTGACGCCGCGAACTCCTCGGTGGCGCCTTCCTGGCCGACCACGCGCAGCGACGTGCCGAGATTCTGAATGGTGATCATGCCGCCATTGCCGCATCTGTAGGTGGCCGTGCCTGTGGTGAGGCGTGGGGCGGTGAGGTCGGTGGTGATCTTGGTCGCCGGTCGCGCGGACTGTTGCTGGACGGGAGCAGCAGGCGCCACCACGGGTGTCGCTGTGTTGGCGGCCTTGGGCGCGCCGTCCTCCGGCACACAGGCGCCGGCCGCGAGAAGCAGCGGAATAGCGAACGACATCCGAAGCGTTCGGTCAAACATCATGTGCTGCCCCCTCATGGCCGGGCACGCTAGCCACGCGGCGCGCCAAGATCAAGTTCACCCCGGATTAGACCGGCCATGTCGATCCTTGGGGACATCGGCGGCGACCGCGAAATTAACCATGTTCATTAAGAAACGGCCGTCGGGCCGCTCCTCCCCTTAACAAAGGTTAAGAAAGGGTTAATTTCCGATTCGGACCAGATCGGGGCGCGATCTCTCTCGCGCCGACAAAGGGAGAGCGACATGCGTTCTAGATCAGTGCGGGCTAAATCAGTGCTCGCCAAATCAGTGCTCGCCAAATCAGTGCGGACAAGCCTCGCGGCCCTCACGCTGGCAGCGCTTGCCGTCACGGTGGCCGCGCCGGCCGAAGCCGGCTTGCGCCATCATGACCGCGTCTACGCCGATTCGTTCGGCAATCTCGTCATCGACAGCGCAGCCGGCTACAAGCGCATCATCGTCGGCGAAGGCAAGCTGGCCAGGCAATTGTCCGACTACACCAGCGCCGGCCAGCCCAAGGTGATCTACCAGAACGAATCCGACGATATATCGGGTGAAGGCGACTGCTATCGCCCGCCGGTGTTCGTCAAGGGCCGCTCCTATATGTACGGCCTGTCCGACGGCGAAATGCCGGAGCTTAGCCCCTGCCGTTGATGCGGGCCTGGCCGATTTTGAACACGGCCAGCCCATCGGCTGGCCCGGTGGAGACACGCACGCAGTCGCGCCCGGCATTCTTTGCCAGGTAGAGCGCTTCATCCGCGCGCCGCATCAGGTCGGAAAACCCCTCGCTCACGTGGAGCTCGGCAATGCCGAAGCTCGACGTGCAGCGGCTGTCGGCCGGCAACCCGCTGATGGGCAATGCGCCGAACGCGTGGCGGGTGCCTTCCGCGAACAGCCGGGCGGCTGCAAGGTTGGCGCCTGTCAGGATAACGGCGAACTCCTCGCCGCCGATGCGGCCAACCACGTGATGGTCCTCGGCCGCTTCTCGCAGCAGGCCGGCAAAGGCCTCGATCACCCGGTCGCCGGACGCATGGCCGAAGCTGTCGTTGACGGACTTGAAATGATCGAGATCGGCAATGACCATCGCCACCGGCACGCCCAGGCGCGTGGCGTCGTGTACGGCCAGCTCCGCATGACGCGTGAAGCCGCCACGGTTGAGCAGGCCCGACAGCGTGTCCACCTCCGACTTCGACGTCACTTCGGCAAGCACATCGCGAACGAGAATGCCCAGCGTCAACAGCGCCAGTGCCAGGGCAAAGACAGTGCCCAGCGATTGCGACACCAGCGCGTAGCTGCTTTGCAGATAGGCCTGCGGATTGGCGCCCCAGCCGCCGAGCGCATGCGCGATGAACGGCTTTGAGGCAAACTGCAAGCCGCTGGCCGCCAGCACCGCCATCAGGATCAGATCGAGGCGACCGCGGCTTTGCCTAGACGCCCAGACGATGCCAAGGCCAACGAACTGCATGGCGGCGTAGGGAAGCTGGTAGGCCATGATGCGGGTGAGCGACTGGCGCGGCAGATCCTGCACGAAATAGACCGCGATGGTGGTTGCGGCCAGGAAGAACAGCATCGGCGTCCATGGCGGCGCCACGCCATATTTGCGGGCAAGTCCGCCGTTGAAGGCAATGGTGGCGCCGAGGAAAACGGCAAAGGCGGTAACCACAGGAAGCCGTGCATCGTTGAAGGCCGGAATGCTGAATTCGATCGCCGAATAGACCACGCCCAGGACATAAGCTGACGCCATCCAGCGCGCCGGCGCGCGGCCGGCATCATGGAACGAGACAGCCATGAAGGATGCCGCCAGCAGGCCGGCAACCGCCAGATTGATCAACAGGATGAAGTTGGCGCCGCTCATCTATCCTCAAACCCCTCCGACAGCTAAACACCGACGGGCGAAAAAGACGTTAACGCGAAGCGCGGACGCGGCGGTCAGCTGGCCCTGAGCGGCTCAGGCACGAACACCGTCTCCGGTCGCTCGTAGGAGAGGCGCACGCTGTCGCGACCGTTTTTCTTGGCCTTGTAAAGCGCCTCGTCGGCCCGTCGCATCAACGGTTCCAGCGTCTCCTCGCCGCTGCGGGCCGCCACGCCGAAGCTGGCGGTGACCTTGGTGCCGGCGGGAAGCCCGTCGACGCCGCCGGCCGAATAGAGTGTGCGCACCGCCTCGGCGAACAGCCGCGCCGCGGCGAGATCGGTCAGCGGCAAAAGCACGGCGAATTCCTCGCCGCCGATACGCCCCGCGGCACCTCGTGCTCCCGTGGCCGAGCGCAGCTTCCCGGCGAAATCCGCGATCACGCGGTCGCCGGCGGCATGCCCGTGCATATCGTTGAGCGCCTTGAAATGGTCGAGGTCGGCCAGCACCAGCGCCACCGGGAATTTGGCCATGGCGCAACGCTGCAGCAGCGTGGCGGCGCGCTCCTCGAACCCTCGGCGGTTGAGCAGCCCCGAAAGCGGATCGGTGTGGGTTTCCGTCTTCAGCGCCTTCATCACGTCGAGCGCGGCGGCGGTGAAGAGGCAAAGCGCGATCAGCAGCGACAGCAGCGCGTGCGACAGCAGCGCCGTCGTCCAGTAGGACGAGCCGTAGAAGCCGTCATAGCCGGCGAAGGGCCCGTGCGCGATGACGACCACCAGGGTGCGCACGAAGAAATTGACGCTGGACAGCAGCGACAGCACGAACAGGATCTTTTCTGTCGGGCCGTTGTTGCGCACCGGGCGCAGTTCGGCGGCGACGAGCAGGCTGACGCCTCCGAAACCGAAATTCATCGACAGGATGCGCCAGGTGAGATCCGGGGTGACGAACAGAAACCACGCGAATGCCGCAAGGCCGCCGCCCGCCAGCACGGCGATCCCCACACCGGGCACCTTCCGGCCGTAGCGGGCGATGATGGCGCCGGACAGGCAGCAGGCGGCGATGGTGAAGCAGATGTTCGACACCAGCTTGGTCAGCGTCACGCCGATGGGCAAGGTGAAATACTGGAACAGGAAGCCGGGCGCCGAGACGCAGTAGCTGAGCGCCAGCACCGCCAGATAGGGGCGATGGCGCTGATGGAACCACAGCATGAGGAAGGCCGCGCCGAGCGCCAGCGCGATCGTCGGATTGAGCAACGCTATGAACAGGCCGGTGTCCAAAGGACCGTGACTTCCCCTCTGCTGACGTCACGGAAGACCTTAGAGGGCAAGCCCAAACAAGCCGTTAAGCCTGGGCTGTCGGCGCCGTATGTTTGCGGGAACCCGGTGCTGTCGGAAGCGTTCCTGAATTCACAATCCAGGAGCAGGCCATGGCCGACACGATCACATTGACCGACCACGATGCAATCCGTTCATGGGCTGCCGGGCGTGCCGGCTTTCCCGCGATCGTCGACATATCGCCAGAGGCTGGGACGCAGCCCATGCTAAGGCTGGTGTTCGGCCAGCACGCCTATCAGGACCAGGACCAGCCGGAACGGCCCGTCAACGCCGGCGGCTATGAGCTTGTCGAATGGGACGAGTGGTTCAAGCTCTTCGACGAGGAGCAGCTGGCGCTCGTGGTCGCGGCGGACGAACCTGGGCGCCGCGAGGAATTCCACGAACTCATCCGGCGCGACAGGAAGGCTTGACCCGAGCCCCGCAAAGGCTCGGGTCAACTCCCGCGTGGTTTATTTCCAGTCGCGAATGTCGACGAAGTGGCCGGCAATCGCCGCCGCCGCCGCCATGGCCGGCGACACCAGGTGGGTGCGGCCCTTGAAGCCCTGGCGGCCTTCGAAATTGCGGTTCGAGGTCGAGGCGCAGCGCTCATGCGGCTTCAGCCGGTCGTCGTTCATGGCCAGGCACATCGAACAGCCCGGCTCGCGCCAGTCGAACCCGGCGGCGCGGAAGATCTTGTCCAGCCCCTCGGCTTCGGCCTGCTCCTTGACCAGGCCGGAGCCCGGCACGATCATGGCATCGACATGCGGGCTGACTGTCTTGCCCTCGACCACCTTGGCAACGGCGCGCAGATCCTCGATACGGCCGTTGGTGCAGGAGCCGATGAAGACGCGGTCGAGCGTGATGTCGGTGATCTTCGTCCCCGGCGTCAGGCCCATATAGTCGAGCGCGCGCAGCTTGGAGGTGCGCTTGTTCTCGTCGGTGATGTCTTCCGGGTTCGGCACGATGCCCTGCACGGAGACGACATCCTCGGGCGAGGAGCCCCAGGAGACGATCGGCGGCAGCTTGGCCGCGTCGAGCACGATCACCTTGTCGAAATGCGCGCCTTCGTCGGTCCGCAGCGTCTTCCAGTATTCGAGTGCCGCGTCCCAGGCAGCGCCCTTCGGCGCGCGCGGCTTGTCCTTGACATAGGCGAAGGTGGTCTCGTCGGCCGCGATCAGGCCGGCGCGCGCGCCGCCCTCGATCGACATGTTGCAGATCGTCATGCGGCCTTCCATCGACAGCGCACGGATCGCCTCGCCGGCATATTCGATGACATAGCCGGTGCCGCCGGCGGTGCCGATCTCGCCGATGATGGCAAGGATGATGTCCTTGGCGGTGACCCCTTCCGGCAGCTGGCCGTCGACGCGCACCAGCATGTTCTTGGCCTTGCGCTGGATCAGCGTTTGCGTCGCCAGCACATGCTCGACTTCGGAGGTGCCTATGCCGTGCGCCAGCGCGCCGAAAGCACCATGGGTGGAGGTGTGGCTGTCGCCGCAGACGATGGTCATGCCGGGCAAGGTAAAGCCCTGCTCGGGGCCGATGATGTGAACGATGCCCTGGCGGATATCGTTCTCGGAATAATATTCGACGCCGAAATCCCTGGCGTTCCTGGCCAGCGCTTCGACCTGGATGCGGCTTTCCTCGTTCTTGATGCCGAACTTGCGCTCGGGCGAGGTCGAGACGTTGTGGTCGACCACGGCCAGCGTCTTTTCCGGGTGACGGACTTTCCGGCCGCTCATGCGCAGGCCTTCGAAGGCCTGCGGGCTGGTCACCTCATGGACGAGGTGGCGGTCGATGTAGAGCAGGCAGGTGCCGTCGTCCTGGCGGTCGACGACATGGTCGTCGAAAATCTTGTCGTAGAGGGTGCGCGGTGCGCTCATGTGCGTAAATCCGTCGATATGAGAATGGGAAAGAGCTGATGCCGCAAGCCCGCGGCCGGCCGGCAGGGATCAGGGAAGTCGGCTGGTCAGGGCGCCGGACACGCGCGCGGAAAAGCGCGACGGCAGGCGTTTTCTGTCCTGCAGCACGAACCCCTTGTAGGCCGGATCGCTGAAAAGCTTTTCCATGGCGGGCTAGATAGCAATGTTTTGGCTTTTCGGCAATTGCGGCGTGTCCCCAGCACTTCTTCCCTCGGCTTACATCACCTCGAACACAAAAGTCTTCACCAGCGCGTCGGGCTCAGCGATGGCGTAACAGCGAAACCACGGGCTTGCCTCAACCGCCCGCCATTTCGCTGCCTGTTCCAACTCATCGAACACAGCCTGAAAACCGCCACTCTCAAACACCTGGTCGCGCACCGTGAAGATGGCGTGGCCGCCCTTTTTCGTGATCCGCACCAGTTCGTGCAGGCCGGCGGCCGGCGCGTGGCTGATGGTGAACACACCGGTGGAGAAGAAGGCGCGGAAATGCCCGTCCGGCCATGGCAGCGGGCCGCCCAGCATTGCCTGCTTCAGCTCGCTGTAGGCGTTGCGGCTGCCGGCGATCTTGAGCATGTCGTCCGATAGGTCGAGTCCGGCAATGTCGCTGTAGCCGAGCGCCTTCAGCGACGGTCCCGACAGGCCCGTGCCGCAGCCGGCGTCGAGCAGCGGCCCTTCTCCCACAGGCACGTGGCGGGTCACCCAGGCGGTGATCAGGAACGGCAGGAGATACCCGAGCGAGGCGGTTTCGTCATCATAGGTCGCGGCCCATGCGGCATAGGCCCGCGCCAGCGTTTCGGGCGTATCGGCCGTATAGACCGAATCCAGCGCCGCATTGGCCTTGTCGATGTTCACGGGCAGCTCCTCCTCCGGCAAGCAGCCGAGCGTAACGCTGTCCCGGCCCAAAAACTATTCCTCGTGCTGGCGGCGCAAACGCCGCTCCAGCGCCCTGAGCGCCAGCGACAGGCCGACGGTGAGGATGAGATAGATATAGGCTGTTATCGAATAGGTCTCGAAGAAGCGGAACGAGCCGGCGGCATACACTTTGCCCATCTGCGTGATGTCGGCGACGCCGAGCACCGAGACCAGCGAGGAATCCTTGACCAGGGCGACGAAATCATTGCCGAGCGGCGGCAGGATGGTGCGGATCGCCTGTGGGAACACGACCAGCCGGAAGCGCTGCGCACGGCTCAGCCCCAAAGCCTTCGCTGCCTCGATCTGTCCTTTCTCGACCGACTGGATGCCGGCGCGAAAAACCTCGGAGATGAAGGCCGAATAGCCGATGGTCAGCGCCATGATGGCACGCCACAGCAACGACACGTCACGCACCAGCAATTCGCCGAGGACGCCGGCATTCTGCAATGGCGCGGTCAGCCCGTTCCAGGCCGCGACGAAGGCCGGCGCGCCGGCAAAGGCTATCCAGAACAGCAGCACCAGGATCGGCACGCCGCGAATGATCTCGACATAGAAGCGCGCGATCTGCCGCAGCCAGGCCGAACCCGACAGTCCCATCAAAGCGATGCCGAGGCCGATCACCGACGCCAGGACAAAGGCGATCACGGTGACGAAGATGGTGATGCCGATGCCCTTGGCGACAGTGGCGAAGACCTGCGCATAGAGATCGCTGGCGGCGATGGCGAGGGCGGCCGCCAGCGCAAGGACACCGGCAACGGCGAGCCACCAGGGGAAGTCGGGTTTGGAAATGGTGGGGGCTGCCATTAGCAGAGGTCGGCGACGCAAGAACTGCGAGAGGGACGCGCCAACGCAAATCCCTGCCCATCAGACCACGCCCTCAACAAGATTGGCTCACTGCCCCATCTTGTAATCAAGGAACCACTTCTTGTTCAGCGCATCGAAGGTGCCATCCGCCTTCAGCGCTGCGATCGCGGCGTTGACCGGCTTCACGAGGTCGGAGCCCTTGGGGAAGATGAAGCCGAAATCCTCGGTGCCGAGCGGGCCGCCGATCAGCTTCAGCTTGCCCTCCGAAGCATCGACATAACCCTTGCCGGCGGTGCCGTCGGTCAGCACGACATCGACGTCGCCGGACTTCAGTGCCTGGACGGTGGCGCCAAACGTCTCGAACAGTTTGATGCGCGGGTTCTGCTCATTGCCGTCGAGCACACTGTAGACGGCGGTGTAGAAAGGCGTGGTGCCGGCCTGTGCGCCGATCAGTCCGTCCTTGAAGGCGCCGAAGGTCTTGGCGTCGGTGAAGCGGCTTTCATCGCCGCGCACCAGCATGAACTGTTCCGAGCGCATATAGGGGTCGGAGAAATCCACCTTCTGCTTGCGGTCGTCCTTGATGGTGATGCCGGTCATGCCGATGTTGTACTGGTTGTCGGAAACCGCCTGGATCATCGCATCCCAGGAGGTGTTCTGGTACTCGACCTTGAAATTGAGCCGCTTGGCGATCTCGTTCATCGCGTCATATTCCCAGCCGATCTGTTTTCCCGTCTTGGCGTCGATGAACTGCAGCGGCGGATAGGCGTTTTCAGTCACCACCACCACTTGTCTGCCGCCGAGATCGGGCAGCGCCTGCGCGAAGGCGGCAACGGGCGCCAGGACCAGGGCCAACAGGCCGGCCAGCAGCAATTTCGATTTGGTCATGACACACTCCCCGAAATGATTGGCCGCGCGATGCTTGCGCGGCAGAGAAATCCGGCGCCGACTTTAGCTTTCCGCAAGCGCCTTGCAAGACGGGTCCACCGCGACCTTGCGCGTTAACGTGGATTCCAGTGCGTCCGGGAGGCGGTTTTTGAGGACAGTCCTTGCCTCGATCAATCTTGCTCGGTCGCGGCTTCGCGCAATCCCGCGACAAGGCGGGTGAGCGTGCCGTGAAGGGTTTTGAGCTCAGCCCGCTCCAGCGGCATGCCGCAATCGAGCGCCGCCTGCACATCCTTCATGTTCGCGCGCAGCGCCTGGCCCTTGGCCGTCGGCTCGACCAGCACCCGGCGCTCGTCGTCGGCATCGCGCCGGCGGGTGACGAGGCCGCCCGCTTCCATTCGCTTGAGCAGCGGGGTCAGCGTCGCTGAATCCAGGCCGAGCGCTTCGCCAAGGTCGCCCACCGTGCTCGGCGCGCGTTCCCACAGCGCCAGCATCACCAGATATTGCGGATAGGTCAGGCCGAGCGGATCGAGCAACGGTCGGTAAAGCTTGGTCATCAATCCGCTCGCCGAATAGAGCGCGAAACAGAGCTGTTGATCGAGCCGTGGCACCGGGTGCGCCCGGGCGGCCTCCGCCGGGGCTTCTCTGGCTTTCGTTTCGACTTTTGTCGTCATGCCACCTTTACCGAAAGCGCCACCTCGACATTGCCCCTGATGGCATTCGAATAGGGGCAAATCTGATGCGCCGCCGATACAAGCGCTTCAGCCGCCGCCTGATCAAGGCCTTTCGTCTCCGCTGCCAACGCGACGCCGAGCTTGAAGCCTTCGCCATTGGGGAGCAGGCTGACGGTGGCCGCTACCGCTGCATCCTCGAGCGGCAGCTTCTGCTTGCGCGCCACGAAGCGGATCGCGCTTTCGAAGCAGGCGGCATAGCCGATGGCGAAAAGCTGTTCGGGATTGGTCGCGCCACCTGGTCCGCCGAGCTCCTTGGGCATTGCCAGATCGACCTTGAGCAGGCCATCGCTGGTTTCGCCATGGCCGGCGCGACCGCCCGTCACGTGGGCCTGCGTGATGTAGAGTGCCATCTTCCATTCTCCAATTAGATTGTGCACGATTAGTTAGTACACAAAACGATTGGACGTCAATTGCCGATCCCGATCTCCGAGGCTGAACCCGTTCACAGTTCGGTGAAACGAAAAAAAGGCGGCCGAAGCCGCCTTTTTCAAATTCCTTCGTCAAACTCTTATTCGGCCGGGGTCGCTTCGGCGGCAGCCTTGGCTGCTGCTTCAGCCTCGGCGGCTGCCTTCTTCTCGGCGGCTTCCTTGGCGGCCGTCTCGGCGGCCAGCGCCTGGGCGGCTGCGACCTTCTCGGCCTCGATGCGCGCCTTCTCGGCGTTCAGCGCGTCGCGCTCCTCATCATTGAGCTTGCGGGCGCGCACGCCGGTGTTTTCCGAAATACGGGCCGACTTGCCGCGACGATCGCGCAGGTAATAGAGCTTGGCGCGACGCACCTTGCCGCGGCGCACGATCTCGACGCCTTCGACCATCGGCGAGTAGACGGGGAACACGCGCTCGACGCCTTCGCCGTAGGAGATCTTGCGGACGGTGAAATTTTCCTGGAAGCCGGAACCGGCGCGGGCGATGACGACGCCCTCATAAGCCTGGACGCGGGTGCGGGTGCCTTCGGTCACGCGGACCTGGACGCGCACGGTGTCGCCGGGCTGGAATTCGGGAAGCTTGCGCTTGGCTTCGATCTTGGCGGCCTGTTCGGCCTCGAGCTGACGGATGAGATCCATCTAAAAATCCACTTCTTGTTCTTCCGACAGTCAGAGCGCCCTACGCTCGCCTTGCAGTTCCATTGACCGCTCGGCTATGTCCTTTGTCTCCAAGACATTTGTCTCCCAGACATCGGGCAGGGGCGACTACACCGTCATTGTTGACGGGTCCGGCAGATTTGTTCTTGCCGGTACGGGCGGGCACATACAGCTATTTCGGCGCTTTGTCACGCCTTGCCCATGCATTTTTTGCCGGCATGGCTCCCGGCATGGCACCATCTTAATCCTGCCGTGCCGGGTTGCGTCTGTCCACCAAGCTTCCTAAGCCAGAATAGCACACTTCTTCACGGCGGCCATCCATGTCTGTTTTCGACGCCATCCTGCTCTTCCTGGCGGGCTTTCTGTCAGGCGCCGCCAACGCGGTTGCCGGCGGCGGCACCTTCATCACCTTCGGCGCCATGACACTGGTCGGCGTCCCCCCGATCGTGGCCAACGCCACCTCCTCGGTGACGCAGTTCCCCGGCTACATCACCTCGACCCTCGCTTACTGGGCCGACATCAGGCACTTCTGGCGCGGCGCGCTGCTGCTCTGCCTGATCTCGGCCGTCGGCGCGCTAGCCGGCGCCCTGATCCTGCTGGCGCTCGACAATCCGTCCTTTCGCGTCCTGGTGCCGTGGCTGCTTTTGGGCGCGACGGCACTGTTTGCCGCCGGGCCCTGGCTGAAGCCGGCGCCGAAACCCGGACACGAAGCGGCTGTCGGCTCACTCGCCGGCTCCCTGGCGCAATTCGTCACCGCCATCTATGGCGGCTTCTTCGGCGCCGGCATGGGCGTGATGATGCTGGCCACCCTCGGCCTGACTCAAGCCGGCGACTACCACCGCCTGAACGCGCTGAAGAACATGCTGGCCGTGGTCATCGCGGCTGTCGCCATCGTCGTCTTCGTCTCGGGCGGCGTCGTCGCCTGGCCGGAGGCGATCGTCATGATCCCAGGCGGGGCGCTCGGCGGCTATGCCGGTGTCTGGATCGCCAAGCGCGTACCGCAGAACGTGGTGCGCGGCTTCGTCATCGCCGTCGGCCTGTTTCTGGCTTTTTACTATTTCGGCAAAGGCTGATCGCCGAACAGATCGGGTCGCCGCTCTTTCGTCAGCGTCTCCGACTGCGCGCGGCGCCAGGCGGCGATCTTCTTGTGATTGCCGGAGATCAGCACTTCGGGAATCTCCCGGCCCTCGAATTCCTGCGGTCGCGTGTAGTGCGGATGTTCGAGCAGGCCGTTTTCGAAACTCTCTTCTTCCCCGGAGACCGCATTGCCCATCACCCCGGGCAACAGCCGCACCACGGCGTCGAGCAGCACTAGGGCCGCCGGCTCGCCGCCGGACAGGATGAAATCGCCGATCGAGACTTCCTCTAGTCCCCGTGCATCGATCACCCGCTGGTCGACGCCTTCGAAGCGGCCGCACACGATGACGGCACCCGGCCCGGCGGCGAGCTCCCGCACGCGCGTCTGCGTCAGCGGTCTTCCGCGAGGGCTCATCAGCAGCCTTGGACGCTCATCGCCCGGCGGCGAAGCATGGTCGATTGCCTTCGCCAGGACATCGGCACGCATCACCATGCCGGCGCCGCCGCCGGCCGGCGTGTCGTCGACGGTGCGATGCCGGTCGGTGGCGAAGTCGCGTATCTGTATCGCCTCCAGAGACCATGTCCCCGCCTCCAGTGCCCGCCCGGCCAGCGACAGGCCAAGCGCGCCCGGAAACATCTCGGGATAGAGCGTCAGCACCGACGCGGCAAAACTCACCGGTTGCCTCCGGCGTCGCGCGGTCCGCGCGGCCGGCCCTTCGGGTCGAAATCCTCCTCGCGCGGCGCGTCCGCGTCCTCGTCCTCGACCAGTCCAGCCGCCACCGGATCGACGCGGACAAAGCCCTCGGCGATCGACACGGCAGGCACGGCGGCTTGCGTGAACGGGATCAGCACGCCCTTGCGCCCGGCGAGCGTCACATCGAGGATGTCGCCGCCCCCGAAATTGTGCACCGCGACGACCTTGCCGATGGCGGCGCCGGTATCATCCCGGATTTCCAGCCCGATCAGGTCGGCATGGTAGAATTCGTCCTCCTCGCCATCATCGGGCAGCATCGAACGGTCGACGAACAGCTCCGTGCCGGCGAGCGCCTCGGCCGCATTGCGGTCGCTGACGCCCTTGAAGCGCACCACGACAACGGTGTTGGCGGGCCTTATGTCGGTTATCTGGAAGGCTCGTCCATCCCTGGCGTAGAGCGGCCCATAATCCGCCAGCGCCATTGGCTCGCCGGTGAAGGTTTTCACCCTGAGTTCGCCCTTGATGCCGTGCGCGGCGCCGATTACGGCCATCTGGACGGGGTTCTGCGGCTTGCTCATGGGCGAAAATCCTTTGTCCCTGCTCTAGCGCCGCCTCGCCGTCATTTCAACAACGGGCTCTTCACCGCTTCCTAACCCGGCTGCCGGAAAATGACGGCGAACCGGAACAGACCCGATGCAGGAATTCCTCATACCGGCAAAGGCCGATCTCCAGGCCGCGCGCGAAAGCTGGCTGAAGATGCTCGCGCGTGAACGTCGCCTGTCACCCGAGACAGTGGAAGCCTATGAGCGCGATTCACGCCAGTTCCTGCATTTCCTCACCGGCCATATCGGCGGACCACCCGGCATTTCCGATATCGCCGATCTGCGCCCGGCCGACCTGCGCGGCTTCCTCGCCGCCCGCCGCAATGCCGGCGCCGGCGCACGCACGCTTGGCCGTGGCCTGGCCGGCATCCGCTCGCTGCTGCGGTTCCTCGAGTGGCGCGGCCTCGCCAATGCGGCGGGTGCCGCGGCCTTGCGCGCGCCGCGACAACCCAAATCCCTGCCCAAACCTTTGACGGCGAGCGATGCCAAACATGTCGTATCGGTGGAAGGCCAACTGGCGGAAGAACCCTGGATCGCCGCCCGCAACGCCGCCGTGCTGACGCTGCTTTACGGCTCGGGCCTGCGCATTTCGGAAGCGCTTGGCCTCAATGCCGCTGATCTGGCGTCGGAAGCCGACACCGTGCTGCGCGTCACCGGCAAGGGCGGCAAGACACGGCTGGTACCGGTGTTGCCGGTGGCGCTCAGGGCGATCGCCGAATACCGCCGGCTCTGCCCCTATCACCTCGATCCGAAGGGTCTGCTGTTTCGCGGCGCGCGCGGTGGCCCGCTCAACCCGGCCATTATCCAGCGTGACATGGCGAAGCTGCGTTCGGCGCTGAACCTGCCGGACACGGCGACTCCACATGCCTTGCGCCATTCCTTCGCCACCCATCTGCTCGGCCGAGGCGGCGATCTGCGCACCATCCAGGAACTCCTGGGCCACGCCAGCCTGTCGACGACGCAGATTTACACCGGCGTCGACACCGCAAGGCTGCTGGAAATCTACGAATCGGCCCATCCCAGGGCATGAACGTCGGTAAAGCCATGCAGTATCGGTGGCCCATTATAAACATTCGCGATTGGCCGAAGCCTTCCCAACTTCGTCATCCTAGGGCGAAGCAGGAGCGAAGCTCCGTCGCGGAGACCCTGGGATCCATGCCGTGACATCAGCCGTGGAATGCAGCGGAGCTGAATTCTGCACCGTGGGCGGTGCTCTGAAGTCGCGGCATGGATCCCTTGGGCTGCGGAGCAGCTCCAGGGGTCTGCGCCGCGTCGTTATGCTCCTTGCTCCGCCCGTGGATGACGAAGAATGGGCGGTTAGGATAATTTCATAACCCCGATTAACGGTTTTGCCGCTTTTCAGTCCTAGGAATGGGACCATGAAACGTGTCATTGCCATCGCCGACCGTGCGGCTTCCGTCTCGCTGAAACTGCTTGTCGCGCTCAACGTGCTGTTTTTCCTATCCTTCCTTGCTGTCCTGCTGTTCGCCGCCGGCAGGGCGCACGCGGAAATCCCGACCTGTACCGGCGCCGACATGCTGTCGGCCTTGCAGAAGAACAACCCCGCCACCTACGGCAAAATCGAGGCCGAGGCGGCTGCCACGCTGAACGGCAAGGGACTGCTGTGGAAGCTGGAAAAACCGGGCGAACAGCCATCCTACCTGTTCGGCACCATGCACATGACCGATCCGCGCGTCACCACGCTGCCGGCCTATGCGCAGAAGGCCTTCGATGCTGCCGGCACCCTCATCATCGAGACCACCGACGTGCTCGACAAGCAGAAGATGATGGCGGCGATGCTGAAGGAGCCGGACCTGATGATGTTCACCGACTCCACGACGCTTTCGTCACTGCTGTCGCCGGACGAAGCGGCGGCCATGAACGCCGCGCTCGATGCGCGCGGCATCCCGCCGGCGACGGTCGCAAAAATGAAGCCGTGGATGCTGTCGGCCATGATGGCGCTTCCGGCTTGCGAACTCGCCCGCCAGTCCGGCGGCGCGCCGGTGCTCGACGTCAAGCTGGCCGAGAGCGCCAAGGCGGCCGGCAAGCCGGTGGAAGGGTTGGAAACGGCCGAGAGCCAGCTGCGCGCCATGGCCTCGCTGCCGCTCGCCTTTCACATGAAAGGTCTGGTCGACACGCTGAAGCTGGGCGACAAGGTCAACGATATCAACGAAACCATGATCGTGCTTTACCAGCGTGGCGACACCGGGATGTTCTGGCCGCTGTTCCGCGCCGCCATGCCCGAGGAGCAGGACGACCCCGCGGGCTACGCCGCCTTCGAGGAAACCATGATCACCAGCCGCAACAAGGTAATGGTCGATCATGCCGGGCCGATCCTGGCCAAGGGCAACGCCTTCATGGCGGTCGGCGCGCTGCACCTTCCCGGTCCAGAGGGACTGGTCGAGGATTTCCGCAAAGCCGGCTATACTGTCACCGCCGTCAATTGAGTCGGATGGCAGCGGAGGCACGCAAACGCCGCGTTTACGGCGTTTTCCTCCGCTAGCGTGAAACCCATTCAACGGTTGCGCGTTGATGGATGTTGATTGACCTTTTTCATTTTCCCGGAGGACACATTTATGGCGAACACACCAAACCCAAACGATCCGTACAATTCGACCACCAATGCCCCTCGGCCGAGCGGCGGTGGCGGCAGCCCCTGGCTGATTGCACTGGTCGTCGTTATCCTGGCGATTGTCGCGTATTATGTTTTCGGAAGAAGTGGTGGCGAGCACCCGGCACCCGCCGAGCCGCCAGCGGCCAGCACACCGGCTCCGGCGCCCGCACCGGCTGAACCGATGAAGCCCGCCGAACCGGCCAAGCCAGCCGAACCTGCTCCTGCGCCCGCCCCGGCTCCTGCACCAGCACCAGCGCCAGCGCCCGCACCAGCGCCCGCCCCGGCACCAGCGCCGGCCCAGTAAGGGGCTCGATATCAAGACGAACGGCCTGCTGAAAGGCGGGCCGTTTTGTTTTGGGTGATGACCGTTGGGGGCCTTGGCGCCAAGCCAATCCGCCCGTTCGTCATCCTCGGGCTTGACCCGAGGATCCATGCCGCGACCTCGGCCGGTCTACGCCGCGTCGCTTCGCTCCTTGCTCCGCCATAGGACGACGAAGCGTTGGGCACCCTTAGATGTGGATCGGCTTGAAGAAGGTGGCCAGCGCCGCTTCCTTCACCGCTTCCGACATCGTCGGATGGGCGTGGCAGGTGCGGGCCAGATCTTCCGACGAGCCGCCGAACTCCATCAGTACCGCCGCCTCATGGATCATCTCGCCGGCGCCGAAGCCGACGATATGGACGCCGAGCACGCGGTCGCTCTGCTTGTCGGCCAGGATCTTCACGAAACCGTCGGTATGCAGCATGGCGCGCGCGCGGCCGTTGGCCGTGAAGGGGAATTTGCCGACCTTGTAGTCGATGCCGGCCTTCTTCAGCTCTTCCTCGGTCCTGCCGACCGAGGCGATCTCCGGACTGGTGTAGACGACGCTCGGAATGACGTCATAGTTCACATGGCCGGCCTGGCCGGCGATGGTCTCGGCCACCGCCACGCCCTCGTCCTCGGCCTTGTGCGCCAGCATCGGACCGGCGATGACGTCGCCGATGGCGTAGATCCCGGGAACATTGGTCCTGAGATGCCCGTCGGTCTTGACCCGGCCGCGCTCGTCGACCTCGACGCCGGCTTCCTTCAGCCCGAGGCTGTCCGAAAAGGCGCGGCGTCCCGTCGAGATCAGCACGGCATCGGCCTCAATGGTTTCGGCAGCACCCCCCTTGACCGGCTCGAAGGTAACGGTCGCGCCCTTCTTGGCCGTGGCGACGCCGGTCACCTTGGCGCCGAGCTTGAATTCGAAGCCCTGCTTGGAGAGCAGCCGCTGGAACTGTTTCGACACCTCGCCGTCCATGCCGCCCAAAATGGTGTCGAGGAACTCGACCACAGTGACCTTGGCGCCAAGCCGTGCCCAGACCGAGCCGAGTTCGAGGCCGATGACACCGCCGCCCACCACCACCAAATGGCCAGGCGCCTTCTCCAGCGACAGCGCGCCGGTCGAGGACACGATGATCTTTTCGTCGAAGTCGACCTTGACGCCGGGAATGCCGGCGACGTCGGACCCGGTGGCGATGACGATGTTCTTGGTCTCGATCTCGTCGACCTTGCCATCCTCGCCGGTCACCGAGACCTTGCCTGCGGCAACCACCTTGCCGGTGCCGCGGAAGGCATCGATCTTGTTCTTCTTGAACAGGAAGGCGACGCCATTGACGTTGGACGACACCGTCGCGTCCTTGTGCGCCATCATTTTCTTCAGGTTCAGCCTGGGTGCCGGAATTTCGACGCCGAGCGTGTCGAAGGAATGGCCGGCCTCGGCGAACATTTCCGAGGCATAAAGCAGCGCCTTGGACGGGATGCAGCCGATGTTGAGGCAGGTGCCGCCGAAGGTCGCGTTCTTCTCGACCACCGCGACCTTCAGCCCAAGCTGTGCCGCCTTGATGGCGCAGACATAGCCGCCGGGTCCCGAGCCGATGATAACCACGTCATAAGCCATGTTTGTTTCCCTTTTGCTTGGGGTTCAGCGGCCGCCGCTGACATTCAGGATCGCGCCCGTCGTATAGGACGCGGCATCGGATAAAAGATAGAGGACCGCACCGGCGACTTCATCCGCCGTGCCCGCCCTTTTCATCGGCAGCAGATCGCGGAACCGTTCTATCCGGTCCGGCTGGCCTCCGGAGGCGTGGATGTCGGTGTCGATGATGCCCGGCCGCACCGCATTGACACGGATGCCTTCCAGCGCCACCTCGCGGGCAAGCCCGATGGTGAAGGTGTCGATGGCGCCCTTGGAGGCGGCATAGTCGACATATTCGCCCGGCGAGCCCAGCGTCGCCGCCGCCGACGAGATGTTGACGATCGCACCGCCCGACCCGCCATGCCGCGTCGACATGCGCTTCACCGCCTCGCGGGCGCACAGGAACGAGCCGACGACATTGATGCGCATCATGCGTTCCAGCCGCGCGACATCCATCTCGTCGACGCGCGCCTTGACGTCGACGATGCCGGCATTGTTGACGAAGGCGTCGAGCCGGCCAAAGGCGCGGTCGACGGCGCCGAACATGGCCACGATATCGGTTTCCTTGCCGACATCGCCCCTGACGGCAACGGCTTCGCCGCCGCCGTCCTTGATTTCGGCGACCAGCGCATCGGCGGCGGCCTTGTTGGAGGCGTAATTGACCGCGACGCGATAGCCCGCCTCCAACCCCAGCCGGCAGATGGCGGCGCCGATGCCGCGGCTGCCGCCGGTGACCAGCAGCACTTTTTGCGCCGCGCTCATTCCTGGCATCCTTTCATCGCGAACACATCCGACGGCACTTTCGAAAATCCTCCGCCGCCATACGCTCGGGATTGCCTAAGCACCGGCCCGAGATCGGGCAGGATCAGCGTTTTCGGCGCCTCGACGGCCTCGGCCGGCAAAAGCCCGACAGTGCCCTTGTCGTCGGACGTATAGATGACGCCGTTCCACAGCGTGCAGGCGGCGAGCTCCTCGCCGGTCACGTCGCCTTCCGGGCACTTATACATTAGCGCGCCGTTCGGCCGCGCAACATCCGCGGTCCACATGACGATGCCGTTCAGCACCACATTGTTGTCGAGGATCAGCCGGAACGTATTGGTGACAACAGCCGATGTGCCGGTCGGGGTAAAATCGATCTCGCTGCCGCTCTGGCTATCCCCATAGACGGCGAGTTCGATCGGGCAGGCGGCTTGGGCGGCTGCGGTAGCCATCACGATACCGATCATCAGCACAACCGGTTTGGTGGCTCCAAGCAAACGCGCCATCATTGGCCGCTCTTTGCCGCAAGCCGCCATCCGACCGCCTCACAGATCGAGCACCAGCCGTTCCGGATCCTCCAGGCTTTCCTTGACCCGCACCAGGAAGGTAACGGCTTCCTTGCCGTCGACGATGCGGTGATCGTAGCTGAGCGCCAGATACATCATCGGCCGGATCACGATCTGGCCGCCGACCACGACCGGCCGGTCCTGGATCTTGTGCATGCCCAGAATGCCCGACTGCGGCGCATTGAGGATCGGCGTCGACATCAGCGACCCGTAGACGCCACCATTGGAGATGGTGAAGGTGCCGCCCTGCATGTCGGCGACCGACAGCTTGCCGTCGCGCGCGGCGATGCCCAGCCGGCCGATGTCCTTCTCGATCTCGGCGATCGACATCTGGTCGGCATCGCGCACGACCGGAACCACGAGGCCCTTTTCGGTGCCGACCGCGACACCGATATGGGCATAGTTCTTGAAGATGATGTCGGTGCCGTCGATCTCGGCATTGACCGAGGGGATTTCCTTCAGCGCGTGGGTGACCGCCTTGGTGAAGAAGCCCATGAAGCCGAGCTTCACGCCGTGCTTCTTCTCGAAAACGTCCTTGTACTTCGTCCTGAGCGCCATCACCGCCGACATGTCGACTTCGTTGAAGGTGGTCAGCATGGCGGCGGTCGACTGCGCCTCCTTCAGGCGGCGCGCGATGGTCTGGCGCAGCTTGGTCATGCGCACGCGCTCCTCGCGCGATGCATCATCACCCGACGACGGCGCCCGAACCGCGATCGGTGCCGGCGCTGCCTTTGGCGTCTCGGCCGGCTGCGACGGCGCACCCTTGGAGATGGCATCCAGCACGTCGCCCTTCAGCACTTGGCCGCGCTTGCCCGAGCCGGAGAGCTGGTCGACCGACAGATTGTTCTCGGCGATCAATTTTGCCGCCGCCGGCGCCGGCGGCATGGTGCGCGGCTCGACCGGTCCGGCATCGCCGGCAACCTTGGCGGTCTCGGCCGCGGCCTGCTTGGTGGTGGATGCCGCGTCGGGGCTGGACGCCTGCGCGACCGCTTGCGGCTTGGTCGCGGGAGCAGCCGCGCCACCGGCCGAAATCGACCCGAGCAGGGCGCCGACGCCGACCGTCTCGCCTTCCCCAACCGTGATTTCACCGAGCGTCCCGGCGGCGGCGGCGGGCACCTCTATCGTCACCTTGTCGGTTTCGAGCTCGACCAGCGGTTCGTCGGCGGCAATGGCATCGCCGACCTTCTTGAACCATTTGCCGACGGTCGCTTCGGTGACGGATTCGCCGAGTGTGGGAACGCGGATTTCGGTAGCCATTGTGCCTGTCCGTTCTTTCGGTTCTGTTCTGCTTATTCGCCGAGCGCGTCTTCGAGCAAGGCGGCGAGCTGGGCGAGATGCTTCGACATCAGCCCGGTCGCCGGCGACGCGGCCGCCGGACGGCCGGTGTAGCGCACCCGCTGATGCTTGGCGTCGATATGCGCCAGCACCCATTCCAGATACGGATCGATGAACGACCAGGCACCCATGTTCTTGGGCTCCTCCTGGCACCACACCATCTCGGCGTTGCGGAAGCGTGACAGCTCGGTGATCAGCGCCTTGGCCGGGAACGGATAGAGCTGTTCGACGCGCAGCAAGTAGATGTCGTTGATGCCGCGCTTCTCGCGCTCCTCATAGAGGTCGTAATAGACCTTGCCCGAGCACAGCACGACGCGGCGGATCTTGGAATCCTTGGTCAGCTTGATCGCCTGGTTGGGCAACAGCTGGGCGTCGTCCCACAGCAGCCGGTGAAACGAGCTTTCGCCCGAGATTTCCGGCAGCGTCGACACCGCCCGCTTGTGGCGCAGCAGCGACTTCGGCGTCATCAGGATCAGCGGCTTGCGGAAGTCGCGCTTCAGCTGCCGGCGCAAGATGTGGAAGTAGTTGGCCGGCGTCGTGCAGTTGGCGACTTGCATATTGTCTTCGGCGCAAAGCTGCAGGAAGCGCTCCAGCCGGGCGGAAGAATGTTCCGGGCCCTGGCCTTCATAGCCATGCGGCAGCAGGCAGACGAGGCCCGACATTCTGAGCCACTTGCGTTCGCCCGACGAGATGAACTGGTCGAACACCACCTGGGCGCCGTTGGCGAAGTCGCCGAACTGCGCCTCCCACAGCGTCAGCGCCTTCGGCTCGGCCAGGCTGTAGCCATATTCGAAGCCCAGCACCGCTTCTTCCGACAGCATCGAGTTGATGACTTCGTAACCGGCCTGCGCCGCCGACAGATTGTTGAGCGGGATGTAGCGGGTCTCGTCGCGCTGGTCGTAAAGCACGGAATGGCGCTGCGAGAAGGTGCCGCGCTCGGAATCCTGTCCGGACAGCCGGATCGGATTGCCGTCGAGCAGGATCGCGCCGAAGGCCAGCGCCTCGGCGGTCGACCAGTCGATGCCTTCGCCGGACTCGATCGCCTGGCGCCGGTTTTCGAGGAAGCGGATGATCGTCTTGTGCGCTTCGAAGCCCTTCGGCACCTCGGTCAGCTTCTTGCCGATTTCCTTCAGCGTCTTGACCGGTACCGCTGTCTTGCCGCGCCTTGTCTCGTCCTGGTTGTCGGCCGTGCGCAGGCCTGACCAGGCGCCGTCGAGCCAGTCGGCCTTGTTGGGCTTGTAGTGCTGGCCGACTTCCCATTCGGCTTCCAGATGCGCGCGCCAGTCGGCCTTCATCTGATCGAGCTCGGCCTGGGTGATGTGCCCTTCGGCGATCAGGCGATCGCCATAGATCTGCACCGTCGTCTTGTGGGCGCGAATGTTGCTGTACATGAGCGGCTGCGTGAAGGCCGGTTCGTCGCCCTCATTGTGGCCGAAGCGGCGGTAGCAGAACATGTCCACGACCACCGGCTTGTGGAACTTCATGCGGAATTCGATCGCCACCTTGGTGGCGTGCACCACAGCCTCCGGATCGTCGCCATTGACGTGAAAGATCGGTGCCTCGATCATCTTGGCGACATCGGACGGATAGGGCGATGAGCGCGAGAAGCGCGGATTGGTGGTGAAGCCGATCTGGTTGTTGATGATGAAGTGCAGCGTGCCGGCGACGCGGTGGCCACGCAGGCCCGATAGGCCGAGGATCTCGGCGATCACGCCCTGGCCGGCGAAGGCGGCGTCGCCATGCAGCAAGAGCGGCAGCACCTTGGCCCGCTCTTCCAGCGGCACGATCTCCTCGCGGCCGCGGCCGAACAGGGAATCCTGCTTGGCGCGCGCCTTGCCCATCACCACGGGATCGACGATCTCCAGATGCGAAGGGTTCGCCGTCAGCGAAAGGTGAACCTTGTTGCCGTCGAACTCGCGGTCCGAAGAGGCACCGAGATGGTACTTCACGTCGCCCGAGCCCTCGACCTCGTCGGGGGCCGCCGAGCCGCCCTTGAATTCGTGGAAGATGGCGCGGTGCGGCTTGGCCATCACCTGGGAAAGCACATTGAGGCGGCCGCGATGGGCCATGCCGAGCACGATCTCCTTCATGCCGAGCTGGCCGCCGCGCTTGACGATCTGCTCCAGCGCCGGGATCAGCGATTCACCGCCGTCGAGACCGAAGCGCTTGGTGCCCTTGTACTTGACGTCGATGAACTGCTCGAAGCCTTCCGCCTCGACCAGCTTCTGCAGGATCGCCTTCTTGCCGGTGGCGGTGAACGAGATCTCCTTGTCGGCGCCCTCGATGCGCGCCTGGATCCAGGCCTTTTCCTCGGGATCGGAAATATGCATGAACTCGACGCCGAGCGTCGAACAATAGGTGCGGGTGAGGATCTCCAGCATCTGCCGGATGCTGCCGAATTCGAGCCCCAGCACATTGTCGAGGAAGATCGGCCGGTCGTAGTCGGCTTCGGTGAAGCCGTAATTTTCCGGCGACAGTTCGTTGTAATCCTCGAGCGTGTTGATGCCGAGCGGATCGAGATTGGCGTGCAGATGGCCGCGCATG
Source organism: Mesorhizobium australicum WSM2073 (assembly GCF_000230995.2). Lineage (NCBI taxonomy): Bacteria > Pseudomonadati > Pseudomonadota > Alphaproteobacteria > Hyphomicrobiales > Phyllobacteriaceae > Mesorhizobium > Mesorhizobium australicum. Next base: position 1,112,355 of record NC_019973.1, on the reverse strand, counting down.
CGGAAGGCGCGGATCATCATGATGGCGCGCACCGAATCGCGTGTCGCCTGGTGCACATCGGCGTCAGACAGCACGACACCGTTGGTGACGGCCTTGTCCTTGACCTTCTTTTCCAGGTGCTTTTCGACGATGCCCCAATTGCCGTCCAGCGCCGACACCAGCTCGCCATTGGCCTGCAGCGGCCAGGAAGGTTTCGCCCATGAAGCGCCCTTGGCGTTCCTGCGCACATCGCTGGCATCGTCCTTCAGCCCGGCGAAGAACTCCTGCCACTCGGGATTGACCGAGCCGGGATCGTCCTCATACGCCGCGTAGAGCGCGTCGATGTAATCGGCATTGCCGCCATAGAGGAAAGAGGTGAGCGAAAATTGGTCGTTGGCCTGATCTTGTCTTGCCATGTCGTTTCAGCGGAGCCTGGCTCCGTCTCCTTTCGAGGGAATAGTGAGTAGCCGGTAGTGAGTGGAAAATGGAATTTTCCGCTCAGCTGCTACTCACCCGTTCTTCCCTTCTTCACTACTGACTACCTGCTACTCACTACTGGCTTAACCCTTGATCGCCTCGACCAGCGTCGTGCCCAGCCGCGCTGGCGACGGCGAAACTTTTATCCCGGCCGATTCCATCGCCGCGATCTTGTCTTCCGCGCCGCCCTTGCCGCCGGAGATGACCGCGCCCGCATGGCCCATGGTGCGTCCGGCCGGCGCCGTGCGCCCGGCGATGAAGCCGGCCATCGGCTTCTTGCGACCACGCTTGGCTTCGTCCTTGAGAAACTGCGCGGCGTCTTCCTCGGCCGAACCGCCGATCTCGCCGATCATGATGATCGACTTGGTCTCATCATCGGCCAGGAACATCTCGAGCATGTCGATGAACTCGGTGCCCTTGACGGGGTCGCCGCCGATGCCGACGGCAGTGGTCTGGCCGAGGCCGACATTGGTGGTCTGGAACACAGCCTCATAGGTAAGTGTTCCCGAGCGCGAAACAACGCCGACCGAGCCCTTGCGGAAGATGTTCCCGGGCATGATGCCGATCTTGCATTCGTCGGGGGTAAGCACGCCCGGGCAGTTCGGTCCGATCAGCCGCGAGGCCGAGCGATCGAGCCGCGCCTTGACCTTGATCATGTCCATCACCGGAATGCCTTCCGTGATGCAGACGATCAGCGGGATCTCCGCCTCGATCGCCTCGATGACGGCTTCCGCGGCGCCCGCCGGCGGCACGTAGATGACGGAGGCGTTGGCGCCTGTCTTTTCCTTGCCTTCGGCGACAGTGGCGAAGATCGGCAGGCTCTCGCCTTTCGAGCCTGTCCAGGTCTCGCCGCCCTTCTTGGGATGGATGCCGCCGACCATCTTTGTCCCGTGATAGGCCAGCGCCTGCTCGGTATGGAACGTACCGGTCTTGCCGGTCAGGCCCTGCACCAGCACCTTGGTATTCTTGTCGACGAGAATGGACATGGCCGCCCTTTTTAAAAACCGTTGATCGAGGAAGGCGAGACGCGCCGGTAGACGCCGCTCACCATGTCTTGCCAGCCATCGCTGCCGGCAGGTTTGAAATGCAATCGCATGCGGTAGGTGTCGGCATCGTCGAAAACATACGTCACCCTCGCAAAGCCGCGCGGCGACGATCGCTCCAGTACCAATTCGCTGCCGTTCCATGTGCCCGTGGCGGGCGAGGACGGCACAAAGCCCATCGAATCGAACTGGTGCATGGTGACGACGCTGTTCTGCTGGTCGAAGCCGAATACATTGTGCGCGCCGAAGGAGACCGTGCCATCGCGGCGCTGCTTATAGCGCTGCACCACGAACAGACCGCCGAACTGCGCTTCCGCTGTCACTTCGCTCGTCGCCATGCCGCCATCGGCCCACTGCGTATCCGCGACCTCCTCCTCGCCGCGCCAAGCACCGACCAAAGCCTGCAGGAGCTGGTGATCGGCCGAGAGCGAAGAGAAGGGCGAGGCGTTCATCGGTCAGAGCCGCTTCAGATCGGCGACCGTCAGATCGCTCTTGGCATTGCCGGTGTTGAGTGTCGTCGCCGGTTCGAACATCAGCACCACCGGCTCTGATGTCAGCGAACGCGGCCGATGCTCGACGCCGCGCGGTACGACGATGAAGTCGCCCTCGCCGAGCTCGATCGGCCCGTCGCGAAAATCAATGGCGATCCTGCCGCGCAGCACGAGGAAGGCTTCGTCTTCATTGTCATGCGCATGCCAGTCGAAGACCTCGCCGAACTTGGCGACCTTGGCCTGGCTGTCATTCACGTCGCCGGCGATATGCGGATCGAAGACCTCAGTGATGGTCCGATCCGCCGCCTCGACCAGGTTTATCTTGCGTGGAGGCACCGGCTCAGCCCTTCACCGCCGCCACGATCTTCTTGGCCGCGTCGTCGAGATCGTCGGCCGAGACGACGTTCAGGCCGCTGTCGTTGATGATCTTCTTGCCAAGCTCGGCATTGGTGCCTTCCAGGCGCACGACCAGCGGCACCTTGAGCCCGACTTCCTTGACCGCGGCAATCACACCCTCGGCGATGATGTCGCACTTCATGATGCCGCCGAAGATATTGATCAGGATGCCCTTGACCGCCGGATCCCTGGTGATGATCTTGAACGCGGCCGTCACCTTCTCCTTGGAAGCGCCGCCGCCGACATCGAGGAAGTTGGCGGGTTCGGCGCCGTAGAGCTTGATGATGTCCATCGTCGCCATGGCAAGGCCGGCGCCGTTGACCATGCAGCCGATATTGCCATCGAGCGCGACATAGGCGAGGTCGTATTTCGACGCCTCGATCTCCTTCTCGTCCTCTTCTGACGTGTCGCGCAGTTCGAGCACATCTGGGTGGCGAAACAGCGCGTTGTTGTCGAACGACACCTTCGCGTCGAGCACGCGCAGATGCCCATCCTTCATGACGATCAGCGGGTTGACCTCGAGCAGACTCATGTCCTTCTCGACGAAGGCCTTGTAGAGGATCGGGAACAGCGTGCCGCCGTCCCTGGCCGCGTCGCCGTCGAGCTTCAGCGCATCGTTGAGCGCCTTGACGTCCTCAGCCGTAACGCCCTTTTCCGGATCGATGGCGACGGTGATGATCTTTTCCGGCGTGTCGTGCGCGACGCCCTCGATGTCCATGCCGCCCTCGGTCGAGACGACAAAGGCGATGCGGCCGACCGAGCGGTCGACCAGGATGGAGAGATAGAGCTCGCGCTCGATGTCGGCGCCGTCCTCGATATAGAGGCGGTTGACCTGCTTGCCGGCCGGGCCGGTCTGCTTGGTCACCAGCGTATGGCCGAGCATCTCGTTGGCGTTGGCGACCACCTCGGCGACGGACTTCGCCAGCCGCACACCGCCCTTGGCGTCGGCGCCGAGTTCCTTGAATTTGCCTTTGCCGCGGCCGCCGGCATGGATCTGGCTCTTCACCACATAGAGTGGGCCGGGCAGCGCCTGTGCAGCGGCTTCCGCCTCGCTTGCCTTGAAAACCGGCACGCCTTCGGCCACCGGCGCGCCAAAGCTCTTCAGCAGCGCCTTGCCTTGATATTCATGGATGTTCATCGGGAACTATCTCCAGGTCGTTTTGCCGGGGTGACGTTTGGGCGGGTTATTTCGAGGCGAGCTGCGGCGCGATCTTGACGCAGGCCTCGGTCAGGCCCTGCACGGTCGCCACCGATGCCTCGAACATCTTCTGCTCGGCCTTGTTAAGGTCGATCTCGATGACGCGCTCGACACCGCCGGCGCCGATCACCACGGGCACGCCGACATAGGTACCCTTGACGCCATACTGGCCGGAGAGGTGTGCCGCGCAAGGCAGCACGCGCTTCTTGTCCTTGAGATAGGATTCGGCCATCTGGATCGCCGAGGCCGCCGGCGCGTAATAGGCCGAGCCGGTCTTCAGGAGGCCGACGATCTCGGCGCCGCCGTCACGGGTGCGCTGCACGATCTGGTCGAGCTTTTCCTTGGAGGTCCAGCCCATCTTGATCAGGTCGGGAAGCGGAATGCCCGACACCGTGGAATAGCGGATCATCGGCACCATAGAATCGCCGTGGCCGCCGAGCACGAAGGCGGTGACGTCCTCGACCGAAACCTTGAATTCCTCGGCCAGGAAGTAGCGGAAGCGCGCGCTGTCGAGCACGCCGGCCATGCCGACGACATGGGTCTTGGGCAAGCCCGAAAACTTCTGCAGCGCCCACACCATGGCGTCGAGCGGATTGGTAATGCAGATGACGAAGGCCTTCGGCGCGTACTTCTTCAGCCCTGCGCCGACCTGCTCCATGACCTTCAGGTTGATGCCCAGCAGGTCGTCGCGGCTCATGCCCGGTTTGCGCGGCACGCCGGCGGTGACGATGCAGACATCGGCGCCCTCGATGCCGGCATAGTCGTTGACGCCGGTCAGCCGGGAATCGAAACCATCGACCGGCGACGACTGCGCGATATCGAGCCCCTTGCCTTGCGGGATACCCTCGGCGATATCGAACAGGACCACGTCGCCGAGATCCTTGAGGCCGATCATGTGGGCGAGCGTGCCGCCGATCATGCCAGAGCCGATAAGCGCTATCTTGTTGCGTGCCATGTGAGGATGATTTCCCTTTGTCTGTGACGCGCCAACACGGCGTCGAGGAAGAGGCCGGACTGCTGCGGGGAACCGCGAATTTCCCGCACCCAATAACTCTGGTGCGGAATAAATTCAAACGATTATTTCGACCCCTGCATTTTCAATCGGTTAGTGTCTTCGGGATGTACGTAAACGTCAAAATTTGTAAGCCGACTTGGGAGAATTTACACAATGCCGATTGAGATCAGAAGGCTTTATCCCGGAGATGACGCCCTTGTGATGCGGATTGCCGACGACGTGTTCGACGAGCCGGTGCGGCCCGATCGCCTGGCAAGCTATCTCGCGCAATCGGGCCATTTCATGATCGTGGCCCTGGCTGAGGACGTTGTCGTCGGCCAATGCGCGGCGGTCATGCACCGCCATCCGGACAAGGCGCCGGAACTCTACGTCGACGAGGTCGGCGTCTCGCCAGCCTTCCAGCAGCAGGGCATCGCGCGCAGAATGCTCGACGCCATGTTCGCGCTCGGCCGCGAGCATGGCTGCGAAGAGGCCTGGGTCGGCACCGAGCCGGACAATCTGCCCGCCCGCGCACTTTATGAGGGGCGCAAGGAGGCGCATGGCGAGGCGGAGACCTTTGTGATGTACGTCTATCGGCTGTAGCGATTGGCCAACGCCTCCGGTCCTTCCAGGACGACGACACGATGGCGTCCGCTCAATTTGGCGCGAGTCCGCTCAAATTTGGCGCGAGCGGATGAAGGCCGCGAAGGCTGACAGGCCATCGCGAATTGCCCACACGTTTGCCGGCTCTCGCAGGATACTTTCAACCTCCGCCGGCTTCTTGCCGAGGAGCGAAACCTCGAGCATGGCTTCTTCGCAAAGCGCGAACGACATGGTGCGCATGATCTCCGCCAGCGCCGTGCGGGCGTAGAGCGAGCGTGGCGAGGCGTGCGCCAGCATCGCCGGCTTGCCGACGGCGGCGTCACGCGAGACCAGCCAGTCGAGCGCATTCTTAAGGCCGCCAGGCACGCCATGGGCATATTCGGGACAGGAGACGATGACACCGTCCGCGCCGGTGACGGCCTCGATCAGATCGGAGGCCTCGCGCGGCGTCCGCTCGCCCTCGTCGTCGGGATTGAAGATCGGCAGTCGGCCAAGCCCGTCATAGACGGTGACGCGACAGCCCGCTGGCGTGTTCAGCGCCAGTGCCGCGACCAGGGCCGAATTGGTGGAGGCCGCCCGCAGGCTGCCGGATATCGCAATGAGGTTGAGCAAGGCGGACCAGTTCAGACGAATCGGGGGCCGACAACCCTACCACATCGTCTGTTTGTACTCGCCGTCGAGCCAGCGGTCGGTCGCCTCGGCCGAATCGGCCAGTGCCAACTGGTCGCGCAGGATCTGGCCGAGCGTCGGCAGCGTGGCGCGATCATGCCAGCTGTCGGGCTTCCACAAATCGGAGCGCATGAAAGCCTTGGCGCAATGCATGTAAGCGGCCTTGACCACGATCACGATGACGCTTTGCGGCTCCTTGCCGTCGACCGCAAGGCGCTCGCGCAAGGTGGCATCGACGGTGATGCGGGCATCGCCATTGACGCGCAGCGTCTCGTTCATGCCTGGTATGAGGAAGAGCAGCCCGACCGAGGGATTGCGGATGATGTTTTCCAGCGTATCCAGCCGGTTGTTGCCGGGCCGGTCGGGGATGGCGATGGTGTTCTCGTCGAGAATGGCGGCGAAGCCGGGCTTGTCGCCTTTCGGGGTCACGTCGGCATTGCCTTCGCCATCGGACGAGCCGATCAGCACGAATGGGCTCTTGCCGATGAAGGAGCGGCAATGGGCGTCCAGCGCCTTCAATTCCTTGCGGATCGAGCCATCGGTCGGGCGCGGCGTCTTGTAGATCGTCCGCAGCTCGTCCTGGGTGGTGACGAATTCCATGGCTCTCCCCTTTACAGCCTTATTTGCCGACTTTCTCTTCGCCGCCGGCCTTGTCGTCCAGCGAGTGGCGCAGGATCAGCGGCATCTGGCTGAAGGTGAAAAGAAGCGTGATCGGCATGATGCCCCAGACCTTGAACGTAACCCAGGCGTCGGTGGAAAAATTCCGCCAGACGACTTCGTTGACGAGGGCCAGGAACAGGAAGAACAGGCCCCAGCGGAAGGTGAGCTTGCGCCAGCCTTCGGCATCGAGCTTGAATGCGGACTCGAAGACATAGCCGAGCAGCGAGCGGCCGAAATACAGGCCGCCAAGCAGCACGCCGCCGAACAGCGTGTTGACGATGGTCGGCTTCATCTTGATGAAGATATCGTCCTGCAGATAAAGCGTCAGCGCGCCGAAGATGAAAACGACGACCCCCGACACCATCGGCATGATCGGCAAGGTGCGGGTGAGCAGCCATGAGGCGATCAGCGCGATGGCGGTCGCGGCCATGAACAGGCCTGTGGCGACGAAGATCGGGCCGCCGAATTCAGCCAGCACGGGCAATTTCTGAGTCAGCCACTCGCCGCGCGCATTGGCGAAGAAGAAGACGAGCAGCGGCCCGAGCTCCAGCGCCAGCTTGAGCACGGGATTGATGCCTTCCTTCTTCTCTTTCTGCGGGTCGGACGGATCGCGTTCGAGAATGGGTGGGTTCATGGTTTCCTTCTAACGCACGATCCAGTCCGGAAGCCTCACTTCCGGCATCGTGCCTTGTTCAAGCCACTCCAGCGATCGCCCTGGCGAATTCGCTTGCGGAAAACGGTTCGAGGTCGTCGACCTGTTCGCCGACGCCGATGAAATAGACCGGCAATTTATGTTTTGCCGCGATCGCCACCAGAATACCGCCCCGCGCCGTGCCGTCCAGCTTGGTCATCACCAGGCCGTTGACGCCGGCGATATTGCGGAAGATCTCGACCTGGTTGAGCGCGTTCTGGCCGGTCGTGGCGTCGACCGTCTGCAGCACGGTGTGCGGCGCTTCGGGATCGAGCTTGCCCAGCACGCGGACGATCTTTTCCAACTCCGCCATCAGTTCGGTCTTGTTCTGCAGCCGGCCGGCGGTGTCGATGATCAGCACGTCGGAGCCGGCTTCCTTTGCCCGCTCGAAGGCATCGTAGGCGAGACCGGCGGCGTCGGCGCCGAGCTTCGAGGCAATGACGGGCGATTTCGTTCGTTCGCCCCAGATCTTCAGCTGTTCGATCGCGGCGGCGCGGAACGTATCGCCGGCGGCCAGCATCACCGACAGGCCGCCATCGGTCAGCTTGGCGGCTAGCTTGCCGATGGTCGTGGTCTTGCCGGTGCCGTTGACGCCGACCACCAGGATGACATGCGGCTTGTGCGAGAGGTCAAGCTCGAGTGGTTTCGCGACCGGCGCGAGCACCTTCTCCACCTCGGCCGCCATGACGGCGCGCACTTCGGTATCGGAAACATCCTTGCCGTAGCGGCTGGAGGCCAGTGAATCGGTGACGCGCAGCGCCGTTTCGACGCCCAGATCGGCGCGGATCAGCACGTCCTCCAGGTCCTGCAGCGTCTCCTCGTCCAGCTTGCGCTTGGTGAAGACGCCGGCGATGTTGCCGGTCAGTTCGCGCGAGGACCGGGCTAGGCCGTCCCGCATGCGCTGGAACCAGGATTGCCTCGGCGCCGGTTCCGGCGCCTTCTGTGGCTCGGCCTTCTGCTCGACCTTCCTGGCGACCGTCACCTTGCCGGGAACGGGTCTTGGCTCCGGGGTGGGCCGCGGGACCGATTGAGGCTCGGGCGCGACCTCGGCAACGACCGGCTGCGTCTCGACCGGTGCAGGTTGGCGAATGGGAGGGGCGATTTCAGCTGGTGGCGCTTCGAGCGCCGCTTCGACGGCAGGTCCGCGCTTTCCTTCATGCTCTCCCCGCAAACCGGGCAAGGACGGTGCTGAAGCCCCTTCCTTCGCCTCGTCCCTATACGGGGAGGTGCCGGCAGGCGGATGAGGGGCAGCGCCGGCCCTTGAAGGCTGCTCGACGGCGGCCGCCGACGGAGGCACTTCAGCCGGCGACGCCGGCGGCACCTCGACCGGTGCGGGTATCTCGGCCGGCACTTCGACTGGCGGCGTCGGCACTTCGACGGGCGCGGGTTCCGGTCGCCTCTCCGGACGCGAGGGAACGATCTCCGGCTCCGATGGCGCCGGCGGGATCTCCTGCGGCTGGGGTTCGGGCGTGGGCTCCGGAGCAACCGGCGGCGGCGGGACCTCTTCGGGCGCGGGCGGTTCAGGTGTCTCGGGCGCGGGTGCCGGTTTCTCTTCCGGCGCAGGCTCCGGCTGCCGCTCCGGTTCTGACGGAACCGTCGGCTCCGGCGCGGGCGGAATGGTCGGCGCAGGTTCGGGTGTGGGTTCCTCGGGTGTGGGTTCCTCGGGCTGCGGCCCGGGCGCGGCCTCGACCGGAGCAGACACGGTCGCCGGCACGGCTTCCGTCACAGGCTCCTCGCGCTTCAAAAACTCCGGCACGGCCTGCTCGGCCGCCGGCTTCAGCGCGTCGAGCTGGTCCCATTTGATCGGCGGCAGCGGGGCGGTCTCGTCGATGCGCTCCTCGACCACCTCCTTCTTGCCGAACGAAAATATCTTCTTGAAAAAACCAGCCATGCTTTTGTGTTCTCAGGCGGCGCGGGCGGCAAGGGGGGCGGCTATCAGCCTGATCCCGTCGTGGCCGGTTATACCAGCCTCGACGATCTCTCCCGGCGCGCCAGTGCCGAGTGCGGCAAGCGTGAACCCTTCGGTGCGGCCAAGGCCGTCGCGCTCGATCAGGACCGACTGACGGCTGCCGGCGAGCGAGGACAGATGGCGCTGGTAGGCCGCTTCGCCGGCGGCGCGCAGCCGGGCGGCGCGCTGCTTGACCAACTCGCGGCGGACCTGCGGCATGCGCGCGGCGGGTGTGCCCTCGCGCGGCGAAAACGGGAAGACGTGGAGATGGGTCAGGCCGCACTCCTCGACGATCTCCAGCGAATTCTCGAACATGGCTTCTGTCTCGGTCGGGAAACCCGCGATAATGTCGGCGCCGAAAACAATGCCGGGCCGCAGTTTGCGCACATCCTCGCAAAAGCGGATCGACTGATCGCGCAGATGGCGGCGCTTCATGCGCTTCAGGATCATGTCGTCGCCCGACTGCAGCGACAGATGCAGATGCGGCATCAGCCTGGCTTCTGTGGCGAGCGCATCGAGCAAGTCGTCGTCAGCCTCGATCGAATCGATGGAGGACAGCCTGAGCCGCTTTACATCGGGCACCTGACGCAGGATGGTCTTCACCAGCTTGCCGAGCTTCGGCGCGCCTGGCAGGTCGGCGCCGAAAGACGTCATGTCGACACCCGTCAGCACGATCTCGGCATAGCCGTTGCCCGCTAGCCGCTTGACCTGCTCGACCACGGCGCCCATCGGCACCGAGCGCGAATTGCCGCGGCCATAGGGGATGATGCAGAAGGTGCAGCGATGGTCGCAGCCATTCTGCACCTGCACGAACGCGCGGGCCCGGCCCTCGATGGCATCGACCATGTGGCCGGCGGTCTCACGCACCGAAAAGATGTCGTTGACGCGCGCCTTCTCGGTGTCGTTGACGCCAAAATCGGGCAGCGCGCGATAGGAATTGGCCTTCAGCTTCTCTTCATTGCCAAGCACGAGATCGACCTCGTCCATGGCGGCGAATTTTTCGGGCTCGGTCTGCGCGGCGCAGCCGGTGACGATGATGCGCGCGGCCGGGTTGTCGCGGCGCGCCTTGCGGATCGCCTGCCTGGCCTGGCGCACCGCTTCGCCGGTGACGGCGCAGGTGTTGAAGATGACGGCGCCGCCATCCAGCGCGCCGAGGCCGGCATTTTCGGCCTCGCGCCGCATCACTTCGGACTCATAGGTGTTGAGACGGCAGCCGAAAGTCACCACGTCGATGCGGCCGGCCTCCTTCGCCACGTCGACGTCCTTGGCAAGGGCGGACATCACGCCGCGCTTTCGGTGTCGCGGGCCCATTGTCCGGTCGACGGATCGAAGCTGCCGGAAAATTCCCACTCGGCCGCGCCGGTCAGGATGACGTGATCGTCCTCGCGCCACTCGACATGCAGCGTACCGCCGCCGGGGGTCAAAAGATTGACGCTGCGGCCCGTGCGCCTGGTGCGCGCGGCGGCAACGACAGCCGCGCACGAGGCGGAGCCGCAGGCCTTGGTGAGCCCGGCGCCACGCTCCCAGGTGCGGATGATCATCGAGTCGGGCGAGGTCACCTGCGCGATGGTTATGTTGGCGCGCTCGGGAAAGATCGGATGGTTTTCGAGCAGCGGGCCGAAACGGTCGAGTTCATAGGTCCAGACATCGGCGTCGACCCAGAAGATGGCGTGCGGGTTGCCCATCGAGACGGCCGAAGGCGAATGCAGCACCGGCGCGTCGATGGGGCCGACCTGCAATTCGATCATGCGGGTGTCACGGAACTCCTCGGCCAGGGGGATGTCGCGCCAGCCGAAACGCGGCGTGCCCATGTCGACCGAGATCGAGCCGTCCGCGTGTTCGCGGGCATTCAAGATCCCGGCCACGGTTTCGAAGGTGAAGGTCTTCTCGCCGGTCTCGGCGGCCAGCGCCTGGACGACACAGCGCATGCCGTTGCCGCAGGCCTGCGCGCCCGACCCGTCGGAATTCAGGATGTCGACGAAATAGGCGGTGCCCGGCGTCCTGGCGTCGTGGATCGCCATGATCTGGTCGAACCGCGTCGCCGCGTCGGCGTTGAGCGCGATGGCAGCCGCGGCCGTCACCCGATCCGCACGGCCACGCATGTCGGCAACGATGATCTCGTTGCCGATGCCGTTCATCTTGGCGAAAGGGGCCGTGCCTGCCATTGCTCCGAAATTTCCATGTCCGTTCGGCGCTATATGGCGGAAACGGGCAGGAATTACCAGTGCGCAGCCGCTTTCACGGCGAAGGTGCGGGACTTACGTCACCGCAAAGACCCCAAGCAAGATCAACAGGAAGATGATGAGCACGATGCCGATGAGAATGCGCGCGCCAGTGGCGGCCGCGCCCGCCAGCGCCGGCATGCCGAGCAGGCTCGCCGCGGCGGCGATGATCAGGAGAATGATGATCCATTTGAGCATGGGAACGCCTCGCAAGCCGGACACATTGAAACCGGTTGAAAAACGCGGCTGTCGTGCTTGGGTTCCCGAGGCCGGGAGATAGCGTCGGCGATGTCGAGGCAGCCGAGGTCGTAGAAAGTGCAGTTCTGATTGATGAAGACATTACGCCCGACGCGGATTTCGTCCCCGCCGGTGCCGTCTCCATCGGACATCGGTGGTTTTCCCGGCATCGCCTCAGCCGGCGATCTCGATATCCGTGCTGAAGGGGGCCGTCTTGCTCGAGTTCTCGTCATGCATGACGAAGTCGCACCGGTATTTGCCGGCCGGCAGGCCGTCGAGGGAGAGGTCGAGTTTGAAGAACAGTTCGCGATTGTGCGAGCGAGAGGCGATCTGAACACGGCCGACTTTTTCCATTGTGCCGAGCGTTTCGCCGGCTGCGGACACGACGGTGATGTCGACAGAGAGCGCGATCATGCTGTTGCCGAGGCCGTCCTTGCCGTAGCCATAGCCGACCGGCTCCATGTACAGCACGATTTTCTCGCCGGGCTTGTAGATGTGGTTGGCGCGCTCGCTGTAGATACCGAAGCCGGAGGCCGTGTCGACTTGCTTTACGTTCAGGACGCCAAGCGGCATCGCTTGCCAGAGCGCTTCCTGGGCGCTGCTGAATTTCTCCAGCGCACCGGCGCCATCACCCGACTGGAGCAGCTTCTCGGCCTCGGCCGCCCGATCGCTGATCTCGCCCGCGAAAGCCGCCGGCACAGAGACCGCCAGCGCCAAAAGACCTGCCATGATTGACTTCATCTGATTCCCCTATCCTGTCCGCGGATGACCATCAGCGAAAACCATGGCAGCGTAAACGGTCATTCCAGCCATCGAGGCGATCATATCCGGGGCACTTCCCAGATCTCGCCGGGCCGCAAGGCGCGAAAGCGCTCCTGTGGGATGCCTCGGCCGTCCAGCGCCTCGGCCAGCTTCCGCACCGGTTCGTCGAACGGCTCGTCGGTGAGCTGGAACGTGCCCCAATGGCAGCCGGCGGCGAAGGCTGCGTTGCACAACGACATGCCCTGGACCGCTTCCTCGGGGTTCTGGTGCTGCGGCGCCATGAACCAGCGCGGCTCGTAGGCGCCGATCGGCAGGATGGCGAAGCGGAAGCCGCCATGCCTCTCCGCCATCAGCCGGTAGTTGATGCCGCCGTGGAAGCCGGTATCACCGGCGAAATAGACTTTTCCGCCCGGCGTCTCGATGACGAAGCCGGCCCACAGCGCCATGCGCCGGTCGCGCGCCCCGCGCGCCGACCAGTGATGCGCGGGCTCGACGTGGATAGCGGTGCCGTCGGAGACATCGACCCTGTCGCCCCAGTCATGCGCGGAAAGCCGCGTCCCGGGCACCGCGGCGGCGATGATGGCATCGTTGCCGAGCGGCGTCACCACCAGCGGATCGTGCTTCTCCTGCAACTGCCTCAGCGTGGCAAGGTCGAGATGGTCATAGTGGTTGTGGCTGACCAGCACGAGGTCGATCGCCGGTAGATCGCCAAGGGCGATACCCGGCGGATTGACGCGCCTGGGTCCGGCAAAGGAGAACGGCGATGTGCGCTCCGACCAGACCGGATCGGTAAGGATGTTCAGCCCGGCTGTCTGGATCAGCAAGGTCGAATGGCCGACCATGGTCACGACCAGATCGGCGCCTTCGACCGCCGCCGCCGGCTTTGCCTGCGCAAAGGGGCTCGGGCTGGCAGCCGGCCATTTCGAGCGCTGGCCGCTGAACTGCCATTTCAGCAGATCCTTGAAGGGGCCGGGCATCCGGCCGCCGGGATTGAAGAACAGGCTGCCGTCGAAATGGTCGCTGGGCGGGCCGCTGTAGTAGCGGTTGGCGGCTTTCTTTCTGGCGGCCAAGGTCTGCGCTCCGGCGGGTTTCGGTGAACTCTTTGTTTTCACGCAATTCCCAGGGGGAAAGTGCTGCGCGTTTTCCCGGGGAAATCGCCACACACCTTTCCTGGAATTGGCCATAGACATAAGCCCTGACGCGGCTGGCGCAAGCGTTTGCCGGCCGAAGGCCAAGGGCGGCAAGGCGGTCTCGGCTAGGATCGCGGCATCAGGAGGAAGACGCCATGGCGATGAAGCGGACCAAGACACCCTGGATGAAGGCCGAGGATTTCGGCCGCTCGCTGCCGCGCGGCATCGGCGTCAATCTGCTGGTATCGGACATGGCGGCGATGGAAGCCTTCTGCGGTGACGTGCTTGGCGCCCGCATCGTCTATGCCGACGAGGATTTCGCCGCGCTCGAGCTTCTGGGATCGGTGTTCATGCTGCATGCGGACCATTCGTATCTCGACAATCCCATGACGGGCTCCATCGCGGGTACGGAGACGCGCGGTGCCGGCATCGAACTGCGTCTCTATGGCGCGGAGCCCGACGCGATCGAGGCGGCGGCGCTGGAGCATGGCCACATCGTGCTGGCCGGCGCGATCGACAAGCCGCATGGTCTGCGCGAGTGCTATATCGTCGGACCGGACGGATATGTGTTCGTGCCGAGTGCGCCGCTCGCCGGGTGAGTGCGATAAATTTGCAACAATTCATCCCACAAACCCTATTTTAACCATATCGGGTTGAAATTTCGCCACCTTCTCCATCTTGGTGGAGGTGAGATTGCGCGGACGGTTTCCCCCCAGCCGGATCCGACGGAGGTTGTAATGAATTTTTCGAAAGGCGGCCTGGTGGCCGTATCCCTGGCGGCACTCGTTGCGAGCGGCTGCTCAACCTCACGCTTCTCGTCGATGGACGACCAGCAACCGGCGCCGCTGCAGCCAGCCCCCGCCGGCCAGGTGAGTTCCAACCAGCTGCCGCCGCCGGCCTCACCCGGCACCACCGACCCGTCGCGGTTCCCCACCGCGCCGGCCAACACGCAGGTTGCTTCGCTGCCGCCGGACGGCGCGGCGCCCGCGGGTGCCGCCGATCTCAGCGCGGCGGCCGTCGCCGGTGTCTGGAACGTCAGCGTCTCCGGCCAGAGCTGCAAGGTGGCGACGCCGCAGACCAAGTTCGGCGCCGGTTTCCGCGCCGGGCCGCTGCATTGCCCGGCGCCGATCGACGGCATCAAGTCGTGGAACGTCGCCGGCAAGCAGCTGACGCTTTATGACGAGAATGGCGGTTCGCTGGCGCGGCTCTATTCGTCGGGCGGCTCGAAATTCGACGGCCAGACTTCCAACGGGCAACCGATCTCGCTTACGAGGTAGGAGATGCCGATATTCAGGTGATGCCGGCGGCGTGACCTCGATCTCGGCACACCCTTTCTCTGGGCATCCTGCTCTGAACAATGACGTGATCGATGCATCTGCGTGACGGCCTTCAGACCCATCCGACCGTCCGGCAGCGCTACGACCATCTGGTGGTATCAGGCGCGATCGAGCGCGATGCTGCGCAGGAAGCGATCGCCGCCGCGCTCGACCGGCTGACCGTCGAGATCTCGGCCAAGCGGCTGGCGCACAAGTCCAGTGCACTGGGCTGGCTGTTTGCGCGCAAGCGCGAGACGCATGAAGCGGTCAAGGGCCTCTACATCCATGGCGGCGTCGGCCGCGGCAAGACCATGCTGATGGACATGTTCTTCGAGCTCCTGCCAGTCAGGCGCAAGCGCCGTGTGCATTTCAACGACTTCATGGCCGATGTGCAGGACCGTATCCAGAAACACCGGCAGGCGCGCAAGGAAGGCACGGTCAGGGAAGACGATCCGATCCCGCCGGTGGCCAAGGCGCTCGCCGAGCAGGCCTGGGTGCTGTGTTTCGACGAGTTCTCGGTCACCGACATCGCCGACGCCATGATCCTGTCCAGGCTGTTCTCGGCACTGTTTGCCAACGGGGTCGTGCTGGTCGCCACCTCGAACGTGGCGCCGCAAGACCTTTACCGTGACGGGTTGAACCGCCAGCTTTTCCTACCGTTCATCGCCATACTGGAACGCCACGCGCAGGTGCTGTCGCTGGACAGCGACAAGGATTACCGGCTGGAAAAGCTCGCACGCACGCCGGTCTATGTCACACCGGCCGATGCGGCGGCCGACCAGGCGCTCGACGAGGCCTGGCAGTCGATGACGCGCGGTGCGCCGACGGCCGAGACCTCGCTGACGCTGAAGGGACGCAAGGTGGTGGTGCCGGCCGCCGCTGGTGACGCTGCGCGTTTCACCTTCGCCGACCTCTGCGAAAAGCCGCTCGGCGCGCGCGATTACCTGGCGATCGCCGGGCGGTTTTCGACTGTTTTCATCGACCGTGTGCCGGTACTGGGCGAAGGCAAGCGCAACGAGGCCAAACGCTTCATCCTGTTGATCGACACGCTTTACGACCATCATACGCGGCTGGTGGTGAGCGCCGAGGCGCCACCGCACGCGCTTTATGTGGCCAAGCGCGGCGTCGAGGTGTTCGAATTCGAGCGAACCGCATCGCGGCTGATCGAGATGCAAAGCCGCGACTGGCTGGAGAGCTGGGCGAAGCGCCGGCCGGGTGAAGGTACGGTCGGCGGACGCACGGCAGGCGCGGATACGGCCGCCGCACCTTCACCTTCCTGAGCAGAGCCCAGGATTTACGGCGCTCATCGCGCCTTGGGATTATTTCTTGCCTCTCAACGTCTCCACGTCGGTCTTGCCGACATACCAGTCGCGGGCGTTGACTTCCTCGAAGACCACCCAGACATCGTCGTTGCTAAGCCCGGTGGCGTCCATGATGGCCGCCGTGACTTTCCTGGCGATGTCAGCCTTCTTGCCGGCCGGATCGGCGGCGATCACTTCCTTGACGATGCGGATGTTGACGAATGGCATGACGCCCTCCCCTTGAATTGTGTCTGATACCGCCGACAGGCGGCTTCGAACTCCGCTCCGGCGAACCGCAGGATGGTGGCTCCGGAAGCCGCGGCGAAGCGGGCGCTGTGGCTACCCGCAAAACGGCCAATAAGGGACGCCAGAGAAGCGTTTCCAGCAGGCTCAATAGGTCTTGGCCCCATTCACCATCAGCCGCACCGAATAAAGCGAGGTGGTGCCTGCGATGTAGAGACAGTTCAGCTTGGCGCCGCCGAAAACGCAATTGGCGGTCACCTCCGGCACCTTGACCTTGCCGATCAGCGTGCCGTCGGGATCGTAGCAATGGATGCCGTCGGCGGCACTCGTCCAGATGCGCCCATCGGCATCGAGCCGGAAGCCGTCGAACAGTCCGGCCGTGCAGTCGGCGAACACCTTGCCTCCGGAAACCTTCTTGCCGTGCTTGCCGACGTTGAACACCCGCATATGCGCCGGGTTCTCGGCGCCATGCGTGCGGCCGGTGTCGACGACATAGAGCAGGCTTTCGTCGAGCGAGAAGGCAAGGCCGTTCGGCCTGACCATGTCGGTGATGACAGCCTCGATATCGCCCGTGTCGGGATCGACCCGGTAGACATGGCAGGCGCCGATTTCACTCTCGGCTTTGTCGCCCTCATAGTCGGTGTCGATGCCGTAGGTCGGATCGGTGAACCAGATCGAGCCGTCGGACTTCACCACCGCGTCGTTGGGCGAGTTCAGCGGCTTGCCCTTCCATTTGGCGGCGATGGTGGTGATCGAGCCGTCATGCTCGGTGCGGCTGACACGCCGGCCCGAATGCTCGCAGGTGACCAGCCGGCCTTGCCGGTCGACGGTGTTGCCGTTGGAATTGCCGGAGGGCTGACGGAAGACACTGACGCTGCCGTCCGTCTCGTCGTAGCGCATCATGCGGTTGTTCGGAATGTCCGACCAGACGACATAGCGGCCGGCGGCGAACCAGGCCGGCCCTTCCGCCCACCGGCAGCCGGTGAACAGCTTCTCCACCTGCGCGTTGCCGTTGAACAGGCGCCCGAAACGCGGATCGAGAACTTCATAATAATCTGCGGCCGCCATGTTTCCTCCAGGCATCAGGTGACATTGGATCAAGCCAGCCCGCAATCGATCTGGCAAGACGGGGTAACGCTAATTTGTAAGACAAAATGGGAGGCGGCTCGCCTGCCGGCCCGGGCCGCGCGTCGTGCGGGAGCTTAGGAAGCCATTAACCGGCTATGCGCTGGCTGCAATGGTGCATTGCAACATCTTCTTTTTGCAACGCACCATTCCTATGTCATGATCCGTACCGATCAAGGGAGGAAGAAACGGCCGCGCCGAATGCGGCACAGAAGGAACCTTGCTATGATCTTCAACGACCTCGTGACCCGCGCTCGCACCAGCATCGCCAAGCGCAAGCACTACAATCGCCTCATCGCCGAAATCGACAGCTTCTCCAGCCGCGATCTGGCCGACATGCGCGCCGACCGTTCGGAAATGCTCTACCAGATCCACAAGCAGATCTACGGCTGAGCAACCCATCACGTTTGTCGTCCTCGGGTCGCCGCGACGGAGCTTCGCTCCTGCTCGCCCGTGGATGACGAAGGTGGTCGGGCCTACTGAAAATTACGCCCTTTGGGCATGACCCTCTCCGCCTCTTCCGACAGCGTTGCGAGATCCCGTTCGTCTTTCAGCATCGCGGGCCGAATTGCGGGTTGGCCGGAGCGGTCCGAAGGATCGGCGGCCGGCAGTGCGGCCGCACCGACCTTCTCCAGCAGCACGGTCAGCCAGGGCGTCAGGTCCTCGATCTTCTCGGCGACGATATGGACGACACCTGATTCCGACTGCAGTTTTCCGGTGACCTTCACAAACCGGGCACCCATGACGATGGGCCGGAAACGGGTGAAGGTCCTTTCCCAGAAGATGACGTTGGCGACGGCCTTGTCGTCTTCCAGCGTGAGAAAGATCGCGTTGCCCTTGCCGGGGCGCTGGCGCACCAGCACCAGCCCGGCAACGGAGACCCGCCTGCCGTCGCGCACGGAAGGCAGGCTGGCATTGGGAGTGATGCCGGCGCGGTCGAGCCGCTCGCGCAGGAAGGCGACCGGATGCGCCTTCAGCGACAGGCCGAGCGAGCGGTAGTCATGGATGACATGCTCGCCGAGCGGCATTTTCGGCAGCTTCGTCTCGGGCTCCAGCTCGCGCAGGCTGAGCGCCGGCTGGTCGAACAGCGGCAGCTTCTCGGCGGCACTCTTGCCGTCAAGCGCGCGGACCTCCCATAGTGCCGCGCGGCGGTCGAGGCCGATGGAACGAAAGGCGTCGGCCTGCGCCAATTTCTCGATCTCGTCGACATTGAGGCCGGAGCGCAGCCAGACATCCCGGACCGTCGAGTAGCCGGCGCCGCGCCGCTCGACGAAAACCTCCATGCGTTCCTTGGAAAGTCCCTTGATCTGCCGGAAGCCGAGCCGCACCGCATGCTGAGTCTCGATGACACCGCGCATTTCGGCATGACGCGGCAGGATGCGGGCCGGGTCGAAAAGCGCCTTTTCCAAAGTGCAGTCCCAGACGGAGAAATTGACGTCGACCTCGCGGATGTCGACGCCATGGTCGCGGGCGTCACGCACCAGCTGCGCCGGCTGATAGAAGCCCATCGGCTGCGAATTCAGGATCGCGGCGCAGAACACGTCCGGGTAGAAGGTCTTGAACCAGCAGGAGGCATAGACGAGCAGGGCGAAGGAGGCGGCGTGGCTTTCGGGAAAGCCATACTCGCCAAAGCCCTCGATCTGCTTGAAACAGCGCTCGGCGAAGTCCTTTTCGTAGCCTCGTCCTGTCATGCCGTCGATCATCTGCTGGCGATAATTGCCGATCGTGCCGGTGCGCTTGAAGGTGGCCATGGCACGGCGCAGTTCATCGGCCTTGCCCGGTTTGAAGCCGCCGGCGACGATGGCGATCTTCATCGCCTGCTCCTGGAACAGCGGCACGCCCAGCGTCTTGCCGAGAATCTCTTTCAGCTCCGCCTTGGGATATTCGGGTTTTTCCTTGCCTTGCCGCCGGCGCAGATAGGGGTGCACCATGTCGCCCTGGATCGGGCCCGGCCGTACGATCGCCACCTCGATGACGAGGTCGTAGAATTCGCGCGGCTTGAGACGCGGTAGCATCGACATCTGAGCACGCGATTCGATCTGGAAGACGCCGAGCGTATCGGCACGGCAGATCATGTCGTAGACACGGGAATCCTCCTTGGCGATCGTATCCAGGGTCAATGGCATGCCATAATCGTCTCTCACGCCGTAATGGGTCTCGAGCAAAGTGAAAGCGCGCTGCAGGCAGGTCAGCATGCCGAGCGCCAGGATATCCACCTTGAGGATTTTCACCGAATCGAGATCGTCCTTGTCCCATTCGACCATCTTGCGCTCGTCCATCGCCGTCTTGACGATGGGGACGATCTCGTCGAGCCGGTCCCTGGTGATGACGAAGCCGCCGACATGCTGGGAGAGGTGGCGGGGAAAGCCCATGATCTCGTTGGCGCGTTCCATCACATGCCGTGACACCGGATCCCTGCGGTCGAGGCCGCCGGCCCTGGCTTCCTTCTCGCCGAGTTCCGAGGTCGACCAACCCCAGATCGAGCCGGAGAGAGACGCCCTGACATCCTCCGAAAGGCCCATCGCTTTCGACACTTCGCGCAGCGCCGAACGGCCGCGATAGCTGATGACGGCGGCGGCGAGTGCCGTGCGTTTGGAGCTGTATTTCGTATAGATGTACTGCATCACCTCTTCGCGCCGTTCATGCTCGAAGTCGACGTCGATATCTGGTGGCTCGTTGCGTTCCTCGGAAATGAAACGCTCGAAGAGCGTGTCGATCTTGTCCGGCCCGACCTCGGTAATGCCAATGCAGAAGCAGATGATCGAATTGGCCGCGGAGCCGCGGCCCTGGCAGAGAATGCCTTCGCCTCGGGCGAATTTGATGATGTCATGGACGGTCAGGAAATAACGGGCGTAATTCAGCCGCTCGATCAGGGCGAGCTCTTCCTGGATTCGTTTTATCACGCTGGCGGGGATACCGCCGGGAAAGCGCCGGGCCGCACCTTCCCGAGCCAGTCGCTCCAGCTCCGCCTGCGGCCCGAGACCCGATTCCGTCGGCTCGTCGGGATAATTGTACTGAAGATCGCCGAGCGAGAAGGTCAGCTCTCGCGCAAACCGCAGCGTCTCCGCCAGCGCTTGCGGATACCGGCGGAACAGGCGCGCCATTTCCAGCGGCGGCTTCAGATGGCGTTCGGCATTGGCGGTCAGTTCCAGCCCCACCTCGGCGACCGGAACATTGAGGCGGATCGCGGTCAGGACGTCCTGCAGCGGGCGCCGTTCGGCCGTGTGGTAGAGCACATCGTTGGTCGCCATCAGCGGGATGCCGGTGCTCTCGGCGAACGCCGCCGCCTGCTCGATCCGGAAGCGATCATGGCCGGCATAACAGGGTGAGACGCCGAGCCGCAGGATCCTGCCGAAGCGATCCCTGAGTTCACGGAGCAAAGCCAGACTGTCTTGCGCGCCGGCCGCCAGATCGGGCAGGACCGCCAGCGACATCCGGTCCCCCCATTCGAGCAGGTCGTCGCGCCGGAGCAGGGTGGCGCCCTTTTCGGTCTCGTCACGCAGATTGGCCTGGGTGAGCATGCGGCACAGATGGCCCCAGCCCGCACGGTCCCTGGGATAGGCGAGAATGTCCGGCGTGCCGTCGCCAAAAACCAGCCGGCAGCCGGGATGGTAGGCAAGCTTTTCCACCTTGGCCTGCTGCCAGGCGCGCACCACGCCGGCGACGCTGTTGCGGTCGGCGAGCCCGATCGCGGAGAAGCCCATGAGCTTGGCCGCGACCACCAGCTCCTCGGGCTTGGAGGCGCCGCGCAGGAAGGAGAAATTCGACTGGATGCCGAACTCGGCATAAGGAATGACGGTCAGCGCGTTCATGCGAAGACCCCATGCATGAACCAGCGCGGCGGGGTTTGCGAGACGCCGCCGTAAAGGCCTTGCCGGTAGAGCCAGTAGCGGCGGCCACCGGCATCCTCGATGCGGAAATAATCACGTGTCGACGCCGCCGCATCGCCCGGCGCCTCGCGCCACCATTCGGCGGCGATGCGCTCCGGCCCTTCGGCGCGCGTCACACGGTAAAGCGCGCGGCGCCAACGAAAATGCAGCGGCGGTCCCTCCGGCATTTCGGTGGCCGGCACTTCGATGGGCTCGGGCGAACGGAACAGCCGGATCGGTCGTTCCGGCGGGAAGATGGTCATCGGCGCCTGCATCCTGTCCGGCTTCTTGGGTGGTGTGGTCCGGCGCGGGGCTTCGGTGAAGGGAATGACGGCGACGGCGCGTTCCGGCAGGTGGCTTTCCACGGGAACCGGCTGAAGAACCGCGCCCTCGCCGAGGCGGGCGCGGATACGGTCGGCGAACAGGGCGATGCCGGCGCCGTCATCGGCCGCTTCGCCGGTCAGATCGGCCTGCTGCATGTCGAAAGCGGCGACGGCCAGCACCGAGAGGCGCACCAGGTCGAAGCCAAAGCCGGCATCGATATGCTGCTCGAGTGCCGCCAGCCTTTCATGGAACAATTTCCGGATCAGCAAGGGTTCGCGCATCGGCCGCGAGGTGCCGAGCGCGATGCGGCTGACGGCGCCGTCGACGCGAAAAAGCAGCAGCGCCAGGCTCCTTGCGCCTTCGCCACGGCGTTCGAGGTCGGTCTTCAAGGTCGTCGCCAGCATGCCCACCAGCCGCTCTATCTCCTCCGTCAGCGTGACGGGCTCGGCGAGATGACGCTCGACCGAAAGCGGCGCGACGGGAAGACGCGGTGAGATCGCCTCGTCGAGACGGCCAAGCGCCTGGTCGAGGCGCTGGAGCAGCAAAGCGCCGAAGCGGCGGGCGAGCGGCGCGCGCGGTGCCGCCATGACGGCACCCGCCGTGCGCAGCCCCACACTTTCCAGGCTGGTACGGGTTTCCGGCGCTATGCGAAGGGCGGCCAGCGGCAAGGGCGCGAGCAGGGCTTCCTCCTCGCCTGATGGAACGATGCGGTCGCCGCAAAAGCGGGCCGCCGCCCAGGCCGCCCCGGGCGTGCCGGCAAGCCCGGCGCGGACGTCGAAACCCTGCTGGAAGAAGCGCGACAGGATTTCGTCCAGCATGGCGCGTTCGCCGCCGAACAGATGGGTGCAGCCGGTGACGTCGAGGAACAGGCCGTCAATGCCGTCCAGCGCCACCAGCGGCGTGTAGCGGTCGCACCAGTCGGCAAGGCCCTCGAGCAGGCGCCGGTCGGCCTCCGGATCGGCTTCGACGATGTCGATCGACGGATGCATGGCGCGCGCATCGGCAATCCCCATGTCGCGCTTCAGGTGCAGCGCCTCAGCCCGCGCGTCGAGGGCCGCGATGCGCTGCGCGTTGCCCTGGCGATGGCTGATCACGAGCGGTGGATGAGATGGCTGCGGATGATCCGGCGGCCGGGAACGCCAGGATTTCCCCAGACGCTGCCGCAGGATCCTTTCGGTCGCGAGATAGGGAAACCACAGGGACAGGATTCTCTGCCCATTCGTTGCTTGCCCTGCTTCTTTCCTCGCCCCTTCTTTCATCGAATCTGCGTTCATCGGGGTTCCACTCCAGTGTGAATTGTCCAGGCAGGGCCGTGCGGCTCTTGCCGATGCTGATGGTGAAGGCCGGGTGGCCGATCGAGCCGGCGAGCGGCCCGGCGACTGTTTCGCGCGGCACGGCCGGCGCCGAAGCGACAATCAGACGAACAGGCGCCGCCGTCGGTTCGGGCTCGGCCGCTTGTCGCAGCAGGAACACCGGCCGGCCGGCACCTTGCGCCCGCGCATGCAGGCGGCGTGTCGCGGTCAGGTCCAGCCGCTGCGGATTGCCGCGGATCTCCAGGATGACGGCTGCAAGCGCGGTCATGCGGGCCGCCTCCTCGGCGATCCACAGCGCATCGACAAGCCTGGGCGCCTCGGAAAACAGCAATTGCTGGGGCTCGATGCCGAACGAGGCATGCAGCCCCCTGGCAAAGGGAAAGCCGGCCTCATGGAAAATTTCCGATGTCCCGATCCACAGGATGGGCAGCCCCTGCGCCTGGTTGAGGATCAGGCTGACGATCGACAGGGCGAAACCGGCGACGGCGCCCGCATCGCGGGTTTCCAGGCCATGGATTTCGGTCAGGGCGGCTTTCGGCAGGCCGCCGCTGAGCGCGGCATCGAGCCGCTCGATGCCGATGGGCAGGAAAGCATCCGGCAAGGCCGCGGCAAGCCCGCGCCGGACGATCGTCAGATCGCTGCCGGTGTCAGCATCAAGGGGCGCGCCAGCCGGCGCCTGCAGGCGCTCGGGCAGTGTTCCCTCGATCTTCGCGATCTGGCGGCGCAGGGCAAAAACAGTCTCCCGCGCCACGGCGGTCATCGCCATGACGGTCAGCTTTCACTCACAATTGTTCCTGTTATGTTCCTATAGATTCCAGAGGGGATCGGAAGAGTCAAGCAGAGTCATCAAGGAATTTATTCCTCTTCCTGCGCGACACCGACGTACAGGCGTCATTTGCCTCGACCAGCGCGAACGCCTATATGCCGGGATCAAAGGACAAAGCATGGCCCGCATCTATAAGACCCGCACCTGGCATGGTGAACTTGCGCCCTCGATGGAGGAATTGGAGTTCCTTGCCCTGGAGGCCTACGCCCACCTGCCGGAGGATTTTCGCAAGCTGACCGGCGAGATCGTCATCCAGATCGCCGAATTCCCGACCGACGAGATCATGGACGACCTGTCGCTGGAAACCCCGTTCGACCTGCTCGGCCTGTTCGAGGGGCGCGGTATCGCCGAACGCTGGAACCCGCAGACAGGCGAAGGCCCGAACCGCATCACGCTCTACCGCCGCGCCATGCTCGACTACTGGGCCGAAAACGAGGAAACGCTGGGCGACATCGTCACCCACGTACTGGTCCACGAGATCGGCCACCATTTCGGCCTGTCGGACGAAGATATGGAGAAGATCGAAGAGGCGGCTGAATAGCCCGTACCTTCGTCTTCCTGCTCTATGCCGCTTCGCTTCTTGCTTCGCCCTAGATGACGAAGAGAGAGGTTACCGCGCTTCCCTTCTCAGTCGATATCCCTAACCATGTTGGTCTCAGCATGGTCGGTGAGCCGCCGCTATGGTCATCGATTGGCCGGATCACCGCCTTGCGCAATTATACAAGTTTTGATATAAATCCACCAATGCCAGTAACAAAGCGCTTAGAGTTTCTCGGAGATTCTCTTGCCCAGCTCCGGGATTTTCCAGAGGCGGCACGCAAGGAAACGGGCGTTCAGCTGCATAAGGTGCAGCTCGGACTAGAGCCAAGCGACTGGAAGCCGATGACGACGGTCGGCCCAGGTGTGCGGGAATCCGCGTCCGCGACGCCACCGGCGCGTTCCGGGTGCTTTACGTCGCGAGCATAGGCGACGCTGTCTATGTGCTGCACGCCTTCCAGAAGAAGACGCAACAGACAGTGAAACGAAACTTGGATCTTGCCGCATCCCGGTTCAGACAAATCTAGTGGAGGTAAGGACGATGGACCGTCAGAGTTTTGAAAACGTGTGGGACGCACTGGAGGAGACTCCGGCCGAGTCCGCCAACATGACCATGCGCTCCAACTTGCTGATCGCTATCGAACAGCGGGTGCGGAGTTGGGACGTTACCCAGGCCGAAGCAGCCAACCGGCTTGGGATTACCCAGCCACGCCTTAGCGACCTCCTGCGGGGCAGGATCACGAATTTCAGTCTGGACACGTTGATCAATCTTGCCGCGCTGGCCGGACTTACCGTGCGTCTTGATATTGTCGAGGCCGCCTGATGCTCTCCTTGCCAGCGGCTACCAGTCGCTGAGCTTCGTATCCGGCCCGTATTCCTGGCCATCGACATCCTTCACCACGGCCTGGCCGCAGCGCATGGTCTTGGTCTTCTTGTCGTAGGCGTAGGTCGGCGAGCCGAACAGGTGCCAGCCCTTGTTCAGCGCCGCCGTCACCTTATGGCAAAAGCTGGCGTCGTCCGGGGCGGTGAGAAAGCGGTAGAGTTTCATCGTCCAATTCCTGTCGTGTATCTCCAAATCGGCGAATATCATGCGCCGATGGCGGCCGCTTTCGCCAGAAGTTTTTCGGCCTGCGCCAAGTGCAACCGCTCGACCATCCTGCCATTCAGCGCGATGACCCCCTTGCCACTGTTTTGCGCAAGCGCGAAGGCATCCTTCACCGCGCGCGCCTCGGCCAGCGCCTGCGCCGACGGAGCGAAGGCACGGTTGGCCGCCTCGACCTGCGATGGATGGATCAGCGTCTTGCCGTCGAAGCCCATGGCGGCGGCCTGCGTGCACTCACGCGCGAACGCATCCGGGTCGCGGAACTCGTTGAACACCCCATCGAGCATGTCGATCCCGCCGGCGCGTGCCGCCAGCAGCATCTGCATCAGCCATGGCAGCAGATAGGCGCGATCCGGCGTCGCCAGCACGCCGGTATCCTTGATCAGGTCATTCGTTCCGGCGATGAAACAATCCAGGCGCGAGGCGGGGTCGCGGCCGAGTTCGGCGATGGCGCCGATGTTGAGCATGGCCTTGGGCGTCTCGATCATCGCCCATAGTTTCACGCTGTCCGGGGCAGAATTATCGTCCAGCACATCGCCGACTTCGAGCACGTCACGCGGCGTGTGGACCTTCGGCAGCAGGATGCCGTCCGGCTCCGCCTTGGCCACGGCCGCAAGATCGTCAGTGCCCCATTCGCTGGACAGCGCATTGACGCGTACCACCATCTCGCGGCGCCGGCCATTGGCATCAGGGCGGTTGGCGAAAATGCCGGCCAGTTTTTCGCGCGCGGCGATCTTGTCGGCGGGGGCGACGGCGTCCTCGAGGTCGATGATGACGGCGTCGCAGGCAAGCTGCGCGATCTTGGCCAGCGCCTTGTCGTTGGAGGCCGGGACATAGAGCACGGAGCGGCGCGGTCGGTAGGTTTCGGTCATGTCAGATCTATGCCGTGTGTGGTCGGGCGAGGCAAGCCGCCAGCCCTGCACGAAAACTGCACGCGCCTGCGGAAAACCTCCTCCGATCCGCCGCATCGCTTTCCTGCAGGCCTGCGAGACAGGCAGCATGCACAAGCAAGCAAAACCCCGTCTGCCTTACCGGCTGCGCAGCGAAGGCTGGTGGCTGATCGACCCGCAACGCGCCAACCCCGCTGCAACTCCCATCCCATTTGTCCGCAAGAGTCCGCCGCCATGGCGATGGGACGCCATCAGGAAGATCAGGCCATGACCTCTCTCTTCCGCGCCGCGCCAAGCTATCGCAGCCGCTTCGGCGTCGCCGTGCTGCTGGTCGCGGTCGCCGATTTCCTGTTCTACGGCCAGCCCGCCGGCATCACGGTTCCGCTGTTCGCCATCCTGATTGCCGCCGCGATGGTTGCCGTGCATCCCGCCGCCTTCAACGACGGCAAGGTGTGGCTCAAGTCGGCCACCTTGCTTGTCGCGCTGTTGCCGCTCGCCGAGACTGTCAGTCCCTTGTCCGTCTCGGTCGCCCTTGGCGCGCTGGTGGCCTTCGCGCTTTCGCTGCGCGGCCGCCCGTGGCACGGCATGGCGCGAATTGCCGGCCAGATCGTGCTGTTCGGACTGGCGGCACCGGTCCGGTTCCTCGGCGATTTTCTCCAATGGCGAAGAGCGGCGCGGCGGTTCGGCGGACATCGCATAAGGCTGGCGGCAATCGCGGTCTGGGTAATGCCGCTGACGCTGGGCGCGGTCTTCGTCGCTTTGTTCGGCACTGCCAATCCGGTCATCGAATACTGGCTGTCGTTGATCGACGTCTTCAAGCTGCTCGACCTGATCCAGCTGACGCGGATTGCCTTCTGGCTATTCGTGCTTGCCGGCGTCTGGGCCTTTCTGCGGCCACGCCTGCCGCGCTTTCAGCGCCGCATCGCCAGGCCAAATCACCATCCTGCCGATGCCCAGCCAGCGGCCGACAGGCACGCCGTCGAGGACATCGTCTTCGGCAAGGCCGCCATCCTGCGCGCGTTGATCGTCTTCAACATTCTGTTTGCGCTGCAGAGCGGGCTCGACGCCACCTATCTGTGGGGCGGGGTCGCGCTTCCCGATGGTTTGAGCTACGCCGCCTACGCGCATCGCGGCGCCTATCTCTTGATCGCCACCGCGCTGCTGGCCGCCGGTTTTGTCCTTGCGGCGCTGAGGCCTGGCAGCGAAACATCGGCCG
The DNA here is from genome assembly GCF_000230995.2 of Mesorhizobium australicum WSM2073. Lineage (NCBI taxonomy): Bacteria > Pseudomonadati > Pseudomonadota > Alphaproteobacteria > Hyphomicrobiales > Phyllobacteriaceae > Mesorhizobium > Mesorhizobium australicum. The sequence continues at coordinate 1,084,793 of NC_019973.1, read as the reverse complement.
ACCCGCTCATCCGTCGGCTGGTCTATGCCTGGGTGGCGCAGAACATCATGCTGGTCGTCTCGTCGATCCTGCGGCTCGACCTCTATGTCGGCATCTATGCGCTGACCTACTGGCGCGTCGCCACTTTCGTCTGGATGGGACTGGTGGCGGCCGGCCTTGCGCTGATCATCGCCCGTATCGCGCTCGGAAAATCCAGTGAATGGCTGCTCTCCGCCAATCTTCTGACGTTATCCCTGACGCTTTATGTCTGCTGTTTCATCAACTTCGCAGCCATGATCGCCACCTACAATGTCGACCATTCCCTCGAAATGAGCGGCCAGGGCATCCCGCTCGACGCCTGGTATCTCCGCTCGCTCGGGCCGGACGCGTTTCCGGCGCTCGATCGCTTCTTCGATCGTCAGCGCGGGACGGCCAATGCCGGTGCCGTCGCCGAACTGGCAAGGTTGCGCGGTGTCGATGAAGGCTGGTATCGCGGCCTGCAGGAAAACTGGCGAAGCTGGAGCTTCCGCGACTGGCGCCTGCTTCGCTATCTCGACAACAGGCGGCCTATTGTTCCCAGCGTCGCAGAACCCGTGCCGGATCGCTAATCCATGCCGCATCACATCCTCGTCGCCGACGACGACCCGCATATCCGCGAAGTGATCTGCTTCGCGCTGGAAAAGGCCGGCATGAAAACGGCTGCCGTCTCCGATGGCGCCGCCGCCCTGCAGGCAATCGAACGAAGCACACCCGACCTTGTCGTGCTCGACATCGGCATGCCGGAGATGGACGGGCTGGAGGTCTGCCGGCGGCTGCGTCACACATCAGACGTACCGGTGTTGTTCCTGTCCGCGCGCGACGAGGAGATCGACCGCATCCTCGGGCTCGAAATGGGTGGCGACGACTATGTCACCAAACCGTTCAGCCCGCGCGAACTTGTCGCCCGTGTCAACGTCATCCTGCGCCGCGCCCGTCCGGCGGCGCCGGAACTGGCCGACGACAGGCAGTTCGCGCAGGGAAAGCTCACCCTGGCGCCGGCCAGCCACGCGGCCGCCTTCGACGGCAAGCCGCTCGCCCTGACGGCGATCGAGTTCTCGATCCTGAAAGGGTTTCTGGCGCGGCCCACCCATGTGCTCGACCGCGACGCGGTGATGGCCAACGCCTATGCCGGCAAGATCCATGTCGCCGACCGCACCGTCGACAGCCATATCCGCAACATCCGGGCCAAGCTGGCGGCCGTGGGGTGCCCGGAGGTCATCGAGACCGTGCATGGCGTCGGCTTCCGGCTCGGCCGATGCGGCTGACGACATCAAGCAAATCGATTGGCAGCAAGTGGATCGGCCGCAAATGGCGGCCTCGCCTCGCCACCGTCGTCGTCGCCATCCTGATCCTGGTGATGTCCCTGCCGCTGGTCGGCCTGTTCTTCTTCCGCCTCTATGAGAACCAACTGATCCGCCAGACCGAGGCAGAACTGATCGCACAGGGCGCGGCCATCGCCGCCATCTACGCGCAGGAGGTCCGCGACGCCGGCATTTCACCGGAAAAGCTTGGCGTGGCGATGCCGCCGGCCAATGGCTATGCGAGCCGAGGCGCCAATCTCGATTCGCCCTATCGGCCGATCGAGCCGCAGCTCGATCTCGCCTCGGACTACGTGCTTGCGACCCGGCCGGCGGGGATCCCCACCACGGTCGATCCCGCTTTCGCCACGATCGGCGCGCGGCTGGCGGGCATTCTCGACGCGACGCAGAAGACCACGCTGGCCGGCTTCCGGCTGCTCGATCCCCGGGGTGTGGTGATTGCCGGGCGCGACGAGATCGGGCAGTCGCTTGCCGGGGTCGAGGAGGTGCGCGCAGCACTTGCCGGGCGCTATGCCAGCGCGCTCCGGCTGCGCATCCCCAACCAGCCGGCGCCGCCGCTCTATTCGGTCAGCCGCGGCACCAAGGTGCGCGTCTTCGTCGCTTTGCCGGTGGCCGTCGACGGCAAGGTCGCCGGCTTGGTCTATGTCTCGCGGACGCCCAACAACATCATAAAACATCTCTATGGCGAACGCGGCAAGGTGACGGCGGCGGCGATCGCCATTCTCGGCGGCACGCTGCTCATCGGCCTCGTCTTCCTGCGCACCGTCAGCCGGCCGATCTACGCGCTGATCGACCGCACCCAGCGCATCGCCGCCGGCGAGCGCGACGCGATCCGGCCTCTCGACCACCATGGCACGCGAGAAATGGCGGAGCTTTCCGCCGCCTTTCTCGACATGGCCGAAAAACTGCAGGCGCGCTCGGACGCCATCCAGACCTTCGCCACCCATGTCTCGCATGAACTCAAATCGCCGCTGACGGCGATCCAGGGCGCGGCCGAACTGCTGCGCGATTCAGGCAGCGCGATGGGCGATGACGAGCGGCGGCGCTTCTCCGACAATATCGTCACCGATGCGGGGCGGCTCAACCTTTTGGTCCGGCGGCTGCTCGACCTGGCGCGGGCCGAAAACCTGGCACCCAGCGGCGAAAGCACCTCGGTCGGCGCGGCGCTGGCCCTGCTTCCCGTCGACACCAGGTTGGCGGTTGAAGTCAAGGCCGGTGGCGACCTGGCCTTGCGCATCTCGGCCGAGAACGCGGCGATCGTGCTTGCCAACCTCATCGACAATTCCGCCAGGCACGGCGCGACGCTGGTTTCGATCACCGCCGCAAGCGCCGGCGGCAAGGCGACCGTGCTGGTCAGCGACGACGGCGCCGGCATCTCGCCAAGCAACCAAGCGCGCATCTTCGAGCCGTTCTTCACCACGCGACGCGATACGGGCGGCACCGGCATGGGGCTTGGCATCGTGCTGGCCCTCCTGAAAGCGCATGATGGTACGATCCGGCTGGTTGACTCCGAGCGCGGCACGCGCTTCGAGATCACTTTGCCGGTCGCGTAGATTGCGGACGGCGGATCGGAGAAAAAAGTGCGCTACGACATCGTCATCATCGGCGGGGCCATCGTCGGATCCTCGATCGCCTACTATCTGCGCGAGGAAGGATTTTCCGGTTCGATCGCACTGATCGAGCGCGACCCGCAATTCGCCCATGCGGCGACGACGCTGTCCATGGCCTCGATCCGCCAGCAATTCTCCATTCCGCAAAACATCCGCCTGTCGCAGTTCACGCTAAAACTGTTTCGGCGGCTGAAGGAAGAATTCGGCACCGACGCCGATATCGGTTTTCGCGAGGGCGGCTACCTCATCCTTGCCGGCGAGGCCGGGCTGCCGATCCTGAAAGCCAACCACGAAGCGCAGGTCGCCGAGGGCGCCGACATCCTGCTCGAGGACGCCGACCAGCTGACGCGCCGCTTCCCCTGGCTGTCGGCCGAAGGCATCACCGCCGGCGCCTATGGCCGGACCGGCGAGGGCTGGTTCGACGCGCATGCGATGCTGATGCTGTTTCGCAAGGCGCTGCGGCAGAAGAAGATCGACTTCATCAGCGCGTCGGTCACCGGCGTCGAGCGGCAGGGTGACCGCGTCACCGGCGTCAGCCTCGACAATGGCGATCGGCTCGAGGCCGGCACCGTCATCAATGCCGCCGGGCCGAATGCCGGCAAGGTCGCCGCCCTTGCCCAGCTTTCGCTGCCGGTCGAGCCGCGCAAGCGCAACGTCTTCGTGTTCGACGCGCGGGACAAATTTACTGACATGCCATTATTGGTCGATCCCTCCGGCATCTATGTCAGGCCGGAAGGCTCGGTCTACCTCACCGGCGGCGCTGAGCCGGAAGAGGGCGACGGCCCGGCCGACCCCGGGGACTTCGACGTCGACTGGCCGTTGTTCGAAGAGGTGATCTGGCCGGTCCTGGCAACCCGCATCCCGGCCTTCGAGGCGATCAAGGCGACGCGCGCCTGGGCCGGGCACTACGATTACAACACGCTGGACCAGAACGCCGTGATCGGCCCGCACCCGCAAGTGACGAATTTCCTGTTCGCCAACGGTTTCTCCGGCCATGGCCTGCAACAGGCGCCGGCGGTCGGCAAGGCGCTGGCCGAACTGATCGTGCATGGCGGCTACCGGACGATCGACTGCTCGGCATTTGGCTACGCGCGTGTCGCCGAAGGGCGGGCCTTCCGGGAATTGAATGTGATTTGAGGTCAGGGGCTGCCTCGCGGGTTTGCCAGGCGCTCAGTTTCTTCGTCATTCCAGGGCGGAGCAGGAGCGAAGCGACGTCGCGGAGACCCTGGAATCCATGCCGTTACCGTTGTCGTAGTGTTCTAACGGCGCAGAACGAAGGGGGTGCCGATTGGCGCGTATTGTCGCGACAAGTCGACGTCGCGGCATGGATTCTAGGGTCGCGCGGCGTCGCTGCGCTCCTTGCCTCGCCCTAGAATGACGAAGTCTGGGCGTCAACCTTGAGCGCGTTGCCCAGCGCATTGCCTCCGGCCGTGTTGTCGAAGATTCCCCAGACCTCGGCACCCGAAGCGGCCGCCGCCTCGACTTGCCGGCTGAATCGGTCGAGGCTTTCGGCATCGTAGTCGGAGTAGTAGACGCGCGGCGCGCCGTGCCAGCGGAAATAGGCGATGCCGGGCCAGCCGCCCGGCATCGCCGCAGGTGGCACCGGAGCGGGATCGGCGGCAACGCGCGCGATCCGGCGATCGGCCAGAAGCGCTTCAGCCTCTGCTTCGAACCAGCTGGGATGGCGCGGCTCGCACACCACCCTAGTTTCGGTTCGGGTGCCCACCATGTCGAAGAAAGCGCTCGCGACATCGGGCTCGAAGGGCAGGCTCGGCGGCAGCTGCACCAGAAGCACGCTGAGCTTTGCGCCGAGACCTTCGACCTCTTGGAGAAAGCTTTGCAAAGGGTCGTTGCAGTCCACGAGACGGCGCTCATGGGTGATCGCCTTCGGCATCTTGATGGCGAAGCGGAAATCCTGCGGCACGGCGCGTGCCCAGCGCTCATAGGTCTCGCGGCGGTGCGGCTTGTAGAAGGACGTGTCGATCTCGACGATCGGAAAGTGCCGGGCGTAGCGTTCGAGATGCGATCCGGGTTGCGGGAAATTATTCTTGTATCGTGTCGGAATGCCCCAGCCAGCCGTGCCTATGAAACATGCCTGTTTTCCCATGCAAGGGATGTGGACCAGAACAGGCGTGGGTCAAGGCGTGCGGAGGGGCGTGACGTCGCTCCGCACGCCGATCAGGCCGCAGCCAGCCTTCCAGCCTCGACATGCGCCTGCAGCCAGGCCAGCACCCGGGCCCAGTCCTCGGCATGTTCAGCCGCCGCCTCTTGCCGCCCGCCAAAGCCGCCATGGCAGATGGTGACGCGCGTGCCGTCGGCGATAGGCTCCAGCAGCCAGGCGACCCTGGTTTGCCGCCGGCCAAGCGTGGGATGGTCCCAGCCATGGGCCCACGTCTGCACGATCCGGCGCGGTGTTTCGATTTCGAGGAATTCGCCGCCGGCCGGCAGGTCCCTACCGCCGGCCGTGCGCACGACAACAGTCCAGCGGCCGCCGACGCGAAGGTCGGCCGACCAGTCGACCATCCGGTAGGTATCGGCTGACCCCCACCATTGCTCGGCTTCCTTGCCGACCAGCGCCCCGAAGACGCGTTCGGGAGGCGCGCCGATCTCGGCCGATGCCATGATCGTCTCGCCATTGGTCATGCTCCGCACCCTGAGAGCGTGCATCATCGATGCCTCCACGTGAAATTTGTTCGGCTAGCGAAACGAGTTCAAGCTTTCGATGGCGGACGCTCGAATCCCTTGCCGGTCTCGAGCAGACTCTTCAGGCTGGCCAGCACCAGCGGCCAGCCCTTGGCGACATTGCCGATCAACCTGTGCGGGCCGTCCGCCTCATGGGTGACGGCAAGTTTCATCAGCTCGCCGTCGGGCTCGATGGTGAAGGTGCAGCGCGTGTAGCCGTCTTGCCTGATCTCGGGCATCCATTCATTGCGCCATTTGATGACCAGGCGTCGTGGCGGGTCGATCTCGAGAATCTCGCCACTGTCGGCGACACGGCCGTCCGGGAAGATCAGCTTCCAGCTGGAGCCCACTTTCCAATCGCTCTCCTGATAGGAGCAGAGGAAAAACTGCCGGTTGAACTCCGGGGCGGTCAACGCCTCCCAGAGTTTCTTCGGCGTGGTGCGGATATAGGTCACGTAAACGAAGCTGTTGCTCATCAGTCTTCCCTTTCGAGGCGTTTCTTCAGATCACTCAATGCATCAAGCCGGTGGCGCTCGAATTTGCCGATCCAGCGTTCGGCGATCTCATTGATCGGAACCGGGTTGAGGTAGTGCTCCTTCTCTCGGCCCCGGCGGATGGTGGTGACGAGGTTCGCCTCTTCCAGGATCGCCAGGTGCTTGGTCACCGCCTGGCGGGTCATGGCCATCTCCGCGCACAGCGCATTGAGCGTCTGTCCGTTCCTGGCATGGAGGCTGTCCAGCAATTGCCGGCGTGTCGGGTCGGCCAGGGCGCGAAAGACGGCATCCATGCTCATGGCTTTAATATGCAACCATTTGGTTGCATGTTAAGCGACAAGGTCGCTCACCGTTGACGATGGATGGATCACAGAGGAAAAGTCAGCGCTGGCGGGAGATCCAGAAGGCGTCGGGCACGCGCTTCATGCCGATGCGTTCATAGAATCCGACAGCGTCGGGCATGGAAATCAGGCTGATGGCGACCGACGGTCCGAGCTGCCGGGCCACCTCGTCCATCAGTCCCTTGCCGATGCCCATGCCTTGCGCCTTAGCCGAGACGGCAAGATCGCTGATGTAGCAGACCCAGGAGAAGTCGGTCAGGCAGCGGGCAACGCCAATCAGCGGCCTGCCTCCCATGTCGAGACCGGCCATGTCGAGACCGGCCATGTCGAGACGGGCCATGTCGAGACGGGCGGTCACGATCAGGCTGGCGCCCTCCAGCATCGCCTTCAGCCTTGCCTCGTCATCGACGGGCCGGACTTCGCCGAGACCGGATTCCACCAGCACGCGGCGGAATTCGGGAATGCCGAGCGCCAGTTCGCGCGCATAGAGAACGTGGGAGTTTTCCACCATTGGACCAGACTGCACCATCGGGCGGTGAATTCGAAGCTGTTTTGCACAGCGCCCTTGTGCCGGCGCGCACGAACAGTTGCCTTTTATTTGCCCGCGGCTTTGTGTAAACCGAGCCTCAGCAAATCCCCCCGCAACGAAAACACGGGCCAAAGCCATGGAAAAATTCACCAAGCTCACCGGCGTCGCCGCTCCCATGCCGATCGTCAATGTCGACACCGACATGATCATCCCGAAGGATTATCTCAAGACGATCAAGCGCACCGGGCTTGGCACCGGCCTCTTCGCCGAGATGCGCTACAAGGACGACGGTTCGGAAAATCCGGATTTCGTGCTCAACAAGCCCGCTTACCGCAAGGCGCAGATCCTGGTTGCCGGCGACAATTTCGGCTGCGGCTCGAGCAGGGAACACGCGCCATGGGCGCTGCTCGATTTCGGCATACGCTGCGTCATCTCGACCTCGTTCGCCGACATCTTCTACAACAACTGCTTCAAGAACGGCGTGCTGCCGATCACCGTCAGCCCCGAGGACCTGGAGAAGCTGATGGACGACGCATCGCGCGGCTCCAACGCCACCCTGTCGGTCGATCTCGAAGCCAAGGAAATCCGTGGCCCGGACGGCGGCGTGGTCACCTTCGACCTCGACGACTTCAAGCGGCACTGCCTGCTCAATGGGCTCGACGATATCGGCCTGACCATGGAAAAGGCAGGCGCCATCGCCTCGTTCGAGAAGAAGAACGCCGAACTGCGCCCCTGGGCCTGAGCGGCCGCCAGGACCGGCCCTTTCCGGGCCGGGTCGAGGGAGGGACAGTCATGAGACATCAGCTTCTTGCCGGCGTTTGCGGGCTGGCCTTGTTGCTGGCGCCCGCCGCGAGCGGGCTCGCGCAGACCCAGACGCCCGCCGCGCAACAGGCGCCGGCGGTGGAAAAGCCGGCCACCGATCAGGATGCGGGAGCCAACGCCGCCGACGCCGCCGATGACGACAAACAGGCGCCGGTGCCGTTCGAAGGCGGCCACCTCACCATCACGCAGCCGGAGCAGGACGGCGAGAAGGTGCTTGCTTATGACGGTAAGCAGCTGGCCAGCAATTACGATCTCTTCTTCGACAAGATTGTGGAGGTTGGCGGCATCAAGGTGGCCCTGTTCGATGTTGGCGATGGCGGCAATCAATGCGGCCCGGCGACGGTGATCGTCTGGAAGCCAGAAGGCGGCGCCATCCAGAGCACCAAGGTCGAGCAGGACGAGTGCGGAGCGCCGCCCGCCGGAGTGTCCGACAACGCCATCTATTTCGTGCCCTATCTCCTGCCGGGGGACCAGAAGCCGGCCCTGCAGTGGTCGCCGACGGATGGGCTGACGATTTCGGGCAATCTCACCTACATGCCCGAACCCGGCACCGACTGGAAAGACATCGATCCGGAAAAGTACCAGAACATCATCGACGCCTTCCACAATGAGGCTGTCTACAAGGAAGCCGAAAAGCTGCTCGGCAAGGACATGCCCGATATGGCGACCAGCCTGCTGGTCGGCGGCGGCACGGAAAAGACCGCGTCCGGCGCCTTCTTCGCCAGCGGCTGCGTGCCGCATGATTGCGGCGGCAATGACGGCTTCATGGCTGTCGACCCGGCCAAGCACCAGCTCTATTTCGCCCGCCGCGGCGACAATGGCCAACCGAACGCCTGGCCGGCGCTGGCGACATGGCCGGCCGATGTGAAGGAAGCGCTGGACAAGGCGCTGGGGTCGGCGAACTAGCCAGGGCATTTCCGGCGAAAGGGCGGCGCCTCCAGGGCTTTGCCCCTTTGTTTCGCGCAGGACCGCGTCAACCGCGATATTCGCTGGGACAAATGGAACCAGATCGGCCGCGCGGCGTCATAGAAGCAGTTTCGCGCGGCAGTGCCTGGAGTAACATCAATGGTCAGGCTCGTTCTTCTGGCGCTTGTTCTGTTCGCCCTCGCGGCTGGCGCCACAGAGGCGGCAAAGCTGGACGCAGCCGCCGTCAACAACGCCCAATTCACCGACGCCGCAACGAAGGGCGTCGACACGAGCGTGTTGAAGGCACAGGTCCTTCTGGATCGCGCGCGCTTCTCGCCTGGCCTGATTGACGGCCGCCAGGCGGAGAACTTCACCAAGGCGGTCCGGGCATTTCAGGCGGCCAACGCCCTGCCCGCCGATGGCAAGCTCAACCGGGAGACCTGGGACAAGCTGGTCGCAACCTCAACAGGCGCGGTTCTTGTGAACTACGAGCTGACGCGCAAGGACGTGCGTGGACCGTTTACCAAGCGCATTCCGGCCAGTATGGAAAGAATGGCTCGCCTGCGCAGGCTCGGCTACCGCAGTTCGCTGGAACGGATCGCGGAGCACTTCCACATCAGCGAACAATTGCTGCGCAGGCTCAACCCGGGCATCAGCTTCAGGAAGGCGGGCGCAAAGGTGCTGGTGCCGGCTATCGACCGAGGCGATCCGCCCTCAGCCATTGTCAGCGTCGAGGTCGACAAGGCCGCGCGCCAGGTTCGCGTTCTCGACAATTCCGGCAAAGTGGTTTCGGTCTACCCCGCCTCGATTGGAAGCGAAGAGAAGCCGGCGCCGAGCGGCGAGGCACAAGTCGTACGCGTGGTCCACAATCCCACCTATCACTACGATCCCCGCTTCGCGTTCAAGGGCGTGAAGACCAAACGACCCTTCACCATCGCTGCCGGACCAAACAATCCTGTCGGATCGATCTGGATCGATCTGTCCATTGAAAGTTACGGCATTCACGGCACGCCCGAACCAGGCAAGATCGGGAAGACCTTTTCGCATGGCTGCATCAGACTGACCAATTGGGATGCCGAAGACCTCGCCCTTGAGGTGCACAAAGGCACAAAGGTTGTCTTCACTGGAGAAACGGCTGAATCGGCCGAGGGCCAACCCGGCTGAGGCATCGCGGGAAGAGGGCTGGCCCGTCGGGACCATAGATTCTGCACCGCCGATCCATCCGCATTGGCCCATGGCAGGATCGGTTTTTCCCCGCAGACTAGCTGCAACAATGCGAGGCTCCCCCATGCGCAAGCTCATCTCAACCGGCTCGCCGTTCGAAAAGACCGCCGGCTATTCACGCGCCGTGGTGCAGGGCGACTGGTGCTTCGTGTCCGGGACGACCGGCTACGATTACGCCACCATGACGATGCCGGACAGTGTCGAGGCGCAGACGCGCAATTGCCTCGCGACGATCGGCAAGGCGTTGCAGGACGGCGGCTTCGAGATATCCGACGTGGTGCGCGCGCACCACTACATCACCGACCAGGCCTTCGTGGATGTGGTCTTCCCGATCCTTGGCGAGACATTCGGCGACATCAGGCCGGCGGCGACGATGATCGTCTGCCAGCTCAACAAGCCGGAAATGAAGATCGAGATCGAGGTGACGGCGCTGCGGCGTACCGTGTGAGGAGACTTCCGCCATGAAGGTCCGGCGTATCGTGGCCAATATCGAAACGCCGGACGTGGCCGCGGCGAACCGTTTCTACCATGACGTGCTTGGCCTCGACATCCTGATGGATCAGGGCTGGATCGTAACCTACGGTTCCGAGGACATGATGGAGCTGCAGGTCAGCTTCATGACGCAAGGCGGGTCCGGTACGCCGGTGCCGGATCTGTCGATCGAGGTGGACGATGTCGATGCGGCATTCGAAGCCATGAAGGGCGCCGGCTTCGCCGTCGAATACGGACCCGCCGATGAACCCTGGGGCGTGCGGCGCTTCTATGTGCGCGATCCGCTGGGCCGACTGGTCAACATTCTCTCGCACCGGTGAGCGCATCTTCCGTGGCCACTAACTTGGACATGCCGGCGGGACAGCGGCGACAGGTCCTTCGTCCTCCCCTTGCGCTGCAACCGCTTGGCGTTTAGCAAGGCCGCGTCGCACAGCGCCGCGAGCCTCTTTGGCGCGCGAAGGACGCCGTGCAAACCGAAACGCATTCTTTCTAGGACGGCTCACCATGGCAACGAAGCATCTTTTCCTGCTCCCCGGCGACGGCATCGGCCCCGAGGCGATGGCCGAGGTCAAGAAGCTGATCTCGGCCATGAACGCAAAGCTCGGCAGTGGCTTCGTCACCGACGAGGGCCTGGTTGGCGGCTGCGCCTTCGATGCGCACGGTGCGGCGATTTCCGATGCCGACATGGAAAAGGCGATGGCTGCGGACGCGGTGCTGTTCGGCGCCGTCGGCGGACCGAAATGGGATGCCGTGCCTTACGAGGTGCGCCCCGAAGCCGGCCTGCTGCGCCTGCGCAAGGACATGGAGCTGTTCGCCAATCTCAGGCCCGCCATCTGCTATCCGGCGCTGGCCGCATCGTCCTCGCTGAAGCAGGAAGTCGTCGAAGGCCTCGACATCCTCATCGTGCGTGAGCTGACCGGCGGCGTCTATTTCGGCGAGCCCAAGCAGATCATCGATCTCGGCAACGGCCAGAAGCGCGGCATCGACACCCAGGTCTACGACACGTTCGAGATCGAGCGCATTTCGGGCGTCGCTTTCGAGCTCGCGCGGACCCGCAAGAACCATGTCACCTCGATGGAAAAGCGCAACGTCATGAAGTCGGGCGTGCTGTGGAACGAGGTCGTCACCCAGACCCACAAGGCACGCTATTCCGACGTCAAGCTCGACCACATGCTGGCCGATGCCGGCGGCATGCAGCTGGTGCGCTGGCCAAAGCAGTTCGACGTCATCGTCACCGACAATCTGTTCGGCGACATGCTGTCCGACATCGCCGCCATGCTGACCGGCTCGATCGGCATGCTGCCGTCGGCCTCGCTCGGCGCGCCTGACGCCAAGACCAAGAAGCGCAAGGCGCTGTACGAGCCGGTGCACGGTTCGGCACCCGACATTGCCGGCAAGGGCATCGCCAACCCGATCGCCATGATCGCCTCCTTCGCCATGTGCCTGCGCTATTCCTTCGGCATGGTCGACGAAGCCGACAAGCTTGAAGGCGCTATCGCCGCCGTGCTCGACCAGGGCCTGCGCACCAAGGATATTTTCTCACCCGGCATGACCGAGGTCGGCACGGTCGAAATGGGCGACGCGATCATCGCCAAGTTCCTGGGATAATCAGCGGATCTCGCCGGCAAGCTGCCGCAGCAGACCGACGAGCCGCGCCTCGTCCACCGGCTCGAAAAACGCTGAGTCGGCGGCCTCGACGGCGACGATCGCTTGCTGGGCGGCCGCCGCCCCGGCGGCGGTGACGCGGATCACCTTGGCCCGGGAGTCCCGGGAATCGGCTTCGCGTGCGATCAAACCCTTGGCCTCCAGCCGGGCGACGACGTCAGAGGTCATCTTCACCTCCGTGCCGGCCTGGGCGGCGAGCTGCACCTGGTTGGGCGGTTCGCCATTGCGGCCAAGCCACATCGCCGAGGCGAGCAGCACGAACTGGACATGCGTCAGGTCGAGCGGCGCCAGCGCCGCCGTCATGACGCGCTGCCAGCGCATGGTGGTTCGCCAGAGCAGTAAGCCGGGGCTCTCCGACGGCCCGCCCTTGAAGCGCGTGTCGAGTTCAGCCATGGTTCGCCAACGCCTCCGCCTGCTCGAACAACTTGGCCATCGACACGTCGAAATCGCCACTGATCTGGGGCCCGAGTTCCGGGCCGACCTCGGCGGCCGAAGGACCTGAGATATCGAGCCGGTGCGTCACCTGCGTGCCGCCTTCGACAGGCACCAGAGTGTGCCGGAACAGCAGCTTGGTGTCGCCGAACGAAGTTTCATCGGCATAGGTCACGTTTTCGACGAGATCGACGATGGTCGATTCGAACGTGTCCTGACCGACCGGCGTCACCGAGACGCGGGTGCCCTTGGCGAATGGCCCATGCAGCACGAAGGTATCGGAGCCTTCATAAGTCAGGCGGCCTTCATGCAAGGCCTTGAGCGCGTTCCAGATGGCTTGCGCAGGAAGGGGGGAAGTCGCGGTGTATTCATTGGTCCACATCGTCTTGCTCCATTCACCTATTTAATCTGCACACAGACTATCTGTGCGCGGATTAAATAGCAAGCGGAATCTTCGTCTGTGACGAAGATCGGCTGAACCGTCGTTTTTGGAGTGACCTTTCTCGGGAACTGACCGCTAAACCCTGACTCCAGCAGGCACTGGTCCCCACTGGTTTTCACGCGCCTGGGTCGGGATCAGCGCGAAGACCAGGATGATCAGGCTGCCGATGCTGGGGATCAGGATCACCAGATAGAGCCAGCCCGACAGGCCGATATCGTGCAGCCGGCGCACGGTCATGCCGAGGCCGGGCAGGAGCGTCGCCAAGAGGAAGGTGCCGCAGAGGCCGACCGTCACCGCCGCCGAGACATCTGTGTCGAAATTGCCCATTTCGATATCGGTGAAGATGCCGATGCCGCCGACGATCAGCAGGCAGACCACCCAAAACAGGCAATAGCCCCAATATTCCTTGCGGCGGGCGCGGCCGGCGAAGTTGAAGTAGTTCTGCGTCAGTCCACGCCAGAAATAGCCCCAGAGATCACTGGGTTCGGCGGTTGCGCTCTCGCTGGATCGGCCGAACTGCTGCGCCTGCGGTGCGCGGGCTGTGGATGCGGTGCCGGCTTGGGCCGGTGCCGCATCTATGCCTGCGCCAACCGTCGAGTTCACGGCCGGGCCTGCGGTGGTTTGGCCAGCGATCGAAAAGACGTCGCGCGCCTGGCCGCCGCCCGGCTGGAACTCGACCGCCGTCCCGTTGGGCATGGCGGTTTGCCGGCGCAGGTTCTCGCGGGTGAAAGTGTAGCTGCTGCCGTCGGCTCCGGTGATGAAGCCGAAGCCCTGGTCCTCGTCATAGTGAAGCACTTCACCGCGCATCCGCCCGCCCCTTGTAGCCCGTTCCCTGCCAAGATGTGGCACAGGCCCAAGCCCATGGGCAAGCCGCCCATAGCTATGACAGCCAAGCGTTCCGATGCCTGCCGCGCGTCCCTGGCCGGGCACATCGCCAGACAGCACCGGCCGACCGTGGCGTCGGCAAGCTGGGCGGCGATCATCCGGGCCGGCCTGAAGCAGAGCGCGGCCAGTCTGGATTCCTACGAAGGCCGCTTCTTCGTCTTCTTGTTTTTTGGCGGACCGGCGTTGTCGAATTTCGGCTTGCCCGGCTTCTTCGCCCACGGCTTTGCCTCATGCGTGGTGGCCGGACGCTGGTCGACTGAAGCCGGTGCGCGCTTCTCGAATTTGCGCTTCGGCGCGTTCGGGTCGAACGGCGCCTTGCCGCGATGCGGCTTCTTGTCCGGGCTCGGCGGCTGATAGCCGGCCCGCGACAGGTCCGGCGTGCCGTCCAGCCGCTTGACCACGATGTTGCCCTGCAATTTGCGGTCGGGCCCGATCGCGGCGAGAAAGCGCTCCGCCCAGTCGGCGGCGATCTGCACGAAGGTCTCTTCCGGCTGCATCTTGATGGCGCCGATCTCGCGCTTGGAAATGCTGCCGGCACGGCACAGCATCGGGATCAGCCAGCGCGGCTCGGCATTCTGGCGGCGCCCCACCGACAGCGAGAACCAGACGCTGGCGCCGAAATCGTCGCGACGGCTCGGTGCCTCGTCGCGAGGGCTGAATTTTTCGCCCGCCGCTCTTTCACGCGATGGCGTGAAAGGCGCGACGTCCATGAGATCCTCGGGCGCCGAGCGGCTGGCGCGGCATTGGCGCACGAAGGCGGCCGCCACCTGTTCGGCGCCATGCCGGCTAAGAAGCGCATCGATGAACTCGCGCTCGTCATCCTTGACCGGTTCGTCGAAAGCCGGGTCGGCAAGAATGCGCTCGTCGTCGCGCCGCATCACGTCGTCGGCCGAGGGCGGGCTCGCCCAGGTCGCCGTCAGCTTGGCGCTTTGCAGCAGCCGCTCGGTGCGCCTGCGGGCGCTGTTAGGCACGATCAGCGCGCTGACGCCCTTGCGCCCGGCACGTCCCGTGCGGCCGCTTCGGTGCAGCAGCGTTTCGGGATTGGTCGGCAGGTCGGCGTGGATCACCAGCTCGAGATTGGGCAGGTCGATGCCGCGCGCCGCGACGTCGGTGGCGATGCAGACTTTCGCGCGGCCGTCGCGCATCGCCTGCAGCGCGTGGCTGCGTTCGTTCTGGCTGAGTTCACCCGAGAGCGCCACGACGGAAAAATTGCGGTTGTTGAAGCGTGCGGTCAGATGGTTGACGGCGGCGCGCGTGTTGCAGAACACCAGCGCGTTCTTGGCCTCATAGAAGCGCAGCACGTTGATGATGGCGTTCTCGCGGTCGGCCTGGGCTACATTCAGCGCCCGATACTCGATGTCGAGATGCTGCTTTTCCTCGCCGGCGGCCGAGATGCGCACGGCATCGCGCTGATAGCCCTGTGCGAGCGTGGCGATGGAGCGCGGCACGGTGGCCGAGAACATCAGCGTCCGGCGCTCGGCCGGTGCGGCATCGAGGATGAATTCGAGGTCCTCGCGAAAGCCGAGGTCGAGCATCTCGTCGGCCTCGTCGAGAACCACGGCCTTCAGCGTCGACATGTCGAGCGAATGCCGCGTGATGTGGTCGCGCAGCCGGCCGGGCGTGCCGACGACGATATGGGCGCCGCGCTCCAGCGCGCGCCGTTCGGTGCGCATATCCATGCCGCCGACGCAGGACGCCACCGTGGCGCCGGTTGGCTCATAGAGCCATTCGAGCTCGCGCGTCACCTGCAGCGCCAGTTCGCGTGTCGGCGCCACCGCCAATGCCAGCGGCGCCGCTGCCGGGCCGAAACGTTCCGCGCCGTCGAGCAGCGTCGGCGCCATGGCAAGGCCGAAGGCGACGGTCTTGCCCGAGCCGGTCTGCGCCGACACCAGCGCGTCGGCCTGGCCGAGCTCCAGCACCGCCTTCTGCACCGGTGTCAGGTCGGAATAACCGCGTTTTTCCAGCGCTTGTGCCAGCGCGGGAACAATACCATCGAAGTTGGACATCTCGTTCTTTCGGAATTCAGGGTTCTGCGCTCATCATGGAGCACATGCCGGGGGGCTGGCGACGCCAGCCAAACAATCTTGGCCGTTCGTACTTCCTGCCGCCCTTCTTGTACAGGGTGCCGTGAAGGCTATGCGGCGTACCGCCAATTGACTCCTGCCGCAAACCGCGTAAAAGCCCGCTTCGAACGGGATCGTTTTTCGATGCGCGGCCTTTTGATGGCTCTTCTTGCATTCGATGCCCCCAGCCTCAATGCGAACCATTGGGCCGGGCGCGTCGCTGCGTCGCCTCGTTCCGGCAAAACCCCATTCTTGGCCAAGAAAACCACCAAAACCACCACCAAAACGGTGTGATTCCCTTGGCCTAACCACCCTCTCCCGGGTCCGGCCCGGGGGACGGAACCCGCACTTGGCCGGCGGGTTTTCTCCAAAAACCAAGCGGAGAGGGACAGGAGATTTTTATGAGTTTCAAGGTTGCGATAGTCGGCGCCACGGGCAATGTGGGCCGGGAAATGCTCAACATCCTGGAAGAGCGTGGCTTTCCAGTGAGCGAAGTCGTGGCGCTCGCCTCGCGGCGCAGCATGGGCACGGAAGTGTCGTTCGGCGACCGCACGCTGAAGGTCAGGCCGCTCGACCAGTATGATTTTTCCGACACTGACATCTGCATCATGTCGGCCGGCGGCAATGTCTCCAAGGAATGGTCGCCGAAGATCGGCAAGCAGGGCTGCGTCGTCATCGATAATTCGTCGGCCTTCCGTTACGACCAGGACGTGCCGCTGATCGTGCCCGAGGTTAACCCGGACGCGATCTCGCTGTTCACACGCAAGAACATCATCGCCAACCCGAATTGCTCGACGGCGCAGCTCGTCGTGGCGCTGAAGCCGCTGCATGATTTCGCCACCATCAAGCGCGTCGTCGTCGCCACCTACCAGTCGGTATCCGGCGCCGGCAAGGAAGGCATGGACGAGCTGTTCACGCAGACGCGCGCGGTGTTCGTCGCCGACAGCGTCGACGTCAAGAAGTTCACCAAGCGCATCGCCTTCAACGTCATCCCGCATATCGACGTCTTCCTCGATGACGGTTTTACCAAGGAAGAATGGAAGATGGTCGCCGAGACCAAGAAGATGCTCGATCCCAAGATCAAGCTGACGGCGACCTGCGTGCGCGTGCCGGTGTTCATCGGCCATTCGGAAGCGGTCAACATCGAGTTCGAGAAGCCGATCACCGCCGATGAGGCGCGGGAGATTCTCCGGGACGCCCCGGGCTGCCAGGTCTTGGACAAGCGCGAGGATGGCGGCTACATCACGCCGCTGGAATCGGCCGGCGAGGACGCCACCTTCATCTCGCGCATCCGCGAGGATTCGACCATCGACAACGGCCTGTCGATGTGGATCGTCTCCGACAATCTGCGCAAGGGCGCGGCGCTGAACGCCGTGCAGATCGCCGAGCTCCTGGTCGAGCGCGGCCTTATCCAGCCGAAGAAGAAGGCGGCTTAATCCCGCTCACGGGCCGCACCGCCGCTGCCGCGGCTGGCCCTCCGCGAGGGCGCCGGACGACCGGCGGCCCGCTGTCGCGGGCTCGGCCTCCGGCCGTTAGCCCTCTTCTCCCCGTCACTATACGGGGAGAAGGTCCCGGCAGGGGGATGAGGGGCGGCGCTGGCCTGTCCATTTTCCTCGACCGACCGGCGGCAGTCACAGGCTTGTAGTTATGACCGATAACATCAAAGTCGCTCCGCGCCCGGCCATCGGTTCCGACGCCGCTTCCATCGCCAAGGTCATGCGTGCGGCGCTTGCCTCGTTCGACTGGATGCCGGTCTTGCACACGCCGGAGCAGGACTTGTCTTTCATCCGAGATATCGTGTTGCCCAACCAGCAGGTGATGATCGCCGAGGCCGACAATGACATTATTGGCTTCATTTCGGTCAAAGGCGAATGGATCGAGCAGCTTTATCTTGATCCGGCCTGGACGGGCCAAGGAATTGGTAGCCGGCTAGTGGAAGAGGCTGCCGCCATCTTGCCGTTGGTCAAGTTATATTGCTTTCAGGCCAACAGCGGTGCCCGCCGCTTCTATGAACGCCACGGATTTCGCGCCGAAGCGTTCGGCAACGGTTCGACCAATGAGGAAGGATTGCCGGACATTCTTTACGTCCGAAGGCGCTGATTTCAGCCAGCGCTGTCCTTGGCGAGCTGATGCAGCATCGCCATCGCCTCCTCCGCCCGCCCAGCCGGCACGAACAGATGGTCGTGGTAAAAACCCGAGACCGGATTGACGCCCATGCCGGCGGCGGCTAGGCGCCCGGTGATGGCGGCAAGGAAGCCTACGGCTTCCAGCGATGAATGGACGTTCAGCGTGATCATCCGGCAGCGGAACGAGGCGGTCAGCTTCGTGCTCCGGGCGGCTTCCTCCGTCACGATCAGCGTCGTGCCTTCGCGCTCCCGAAACGCCATGACCGGTTCGAGGCCTTCGGGCTGTGGAACGCCAGGCGCCAGCGTGGCGAAGACATAGATGCCATCGCGCAGTTCCGGCGTCATCGACGCCAACAGAGTGCTCAGATCGGTCTCGCCCGTCATTTTTTCTCGCCTGCATCGGGACGGCAGCAGCTTCTCAATATCCGCAAACAGCACACACCGGTAGTCGACACACGGACGACATGGCAATGTCGGCGGCGGCCGGGCTTGCATGACGGCCGCATCGCACAATACAGGAGCTGAGGGCCGACGCTGGTCCGTGAAAGGCTCCCGAATGATCGTTCGTCCGCGCCCCACCTTCCTGCAGCTGTTCTTCATCATGCGCGGTTCGGTGGTGCCACGCATCCTGCCGCAGATTTTCGGCTTCGCGATCTATTCGGTGGTCATCCTCGTCGTGGCGCGCCGGTTCCAGCTCGATCTCGGCGTCTTCAACATCACGCCTTTCGGACTGGTGGGCGTGACCTTGTCGATCTATCTGTCGTTTCGCAACAACGCCGCCTATGATCGCTGGTGGGAGGCGCGCAAACTGTGGGGCGCGCTGGTCTTCGAAATCCGCAATCTGGCCCGCGCCACGACAAGCCTCATTCCCGATCGGGCCGAGCAGCGCGCCCTGCTGCTGGAAGCGCTGGCCTTCTGTCATTTTCTGCGCGGCCAGTTGCGCAAGATCGACAGCGTCAAGGAGGTCCATGCCTTCATCGAGGCTGAAGCCGGGACGGCCGCTAGTTTCGCCAATCCGGCGGACGAGATGGTCAGGCGCATGGGCCGCCGTGCCAATGCGCAGCGCCGGGCTGGCGACCTCGACACGATCGGTTTCCGCATTCTGGATGAGAGGCTGGCGTCAATCACCGCCATCCAGGCCGGCTGCGAGCGGATCGCCGGCACGCCCTTGCCCTTCGCCTACACGCTGCTGGTGCACCGCACGGCCTACATCGTGTGCCTGCTGCTGCCGATTGGCCTGATCTCGACCACCGGTTGGGCAACGCCATTGTTCACGGCGCTGATCGCCTACACCTTCTTCGGCCTCGACGCGCTTTCGGAAGAGCTTGAGGATCCGTTTGGCACCGAAGCCAACGACCTCGCGCTCGACGGCCTGTGCCGGGTCTGCGAAATCTCGGTGTTCGAGGCCTTGGGCGAGACGCCACCAAAGATGCTGTCGGCCGAAAAGTTCTATCTTTCGTAACGCCGCACCGTCAAAAATCCGAACATTTGTCGGATCGACGCCTCATGGAACGTCCTTGGGTCGACCCCACCGAAAAAGGGGCTGACCATCAGGAGGACACCCAATGAGCATTTCTCAAACCGCGCCCGTCTCGGCTGGCGCCCTGTGGACCGGGGGGGGCTCAGCGGCCTCATCGTCCTGTTCATGATCTTCGACGGCGCCATCAAGCTGCCGCCGCTCGACGTGGTCACCCAGACGATGGTGCCGCTTGGGTGGCCAGCCGATCCCAACGTCGCGCGCATGCTGGGCGTCATCGGCCTGGTCTCGACCGCGCTCTACGCGCTGCCGCGCACCTCCGTGCTCGGCGCCCTCCTGCTCACCGCCTATATGGGCGGCGCCATCGCCACCAATGCGCGCATCGGCAATCCGCTGTTCTCGCACATGCTGTTCGGCGTCTATCTCGGCATCATCCTATGGGGCGGCCTCTATCTGCGCGACCCCAGGGTTCGTGCGCTGATCCCGTTCAGCCGATAGCTGTTCCGAGCCAAGAACAGCGTCCACTTCGCCTGCACGCCATCGGGTGGCAATACCGCCGATGCGGTCTGTTTGGGCGAGCAGCGTCGCGATCTTCGTTCTCCTCGGGATCAAATTAGCCGTCTGAGAGTTAAGCACTTGGCGGCGAGACGGCGATCCGCGTGTGAGAGGAACGACAAATGAAGAAAATACTGACCATTCTGGTGCTGACGACGGCACTGGGTGCATGTTCGCAAACGGAAAAAGGGGCTGCCGTGGGCGGCCTGGGCGGTGCTGCGGTTGGCGCGGCCGTGGCCGGAGATCCGGTGCAGGGCGCTGTTGTCGGCGGTGCGGTCGGCGCCGTGGCCGGCGCGCTGATCGGCCATGCCAGCGAAAGCGGCCAATGCCGGTACCGCGATCGCCATGGTCGGGTCTATGTCGATCGCTGCCCAAGCGGTTATTGATCGGCCTTAGTCCAAACATGAAGAGCAAAACGGCGGGCACAGGCCCGCCGTTTTGTTCCCGCAATGAATAGGAAGCGATTACTCGGCGGTAGCGGCTTCCGCTTCGGCCGGTGCGGCAGCGGCCGAAGCGGCGGCAGCGGCGTCTTCCTGGGCCTTCTTCAGCAGGGCGGCGCGTTCCTGCGCCTTCTTGCCGGGCTCGGCCTTCTTCGGGTTGGAGCGGGCTTCGCGCTTGGCAAGGCCGGCCTCATCGAGGAAGCGCAGCACGCGGTCGGTCGGCTGGGCGCCGTGCGACAGCCAATGCTTGACGCGGTCGGCGTCGACCTTGATGCGCTCGCCGTCCTTCGGCAGCAGCGGGTTCCACGAGCCGAGCGACTCGATGAACCGGCCGTCGCGAGGCGAACGGGCGTCGGCAACGACGACGTGGTAGTAAGGACGCTTCTTCGAGCCCGCACGGGCCAGTCTGATCTTCAGTGCCATTTCTTTTCTCCTAAAAGCTCTGATTTCGTTTGATAAGTCAGGGTTTCTTCAACCCGTTTTCGTCACGCCGTTGGCAGCGGCGATCTGTTCGTGGTGCCGGATCACTTCGCGGACGACGAAGTTGAGGAATTTCTCCGCGAAATCCGGGTCGAGATGCGCGTCATGCGCCAGCTGGCGCAGGCGGGCGATCTGCTGCTGCTCGCGCGCCGGGTCGGCCGGCGGCAGGCCATGCTCGGCCTTGAGCACGCCAACCGCCTTGGTGCAGCGGAAGCGCTCGGCGAGCATGTGGATGAGGGCCGCGTCAATGTTGTCGATCGAGGCGCGGTAGCCGGCCAGGATGGTGCGGGCGTCGGCCATGTCCTTTTCTTCGTTCATAGCGTCCTCACTTTTTCTTGCCGAGACCGGGCAGGCCGCCACCGCCGCCAAGGCCGGGAAGCTTCATGCCGCCGGGCAGGCCGGGCAAGCCGCCGCCGGGAAGACCGCCGGGCAGGCCCTTCATGCCGCCGAGGCCGGCGGCCTGCGCCTGCTTCTGCAAGGCTTCGAGCTGCTTGGGGTCCATCTTCGACAGATCGGGCATGCCGCCCATGCCGCCGGGCATCATGCCGCCCCCCAAACCACCAAGGCCCATCTTGGAGGCAAGGCCACCCATCATGCCGCGCATCAGGCCGCCGCCTTTGCCCTTGCCGCCCATCGCCTTCATCATGTCGGCCATGCCGCGATGCATCTTAAGGAGCTTGTTGATCTCGGCGGCATCGGTGCCGGAGCCGGCGGCGATGCGCTTCTTGCGCGAGTGCTTGAGAATGTCGGGATTGGCGCGCTCGGCCTTGGTCATCGAGGAGATGATCGCGAGCTGGCGGCCGAACATCTTGTCGTCGAGGCCGGCGGCGGCCATCTGGTCCTTCATCTTGCCCATGCCGGGCATCATGCCCATGATGCCGCCCATGCCGCCCATCTTCGACATCTGCTGAAGCTGCTGGGCGAGGTCGTTCAGGTCGAACTTGCCCGACTGCATCTTCTTGGCCATCGCCGCCGCCTGCTCGGCATCGATGTTCTCGGCGGCTTTTTCGACGAGCGAGACGATGTCGCCCATGCCCAGGATGCGGTCGGCGATCCGCTTGGGGTGGAATTCCTCCAGCCCATCCATCTTTTCGCCGGTGCCGATCAGCTTGATCGGCTTGCCGGTGACGGCGCGCATCGACAGCGCGGCACCGCCACGGCCGTCGCCGTCCATGCGGGTCAGGACCAGGCCGGTGATACCGACGCGCTCGTCGAAGCTTTTCGCCAGGTTGACGGCGTCCTGGCCGGTCAGCGAATCGGCGACCAGCAGGATCTCGTGCGGGCTCGACACCTTCTTGATGTCGGCCATCTCGACCATCAGCGGCTCGTCGATATGGGTGCGGCCGGCGGTGTCGAGGATGACGACGTCATGGCCGCCGAGCTTGGCCGCCTGCACGGCGCGCTTGGCGATATCGACCGGGTTCTGGCCTGCGATAACAGGCAGCGTCGCCACCTTGACCTGCTCGCCGAGCTGGCGCAGCTGCTCCTGCGCGGCCGGACGCCGCGTGTCGAGCGAGGCCATCAGGACCTTCTTGTTCTGCCGCTCGGTCAGCCGCTTGGCGATCTTGGCCGACGTGGTGGTCTTGCCGGAGCCCTGCAGGCCGACCATCATGATGACGACCGGGGCCGGTGCGTTGAGGTCGATGGCGACACCCTCGGCGCCGAGCATGTCGACCAGCTCGTCATGGACGATCTTGACGACCATCTGCCCCGGCTTGATCGACTTCAGCACCGCGGCGCCGACGGCCTTCTCGCGCACCTTGTCGGTGAAGGACCGCACCACTTCCAACGCCACGTCGGCCTCGAGCAGCGCACGGCGCACCTCGCGCAACGCTGCCGAGACATCCGCCTCCGACAGCGCGCCACGGCCGGTCAGGCCGTTCAGGATGGAGCCAAGACGCTCCTGCAGCGATTCAAACATTCGTTTTCCTTTTCCCTGGCACCGGATGGTGCCCGAGAGGTAATGCGTTCGCGCCCAGTCTCCAAGCAAAAGCCAGTCCAAGCAAAAGCCCAAAACCAAAAAGCACCCGGGGGCGCACAGCGCTGCCGGGTGTTGGCCTCCAGGATCTGTTTACAGCACTCGGCCTCAAAGAGGTTTCGGCATCCTGGTCGGCTTGCTCGGAGGGATACTCGTCGCGGAATTGGTGGGCTGTAGACAGGAATTTGGCGCGAGAGTCAAGGCAAGGCCGGTGCCGCGCCGTTTCCCGGGCCGCGATCAGGCCGTGCTCGGGCCGTTGGGGACCTGGGCTGAGACCCTCAGCGGCGAGCGCGGATGCAGCAGCAAAACAATCGTCAGCAGGCTGCAGGCAATACCGATGAGCGCAATGAGGATGGCATCCGATATCATCCAGCCCGGTCCCTCGAGCGGCTTTGCAGTGAACAAGGCGAAGGAATTGTAGCTCTCCTGATGCGAGATCAGCAGGAAGCCGGTGAGGTTGTTGCCAAGATGGGCGCCAAGTGCCGCGCCGAGATTGCCGGTGGCGTAGACCACGAGGGTCAGAAGCAGCGCGAAGGCAGCGATCGACACCAGCACGCTGGCGTTGATGGCGGCCGACGAACCGCCGCTCCAGTGCAGCGAGGTGAACAGCAGGCCGGGCAGCAGCGCCCAGACGCACGGGCTTCTGAACCGATTGGCCAGGCCACGCAGCAGATAGCCGCGAAACAGCACCTCCTCCGACGAAGTCTGCAGCAAGGTGAGCGTGGCGATTGGGATCGCGAACAGCAGCCATGACGACAGGCTGATCGTGCCGCGCGCAATGCCGGGCTGCAGCAGATAGAGCAGGATTTCGGACAAGGCCGACGTGATCAGCACCGCGATCAGCCCCTTGAGGAAGTCCGGTCGCGCTACGCGGCGGCCGGCGCCAAGCAGCGCCGACAGCGGCTCGCCATGCACCCAGCGCATCACGATCCACAGGCCGATCCAGATCCCGGCGAAAGAGGCGAGCGCGCAGAGGATGCCGACGGGCGAGGCGAGAAAACCTTCCACGCCGTGTGGCGAAGCCGCCGCCCCCTGCCAGGCGAAGTAAACATGGGTGCCACCGAACAGCACGGCCGCGGTGGTGGCGGCCCAGAACAGGACGGCGATCAGCGTTCCCAGCAACAGGCGCGGCAAGGTCGTCCTGGCGTTCGGCGTGTTGCGATAGCGCTCGAAGGCGGTGTCGTCGATCGTCACGCTTGTCCTCGATCCCAATCCATCGCTGCTTGATCCAGCTGATGGCTTCGGGAACCGGAATCGATATCAGCAGGAATACGCGCACACCCACGGAACGCAGGCGCGGGCCAGCCTGCCGCGGGGGCCAATCCAGGTTTCGCCGGCGGCCGCTTCGGCGACCGCCGGCATCGCGTCAACGCACGACGTACATGATGCGCCGTGTCTGCGGATCGATCAGCGCCCGCTGGCCGTTCACATAGACATAGCGGTAGTTGTAGTCAGGAATTTCGCGCAGCTCGACCGTATCGGGCAGGGTCGCGCCGGTGACCACCTCGCCGTCGAGATAGACGGGGTCGAGGCGATGGGTGTCGACATAGGTCCGTACCGCGGCCGGCGGCGCTGGAAAGTCGCCAACCACCGGATCGCTGGAAATGATCGCACCGGTATAGTCGGTCGAATAGTTGCCGATGTCGTCCGGCGGCGAGACCACGGCAACGGCGGAGCGGCGCTGCGTCAGCACCACGCGGCTGCCGCCGAAATCGGCGGTGACGTAGTCGGAATAGACCCAGCCCTGGCCGCCAGCTTCGGCGATGGTGCACCATTTGCTGTTTTCGATGCAGCCGTTGAGCGTCGCCGACTGGCCTGCGGCGAGAACGCCAATGACAGGATATTGCGGGCCGGGACCGGCACGCACGTTGAGATCGGTGACTGCCGAGACAGCGGTATCGGCCAATGCCGCGCCCGACATTGCGGTCAGCATCCCGGCTATTGCGGGAAACAATAAGGATTTCATGGGTTCTCTCCGTTTCACAGTCCCTCGGCGGTGACAACGGGACAGCAGCGCATGCGTTCCGGCTAAAATGCGCGAGCCAACTCACGATTTGTTCCGGCCTCCATCGGCAAGCCGGTCAGAAGATCGTGTACGAACGCCAGTTTCCGCGCGGTCGCGTCCGAAATGACGAAGGGGTAGAGGTCGGGTAGGCCCATGCAGCGGTTGATCGAATTGGAGGCTTCCGACAGCACCAGCCAGCGGACAAGGATATTGTCGAAGGGCTCGGGTGTGTTGGCGGGCTCCGAGGGTGCTGCCTGCGGCTCGCCCCCGGTATCGCCCTGCGGCAGTTCGTTCGTCTCCACCGTCTCCAGCCGGCCGAGCGGGAAGTTCAACGCATGGACCATCTCCAGCGTGTCGGTAATGTGCAGGTGGTGGGCCCAGGTCTCGGCCCAGTCCTCCCACGGATGCGAGGTGGCGTAGGCCGAGATGTGGTCTTGCTGCCAATCGGGCGCCGCGCCATTGGCGTAATAGGCCTTCAGCGCCTGTTCGTAGTCGGCACGCTCGTCGCCGAACAAGGCGCGGAACGCTTCCAGCCTTTGCGGATCGTCGCGGATCAGGCGGTCCCAGTAATAGTGGCCGAGCTCGTGGCGGAAATGGCCGAGCAGCGTGCGGTAATTCTCACCCATCTGGACGCGACGTTTTTCGCGCTCGGCTGAATCGGCTTCGGCGACGTTCAGCGTGATCAGGCCGTTGTCGTGACCAGTGAGAATCCGTTCGCCGCCCGGGCCGCCGCCGATCGGATCGGCGAGGAAGTCGAAGGCCAGCCCGATCTCGTCCGTCGGGCTCTGCTTGGGCGCCACCGGCAGGCCGAAGGCGAGCAGCGAATAGATGGCGCGCTTCTTCGCCGCCTCGACGCGAATCCAGCGGCGGCGATTGCCGTCGACCGAGAGATCGGGGATCAGCTGGTTCAGCACGCAGGCACGGCAGAAGACCTGTCCCGGCTCGGCCATCCAGTTGCAGGCGCATTCGTCGGCATTGGTGCACTGGATCGCGCCGTCGACGCCGGACAAGACAAAGCGCGCGCCCTCGGGATCATAGAGCACGAGACTGCTGCAGTTCAGGCACTGGGCATTCTCGAAATAGAGACGGTGGCCGCAATGCGGGCAGTCGAAAAGTTTCATCTCGGTCTCAATTCGTCAGAAGGGATGTATGATTCATCTGAAAGGGATGCATGGCGGCCCGTGCCCAAACGCGAACCACCGGCCGGTGTTCCGCGGTCCAGCGCGACTATTTTGCTTCGCCGGTCCAGGCGCGCCTGCCCCGGTCCATGGGCGGCATCAGCGTCTTTCATGCCTGACACTCGCCATAATAATCACTTGATCGTAGGCAAATTCCCCGGCATTCGCCAGCATCGCGCCACAGACGGTGACAAATGCGCGTTTCGCTGGCAAATTCGCAAACGGGACGTGAATCAGGCAACCAGGAGAACAACATGGCATTTCGTGCCAAGGGTAGGATTTTAGCGGCGGCGGTGGTGGCAGTGCTCGGGCTGGCAACCGGCGCGCAAGCGGCGGCCAGCTGCGGCAAGACCGGCGCCGGCTTCGACGCCTGGAAACAGGACTTCGCCGCCGAGGCCAAGTCCGAAGGTGTCGGGTCGAGGGGTCTGGCCGCTCTGGCCGGCGCGACCTACGCAACAAGGACGATCTCCGCCGACCGCGCCATCCACAAGGCTTTCAGCGGCTCGGTGGACGATTTCATGAAACGCCGCGGCGGGTCGGCGATCATCTCCAAGGGCCGTTCGCTGAAGAAGTCGAACGCAGCGCTGTTCAACCAGATTGAAGCCAACTACGGCGTGTCGCCGGGCGTGCTGCTCGCCATCTGGGGCATGGAAACCGGCTTCGGTGCTTCCATGGGCAACCAGAACACAGTCTCCGCCATTGTGACGCTTGCCTATGATTGCCGCCGGCCCGACTATTTTCACCCGCATGCCATCGCGGCCCTGAAGCTGGTTGATCGCGGAGCGTTGACCGCCTCGTCGGTCGGCGCCATGCATGGCGAGATCGGCCACACGCAGTTCCTGCCCGGAAATGTCTTGAAGTATGCGGTAGGCAGCGGAAACCTGCGCGACAAGGCGATCGCTTTGGCCTCCACCGCCAACTTCCTCAAGGGTCACGGCTGGCGGGCTGGCGCCAGCGCGCAGTCGAATATGGGCGCGATCGCCGGCTGGAATTCGGCAAGCGTCTATCAGCAGGCCATCGCCCGCATCGCCACCGCGATCGACGCTGATTGATCGATCCGCACGGCCATTGAACGAAAAACCCGGCCACCGCGCCGGGTTTCATTTCACGTCGAGCGCATAGGAACAGCCGGCCAGCGTCCTGCCGGGGTGGGACTCGACGGTCGAGACGTTGAGCGTGATGCGCGTGGCAAGGCTCACGCCGCCGGCGTCCTCGCTGCTTTCGGCCATGACCTTCTCGCCGAGGAACTTGTCCGGCGTCGAGACCGTCGCCGGGACGTCGAGCTGGCGGGCGAGGTCCGGCGCGGCGATGCCATCAAGCACGGCCATCGGCCCTGTCGCGGTAAAGACGATCGTCGCGGTCTCGCGCCCGAAGACATGGACCGGGGCCGACAATCGATACTGCCGCAGGAAGGGATTGCCGGAAGCGACCTCCTTCCAGCCAAGGGTCTGCGCCGCGTCTGGCTCACCGCCCAGCCAGAGGGCAAGACCATTATACGCCGGCAGATCGGCCCTGCATTCGATGAGGGCGGCGAGGTCCAGGGAGGTGGGCGCGAAGTCCCCGGCGGCAACCGGCGCCGCCAGAAAGAGCAGCGGCACCAGGCATCGACCGAGACTGCGCATTCCGTCTAGCTGTTGCGGTTGCGCGCGGCCAATGTCCGCAGCCTCAGCGCATTGAGGCGGATGAAGCCGGCGGCGTCCTTCTGGTCATAGGCGCCACGGTCGTCCTCGAAGGTGACTAGCGCGTCGGAATAGAGCGTCTTCCCAGATTTGCGGCCGGTAACCATGACATTGCCCTTGTAGAGCTTCAGCCGCACCGTGCCTTCGACGTCTTCCTGGCTCTTGTCGATCATCGCCTGCAGCATCAGGCGCTCGGGCGAGAACCAGAAGCCGTTGTAGATGAGCTCCGCGTAGCGCGGCATGAACTCGTCCTTGAGGTGCGCGGCACCCCGGTCGAGCGTGATCGATTCAATGGCGCGATGGGCCACGATCAGGATGGTGCCGCCCGGCGTTTCATACACGCCTCGCGATTTCATGCCGACGAAACGGTTCTCGACCAGGTCGAGCCGGCCTATGCCATTGTCGCGGCCGAGATCGTTGAGCGCCGCCAGCATAGTGGCCGGCGACAGCTTCTTGCCGTTGAGCGCGACCGGGTCGCCCTTCAGGAATTCGATCTCGATCTCGGTGACGGCATCCGGCGCGTCCATCGGCGACACGGTGCGCTGATGCACGAATTCCGGCGGCTCGCTCCATGGGTCTTCCAGCACCTTGCCCTCGGAGGACGAGTGCAGCAGATTTGCGTCGACGGAGAACGGTGCGTCGCCCCTCTTGTCCTTCGGCACCGGGATCTGGTGCTGTTCGGCGAAGTTCATCAAGTCGGTGCGCGACTTGAACGACCAGTCGCGCCACGGCGCAATGACCTTGATGTCGGGGTTGAGCGCATAGGCCGAAAGCTCGAAACGGACCTGGTCGTTGCCCTTGCCGGTGGCGCCATGCGCGATGGCGTCGGCGCCGGTTTCCCTGGCGATCTCGACCAGGTGCTTGGAGATCAGCGGCCGCGCGATCGAGGTGCCCAAGAGATAGGTGCCTTCATAGACGGTGTTGGCGCGGAACATAGGGAAGACGAAGTCGGCGACGAATTCCTCGCGTACGTCGACGACGCGGATGTCCTTGATCCCCATCATCTCGGCCTTGCGGCGCGCCGGCTCCAGTTCGCCGCCCTGGCCGAGATCGGCGGTGAAGGTGACGACTTCGGCCCCGAGTTCGGTCTGCAGCCATTTCAGAATGATGGATGTGTCGAGGCCGCCGGAATAGGCGAGCACGACCTTCTTGACGTCTTTGATCTTGGACATTTCTGCTCCGTCGGAAAGCGGACGCCTGAGGCAAGGCGTCACGGATTGTCGGAGCGCCTTTTAGCAGGAACGGCAAAGCGAGCAAGCGCACGCGGCGCAAGGTTGCTGATCCAGCGCGGCAGTGCGACGCCGGGCTTGATCGGGAGGACCGATCCCGGGGCCATGCCGCCGGTTACCAGGCGCTCAAGAACGCCGCCTGTAAGCTGGCGAAATGTAAGCTGGCGAAACTGGCCGAACCGCTCCAACTCCACGGAAGGACGCGCTGGCCCCATCTGGCGCCGGCGAGACGGGTCCTGTATAGCCGACGCGTTCCCCCGGGGCCCGCCATGTCCTTCATTCCCGACACCACCACGCTGATCCAGTTCGCCATCGCCACCGTGATCCTGGCGATCACGCCAGGCCCCGACATGACGCTGTTCGTGTCGCGCACGCTGAGCCAGGGCCGCGCCACCGGCTTCGCCTCGATGGCCGGCGCGCTGTGCGGCACGCTGATCCACACCACGCTGGTGGTGGTCGGCGTCTCGGCGCTGATCGTCGCCTCGCCGATGGCTTTTTTCGTGCTGAAGATCTTTGGCGCCGGCTATCTCGTCTTCCTCGCCTGGCAGGCGATCGCCAAGGGCTCGGCTTTCTCGCCGGAAAAGAAGACCGGTCCGCGGATTTCCTTGTTGCGCAGCTGGGCGGCGGGGCTCGGCGTCAATTTGCTCAACCCGAAGATCATCCTGTTCTTCATGACCTTCCTGCCGCAATTCGTCTCCGCGCACGATCCGAACGCGCCGGGGAAACTGTTCTTCCTCGGCTCCATGTTCATCGTGCTGTCGATCCCGGTGACGGTGCCGATGGTGCTGGCGGCGGAAAAATTCTCGGCGGCAATGAAAGCCAGCCCCCGTGTGACGCGGGTGGTCGACTATCTCTTCGCCGGCGTGTTCTCGGCGTTCGCGCTCAAGATCCTGACGGCCCAGGCGAAGTAGAAACCTTCCACCAGCTTCCCGCCCAGCGCCCGGCGGCAAGCCAATAGAAGATCCCGCCGACCATGCCGCCACCGAGCACCGCCATGATGGCGCTGGCTTCGGTGACCGCGAAAGGGGAATCGCGGACATTGTCGACGAGGCCGAGGAAAACCCCCGCCACCACCGCGCCGGCGAGCGCGTAGAACAACCAGTCGCGCCGGCCGAGGATTTCGGCAATCAGGATGACGATCGCCGCCGGCATGAAGCCGAAATAGGCGACGAACAGGGCGACGAAGGGAATTGAAAAATAGAGCGATGCCGTTGCCGCCGGATGCGCTTGCGCCGGCGCGTAGCCGAGCGAGGCCAGGAACAGGATGTTGAGGAAGGCGCTGGCGGCCAGCGAGGCGACGGCATAACCGAACAGGATGATGGCGAAGCGCACGATGTAGGCGACGAGACGGTTCATCGGGGATCATGGCCCTTGAGACGACCGGAGCTGCGTCCGGCCAGAAGCCAGTAGACCCAGCCGGCGGCAATGCCGGCGGCGGCCAGAAAACCCAGGAAGCCCGGATTGAAAACGAAGCCTCCGGCGGAGCCCGGCACAAAAACACCAAAGGCGATCGACGTGACCGCGCCCGTGACGGCGAAGTAGAACCATCCTCGCAGCGCCAGCCGTTCGGCGACGAAGATCGCCGGGCCGACGATCAGCAGCGCGCAGATCGCCACGGTCAACACGGCGAGCGGGAAGGAGGCCAGCCAGTCGAATGTGAAAATGATCGACCAGTTGCCGTCCTCGATCCCTGCCAGAAGAACGATCAGCAGTACCGGCACCAGGATTGAGGTCAGCACGGCGGCGAGGTAGCCGACTGCGATCATGGCGAAGCGTGTGAGGCCGGCGGCGAGACGGCTCACACCTCGCCGTGCCCCGCGATCATCATGGCTTCCAGCGCCAGCCGGTCGACCTTGCGCATGCGTTCCGATTCCGACTTCAGCTGGCCGCAGGCGGCCAGGATGTCGCGGCCGCGTGGCGTGCGGATCGGCGAGGCATAGCCGGCATTGTTGATGTAGTCGGCGAACTTCTCGATCGTCTCCCAGTCCGAGCACTGGTAGTTGGTGCCCGGCCACGGGTTGAACGGGATCAGGTTTATCTTGGCCGGAATCCCCTTGAGCAGCTTGATCAGCCCCTTGGCGTCCTCGATGGAATCGTTGACGTCCTTCAGCATCACATATTCGAAGGTGATGCGCTTGGCGTTGGAGAGGCCGGGATAGGCGCGGCAGGCGGCGATCAGCTCCTTCAGCGGATACTTCTTGTTGATCGGTACCAGAAGGTCGCGCAGATCGTCGTTGGTCGCATGCAGCGAGATCGCCAGCATGACGCCGATCTCCTCGCCGGTGCGGAAAATCTCGGGCACGACGCCGGAGGTCGACAGCGTGATGCGGCGCTTCGACAGGGACAGGCCGTCGCCGTCGGAGGCGATCAGCAGCGCCTTCTTCACCGCCTCGAAATTATAGAGCGGCTCGCCCATGCCCATCATGACGATGTTGGACACTTTCCGGCCCTCGGCCGGCACGATGGCGCCATCCGGCGTGTCGCGGTCGGGGAAGTCGCCGAGCCGGTCGCGCGCGGTGAGCAACTGCGCCAGGATTTCTTCCGCGGTCAGGTTGCGCACCAACTTCTGCGTGCCGGTGTGGCAGAACGAACAGGTCAGCGTGCAGCCGACCTGCGAGGAGATGCAGAGCGTGCCTCGGCCTTCCTCGGGGATATAGACGGTCTCGATCTCGACCGGCCGGCCGGCGCCGCGGGGCGGAAAGCGGAACAGCCACTTTCGCGTGCCGTCGGCGGAAATCTGCTCCTCGACGATCTCGGGCCGGGCGACGGTGAAATGCTTGTCGAGCTCGGCGCGCAGATCCTTGGAGATGTTGAACATGCCGGCGAAGTCGGAAACGCCGCGCACATACATCCAGTGCCAGAGCTGCTGGGCGCGCATCTTTGCCTGGCGCTCCGGCACGATGCCGGATTCGACAAGAGCGGCGGCGAGTTCCGTCCGCGTGAGGCCGATCAGCGATGGCTTTTCGGTCCGCGCGGCACGGCCGCGCAAGGCGTCACGGGCGCCTTCGGCGGTAAGGTCGAGTGAAAGGGTCATGGTTGCACAGATATAAGCGGTTTGCGGCCGATTTCATCCATCGGCCCGATATGAAGCGCGGCGCATAGCACAGGTTGAGCGCGAAGTCATGCCGTGCACGCCAAACTGGGGTCCGCCGTCGGTGTCCCGATCGCCACCGTCCCCGTGAAGGACGATCGCCGCCGGTGGACGCGATGTCGTTGGCGGCGATCACTTAGTCGTGTTGGCGTAACGATCCCCATCGCGCCTTCGAACCCTGAATGGGGCAACTGTGCCCCTACAGAATGGGAGTATGCAGGATGAAATCGATCAAGCTCGCCGTCGTTGCCGGCTTCGCCGCTCTTTGCGCCTCGCAGGCGTTTGCCGAGGACGCGATGGGCACCATGAGCATGATGAAAGGCGGACAAGTGACGGCGATCATGCCCGACGGGCATATGGGCACCATGACGCCGGACGCGAAGATGGGCGCCGACATGATGAAGATGGCCAAGCCCATCAAGCACTGCATGATGATGATGACCGACGCCAAGGGCAAAGCCTACATGATCGACACCTCGACCAAGAAGGCCCAGGCCGAATGTGAAAAAATGGCTATGTGACGATCCCGCAAGGATGTTCCCGCCGGCTTGGAGGCCGGCGGGACGAGCGGCTTCCATATTCCGCGCGTCCATCCCCGCGTCTACCTGTCGATGGAGAGCGTATCGATCCCGGTGCTCTGGTCGGTTTCCGGCGGTGGCGGCGCGGCCCCGAGGGCTCGGTAGGACGGCAGGTCGGGAGCGCCGGCCGCTACGGGATTGGCGTCGAGCCGCGCGATCAGACGCTTCATTTGCGTGATCTCGCGCACCTGGGCGTCGATGATGCCGTCCGCCAGCTTTCGCACCTCCGGGTCGCGGATATGGGCGCGTTCGCTGGTCATGATCGCGATCGAGTGGTGCGGGATCATGGCCTTCATGTAAGAGACGTCGCTCACGGTTTCCTGGCTTCTGACCAGCCACAAGGCGCCAGCGAATACCAGCATGCCGCCGATGACGATGCCTACATTCGCGGCCACGCTCTCGTACATCCCCCACATGAAGCCGATCATGACGATGGCCATGGCGGCGCCCATCACGATGGCCATCCACACCCGGGTCTGGCTGAAGAAAACATGATCCAGCGCATAGGTGTTCAGGTACATGAGCCCGTACATGAGGACCGTGGAAACCAGGATCATCGCGGCGAATCTGACATAGCTCATGACTGCGGGCTCCTTGTTCAAAGGGACACAACCGCGACGGTGGGCTTTTTGATCCCGTCCGATCGGCAGACTCACACTTGATCGGCGTCATGCCTGTGTTAGGGCTGGGTTTTCCCCCCGAGGGCAGACATGGCCGGCCAATCGCGAAAACACCCCATGCTGCGGCGTTCGCGCGCCATGTGGGCCTCGCGCCGCGTCTGGCAGCCACGTCTGGTGTTCTGGGCCGGTGCGATCTCCATCGGCCTGATCAGCGTGCTCTTTGCCGTGCTGGCCGACAAGGCGCAGGCGCTTTTTCATGTCGTGATCGGCAATGACGGCGGCTGGCGTTTCTATCTGCCGCTGGCCATCACGCCGCTCGGCTTTGTGCTGTGCGCCTGGCTGGCGCACGCCTTCTTCCCGGGCTCGCAAGGCAGCGGCATTCCGCAGGCGATCGCCGCCCGCCACCTGCGCGACGACGACGACCGCAGCCATATCCTGTCGCTCAGGCTGGTGGCGGGCAAGATCGCGCTCACCCTTGTCGGCCTGTTCTGCGGCGCTTCGATCGGCCGCGAGGGACCGACCGTACAGGTCGGCGCGTCGCTGATGCTGCAGGCGGCGCGTTGGGGCGGCATGGCGCAGGCGCGCGGCCTGATCCTGGCCGGCTCGGCGGCGGGCATCGCGGCGGCGTTCAACACCCCGCTCGCCGGCATCGTCTTCGCCATCGAGGAGATGGGCCGGACCTATGAGGCGCGCACCAACGGGCTGGTGCTGACCGCGGTCATCCTGGCCGGCCTCGCCTCGCTCGGCGTGCTCGGCAACTACACCTATTTCGGCGTGTCCAAGGAGACGATCTCGTTTGCCGTCGACTGGCCGCTGGTGATCGCCTGCGGCGTCATCGGCGGCGGCTTTGGCGCCTTGTTCTCGTTGCTGGCGTTGAAGGCGACGCGGCGTATCCGACGCTGGAACGCGCTGCAGCCGCTGTGGCGCGCGCTGCTGGTGGCCGCGATCTGCGGACTGGCGGTCGCGGTGATCGGTATCGCCTCGGGCGGGCTGACCTTCGGCACCGGCTACGCGCAGGCGCGCAGCGCGGTCGAAGGCACGCCGCTGCCCTGGTTCTTCTTTGCCGAGAAATTCGCTGCCGGCCTGCTGTCGATGATCTCAGGCATTCCCGGCGGCATCTTCGCGCCCTCGCTGGCGGTCGGCGCCGGCATCGGCAGCTCGCTCGGCCTGATGTTCGCGAGCAGCGCGGGCGTCGCGGCCCTGCTCGGCATGGCGGGCTATTTCGCCGGCGTCGTGCAAGCGCCGATGACGGCTTTCGTCATCATCCTCGAAATGACCGGCAATCACGACAATGTCATCGGCCTGATGCTGGCTTCGATGCTGGGCTACGGCACGGCGCGGCTGATCTCGCACGAGCCGCTTTATCACGCCCTGTCGCGGGTGTTCATCGCCGAGGCGATCCGGCGGCGGCGGGCGGAGGCCGCACCGGAATCAGGGCTGGGCTGAAAAAGCAAAGGCCGGGCGTTACGGCCCGGCCTTCGGTTCAAAAACGAAGATGGCCTATTTGCACTTGGCGATCGAGGACAGCGCCGCCGAAATGCCCTTAAGCGAGAAGACATAGTTCGTGGGATTGCCGCGGCCCGACTTCGCCGACACCTTCATGTCGGTTCCGGTCTTCATCGCGGCGATCAGCACTGGCTCTTCCGCCGCGTTCTCGACCCAGGCCGATTTCCCGCGCGTGAACATCGAGAAGCTCTTCTTGTCGATGGTGACGGTGGCCTTGGAACCTTCCTGGAAATTGTAGCCGGCGATGAACTGAGGCTCATAGGACACTTGCTGGCCGGGCCGCTGGCTGACGAAGAAGAACATGTCGCCGTGGTCGAGCGTCGGCGGCTGCTTGTCGGTCGGCACGGTCAGCACGTAGCAGACCTTGCCGCCCGAAGCCTGGTAGCTGTAGGTGCCCCAGGCATTGTGCTGGCCGATCTTGGTCGCCTGCTGCGCCAGCGCCGGCGCCGCCGAGGCCGCCAGGACCAGGCTAGAAACTAGTGCAATCAATCCGCGCATCGTTTTTCCCGTATTCCAAATGGTGCGGAGGCGGGCCGCGTGGCGTCCTGCCGTCGCTTCATTTTGATTTAATCTGGGTTACCAAACGGTGAATTTCCCAAGAGAAAAGGACCTTCACCCCAGGAAACCGCCGCCATTTCCGCGCCGCCGCCTTGTCAGCGGCCGGCTCGGTGTCCCTTTGGCGACTTGGAGGCCACGAAAACGGCAAGAGTTTGACTTCTAACCCGCCGCTGAACGCCCCTGTCCAGCGGTCGAGCCGTCGCGGCGGGATTCGGCCGGCGGGACTTCAGCTCTTATCGGCGATGGCGTCCTTGGCGGCTTGCCGGTGCGCGGGCGTGATATGGGCGCTGACGGCGGTGATTGCGGCGGTCAGCACGGCGATGTCGTCGGTGAAGCCGAGACCGAAGATGAAGTCGGGGATGAGATCGACCGGCAGGACGAAATAGCCGAGCGCGGCCACCAATATGCCCTTGGCACGCAGCGGCGTCTTCTTGTCCATGGCGCAGTAATAGGCGGCGACGACATCTTCCATGAACGGAATCTGCCGAGCGGCCTTCCTGGCCGTGCGCCAGAACTTTTCGCGCACTTCGCCTTCGCCGGCCAGCTTGTCGCCAAAGCCGAAGAAATCAAAACCGGATTCTTGCGCCATCAATCTCTCCTTGCGGGCCTCATGCGCGTCTCAGCGCACGTCCGCCGATCAAAATGTGGTGAAAGCTTAACCCGGCTGCAAGATGCGGGCGCCGATTTGCCGGGTCCGCGCCGGGCCTGGACGTTGGACAGCCCGTGTTCAGCCGCCGAAATAGCGGTTCATCTTCTTCGCCAATTCGATGTCGAGCGCCGTCACGCCGCCGGCGTCATGCGTGTTCAGGGTAACGCTGACGGTCTTGTAGACATTCGACCAATCGGGATGGTGGTCCATCTTCTCGGCGGTCAGCGCCACCCTGGTCATGAAGGCGAAGGCTTCGGAGAAATTGGCGAAGGTGAAGGTGCGGCCGATCGAGGCTCCGTCGTCCGCCAGTGCCCAGCCATCAAGCCCTGTGAGCGCTGCTTCGGCGGCCTCCCTGCCCAGTTTCTCTCTCGTCATGTCCGCTTCCCGTGCTATTGGGCTGAAGTCGTCACCATAGCGCCGGATCCATGATCGCGAAGCCCATAAATTCCATTCTTTTCGTCTGCCTCGGCAACATCTGTCGGTCGCCGCTGGCCGAAGGCATTCTTGGCGCCGTGCTGGCGGAGCGCGGATATGGCGGCGATATCGTGCTCGATTCGGCCGCGACCAGCGGCTGGGAGGTCGGCTCCGCTCCCGACCCGCGCTCGATCGCCATCGCGTCTCACCACGGCATCGACATCTCGCGGCAGCGGGCGCGCAAGATCATGCCGGAGGATTTTCACCGCTTCGACCTGATCTTCGGCATGGACCGGTCCAACGTCGCCGACCTGAAGGCGCTGGCGCCGGCGGCGGTGCGCGACCGTATCCACCTGTTCCTGGAATTCGCCGAGGGAAGGCCGCGCGATGTACCGGACCCCTACTATGAGGACCAGCAAGCGTTTGCCGAGGTCTATCGCATGATCCGCGAGGCGTCGGAGGTGCTGGCGACACGGCTGGCGGCACGCGTATCGACGCCGGACAGCGGCCATGCCTCCTCGACAATATAGGGGCCGCCACCCACCGAATCGCGCGACGACATCAGCACGAAACGGCCGATGCGGAACGGCAGCGTCGAGAAATTGCCGCGCGCCGACAGATATTGGGCGACGTCGAGCGGGCTCGAATTGCGCAGCCGCGCCAGCGTCACATGCGGCATGAACCTGCGCGGATCGGCGGGAATGCCGAGCCGCTGGCAGATGCGCTCGATTTCGGCCTGAAGAGCCGCCAGATCGGGCGAGGACGAAGCGCCGGCCCACACCGCATGCGGCTTCTTCTGGCCGAAAGCCCCGACACCGGACAAGGTCAGCGAGAAGGAAGGGCGATGCACCCGGTCGAGAGCGTTGGCGATCTCGTCGGCGACATGGCCCTGGACGTCGCCGATGAAGCGTAACGTCAGATGGTAGTTTTCGACGTCGATCCAGCGGGCCCCGGGCAGGCCGCCCCGGAGCAGGGACAGCGAAAGGGCGGCATCACGCGGAATTTCGAGGGCGGTGAAAAGACGCGGCATGAAGAGCCTCCCTTCCTCGAATCGAAACTGTCATCCCTAGCGAATCATCGATAATCAAATGGAGCAAGTGGTTTGTTGGTCGCGGATGCAATCTACATGCAATCTAAAGCTTCCGCGGCGGAACCGGTTCCATCCGACGTCACGATCCGCCTGGCGCCGCCGCCATGGCCTTCTCGACGGTAGGCAGGATGCGTTCGACCATCAGGTCGACGCCGCGAGCACTCGGATGCAGGCCGTCCTCGAGCTGCAGGCCGGGCTGGCCGGCGACGCCGTCGAGGAAGAACGGGTAGAGCGGAACATCGTATTTGCCGGCCAGGTCGGCAAAGATGGCGTCGAAGGCGCTCTGGTAGTCGGCCCCGAGATTGGGCGCCGCCCGCATGCCGGCCAGCAGCACGGCAATCTTGCGCTCTTTGAGCCTGCCTAGCATCTCGTCCAGGTTCCGTTTCGTAATGTCGGGCGCGACGCCGCGCAGCATGTCGTTGGCGCCGAGTTCGAGGATCACCAGCTGCGTGCCCTCAGGCACCGACCAGTCGAGCCGCGCCAGGCCGCCGCTGGAGGTGTCGCCGGAGACGCCGGCATTGGCGACGATGACGTCATGGCCCTTGGCGCGAAGTGCTGCCTGCAATTTGTCGGTAAAGCCCTCGCCCGGGCCAAGGCCGTACCCCGCCATCAGGCTGTCACCGAAGCCGACGATCTTGAAAGGCGCGGCGCGCGCCGACGAGATGCCGCCGCAGATGGCGAGGAAAACGACCAGGCCTGCGGCAAAGCGGCGTTTGAAAGACATGCGGCAGGCCCCATATGACAGAGAATTCTTCCGGCGATGGCTTCCGACAGGCAGAGCCTCCCTTTCCATATAGGACGCTTTCATTTTGACAGAAGCCGTCATCGCGCTGAAAGACATATCCCTGACACTCGGCGAAGGCGCTTCGTCGGTTCATGTATTGAAGGGCGTCAGCCTCGACGTCGCGCGCGGCGAGGCGACGGGTATCGTCGGCCCGTCGGGGTCCGGCAAGTCGACATTGCTGATGGTGCTGGCCGGGCTGGAGCGGGTCGATTCCGGTACGGTGCGCATTGCCGGCGAACTGCTCAACGGTAAAAGCGAGGACCAGATCGCTTCGTTTCGCGGCCGAAACATTGGCATCGTGTTCCAGTCCTTCCACCTCATCCCCAATATGACGGCGCTCGAAAATGTCGCCGTGCCGCTGGAACTGGCCGGCCACGCCGATCCCTTCTCGGTGGCGGAGCGGGAACTGGCGGCCGTCGGCCTCAGCGACCGCGTCACCCATTATCCTGGCGAACTCTCCGGCGGCGAGCAGCAGCGCGTGGCGATCGCCCGGGCGCTGGCACCATCGCCGCGCATCCTGATCGCCGACGAGCCGACCGGCAACCTCGATCAGGCGACGGGGCGGCAGGTCGCCGATCTGCTGTTCGCCAAGGCCGCCGAACGCGGCATGACGCTGGTGCTGGTCACCCACGATCCGGCGCTCGCGGCGCGCTGCTCGCGCCAGGTTTCGATGCGCTCCGGCCGGATCGAGGCGCCGCCGCCGGTCAGGATCACCGCCTGATGCCGCTGGCGCGGACCTTGAAGCTTGCCATCCGCTTCTCGCTGCGCGAGATGCGCGGCGGCCTGTCCGGCTTCCTCATCTTCCTCGCCTGCATCGCGCTCGGCGTGGCGGCTATCGGCGGCGTCAATTCGGTGGCCCGCTCCATCACCGCCGGTGTCGCCGATCAGGGCCAGACGCTGCTCGGCGGCGATCTTCGCTTCCAGATCAACCAGCGCGACGCCAGCCAGGCAGAACTTGGCTTTCTCGACGGGCTGGGCGTGGTTTCGCATACCGCCGGCATGCGCTCGATGGCGCGCCTGGCTGACGGATCCGACCAGGCGCTGGTCGAGGCCAAGGCTGTCGACGAGGCCTATCCGCTCTATGGCGCGCTGGAAACCGAACCGGTGCTGACGAAGCAGGAACTGTTCGGCAGGCAGTTCGGCGTTTTCGGCGCCGCGGCACCCGATCTCTTGTTCGAACGGCTGCATCTCAAGATCGGCGACCGGCTGAAGCTCGGCACCGCCACGTTCGAACTGCGCGCCAGGCTGATGGCCGAGCCCGACGCGGTCTCCGATGGGTTCGGCTTCGCGCCAAGGCTGATGATCTCGACCGAGGGCCTGGCCGCCACTGGGCTGATCCAGCCTGGCAGCCTGGTCGAGAACGCCTACAAGGTCCGGCTGCCCGCCGGTGCCGACGAGGCGCGGCTCAAGGCCATCCAGGACCAGGCGGCCAAGGATTTTCCGCAGGCCGGCTGGTCGATCCGCACGCGCAGCAACGCCGCACCGGCGCTATCCTCCAACATCGAACGCTTCTCCCAGTTCCTGACGCTGGTCGGGCTCACCGCGCTGGTGGTCGGCGGCGTCGGCGTCGCCAATGCGGTGCGCGCCTATCTCGACGGCAAGCGCGGCGTCATCGCCACCTTCAAGAGCCTGGGGGCGTCCGGCGGCTTCGTCTTTGCCGTCTACCTCGTGCAGATCCTGATCATCGCGGCACTTGGCATCGTGCTCGGCCTGGTGCTCGGGGCGCTGATGCCGTTCGCGGCGAGTGCCGCGCTTCAGTCGGTCATTCCGGTGCCGGCGCAGGGCGGCTTCTATCCCGGCGCGCTCGCCATGACGGCCCTGTTCGGCCTGCTGGTGACGCTGGCCTTCGCGCTGTTGCCGCTCGGTCGCGCCCGTGACGTGCCGGCAACCGCGCTGTTCCGGGAGATGGGACTGGAAGGCCGGGGCCTGCCGCGCCCCGTCTATGTCGTTTGCGCGCTCGGCATCGCGCTTTTCCTGGCAGCGCTGGCGATCCTGTTTTCGGGCGACCAGCGCATCGCCTCGATCTTCGTCGGCGCCACCGTTTTTGCTTTCCTGGTGCTGCGTCTCGTCGGCGGACTGGTGCAATGGGCAGCCCGGAAAAGCCCGCGCGTGCGCTTTGTCGCGCTCAGGCTCGCCATCGGCAACATCCACCGGCCGGGGGCGCTGACGCCCTCGGTGGTGCTGTCGCTGGGGCTTGGGCTGACGCTCTTGGTGACACTGGCGCTGATTGACGGGAATCTCAGGCGCCAGATCTCCGGCAGCCTGCCGGAGCGGGCGCCGAACTTCTTCTTCGTCGACATCCAGGGCAGCGAAGTCGATGCGTTCTCCTCGCTGATGGCGAAGGAGGTGCCGCGGGGAACGCTGACCAAGGTGCCGATGCTGCGCGGCCGGGTCATGGCTCTCAACGGCGTCGATGTCGACAAGGTCAAGGTGCCGGCCGAGGGCGCCTGGGTGCTGAAGGGAGATCGCGGCCTGACCTATGACACCAGGCAACCGGAAAACGCGATGCTGACAGAGGGCAAATGGTGGCCCGACAACTATGCCGGCGAGCCGCTGGTTTCGTTTTCCGACAAGGAAGGCAAGGAAATCGGGCTGAAGCTCGGCGACACCATCACCGTCAATGTGCTCGGCCGCAATGTCACCGCCCGCATCGCTAATTTCCGCCAGGTCGAGTGGGAGACGATGGGCATCAATTTCGTCATGGTGTTCTCGCCCAACACATTCGCCGGCGCCCCGCATGGCTGGATAGCCACGCTCACCGAAAAGAACGCCTCGGCGGCCGACGACGCGCGCGTCCTCAACGCCGTCACCCGCGCCTTCCCCGCCGTGACGACGGTGCGGGTCAAGGACGCACTCGACATCGTCAACCGGCTGGTCGGCCAGCTCGGCACGGCGATCCGGGCGGCGGCCGGCGTGGCGCTGATCGCCTCGGTTCTGGTGCTTGCCGGCGCGCTTGCCGCCGGCAACCGGGCGCGCATCCACGACGCTGTGGTGCTGAAGACGTTGGGCGCCACCCGGCGAACGCTGATCACGGCATTCTCTCTGGAATACATGCTGATCGGACTGGCCACCGCCATCTTCGCGCTCGCCGCCGGCAGCGCCGCCGCCTGGTTCGTGGTCGCACGCATCATGACGCTGCCATCGCATTTCATGCCCGAGGTGGCGGTGGCGACGATTGCCTTTTCGCTGGTGATCACGGTCGGCATCGGCCTTGCCGGCACCTGGCGGGTGCTCGGCCACAAGGCGGCACCCGTGCTGCGAAACCTCTGATTCGCCGGCGGGCGCCGCCTGCCCGGGTTAAATCTTGGTAAGAATGCCGTCCGAAACGGCCGGCGAAGCGGCATTTTGGCCTGTCACGAACCGTTACACCCGGTTACGGTCTTGTTCTTGACGCGAATAACCATCATATTCCGCGCAGGCATGCTGGAGCCCCCCAGCGGCGCCTGGGTCCGCAAGAGGCCCGACACCGGACGGGGCAGAAGCAACGAGGATTTCCAATGGCTGATCCCATTCGCAACTATCAGACGTCGGCGGTGCCCGGCGTCCGCGCCGACATCGACCAGGGTCTGCGCGCCTACATGATCAAGGTCTACAATCTGATGGGGCTTGGCCTGCTCATCACCGGCCTTGCCGCCGTCGGCACGATCATGCTGGCCACCACCACCGATCCGGCTTCGGCCGTCGCGACGCTGCCGAGCGGCGAGATGCTGACCTCGTTCGGCTACGCGATCTTCGGTTCGCCGCTGCGCTGGGTTGTCATGCTGGCGCCGCTGGCCGCCGTGTTCTTCCTGTCGTTCAGGATCCAGTCGATGAGCGTCGCCGCCGCGCAGACCACCTTCTGGGTCTATGCCGGTCTGGTCGGCCTGTCGCTGTCGTCGATCTTCCTGGTCTACACCACGGCAAGCATCTCGCAGACCTTCTTCGCCACCGCCGCGGCCTTCGGCGCGCTGTCGCTGTTCGGCTACACCACCAAGCGCGACCTGTCGGCGATGGGCTCGTTCCTGATCATGGGCGTGTTCGGCATCATCATCGCGTCAGTGATCAACATCTTCCTGCAGTCGTCGGCACTGACCTTCGCCGTCTCGGCGATCGGCGTGCTGGTCTTCGCCGGCCTCACCGCCTACGACACGCAGAAGATCAAGGAGATGTATTTCGAGGGCGACGCTTCCGATGTCGCGGGCCGCAAGGCCATCATGGGCGCGCTGTCGCTCTACCTCGATTTCATCAACCTCTTCATGTTCCTGCTCCAGTTCATGGGCGACCGCCGCTAAGCGGTATTGGACCATCGACTCCTGGAAGGGCGGCCCAACGGCCGCCCTTTTCTTTTAAGCGGGCCTCTGCTGTTATGGAAAGCACAAAAGAGGCTTGCATAAAGAATGAGCAACATCGCGATCAGGCCGGCGACCCCGGCCGACCTCGACGCCATAACCGAAATCTACGCCGACGCGGTTGCCAACGGCACGGCGAGCTATGAACTGGAGCCGCCCAGTCGCACCGAGATGGGGACGCGATTCGCCGCACTCGCGGCCGGCGGCTTTCCCTATCTGGTGGCGGAAAAGGCAGGCGCCGTGCTTGGCTATGCCTATGCCGGCGCCTTCCGGCCGCGCCCGGCCTATCGCTTCATCGTCGAGGATTCGGTCTATGTCGCGCCTGACGCCAAGGGCCAGGGTGTCGGCCTGAAGCTGATGCAAAGCCTGGTCGCGGCGGTCGAGGCGGCGGGCTTTCGCCAGATCGTCGCGGTGATCGGCGATGGCCGCGCCGACAGCGCCTCGGTCAGGTTGCACGAGAAGCTCGGCTTCCGTCATTCCGGCCGCCTCGAAGGCTCCGGCTACAAGCACGGGCGCTGGTTGGACACGGTATTCATGCAGCTGTCGCTCAACGGCGGGGCATCGCTGCCACCTGATCCGGATTCGCTGCCGGAGCGGAAGTTCCGGCAGGGGGAACTGAAGAATTGAGGAATTTGACACGCGGCGCCTGACGTAAGCGCCCCTTGTCCTTCGTTCCTCAATTCTTCAGTTCGCATTTACCCCTATACCAGCTTCAGCTTGCTGTCGAAGACGCCGAGCACGCGGCCAAGCTCCTGGCCGCGTTTGAGGATGCGCCCGCCCGCCGCGATGACGGCGAAGGCGCCTTGCTTGCGCGCCAGTTTCGGATCCTTGACGATCTGGAACAGCGGCACTTCGCTGGCACGGCGGAAGACGGAAAAGACAGCCCGGTCGGTGAGGTGATCGATGGCGTAGTCGCGCCATTCATTGGCCGCGACCATGCGTCCGTAAAGCCTGAGGATCTGGTCCAGTTCGCGCCGGTCGAAGCGGACCGGCTGGTCGAGGCGTGCGCTGCGCGCCTCGTGCAGCGGGATCAATATTGCGGATGCGTCTCCATCCCCCATCCCGCCGCCGTCATCGATCATACCTGCCTCGATCCTTCAAAATGAATCTTTGCCAACCAAAGTTGGCCCCTTCGCATCGCAATTGCAAGAGCCGGAGAAGCGAAGGCAGCGGCGCGCCGTTTCCGTTGCGTCCAGTCACGTTTGTGAAACGCGTGTTGGAATTGGTGATGCTTCGCCACATTTCCGCCTTTTTTTATCCGCGCTCCTGCCCCAATGTCCGACGAATTTACCGGCGTTGCCTGAGACGGTTCGGTCCGGCACCGGCTCGTAAACCCCAAGCCCCCCGCCCACGGGTCTGCGTCGGATCGAACCAACCTCGGCCTTTTCCTCGGAAAAGCCAGGTGCGACGATCCCAAAACCTAAATGACCGACGTCAGAAGCAAGCTGACGTCGGTTTTTTCGTTTTTGGGCCTTGCACCCGGGACTGCGCGCCGACGGCATCGGCGTAGGGCCGAAAGCGGCCAATCCCGCGTGGCCATTCAATTCTGCCGACCGTGCTTGCCATTTTCCGTTCCACTTAATAGGGTGTTAAGTGAGAACGGAGACGACAATGCCACACGCATCGGGCTCCCCAGTAAAACAGTTGAATGGCGGCGCGGCCGTGCCGGAGGCCGGCGGCGTCGGCCCTCGTATCAAGGCA
Organism: Mesorhizobium australicum WSM2073; assembly: GCF_000230995.2. Taxonomy (NCBI): domain Bacteria; kingdom Pseudomonadati; phylum Pseudomonadota; class Alphaproteobacteria; order Hyphomicrobiales; family Phyllobacteriaceae; genus Mesorhizobium; species Mesorhizobium australicum. Next base: position 1,040,403 of record NC_019973.1, on the reverse strand, counting down.
TTGCGCATGGCGCGGCGCGTCTCGCTGCGCCAGCTTGCCGACATGACGGGCACCACGGCGAGCTTCATCAGCCAGCTCGAGCGCAATCTGTGCGGCGCCAACACCGGCACGCTGCTCAAGATCGCCGCCGCTCTCGACCTCGGCATCAACGATCTGTTCGAGGACAATGCGCGTCCCCTGCACAAGGTGCTGAGGCGCGAGGAGCGGCCGGTCGTTCCGGTTGGCCTCCAAGGCCGCAAGATGCTCCTGTCGCGGCGGCCGATCCATCAATTCGAAGTCTATGCCGGCCATTTCGAGGTTGGCGGCTCGACCGGCGACGAGACCTATGTGCATGGCGGCGAGCACGAAATGTTCATGGTGCTCAAAGGCACCGTCGAACTGACGCTTGCCGACGAGCGCCATCTGATGCGCGAGGGCGACAGCGTCGAATACGCAACCTCGGTGCCGCACCGGACCGTCAATGTCGGCGACACGCCGGCCGAGGTGCTCTGGATCATCGCGCCGCCGACCGCCGGCGCGCTCGAACTCGATCGATACAGGCCCGGAAACCGCTCGCATCCGGGTGAATGAAAACAATGCGAGTTCTGCAAATGGGAGAGATGATCATGAAACTGAAATTTGGACATGCGGCGGCCGTCGCCGTGCTTATGGCGGCCACCGCCGCGCTCGCGCAATCCAAGCCGGTGGCGGGAGAGGTCGCCGAAGGCTCGCTGAAGGGCAAGACGCTGACCCTCGTTTCCTATGGCGGCATCTATCAGGACGGCCAGGCGGCGGCACTCAAGGAGTTCGTCGACAAGTCCGGCGTCAAGCTGCTCAACGACGGCCCGACGGAGATCGCCAAACTGCAGGCGCAGGTCGAGTCCGGCAATGTGACCTGGGACGTCGTCGATACCGACGACCTGCCGCCCTATGTCTATTGCGGCAAGCTGTTCCAGAAGCTCGATCTGACGAAGCTCGACGTCTCGAAAATCCCGGAAGGCCAGGTCGGCGAATGCTCGGTGCCGGCGATGAACTACGGTGTCGTGCTGATGTACAACAAGGAAAAGTACGGGGATAATCCGCCCAAGAGCTGGGCCGACTTCTTCGATACCCAAAAATTCCCCGGCGTGCGTGGCATCGACGGCTCCGGCAGCCCGACCGGCGGCCTGCTGGAACAGGCTTTCAAGGTTGCCGGCGGCGATCCGAAGGCGATGACGGTGGCCGATATCGACAAGGCCATCGATGTGGTCCGCAAGCTCGGCCCCGACACGATCTTCTGGAAGACGGGTGCCGAATCGCAGCAGCTCGCCGAATCCGGCGAGGCCGACATGCTGATGATGTGGACGGGCCGCGCCATGACGGCGGTCAAGAACGGCGCCAAGTACGCGCCCGCCTGGCAGGATTGGCTGGTGGTGATGGACCAGATGACGATTCCGGTCGGCGTCAAGGATACGGATGCGTCCTACGCGCTGCTCAATGCCTATCTCGGCAAGCATGCCCAGGAGATATTGGCGGAGAAGACCTCCTACACGCCGATCAACAACGACGCGCAGCCCAAGGTCGACGCTTCCGTCGCCGCCTACCTGACCAATACGCCTGAACGCCAGAAGCAGGGCTACAAGCAGAACTTCAAGTTCTGGGTCCCGAACTTTGCGGTGGCGCAGGAGAAGTGGTCGGCGCTGATGGCCGGCAACTGACCGGCTGACGGGAAGCAAGGGCCGTGAGCGCGTCCGAGCCAATCATTCCGGCCGCCGAAAGGCGCAGGGCATGGCGGCCGTTCGCGCTCGCGTTGCCGGCCCTGGTCCTGCTTTTCGCGGTGATCGGCTATCCGCTGCTGACCATCGTGCTGCGCAGCCTGTCGGAACCGGAGTGGGGAGCGCAGAACTATGTCTGGTTCTTCAGTGCGCCGATCAACCTTGTTGTGCTCCAGCGGACCTTCGTCATTTCGGCGTGGGTGACGCTGGTGTGCGTGGTTTGCGCTTATCCCTACGCCTATCTGATGACCGCGGTCGGGCCCCGCGTTCGGCTGGTGCTGCTCTTGTGTGTGCTGATCCCGTTTTGGGTGAGCGGCGTGGTGCGCACCTTGTCCTGGGTTATCCTGCTCCAGGATTCAGGCGTCATCAACTCGGTCCTGCGGTCGCTCGGGCTCGGCGGCGTCAGGCTGATCCGCACCCAGACGGGCGTGGTCATCGGCATGGCGCAGGTGCTTTTGCCGTTCATGATCCTGCCGCTCTATTCGGTCATGAAAGGCATCGATCTCAGGCTGATGCGCGCGGCGCAAAGCCTTGGCGCGCGGCCGTCCCGCGCCTTCTTCACCATCTACCTGCCGCTGTCGCTGCCGGGCGTCTATGCCGGCGCGATCATCGTCTTCATCCTGGCGCTCGGCTTCTACATCACGCCGGCTTTGCTCGGCGGTCCGCGTTCGACCATGCTGTCCACCCTGGTGCAGACACAGGTGCTCAGCCTGCTGCAATGGGGCCGTGGCGGCGCCATGGGCGTGGTGCTGCTGGTCACGACCTTCGTGCTGCTGGCGCTCGCCGCGCCCGTCATGCGGTCCCGGTACCGGGAAGCGGAGCGGCGCTGATGGAGATGAAGCCGCTCACCCGCGTCATCCTCGGCCTTGTCTGCCTGCTGGTGGCCATATGGCTGGTGGCCCCGACGCTGGTCGTGGTGCCGATGTCGTTCAACGAGAACAAGTCGCTGGCGTTTCCGCCGCAGGGCTTTTCCTGGCAATGGTACCAGAATTTCGCCACCAGCCCGGACTGGTCGAGCAGCTTCCTCAATTCGCTGAAGGTCGCCTCGATCGTTGCCGTGCTGGCAACCGTGCTCGGCACGCTTGCCGCCTTCGGCCTCGACCGCATGAAGGCGCGGCCGGCAAACCTGCTGCGCATGCTGATGTTGACGCCGATGGTGGTGCCGGGCGTGGTGCTGGCCATCGGCATCTACGCGGTCTATCTCGATACGCGGCTTGTCGGCACGCTGCTCGGCTTCGTGCTCGCCCACACCATCCTTGCGCTGCCTTTCGTGCTGATTGCCGTCTCGGCCAATCTCGAAGTGTTCGACAGGCGGCTCGAGACAGCCGCGGCGAGCCTCGGCGCCAGCGCGCTCACCACCTTCCGCACGGTGACGCTGCCGCTGATCGCACCCGGCGTGCTGTCGGGCCTGCTGTTCGCCTTCGCCACCTCCTTCGATGAGATCGTCGTGTCCCTGTTCATCACCAATCCCTACCTCAAGACATTGCCGGTGCAGATCTTCGCTTCCATCACGCGCGATGCCGACCCGACGGTCGCGGCCGTCGGCACGATCCTGTTGTTTGCCACCACGATCCTGATCGGCGGCGGCATGCTTCTTCTTGGCCGCGAGCGGAAAGGACGCCAATGACCTCGGGGCAAGAGAGCAGGGGCGCGGCGATCGATCTCAGGTCGATCAGCAAGGCCTATGGCAGCTTCAAGGCGCTGGACGGCGTGTCGCTGCACATCGAGGCCGGCGAGTTCATGACGCTGCTCGGACCAAGCGGCTCCGGCAAGACGACGACGCTCAACGTCGTCGCCGGCTTCACCGAGGCCAGTTCCGGCGCGCTGGAAGTGGGCGGCAAGAGCGTCGTCGGCGTGCCGGCGCACAAGCGCAACATCGGCGTCGTCTTCCAGCATTACGCGCTGTTTCCCCATATGACGGTGAGCCGCAACGTCGCCTATCCGCTCGCCTTGCGCGGCGTGGCGGGAGCCGAGCGCGAACGCCGGGTGCGCCAGGCGCTCGACATGGTCAAGATGGCGGATTTCGGCCATCGCTTCCCCAGCGAGCTTTCGGGCGGCCAGCAGCAGCGCGTGGCGCTGGCCCGCGCCATCGTCTTCGATCCGCCGCTGCTGTTGATGGACGAGCCGCTCGGCGCGCTCGACAAGAAACTGCGCGAATGGCTGCAGCTCGAGATCAAGCGCATCCACCGCGAACTCGGCACCACCTTCGTCTATGTGACGCACGACCAGGAAGAGGCGCTGGTGCTGTCGGATCGCATCGCCGTGTTCAACCGGGGCCGGATCGAACAGATCGGTACCGGGCGCGAGCTGTATGACGAGCCGGCGACGCTGTTCGTCGGCAAGTTCATCGGCGATTCCACCGTGCTGCGCGGGGCCGCCGCCACCTCTGGCCAGGAGACGGCGATCGAGATATCAGGCCAGATGGTGACGACGGCCAAGCGTCTCGCCAATGGCGGCACGCCGGTCATGCTGCTGCGCCCCGAAAAGCTGGCGCTCGCCCGCCCTGGTGTGGGCGGCGACGGCCGCAACCGGCTCACGGGCCGTATTGGCGAAGCCATCTATCTCGGCTCCGGCTCAAAATACGAGGTCGACCTGGCCGACGGCTCGAAAGCCATCGTGCGCTCGACGCTGGAAGCAGACAGTTTCGCCATCGGAGACGAGGTCGAGGTGCTGTTCGCCGGCGCCGACGTGAAGCTGCTCGCCGACGACGACAAGGCTGACCTGACGCTCACCTGATTTCGGAACGGATTTCAAAAAATGCAAGCCAAGCACAATGGCGACGTGTCGTTCTGGTATGCCGATATCGGCGGCGTGCCGGCCTATCGGCCGTCCTTGCCCGGCGACATCGAGGCAGATGTGTGCATCGTCGGCGCCGGCTACACCGGCCTGTGGACCGCCTATTATTTGAAGAAGGCGCAACCTGCGCTGCGCATCGCCATGGTCGAGAAGGAGTTCGCGGGCTTCGGCGCGTCGGGCCGCAATGGCGGCTGGCTGTCGGGCGGCTTCAGCTGGTCGCGCGAGAAATACGCAAAGACCTCCTCGCGCGGCGCGGTGATCGACATGCAGCGCGCCATGTTCGGCACGGTCGATGAGGTGATCGCGGTGACGGAAGCCGAAGGCATCGACGCCGATATCCGCCGCGTCGACAACATCACCGTCGCCACCAACGCGGCACAATTGCAGCGCGCCAAGGCCGAATACGAGGAGCTGCTGCGCTGGGAGATGCCGCCGGAGCGGCTGGCCTTCCTCGACGCGCGGGAGGCGCGCCAGCGCATCGCCATCGACAAGGTGCTGGGCGCCTTCGTCGTGCGCAAAGTCGCGCGTGTCCAGCCGGCGAAGCTGGTGCAAGGCCTGGCGGCGGCTGTCGAGCGGCTTGGCGTGCCGATCTACGAGCAGACGCAGGTGCTGGCGATCGAGAAGGGCAAGGTCACCACCAGCAGAGGCATCGTGCGGGCAGGGAAGATCATCCGCGCCACCGAAGGCTTCACGGCTGGCATTCCCGGCTACGAGCGTCTCTGGCTGCCGCTGAACAGCGCCATCGTGGTGACCGAGAAGCTGCCGCAAGAACTGTGGGACCAGATCGGCTGGAACGGTTACGAGGTGTTGGGCGATGCCGCTCACACCTATTGCTACGCGCAGCGCACGCGCGAAGGCCGCATCGCCATGGGCGGCCGTGGCGTGCCCTACCGCTTCGGTTCGCGCACCGATGTGCGCGGCCGGACCCAGCAGGCGACCATCGACCAGTTGCACGAGGTGCTGACCAGACTGTTGCCGCAGACCAAGGGCGTGCGTCTCGACCATGCCTGGTGCGGGACGCTTGGGGTGCCGCGCGACTGGTGCACCACTTCAGGCTTCGACCGGGAAAGCGGCATCGGCTGGGCCGGCGGCTATGTCGGGCTCGGGGTTTCCAGTTCCAACCTGTCAGGCCGCACCTTGCGCGACCTCGTGCTCGGCCACGACACCGAGTTGACCCGGCTGCCCTGGGTCAACCGTACGGTCAAGAAATGGGAACCGGAACCACTGCGCTGGCTCGGCGTGCACACAATGTACCAGCTCTATCGCATCGCCGACCGGCGTGAAGCAAACGGCCTGGACCGGACCTCACGCCTTGCGGCCTTCGCCGATCGCCTGACCGGACACTGAAAGCATTCGAGCAGGAAATGTGCGGTTTCCGTCTGGAATTGCGCCGAACCCGTGACGTTGTTACAGCTTACGATCGAGGGAGGTCTCGGATCCGGGTCTGTGGATGAAAGCCGCACCCAGGATGGGGCCTGGCAGGCCATCCTTGCCGACCGACTGCAAAAGCACGGCGCAGCCGCCTTTCTTGGTGATCTCGCTCAGCGGAAATTCGTAGCGCTGCGCCTTGCCATGCCACATGCCGGCGGTCTGGATCCCGGTGACCGCGTTCCAATAGGTCATCTTGCGGCCGGAGTTCTCGCCCTGGCCGATCTTGACCGTCTGCGGCGCGTCGAAATAGACGATGACGACATGGGCGTCGTTCGGGCCGGTGCCGGCGTCACCCGCGTCGATGATCACACGGTCGCCGGTGCGGCTGACCTTGATGGGCACACGCATGCCTTCGCCGGCACGAGCCATGCGGGCAAGCGCGCCGTCGACCTCACCGCGATTGGCGCCGTTGACATGCATGCGGCCGTTCAGGACGGCCTGCGGCGTATAGACGGAACGGCTGCTGAAGTAGCGCATATAGTCATATTGCCGCTCGGTGTTTTCCTTGTGGCTCAGCGTGTCCTTCCAGCCGAGATAGTCCCAGTAATCGACGTGATAGGCGAGCGCGACAATATCTTGCCTTGTGGCGAGTTCGGCGAAGAACGCGTCCGCCGGCGGACAGGAACTGCAGCCCTGGCTGGTGAACAGTTCGACCACGCCGAGCGGCCTGTCGGATTTTTCGGCCTGGGCCCTTTCGGGCTCGCTGGCATGCCCAGCGCCGGCAAAAGCCGAGAAGGCCAGCGCGAAGGCTGCCAGCCACAATGATCGTCGCGAGGCCATGACCATTCCAATTCCCGCCGGTGATGCCGGCTTTGTTCTGCTTTGCCGAAATATGTGGCAGAACGGGAAGTCAACGGGAAGTCACGTTGCGGTGAAATTTTACCGCTGCAATCGTGAGGTAAGGCCGCAATAGGAGCAGCCGCTGCATTTCAAGGCGTGGTTCGATTGAGCGGCGGCATCATCGCCATGCGGCAGGTTCTCCTCACCGACATCGATCTCTATTGCGAACGCACCGGCCCTGGACTTTGGTCTGGGCCGGTCAATGCTTTGACGACCTTGCCTTCATCGCGGCAGGACTGTGCGGTATGCTGGTCTGCTGTGCCGCGGCAGGGGAGTAGTGAGTCGGGGCGTCCCCTGCATCCCACTCACTACTCACTGTTTTCTAGGCCGCCAGATCGCGCAGCACGTACTGCAAGATGCCGCCGTTCTTGAAGTAGTCGAGCTCATCCAGCGTATCGATGCGGCAGATGATCGGCACGTTCTTCACCGTGCCGTCGCCATAGGTGATCTTGGCGGTCATCGTCTGGCGCGGCTTGATGGCGCTCAATCCGTCGATCTCGACCAGCTCGTCGCCCTTGAGGTTGAGGGAAGCCCATGAGGTGCCTTCCTCGAAGACGAAGGGGATGACGCCCATGCCGACCAGGTTCGAACGATGGATGCGCTCGAAGGACTGGGCGATGACGGCACGGACACCGAGCAGGTTGGTCCCCTTTGCCGCCCAGTCGCGCGACGAGCCGTTGCCGTATTCGACGCCGGCGAAAATGACCAGCGGCACGCCTTCCTTCTTGTACTGCATCGCCGCGTCGTAGATCGATTCCTCTTCCTTGCTGGGATAGTGGATGGTGTAGCCGCCCTCGCGGCCGTTCTCGCCCAGCATGTGGTTGCGGATGCGGATGTTGGCGAAGGTGCCGCGCATCATCACCTCATGGTTGCCGCGCCGCGTGCCGTACTGGTTGAAGTCGGCGACGCCGACGCCATGGTCGGTGAGGTATTTGCCGGCCGGCGAGGCGGCCTTGATCGAACCCGCCGGCGAGATGTGGTCGGTGGTGATCTTGTCGCCGAACAGGCCGAGCACCCGGGCGCCCTTGATGTCGCCGATCTTGCCGAAACCCGTGGTCATGCCGGCGAAGTAGGGCGGGTTCTGCACATAGGTCGAATTGTTGTCCCAGGCATAGGTCTGGCCTTCCGGCGCCTTGACGTTCTGCCAGTACTCGTCGCCCTTGAAGACGTCGGCATATTTGCGGGCGAACAGCTCGCGGGTGACGTTCTTCTCGATGAACTCCTGGATCTCGGCCGAGCTCGGCCAGATATCCTTGAGATAGACCGGATTGCCGTTCCTGTCGTCGCCGAGCGGCTCCGTGGTCAGGTCCTTGGTCACGGTGCCGGCCAGCGCATGCGCCACGACCAGCGGCGGCGACGCCAGGTAGTTCGCCTGCACGTCGGGCGAGACGCGGCCTTCGAAGTTGCGGTTGCCGGAGAGCACCGCGGCGGCAATCAGGCCCTTGTCGTTGATGGTTTTTGAGATCGGCGCCGGCAGCGGGCCGGAATTGCCGATGCAGGTGGTGCAGCCGAAGCCGACCAGGTTGAAGCCGATCTGGTCGAGCTCCTTCTGCAGGCCCGACTTTTCCAGATATTCCGCCACCACCTGGCTGCCGGGGGCCAGCGAGGTCTTTACCCACGGCTTCTGCTTCAGGCCAAGGCGGTTGGCGTTGCGGGCAAGCAAGCCCGCGCCGATCAGCACTGATGGGTTCGAGGTGTTGGTGCAGGAGGTGATGGCGGCGATGACGACGTCGCCATGGCCAAGGTCATGGTCGGTGCCTTCGACGGCATAGCGTTTGGAGATTTCCGCCGCCTTCTTGTATTCGGTGTCCATCGCCTTGGCGAAGCCGGCGGGAATGCCTTCCAGCGCGACACGGCCCTCGGGGCGCTTGGGGCCGGCCATCGACGGCACGACGCTGTCCAGCTCCAGTTCGAGCAGGTCGGTGAAGACCGGGTCGGCGGAGCCGGCCTCGCGCCACATGCCTTGCGCCTTGGAATAGGCCTCGACCAGTGCGATGCGGTCCTCGCTGCGGCCCGACATTGTGAGATAGCGGATGGTTTCGGAATCGACCGGGAAGAAACCGCAGGTGGCGCCGTATTCGGGCGCCATGTTGCCGATGGTGGCGCGGTCGGCCAGCGTCATGTTGGACAGGCCGGGGCCGAAGAACTCGACGAACTTGCCGACCACGCCCTTCTTGCGCAGCATCTGGGTGACGGTCAGCACGAGGTCGGTGGCGGTGACGCCCTCCTTGAGCTTGCCGGTGAGGCGGAAGCCGATGACTTCCGGCAGCAGCATGGAGACCGGCTGGCCGAGCATGGCCGCCTCGGCCTCGATGCCGCCGACGCCCCAGCCGAGCACGCCAAGGCCGTTGATCATGGTGGTGTGCGAATCGGTGCCGACGCAGGTGTCGGGATAGGCGGTGGTTTCGCCGTCCTCGGTGTTGGTCCACACCACCTGGCCGAGATATTCGAGATTGACCTGGTGGCAGATGCCGGTGCCGGGCGGCACGACGCGGAAGTTGCGGAACGCCTGCTGGCCCCATTTCAGGAACTTGTAGCGCTCTTCGTTGCGCTCATATTCGAGCTCGACATTGCGGGCGAAGGCCATCGGCGTGCCGAACTCGTCGACGATGACGGAATGGTCGATGACGAGGTCGACCGGCACCAGCGGGTTGATCTTCTGCGGATCGCCGCCAAGCGAGGCCATGGCGTCGCGCATGGCGGCGAGGTCGACCACGGCCGGGACGCCGGTGAAATCCTGCATCAGCACGCGGGCCGGGCGATAGGCGATCTCGACGCCGGCGGTGCCCTTGTCGGTCAGCCAGCCTGCCACCGCCTGGATGCTCTCCTTGGTGACGGAGCGGCCGTCCTCGTTGCGCAGCAGGTTTTCCAGCAGCACCTTCATCGAATAGGGCAGCTGGGCAATGCCGGTGAGGCCGTTCTTCTCAGCCTCGACGAGGTCGAAATAGACATACTCGGCGTCGCCCGCTTTCAGCGTGCGGCGGCAATTGAAACTGTCGAGGGATTTTGACACGTGCGATCCGTCCTTGTCTGTTCAGCCTGAAAGGGAACGGACGCCGATGGCATGCAATCACGCGCAAAGGTGCGGGTACGGCCATTTCCGCTGTCCGTTCCCAAGCAACCCGAGCCGTTCAAGGCGGCGCGTGCGCTGGTTCGGCGCTAATTCTGTTCCCGCGCCGACCGCTGGCACGGATGCCCCGCATATAGAGAATTTTCTGGAATAGTTCTAGACAGTTGCTGAGCAAATTTGTGCGATGCGGCAGCGCTCGCGAAACATTGATTTCAGGGCAGGCGAGGGATGCGGCTTATCGCCGAAAATCTGGGCGGCGAACGCGGCGGCGAGCCGGTTTTCTCCGGCATCGGCTTTGTCCTCGATCAGGGCCGGGCCCTGGTCGTCACCGGGCCGAACGGTTCGGGCAAATCGACCTTGCTCAGGGTGGTCGCCGGCCTGCTGCCGAAAACCGAGGGCCGGCTGCTGCTCGAAGGCGGCGGCGACGAGTTCCCTTCGATCGGCTCGGCCTGCCACTATCTCGGCCACCAGAACGCGATGAAGACGGCGCTGAGCGTGACCGAGAATTTGCGCTTCTGGCGGGAGTTCCATGGCGAAGGCCGGCTCGATGTGGACGAGGCGCTGGAAACGGTCGGGCTCGGCGGCATCGGCCATTTGCCGTTCGGCTATCTCTCGACCGGGCAAAGACGCCGCGCGGCGATCGCGAAACTCTTGGTCAGCCATCGGCCGCTGTGGCTGCTCGATGAGCCGACGGCAGGGCTGGACAAGGCTTCGGAAGCGCGGTTTGCAGGGCTGATGCGCAGGCATTGCGAGGAAGGCGGGATGATCGTGGCGGCCACGCATCTGCCGCTGGGATTGGAAGGGGCGAAAGAGTTGGCGATGGGGGAGGCCTTTTGATGACTGCACCCTACGGCGCTCCCCTTCTTCAACAGGGGACCACATCGTAATGTGGTCCCTCTTCCTGCGCGACATCCGCCTCTCGATCCGCGCCGGCGGCGGCGCGCTGACGGGCGTCATCTTCTTCCTCGCCGTCATCGCCACCATCCCTTTCGGCGTTGGGCCGGATCTCAAGCTGTTGGCCCGCATCGGTCCGGCGATCCTGTGGATCGGCGCGCTGCTTGCCTGCCTGCTCGGCCTCGACCGGCTGTTCCAGGCCGACCGCGAGGACGGTTCGCTCGATCTCCTGGTGCTCGGCAACGACCGGCATATGCTGGCGCTGACGGTGCTGGTGAAGTGCGTCGCGCATTGGGCGGGCAGCGTCCTGCCGCTGGTGGCCGCGGCCCCCCTGCTCGGCCTGTTCATGAACATGGAACCGTTGGCCATAGGCGCCACGGCGCTGACGCTGCTGGTCGGCACGCCGGCAATCACCTTCATCGGTGCCGTGGGCGCCGCGGTGGCGGTGGCGCTGCCGCGTGGCGGCCTCTTGATCTCGGTGCTGGTGCTGCCGCTGACCATACCGGTGCTGATCTTCGGCGTTTCGGCGAGCTATGGCGCGACGGCCAATCCCGATCCATTCCTGCAGCCCTTCCTCATTCTTGCCGCGCTGACGCTGTTTCTTGGTGTGCTGGGGCCGACCGCAGCGGCGCTGGCGCTGCGCCACGGCACCGATTGAGGCGCCAGAGGTCTGAAGGCTGCGGCGTGGCGGCCGATTGCGAAGCCGCCGGCGCGCGGCTAAGGGAAGACATGATCGAACGAGGCGGAAAGACCCGGCTGGAACGAGACGCGGCGATGGAGCGGCGCGCATGAGCGCGCATGCGCTCTACGTCGCGGCGGCCTACACGATCACCGCCGTGGCACTGGCCGGGCTGATCGGCTGGATCCTCATCGACCAGCGGGCGCGCAAGCGCGAACTCGCCGAACTCGAGGCGGCCGGCGTGCGCCGCCGTTCCGACAAGGCAGCCAAGTCATGAGCACAGGGACGGAAACGCCGGCCCGTCGCCGCCTGTTCGTATTTTTGCCGCTGCTGGTCTTCCTCGGACTGGCCGGACTGTTCCTGTCGCAGCTCTTGTCGGGACGCGATGTCTCGGAAGTGCCGTCGGCGCTCATCGGCCTGCCGGCACCACAAACCAACTTGCCGCCCCTGGAGGGCAGCAATCTGCCCGGGCTCGATTCGAAAGCCTTCGCCGGCAAGGTCACGCTGGTCAACGTGTTTGCGTCCTGGTGCGCACCATGTCGGGAAGAGCACCCAGTGCTGCTGGCGCTGGCGCAGGACAAAAGGTTCGCGATGGCGGCGCTGAATTATAAGGACCGGCCGGAAAACGCCCGCCGCTTCCTCGGCGACCTTGGCAATCCGTTCCAGGCAATCGGCGTCGACGAAGCCGGCCGCACGGCGATCGACTGGGGTGTCTATGGCGTGCCGGAAACCTTCGTCATCGGCAAGGATGGCAAGATAGCCTACAAGCATGTCGGCCCGCTGACGCCAGAGTCCGCCAGGGAGCTTCTGCTGCCGCAGATCGACAAGGCACTGGCCAGGCCGAGCTGAGGCGACGTCGCGAAGACCTGATGTCCCTTGGTTTGTACACGTATATGGTTGAAGCGGAGCGGATGGCTCCGCGCCACCTCAATTCGGCCCACCTGGCCGTGGCGGCGACAGCACATCCTCGGCCGAGAGCACCCGCGCTTCCGAGGGCAGCATGATCGGGATGCCGTCGCGCACCGGATAAGCGAGCTTGGCGACCCGCGAAACCAGCTCGCCGCGCTCGGGGTCCCAGGCCAGCGGCCCCTTGGTCAGCGGGCAGGCCAGGAGTTCGAGCAGCTTCGGGTCAACATTGGCCTTCTTTCCGTCGCGCCCATCCGTCATTGGGTCCTCTTCCGGTTTCACGCCCTGGATGTCAGCCAGCATGTCAGGATCTGTCGAGATCGGTCAGGCCGTCATTGCAGGCCGGCTGGATATCGTCGCATTCCTACTGCAGGCTCGAGCCAAAATCCTCATTCTCGCGCGCCAGCGTCATCTCGGTGATGGCAATCAGCGTTTCGGCCCTGGTTTTCAGGTCCGCGGCCTCGAGCAATGCCTGCTTCTCGGCCGGTCCATAGGGCGCCATCATCGACAGCGCGTTGACCAGCATGGCGTTTTCGGCACGGCTGACGCTCTCCCAGTCGGCTTCCAAGTCATTGGCCTGCAGATAGGCGCGAAAGGCTCTGAGCAGCGCCGGCCGGTCGATTTCATCAGCCGCCTGCTCCTCGTCAAGATCGGCGAGGAAGGGCGCCGGCTTCGCCTGGCGGAACGGCGTCTTGACCGTCAGCTCGTGGGCGACGCGGAACCGGCACACGCCTTGCAGCGAGATCAGGTAGCGGCCGTCGCCGGTCTCGGAAAAGGCGATGATGCGACCGATGCAGCCGACGTTGCAAAGCTCCGGCTCGCCATCCTCGCGCAATGCGCCATTGAGGCCGGGCTGGATGACGCCGACGAGCCGCGAGCCGGCGACCGCCTCGTCCACCATCTGCAGGTAGCGCGGCTCGAAGATGTTAAGCGGCATGCGGCCGCCCGGCAGCAGCAGCGCGCCTTCGAGCGGAAAGAGCGGGATCGTCGATGGCAGATCCTTGGCGAGCCGGTAATGCGCGTTTCCCGCTTGCACCTCGTTCCTCCGATCGCTTCCCTTGCGAAGCGTCAATCCTGCCTTGTCCTATCTGGCGCACAGGCCTGGCGCCACAAGCCCTTGCGACAAAACAACCGTAACCGGCTCAGGAAAACAGCAATGCCGACAATTTGCGGCGTGCGGCAAGCGTCGCCTCGTCGGTCATGCCCCAGGCCTCGAACAGCTGCAGCAACTGCGTCCTGGCGCCATCCTCGTTCCAGCTCCGGTCGGCCTTGATGATGGCCAGCAGATTGTCGGCGGCCGCCGTGCGATCGCCCATGGCGTTCTGGATCATGGCCAGGTCGAAACGGGCCTGATGGTCCTTGGGGTTTTCCGCAAGCCGCCGCTCGAACTCGGCCGGATTGCCCAGCGCCGCCGCCTGCGCGGCCAGCGCGATCTTGGCGCGCAGGGCAGCCAGCGGCGGTGCGTCCTTCTTAGCCTCCGGCGCCGTTGCCAGGAGCGCCTCGGCACCCTCGGTGTCGCCGGCCTCGAACAGCAGGTCGCCCAGCCCGCCAATCGCCTCGACCGTTTCCGGCGCCTGCGCCAGGATGGCATCGTAGATGTCGGCCGCGGTCTGCATGTCGCCGGCGTCGCGCGCCTCCGCCGCCGCGGCCAGGGCCTCGGCCACCGGCGGCGCGCCATTGCCCTTGCCGCCGACCTTGGTGATGAATTCGTTGATCTGGCTTTCGGGAATGGCGCCCATGAAGCCGTCGACCGGCTGGCCGTCCTTGAAGGCGATGACCGCCGGTATCGACTGGATGCCGAGCTGGCCGGCGATCGAGGGATGGTCGTCGATGTTCATCTTGACCAGCTTGACCCTGCCGCCGGCGGCCTTGACCGCCTTTTCCAGCTGCGGAGTGAGCTGCTTGCAAGGTCCGCACCACGGCGCCCAGAAATCGACCAGCACCGGCTGGCGGCGCGATTCCTGGATGACGTCGGTTGCAAAGGCCGCGGTCGTCGTGTCCTTGATGACATCGCCGGTGGTGGGGCCGGTGGTGGGGCCGGCGGTGGGGCCGGCAGCTGGGGGCGCGGACGTCTCGCCGAATCCGGCTTTGGGCTCGGTTCCGCCATACTGCACCGTGGTGGCATACTGGCCGCCCTTGTTTCCGAATGATCCGCCAAACGGATTGTTGTCGCTCATCTCGTCACCCTTTCGGTCGCGCGGCCGGCCCGTGGCCCGGCGCCCTGTCTCAATTGGAAATCGGCTTTGCCACCCATGTGGCGATCATGCCGAGACTTTCAAGATAGCAGCATCATGCCCGGTTGCCTCGACGAATCTGATGAGATCGGCGGCCGCGATCGATGTCGTCGCCTCGTTGGTCAGTGGATGCGCATTGATGACGGAATGGTCCATCAGATCCTTGTCGAGCACCAGTTTGACCCGGTTTTCCCTGTCGTTGACGATGCCGAACACCGTGACCGCCCCCGGCGTGACCCCCAGAAGCTCCATCAGCATTTCGGGCTTGCCGAACGAAACCCGGCTGGCGGCGCCGATCAGCTGGTGTATCTGCTTGAGATCGACGACCGCGTCCTCGCCGACGGTGACCAGGAAGAAATTGTCCTTCTTGTCCTTCAGGAACAGGTTCTTGGTGTGCCCGCCGGCGATCTCCCCGCGCAGCGCCTGCGAATCGGCAACCGTATAGAGCGGCGGGTGGCGTATCGTCGAAACCGCGATGCCGAGTTCGGCAAGAAAGGCCATCAGGTCAGCTTCGGTCTTCGGCATGGGTCTCTTCTTCTTCGGTTTCTCGGCCTTGCCGTTTACGGCCAATGCGGCGGCCGACACAAGACCGTCGCGCCAGCGGCGATGAAATCGGCGCGTCGCGGGCGGTTTGCCGGCATCGCTCGGAAGGTTGCAAAAAGCCTGCTATTTCCCTGTTGCAATCGCCGCGGTCTTCAGCCATATAGGCCCGGCTTGCGGCCAAGACGCCGTGTGAGCGGGTGTAGCTCAGGGGTAGAGCACAACCTTGCCAAGGTTGGGGTCGAGCGTTCGAATCGCTTCACCCGCTCCAGTTTCCTTCGGGAAATCAAGCAATTAAGAGGCGCCTTTCCAGGCGCCTTTTGCTTACACGGCCTTGCCAAATGGAAATGTAAGCTCTTTGTAAGCACGAACACGCGAAATCTCGGTCGTAAAATCTTCCGCAAAACAGGTTGCGCATCCCGCAAGCGGAAGCGCACCCCGCTGAGGACAAGGCTCGGCGGACTTTTCTTCCCGCGGGTCTGGCCCGTCATTGATCGGATGATCCGTGATAACCGGGCAGTCCATGCCGCAAGAAGCGGGTGACCGGTTCTCTATCGTGGGACCGAGTGCTCTGTTCGCGCGCTCCCACATGAATTCCACCGACGCTGCATCTCTGCCTGCCGCTGTTCGGGGGATTGGAGTAGAGGATTCGGGACCAGCTGTTCGGGGGTCTCCACCGAAGGCGTTGCCACTGCCGGAGCGCCAGTGCTGTCTTCGTCCCCATCCGATTCCACCGTGGGGTCGGCCTCGCCGCCATTATTTTCCCGAAGGCCGGAGCTCTGCGCAACTCCGGCACTGCCAAGATTCAGAATGCCGGTCCCAATGGGAATGACGACGTCTTTCACAACCGGCTTGACGACGTACTTATAGGCGCTTCCGGCGTTTTTTTGCCTGGCCCCAGATGGGTCCCCGCCCCCATCCGCCTGCTTCCGCGAAAGAACCGGGGCAGGAAAGGATTGCCAGTGAGCCCAGCATTCCGACGATCTTGAACTTCATAGCACTCTCCTGTTTTCTCACGGAAAACTCGGATTGCCGCTGAAACAAGAATGCCGGAACGATGCATCTACGTTATGGTCTAGGCCATTTATGAGAATGAGGAATAGGCAAAAGTTGCTGCTGATATAACCACACGATGCCTAGGCCACCGCACTACCCAGCAACTTGCCCGCATCGGCGGGATAAGCGGACTTACCGAGGCGTAACGAGTGAAGGCTTCGGTTCAATATTCTGCTTCAGCTGGAAGAGATTTGAGGGATCGATGCGGCTTTTAAGCGCCGCAAGGCGGTTGTATTTTTCTGCGCGATAGGCGCCATAAGAGACATTCTTACCGGTAGCAAGCGCGATTGGTGCGGCGCGCGTCCATAGGTATCTCGATATGCTTTGGAGAAATGCGAAGCCGAGACAAAACCACAAGCCATCGCAATTTCAACAATCGGTAGACGAGAACTGGTGAGTAACAAGTTTGCGCGCTCCAATCGAAGCTCCAAGTAATACCGATTCGGCGTACATCCCAATTCCCGCCTGAATAGCCGTTCCAGCTGGCGGCGTGACAGCCCTGCGGACGCCGCGAGCTTCTCCACCTGCACGGGCTGGTCAATGGTTGACTCCATCAAATCGATGGCCTTGATCACCGCCTTATGGTTCAGCCGGACACGCGAGTGATTGGGCAGACGTTGTCGGTCGCCGGCCGAGCGGACGCGACATGCGACTGCCTTTTGGCAAATATGACTCACAACCAAGCTTCCGTAGTCGCTTTCAACCAGACTAAGGAACATGTCAAACGGCGCGTCCCCTCCAGGACAAGTGTGCAGGTCGCCATCGTGCTCGAACGTCGTCTGGACGGCTAAGACACCCGGGAATCGTTCGGCGAACACGGGAAATTGCTCCCAATGAACGGAGCAACGCCGCCCCTGTGCGAGCCCGGCGCGCGCCAGCACGACGGTCCCACCACCTATTCCTGCCAAGCATCCACGGCGGCTGCAGCTCTCTCTTAGCCAAGCATCGAGCTGCTTGTTTGGATCTGGCGTGGCATGGCCGCTGCCCACAACGACGACGGCAATCGAACTTGAGCAGCGGGTCCTGTTACGTTCGAACGGAAGTGAGGTGTCCGCACTGACAAACAGGCCGCAGTTGGAAGCAACAGGCTCGCCATCATTCGATATGACCCGCCAGCTGTATGCGTCCTGCCCGATTACCTCGTTCGCCAGCCTTAGGACCTCCAGCGCGGACGAGAACGCCTGGAGGGAGAAGTCGGGCAAGAGATAAAATCTAAATACGCGACTTGTGGCTGCAGGCTCAGCAAAACTAGCATCTCCTTGGTAAGGCTGAACTCTCGCGATAGTCTGGACGCTCATGACATGTTCTGCCGCACTGCTTTAGTGAAATCTGTCCAAGCCCTTGCCGGACGACCATTGCGTCGTCCGACCCCTCCGATTCAGACTTCGCGGGGGGGTCACCGCCAGCTGAGAGGCAAATGCGCTCGATCCTCGACAAGCACAAGGTGTCGCTATTGACCGCCATTTTCGGTGCGAGATTGGGCGTCCGCCAGGATACAGTTCCTGCTTTCTATAGCGTCGATGGTTGCCGCTGTGAGCAGCGTCGGAAGCGCTGATCGCTTGAACCAGCCAAACTCGCACATCGCCATTGTGTCGAAGATCTTCGGCTCGCCGGAGACAATCGTCGCAGAATAGATAACGGAAAACCTGCTCACATCGGTGACTTGATCTATTTCGTCTGAAACCGCCACTATACGATGTGGCCAGATCAATAGGCCAAGCGTTTGATGAAGTACCCTGACAATGGCTAGAACGGCCGGCTCCATCCGCCCGACTGACCCACTTGGGAGTCCCCACCGAGCCGCATCGGCGCCCTTTCCCCGCCGGGTCAACAGGATACGATTCTGATTGTCTGTAATTAGCGCCACGCACCATAAGCGTGCCTGACATTCGCTGGCGAGGGATTCTGGTTGTGTCATCCTGGCCTCTGGTCTTCATGAACACCGTTCGGCATGCCACCTCAGATGATCGTCCATGAAGGTCGAGATGAAATTGTAGGAATGGTCGTAGCCGTCGCGCATGCGCATTGTGAGCGAGATGCTCGCCTCTTTGCAGGCTTCTTCTAGCAACCACGGACAAAGACCGTCTTGTAGGAAGTCGTCAGCGCTGCCCTGGTCGACGAGGAACTCCCGGAAGCGCTTACCGTCCTCGATCAGAAGCGTCGCGTCATAGGCGCGCCAGTTTTTCTCGTCAGGTCCGAGATATTTCTCGAAGGCCAGGCGCGACCAGCCGGCCGTCGTGGGTTGCACGATCGGCGCGAATGCCGAACAGCTCTTGAACCGGTCGGGGTTCTTTAGCGCGATCGTCAGCGCGCCATGGCCGCCCATCGAATGGCCGAAGATGGACTGGCGCGACATATCGACCGGAAAATTGGCAGCGACAAGTGCCGGCAATTCGTCGACGACATAGGAATACATGCGATAGTTCTTCGCATAGGGCTGCTCGGTCGCGTCGACATAGAAGCCGGCGCCGTAGCCGAACTGCCAATTGTCCTTCTCGTCCGGAACATCGACGCCGCGCGGGCTGGTGTCGGGGCAGACGATGGCCAGACCCAGCTCGGCGGCCAGACGGCGATACTCGCCCTTGTCCATGACGTTGGCATGCGTGCAGGTCAGTCCCGACAGGTACCACAGAACCGGCACTCGGCCGTCCTTGGCCTGGGGCGGCACGAAGACAGCGAAAGTCATGTCGCAGGCGCAGACCTCGGATACGTGCGAATAGACGCCCTGGATACCGCCATATGACTTGGCAGTGGAGATGATTTTCAAAGACTGTGACATGTACGTCCTCTCCGGCACTGAAACACGGCAACACGGTCGCTGTCCAAGGCATCGGGCATCCCATCTCTCCGGGATGCGGCCAGATTTGATCGACCGGCGACGCGAGCATTCCGGAATGCCCGTGCCGCCGGTCTCACGCCGATGCTGGGGAGGCAGTAGTTTGGGAACACAGGCCTTCAGCACGGCGTATGGCTGAAACCGATCAGTAAACCACCACGCTGCGGATGCTCTCACCGGCATGCATGAGGTCAAAACCCCTGTTGATGTCCTCGAGCTTCAGCGTGTGGGTGATCATCGGATCGATCTGGATCTTGCCGTCCATGTACCAGTCGACGATCTTCGGCACGTCGGTGCGGCCGCGCGCGCCGCCAAAGGCGGTGCCCATCCAGGTGCGGCCGGTGACCAGCTGGAACGGCCGTGTCGAGATCTCCTGGCCGGCGCCGGCAACGCCGATGACGACCGACTTGCCCCAGCCGCGATGCGAGGCTTCCAGCGCCTGGCGCATCACCTTCGTGTTGCCGGTGCAGTCGAACGTGTAGTCGGCGCCGCCTATCTGGTCGGCGCCGCGCTTGGTCATGTTGACGAGGTGTGGCACGACATCGCCGTCGATCTCCTTCGGATTGACGAAATGCGTCATGCCGAACTTTCCGCCCCAGGCCTTCTTGTCGTTGTTCAGGTCAACGCCGATGATCATGTCGGCGCCGGCAAGCCGCAGCCCCTGGATGACATTCAGGCCGATGCCGCCAAGGCCGAACACCACGGCTGTCGCGCCGATCTCGACCTTGGCCGTGTTGATGACCGCACCGATGCCGGTGGTGACGCCGCAGCCGATGTAGCAGATCTTGTCGAAGGGCGCGTCTGGATTGACCTTGGCCAGCGCGATCTCGGGCAGCACGGTGAAGTTGGAGAAGGTCGAGCAGCCCATGTAGTGGAAGATCTTGTCCTTGCCGATCGAGAAGCGCGACGAGCCGTCGGGCATCAGGCCCTGGCCCTGCGTGGCGCGGATCGCCGTGCACAGATTGGTCTTGCGCGACAGGCAGGACGGGCACTGCCGGCATTCGGGCGTGTAGAGCGGGATGACATGGTCGCCCTTCTTGAGCGAGGTGACGCCCTTGCCGACATCGACGACGACTCCGGCACCTTCATGGCCGAGGATGGCCGGAAACAGGCCTTCGGGATCGGCGCCCGACAGCGTGAACTCGTCGGTGTGGCAGATGCCCGTCGCCTTGATCTCGACCAGCACCTCGCCTTCGCGCGGACCCTCGAGGTCGACCTCCATGATCTCAAGCGGCTTTCCGGCGGCGACAGCGACTGCGGCGCGGGTTTTCATTCTTTTTTCTCCCAATGTCTCGCCGGTCCACACCCGGCTGGATTATCTTGACGTGCTTAAGCTGCCTTGGCCGGTCCGGCAGGGAACACGCCCGACATCACGATGAAACCTTTGATGCGTTTTACGCGATCGCACCAGCGACGGATCGCGGGGTAATCCTGACGCGGAATGCCCCCGTCCTCCGACAGCATGATATAGGGAAAGCACGCGATATCGGCGATCGTCGGATGCGCGCCTGAGCAGATCCACTCGCGGCCTTCCTGTTCGCCGAACCAGAGATGCTCGTCGAGTACGCGGAACAGCCTGTGCGCGCCTGCTCGGGCGGCGTCGATGTCGAAGTCGTAGAATAGCGCATCGTGCAGGCGGGCGGCGGACGCCGTCGAGGTGATGCCGTCGGCGAAAGCCAACCACTGGCTGATCTCGCCAAGAAGGGCCGGGTTGTCCCTCGGATACCATTTGCCCGACGGATCGTATTTCGACGCGAGATAGACGAGGATGGCCTGGGCATCGCGCAGGATCATCCCGTCGTCGTCGATGACCGGCAACTGGCCGAGCGGGTTGAGCTTCAGGAACGCCTCTGACTTGTGCTCGCGACCGGGATAGAAGTCGATCGGCACCGTCTTGTAGTCGACGCCGAGGAAGCTCATCAGGAGCCGCAATTTGTAGCAGTTGCCAGACAGTTCGTAGTCGTAAAGCGAGATCATTGGCGGCTCCTAGATATCCAGAACGAGTCGGGCCGACTTGGCGCGCGAGACGCAGGTCATTATCTTCGTCCCGGACTTGCGCTCGTCGTCGTTGAGATACACGTCCTGATGGTCCGGCTCACCTTCGATTACAGTGGCTATGCAGGTGCCGCAGGCGCCTTGCTCGCAGGAGGATGGCACGTCGATACCGCTCTCGCGCATGACCTGCAGGATGGTTTTCCCGGCCGGCACCTGGAGCGTGACACAGGACCGCGCCAGCGCCACCTCGAAACTCGAACTGTCGTCGATCTTGTTGGTGTTCTTGAAATACTCGAAATGCACAGCACTGTCGGGCCAACCCTGCTCCGCCGCGATATTGCGCGCGGCCTCCAGCATCGGACCGGGACCGCAAATGTAGAGATGCATGCCGTCCCGGTAGCCAGTGAGGATCTGGCGAAGCTCGGCGCCAGTCTGATCGGGTGAGAGCCCGAGATGCGGCTTCAGCGCATCGCCGAGCCGCTTCAGCCGATCGGCGAAAGCAAGATGCTCTTGCCCTTGCGCGAAGTAGTGAAGCTCATGCGTCAAATCCTGGTTCTTCAGCGCCTGCGCCATGGCCAGCAGCGGTGTGATGCCGATGCCGCCGGCAACAAAAAGCGTCTTGATCGCATCGCGGCGCAGCGGGAAGTTGTTGCGTGGCTCTGAAATCGCCAGCACATCGCCTTCACGCACGGCCTCGTGCATGCATTTCGAGCCGCCCTTCGAATCCCTTTCCAGTTTGACGCCGATGGTGAAACCATCGGTTTCGCCGGGACCGTTGGTGATCGAATATTGTCGGACCTCGCCATTGGGCATGTGAACGTCGATATGCGCCCCAGGCTGGAACGTCGGCAGGATGCCCTTGATCGGGCGAAGTTCAAAGGCGGCGATCCCGTCAGCGGTCTGCCATTTCCGCGCCACCGTGACGCGCAGCGCCGCCTTGCGACCATGCGTCGTCAACTCCGGCATCTCGGCGAGTTCGGCCGACACTCGTTCGTAAATGGGCTCGAGCGGCGCGGGCGCGATCGACTTTGCCGCCTCGCGCTCCACCGCATCACGCAACTTACCAAGCCGCTCGTTGTGATGGCGCAGAATGGCGATGCGCGTCGCTCCCTCGCTTTCTCCGTCGAGCACGCCGCGAATGACCGAGCGGTTGGAATCGACGGGTTGAACGAAGAAGACGCCATGCGTCTCCTCGCTACCGTCACTCGAGCGCAGCGCCACGGCAAAATCCTGCTCGGCTTCCACGACGATCTCGGCACTGTCACCCTCGAGGGCCTCACTGGGTTGGAAACGATAGGCCCTCAGCGTTTCCACGACCTTGTCGGCAGGCGCATTGACCGGAATGCCGCGCAAGGCGAGCAACTTGCCCTCCGACAGCCAAGTGACATCTGGAACTTCCCCTTGCGGCTCCTCCGAGGACCAGACAAGCCCATAACGCTCCACGGCCGGGAAGGTGCGGTTGGTGATGGTGCGGGCCGGTGCGTCGGCGGGATGCGCCGGAATATAGGTACAGCCGGCGGTGCGATTCGAATAGCGCCAGCCATGGTACTGGCACTTCAGTTCATGCCCGTCATTGATACCGATCGACAGCCTTACGCCACGGTGCAGGCAGCGGTTCTCCCAGATGTTGACGTAACCGTCATCGGCGCGCCAGACAGCAAATTCCCGGCCAAGCAACTGGCCATGGAAAACGTGGCGGTGGGGCAAATCATGGGAAGCGGCAATTGGGTGCCACCGGTTCCTGGCTTCTTGCAACATTCGTCGTCTCCAAAAATCTTGTCAGGCCGCGACCGGGATGACGCCGTAGGTGACGCCCTTCTGGCTAAGCCAACGCCGATAGGCGATGGCCGACTTGTCGGCCCGGATCGGTGTTTCAGCGCGCGGGTCCAGCGGCAGGCGCTTTGGCACCTGGTTCTCAAGGATCGGCTTGTCCTGGCCGAATATCGTCTGCTGGAACCGCTTGATTATTTTGTCCTCATTGTTTTTGTCGAGGACACTCATGAGCATGTGTGCACGTACATGCTCCTGATCCGTCGCTTGCATGAAAACCGCAATCACATCTAGCCGGCTCATGTCGACTGGGCTCGATTTGTACAGAACTGAGCAATAAGGATGCGGCACGCGATAGATATACTCTACATCCGCGCCGCCAGAGGAAGCAGTAGAGGCCATAGGCTGGTAGAAGCGGCAACGCGTAGCCAGGATCTCGTCGCGCTCGACCGAGATCTCCACGTCATATTCTTTGACCTCGGTATGGGGTTCCGCGCCGAGGATGTCCGTGTGGACATACGGGAAGTGCCCCATATCCAAAAAATTCTCGATTGCACGCGGCGCTGAGACATGGACGCCAACTGTTGCAGCGTTCATATTGCGACGGTCAGGCTCAGCATATTCTGGAATGGAGAAAAGGTTCGGAGGCGGAGATCCGAGCGAAGTCCAGACGTAACCATATGCGCTTCTCGCAGGAAGCCTATCGGCAGGCGAAACCTGATCGGCACGAAGCAAATCACGCCGATAACGCCAGACCACCGCTTGACCGTCGGACCCGACCTCGAACCTCAGACGCTCCTCAAGCAATACAGTGTCCTGAACGCCGCCAGACAAAATTTCGGCGATGGCGCCAATAGGGTGCCAGAGATCGAGGATCGCCCGATCTGAACATCTTGATAAGGACATTCTCATCTTCCTGTATGAAATGGGCCGTTAGGCGTTCGCGGGAATGGCGCCGTATGTAATCGACCGGTCGCGAAGCCACCGGCGGTATGAAACCGACACGGCATCGGCACGGATCGGCGTTTCGGCGCGGGGATCGAGAGGCAGGCGCTTGGGAACCTGATTTTCAAGGATGGGCTTATCCTGCCCGAAAATCAGCTGTGTAAAGGCTCGAACGGTACCCACGTCTACACCTTCTTTAACGTAGCAGAGGAAGGGATGGGCGACGCAGTTCTCTTCATCTACCGGTTGAACAAAAAGAACTATAACGTCGCGACGATTAGTAACTACCGAATTAGTTTTATAGAGCGCCACCGTGTAAGGGCGGAACACCTTGTAGGTATATTCAACAATAAATCCACCTTTAGCGGTTGGGAAAGACACAGGCTGATAGAATTTGCATTCCGTTGCAACCAGTTCATCTTCTGCCGTAAGTTCGACTTTATATGGCGTTACTTCGGTGTGGGGCTCTTCACCCAAAAATCCGGTATGCAAAAATGGAAAATGGGCCATGTCCAGAAAATTTTCGACTGCGCGCAGTCCTGATACCCTCACAGCAATCGAGCCCGCAGTAACGAGATGTCGATCTGGTTCAATCGCCTCTGGGATGAACAGGATCTCTCGCTCCGGTGTTCCAAGGCACGCCCAAATGTATCCGTACCGCTGCGCGGAGTGCACCAGTCCTCCGGTGTCGTTGCGGACTACCTCGAAGCCGCCTCGAACTTGCCGACGTATGGTGATGTCGACGCCTAAAAGCCGCGCATCGAAATCGTCGAGGCCAAGCAGGTTTGACTGATCTGCAACCACGTGCCAGTCGTTGCGAAGTCTACAATCACCAGACATGACCACCACCTCCATCATGCCCCACTTTAGAGCATATCGACAATCAACTCTCACCGTATTGGATACCAATTTCTTTTTTTTGCAACCCATATTGAATTTTTTTTTTTGCCAGTCATACTGAAATGCGTTGCCAAAGTGCCGTGAGCCGACGACCCCCTCGCGTGGAGATGAAGTGCGGCTGTCAGTTTCTGCGACGTATCCGCACACAAAGTGCATGACATACAGGAGAGGCTAACATGCCGAGCCAGTCACACAAGATCGCGGAGATTTTGATCCGTGCGATTATGGATCATCGCTTGGTAGCGGGATGTAAGCTTGGTGAACGTGAGCTTGCAGAGATATTTCAGTGCAGTCGCATTGTTATACGGCAGGCATTGATCAGGCTCAGCGACGATAGCCTCGTCCATATGGAGCGTAACCGGGGTGCCTTCGTCGCCCGTCCGTCAATGCAGGACGCGCTAGAGATCTATGACGCCCTGAGTTTGGTCGAACAGGGTGTGGCTGCTCAGCTGAGCGAGCGCCTTGGGCCCGCCGGTTGGACGGAGCTTCGCCAACAGATCGAGCGGCAGCGTCAAGCGACTGACGAGGGCAATCATGCTTTGGCAGACGTATTAGGTCAGGAATTTCATACGCTGCTTCTACGCTTGAGTAGAAACAGAGTCATGCAGGAGATTCATGCCCAACTTTTGCGGCGAACGACGTTGATACGTTCGTTGGTCACAGCTGACTGGGACTATTGCAATCTGTTGGACGATCACTCGCGTTTGGTCGACTTGCTGGAAAAGGGACGCCTCAAGCAGGCCATGGAATTGACCGATGCGCACTATAGGGCTGTGATCCGGGGATACGTTATGGATCGGCAGGTGTTTCCTGAATTGAGTCTGACAGAGGCTCTCCGGCCCTATGTTTCCGGAGAAAGCGCAGCAACCGCTAAGCCCTCTGAATCAACGCCGTCTGACAAAAATACTGTGGTCACACAATTGCGGCCGCACGTTCACACACGAAAATGACTTCGGGGAGATCCGCGCAAGCAACGATCTCGTAGCAAGCCAAAAAGAAGGGGAAGCGCTGAAATGTTTGGAATGAACAGGAGGCAGGTTCTAAAATACACCGGCGCCGCACTAGGCGTTAGTGCTTTTGCCAAAACTTCTTTCGCGACCGAGCCATTGAAAATTGGAGTCGTCTACGTAGATACCAAAGCTGAAATTGGCTGGACAAAGCAACATTCGCTCGCCGTCGATGCGCTGAAGAATCAGTTTGGCGACATGGTCGCCATAACGGTGATAGACAACATCTTCATGCCGCAGGACGCCGAGCGTATCTTTCGAGAGCTCGCCAGCGGCGGCAATAAGCTGATATTCGGCACAAGTTTTTCGCATGGAACGCCGATGCAGAAAGTGGCGCCCCGTTTCCCCCAAGTCGCATTCGAGCATTGTTCCGGCATTGTACACTTAGCCAATCTCGGTACATTCGAAGCGAAATATTACGAAGGTACGTTCGTAGCGGGAGCTGCCGCCGGCTATATGTCGAAGGCAGGCAAGATCGGTTTTATTGGCGGCTTTCCCATCCCGGACGTAGTTGGCATGGCCAACGCGCTGCTGCTCGGCGCGCAGAGCGTCAATGCCGATGCCACCTGCAATGCCATCTTCCTCAATTCCTGGTTCGATCCTGGCAAGGAAAAGGAAGCCGCCAAGACGCTGCTTTCACAAGGTTGTGACGTTATATGCTCGACAACCGGAACAGCGACCGGAGTGCAAGTCGCCGGCGATAGTGAGGCGTGGTCGATCGGCTACGCCAGTGACATGGCGAAGTTCGGCTCCGGCAAGCAGCTGACGTCGTTCGTGTTCGACTGGACGAGCGACTATGTCGGCGCCGCCAAGGCCGTCACCGCGGGCACCTGGAAGCCGGAAGTGCGCTGGGACGGGCTGGCGGCCGGCGTCGTGAAGATGGCACCTTATAATGACGGCATACCCGACGACACCAAGGCCAAGCTGAAGCAGCTCGAGGCCGATATCGGCAGCGGCAAGGTTCACCCCTACACCGGCGAACTGAAGGACCAGGACGGCAACGTCAGGGTTGCCGCCGGTTCGGTTCTGGCCGACGACGGCATTCGCGGCATTAACTGGTTCGTCAAGGGAATGATCGGCAGGTTGAGCTGATCGTCCAACAAAGAGCCAGCAGGCGCCGAAGCGGAATGCTTCGGCGCTAGCCAGCCTGCGCTCCGTCCAACCTCGCTTCACGCCACGGCAGGACCCGCCAATGCATCCGCGTCTAGAATTGCGCAACATCTGCAAGCGCTATCCCGGCGTCGTCGCCAATGACGACGTTTCGCTGTCGATCCAACCCGGCGAGATCCACGCTGTGCTCGGCGAGAACGGGGCCGGCAAATCCACGCTGATGAAGATCATCTATGGCGCGGCGCAGGCCGATTCCGGGGAAATCCTTAGCGACGGCAATCCGATCGTCGCCCACAATCCGGCGGTATCGCGCGCACTCGGCATCGAGATGGTCTACCAGCATTTCGCGCTGTTTGAATCGGTGTCGGTGGTCGAGAACATTGCCCTGTCGACAAGCAGCGCCTTTCACCTTCCCACGCTCGCCGAAAAGATCCGCGACCTCTCCCTGCGTTACGGCACGCCCATCGATCCGCATCGCCAGGTGCACGATTTGTCGGTCGGCGAGCGCCAGCGCGTGGAAATCGTGCGTTGCTTGCTGCAGGCGCCAAAACTACTGATCCTCGATGAACCGACTTCGGTGCTGACACCGCAGGCCGTGGTCAAGTTGTTCGAGACGCTCCGGCAACTGGCCGCCGAGGGCTGCAGCATCGTCTATATCAGCCACAAGCTCGACGAGGTGCAGGAGCTCTGCGACACCGCCACCGTGCTGCGCAACGGCAAGGTCACCGGCACCGCCCGCCCGAAGGAGACGACATCGCTGGAGCTCGCCCGCATGATGGTCGGCTCCAAGCTGCCTGAAATACGCGTCAGCCCGCCGGTCCCGAGCGACAAGCCAGTGCTTGAGGTCAAAGGCCTATCGGTCAAGGCCCGGGACCATTTCGGCGTCGACCTCAAGGACGTTTCATTCAATGTGCATGGCGGGGAGATCGTCGGCCTTGCCGGTGTTTCCGGAAATGGTCAGGCCGAGCTAATCGCCTTGCTCAGCGGCGAACGCACCCATGAGCGCGCCGATGCGATCAGGATTTGCGGAACCGACGCCGCCCGCCTGCGCCCCCAGGAACGCCGCAAGCTCGGCGTCGCCTTCGTTCCCGAAGAACGGCTTGGGCGCGGTGCGGTGCCATCGCACACGCTGTGGGAGAATGCCGTATTGACGGCGCACCGCTTCGGCACGGTGCGCAAGGGGCTGGTTGATCGCCGCAAGGCAAAGGCTTTCGCCACAGGCATTATCGACAGGTTCAAGGTCAAGGCCAATGGAGCCCAATCGACCGCGCAAAGCCTGTCGGGCGGCAATCTGCAGAAATTCATCGTCGGGCGCGAGATCGCGCTCACGCCAAAGCTCTTCCTGGTGTCGCAGCCGACCTGGGGTGTCGATGTCGGCGCGTCCGCCTTCATCCGCCAGACGATCATCGATCTCAGTCGCGCTGGTGCAGCCGTATTCGTCGTTTCCGAGGAACTCGACGAGTTGTTCGAGATCTGCGACCGGCTGCTGGTCATCTGCCAAGGAAAGGTGTCTCCGCCGCTGATCCGCACGACCGCCGACCGCGAGGAGATCGGGCTTTTGATGACCGGCCAAGGCATGGGCGAAGGCGTATCGGCGAACAGGGGTGGCAGCGTTGCATTTCAGGATTGAACAAAGACCGGAGCCTTCCGCGCCGATGCGCGTTGCCGCGCCGATCCTGGCGACGGCGCTCACGGTCATCGTCGGCTCGATCTTCTTCGCCTCTCTCGGGCATGATCCGCTGGCCACGCTCTATGCGTTCTTTGTCGAGCCGCTCAGCTCGATGAACGGACTGTCGGAATGGCTGCTAAAGGCCTCGCCGTTGATCCTCATCGCTTGCGGGCTGGCGGTCGGTTTCCGCGCCAACGTCTGGAACATCGGCGCCGAGGGCCAGTTCACGATGGGTGCCATTGCCGCCAGCGGCGTCGGGCTGTTCTGGCCGAACCCGGAGAGCGTGCTGCTTTTGCCTCTGATGTTCCTGGCCGGCATGGGCGCCGGCATGGCATGGGCGGCAATCCCCGCATTCCTGCGCGCCCGCATGAACACCAACGAAATCCTCGTCACCTTGATGATGACCTATATCGCCACTCTGTTCCTGTCCTATCTCGTGCATGGACCGTGGCGCGATCCGGCTGGGTTCAACTATCCGCAGACGGCCATGCTGCCCACCGCCGCGCTGCTGCAATCCTTTGATCCCGCCTACCGGCTCAATTCCTCGATCTTCATCACCGTGGTCGCCGTCATCGTGATGTGGCTGTTCACCGACCGCAGCTTCCTCGGCTACAAGATGTCGGTGAGCGGCGCGGCCCCTCTCGCCGCGCGTTATGCGGGGTTCCGCGAGTCGGCGGCGGTCTGGATCGGTCTGCTGGCCGGCGGCGCGGCAGCCGGGATCGCCGGCATGGCGGAAGCGGCCGGACCGCTCGGCCAGCTCTCGCCTCAGATATCGCCGGGTTATGGTTTCGCGGCCATCATCGTTGCCTTCATCGGCCGGCTGAACGCGTTCGGCATCGTGCTCGGCGGGCTGCTGATGTCGCTTCTGTTTCTCGGCGGCGAAGGCGTACAGATGACGCTGGGCCTGCCATCGGCGCTGACGCGGATCTTCCAGGGCATCCTGCTGTTCTTCCTGCTCGCCGCCGACTTCTTCATTTTCTATCGCATTCGCCTGGTCCGGGAGAAAGCCTGATGGATCTTTTCATTGCCATCTTCACCGGCACCATCATTGCCGCGACGCCCTTGATCTTCGCGGCGCTCGGCGAACTCGTGGTGGAGAAATCCGGCGTTCTCAATCTCGGCATCGAAGGCATGATGCTGATGGGGGCAGCCCTTGCATTCTGGGCGGTCACAGCGGGCTTTTCCATGCCTGTCGCGATCATGGCCGGCGCGCTGGCGGGTGCCGCCGCGTCCCTGCTGTTCGGCGTTCTGGCACTGACCTTCCTGACCAACCAATATGCCGCCGGCCTGGCGCTGGCTATCTTCGGCTCAGGTGTTTCGGCCTTCCTCGGGCGCGGTTTCGGCAGCGATCCGATCGAGGCATTGCATCGTGTCGACATGCCCTTCCTGTCCGATTTGCCGGTGGTTGGTCCGCTGCTGTTCCGCTTCGACCCGATGGTTTATCTGGCGTTGCTGATGTTCGTCGCCATCAGCTGGTTTCTCTACCGGACCAAGGCTGGTCTGATCCTGCGCACCATCGGCGAGTCGCCCCAGACGTCGCATGCGATCGGCTATCCAGTGATCAGGATCCGCTACATGGCCGTGCTGTTCGGCGGGCTGATGGCCGGTCTGGCGGGCGCCTATCTGTCAGTCGCCTACACACCGCTCTGGGTCGAGAACATGACCGCCGGCAAGGGCTGGATCGCGCTGGCGCTGGTGGTTTTCGCCACATGGCGGCCGCTGCGCATCCTGCTTGGCGCCTGGCTGTTCGGCGGCATGACGATCCTCCAGTTGCAGGGACAGGCGCTCGGGCTGGAAGTGCCGTCCGAGCTGCTATCGGCGCTGCCCTATCTGGCCACCATCATTGTGCTGGTGCTTATCTCACGGAACCGCCAGATGCTGGCGCTGCATTTCCCTGCCTCGCTTGCCAAGCCCTTCCGCCCGGCCAGCTGAGCGGGGAACTATTCCCTGATCTAGGGAATGCCGAGCGCCACTGGTCCATGGGTGCGCGAGCGCAGGCCGACAAGCAGCACCATCTAGGCCACACAGAGATCGCCACAATGATACGGGGCGACATCCGGTTGCCGGCGATGATGGCCACCCCGACCAGGCAAGCGCGCTCAGCTACGAGATCCGATGCCGCAGGATCGGCCGCCCGGCCTCGATGACCTTGGCTTCGTAGACGAACCGCTCACACTTTTCCTGGAATTGCTCTAGCTGGTCAGGGATTGACCCGGCGCAGCGTCAGGTTGATGCGGCCGCCATTTTTCAAGAGCGCCGAGGTCGACGGGTAAATCCGGTCAACGCCATGGAAGCAGAGCCGCCCCTCGCCGCCGAGCACGACGACATCACCGCTTTTCAGACGGAAGGATTTGGTGCCGCCATCGCGCGTGGTCGGTCCGACCCGGAACAGGCAGTCGTCGCCGAGCGAGACTGACACCACCGGCGCCGAAAGATCGGCTTCGTCGCGATCCTGGTGCAGGCCCATTTTGGCGTCCTGCCCATAGAAATTGACCAGGCAAGCCTCCGGCGGATGCGGATAGGCGGAGACCTCCTGCCACAGTTGCATGAGCGCATCGGGGATCGCCGGCCATGGCTCGCCGGTCAGCGGGTGCGTCAGCTGATAGCGATATCCCAGTTCCTTGTCGGTGACCCAGCCGAGCGAGCCGCAATTGGTCATGCGTACGCTCATCTCCTTACCAGTGCGCGGCATGGCCGGCACGAACAGCGGCGCGCCTTGCACGACAACCCTGACCTCTTCGACCAGCGCTTCCTGCGCCGCGCGGGACAGATAGGAGGGCATATGGCGGACGCCTTTGGGCAGAACGAGCATGGTTTTGGGCTAGCCTGATTGATCTCGACGACAATGCCATCGCCAACCGAAAACAGCGACCCGAAAGCCGCCGACACCCTTCGATCTAGACTAGATGGCGGGCGCCATGGTCAAGGGCGCCCTTCAAGGTTATTAACCCCTCTCACGGAAAGCGCAGCCCCGTATGTTCAGGCTCCTCATGTCGTCCGCGCCTGGGTCAACGATGCCTTGGCCTGGTAGATCGGGAATGCCTCGCAAAGCTCCTCGACCGACCGGCGAGCCGCCTTCTCCTGTTCGACGCCCCACTGCGTTCCGACTGCGTCAAGGACATCGGCTATGAGATTGCCGACACGGGCGAACTCCCCTTCTCCGAAACCGCGTGTCGTGGCGGCCGGGGTGCCGAGACGAATGCCGGAGGTGACGGCAGGCGGCGCCGGATCGAAGGGAATGCCGTTCTTATTGCAGGTCAGTCCTGCCCTGCCCAACGCCTCCTCCGCATCCTTGCCAGACAGGCCCTTGCCGCGCAGGTCGACCAGCAGCAAATGCGTATCGGTTCCGCCGGAGACAATGTCGAACCCGCGTTCGCCCAGCATTGCGGCCAGCATTCTGGCATTCGCCACCATTTGCCGGGCATAGGTCTTGAACCCGTCCTCCAAGGCCTCACCCAAGGCAACAGCCTTGGCAGCTATTACATGCATTAACGGACCGCCCTGCAGGCCGGGGAACACCGCCGAATTCAGCTTCTTGGCAAGATCCGGATTGTTGGTCAGGATCATGCCGCCGCGTGGGCCCCGCAAAGTCTTGTGTGTCGTCGTGGTCACGACATCGGCAAGCTCTACCGGGTTGGGATGAACGCCGCCGGCGACCAGGCCGGCAAAATGCGCCATATCCACCATCAGCAGCGCGCCGACTGAATTCGCGATTGCACGGAATCGGGTAAAATCGATCGTGCGCGGATAGGCGGAGCCGCCCGCGATGATCAGCTTCGGCCGGTGTTCGAGTGCCTTTGCCTGAACCTCATCGTAGTCGATAAGGCTGGTCTCCTGCATGACGCCGTACTGGACCGCGTTAAACCATTTGCCGGAGAGCGTGGGCTTAGCGCCATGGGTCAGATGCCCGCCTGCCGACAGCGACAAACCCATGAAGGTGTCGCCGGGCTTCAGCACCGCCATCATCACGGCAGCATTGGCCTGTGCCCCGGAGTGGGGTTGCACATTCGCGTAGCTGGCACCAAAGAGCTGCTTGGCGCGCTCGATCGCCGCCACTTCGGCAAGATCCACGTACTGGCAGCCACCATAGTAGCGGTGGCCCGGATAACCTTCAGCATATTTGTTGGTCATCACCGATCCTTGCGCCGCAAGCACGGCCGGCGAAACGATGTTCTCCGACGCGATCAGCTCAATCTCGGATTGCTGTCGGTGTTGTTCAAGACGAATGGCCTTTAGGATCTGCTCGTCGCCCTCGAGGGTTCTTTCGAAAAAATCAGACATGGTATCTCCTCTGCCGCCGCTGGGACGACGATCTCAGTTTTGCGTTCGGGCGTTACGTCAGGAAACTAGGTCGGGTGGACGACGTCCCTCGAAAAAGGCGGTCAGGTTCTCGATCACCTTCATGCCCATCGCCACGCGGGTTTCCGAGGTGGCGCTGCCGAGATGCGGCAGCAACACGACGTTCTCCCGTTCGCGCAGCGCTTTCGGCACGTTCGGCTCATGCTCGAACACATCCAGTCCAGCTCCAGCAATCTGTCCCTGTTCAAGTGCGGAGATGAGCGCGGCCTCATCAACCACGTCGCCGCGCGCTGTGTTGATCAGGATGGCCGATCTCATCATCAGGCCGAGACGACGCTCATTGACCAGGTGAATGTTTTGGCCGCCGCCTGGGCAATGCAGCGAAACGAAATCCGCCTCTTCAAAAACTTGATCGACCTTGGATATGCGGAGCGCCGGAAAATCCTGCAAATCGCCCGCGAAATCGTCGTGGTAGATCACCTTCATGCCGAAGCCGAAGTGACAACGCCGCGCCACGGCCTGGCCAATGCGGCCCATGCCGATAATGCCTATGGTCTTGCCGGTGACTTGCGTGCCGCACAGATGCGTGGGGCGCCATCCAGACCATTTGCCAGCTCGCAATTCGCGTTCGCCTTCGCCGGCGCGGCGGGCACACATCAAAAGCAGCGTTACCGCAAGGTCGGCAGTCGCGTCCGTCAAGACGCCCGGCGTGTTGGTGACGGCGATCTCCGCGGCTTTCGCCGCTTCGATGTCGATGTGATTGAAGCCGACGCCGAAATTGCCGAGAATTTTCGCTCTCGATCCCCCTGCAAACAGGTCGGCGCCGAGCCTGTCAGAGACAGTTGGCAAAACGGCGTCCGCCTGCTCCAACGCTAGCCTCAACCCATTTTGGTCGAGAGGCCTGTCATTTTCGTTGAATGTCGCATCGAACTGGCTTGCCAGCTTTGCTTCCACCTGGCGCGGCCATCGGCGGGTGAGGATCACTTTTGGCTTGCTCATCGGTTTTCCTTATGCGGCCCGGGTGGCGGTGGCAGGGGAGGATGCGACCTGCTGGCGATACCATTCCTGTGCCGCCGCGACACCCGAGCCGCTCTCGATCCTGGCTCCGGCATCGCTCAACGACATTTCCGCGGAGGCCAGAGCAGCCAGACACATCACTTCGTTGAGGTCGCCGAGATGCCCGATGCGGAAAACCTTACCCGCCAGCCGGCTAAGGCCAGTACCAAATGACGTGCGATATCTAGAATAGCCGTTTGCGATCACAGCCCTTGCGTCTACGTCGGCCGGAACCAAAATTGCCGAGACTGTATCCGACCACCACTTTTCTTCGGCAGCACATAAATTCAGCCCCCACGCGTGAACGCCACGCCTGACGCCTTCAGCCAGGCGCGTATGGCGCGCGAAGACGTTTTCCAGGCCCTCGGCAAACAACAGGTCGAGCGAGGCGCGCATGCCTAGAAGCAGTTGGGTGGGCGGTGTATACGGAAAATAGCCCGTCTTGCTGGCCGCGCCCATGTCCTCGAAACTGAAATAGCAGCGCGGCATGCGCGAGCCCTTATGCGCTTCCATGGCCTTGGCGCTGACCGCCAGGATGCCAAGACCGGCAGGCAGCATTAGGCCTTTCTGCGATCCGGTGACAGCGAGATCGACGCCCCATTCGTCCATGCGGAAATCGATCGAGGCTATCGAGCTAACACCGTCGACGAAGAGCAGCGCATGGTGGCCGGCAGCTTCAAGGGCACGGCGCACGCCCGCCACATCCGAGGTCACCCCGGTCGCGGTTTCGTTGTGCGTTACGAAGACGGCCTTGATCGCTCCGTGCTTGTCACGCTCCAAGTGAGCGGCGTACGCGTCAACTGGGGCGCCCTCGCCCCATTCGACGTCGATGACTTCAACATCGAGGCCGAGGCGTTGAGCCATGTCGACCCAGAGGTGCGAGAATTGCCCGAAGCGCGACATCAGTACCTTGTCACCGGCATTCAGCGTGTTGGTGATCGCAGCCTCCCAGGCGCCGGTGCCTGAACCCGGGAAAATGAAGATCGACGCGCTTGCGGTCTTGAAGACTTTCTTCAAATCCGCCATCAGGGGAAGCGTCAGCTCCGGAAAGTCCGGGGCCCGCATATCCTGCATCGGCACGTTCATCGCGCGACGGACGGCGTCGGGAATGTTGGTCGGGCCTGGCACGAACAGATGTGCGTTTCCGTTTCTCATCGACTTTCTCCTATGTGGTGGGTGGGGTGCACGTCTGTGCTCAGCTGATGTTCCGCGACCCAGGCAAGGGTCTTTTCCCAGCCGCCGAAGGGATAGAAATGCAGGTGAAACGATCCCAAGGGTCGATGCGCTTCGATGGCGTCGATAATGTCGCCCGGGTTCTTGTCGGCTAGTATGTTGAAAAGGCCTGCAGCGGAGCGCCGCAACATTGCGAGCGAAGGCCCGACGCCGCACAACATGCCGAATTTTATGAGCTTGGCGAGCGAGGTGACGCCAGCAAGTCCGATATGGATCGCCAGGTCCGGATAATTGCGCTGGATTTCTGCTGTCCAAAGGCCGATCGCACCGCCATCGAAGGCGAATTGCGAAACCAGCCGCGGCTGTAACCCACGTTCCCCACAAATCGCGATCTTCTGTGCCAGCGCGGCGGTCAACGCATTTGCGGGGATCGCCGGATGGCCTTCCGGGTAGCCGCCGATGAACGCGGTCCGGATCGTGCTATCGGCCAGCACGGGATGGGAAAGCAGTGCTGCAGCATTTTCGAGCGGCCCTCTCGCCTGAAGCGGATTGCCGCCGACAAAGAGCGCCTCTCTGACCCCATTGCGGCTATGTGCCAGGACGAGGTCGCGGAAATCCCGCTCGGTGGCGAAATGCCTTGCACCGATATGTGGAACCGGGATGAAGCCGGCCTCCAGCAGCTGTTTAGCAGCCCCGACCTGGAGGGCTATAGGCTTGCCTTCGAGATGCGTGAGAAAAACTCTCGACCCGAACGGAAACGCGGATGCTGTAGGTCTGAACGCAGCTACCTGCGCGGGAGCAAGTTCTATCGAGATATCTCGTCGGACCAAGCCGGCCGAGGCTGCCGGCTTTGGCGCCGGGCAGAGTTTGGGTTCAGGCACTTTGGGCTCCTTGATTCCTAAGCGGCAGCCGCGCCGCCGGCGAAATTGAAAATGCTGCTATTTTCGTGGCGAATGACCGCGGCTTGGAGGGGCGAACCGCCTTCAGCCCTTGGATCGTTTGATTTCCACGAAAGGGAGGGGAACGATCGTGGCCTTCACCATGTCGAGCACGGCTCCCTCATCGTCTGTCAGCTCGACCTCAATGGTCGAGCCGGCAGATGAAAGCCGTTCGGGGACGAAACCGAAGCTGATCGCCTGCCGCTGTGTCGCGCTATAGGCAAGGCTCGATGCGCGGCCGACCAGCTCGCCGTCCTTGAATGCTCGCATTGAGCCCCAGAAGACGCGAGACAAAGCTGTTCCGCAGGCACTCTTTTCGGCTGCAATCCTCAACAGTTCTACCGCATCGTATCGCAGGCCAACAAAGCACCGCCTCGGCTCGTCCGACGCTTTCGCAGCCTTTAGTGCGTCCCGGCCGACGAAGTCACTGTCAAGATTGACCAGTCGCCCAAGTCCAGCCTCGAACGGCGTTATGTGACGATCGTTTGCAGCATCGACGCGCGCCGTGGCCAGGTCGACATCTGCCGCATCGTAGTCAGACGATATCAAGATCAGACCAGCCTCGATCCGCGCCACTTCGACCGCGTATTCCCCCGCGCAAACGACGCCGAATATCTGGCCGGCAGCTTGGAGGTGGCGCCAGACCGCCACTCCGCCGTTTTTCGGAACCCACAGTTCGAAGCCACGCTCACCAGTGAAACCTTGCCGCGCGACGAAGACATCAACGCCGGCCACTTTGGCTCGACCGATCTGCGAAAATTTCAGACCGGACCAATCCTGGCCGGTCGCTGCCCCCAGAAGGTCAAACGATTTCGGCCCCTGCAACGAAAGAATGCCGTAGTCGTCCGAAGCGCTGCGGATCTCGACCTGCAGACCGTCGGCGTGGCTGGCGAACCATGCGTGGCTGCTTCCGCCCGATATCATGAACCTGTCGGCCTCCAGTCTAAAGACAAGGCCGTCGCCGACGATGAGACCATCGTGATTGCACCACGGAGTGTACATGACCTGATTGACTTCAAGCCGGCGCATATCGCGCGTCATCAACCGGTCGATCAGCTCATGGGCGTCGGGTCCACGCACTTCCATTTTCGCGATAGGCGACATGTCTATCATGGCGACCGCGTTGCGGATCGCGGCGAGCTCTCGAGGCATGCTCGTGTAGACATCAGGAACGATGTATTTGTCCCAGGCAAACCACCAGGGCGTTCTCATCTCGCCGCTGGTCGCCGCATGGAACGGTGTCCCGCGAGCGGCGGTTTCGTCAGCTCGAGCTTCTGTAGTCTCGGCAATGTTCAGCATCATCTGGTCCCTCGTTCTTGGCCCATGTTTTAGGGGGGTGGGAAATCAGAATTCAAAATTGTTGAGCTAGCTTCTTTTGTATGGCACGCCGAGTTGGCCTGGCTGGCTACTACGGAAGCGTACGCCCATCAGAAGCACGACCGATGCGAGGTAGGGCAGCGCTAGCAACAACTGGCGCGGGACTGGTGTGCCAAGCACCTGCAAGTGCATGGCAAGCGAATCCAGGATGGCGAAAGCCGTGACCGCAATCAGCACACCCTTCGGTTTCCAATTGCCGGCAATCAGCGCCACCACGACGATCCAACCTCGGCCGGCCGTGAAATCTGCAACGAAGCGGTCGGAAAGACCGAGCATAAGGAAGCCGCCGCCGAGCCCCGTCATAGCGCTGCCGGCCATCACGGCCGCGAACTGGCGGGCAGTCACACTGAGACCCTTGACGTCGAGGGCCTTGGGGTTTTCGCCCAGGCAGCGCAGTTCCAGCCCATAACGACTGCGGTAGAGTAGGAACCAAACCGTGGGCACGGCGAGGAACGCGACATAGGTCAGCAAGCGCTGTGAAAACAATATTGGCCCTAGAAAGGGGATGTCGGAGAGAAAGGGGACTGCGATATCCTGAAAGCTTGCAAACTTGGGCTGCGCCCGTCCCTGGACGTAGCTCTGAAACCAATAGAGGGTCAGACCGCTGACAAGGAGGTTCAATCCGAGGCCCGCGATGAAATGGTCTACACGCAAAGTCGCGGTCATGAAGGCGAAGATCAGGCCCATAAGGGCGCCGGCGAAGATTGCGGCAAGGACCGCAAGCCAGAGCGACCCCGTCCACGTCGCCGCGATGTAAGCGGTGAACGCCCCCATCAACATCGTGCCCTCCACACCCATGTTCCAGATGCCGGCACGTTGTGTGATCAGCTCGCCCATGGCGGAAAACAACAACGGCGTCATGGCGCGGATGGTCGCGGCAAGAATGCTTACGATGATCGCTTCCTGGAACAGCTGGCTCATTGAACGGCTACCTTCACGACGCGGTAGCGCGCCAGGACGCCTGCGCAAAGAAAGAAGAAAAGGGTGATGCCCTGGATGGCGGGCACTAGTGATCCGGGCACATCGCCCAGCACGCGCATATAGACTGCGCCGCTCGCCAGCCCACCGAAGAACAACCCCGCCAGCACCGTTCCGAGTGGCCTGAGACCACCTATCATACCTACGATGATGCCCGTGTAGCCAAGCCCGACGAGATTGTCGGCACGCAGCCGATGCGCTACGCCAAAAAGCTCGATGGCGCCGGCAAGTGCCGCCAACGCGCCGCTCGTCATCAATACGATGAAAACGGTGCGACCGATGTTGACGCCCTTGTGACGCAGCGCAACTGGATTGTAGCCGAGGCCTCGGATCTCAAGGCCAAGCGGTGTTCGGGATATAACAATCGAGCAGATGGTGGCGGCTATAAACGGCAGGATAACGCCTGCATGCAGCACCCTGCTGCCGAAGAGAGCCGGAAGAAAGTCATCGCCAGATAACATCGGCGACTGCTGGTAGGAGACGGTGCCGCCGCTCTCGCCCCAAGGCCCCCCTTCCAGGAGCCAGGACAACAAATAGACTACGAGATAGTTCAGCATCAAGGTCGAGATGATCTCGTTGACGGCGAAACTGTTCCTCAGCATGGCGGCCAGCCATCCAAACAACATTCCCGCCGCCATCCCCGACAACAGTACGGCCGGGAAGAACAGGAGCGGCGGCATCCCCGCCATTAACTGTGCACCGAGATAGCCGCCCATGGCGCCAGCAAACACCTGGCCTTCCTGACCGATGCTGTACAGCTGCGCCCGGAAAGCGATCACGGTCGCTAAGCCAGTCAGAATAATCGGCGTCGCTTTGACGAGCGTTGTCGCCAGCGCCTTTGGCGAGCCGACCGCGCCCATGATGAGCGCGTCGAATACCTGGGCGATATTGGCACCGGTCGAGACAAGTAAAAGTGCCACGGCCGCGAGGCCCGCTAGAATGGCCATGGCAAAAGAGGCGGCCGTCCAAAGACTGTTCTGTTCGGATCGCTGCTCGAAGCGGATCATGCCTGGATCCTCTCCAAGCTGTGTGCGGTCTGCAGCCTTTGGCCGGCCATCATGACACCCACTTCGGCAAGGGTCGTCTGCTTGGTATCGACCACGCCCATGATCTCCCCCTTGAACATCACGGCGATGCGGTCGGCGAGCCCGAACAGATCGCTCAATTCCTCCGACGCCAGGATGATGGCGAAGCCTTCGTCGCGCTTCCTCAACAGTTGCGATTGCACATATTCGATTACGCCGACATCGAGCCCTCGTGTCGGCTGGTTGGCGAGGATCAGGCCTGACGCATTCAGGAACTCGCGGGCGATGATGATCTTCTGCGCGTTGCCACCCGACAGCTTTCCGGCAGCGACTTTTTCGTCACGCGTGGCGATCTGGTATTGGGCGATCATGTCGCGCGCCAGCCTGGCGATCGCCTTAGCGTTCATCAGTGGGCCGCTGCGATATTTCGCGCTGCGCTGCCAGCCCAGCACCAGGTTTTCGGCGACATTGAATTCCGGCACCAGACCCTCGCGGAAACGGTCGTCTGGAATGTGACCGACGCCACGATCCATCAGACAGCGTGGCGTCAGCCCGGCGATCTCCTCGTTCATCAGCCGGATCGAGCCGGTCTTGGGTTTGCGCACCCCGCACAGTACCTCGAACAGCTCCTTTTGGCCGTTTCCCGCAACCCCTGCTATGCCGAGGATTTCATGGCGCGCGACTGAAAAAGAAACGTCCTTGAGAACGGCCTCGCCCCAGAGACCAACTGCGGTCAGTTTGTTGACCGCGACCACCGTCTCGCCCGGCGTCAGTTCCTGCTTGCTGATCGTGAACGACACGTCACGGCCGACCATCAGCCGGGCGAGTTCGTCCGGAGACGTTTCGGCGGTATTGAGAGTCGCAACGACCTTGCCCTTGCGCAACACCGTGACCCGGTTGGACTGCATGACCTCGATCAGCTTGTGGGTGATGAGGATGATCGACAGGCCGCGGGCGCACATCTTGCCCATGATGTCGAACAAGATGCGCGATTCGCCCGGGGTCAGCACCGCGGTAGGCTCGTCGAGAATGAGAATCTGGGCGTCGAGATAAAGCGCTTTCAAGATTTCCACCCATTGCTGGCGACCGACCGGCAATTGCCAGACATAGGCGTCGAAATCGATGTCGAGGCCGTAGCCATCGCAGATGGCCTTCAGCTTCTGCCTGGCTTCGGCGGCGTTGAGCCGCCAACCCGAGCGCTGAGTGCCGACGATGATATTTTCGAGTACGGTGAATTCCGGCACCAACACGAAATGCTGGTGCACCATGCCGATGCCATGGCGGATCGCATCGATGGGCGAGGCGATGTGAACGGGCTTCTCCAGCACCAATATCTGCCCCTTGTCAGGGCGATAGAGGCCGAAGATGCACGATGAGAGTGTCGACTTCCCTGCCCCATTCTCGCCGAACAGGCAGTGGATCTCGCCGGGACGCAGATCGAAGTCGACGTCGTCGTTGGCGGCGACACCAGCAAAGCGCTTGGTGAGGCCTTCGACGCGCAAGGCAGTGGACATGGTAAGCTCCGAAGAAATTGGGGACGGAAGCGACCGCCTCGGCGGGCGGCGCCCCCCGTATGGTCTGTCGGGTCAGTGTGCTTTCGGATCGGACACGTCGAGCGGAACCTCAAAGGAACCAGCCATAATCTTGGCCTTGAGCGCTTCGACGTCGCCGCGGACGTCCTGCGGCAGTTTGGATTCGAGCTCCCCATAGGGGGCCATCGCCGCGCCGCCATCCTTCATCGCAAACCAATGCTTATCGGTGTTGCCGGCATAGGGCTTACCTTCGGCCTTGTGGGCCCACCAGGCGTCGATGATGTGGTTGACGTCAGGATCCCAAAGCGCCATCGCGCTCGACAGTACGGTTGACGGTGAAAGAGAGTGCTGGTCCTGGAGAGCACCGAAGCAGACGATCTTGGCTTCCTCACAGGGCTTGAAGGTATCCATCAGCTGGAAGATCAAATCGGCGCCGGTAGCGACCTGGGCGGAGGTGTAAGCCGCCGCCTTGGCTGGATCGTACCAGGACTCAATGAACGCGACGCTGCGCTCGATCTTGGGGTTGACTGCCTTGGCTCCGTCGAAAAAGGCGTTGATCTCGTCGTTGATGTCGTCGGACGGAAATGGGCCGACGGCGCCGAGCTTGTTCGACTTGGTCATCTTGCCGGCTATCGTGCCAAGCAGATAGGCTGGCTCATAGGTACGCTTGTAGACCCAGTATTGGTTGCCGCCCAGCCCCTCATTGCCGGACCCGGCGACGACGAAAAGGATATCGGGAAACTCGTCCTTGAGCTTCTTCACCTGGTCTGAATAGGAGCTGTGGGCCCAGATGATGTCGTACTGGCCGCTTTCGGCAAATACCCGCATCGCGTCCCCGGCATCGTCGCCCCAGAGTGGATCAGTGTTTTTCCACGTGATCTCAAGACCGTGCGGCTTCTTAGCTTTTACTCTCTCAAGGG
Organism: Mesorhizobium australicum WSM2073; assembly: GCF_000230995.2. Lineage (NCBI taxonomy): Bacteria > Pseudomonadati > Pseudomonadota > Alphaproteobacteria > Hyphomicrobiales > Phyllobacteriaceae > Mesorhizobium > Mesorhizobium australicum. The sequence goes on along the minus strand of NC_019973.1, from coordinate 998,694 downwards.
CCTGGATGAGCGTGGCGTCCCAACCGCTCTCAAGACCGGCGGAAAGGATAACCGCAATGCGCAGCTTGTCGGGCTCGGTGGCTCGAGCAAGGCCAGGGCCGATGGCGATACAGGCGATAACGAGCATGGACAGAGCCGACACTCTTTTGAAGAAGGTCATGAACATAGGATACTGCCTTTCCCTCTGGGTCGTTTCTGGGTTGGATCCCAGTTTTGCTTCGTCTTTCGGTCGGCCTCTCCCGAGCCGATTTGACGTCGGTGGTTCACGCGGCGCGCTACGCTCCGGCTAATAGTTGGCCGATCTCGTTCGACCAAGCGGCACGCCAGTGGCGTTTCGTCGACTCGTCAAGCCAAGCGGCGTCGAGCGAATTGAGAGCAAGGTCAGCGAGTGTCCTGCGGTCGAGCGACATGGTTTCGGCCAGCAGCCGATATTCCTTGGCAAGGTCGGTTTGCAGCATCGGCGGATCGTCGGTGCAGACTACCAGTTTGAGCCCAGCCTCGAACATGATGCGGATTGGATGGTCGACAGCCGTGAGGTCACGCCAATGGGTCAGGATGACGGTCGAACTCGGGCACACGGTGAAGGCTACGCCTTCGTCGACGCATCGCCTGACTAGGGCCCGGTCCTCGATGACCCGATAGCCGTGGTCTATGCGCTCTACGCTGAGCAGGTCGAGCGCGTCACGCACATTGGCGGCCGGGCCGCCTTCTCCGGCATGCGAGGTCAGACGCATACCTGCTTTTTTCGCCCGCTCGTAAACCGGCTTGAACTGTGCCGGCGGAAACGGCTCCTCGTCGTAATCAAGCCCAATGCCGATCACCTTTTCCGAGCGGAACGGCAGCACCCGGTCGAGGAATTCAAAAGCACGGTCAACCGTCAGTTCGCGGTTGATGGCCGGGATCAACCGCGAAATCACGCCGAAATCGGCCTCCGCGTCGTCCATGCCCTTCAGAATGCCGGAAAACATCGTCTGGTAGTTTATGCCTGCGTCCTGATGCACCTGCGGGCTGAAGAAGAACTCGACATAGCGTCCGCCAGCATTGGCGACATGGGCGAGCGCCTCGTAGGCGATGAGGTGGAAATCGTCGGCACTGACGACGGATCGCGCCACGAGGTCGTAGATCTTGAGGAAGTCGAACAGATTGTCGTAGTGGTAAAGCTCTTCGACTTCACCGAAAGGCGGCAAGGTGACGTCATTCTTCCGTGCCAGCTTCAGAAAGGTCTCAGCCTTCACCGCTCCCGCGAGATGCAGATGCAGTTCGGCCTTCGGCAAGGCTCGTGCGAATACTTCCAGCGTCATCGGGCCGATCTCCTCACAAATCGAGCAGTCCGCCGGTATCGTTGCGGACTACCCCAAAGCCGCCTCGCGCTTGCCGACGTACGGTGATGTCCACGCCTAAAAGGCGCGCATCGAAACGGCCTAGGCCAAGCAGGTTTGACTGATCTGCAACCACGTCCCAGTCGTTGCGAAGTCTACAATCACCAGACATGACCACCACCTCCATCATGCCCTCTTTAGAGCATATCGACAATCAACTCTCCACATATTGGATACCAATCTCTTTTTTTTGCAACCCATGTTGAATTTTTTTTTTTACCAGTCATACTGACATTCGTTGCCAAAGAGGCCAGCGAACCGCCGACTCCCTCGCGGAGATGCGTTCCGCATGGCGGCTTGCCATCGCGTTGGTTTTGCCCCGGGGCGTTGCCCAGGGACAGGCCGAGACAATTCAGGTCGTCATCGACAGACTGGGGTTCACGCCGCCGACCATCACCGCCAAAGTCGGCGACCGAAACAGCAGCGCTTCATGGCGGTTGCCAGGCGGGCCAATTGAAACGGCGGCTGGGGAGATCCAGAAGACCGCCTTGCGCGAACCCTACTAGGACTTCGAACTCACCAGCTAAGTGGAACAATGGGTTGATTATGGCGCGAACGCGCTGGGTTTCTTGAGTTTGAACTACTTGCCTTGCTGATTTTTGGCGCCGCTCCTCCCAAGGCGCCCGGAGCCAGTCGGTCGCGGCGGCTGACTGGCTCCCCGCATTTGGCGGGGATTACGAAACTTTCTGAGGATGGTGTCGGTGACGGTTCTCGACCTTACTTTCCGAGACTTCGTCGATGCCCTTGAAACAGCTCATGACGAGATGGGCTTCAAAGGTGCGGCTGATCGGCTGGCCGCGCGGCTGGGTTACCGATGGTTCGCCTATCTCGGGTTTTCAGAACCTGCGCTCAAAGTGCTTTCTTCATATCCGAACTCGTGGGCACAGCAGTATGTTGAGCAGCGATACGAGGATATCGACCCTGTCGTTGGGCTGGCTCGATCATCGCAACGGTCGTTTCAATGGGATCGCCGGACCCTGGGAATAGCATCAGCCGCTCAGCAGCGCTTCTTCGCTGAGGCTGCCAAATTTGGCATTCACTGTGGAGCAACTGTTCCGATACGCGGAGGATTTGGTCGTTTCGCCGCGTTCACGCTCGCCGGCAATAGGGACGCAAGTCTCGAGCAACGTCCAACTGAGGTAATGGATATGCTGCAACTTGCCGGGCTCTATTACCATGCGCACGTCTATGCAAAACTCCAGTTGGGCTTGAACCGCCTCGCGGACATGCCGCTCACCCAACGAGAGCGGCAGTGCCTTTTCTGGGCGGCCCGCGGAAAGAAGATGCCAGAAACCGCACAAATTCTCGGCATCAGCACGCGAACGGTGGTCTTCCATCTCGAGAATGCCCGGTCGAAGCTGAGTGCGTCCACGGTGGCGCAGGCTGTCGTCGAAGCCGCGAACCGCGGCATCATCCTGTCCTGAAAACAGCTTTCGGCGCTGTGACTTGTGGGTCGCAGCGGACGTTGTAACGTTTCCGTGCGACTGTTTGCTCATCGGTCAGCGGCAGATCCTCAGATTGTCGCAGCGGCTATAGCTGCCAGGTTTACGCCAGAGCTTCCTCGCGTACGCACCCTGTAAAATCGTACAGCTACGCTGTTTGGCTCGCCGTGCTCTGTGTTTCTCGCAAACAAAGGAGCCTGCAGCCATGCACATAATTGTAGTTAGTCACCGGGACCACTATGAATTTTCCGATCTGATCGCGGGCATGCACCGCTTGCGCTATCGCGTTTTTAGAGATCGTCTAAACTGGGATGTTTCTGTTTCGGGCGATTTGGAGATCGACGCATACGACACGCTCAAGCCGACATATATCATTGCTGTCGACGACCGCGGTTCGGTGGTCGGCTGTGCGAGACTGCTGCCGACAACAGGGCCAACGATGCTAGGGAATACCTTCCCAACGCTACTTGGATCGAACCCCTCTCCGCGAAGCGCCAAGATTTTCGAAAGCTCGCGCTTCTGTGTGGATACCGGCTCTGCTGACAGCGTGAGCGCAACCGGCCTTCGCGACGTGACATTCGGCCTGCTTGCGGGGATTCTTGAATGGGGCCTAGCGAACGGCCAGGAGACTGTGGTCACGGTAACGGACGTTCGATTTGAGCGCATTTTGAGACGGGCTGGATGGCCACTGGAACGCTTTGCTCCGCCCATGCAGATTGACGACACAAAGGCGTTGGCCGGACACCTGCCAATCACTGAATCCGCGCTCATGAACGTCCGCGAGACGGGTCAGCTCCAGGGGGCCGTGCTCGCGGCTCGCTATACCCAATTGGTCGCAGCGTGACCACGGCTGCTGCTCGTTGATAAATGGCCATCGAACTGCGCCATCTTCGTTACGCTGTCGCCGCGGCGCACTACGGAAGCTTCCGCCGCGCGGCGGAGGCGCTTGGCGTCAAGCAGTCATCGCTAAGCCGCCGCATTCGCCAAATGGAGGATCGTCTGGGAGTCGCTGTGTTCGAGCGATCGAGCAGCGGCGTGCGGCTTACAGACGCTGGAACTGAAATCCTGCGCACCTCCCGGCATTTGGTCGATGGGCTGGACCACATGATGGCGTCGGCCAAGGCCGCAGGCCGCGGCGAGGCTGGCCGGCTGACCGTCGGTTTCTACACCTCGCTGTCGGCGGGGAATTTGCGCGCGAGCTTGGCGGAACATGCGCGACGATTTCCACAAGTGGAAATCAGGACGGTCGAGGGAGCGCGGGCGAGCCTTTTTGAGGGTCTGGAGCTTGGCACACTCGACGTTGCCATCGTCACGGGCGAGCCAGCAGTTCGCGAAGGGGGAGCCATGGCCTTGTGGGGGGAACGCATCAGGGTCGCACTCCCGGAGAGCCATCCACTGGCAGCGAACGAGATCGTCTATTGGACCGACCTCAGAGGCGAGACCTTCCTGTTGAGCCAGCGCGACCCAGGACCCGAACTCCGGGAGATCTTGCTGGCAAAACTCGCTTCACCCGGCGTCCAGGCTAAGATTGTCAGACAGGATGTCAGCCGCGAAAGCATAGTGGGTTTGGTGAGCGCCGGTTTTGGAATCAGCCTGATGTGCGAGGCTGGCATCGGCGCCAGTTACGCTGGCGTCGTTTATCGCGACGTGCAGGACGGCAACGGCCCGAGCCGAATCAGCTACGCCGCCTATTGGCAGAGCGACAACGGCAATCCGGCGCTAGGGCACTTCCTCAAGCTGTTTGAAGAGCGTTATCCCGTGTCGTCGCCTAGGGTTTCCGGTTCCGCCGCGCCTTTGCGAAAGCCCGATCCGTGGCCATGAAGCGCTCGATCATCGGGGCGATCAGCCTGACCGGTTCACCAACGGGCTGGCCAGTCTCTCGTCCGAGAACCTCTGCGTAGGCGATGAGATCCCGATGAACAGCGGCCGGAAGTTCGATCGACATCTTGAAGGGCTTGTCGTCGGCAATAGCTCCAAGTTTTAGCTTCGTCATGTCATCCTCCATATGGTTCGAGGACGAGATCGCGGGTGACGATCACACGGACGGGGAAGCCCGGCCGAATGGTCAGCGTCGGGGCGATATTGAGCTGACGACCAACGATCTGCTGCCCGATTTGGCTAGTGCTGTTGGACGCGCCCTGGCGCAGCGCGCGAACAATATCACTTTCACCGCTCGACGATCCGCTCTCCGCGCCGATGCTTAGCAGCGTGGAGAGCGCGGCGGCCTTGAAGAGTTCGCGCCAGTGATAGTCGACACCGTCCTCAAGCCCGGCATAGCCTTGAGAGTCGACGCCAGGCTGCCGTCCCAGCACGACGGACCTGCCGTTCGGCATGATGATGCGGTTCCAGACCAGCAGCACGCGACGCTGACCGAACCCGACGCCGTTGTCGTACTGCCCGACGAGCCGTGCGCCCTGTGGAACGATGAGGATCTGCCCAGTCGGGCTGTCATAGACATTCTCGGTCACCTGCGCGGTGATCTGGCCGGGCAAGTCGGAGCGGATGCCGGTGATGAGGGCGGCCGAGATGATCGAACCTGCCTGCAGGATATTGGGCGATGCCGGCGCTGCAACGCGATCAGGGCTAACCGTGCGGCGGTCAGCGGCGGCGTTGAGGAAGGCGGCCTGTCGTTCTTGCGCGGTGGGGGTCGAAGGCTGTGGCGCGAGGCCAAGGCCTGCGAGCGTCGGCGACTCCATGGCCGGCGTTTCGCCCGACGCGGGTGGCCGAGTGGCCGCCGGTGCCGACCGCGTTTCGGTGCCGGTGAACAGACGGCTGGTGCGCGCGGCTTCGATCTCCTGGAGCCGCCGTTGTTCCTCGGCGCTGACGCCTGCGACGGGCTGACCGCGGTTCTGGGCGCTGAGTATCGGACGACCTAGGTCTCCGGGAAGCGGCGGACCCAATTGTGGAACACTGGGCCGCGGGATGCCGGAATAATCCCGTGGCAATCCGGCGAGACCGTCCGCCGTGGTGCGGTTGTCGGTCGAGTATAGCTCCTCGTTGCCGAGGCCGGAATGGCGCGACTGCAGGGCATAGACGAGCGCACCGCCAACCCCGAGGCTGGCGACCAGGCCGAGGCTGGCCAGCACACGGCGGGACAGGCGGGTGACACGCGGCGTCTCGCCACGTAGGCGCATGGGCGCGGCATCAGGCGCTTCGGCCCTGCCTGACGGCCTTTCTTCCTCTTCCCGGCCCTCGCTCATGACGCGGGCCTTCCGTCGGTGCGGGCGATACGAACGCGCTGTTGCTGGCGACCGCTACCGAAGCGCAGCTCAGCCGCAGCAAACAGACGGTCGACAATCATGTGATTGCCGCGGACGCGGTAGTTGACGAGCTCAGAGGTCTTGCCCTCTGGGCCGACGACAAACAGCGGCGGCATTTCGCCTTGGCCGATGCCGCGCGGGAACTCGATGAACACCTGACGGCCATCGTCGAAGGCGCGCAGCGGCCGCCAAGGCGCACGGTCGCCGTCGATCGAATAGCGGAAGTTGATCGAGGCGAGGTCGACGCCGGCGGCGACGGGCTGAGCGACCTCGGCCTGGGCGTTTTGCCGCCGAAGGGCGATGAGCTGGTCCTGCGGATATTGCCAGGACACCGAGGCCATGTAGGTTTTCTCGGTCGAACGGAGCTCCATGTGATAGGTGCGGCGGTCGGTGTTGATGACAAGGTTCGTGGTCAGGTCCGCACGGGTCGGCTTGACGAGGATGTGGATCTGGCGCGTTGCGCCAGAGCCGCTTTCGGTATCGCCGATGACCCAGCGCACCGTGTCGCCGGCGGCAACGGGGCCGGAGCCAACAAGTTGCTCGCCGGGCTGGAGGGCGACGTCGGTGATTTGTCCAACTGCGGCATAGACCTGATAGAGCGCGCCCTCTGTGAACGGATAGACCTGCATCGCGTTGATGAAGCCGTCACGAACTGGCTGCATGCGCGCGGCGGCGTTGGCCTGGTTGACCCGGGCGGTGGGCTCCGCGGGCTCGGGGGCATGGCGGGTTTCTTTGATTGGTTTCAACTGGCCCGGCAAAGGCAGAGGTCGGGGAAGTTCAACGACCTGAACCGGTGCCGGCGGAGCGGGCGCGAACACAGCGGGCTGCGGATCGTCGTAGGAAATCTGCGGCGGCTTTTTGGTGGCGCAGCCGCCAAGCGCTGTTGCTGAGAGCAGCACAAGTGGAAACACGGATGTACGGAAATGAGGAAATCCGGCTTTCCGTGGATTCGGTTCAACAGCTCCGCGGTTACCAAAAGTCATTGGCCCAACTCCTTCGACCAGTTGATGGCGTTGATGAAGACGCCGAGGGGATTCTTGCGCAGCCGCTCAGCGTCGCGTGGTGGTTGGATGACGACGGTGACGATGGCGGTCCAGCGCTCGGTGGATGCCAGCGAACCGTCCTGATAGCGGCGCTCCATCCAGGCGACGCGGAAGCTATCCGGGGAGGCGCGGATGACGCTCGACACTTCCACGGCAATCTGCTGCTTGCCGACCTTGGAAAAAGGATCGTTGGCGCGGGCGTAGTCGTTGAGAGCGAGCGCGCCGCGGTTGGTCGTGAAGTCGTAGGCCCGGAGCCAGTTCTGGCGAACGATAATTGCATCGGCGGGAATCGAGCGGACCTGTTCGATGAAGCGGGCCAGGTGCCAGGCGATTTGAGGATCCGTGGGGCGGTAGTCGGCGACGGCTGGTTCGACGGCTTGAGCCTGGCCGAGCCGATCAACTTGCACCACCCAGGGGACGATCGTCCCGCGCCCCGATTGCCAGACCACCGCTGCCGCGAAGCCGCCGGCGAGCAGCAATGAGCCAAAAGCCATCAAGCGCCAGTTCTTCGCCTGGACACGCGCCGAGCCGATCCGCTCATCCCAGACCTGGGCGGCCTTTTGGTAAGGGGTCTCGGGTTGGGGTGTCTTGCCGTAGTGGGTGGACGGTCGTTTGAACATTAGCGGTCCCCTTCTGAGAGATTGATGGATGAGCCGCCGCCATGGGCGTCGCCCGATCGGACGGCGTGGCTAATGGTCGAGACCCCATGGCCGACCGTCTGAGAGCGTTTCATGCGCCTGGCCCAGGCGGGCGGCGTCGAAGAACTGGCGGAATGGGAAGGATCGCCCTCGGCCTCGGCCGTGCCAGCGATCGAGCCTTCGGTCGACGTGCCGCCAGTGGCCGCGAAGGCGGATATCGCGCCACTGGAGAAGCTCTGTTTCATGGCCTCGGCGGTGCGGGACGCTGTGCGCCTGAGTGGCGATGTGGCAGCGCTGGCGCCGGCACGCGCGACGCCGCTCAGGCCGGAGGCAACGCCGGCCGCGCCAGTCTGGCCGGCAGACGCGAGGCTGTAGGAGGCCGCTGCACCACCGGCGAGCGCCGCGCCACCTCGCGCGGCGGTCGCAGCATTACCGGCCACAGCGCCGATGCCGCCCGCCGCTGCGCCAAGAGCGGCACCGCCGGCCATCACGACGCCTCCAGCAGCCAGACCAGTGCCGACAGCGGCGCCGGCGCCGAGTTGGGGGCCGCCGGAGACGAGGCCGTTGGCAATGCCGGGCCCAAAAATGCCAAGGCCGAGCAGCGAGAGCGCCGCAAGCACGATCGCCATGGCGTCGTCGATGGTGGGCGCAGCACCGCCGAAGCCGGCGGTGAATTCGGAGAAGAGCGTCGAGCCTATGCCGATGATCACGGCGAGCACCAGCACCTTGATGCCGGAGGAGATGACGTTGCCGAGCACGCGCTCGGCCATGAAGGCCGATTTGCCGAAGAGGCCGAAGGGGATCAGCACGAAGCCAGCCAGTGTGGTGAGCTTGAACTCGATCAGCGTGACGAAGAGCTGGACGGCGAGGATGAAGAAGGCGAACAGCACCAGCGCCCAAGCCAGAAACATGCAGGCGATCTGGATGAAATTCTCGAAGAATGACCAATAGCCCATCAGGCCAGAGATGGAGTCGAGCAGGGGTCGTCCAGCGTCCAGCCCTGTCTGCGCAACCTTGCCGGGACGCAGAAGATCGGCGGTCGTAAAGCCTGTGCCGGAGGCCTTGAGGCCGAGGCCGGCGAAGCTTTCGAAGACGATGCGGGCGAGACTGTTCCAGTTGCCGATGATATAGGCGAAGACACCGATGAAGAGCGTCTTCTTGATCAGGCGCGCGATGATGTCGTCATCGGCGCCCCACGACCAGAACAGGGCCGCCAGGGTAACGTCGATTACGATCAGCGTAGTGGCGATGAAGGCGACCTCGCCACCGAGCAGGCCGAAGCCGGAATCGATGTAGCGGGTGAAGATTTCGAGAAAATGATCGATGACGCCGGTGCCGCCCATGGTGCTATTGGGCCTTTCGTCGATCGATCGTCGGCGGCGCGGGCGCGAGGAAGCGGCGGCGGTTCTCGGCCCAGGCCCGCAGGCAAGCAGGATCGCGCGTGCCTGCTTCGCCAAGCTCCCGGCAGCGGATCAACTCGCCGCGCAACGGATCGGCGCTGGCGGCCTCCGATCGGCCGATCGAGGTGGCCGCGGAGCTATCTTCTTTCCGGCTCAGTCCGATCGCTGTCGCCGCGATGGCGATCCCGACGAATCCGATCGCACCGAGCCGGGCAAGCATTTTTCCGTCCATGCTTCCGCCCTCAGTTGCCGTTCTGGAACATGCGAACGTTGCCCGGCTGGTAGCCGTTGCCGGGCGTCAGGAAGCGGCGGCGCTGCTCGCGGCCCTGTTCGGCGGCCGCGGCCTGCTCGGCCGATTGAAGCGCCTGCGCTCGGCCGTTCGCGGCGACCACAGCAGTCAGGTCGGCGAGCTGCTGTGCCTGGAGACCGAGGAGCTGATTGCCGGCCTGCGTCGCCTGCAACGCGCCGGTGGCACCCTGGCTCTGCCCGATGAGCGCAGACATCTGGGTTCGATTGGTGTCGATGTTGCCGACGACACCGGCCTGCACGCGCATGGCGTCCTGAAGGCCGCCGACGGTGTTCTGCCAACGCTCGCGGGCGCCAGCGATCAACTGCTGATCCGAGGCCGAGAGCGAGGCGTTGCCGTAGGTCGTCTGGAACGCCTGGTCGATCTGCTGGACGTCGAAGGCGATGTTCTGCGCCTGGGAAAGGAGTCCCTGCGTCCGCTGGACCGACTGTTGAAGCTGCTGAAGGGAGGAGTAGGGCAGGCTCGCTAGGTTGCGTGCCTGGTTGATCAGCATCTGCGCCTCGTTCTGCAGCGAGGTGATCTGGTTGGTGATCTGCTCCAGGGCGCGGGCGGCTTGAAGGACATTCTGCCCATAGTTCGTCGGATCGAAAACGATGAAGGCGTGGGCTGTTGTCGCGAACATCGGCGACAGCGAAATAGGCGCGGTGAGGAGAGCCATCGCAAGGCGGGCGACGAGCGATCGGGAACGGGTGTTCATGGTTGGGCCTCCGGCTTGGTTTGGGGACTGAGGTTGACAAGATCGGGGATGAGGTCGGCCGCCCACGCGACGCCGCGTGCTCGGAGCCATGCGGGCACGAAGCCGTCGCGGCCGTCCTCGGCCAGGACGCGCTCGATCGCGGCCTGATCGGTCTTGGACGAGGTGGCGGTGAGGGCGAGGGCCACTTCGCCGAGACCCAGTTCGAATAGCCGGTTGCCACGGCGGCTCTGGCAGTAATAGTCGCGCTTCGGGGTTGCCCGCGCGAGGATTTCGATCTGCCGATCGTTGAGGCCGAAGCGCCGATAGATCGCCGTGATCTGCGGCTCAATCGCCCGCTCGTTCGGCAACAGCAGTCGCGTCTGGCAGCTCTCGATGATGGCGGGCGCGATCGCGCTGCGATCGATGTCGGAGAGCGACTGCGTGGCGAACACGACGCTGGCGTTCTTCTTGCGCAGCGTCTTCAGCCATTCGCGGAGCTGGCCGGCAAACCCCTCGTCGTCGAGAGCGAGCCAGCCTTCATCGACGATCAGCAGCGTCGGTCGCCCATCGAGGCGGTCCTCGATGCGGTGGAACAGATAGGAGAGCACGGCAGCCGCCGCGCCCGTGCCGATCAGCCCTTCGGTCTCGAAAGCCTGCACGGATGCCTCGCCGAGCCGCTCGGTCTCGGCGTCGAGCAGCCGGCCGTATGGTCCGCCGACGCAAAAGGGTCGAAGCGCCTGCTTCAGGGCCGATGATTGCAACAGCACCGAAAGGCCCGTCAACGTGCGCTCTGCTACCGGGGCCGACGCGAGCGAGGTCAGCGCCGACCACAGATGCTCTTTCACTTCCGGAGTGATGGCGACGCTCTCGCGCAGCAGGATCGCCACGATCCAGTCGGCAGCCCACGCGCGCTCGGGCGGGTGATGGATGCGCGCCAGCGGCTGGAGCGAGACGGACGCCGCGGCGCCATCGGTCAGGTCGCCGCCAAGGTCATGCCAGTCGCCGCCCATGGCAAGCGCCGCCGCGCGGATCGAGCCGCCGAAGTCGAAGGCGAAGACCTGGGCTTGGCTGTAGCGCCGGAACTGCAAGGCCATCGGCGCGAAGCACAGCACATGCTCGGGTCCATCGTGGCGGAGATAGTCGCGATCGAGCTTGCCGAGCACCACGCCGTCAGGGCCGAGCAGATCGGCGGACTTGACCTCGTTTGGGGTGGCCCAGCGCGCCGAGCCGTAGGTTTCGACGTTCTTTGCCTCGCGCGCCCGCCAGACCGACATGCCGATCGCCACGGCGATGGAGATGAAGCCGCCGGAAGCTGCGATATAGGCGCCCTCGACGAAGATGGACGGCGCGTAGGCGTCGTAGGAGTACCACCACCAGAAGAAGCTCGGCGGATAATAGAACGGGACGCCAGCCAGCTCGAACCATGACGCCCCGAGCTGTGGCTGGAATCCGAGCCTCCATGCCGTCCACTGCGTGGCCGCCCAGGTCGTGGCGATCACGACCAGGAAGACGACAGTGATCTGGCCCCAGAGGATTTTCGTGGCGGTCAATAGCAGGTTCCTCGACAGCAAATGCCATCAAGGTCGGTGGTCAGTGCAGAGGATTGCAAGGCGTCATCTTCGCTGGTCGCAGTCCCGGCGATACTAGAGAACATATACTTGAGAAAGAGCAGGCGGGCGACGCCGGCGGGCGGCCCTAGTTTCGTCATCGCCGGCGAAGGCAGTGGAACGCTCGCACTTATGAAGCGTGCTGTTTGATAGTCGATCAGACGTCTCGTTTCGGCACGAAATCGGCAGGGCGACCTTCCGCGTCGACGAGAAGTCTTGAGCGCGCCTATCTCTTACTGTCGGACATTTCGCGGTTGTGTTCGTTCGTGGCCTGGGTGGCGGCAGCCATCCCGCGCTCTCCCTTGGGAGTGTCATTCCATCATGATGACCTTTCCCAGATCGGCGAGGCGCTCGATCACGTGATCCGGTCTGAATGGAAACCGCTCCATGTCAGCCCGCGTGCTCACACCAGTAAGTACTAGCGCTGTCTTCAGGCCCGATTCCAATCCGGCGACCACGTCCGTATCCATTCTGTCACCGACCAGAATCGTATCAGCCGCACTAACTCCTAGCCGGTCTAGCGCGCTTCGCATCATGAATGGGTTCGGCTTCCCAACGAAGTAGGGCTGGCGGCCGGTAGCCTTTTCGATCAGTGCTGCAACCGCGCCGCAGGCCGGATGGAATCCGCGCTCTGTCGGGCCGGTCGCATCCGGATTCGTGGCAAGAAACCACGCTCCCTTTGCCACCAGCTCGGCGCCAGTGGCGATCTGTTCGTAGTGGTACGAAGTGGTGTCGCCGAGGACCACGAAATCCGGCCCATACTCCGTGATCCGGCAGCCTGCACGCCGCAGAGCCTCGACCAGCCCGTGGTCGCCGATGACATAGGCGGATGATCCGGGCTTTTGCAATTCGACGAACCGCGCGGTCGCCAGGGCCGAAGTGTAGATGTGTTCAGGGGTTACTGGGAAGCCAACCGCTCGGAGCCGCTCGGCATGATCTTCCGGCGTAAAGCGAGAGTTGTTAGTGAAGATTTGAAACGGCTTGCCTGTGGCAACCAAGGCGGCGACATAGTCGATCGAGCCTTCAATCGGTTGGCCGCCGCGGACCAAAACCCCGTCCATGTCGAGAAGGTGCGCTGTGATCATCGTATCTCAATCCTCCATGTCTTTGTGTGAATGCGCGGCTTGAGCATGTGCTGTGTCACGCGCGTGGTAATTCGCGAGATTGCGGGCAAAATACTCATTGAGAACGGTGGGGGAAGAGTACCCAATCCCTCGTGCGGTGATAGGACGTCGCAGCGTGAAGAAGGGTCGGCAACATAATCAGGTCGCCGGTCGCAGCCGTTGCGTAGACGCTTGCGCACATGCGCTGTGGCGGCGAAAGACAGACCGCGATCGGCCAACGCCTGCCATCCAACACTCTTGAAGGGTCCGTTCCACTGGCGACAGTGATGGCGGGGTCCATGCTTCGGAGCGTTGCAAACTACAATCCAAGCCCACGTTTCCGGCCAAAGCTCCATCCGATGTCGCCTCCATCCTTGGCAATGCCGGCGATGCTCTGACCGAGTTTCTTCTCGAGTGGCGGCGACCACGGAACGAGCTGGAAGCCGAGGCCGTTGTCGATCATCGCGAAGCGGCCGGATGTGAGCGTGAGGCGCCGGCGATAGACTCCAGCGACATGCTCGCCGGCGACCGCCTTCATGTGCGGCAGGCCCGTTTCGGCCGAGAGCCGCGCGGCTGTCCTCACGCAGAACCTCCAGCCATGAACCGACGTAGTCGGCATGGCGCACCGTCGGCACGATGGAGAGCGAAGCACAGATGAAGGCGCCGGCCATCTCCGCCACAAGTTCCTCGCGTGCATAGGATTTGGAGCCGAAGGAACCGGCCATGACACGGCCGAGACGGGAAGGATGACCCGACCAGTGCCCCAGTTCATGGAATGCGGTGCGGTGCCAATTGATCGGTTCGAAATAGGCGGCTGGCGGCGGGACCTGCACGAAGTCGTGCGGCGGGCTGTAGAAGGCGCGGCTGCCTCCGATCCGAAAATCCGCGCCGGTGGCCCGGATCAGCGCGTCTGCTTGCGGTTCGATCATGCCCGGCAGAGGTGGTGGTGCGACGGCGGCGATGTCCTCCGGCAGGTTCTCGCATTGGTCCGCATTGAAGACGGTGAAGCGCTTGAGGAACGGGATCGCCTGCGCTTCGTCGCCGCTCTCGCGGGCTCGCTTCTTCTCGTCGTTCGGAATGAAGCGGTCGGCGTAGACGACGGTCGTACCTCGCTCTCCCTTCCTGACGTTACCGCCAAGACCGAGCGCCTGGCGGAAAGTAAGCCAGCTCTGGCCGCTGAATCCGTACTCGATGACTGCGCCCCACAGGATCAGGACGTTGATGCCAGAGTAGCGCCGGTGGGTCGACGCGTTTTCCGGCATTGCGAGCGGCGCCCTTGCCGCCGCCGTCCCCCAGGGCTGCACCCACGGGATGCGTCCGGCTTCCAGCTCGGCGATGATCTTGTCGGTGATTTCTTGATACAGGCTTGGCCGGTCGTTGCCGGAATGGGCTCTGGCGGCGTTTCTGGACATCGCGGTTCTCCGCGACGGGCGCCAGGAGACTCTCTCCCGACCTTCAACCCGTCACGGCAAACCCGGTCTGCACTCTCACTCTCATCGACTCGTCTCGATACCCACCGGCGGAAGCAAGGAAAGGTCGGCGTGACCGATCTCGCGTCAGGGATGGAAGCCCGTAAGGGTGAAGACCCGTCGCAGGCGGGGCTTCGGCTTTGCCGACAGCCCGGCCCGTGGGGGACGCCCGATAGAGCCCTCGAAAAATGACGAAAAGTCTCTAAGTTGAGGGTCATGTGCAACGACTACGAACAACACATCCGCTGGGCCGAATACTGCAAGATGATGCAGGACCTGGAACTCGGCATCCCGACGCAACAGACAGAACTCGACCTGCCTCAGTCGGACGACGTCAAGATCAACGACATGGGGCCGGCCATGCGCGCGACCGGCAATCTGATCGAACTGGTTCAAATGAATTTCAGCTTTCCGCCCTCGGGCAAAGGCGGGCCGATATTCAACTTCCGGTCAGACGGGCGAAGCTTCGCCAATAGCAATCGCTGCCTGATTCCGGCGAGCGCTTTCTTCGAATTCACCGGCAAGAAATATCCAAAAGCCAAGCACCGGTTCACTCTGAAGAATGCGCCATTTATGGCGATCGCGGGCCTTTGGCGTGAGGGCCAAGGCAATCATCCGCCCGCCTTCACGATGCTGACGACCGAACCCGGCCCAGACGTCGCGCCCATTCACGATCGTCAAATTGTCGTGCTGCAGCCAGCGGATTGGGGTGCGTGGATTTATCTGACGAAACCCGAGGCGGAACTGCTGCGGCCGCTTCCCGAGGGATCACTCCATGTGGAGACAGTGCGTGCGGGTTCCGACTGATCCTCCGGGTCATCCTCGGAGGCCGATCTGAAGATTTTGGGGAGAGAGCGCCATACGACGCGCATTGGCCGCTGATCTCGTTAGCGCATTTTGGACAGGATTGCGAGATCTTTGTCGTCTTGCGCCCGCGATACGATTGGTCGCACGTTACCTAGATACTTCCGATTGCTGGAACCAGACTGGTAGCCGCTTGCTGTACCCACGGAGAATAGCCGCGCCTGGACGAGCCGACTGCCTACCACCAACTCCACTGGGTTGTTGCCGTGATTAACAAGTTCGAGTGGGATACACCCTCGGAACCCCGGTTGGATCATGGTGTTCAGGTGAATTCCGAGCCTGCTGTAACTACTCCGGCTAATGATGTCGGCGTACACATCGTTGGGCATGCCGACGTACTCTAGCGAAGTCGCCAATACGATCTGGCCGGAATAGAGGACGAACTTATCACCGACCTCCCGACGGGTCATGCGGAAATAGGACGATACTCCGCGCCGAGGCAGGGTTGCCAACTCAACCGCAGCCTTGCGCGTCAGCAGGGAGACGAGAAAGTCGGGTCCCAGTCGGAGATCGATGCTCACCTCGCCAACTTGGCTCGGTTCAAGGAGCGGATCGATGTACAGCCTGGCGCTGTCTGTCAGGCCGATTCGGCGATGGATTTCAGGAGCCTGTAGAAGCGACATCCCATGCCTGCCTTATGGCGAAGTTTCGGATCGATTTCTCGGTAAGGTCGTTCGTGAGTACCTCGATATCGCCGTCTTTCGCTGATGAGAAATTCCATGGATTTCGGTTATTGTCGATAGCGCCGAACAGGTAGTTCCAGGCGCTGTCGAAGAGCCCATAGACCTGCTCCATTGATGCAGGCACAAAAGTACGAATGTCGTCGTAGTCGGCACCGACCTCGACGCGCTGAAAGATCGGGGTCAAGGTTGGGAGTTGAAGAGCCTGCAATGCATTCTGCACTAGGTCTATTATGGGATGTGATCCGCCAGCCAGAAAAGCATCCACGAGAGCCGCTCGGTCGGCCGTAGCCGGGTGGGTGAGCGAAGAGGAAACGTTCGGCGCGATAGCCTCGAGGGCTGCGATGCTTGATCGTCCAACAAAGCACGCCGCAAACAGATCTGCGAAGTACTCTCGGCGATGGCTCAGTTCGTTACCGTTTTGCGGGCCGATCAGGTTTGAATTCTGAATCATCGAAACCGCGCTAACACTGTGCTGGTGGTCGACGAAGTGACCTAGTTCGTGGAACAGCGGAACGCAGAAGACGGGCTTGTGAGCGTAAATTCGAGGTACACCGATCATCACCAAAGGCAGCTTAAATCCCTGCGGATCATAGTCTGTGATGAAGGCCTCGATGAATAGCCAAGGATCGGAGTTCCGCAGATGGAAGTCGTGATGTGCGTTGCGGTCCTCTGTCAGGAACGTGACGATAACCGCTTCGCTTAGCTTCCACCGCTTAAGGGCGTCGGTGAGGCAGTAGACCACCTCGTACGGCACCTCATTGTTCGTGCTCCCGGAGAGATAGGACTGCACGCTCCGCGCAACTTTGGCGAAGGTCTCTTCGACCGCCGCGTCGTATTTGCCTGGATTGTCGAGAACATGCTCGATCGCCCCAATCAAATGTCGGGTGAATTCGTGCAGTCGCTGCTCAAAATAGGCAGAATCGTTTAGCTGTTTGAGCGTGTTTGCGACGAGATGCAGATCAACGCGTGACCGCAAACTTGTGCTCCGCCGAAAGGATTTCCCTCGCCAGTTCCGCCGAGATCGTGCCGGCTCCAACCATGCCAACGGCAGCTCTCAGGGCGTCTGACTCGCGGAGGTCCAGAGCAAGTCGAATTGCCTCGGGCAATGTCTCGCCGTCTATCGTATCCGGATCCGACGCGATCTGCAGGGCTTGGGTCATCACATCACGGAGATAAACAGCGAGCTTCTCCGGTATAGATCGCTCACTGCTCAGAATTCGCAAAGCGACGTGAAATGGAGCGGGACTCTCATCGCGATCCATCGACGTCGCCGCTAGCATCTGCTCTCCTCCAAGTCGACCACCTGCATTAGAATCGCCAACTGACCCTCCGTCAAGAGTCCGTCCGACAATATACAAAGCGACTGAAGGACTCCCGTTGCGACGAGCCCGCTGACGATTCCACCGCCTGCCCGCGTCTGACCGAAGAATTGGGCGCCCTTCCAGAGGTTGCCGGAAACGAGACCGGAGACATAGGTCATTGGAAGCAGCCGAGAACGCCTCAAGCTGGGCGAGGCCTGCTTTCATCGGGACCAGTGAACCCGGCCGTTCCGCACCCAGAAGTGCGAGCGGCAGCCGGTCTGTAGCCACACCGACGGGGTCAAACTGGGCCTCCGCCGCCGATCCACCTTGAGCGACCAGCGTGGCTTCGCCTCCGGAAAGACCAGCAATTCGATGGTACGGCCGCAACCGCAAGGGCATTTCATCCCCATGCACCAGTCCTCACTACCATCCCGAGCCAAAACAAGATCACGGCTCGGCATGCGCTCCGGAAGGCTGTCACCATGTACTATGACTAGGCGTCGAGCCGGCCCAAATCTTTCGCGGACATCCTCGAACCCACGACGCCATTCGGCAACAAGGGCACCCACCCGCCGGCGCAAGCGTTGCATCATCGCTTCCTCCTCGACGCAAGGGCGGGCAAGCCGAGCAATGGTTCGGCATTGCCTCTTGCTAGGTCCGGCGACGGCGATGACTGGAACTCGTCCTCTGCGGTAAAGTCCTCGTCGCCGGCCGCGAGGCTGAATAGCGTCCTGGCATAACGGCGATTGGGCTCGTGCCGGAAGTGATAGAGGCGGGCAATTAACTCGCCGACAGCCGCAGATGCTGCCCGCATATTCAGGGTGATCACGGAGGGGGCCTGCTCCACCATGCCTTTGATGTAGCCTTCTTGGAGAAGATCCTGATGCGCTGCCGGTGCGTTGAACCGCAGATATTCCGCTCTTAGCGTTTCTGGGCAGTAAACCCCCCTTTCTTCAAGGCTGGACCCACCGGGATAGACATAGTCGATCCGACCGACCACATCGGCGATGAAGGCACGATTGTTTTGTCGGCGGACCGGGATGACAACGCCCATATCGATAGCTGGCATTAGAAAGGCGATCGTCATTAGATCGGCTACATATCGCGCCTCAAGCGTGTCGACGCAGCAGAAAAGGAAGTCGCAGCCCGCAGCGGCAATGATCGCGTCGCGGTTCATGATGGAGGACGCGACCGGGATGAGCACGCCTGCACCACGGTGAAGAGCGACGGCTCGAGCCATCACCTCGACTTTGGGCAATCTAATTTCGGCATCGGCTCGGGTCGTGTTGAGAATCCGGTTGAGATTCCTCAGTTCCACGATATCGAACTCAACGGCGACAATACGGCCGAAACCTAGCCGGGCTAGCTGCTCGATGACGATAGAGCCTGTCCCCGAGGCCCCAATGACGGCAGCCGACAGTCGACTGTTCCACGTGGTCATCTCGCTCGTAAACGCCATTGGTCGGCGCATGTCTCCATCGCTCCACCAAAGAGCGATATCCGCGCCTGGAACCATCACCAGGTCAACAACACTGGCTTCGAGCGCATGGTTGTAGATCCGCGCCTTAATCGCCCCATCGGGCGTCATTATCGCTGATCCATGCCGATCCCCGTACGCTGCGAGCAACGCGCGTACGGTCACACGGTCGCTCTGATCGTCGACCAACGAAAAGTCGAAGTAGCCACCAGGATGGGAATGGATCAATACAACGCAGAGATTCTCGGCCTCGCCGTGGTCAATCGCCTCTTCGATACTGCTTCCGGGCCACGAGATGCGATCGGGCTCGCGGACCTGACAGGCAGCGTGAGGGACGGGGATCCACTTGTTCGCCAACAGCTTAAGGCGTTCGCCAGGTGCGGAGGAGCAAAGTAGGATCCCCGCCGCTTCGTTGCCGTCGCCCGGAAACAGGTGGGTCTGCAGCGCCGCGTTGATACCAGCGGAGACGACGAGCGAAGTGGTGTTCACTGGTTGACCTCCTTCGCGATAGCCCCCTCGACAAGTGCCAGATGGGTGATCACATTGTCGGTCCTGGGATTCCATGGCGACTGGGGCCCACGATGCCGGGACCAGCGCTGGAAACCACGGCCGAGAATGGTCTCGATCGTCTGGGTGGCCGGGATGACCCCGCCCACAGACGTGCGCAGCGGCGGATAGACGTAAAACATGTCGATCTGAGCCCCTGGATATGAGGATGGAATCTCAAGAGCAAGCACGATGGTGGGCATCGCGTAGCCTGTGGGAAGCGGGTAGTCCTCGATGAGCAGCCAGCGCCGGCCGCCGTCAGCGATTGTCTCCCACTTCCTGCCCATGGCATCGAGATGGAGTTCGTCCGTCTCAAGAATGGCGAAGGTACGGCGGGGCTGGGCAGCCTCGCCGTTGTTGACATCCTTGGGAGTCAAGCGGATCTTTTCGATGCCGGGAGTCCGAAGATCGATCACCTGATTGGTTCCGACGGGTTGCTTAGGCTGGCCATGCACTTTCAGGTAGATGTGCCAAGGCTGACTGATATCGAAGCCCGCGCGCTGCATTGCGTCCGACACAACGATCGTCGGCGTGTCGGACTCGACCGTGACGTCCTGCACCTTGAGCTTCCAGGACTCCTTGCGGGTGTGGAAGCGCTCGACGCCGGCCTTGCCGAGATCGATGAGATCGTTGTCGCCGATGAGACGATCCGGCTCACCTTCGCGATCCAGCAAAAGCTGAACGTTAGGCGA
The DNA here is from genome assembly GCF_000230995.2 of Mesorhizobium australicum WSM2073. Classification (NCBI taxonomy): domain Bacteria; kingdom Pseudomonadati; phylum Pseudomonadota; class Alphaproteobacteria; order Hyphomicrobiales; family Phyllobacteriaceae; genus Mesorhizobium; species Mesorhizobium australicum. The sequence continues at coordinate 978,807 of NC_019973.1, read as the reverse complement.
GATAGTAGCGAGCTTGCGAATGGTCGCCCCAGAAATGACACGTGTCGGCCAATCGTACTGCTCACCATCGACGACCAGACGGTAGGCACGGTCGCTAGACGTCACAAGGAAGCGGTTACCGTTGAGCTTAAGATCGGCTGGCTGCGAGGCGAGGATCTCGACCAACTCGCCATTGGTGAGAAACTGGAGAACATAGGGATCTTCGGCTGGGACCAAGCCAGCGGCGGCCGCGATCTGGCCGCCCGTGGGAGTATGGTCCGCGATCGGGACCTGACGGAAGGTCAAATCGATACCCGCAAGTTCGAGGATCACAGTGCTTTCGGCTGGGCTCGCGCCCGTGGTTTCGGAGGTGGTCATGGTCGGGGCCTTTCAGGCGTTGGTGGAACCTGATCCAATGTGCGCGTGAGTCGACACCGCTCGGACATGTCTTCTCGATGTCCGAGTCCGTGCTTCTCATGCGCACTGCATGTTAGTGGGAGGGGGAAAGGGAAGAGGACATGCTGCCGACTGCAGCCGTATCGGAGACGCTCAGCGTCGACGAATTCGTGTCAGCGCTTAGCGCGCTGACAAACGAAGACTGGATCCGCGTGGGCGAGGTTGCCCGACGGTATGCCAGGTATTGCTCAACGTCAGGCGATGACCTCCTGAGCGAGGCGATTAGCAGGACCTTGGATGGCAAGAGAAATTGCCCCTACGACGTGGACCCCGTCGCATTCCTTATCCTGACGATGAAGAGCATAGCAGGTGAGCTCCGCAAAGCCGGCTTCCGGACGATCGGAATGGATGACGTCAAACTCAAAACGAAAGATGGAAATAGTGTTGCCTTCGACCCTGCCGACGAGCGGCTCGATCCCGAGTCAGCTTTGGCTGAGAACCAGGCTGCGGCTCGGCTTAGATCTGCCGTTCTCGGACTCTTCAATGATGATGAAGTTGCGCGTGACTTGGCAGATCTTATGATGGTCGAACTCGACGGCGAAGAACTTCGGGCGTTGCTTGACCTGGAACCGAAAGCGTTCGCAAGCAAGCGCCGACTGGTCCGGCGTCGGATCGACAAGGCATTCCCAGATGGATGGAAGCCATGAACAAGGATAAGATGGACCCGCTTGGTTTTCTCGTGGAGAACCTTGTGCAGGATTTCCTCGATATGACTGACGCCGAGATCGCGATGGAGATTCGTGAACGCGGCGAAGACCCTGTTGCGGTGGCAGCAAAGGCGCGAGCAGTGTTCGAGAGAGCGCTGACGGCGAAGCGAAAAGCTAGCCTCATTCAAGCGCGTAACGCGGTTGACACAGATGCTGCGCATCCGCGAACAGTTATCGCCATTGACGGCGCTACCGCTCGGGCTCGGCTGCAACGTTTGCTGCGGCGTTTCCCTGAGGCGGCTACGAAGCTCACTCTTGCGGCCCGAAATGGAGTCGGGCTGTCTGATTCCGATGTTCTGGGACTACTGACGAACTTTCATGATCTCGGCATAGACGACGAGAACGACACGTGATGTCTCTTTCACCTGCTGAGCGCCTGCTGGTTAGCTTGGGCGTGGAAGCTCCCGACGAAATCGATCTCGAAGCAATTGCTTGGACATTGGGTGTCAAGGTTCGATACGAGCCGCTTGAACTCTGCGATGCTCGGATCGTAGGGGCCGACACAAAGGCTATCGTGACGATCAATAGCACAAGCCCCCGTGGTCGGCAGCGCTTCTCGCTAGGGCACGAACTCGGACATTGGCACTTCGATCAGGGCAAGACCTTAATTTGCCAGGCCCAAGACATAGACAACCACTCGACTCGCGTTCTCAACCCGGAGCGTATTGCTGATGGCTATTCCGCCGATCTTCTAATGCCGCGCTATCTATTTGATGCAGCGCTTAGGACGATCCGTAAGCTCAACTTTTCCGCAATCCGAGGTCTTGCGGAAAAGTTCGACGTGAGCCTCACAGCAGCGGCGATCAGGGTTGTCGAGAGTCGCAGTATTCCGGCGCTTCTGGTCTGTCATGGCATCAACGGCCGACAGTGGTTTCGCCGTTCGCCACTGGTCTCCGACAAATGGTTCCCTCAACGATCCTTGGACCGGGACAGCCCGGCATTCGACGTTCTTTTCGGGGGCAGGAAGGACACGCCGCTTCCGCAAAAGATCAACGCGGACGCCTGGTTCGATCGTCACGATGCGAGTTGGTTCGAACTTCAGGAACAGACGGTGCGGATCGGAATAGGTCAGACGCTGACGTTGCTAATCATCGAGGATGAAAGAATGCTCGAGCAGTAGCGTATTCGCCTGGCGTTGCTACCGGAAATCCCGCGTCCTCACCCCGATCTGATCGATGTGTCCATAGGGGTCGACGATATTGCGCGGCTTCGGCCCCTTCGGCAGGCCACGCGGATCAGGTGTCGGGCTGCCATGGTGGAATTCGTCGCCACGCCCATGCGGCAGCGGGAATGCAGCGTCGCGATCGCCGACACTTGCGAGATCTGTGGACAGGTCGCTCAATCGGTGTGCGACGAGATGCACCACCTCGCCCTCGCGCTGGATGCGACCGTAGATGCCGATCATGCCGGCCGAGAGAACGACACGGCGATACTTCTCGAACACCTTGGCCCAGACCACGAGGTTGGCGATGCCGGTTTCGTCTTCCAGCGTGACGAACATGACGCCTTTGGCTGAACCGGGCCGCTGACGGACGAGAACGAGGCCGGCGGCCTCCAGCCATTGGCCGTCGCGTGCCAGCATTGCCTCGCGGCAGGTGACGATGCGCCTGCGCCGAAGATCCGCGCGCAGAAAGGTGACGGGATGGTCCCGCAGCGTCAGGCCGACATGGCCATAGTCCTCGACGACCTCGCCGCCGGCAGTCATGGGCCGCAATGTCACGATCGGCTCCTGGATCTCCGGCACCGTTTCCTGCTCACGCGCGGAGGCTGCAGCAAACAGCGGCAGTGGTTCATCGCGCAGCGCCTTGATGGCCCAGAGCGCCTCGCGCCTGGCCAGCGACAAAGAGGGTTGAAACGCATCGGCCTCGGCGAGTTCGACGAGCGATGAAGCTGGAACACCGGCCCGGCGCCAGAGATCATCGACCGAAACGAAAGGCTGATCGGCGCGTGCGGTGACGATGGTCGCGGCGTCGGCGTTGGCAAGTCCACGCACCATGCGCAGACCGAGCCGAACGGCGAAGCGATCGTCCTGGTCGGTTGGCTCGAGCGTGCAATCCCATCGTGAGGCGTTGACGCAGACAGGACGGACTTCAACGCCGTGATCGCGCGCATCGCGGACGATCTGCGCAGGCGCATAGAAGCCCATTGGCTGGGCATTGAGGAGCGCGGCACAAAAGACATCGGGATGGTGGCATTTCATCCAGGATGAGGCGTAAGCGATCAGCGCAAAGCTTGCTGCATGGCTTTCTGGAAAGCCGTAACTGCCGAAGCCTTCGAGCTGCTTGAAGGTCTTCTCTGCGAACTCCCGCTCGTAGCCGTTCTTCACCATGCCTACGATCAGCTTGGTGCCGAATTTCGACACGCCGCCGGTATGCTTGAATGTCGCCATGGCGCGGCGAAGCTGGTCGGCTTCGCCCGGCGTAAAGCCGGCGCATTCGATCGCCACCCGCATTGCCTGCTCCTGAAACAGCGGCACGCCCAGCGTTTTTCCGAGCACCTTTTCGAGCTCGGGCTTGGGGTAGACGACGTCCTCCTTGCCTTCGCGCCGGCGCAGATACGGATGCACCATGTCGCCTTGGATCGGCCCTGGCCTCACGATCGCCACCTCGATCACCAGATCATAGAAGGTCCGCGGCTTAATGCGGGGCAGCATCGACATCTGCGCCCGGGATTCGATCTGGAAGGTTCCGAGCGTATCGGCCTTGCGGATCATCGCATAGGTGCGCGGATCCTCGGCAGGGATCGTTGCAAGGTCGAGACTAATGCCCTTGTGCTGTGCAAGCAGATCGAAGCCATGCTTCATGCAGGACAGCATGCCCAGCGCAAGCACGTCGACCTTCATGAATTTCAGCGCATCGATGTCGTCCTTGTCCCATTCGATGACCTGCCGGTCTTTCATGGCGGCCGGTTCGATCGGGACCAGATCATCGAGCCGGTCGCGCGTCAGCACGAAACCGCCAGGATGCTGGGAGAGATGGCGCGGCGCTCCTATCAACTCGCGGGCGAGTTCGAGCGCCAGCCGCAGGCGGCGATCGCCGAGGTTGAGATTCAACTCCTCGGCATGTTTCGGCTCGACCCCCTCTGTCGACCAGCCCCAGACCTGGCCGGACAGCATCTTGATCAGGTCTTCGGTAAGGCCCAGCGCCTTACCGACATCGCGCATGGCGCCTTTCGACCGGTAGCGGATTACAGTCGAGCAAAGTGCGGCATGATCGCGGCCGTAGGTCTCGAACACCCACTGCATGACGATCTCGCGCCGTTCGTGCTCGAAATCAACATCGATGTCGGGCGGCTCGCGGCGTTCCTCGGAAACGAAGCGCTCAAAAAGCAGATCGTTGCGCTCCGGATCGATCGAGGTGATGCCGAGCACATAACAGACCGCGCTATTGGCAGCCGAACCACGACCCTGGCACAATATGTCCCGGCTGCGGGCGAAGCGGACGATCGACTTCACGGTCAGAAAGTATGGGGCGTACTCCAGCTTTTCGATCAGCTGAAGCTCGTGTTTCAGGATCGATGTTACCTTGTCGGGCACACCTTCGGGAAAGCGCTCTGTCGCACCCTCCCATGTGAGCTTCTCCAAAGCCTGTTGCGGCGTCAGGTCGGGCAGCATCCGCTCTTCCGGATACTGGTAAGCGAGTTCATCGAGCGAAAAGCGACAGCGATCTGCGATTTCGACGGTGCGGGCGAGCGCTTCGGGATAACGGCTGAACAGGCGCTCCATTTCCTCTGGCGGCTTGAGATAACGATCGGCGTGCCGTTCGCGTCTGAAGCCGGCATCATCGATGGTGACGTTGTGGCGGATGCAAGTAACGACATCCTGCAGGATTCGGCGTGCCGGAATGTGAAACAACACGTCGTTGGTCACGACGGTCGGCACGCCCATCTTCGCGGCCAGGTTCGCCAATTCGTACAGCCTGAGTTGATCGTTCGGTCGCCGGCGCAACGTCAGCGCCATGTAGGCTCGGTCCTCGAACGCGTCGCGCAGCCAGCGCAAGTGCTGCGTACCGGTTTCGTCGGGTTCATCCGGGACCAAGACGGCAATCAGCCCCTCGCCATAGGCGACGAGATCGGACCAGTCCAAGATGCACTTGGCCTTGCCCCCGCGGCCTTTCCCGAGAGACAGCAGCCGGCAGAGCCTGGAATAACCGGGCCGATCGGTCGGATAGACGAGGACGGACATGCCATCCCTGAGGTCAAGACGACAGCCGACAATCAGCCTGACGCCCGTGGTCTTCGCCGCTTCGTGGGCTCGCACTATACCGGCAAGGCTGTTGCGGTCGACGATGGCGAGCGCCTCAATACCGAGCGCAGCCGCCTGTGCAAACAGCTCTTCGCACGAACTTGCACCGCGCAAAAACGAGAAGTGCGAGGTCACCTGCAACTCGACGTAGCGCGTGGTCGTCATCCGAAGATTCCGTGCAGAAACCAGCGATGCGAGCCAGTCGTGAGATCCTCGCCATCACCGGCACGATAAATCCAGTAACGCTCGCCGGCTTCGTCCTCGACCTGGAAATAATCCCTCACGGCGATCAGTTCAGCGTCGCGCCTCCACCACTCACCGAAGATGCGTTCAGGACCATCAGCTCGTTTGACTCGCCGGCGTATGCCGCGCCAGATGAAGGTGACAGGTGGATGATCCGGCAACAGCGCCACGGTCTCGATCGGCTCCGGAACTGGCAGCAGACGAGCCGGACGCGGCCAGTGTCTAGGCCATCCTTCTCCACTCTCTGGCGCTGTCGGCGCTACCCGTCGTACGGATCGCTCAGGCACGTCGCTCGCCATCGGCGCCATGCGATAGAGACGCTCCTCGCCGACGCGGTTGGAAAGCGTGTCGATGAGATCGGAGACATCAGCCTCGGGAGTTTCGATGAGCGAGGAGATCGTCTGCCTGGATACCAGCGGTTCGGCGATGGTGGCGGCGAGCCGCATCAACTCGATGCCGAAGCCTGGATCGATGGTTTCAATCTTGTCGGTGAGCAGGCGGGATAACCGCTTTGCATCCCGCAGCGGCAATGCTGTGCCGATGCGGATTGCCTCGATGCGATTGTCGACCCGGTGAAGCAAAAGATCGAGGCGGCGGGCACCGAGGCTTCGGGTTTCGAGAAGGTCGCAAAGTTCACCGACGAGTTTTCCGGTGTAGCGGGCGATCGTCTCGGCAGCACCGATCGGCTCGCCGAACATTTGGCGCACTTCGATGATGTCCGGCGGGCGGATGGGATCGATCGGTTCAGAGAGCCGGCCCATCGCGTGGTCGAGACGACGACCGAGTTCGGGTCCGAACCTCAAGGCGAACGGCGCGCGCGGCTTGGCGACGAGGTCTAAGATGCGGTCCAGGCCAAGCTTGCGGAGGCTGTCTACCATGTCGGCCGGCAGCCGGAGCGCTGCGATCGGCAGGTTCGCGATCGCGTTGGCGTTTCCGGCAGGGTGAACGACAATCATCGGCCCGACGCCAAAACGTGCCAATGCATGGGCGGCGCCCCAACTGTCGGCGATTGCCGCACGCGCGGCAAAGCCGGCCGCAGCGAGGCGCTCGACCATATCGGCGAGCATGGCGCTTTCACCGCCATGCAGATGGTCGGCGCCGGTCGTATCGATGACCAGACCATCTGGCGGATCGGGGGCAACGATCGGCGCATAGCGCCGGAGCGCCCATACCGCGAGACGGTCGAGTGCCTCGGCGTCGTCTTGTGGATCCGCGTCGTTGACGACGAGATCCTTCACCAAGGCCTGCGCCTTGGTGGCCGGCATGCCGACGCGCAGGCCAACGGCAAGCGCCGCGGGATCGGCGGCGAGCACGACACGGCGTCGTCCATCACGTCCTGTCAGGACGAGCGGCGTCTCACGAGGAGGCGCGGCGTCGCCCAATTTCCTTCTGAGGCGATCCGTGGACCACGTTGGAAGGAAGAGCGATACGACCCTTGTCATCGCTTGCCTCTACTTCGAAATCCGCACTTTTGCCGGCACGACACCGGATCAGCTCCAGCTGCCAGCGTGCACGTCCAACGCCCGGGACCGGCAAAGGGGATGAAGGAAGCACCGACACTCGCCACCGGGTGATGGAAGCCGTCGGCTGTCCGAAGTCGGCGGCCTCGGTCTGCCGGCGCCAGCGGCGGACGGCAATCCCGATGGCGCCGGACGTCTCGGCGGCAAGTTGGAGACGCCGCGACGCTGTCATGGAGAGGCGAGCAACCTCGGCGACAACAGCACCGAGCCCAGGATGCCGCAGCCCCTCCTCGAAGCAGGCAAGAAGGGACGTCTCGTCGCCCGCCTCGACATAGATCACGCGATCGGGCGCTAGCCCGGCCTGCGCGATTGCCGGGGCAAAGAGATCCGGCCGCGTCACGCACCAAAGGACCTTCCCATGCGTCCGGGCCGCAATACCGGCCGCGAACAATGCAGCTGCCGCGCCATCGATCGCGCCATTTCCGCCGCCTGCCACCTCATGCAGCGCGCCAAGCGCCAGTCCTCCTCCCGGCAGCACTCGGTCGATAGCCGCGATGCCAAAAGGAAGCACCGCCCGTTCGCGCGCATTTCCGCCTTCGAGACGCGCGATGCGGTCTCGAAGATCGGAAATGACAGCTGTTGGCGCCGATGCACTCATCTGTCCCTTGAAACTCGGAATTCCTGTGGTATGTTCCTTCTTTGTTCTCATCCTGGCAAAGAGTCAACGGAGATGACGTGTGGAGCACAACCGGAGAATCAATGGTTGGACATCTGATCGTCCACGGCCGATGCGCTGCGTGTTCAGGTGACGTTTTCTTGTCGGGCATCATGCGGGGTGGCGCGCCGTGTTGAACGCGTTGTGCTCATGCGTTTGGGATGAATACCGGCGCCATGGCCGATGAGGTGATAACCTCTGGACCTTAAGCGAAACGAAGGATTAAATGTATATGCTGCTGTCTTGCGACAGAACATATGGCGCAGGATTGGGTTTCAACGTAACTCTTCCCGGCTCGAATTGGCGTGGGGGCGAACTGGGGATGAGCGTGCGTACCAATGGCTATCAACCTGTCTTCATCGACGCCTTCGCGGGCTGTGGCGGCCTCAGTCTGGGCCTGCTACGATCCGGGTGGCGGGGCCTGTTCGCTATCGAGAAGGATGCGTTTGCGTTTAGTACGCTGAAAGCCAACCTGATCGATCCGGGAGCGCGGGTTCGCTACGACTGGCCCGCCTGGCTTGAACAGCAGCCATGGACGATCGAGGCGCTGGTGGAAACGCATGGCGACAAGCTCTCAGCGCTCCGCGGCCAAATCGATCTCCTTGCGGGAGGACCGCCTTGCCAGGGCTTCTCCAGTGCCGGCCGTAGGCGCCAAGGCGACCCGCGCAACGAGCTCGTGGAACGCTATCTTGAGTTCGTCGAAATCGTGCTCCCCAGGATGGTCCTCATCGAGAATGTTCGAGGGATCACGTACGACTTCATTGACGACAACGAAAATGTCCCGCCCCGGAACTTCGCGGAGGAGCTCATCGCGCGACTTGGCCGACATTATCATGTTTACAAAGACACGGTCCGGTGCTCGGAATATGGGGTGCCTCAACAGCGGCCTCGGTTCTTCCTGGTAGGCATGCTGAAGACCGAGATGAGGAAGCTGCCACGCCGCGACGACCCGTTTGCCCGGTTGCGATCGGCGAAAGTGCGCTTCCTCGACCAACGAGGGCTTCGCTCAAGGGTGACCTGCAGGCAGGCGATCTCTGACCTTGAGCTAGCGCATGCGGGCTCGGGTCCTTGCCCGGATTCCAAGGGATACGACGCCTTGCTCACAGCTCAGCCACGCACCGCCTACCAGCGCGTGATGCGGGATGGATTTCATGGTGCAGTTCCCGATACCCGGCTCGCTAAGCACCGCCCTCATATTATCGAGCGCTTCACGAACATCATCGCGGATTGTAAGGCAGCCGGCCGGCTCTGCGTTCAGCTAAACCGCGAGATGCGCGAACGCTACGGGATAAGGAAGATGGCGACGCGGGTGCTCGACCCCGAAAAAGCTGCCCCGACCATTACGAGCATGCCTGACGACCTGCTTCACTATTCGGAGCCTAGGACATTGACGGTCCGGGAAAACGCGCGCCTGCAGACGTTCCCAGACTGGTTTGCATTCCAAGGCAAATATACAACCGGGGGCGAGCGTCGGGCCCGCGAGGTGCCTCGTTTTACCCAGGTGGCGAATGCCGTTCCGCCGCTGATCGCCGAGATGTGGGGCGAAGTGCTGCTGAAGCACCTAGCAGCGGCGGCTCGCTCTAACAGGCTGGCAGCATAACATGGCGACCGACTTTCGAATTGTCGATCAACTTGCATAAGACCGGGGGCACCGAGGGGAGGATGCGCTATCCAGCAGGCTTGCTTGACTGGGCGGGCCATCGCGGCGGCGGAGTAAGGCGCCTTTTCGACTCAGCCAGCGGCCGCCCAGGGGAAGTCGTTTTCGAGACGAATCTTCTCGGCCGACTGCGAGATTGGGCGCGAAGCATCGCGGCCGCGGACAAGGAAGCACCCCGTGTGGTGCTATTGGTCGGCGGACCGGGCAACGGAAAAACGGAAGCCGTCGAGGCGACCATTGAGGAGCTCGACAAGGCGCTCAGCTGTAGCGGGGCGCTCGTTGAAGAATTGGCAAAATCCTATCACCCACCAGCGGGTAAGGCCGTTCCGCGGCTTGTTGCCGTGGACGTGGGCGCGACGAGCCAGCCCGAGCGAGATCTTCGGATCGAGGTAGTCCAAGACGCAACGGTCGGAGGACAAGGCGGCTACTCTCCCGCTATGTTGCTCGTAGACGAACTGGAAGCCGCGCTGGGGTCGCCTACTGGAGCATTCATCTGCTGTGTGAACCGCGGAGTCCTCGACGACGCGTTGATTCAATCGATCGACCGCGGACTGAGCAAGTCGCAGGACTTGCTGGAGGCGGTCGTACGTGCTGTGAGCCTGGCACCCGACGCACCGTCGTGTTGGCCGCTGGAAGAGTATCCAGCGGTCGCAGCATGGCCTATGGACGCCGAGTCCTTGGTCGAGCCAACCGACAACGACGATGACGCGCCTGCGGCGGCAGTACTTAGCCGGGCGCTCGATCCCGCGCGCTGGCTTGAGGCCGGGACTTGCCAGGCCGGCATCGCTTGTCCGTTCTGCGGCAGCCGAAAGGCGTTGGCCGGGCGAAGGGAGGCTGAATCTTTTCTCCGTATGCTGCGATGGTTCGAACTCGGGACGAGCAAGCGCTGGGCCTTCCGGGATCTCTTTTCCCTGACCTCCTACATGTTGGCCGGGAGCGGAACCGGACAGCGCGGGGCCTCCGTCGATCCATGTGAATGGGCCGCGAGTCTGGTGGAGGCCGACAAGCAGGCCCAACTGCGTGGAAGACCCAAGCGCGACACGTCGGCTGCGCTGTTTTGGCTCGTTTCGGCTCAGTACCAGCACGCACTTTTCCATCGCTGGGACCGCGGCCTCGCGTCCTCCTTGCTCCAAGACATCCGTGATCTCGGCTTGCAGGAAGACAACACAGCGATGGGGCTGCACTACTTTTTGCAGTCACGAATCGCAGGTTACGTTCCGGCAACGATTGCGGCGTCGCTGGACGCTTTTGTCGAGCTGTTGGATCCCGCAATGTCGTCGCCGGATGCCGAAGTGACGCTATGGGGCGGGTCGGTTCGGCTGGGCGAATTTGACGCCCGGTTCAGCCGGTCTGTTCGCGAGGGCCTGGACTACGCGATTGCCTGCAGGGCATTGTCGCATAACGAGCGGATGCTGCTAGAGCGTCTTTCCGTCCTAGATGAACTTCTCGCTGTTCCGCGGCTGCGGCTCAAGCGGCCAGCCGCTGCCAACCGCATCCAGCGCGCCGTGAGGGACTTCGCCTGCAGGGTAACGCGTCGCAGCGTCGGCGCGAGGAATGCGGCAGTGCCCGACGCGGCGACATTGGACGCGTTCAAGCGCGTTGTCGCGGATGCCGACGGGCAGGGCCACGACCTGCGAGAGATCGCAAATCAGGTTGAGGACCTCCTCAACGACGACCACAATTTCAACGTGTCGCTGACAACGACGTTCGGCCAGCCACTACCACCGTCCCGTCGCCGAGCGACGCTGGTTGTGTCGCGCCGGCGTGTCTTCCCTCGCGACGTTGCCCTCAAGGGACGCCCGCGTCCGTCGATCTGCTTCCTGGACGTGGAGGTGGGATCAACGCCGCAGCCAATCGCGTTGACATACGACCTCTTCAAAGCCGTGAGCGATCTTGACCAAGGGCTCTCGCCGGCGTCGCTTCCCCGTAGCGTGCTTGCTCTTCTAGACACGACGAGAGCTCGGATGGCGGGATCCATCGTCAGGGATCGTGACGTGCGCGAGCGGCCTACGATCATCCTGGGAGAAACAGTATCCGTAGAACGATATCGCGGACGCTTCGAGGCAGGGAAGCGCGGGGGACGCCAATGAGCCTTGCGGAATTCAAGGCGTCGCCGTGGGCGAAATCCCACCCGCTCTACAAGGCGGCAGCGCTCTCCATAACCCCGGCGCCAGAATACGCCAACTCCGAAGTCCTCGTAGCGGGACTATATCGAACTATCGGACTGGCTGGGCTGAGCGAGGGCATGGTTCCTCTTAAGGGAAGGGAGCTCGATCGCAACATCGGTACCCGCCGTGACAGGCGGACCAAGCCAGCTGGCGCATCGCTAGAGGGCGATGCCCTGCACGCGCTCCTGCACGATGTGCTGGAAAGCCCGAAGCTTCCCAACCAGTCGACGAAGCGCTTCCTGCAAGTAACGCCTCTAGTCGGGGAGACCGCGTCATTCTCGGGGTCCGCTCGCCTGGCTGGCAATCCGTGGCCGGCGGGCGCTCTTGTGCGTAGGATGGTCTGGCTTGGATCCAACAGTGACAAGGCTGCGGAGGCCCGTTGGGCAAATCTGTTCGATGCATTGATGGTGCACGACGATGATGACGTTTTTGCGCGGTTCCTGAGAGACGAGCTGTCCGCTTGGACTGGGATCAGCTGGGGACCTGCGTGCATCCCGCCCGATGCGAACGACGTGCATTGCCTTCCGCCGGCTGAGCTCGAAGGCTACGCGTTTCCAGCGCGCCAGTTTGTTCGAGACCTCGACGCCGTCGTTGCCGCAAAGCCTTTGATGACGCGCCGGCAATGGACCAGCCTCGTTGAGGCCCTCGTGCGGGTCGCAGCTGTGGCACATGTGGCGTGGCTTTGCGAAGTTCAGAAAATGACGTGGGATAGCGTAAGGCGCTCGGTTGAGGGCCAGCCCGTACCCGATGATCCACGGACGTTGTTTTACCCTCGCGTGCTGAGTTATCTCAGCTATGGCACGGGCGCGGTTTCGGAACTTAAGGACCGAACATCGAAGTACCTACGTTCACGCCTCGGCATGAATGCGGTGCTCTGGAGTCTGGAAGAGGCCGGAGCACCATTTGCGGGGCAACTTTCCTCCGCCGCTGAGCTCGGGGACTTTTGCCGCCATGTCGGCGCACATCGGTCGAAACTGCTAGAGGTCACGAGCCTTGTCGACGACCTTGCCGACAGGGAGGCCCGGGCGCTCCTCTGCCGCAAGGGAGTGGGCTCGAACCTCATGGAGTTCGGGCGGCATGTCCTCTACCAACGCCAGGCCGCGAACCCGATCCTTCGGGGCTATGACCAAGGCTACATCTTGCGGAAGCGTGGAGCGGCCAAATCCAGCCCCTGGGTGTGCTCCCCAGGCCCCGTTGCCGTGCTCGCCTTGGTACATTGTTCGCTAGCGGGCCTCGCTGGGCCTCGATCGGTGCATCGGCTCGCGCAGCATATGGCCGCCTATGGAATTGCCGTGGACCATCGCGACATCGCGCAAAACGACCTGGGGCATCAGCTACGCATGCTCGGCCTGGTGCTGGACAGTCCGGACGCCGAAAGTGGGATGCTCCTGGTGCCACCATTTGCCGCTGCCCGGCACGGTCGAGTGGGTGTTGCGTCATGAGGAAGCTCTCAGACTGGCTTGCCGGCGCGATCCGGTCTCGTGTGGCCGAAACCGCGTCTGGAGCTGCTAGCGGTGGTGAGTCGCGGCTCATCTTTCACGGGCCTCCACTCGAAGTCCTTGGCGAAGTCTATGATCTGCTTGTGGCTGGATCGACTGCTCTAGACTTGCCGATCCTCCTTCAAGTTCCCGGGCACGAGCCCGACGGGTTCAATCCTCCAATCGGCGCCTCTGGCCGATGCGACGAAACTCATCTGCTGGACTTGCGGAATTCGCCGACCGCTTCGAGTTACCTTGCCTTGGTTCCACCCCGGCAACACGCGATCCGGTCGGTATCGTCCACAACTGACGAATTTGGTGTGTCTGGTGCGAGCAACGGTGCCAACGTGCCATTCGACCAGTGGTGGGCCGACTCGTTCATCCAACGCGTGATTGCAGCCGCCCTTGATGCCACAGGCGTCTCTAACGACAATCGCGACAGTGCCGCTGAGCTTGTGCAGCGTGCGATGCGGGCAGTGGATGATGTCGATCAAGACAAGGATAGCCGCCGAGCGGCGTGGCGGCTCCTGTCCCGCGTGTTCGCGGTCGGCGGCGGCTCTCTCACTGCCACGCGCGGCATCAGCCTTGCCTGCGGCGTGCCGCCAATGTCCGACGACAAGCTCTCCTCAAGCGAGCAGCACGCGACGCTGGACGGCGTCGCTGCTGCGCTATCTGACGGCTTCAGGTCTGGCCTCGCCGACGCCCTGGAAGCCGCCGCGACTGACCAGAAGGTGTGGGTCGAAGCCTTCCTGCAGCACATTCGGTCGACGTGCGATGTGCCTACGGCGCTAGAGCGAGCGCCGGAAGCCTTCTACGCCCCTGCGGCGGGGCTGGGCCTGAGTGATCCCCCAGCCTGGTGGATGGGGCTAACAGCCGAGCTATGGGCGGAACTCCTAACCGACGAGCCGGAGATTACCGGGGACATACGGCTCGAGTGCCTCAATCCATTGTTGCCTCCCTCGAAGGGAGTCCCGCTACTCGTTGACGGCGAGGTCCAACTTGCAATCCGAGCGGGAACCGAAGGCAATGAGCCCGTTGCGGTGACGCTCGATCGCTCGCCCGGTAAAAATGCCGGCGGTTTTCCCGGCGCGCTCGACGTCGGAGGCGGAGCGGAGTTCACGGACGCAGCTCCTCCGCCCCACCGCTCTCCGATCCAATACAAGGCAAGCGCCGAAAGCCACAAGCCGGGTTCAATCAAGGTAATATCGCTTTTGACGTGGCTTCCCGGCATCTTTGTGGCGTGCCGGCTCGCCAGGAAGATCACTTCCCCGAAGGCACCCGCAAGGCGAACGCGCGGGGCAAATTGGGAGACGAGTATCTCCCTTCCTGGGCCTGGACGATACGAGCTCCTGATATTTATGTCGCCGGGCACGACGGTCGTGGAGCGAGCGGCAGGGACAGCGGGCGGCGATGGCAATGGCGGAGACGACTCCCAGGAGCTAGTGCTCCGGGAGATGCGTCCGGGCTTGCACCAGCTCGAGGTTGAAGCAGACGGCTCGTACCAGGTCGACATCTCGTTTGAGCGGGCATTGCCGAACGGCAAGTTAGCCTCTGAGACGTGCCGTGTATTCCTTTCATGCGAGGACGTCGTCGAGGACGGATGCAGGAGCGAGTTCGAGCGGCTGATCAAGCTAAACCGAAGGCAGGTCGATCCGACTGGATCGAAACCTGTCGTGCAGTTGAACAGGAGCGCGCGGACGAGCAGCTTGCAGGCATGGATGCTACAGGACGAGGACGTCTCGCTATCATACCTGCCGCTTGTTCTAGCGGAAGACTACGGCGACCAGTGGGTGCAACCAAAGTGGGCGGAGGAGACCGGACGAATCTTGTCTGCGGGGCGGTTCCTTCAGGATCCACGCCCACCGGCGAGCCACTTCGATCCTCCTGCGGGCTTTGTAGAGGCGCGGCGGGCGATCGCTGCGCTGATCCGAGGGCCAGGGGACCAGTCGGGCCTGATAGAGGCCGCCCCCCTGGGGGAGTGGCTACGCAACGACGAATCCTTCCCGGCACTCATTGAGCAATACCTCGATGCCTACGCGGGGTGGCTGAAGGCTAGCCCTGAAGTGGCGACTTGGTCCGACGTCATCGCGATCGCTTCGCTGGAGCCGGGCGGTCGCACACTGTCGCGCGTGCCCGACGCCATTCTGCTCTCGCCTCTGCATCCCATGCGCCTGGCGTGGCACGCCGTGGCTCAGGGTGTACTGGACGCGTCGGCATCAAGTAGCCGGCCCTGCCCAGCAGCTGGTGTCCTCGATCCTGGGATGGTGCCGGATATCCTCCGGATGCCCGTTATCTCCCCCGAAGGGGTGGAGCACATTCCGTTCCTAGCCGTCGAATCGAACTCAGACTATTGGTCGGTTCTTTGGAATGGCGCGCGTCTGCGTACGTTGCCTGAAAGGTCTCGTTCCGCGCCTTTCGGCCCGGCTCTTGGCCTCTCGGTTGGCGGAATCTCGACAGGCTTTAGTGCGAGTCAGGTGGAACGGGCGCTCGATGACGTCTCGAATGTCCTCTGCGCCAAGCCAATCATAAGCGTTGTTGTTTCGAGCGCTGGAGGCGCGACGGATTCCTGCAACGAGGGCCTAGTCGCCTGGTCTGGTGCCCGATACGCGGAGGGAGGCAAGCCCGCAAGACGACACACATCCGGTCCCCGACGCCTAGATGTATTTGACACTAGAACGGAGGGAGCGAGGCCGGATGAGGCCACGATCGCCAATCTCTCCGAAGACACCCGGAACCATGTCCGGTGGTTTTCAGGGCACCCAGTTGGCGCTGGCCTCGACTTAGGCATTATCGCCCAACTCGACTCTTCGGAGCCGGAAGCTTCGGAGACGCCGTCGCTGTCATCCCTTGGCGTCGGAGGGCTCATCCGCCATCGGGTGCGCCGCCAGCTTCCCGGCTTCTTTCTAAGCGAGTCCCGGCAGGCGCGGCCCGCGAGCACTTCGGGCGATCCGTTGGCGGATAAGGTTGCGGCCTGTATCGGAGCCTTGGAGAACACGGGCGAACGGCCGGCAGGGCTTCGCTTCGCTCCAAACGTCCATGCTATCGGCGACATGCTAGAAGCGAAGAAGACCGATTTTGTCGCTGTGTCCTCGTCTGCGGTTGACCCCGCGTGCTTCCTCGGAGGCTGGCTCCCGCAATCCTATCTGTGGGATTACGATCTTCCGTCCTATTCGCACCGCGCCGGGGATACTAACGGCTATTATCTGCTGTCCCGGGTGAAAGCCTCTGACCGCGATGGCCTTAGGAAGGTGCTGTCCCGTCTGCCCGGTTGCGAAGCCCTGGACGACTCTCGCGTGGAAGACATTCTGCTTGAAGTCGCGCGCCGTGGCATCCCGACGATCCGCGGGCTCGCTGGCGATGACACCGGAGCGACGGGAGACCTCGGACTTTTCGTCGCCGCCCGCCTGTTGCAGGACCGGTTCCGACTAGCATCAAGCGGCAATAGCCTTATGCCCGTCATCGGCGGAAGTAGCGATGAACCAACGATCTCCCTGGTCATCCCCGTCGATCCGTTCCGCGGATATCTTGATGACCTCTCGCGGGCGCTAAACCAAGATCGGCCCGACGCAACGCTGGCGCGACCGGACCTGCTGGTCGTTGGCATCACCTTGGAATCGGGGAAGACTCGTATTCACCTGACTCCGATCGAGGTGAAGTGCCGTCTCGGCTATGTGTTCCCGGTCGCCGACGTCAAGGATGCTCTTGGCCAGGCAAGATCCCTGGCGGACCTCCTTTCCGTACTAGCAGAGGAAAAGGACGCGCTGTCGGCCTGGCGCCTCGCCTACCAGCACCTGCTGCTGTCGATCATCGGTTTTGGGATGAGGGTGTATAGTGCGCATCATGATCTGTCGGGCGCCTCGGCCGACTGGGCTGGATTCCACGAGAGGATCGCCGGCGCCGTCCTCGGGGTAAACGGTGATGTCACTGTAGACCGACGCGGCCGTCTGATCGTCGTTGATGACAGTGTCATCAGTGATGCTGTGGATCGCGATGGTGACGGTTTTGAGGAGACAATGGTCATTGGGGCGCGCGACGCCGGGCGGATCGTCGCGGGTGACGCACAGGGATTCTACGATAGTATCAGGGCCAAAATTGGCGATTGGTCGATGGGAGCAAGGCGTGCCGACGGCGACCACGAGTCCAGCGACACAATCATCGTCGATCCGTTGGATCTTGCGCTGGAAACGATCGCTGATATCGGACCTGCCGAAGCGAGCGGTGCGGCTGTTCCGCCCGCCTTGGCACCAGTGGTCACGGAGGAATTACTTCCACCGGCACCAGGTGTCGACGGCAGCGGGGTAGAGCTTGCGGTCGGGATGACAGTCGACGGGTTCGAGCGCAGGGACGTCTCTCTCCTCTTATCGGATACTAGGCTCAACCAGCTCAACATGGGCGTGGTTGGTGATCTCGGCACCGGTAAGACCCAGCTCCTAAAGTCCCTCGTCTTCCAGATTGCGGCTTCTGCGCCGAGCAACAGGGGGATAAAGCCGCGCATCCTGATCTTCGACTATAAGCGCGACTACAGCAGCGACGACTTCGTCAAGGCCACGGGCGCGAGGGTCGTGAAGCCTTATCGTCTTCCGCTCAATCTTTTCGATACGGCCGGAATGGAAGACTCGATGGTTCCTTGGCTCGATCGCTTTCGGTTTTTTGCCGATGTGCTCGACAAGATCTATTCGGGGATTGGTCCGGTCCAACGAGACAAGCTGAAGCGCGCCGTGAAGTCCGCCTACGAAAATTGTGCTGGGCGTGCGCCGACCATCTATGATGTCCATGCCGCATATGCCGAATTGCTGGATGGCAAGTCAGATTCCCCGATGTCCATCATCGACGACTTGGTCGACATGGAAATCTTCGAGCCCGACCCGACAAAGACAAAGCCATTTGCCGACTTCCTTGATGGCGCCGTGGTGATCTCGCTTGATGCGCTTGGGCAGGACGACCGCAGCAAGAACATGCTGGTCGCCGTCATGCTGAACATGTTTTATGAGAACATGCTTCGCATACCTAAGCGACCGTTCATTGGAACGGGTCCCCAGCTTCGCGCCATCGACTCGTATTTGTTGGTCGACGAAGCCGACAACATTATGCGGTACGAATTCGACGTCCTTCGCAAGTTGCTCCTGCAAGGCCGGGAATTCGGCTGCGGCGTAATCCTCGCCTCGCAGTACCTCCGGCACTTCAAGGTGAACGCGACCGACTACAGGGAGCCGCTGCTCACCTGGTTTGTGCACAAGGTCCCCAACGTGACGGCGGCGGAACTCAGTGCGCTGGGTCTGGCGAGCTCGGCAGGCGAGATTGCGGAACGGATCAAGGGCCTGCCAAACCATCATTGCCTCTACAAGTCGTTCGACGTGCCGGGTCAAGTGATCAAGGGCCTGCCCTTCTACGAGCTGATGGCGAGTAAGGCCGAGGGTTAAGCCATGGCGGACTTCCTGTCGCCTGCGGAACGCTCCGCTAGGATGGCGCGAATACGATCCAACGATACGTCGCCGGAGGTCACGCTGCGCAGGGCGCTCCACCGCCTCGGCTTTCGCTACGTGCTTCGCAAGAAGGGCCTCCCGGGCAAGCCCGACTTGGTCTTTCCAAAGCATCGCGCCGTCGTGTTTGTGCACGGTTGCTTTTGGCATCGACACGATGGCTGCAAGGTCGCCTCTACGCCGAAGAGCAACACACAGTTCTGGAAGGATAAGTTTGACCGAAACGTCGCTCGCGATGCACGCGTGCAAGATGAGCTGCGAGCGCAAGGATGGCGTGTTTTCGTCATATGGGAGTGCGATCTTCAGTCTAGGACGCGTGCAAACTCAAAAGCGGAAATGTTAGCAGCCGATATCCGGCGTGAGCCCGACCTGGAATAAGCCGCATCGACGCGGTGCCGGTAAGTCCGGATGTGGCTCGGAAGCCATCTGAGGTCTCCACGATCATTGGCTCCGCGCCGGCGACCGCCGGCGCTCTAAGGAAAACGGCGTATAAGCCGCAGTCCTGCGCGCGTCCGCAACAGCGGACGATTGTCGCGCGTAGGACGGAGGAAATTCGCCCCCGCCGCGGGCGGTTAACAGGACAGCCGTAGGAGCGTCAGCATAGCGCCGGCCGCAGGACGGGACGCGGGACCGACTGTCCCCGTCCGCGGTGGTCCGCATCTTGATCGGCGATGGATGCAGTTGCCTTGGAAACCGGGACGGAGGGCCGATCATCGTCTAGTGGGCTATAGGAGTTGGAAAAGGGAACCTATTCCCCTGTTGTCAAGAGCCTATTGACTCCAATGTTCTTATTTTGTTCACTGTGAGCATGATTGGCACAGGAGGCGAACATGGAACTTCGCTTAAACATCGAAGACGCAACGCCCGAAGAACTCGCACGCGGTGTTGCGGCAGCCGAAGCGGTCTTTGCGCGGGCCGGCATCACGGCGTTGCAAGGCGCAGAAGGCCTGTTCGCCTTGGAAGGTTGGGATATCAAGGGTTTTCCGGGAGATGACAAGCCTACCGAGGACGAGGATCGAGGTGCGGCAGTCTGGTTGGAGGCCGACAAGGCTGCGACGACTGCGTGTTGCGTGGGCTGGCCCCAGGACAAAGTTCCGCACCATCAGATCATGGAACTGATCGACGTTCCCCGAACGAGATTGCAAGCCGAGGCGCTTCCGGACATGTGGCCGGCGCGCAAGCAGCTCTACCCTGACGTCGTTAAACGGCTGGAGGTTACAGCTGGCCCGGACCGCCAGATCGATTTCGACATTGCCTTCGTTCTTGGTTGGGTGCCCGAGCGGCCGACGCTGGATCGGGTCGAGCCGCTTTCGGAAGATGGCGACCGTATCCCCTTCTTCACCAGCGACCTCGCCCAGGTTGAAGAAATGGCTCGCAAGGCGCTCAAGGGCTGGACAATTGAAATTGGCCGGAATCCCTATGATGCCCACGTTTTCGACCCTGCAGCCGCCGATGACGGTGACGAATTGCGCATGGCGGCGTGGCGCGATTTCGACGGCTCCTTGCTTATGGAGAAGCCGCCTGCAAATCCTGCGATCGCACTGACCCTGGCAATGATGCGCGGCCAGTCGATGTATTTCGAATAGTGGTGAACGGGATAACACGACCGTTATCGTCTATCGATCGTGCTTTGGCCACTCCAGTCGCACGACCAGATGGCCGAACGGCTGACGAGGCCACACCACGTCTGATGAGAAAGACCATGTCAGAAAAACCACCCTATATGCCGACCGGCATTGGAATGGGCATGATGAGCGACGACGAGACCAGGGTCGGCGTTCTGATATTCGAAACGGCGCAAGGCAACTTCGACTTCGCCGTTAATCTGCAGGCAGTCGATGTGCTCACCAAGGCAATCAATAAGATCGAGATGCATCTCCGCTCCGGCAGGACGCACTGAGTGTCAGACGATGTGCCAGACCAGAAAAAGCCGAAGCTGATCGTAGTCGTGGCGTTCGACCGCGGCGAGGATGGCGAGCTGTTCACCGCATACGGCCCGACCGACCAGCAAAGCGAGGACCGCGCGATCCGCACGGCAAAGGCGCTGGCTTCAAACCACGCCGGTGTCATTGCATGGAGTCGCGACGCCGACCCGGCGCTTGGCGACTATGGGCCGCCGACAGTGCTGTTCACCAACGGCGAAGTGCCGGACATGGAGTGAAGAATGATCGATCCGCCAAGGCACCTGCATGACCATGACTACGCAGACCGCGCGCTAGATTGCCAGGAGGCCATGGAGCCCGGCTTTCAGGCAATCATCGATTGCATGTTGGAAGTGGGCTGGACCCGGAGTGAGACATTGCGGGCGCTGAAGCGGCTCATTGCCGCCGATAACATGACCCAGAAAGAGAATGCCAAGACGGAAGCCGAGCTCGCGATCGCGCGTGCTATGGTACGCGCCGGCAAGCCGCTTTAGGCTGCCGGCTACAGTTTGCTGACCCCAGCTTCATCGACCTCCGCTTCCATCTGATCGCCGACCGGCTCGGCCTTGCCAGCACCCTGGACGGACTCGCCATCGAAGCCCTGCAACCAAACGTCGGCATACTCCTTCCAGAACTCAGGCACGACCCGCTCCCTTCCGTCCTTGCGCGCTTGTACCCCATAGAGCCAGGCATATCCGACGCGCTCCTGATCCTTCTTAGCCACGGCCATAGTCGTCCTCGCGCAAGATGTCGGCGTCAGCCGCGGCCTTCACGAACGCCGCCCTTGCCACGCTGGCTTCTTTGATCCCGTCCAAGACCGCCAGGCAGGCCCTTCGAGCGGCCACATGGCTTTTCCCCGTCACTGCCGGCCAACGATTGAGTAGCACGTCGGCCGCCTGCGCAACGCGCTCAACCTTGTAAATAGTGTTGCCGGATCGGCCTAACGCGACCGAAACGGGCATATCGAAACGCTTGTCTTGCATCACGCCACCCTCAGTTACTCGAACGCGATTCAAGCATCGGCGCGCGATTCAGTTCCACCTCGTCATTCCGGAATACCGTCTGCGTGGTAGAATGTTGCCTCCCGGCGCGAGTCTCGCAATCATTCCGTTCACTAGCGAGTCGCAAGGATGCTATGAGGTCGCATGCCCGTTTTGGGGGAATTGTCAGATGCTACTGGCGGTTAGGAGGTAGCCCCTTCGCGTCGCGCCGAGTCGAGCGCGCTAATGGCGCCCCGAACGGCACTGCTAAACGTCTCCAAGAGCTCCGGCTCCTTGGCGAGCCGATTGCGCAAAGATAGGGGCAATTCCAGTTGTGCCCCTTTGCCCGTCGATCCACGATTGACGATGTTCGAATCTTTCATGCCGGGGAACCGATGTCCGCTGCCTTTTGTCTTCAATCCCGCAGCTCGCAGGCCCTCATCGATGGCCGCTACCAGATCGGCATCCTTGCCGCCCAGATAGATCGTATCCGCGTCACCCTCGTCGGCACGGCCATGGATTGCGACGACGGTGCTTTTTGTTTTCAGCAGCTCGATCGCGCGATCCTCGTCAAAATTCTCTGACGTGATGTGCAGTTCTGCATTGCCGTCACGCATCGTCCCTTCGAAGCAATACATATCGAGGTCGCCGTCCGCGACAGCCGCGGTGACCATCGAAACGTGACGCTCGATCCCGCCGCCATGCGGTGTCATCACGAGGGCGCCGCCAGTATTCGATCCCGACCGGACCACGACACGATAGTCCTTGTTTTCTTTCTTTGCGCCCTTTAGCGCGGCGAAGTTCGGAAACTCCTTTTTCATAAGCCTATCCAGTGGGTTATATAAACCGGCGCGTTGCGCCCATGCCCGTTCCTGCTACTAGTGAGCGCATGATATTCGAAGCCGATCCAGATTTCATCAAGACTCTCGATAGCACGAAGCTTGTCGAGCTGATGAAACGCCTGCTACTCGCCGAATGCCGTCTCACAGGATTGCCATTGCGAGCCGCCTCTGTCCCCCTTCAGGTGACCGTGGCTGACGGGGGCGAAGATGGCCGCGTCGAATGGACCGACGGCCCTGCCAAGACCGCCTACTTTCCACACCGCGTTACGCTGTTTCAAGCCAAGGCAACCAATCTCACGGTGACCAAACTTCGCAGCGAAATTCTGAAGAAAAAGAAGGACGGCCCGGTTGTACTCAACGAGGCTATATCGGACGTCCTAGCGCAAGGCGGCGCCTATATCGTTTTCTGCTCCTACCCCGTTGTTGAAGCGGCGAAGAAGAAATTTGTCGCCGCCATACAAGCCGCGATCAAGGATGGCGGCGGCGATCCGGCCAAAACTGCAGCAATCGAATATTTCGATGCGAACAAGATTGCCGATTGGGCTAACGTGCATCCAGCCGTCGCTCTATGGTTGGCAGCACTGCAGCGCGGACGGTCCCTTGCCGGTTTTCAAACCCATGATGGCTGGAGCAAGTCACCGAACATAGCTTTTGTCCCCTGGGTAGCTTCTGAGACACCGCGCTACGTTCCGGTCAATCGGACCATCCCGGATACCGAGCGCAAGAACTCCGCCATCAATGCCTGGTCCTTTGATCAGGCGGGGTCGGCTTGCCGGGAGGGCATGGAGGGCAAGGACCGTATTATCCGCATCGTCGGTCCTTCCGGATTCGGAAAGTCGCGGTTCGTCTACGAACTGCTGAAGGATGGGCTGACGGTAGCAGATCAAAGCTCCATGAGGTCGGTTATCTATGCCGATTGCCTCGTCGTGGGGGACGAACTCCTGAAAGTGGCGCTGGAGATCGCAGATTCAGGGTCAACGGTTACGCTGGTGGCCGATGAGTGTCCCGATGATTTTCATCGCAAGCTGGCTGAATTCGCCGGTCGCGAAAGCTCGCAGCTTCGGCTGATCACTGTGAATGTCGAGACCAAGTTTACGCAAGTGAAGGGAACCTTGACGATCCGCCTTGACCGGGCGGATGACGCGACCATCGAAGCGATCGCAAAAAGCGCGGCTCCCGCCCTCCGTCAGACGGACGCGCATTTCGTCGCGGAACTGGCCAATGGCTTCCCGCAGATGGCCGTACTAGGGGCGCAGCAAAACGGTGACGGACGCGACACGATTCGGTCCGCCGACCAGGTTCTGGACCGTGTGATCTGGGGGGACCGGCCCCACAACGACGAAGCGCAAAAGGCCCTAGAGGTGCTCAGCCTTTTTGAATGGGTTGGCTTTAAGGGCCAGCCGATAGGCGAGGCAGCGTTTGTCGCTGGCAAACTGGCCGGTATGACAACAGACCAATTTATCGACCAGATCTTGAGCTTCAAACAGCGCGGCATTATCGAAACTCGCGGCAGCTACTTTCAAGTTCTACCCATCCCGCTGGCTGCGCGGCTTGGCGCGCCACGGCTCGGTCGCCTTTCATCGGACGCCCTTGTTCGAATTTTTTCCGATGCGCCGGATGGATTAAAGGCAAGCCTTCTGGGACGCATGCGTTGGTTGGATACTTCCCCAACGGCAAAGGCGTTTGCGTTGGCGTTGCTCTTGCCCGAAGGTATCGGCAATCTCGCTGCACTCAATACGGAATTCGGGGCAAAGTGCTTCGACCGACTGGTGCATGTAGATCCTGATCGCGCCGCTGCAACGATCGACCGGGTCTTGTTCCCCTTAAGCCACGACGAACTGCAAGCCATCCGGGATGGCCGCAACTATCTCGTGTGGGCGCTGCAAAAGCTGGCATTCCGCAAAGAGAGCTTTGATCGCTCGGCCGTACTCCTACGGCGCCTGGCTGCTACCGAGATCGATAACGGTCATTCGACCGGCGCCGGAGAAACGTTCAAGCAGTTCTATCAGCTTCATCTCTCCGGCACGGCAGCCGAACCGGAGGTGAGGTTGCGGGTACTGGATGAAGGGCTCTCGTCGCTCAATGCCGCGGAACGCCAGGTCTCGATCGACGCATTGGAACAGATGATTGCAACGAGCCATTTCTCCCGAGGCGGTGGAGCCGAGGAAATCGGCAGCGCCCAGCCGCTTCAGGATTGGCTCCCGAAAACTTACGGTGAGATTTGGGACTTCCACCGCGCGGGCATAAGGCGCTTGACCGATTTCGCAGTATCCGGCGGACCATACGCCGATCAGGCCAAAACGGCGATTGCCCGGCATATCCGTGGGCTGATCAGCTCAGTCCCGTTCGAGGACGTGCGCGCCATGATTGACAAGATCGTCGCCCACTCTGGCCTTTGGCCGGATGCGATCGAGGCGGTGACCGCATGGCTTTACTTCGATGCGGCGGAGGCCAGACAGGAACAAGTCACCAAGGTTCGAGCCTATTTTGATGAACTCATGCCGGATGATCCTGTCGACAAGGTTATCGTATACACCCATGGCTGGCCCGCGGACTTTCACGCTCCCGAGACACGCTACGATCGGGGCCTGAATGGAAACCACGATTTCGAATATTCAGGCCGAGAATCCGCGAAATTAGCGCCGGTCATCGCCGCAGATCCCGATGCCCTCGATCGAACGCTGGGCAGCCTTTGTTGCACGGAAGCTAACAACGCTTTTGCCTTCGCGCGCGCGCTGGCTCACTCGGCTGCCGATCCGGTTGAGCTTTTCAGGCTCGCTGTCGCAAAACTCGACGGAGGTCCGGCAGCCGCCAACCGCCAGCTCTTTGGAGGACTGATCACTGGAACCGATGCGCGCGATCCCGTTGCCGCGCGCGAGTGCATTCGAGCGGCCTTGCGTGCCCCGAAGCTCAAAGATGATGCCATCTCGATGATCGGATCCGGCAAACTTCAGCCGGGTGATTTGGACGTGGTCATTGCGCTGCTTGAGAGCGGCGATGTGGAGCCGTGGCGCTGTGCCGCGCTCTCCTACGGACGCGGCCTGGATCATCTTTCCAGCGCCGAGATCATGCCACTCCTCAACGCGCTCCGCAAAAAGGGGGCTGCCGGGCTATGGGCGGCCCTCGACATTGTGTTCATGTACCTGTTCGGCGGCAAGCGTCCGTCGCCCGGGCTTGTCCGGACAATCAAATCCGTGCTCCTCGCGCCCGATCTCTATAACAAAGTCAATCAGGGGCCGATGGACGGAAGTCATTTTTTTGAATCGGTTGAGCTGCTGGCCAAGCACGGCGCCATCGATACCAAATTCGCGCGCGCCATGACGGCCCAGATTGTCAAGCTTTCCCAGGTCCCCAACAGCGACGTCTTCTTTGCATTGGACGATCCGGCGCGCGAGGCGCTGCAGCAGCTTCTGAAGAGCCATCCTGCGGAGGCATGGGAGGTACTCTCGAGCAAACTGGAAAATAAAGACCCGCTTGTCAGGCACCGCCTGCGCAGACTCATTGACCAGGATCGCGAAGATTGGCTTGGACCTGGCCTTTTGTTTGAGCTCCCGCGTGATCTGTATCTTAGCTGGGTGCGAGCGGAGCCGGCCACTCGCGCTTCAATCGCCGTGCCATGGTTGCCGCTAGCGGTAAAGCAGCATGACGGTTCATTGGTTTGGCATCCAGCTATGGTTTCCTTTGTCGAGGAGTTTGGCTCACAGCCGGATGTGTTGCGTGGCTTGTCGGGTCGGCTTCGTCCCAGCCTAATGTCAGATTCACTGGCTTCTTATGTCGAGCCGCTTATCCCAATGGTCTCTGCGTGGCAAAATCATCATGCCCCGGCGATCCGAGCCTGGGCCAACGCCGCGATTGACAGTCTGCGTCGCTGGATTGATCAAGACCGCCAGGAAGATGACGACGATCCCCTTCGATAGATATCCGAGAGCGCGTGCTGCAAGCGGCCTTACGGCAGGTCTCCGCCGTCGCTTGCACTTAGCAGAGAGGCGATTTCCTCGCACGTCCGCGTCGCGGCGAGTTTGAGGGCCTCGTCGATATGAACGTACCCTTGAGTGACGCCCCTGGCGGCGTGGCCGAGAAGCGCAGCAATAGTCAACTCGGAAAATCCTAAGTCGCCGGCCACGCTGCCAAAGGTGTGCCGCAGCGTGTGCGGAGTGACGCCTGCGATGTCGGCGCGGGCGCACAACCGAGCAAGACAGCTTTTCGTGGCCGTGAAGTGACCATCGCCGACATCTGATGGAAAAACGTAAGGGCAGTTCTTGCGTGCTGGCTGGCTGGCTGCGAGATCAGCGGCGCTCAGTCCGATCGCGCGCACCTGACCATCGCTCTTGGTATCAGGGAAATGGACATAACCCTGATCGGCGTGCAGCCAGTCGCGCCTCATTCCTTGAACTTCCGATATCCGAAATCCCGTCAGCAGCATCAGTCGCACTCCGGCCAGCGCGACCGGGTGCTCGTCATTCCTTTCGGCGACACGCATCGCATCGCCGAGCCTTTTGATCTCGGCGACGCTCAGCCGGCGTTCCTTCTTCTTCCCGGCGCGCTTGCGCACGCCCACAGCCGGGTTGGAGGTAATAACGTCGAGCCGCACTGCATGCGCAAAGAGGCTCTGGAGCGTCGAGACGGTTCGCGCCGCAACACCGGCGCCGCCGGTGGTGGCTCCTCCACGGCCAACGCCGCGCGGCTTTGCAGTCCTTCCACTCGCGATGTCGGACTGCATGGCCTCAACATCTCCGAGCTTGAGCGCCCGCACTTGCCGGCGACCGAGAAGCGGCTTGATGTGGGTTTCAATACGGCTCCGATCCATCGC
Organism: Mesorhizobium australicum WSM2073; assembly: GCF_000230995.2. Lineage (NCBI taxonomy): Bacteria > Pseudomonadati > Pseudomonadota > Alphaproteobacteria > Hyphomicrobiales > Phyllobacteriaceae > Mesorhizobium > Mesorhizobium australicum. The sequence continues at coordinate 951,667 of NC_019973.1, read as the reverse complement.
CAATGTGGACGTTTTGATGGGGCGATGACGGCGCCCCAGGATGCGACCTGCCTCAGCCTCTGCCAGATACCAGTCGCAGACCTCCGTGACAGTGATCGCTTCGCGCAAACTGGCGTTCTCTGCGGCCGGGTCTGCGCCACCCGCTACAGCACCCAGCTTGACTTTGGCTTGGTCGCGGGCTTGCTCGACCGTCATCACTCCGTAGCGGCCGATCGTCATGCGACGGGTGCGGCCCTCAACATTGCGGTACTGAACGACGAACGTCTTCAGGCCAGAGGGCACAACGCGGACGCCAAAGCCTCTTATTTCACCGTCCCACAGGAACGCCTGTCCTTTTCCTGGGGGCGTGTGGGCGTCTACGGCGCGTTTGGTCAGTTTTCCCATTGTTGGCGGCTCTCTGGTTGCGCGATCCTGCTTACATTATCACGGCCGCACCAGAATGTAAGCGCAATGTAAGCAATCGAAATAGAAAATGGGGCGCTCGTCGGATATCAGCGCGGAGTCAGAGCTGGGTATGTGTAGGCTATTCAACCATTTATCGCCGCATAGCGGAGATTCGGATAGGGCAGCGAAGACAGAATTTGACTTTGCCAAGGTTGGGGTCGAGCGTTCGAATCGCTTCACCCGCTCCAGTTTCCTCAACGGGAATCAAGCATCGAAAAGCCGCGGTTCGCCGCGGCTTTTTCGTTTTTGGCGGATTGAACCTCGACCGCCCCCAAGAGCCGGATGTCACTTATGGGACTGCTGGAAGCGGCAACGTCGTACTGAGATACGCTGTTCGGGTTCTTGGAGTTCTGCGGCTGGGTGCCTGCGTAGTGTGTTCCCGCATTTCCGTCCGGATTGAAGGCCGAACCCGGCGCGGTGCTGGCATTGCCAGGCGTAACACTTCCTGTCTGAGCGGTGCCGATCGTTTGATCGGGTTGACCTTTCGTCCCCGTTACCGAGTGGACGTTGGCTGCCGAGGCCAGGCCGGCGGAGGTCATCAGCAAGCCCAGCACCACGGGGATAAGGTGATGTTTCATCATTGTTCTCCCAAAATCGGTTTGATTTCAGGGCGCTCGCGGTCTCAGGAGCACCCGGCGAACAAAGACTGAAACGCTTTTCGGACGCCGTTCATCCCGAGCATCACGAATCCGTGATGTCGGGCGCTGCCGGCGTGGCCTGTCGCACAGGCGCCCTCCGTTGGGTGCACGGGAAATTCCTGCGCCGCTCGACTGGGCTACTGACCCATCCCGAACTTGTATGTGACGCGGGCCATGACGGCATCCACTTTGGCGTCGGTCCGATACGTCTCTGGGTTCGCTCCGATTGTGCCATCAGCGTCAGTGTTTGGTACCCGCGTTGTCGCCAGCGGCATCCGCGCCTGGTTGCTTTCGTCCGGCGGTCAGCCGGCCGGACTCGAACTCCTCGACCGCCTTGTCCCAGCAGGCCTTCTCACGATCGGGCATCAAGCCTTCCCGTTCCCAGAGTTCGCGGGCCCGCTTGCTGATATGCGCGACACGTTCTTCCTGGCTGATCACCATGGCCGTCTTCCTTCCCTGAGGAAGCAACCGGACAACGCCTGAAATGTTCCAATTTGGATGTCGTCGCCCTCGGCAGGTCGGGCAATGCCGTCAGGCACTCTTCGCGGTCTCCGCCTTGCGAAGCGACGCCTGGTGCACCAGCGAGGTCCAGCTGTTGGTCGAGGCGAGGTGGCAATAGAGCAGGCCGAGCGCGCCGGACTTTCTGAGGTCGAGGAAGGCCTCGTCGCTCAATTTGTTGAAGGCCGCTTCGTCGATCACCTGGAAGTCGGTGAGGTTGAGCACTTCGCCGCCTTCCAGCGTCACCTTGCTCTGGCGCGGCGAAAACAGACCGTGCGCGTCGATCTTGTCGACCATCTCGCGGGTGGCCCTGAAATCGATCTGGAACTGGTTGCAGAAGGCGAGCGCCTGCCTGGTCGCCTCGGTCGGTTCGTTGCCGCCGAAGAACGGCAGCACCTTGTCGTCGCGGAAGGGCGCCATCAGCTGGTCGACGACACGATCGCTCGCCCGGTCGACGCACAGCGTCAGCCGGCCGGCCGAGGTCGGATCCTCGGCCAGGATGAAAGGGTAGCGGCGGACATAGGCCGGGATGTAGTGCGGCGCGTTCCACTTGCCGTCGGCATCGACGAACAGGTTCTCGTCCTGGCGAACGCCGGTGATGATGACGGGGGCCTTGGCGGCGCCGATGAAGACGATCGGATAGGAGCGCATCGCCGCCGGCATCTCCGACGCCACCACCGGGATGGCGTGCGCCGAGCGCGCGAAGGAAAAGTCGCTGCGCGCGGTCAACCCCAGCGAGCCGTGCCGCGCCGGATTGAGCGCCTCCGGCCTGGAGTAGAAAAGCGGCAATGCTTCGCCCGCCGGTGCCGTTTCCGTTTTCACGCCGCTGTCAGCCATCGTTTCGTTCCTCTCCCGCACGCCGGTCGCGGCGGCTCGCCCATGGGTGACCAGCACCAGCCGGGATCTGTTCCTGCATACTGATCCTCGATTTGGATATGATCATGCGCAAGATGAAGCAAATGCTCTACAGCGTTCTTCACTGCCGCAAAAGCAGTACCATGGTTTGCAGCGCACTGCGGCAGAGGTCGCCGATGGCTCTAGACAGCTTGCCGCGAAGCGGCGACATTGCCGCGGACTTCAAAACAGGTTGAGGCGGACAAGATGGTTTCGGCAGCGGATTTCGAGCGGGCGGCGGGGTCGGTTTTCACGGTGTCGGCCGGTGGAAGGCGGTTTTCGCTCGAGCTGACCCAGGTCCGGCGCATCGAGGCCAGCCCGCGAGACGGCGGCGGCTTCACATTGCTGTTCAAGGGACCAGGCGACGTAAGGCTACCGCAGGCCATCTATCACTTCACCGGTGACACAATTGCCGACGACATTTTCATCGTGCCGGTTTCGGTCGATGCGTCGGGCTATCACTATGAGGCCGTGTTCAACTGAGCCCGGCTTGAAATGGTCGACTATCTCATTGTCCCGGAAGCGCTGGACAAAGCGGCATGCGACGCTCTGTGCGCCGAAATTCGCGGCGCCGCCGGCCGGGATGCAGGCCTGCTCGGCCGTTCCGACCAGAAGCCGGCATGGCCGCGGGTGCGCCGGAGCAGGCGCGCCGAGGTTTCAGCAGCCACCGAGGCGCGGGTAAGCGGCTTGCTGGCTGAACAGAAGGCGGCCCTGGAACGGCACTTTGGCGTCGTACTCGGCGCGTTTGAGAAACCCCAGTTCCTGCACTACCAGGAGGGCGATTTCTTCGTGCCGCACCAGGACGGCAACACGCCGCTCATTCATGACGAATCGCGCTTCCGAAAAATCTCGGCGGTGATCTTTCTCAATAGCCAATCCGACGATCCTTTGCCGGATAACTACGCGGGCGGCTCGCTGGTCCTGCACGGGCCCTATAGCGGTCCGGACCTGCGCATCGCCATGCAGGCATTGCCGGGCTCGCTGATCGCGTTTCGTTCGGAAACGACACACGAAGTCACCCCGGTCACGCGCGGTGAGCGGTTCAGCATCGTGTCGTGGTATCGTGGCACATCATCGTAACCGCTACGACGGCGGTCGCAACATCAGGTCGTAGACGCCCTTGTCCTCGGCGACCGTGAAGCCCAGCCGCAGATAGAGCCGCATGGCCGGGTTGTGCTTTTCTACATGGATCGACACCGCCTTGCCGACGGCGCCCGCCTCGTCGATCAGGTCGGCGAGCAGCGCCTTGCCGAACCCTTTGCCGCGAAAGGCGGGCAGGAAGGTGATGTCGATGATGCGATGCTCGCTTGGCCAGCGTTCGATATAGAGGCGGCCGATGTCGCTGCCTTCATACATCATCACCAGCCAGTCGGCGTTGGGATAATATTTTTGGTAGTGCGCGTGCTGCGCCTGGAACTGCATGTCCAGAAACGCCGCCTTCTGCGCCTCGTTCCACGAGGTGAGGGTCAGTTCCTCGGCACGGGTCGAGGCATAAACCCGCGCCAGGAACGGCAGATCGATTTCCGTCATAGGGCGAAATATTAGGCCAAGGCCGGCCGCGCGTACCCAGCCGGCCGGTTTGCTAACAGGATTCATCGACACGTCAGGGACGTGGAGGGAACACGCCCTGCAGCGCGATGTTGAAGTAGCAGGTGAGATAGGGCTGCATGTTGTTGTGCGGCTGACTGGCGCCGGCCGGCGCCAGTGCGTTGCTGTTCAAAGGGACCAGACCGGCGTTGGTTGTCGTCTGGAACGCGGCTCCGCCTATGGAGGTCGCCAACGTGATGTTGGGCGTCAGTGTCCCTTGTGTGCCATCTTCGACCGTGCCTCGCATCGTATGGTTGTGCGAGGGAATCTCGGACTGGAGCAGAGTGATCGTCTCCGATCCGCCGCTCTCGCCAAGGTCATGCAACGACAGGCCTGGCCCCTGGCCGGGGTGCATCGGCGCGCTGCCCTGCAAATCGGGCAAGGCGAAATTGGATCTGCCATCGCCGCCATAGGTGGTGCCAAGCAGCGAGAACAGCGCCGTGTTCTGCGACAGCGGCAGCAACTGTCCATCGCACCAGGCCCAGCCCTTTGGGGCAAAATTGAACGGAAAGATGCGGATTTCGGCAACGAACGGGTCGGCCATGACGGTCCCTCTCAGGTAGGTGATGGAAAAATGCCGAACAGTGAGATGATGAAGTTGATGCAGAGATAGGGCTGGAAGTTGCTGTGGGGCTGGCTGCCGCCCACTGACGAAATAGCCGGTGCTGCCATGTTGGCGTCTGCCGTCTCCGACGCGTAGAGCCTCACTAAGGTCGAGCTTGCAAGCACATTGTTTTGTGGTGCTGCTTGCGATCCGTTGCCGGCATTTCCGAGAAAAGCGTGTGTGTGCGCGGGGATCTGGGAGATCGTCAGGGTAATCTCTTCGGCGCCGCCAGTCTCGGCGAGGACAAAGCCATTGCCCTGATGAATTGGGAGTCGGCCACGCGCATCGGGCAAGGCGAACGTGCTCTCGCCATCGCCGCCATAGGTGGTACCGATCAGCTGGAACAGCGTTTCGTTCTCCGAGATCGGCAGAAGCTGTCCCTCGCAGAGCATCCAGCCCGCCGGTGCGAAATTGCCGGCAAACATTCTGATTTCACCGATGTAAGGTTGTGCCATGATCGCGCTCCCTCAATTCGGCGACGGGAAAATGCCCTGCAGGGCGATGCAGAAGCTCAATGTCAGGAAGGGCTGCATGTTCAGATGCGCCTGGCCGCCGCCGACGCTGCTGACGCTTCCAGCGTTCAAGGCGGCCAGGTTGGCCGCGGGGCCGTAGATATTTCCCGGATCCTGCGCCAGGACATTGCCCGTGCCGCCAAAATTCGGATTGGTTGAGTTGCCCTGTGAACCAGACGCGTTGGCGACGTGCAGGTGGGTCGGGATTTCCGCGATCGAAAGTGTATGAGCCTGTTCGCCGCCGCGCTCGCCAAGCGTATGAGTGCTGCCGACATGGATCGGGACGCATCCGCGATAATCGGGCAAGGCGAAATTCACACGCCCATCGCCGCCGAATGTCGTGCCCAGTAGCGAGAATAGCCCTTGGTTCTGGTTGATGGGCAGGAGTTGCCCATTGCATAGCGCCCAACCTTTAGGCGCAAAGACGAAAGACATGATTCTGATTTCAGACAGAAATGGTTCTGCCAAAGTCCCCTCCCGCTGTTCCCAGATTGCAATCACTCGCCCTGCAGGAATACTTCCCCACAGGTTACGCTCCGGTACTTAAACTTGTCTGCTAATCAGAAAACAAATATTGCAGCCCGCATTGAACAGTTGTTTTCACCGCTTTGCAAGTCGGTTTTTAGACTGCCCTGCCATAGCGCGAATTCACAGGAACACAACGTTACGCTCACGGCAGAGGGTTGGTCGACGGCAGCGGCGGCAGTCCGGCCGCCGAGAATGTCACCGTTCCAGAAATGCTGAACTTCGTCGGATCGTTTATGCCGTTGGCGTCATCCAGTTCCGTCGCGACGGAGGCGGCCGTGGGTGTACCCTGTGTAACTTTCACCGTCCCACCAGTCTGCTTTATGCGCACGAATTGGCCATTGCCGGCCTGGCCCGCTACGTTCGAGAAGGAATTGCCACTCAGATTGGCCCAGATGGTCGGGAATGGCCCGAAGCCAAGATCCTGGTTGTCCTGGATGGTGATGGCACGGCTGCCGTTCATATGATCGAAAATATTGTTGGTGATGGTGACATCGGTTTCACCGCCGCCTGTGGCTAGGCCAGTGAGACCGACATTGACGCTGATCCCGGGAGCCGTCGCGATCTGATAAATCTGATTGTTGGTGATCAGATACTTGCCGTTTATAGCGCCTTCGTTCTGGATGCTGATGCCGTTCCCGACAAGCGATCCAGAATTGGTTACCGCGTTGTTGCCAATGATGTTGCCGCTTATCTTGCCGTTCACTGTCCGGTTGAAGGGCCCATTGCCATTGTCGAAATGATTGATCGCGGTCGAACGCTGGCCGATGAACGTATTGTTCTCAATATCGAAGGTCAGCGACGTCGCTACGGGATCGGTAGAGACGTCGACGCCGGCATTGTTGTTCGTGAACGTCGCCCCGGAGACATTCACCGTCATGGCGGTGCCGCCCGAATTGCCGAAAACGCCAGTTCCCGTAATCTGATGCGTTGGGTCCGATAGGATATTGCCGGTGAAGCTGCCGCCCGTGACCGTCAGCCCCATCGTCGACGTTCCCGTGCCAAGGAAATTGACGAGATTGCCATGCTGCGAGCTGGCATTGCCATTGATGGCCAGACCGTTGGCCGAGATCGTGTTGTTGATAAGCTGCAGGTTGGTCAGCGTGCCCGACGCATTCGAGATTTGAATCTCGAACTCGTTGTTGTTGCTGATCACGGAATTGCTGATCGAGGTCGCATGAGCGCCGTTCGAGGCGGTTCCGGTCAGCTGCGTGATGTTTATGCCGGATTCGTCGGTCGCCGCATCGTTGCCGTTGCCGGAAATGTTTAGCCGGTTCAGCACGAAGCCGTTGATGCCCGAGCCGCCGATGCCGTCGCCCAGATTGTTGGTGAGGTTCATATAGGCGAGATGGACGTCCTGGGTCGAGGTCAGGCTGATGCCGTCGCCTGTCGAATTTTGGATGATGCCGCCGGAGCCGTTGTTCGCGCCGAGGCCATCGCCCGTCACCGTCAGCCCGCCGCTGGTCCCCGTATTGTTGAGCACGATGCCATTGGCGGCGCCGTTGGACGAAATGCTGCGGAAGGTCAGGCCCGCCCCGCCAATGGTCGTGTTGGCGACATTGAGCGCGGTGCCCGCGCCCGACGTGATTACGTTGCTGGTATTGGAGGCAATAACCGTGCCGCCGCCGGTTGCGTTGAAGCCGGTGGTGCCGCTGCTCGATGTGTTGATGGTCAGCGTGTTGGTGAAATTGATATTGGTGCCGTTGGTGCCGCCATTGCTCACCAGGTTGATGCCGTGGCTCGAGCCGCTCGACGACACGGCTCCGTCGAATGAGATCGTGCTGGCGCCGCCGCCGGTGCCGGTGTGGTTCTGGACGTCGATCGCGGTGGCGTTGGCGGTGTGCGTGATGGAGCCATTGTAGTCGATATTGGCCGAGCCGCCGCTGACGTTGAACGCCGTGCCCGATGCACCGCTCAGCGCGCCCGTGCCCAGGTTCACCGTGCCGGTGACGTTCGTCAGGCTGACATTGTTGGCGCCGCCGCCTGATGTGGTCGAGGTGAAATTGATGCCGGCGGCGATGCCGTTGAGGTTGATCGCCTGGGCGGCCGTCGTGCTGATCGAGCCGGTGGTGACATTGACCGTGCCGCCATTGGTCGCGGTGAAGGCGGTGTTGGTGCCGCTGCCCGTCGTGATGGTGAGGTTGGCGAAGCTGACGGTCGAGGCCTGGCCGCCATTGTTGATCGCGACGGCGGCGCCGGTGGCGTTGTTGTGGTTGACGGCACCGGTGAAGCTTACTGTGTCTGCTCCAGTCGCGCCCGAAATGAAAATGGCCCTGGCTCCAAAGCTCGACGTGACCGTGCCGGCAAAGCCGAAGCTGCCGCCGGAGCGGTTGGTGATGCTGACAGCGGTGCCGACGACGCTGGAGACCGAGCTCGTGTCGTCGAAGCTGAACGCAGCATCGCCGCCGGCGACGGACAGGCCACCGCCGCCCGACGTGACGACTTTGGTGGCGGTGACCGTTCCGGAGGCAGCACCAAACTTGATGGCGGTGCCGGCCGCGCCCGTGGAGAAGAGGGAAAGATTGGTGAGCGTCGTCGTGCCGGTGGCGCCGGCGCCGAAGTCGATATCGGTGGCGGTGACGTTCTTGATCGTCATGTTCCGGATCGTGGCGTTCGCCGTTGCGCCGCTGATGCCGATCGCGGCATTGGCGCCTGTGCCGTCGCTACCGTTGATGGTAAAGCCGTCGATGATGTTGCCGCCGCTGCCCAGCGTGATGATGCTGCTGCCATCCGAGCTTGTCAGCGTCGCCGCGCCGCCGGACGTCTGATCGGCGATCGAGACGTTATTGCTGGCCAGCTGGATCGTCGACGGCACGGTCAGCGCCAGGTTGATGTTGCCGGCGCCGAAGCCGCGCACCTGCTCGCCGGCCTGCAGCAGCAGCGTGTTGTCGCCTCCCGCCGCTGTGATGACGCCATTGTTGACGAGAACGAGGATGTCGTTTGGCCCGGCCTGGAACTCCGCTGCGGCCAACGTCATCAGATTGCTTTGATCCTTGCCAAGGCCGTCGCCGGTGCCGGTGGCGCCGACGAAATAGATCTTGCCGATACCGAAGCCGAGGCCGGGGCTGGCCTGGAAGTTCACGTCCTGAACGTTGTAGGTGCCGAGCGTTGGCGCGCTGGAGGCGTCGATGCCGACATTGGCGCTGATGGTCGAGCTCTGGTCGGTCGATTCGCCGTCGCCATAGACAAAGGCAAGATTCGTCGCGCTGTTCAGGAATATGCCGGTATTGACGCCGGCGATGCTCGAACTGTTGCCCGCGATCACGGCGTCGCCGAGCCGCACCGTCTGGCCGCCGGTCGCGCCGCGCAGGTCGATGCCGATCGAGGTGCCTGCGGCGGCCGCATTGGTGACGCTGAAATCGTTGGCCGTGATCGCCGCGTCGATGATCGCGCCATTCAGGTCGAAGGCAACGGCCGAGCTGCTGTTCAGGCCGATGCCCAGATCAGTGAAAGACAGGGCCGCGCCAAGCGTGCCGGACACATCGATGCCGCGCGAGGTTATGCCCTGCAGGTCGACCGCGCCAAGCGCGATGGCGCCGCCGGAGACGTTGTTCAGCGCGATGCCGGTAGCGGCGCCATTGGCCGAGACGCTGGAGAAATTCACGCCGCCAGCACCAACGGTCGTACCGCTGAGATCGAGTGCGGTTCCTGACCCGGTCGTGATCGTGTTGCCCGAGCCGGCGACACTGATCGTACCGCCCGTCGCGGCTATGCCGGCGCCGGTGGTGGTGTCGATGTTAGCGAGGCCGGTGACGGTGAGCGTGCCGCTGGCCCAGCCGATGCCGCCGCCGGTCGTGTTGTTGACCGTTACCGTGTTGAAGTTGAACGTGCCGGTATTGGTATTGATGGCGCTGATGCCGGCGCCCGACGTGCCGGTGATGCTGGTGGCGCCGGTGACGGCGAAGGTGCCGGCAACACCGTCGAAGATGATGCCGCTGGCGCCGCCGGTGGCGGTGACGCTGCCGAGCGTCATGTGGACCGTCAGCGGGTCGAGATTGATGGCAGTGCCGTTCGTGGTGTCGACCGAGCCGCCCGAGCTGTTCAACGTGAAGGTCGTGCCACCCTTTTCGTTGACCAGCAGGCCCGTGCCGCCATTGTTGGCAATGCTGAAGGTGCCAAGATCGAGCGTGCCGCTGGTGTTGAGCAGGTTGAGGCCGTCGCCCTGCACGCGCGCACCAGTTGTGCCGACGGTGAGGGTGCCCGCGCTGACGGTGCCGCCGCCGCCCGTCGAGTCGAAAGTGGCACCGTTAAAAGCAATGCCGCCGCCGGTGCCGCCGATGACCGTATTGTTGGCGAACGACCGGATCGCGATCGTATTCTGAATGGCGCTGACGCTCTGGCCGAGGAAATTGGCGGCAAGCGCGGTCCCTGTCGACTGCAGCGTGTTGCCGTCGATCGAAAGCAGAAGCCTGTCGGCAGCCGGCGCGCCGCTGGTGGTGAAATCGAGCGCCCGGCCGCCGGCGGCGATGTCGTTGTTCCTGAGGAAGAAGCTGGAGGCGGTCGCCACGCTGCCCGAGACGCCGGTGCCGCTGCCGGTGTTGCGGATGATCAGGTTCTCGATGCCGCCGGTGAGGACGCCGGTGCCGGTCGTCGCGAAATTGACCACCGAGGCGGCGGTGTTGCTCTGCAGGATCGGCCGCAGCGTATCGATGCCGCTCGGCGCCGAAATAATCGGCGAATTCTGCACCGTGGTGAAATGGAATGCCGCCGAGGCGCCGCTGCTGGTGTCGACACCGAGCTGCGAGACATCGACGGCCGCATCGCCGCTCTTGAAGGCTAGCAGCACCTGTCCGTCGTCGAGTTGGAACGAGGTGCCGCCCAGGTCGATCGTCTCCTGGCTGCCGGTGCCGTTCTTGTCGATCAGCACGATGACATTGGCCGTGGAATTCTGGGCGTTCGCATAGGTGCCTGGATTGAGCAGGCTGCCGTCGCCGAGAGCGCTGGCGTCGGCGGTGACGTAGTAGACGCTGATCGCCGACAGGTTTGACGTGTCGCCGGAGAAATTGACGTCGTTGAAATTGTAGTCGCCCGCTGTCGGCAAGGTGTCGGTGGCGTGAATGACCTGGCCGCCGGTGGTGGCGATCGAAGATTCGGCCGGACCTGCCCCGTCGCCGAAGACCAGCTTGGCGTTGGTGGCGCTGGAGAACTGGACGCCATAGCCGACATTCTCGATCTTCGAGGTCTGGCCGGCTGGGTTGTTGTTGGTCGTGTCGCCGAGCTGGATCGTGCCGGTGCCGGTCGTGTCGGCCATGTCGATGCCGATCGTGCCGGTGAAGCTGCCGCCGTCGACGTCGAAATCCCCAGCCGTGACGGTGCTGGTGCCGAGCGCGGCGCCGTTGAGGTCGAGACCGATCGCGTTCGCCGCGCCGAGCCCGATGTTCAGGCTGGTGAAATTCAGCGTCGAGCCGAGCGTGCCGGAGATATCGACGCCATGCGAGGTGATGCCCAGCAAATTCGCGGCGCCGAGGCTGACGGTGCCGCCGAAAACATTGTTCAGCGCAATGCCGGTCGCCGCGCCGTTGACCGAGACGCTGTCGAAGGTGACGCCATCGGCGCCGACCGTCGCGCCGTCCAGGTTGAGCGCGGTGCCCGTCGTCGTGGTGATGGTGTTGCCGGTGCCGCCGACGCTGACCGTGCCCGGGCCGGTGGTGCTGGCGGTGAAACCGGCGCCGCTCGAGGTGGTGATCTTGAGATTGCCGCCGGTGAAGGCGAGCGTGCCCGTGCCTTCGCCCGGGCCGATGCTGGGGGCCTTGACGATGGCGCCGTTGGCGCCGCTGCTGGTGTTGAAGATCTTGGACGTGCCGGAGAAGGTGGCCGTTCCCTCGGACGATCCGTCAAACAGCACGCCGATGCCCTTGCCGGCATGATTGATCGTGCTTGAAATATTGTAGGCGCCGTTGGCGTTGCCGGTGAAGGTGAAGGCCGCCGTCCCCGCCGCCGCCGCGTCCGTGGTCGAAACGACCGAACCGCTCATGTTCAACTCGGTCCAGTCGCCGCCGGCGGCTTGCAGCACCGTGCCCGTATCGACCTTGATCGAACCGTTGTAGTTCAGCGTCGCATTAACAAGGTCGTTGCCGCCGGAGAGAGCTATGGCCGACCCGGTGGTGCTTGTCGTCGCGCCGATGCTGGCGACGCCGCCGTTGCCGCCGACATTGACGGTCCCGGTCTGGAGGACGGCAAACGCAATGCCGACCTCGCTGCCGTCGATGGTCAGGGTGGATCCGGCGACATTGGCGATGTTTATGGTGCCGACCTGGCCGCTGATCTCGAACCCTTCATGGCTGGTGTCGAGATCGTTCGTGCCGGTGAAATTGACCACGCCGGGGCCGGACAGGCCGGACAGCGAGGCGCCGATATAGCCGGTATCCTTCAGCCCGCCGATGTTGACATTGCCCGCCAGGGTCATGCCTGACAGGAACACGCCGGCGCCGCCGCCCAAGGCGCTCGTGGATACCGCCGAGATGCTGTCGAAGGTGACACCGCCGACGCCGGCATCGGCGCCGACCGCCAGGAGACCGTTGCCGGCGGAATTGATCTTGTTGCCGCTGCCGGTGACGGTGAAGGTCGAGGAGCCGAAGTCCCCGATGGCTATGAAGCCCGCGCCTGTTGTCGTCGTTATGTCGAGGCCGCCATTGGTGAAGTTGATGGCGGAGTTCGTGTTGGGGGTCGGCGTGCCCGAAGGCCAACCGCCGGGGAGGCCGAGATTGACACCATCGGCGGCGCCCGAGCTGATCTGCTTGGTCGTACCCGAGAAGGTGATGGTGATGGAATCGTTGCCGGCAACGAAAATGTTGCCGCCGGCCGCCGCATTGCTGTCGGTCAAATTGCCCGACAGCGCCACCGAGCCACCGGTCATGCTCTGGATCGAGACGGCGGCGCCGCTGCCGTTGGTGGCGATCGTGCCGCCATAGGAGATATCAGCAGTGCCGCCGCTGGCGGCGGTCGCCGAGCCGACATTGAACGACGTGCCCGCACCGGTGTTGGTCAGCGTGCCGGTGCCGAAAGCGGCCGTGCCGGCCAGGTTCTGCAGGTCGATGCCGTTGCCGGCGCTGAACGTCGCGCTGGTGGACGTGAAATGAATGTCGGCCGTGATGCTGTCGAGCGACGCCGCTTGCGCGCCCGTGGCATTGATCGTTCCCGCGTCGACCGTGATCGTGCCGCCGCCGGTGGCGGTGAAGGCCGTCGCTCCATTGGTGGAAACGTCCAGATCGGCGAAGGTGATTCCCGCGCCGCTGTTGTTGGTCAGCGATACGCCATTGCCGCCGATGGTCGCCTTGTCGGTGAAATCGACAAGGCCGCCGGTGCGGTTGACGATCGAGACGCCGCCGCCGGTCAGCGTGCCGGCCGGCCCGCCATTGGGCAGGTTGCCGCGCGTCAGCGTGATGTTGCCGTTGCCGCCATCGGCGTCGAGCAGCGTCCCGGCGACGTTGATGTTGTTGTTGGTGATCGAGACGTTGCTGGTGAGGCCATCGACCTTGAACGCCGTCTGACCAACGGCGACATTGCTGACCGTGACGCCATCGATGAAGATGCCGCCGGCATTGCTGAAACCGGCCGCACCCTGGTCGATCAGGAAGACCGAGCCGCTGGCGCCAGTGAAGTCGAAGGCGGTGTTGCGCACCTGATTGCTGCCGAGCAGATGCATGGCGTCCGCGGTGCCGGTGACGACGCCCTCGTCGCCGGTAACGTTGCCGCCGGTGGCGCCGAGATTGCCCTGCACGTTCACCTGCTGGAAGGTGCCGGACACGGCGATGACGTTGCTGTTGCCGAAGCCGGTGATCGACTGGCCGGAATCGAGCGTGAACGGCGTTGCGCTGAGATCGACGGTGCCGACGAAGGCGAAGGTCTGCGTGCCGGTCATGAGATCGGCGTCGGCAAGCGAAATCGTGGTCACCGACTGGCTGAGGCCGTACGTGCCGACGGCGATAACGCCGCCCGACTGCGAGACCATCGTCACCGCGCCGACCGCCGAGGGCAGATTGGCGCTGCCGGTGAAGAACACGTCGTCGAAATCATAATTGCCGAGCGTCGGGTCGAGCCCGACCGTGTTGACGGTGTAGCCGCCGGCCGCCGCGCTGATCGACGACTGCAGTCCGTCGGCCGAAGTGCCGTCGCCGAAGGTGAAATTGGCGTTGGCGGTGGTCGCCGTGGTGAGGCTGGACGACAGGTCGACGCCAATATGGACGTCGCTGATGCTTGAGCCGCGCAGGAAGGTGATGGTCTTGTTGCCCGTCGTCGATGACAGGTCGATGCCGCGCGAGGTGGCCTCGCCGGTGCCGGTGATGGTGGTCACGCCGAAATCGGCCGTCGTCGACGAGCCGCTGAAGTCGATTGCCGTCTGGTTGGCGCCGGCGCCCATCGTCACACTGGTGGTGCCGAAGCTGACATCGGCGTTGGTGCCGCCGAAGTTGATGCCGGCGGTGTTGGCCGCCGAGCCCAGCGTCACATTGGTGGTACCGAAAGTCACCGAACCGGAATTGCCTGAAATGTCGATGCCATTGCCGGTTGCACCCGACACGGTGACCGCGCCGAAGGTGGCGCTGCCGGCGACATTGGAGACCGACAGGCCGTTGCCGACCGCGTTGGTGATCGAAATTGGGGACGTGGCGTTGAAGGTCGCGGCCGCGCCCAAGCCTGCGATGATCGCGCCACCGCCGCCGCTGGCGGTCAGCGCCGAGTCGGTGAAGCTGATCGTGCCACCCGTCGGCGCGGTGGTCGAGCCGATGGCGAACAGGTTGCCCGCGCCGGTTGAGGTGACCGGACCGGTGAAGGCGACCGAGCCGCCGGTGATGCCGTCGACCCTGACGGCCGTGCCGGGCGCTGTCGCCGAGCTGTTGATGGTCGCGCCGATCGTGATCGCCGCGCTTCCGCCGGAGACGACGACGCCATCGCCCGTGCCGGAATTGGTGATGGTGCCGCCAATGTCGATCGTGCCGGTGTTGTTGGTCAGGCTGGCATCGGCGCCGGCGATATTCGTCGTTACGAGGTTGCTGACGCCGACGGTCGCGGCGCTGTTCTGAACCAGGAAGCCGGAGCCTCCACCCACCACGGTGTCGACCTTGGTCGTGCCCTGGAAGGTGTATCTGCCGCTGGCGACATTGTCGAGACTGATGGCGACGCCGCTGATGCGATACAGGTCGACGCCACCGAAGTTGACGTTGCCGCCGCTGGTGTTGGAAATGGCGATGCCGGTCGAAACGCCGCCGCCCGAGCCATCCACGGTGACGCTGGAGAAGTTCACTCCGGCCAGGCCGATCGTCATGCCGGCGATCTGGATGCCCTTCTCGTCCGGCCCCAGGCCGGTCGCCACGGTATTGCTTGCCCCGTACACCGTCAGATTGCCGCCATTGACGGCGCTGAAGGCAAAGCCGCCATCGGTTGTCAGATCGAGACCGCCGACGAAAGCAATCGCGCCGCCGGCATTGCCGGTCAGGTCGATGGCGTTGGCCGCGCCGGTGCTGGCGGTGATCTTGCCGCCGAACCTGGCGAAGCCGCCGTTCATGGCGTTGATCTTGACCGCACTGGCAGCAGCGGTCTGGTTGATCGTGCCGTTGTAGGTCAGGTTCGGTGTCGAGGAATCGATGTTGAACGCCACGCCGGTCGTGCCGGTGATGGAGCTCGCGGCATCAAAAGTCAGCGTGCCGGTGGTGCCGCCGGTGATGCTGACGCCCGAGCCGGCGCTGGTGATATCGAAATTGGTGAGCGTGCCGGTGCCGCCGAAATTGTCGAGCGACAGGCCCGTGGCAACGCCGCCGACCGACACACCCTGGACCGTCAGACCGGCAATGCCCGTCCCACCAATAGCCGCGCCGCTGCCGCCCGAAATGTTGAAATCCAGCAGCGAGTTGCCGTTGCCCAGCGTGACGACGTCGCCGGCGCCCGAATTGGTCAGCGTCGCCGCCCCGGTGCCGGGATCCGAAACGACCTGGTCGTGCTGGATGTTGGTGCCGGTGACGTTGATCGGCACGCCGCCGAGCGAGAAGGAGCGGCCATTGCCGAAGGACGCCAGCGTCTGGTCGTCGCTGAGCGAGAAGCCGCCCGACGCATTGATCGGCGTGTTGCCGGCGTCGTTGACCAGCACGAAGATCGCGTTGGCGTCGGTAATGCCGTCGGCGGTGCCGATCGACGCCAGGTCCGCAAGCGAGGAGCCGTCGCCGGCACCCGAGGCTGCCGCGCCGACGAAGATCACGTTCTGGAGGTCGAACAGCTGCGGGCCGCTGAACGTCGTCGAGCCGAAGGCATAGAGGCCGAGCGTCTGGTTCAGCCCACGCGCGTCGAGCGAGGCGGTGACGCCCGCGATCGAGCCGCCGCCGAAGCTGAATTGGGCATTGGCCGAGTGGGCCAGCGAGCCGGCGATGCCCAGCCGCACGCCCGTGTCGACGCCCGAAATGGTGCCGCCATTGGTGATGATGATCGAAGCGCCGCCGGTGGTGTCGGCGAGATCGATGCCGATCGAGCCGGCGCCCGATCCGCTGATGTTGGCCGAGAGCGCCGTGAAGGTCGTCTGGCTGCCGGAGAAGTCGAGGCCGGCATGGCCGAGACCGAGCCCGGAGATGACGATGTTGCCGGCCACAACCGCCGCGTTGACGCCGCTGAACGACATGCCGTCGCCGCCCGGCGCCGTGATGTTGATGTCGCCGAAGCGGATCGTTGCCGGCGAATCGGAAATGGCGATCGCCGGTCCCGTCGTGTTGGAGATCGTGGTGGCGCCGTTGACCGTGAAGCTGCCCGAGACATGGTCAAGCACCACGCCCGATGTGCCGCCGGTCTGCGAGATTGAATCCAGCACCACATGCGCGGTGATCGGGTCGATGAAGATGCCGACGCCGTCGTCGCCCAGGGCCTTGTTGCCCGTCACTTGGCCGCCGGTGGTGGTGAAGCTGCCGCCGACGGCGGTGCCCTTCACCGTTATGCCGGCATCCTGGTTGTCCTGGGCATTGAGGATGGCGAAGCTGTAGGTTCCCTTGCCCGTAATATCGAGGCCGTCGTCCTGGTTGCCCGACAGCAGCGTCGTGCCGGTGAAATTGTAGGTGCCGTCGCCTTCGATATGCAGGCCGTCGAGGCCGTTGCCGGTGGCGGTGAAATTGGACGCGCTGACATTGGTCGAATTGCCGGTGAACTCGGCGCCATTGCCGCCGGTGCCCGTTACCGTGACGTTGGTCAGCGTCGTGCTGGTGGCGTTGTTGCCGAAAATGCCGTCGCCGCCGCCGGTGATGGTGATGCCGTTCAGCGTGTTGCCGTTGCCCAGCGTGATGACGGGGTTGGCGACGTTGGTGCCCTGGATCGTGCCGTCGCTGCCGCCGAGGTTGAAGGTGGCGGTGCCGCCGCCGAAAAGCTTCGCGGTGACGCTTTCGCCGCCGCCGATGACCGTCTGGCCCGTGGCCAGCGTCACGCCGCCAGTCGTCAGATTGCCATTGCCGCCGAGCGCCACGACGAAGCCGCCGTTGCCGGCCTTGGTGACCGCATCGTCCAATGTCGTCGGGTCGGCCTGCGTGCCGGCGCCGGCCAGGCCGCCATCGGCGAAATAGAACTTTCCGAACGCGGCATTGGTGGCGGCGTTGATGGCGACGCGGGTCGTCGTGCCGCCGGTCTTGTCCTGGCTCTGGATGCGGACGCCGATATCGCCGCGCACCCGCTCGTTGACGCGCTTGCGCAAGCCTTCGCTGACCGGATAGACCGGATCCGCCCCGATGGCCGCGGTGCTGTCCGAGCCGCCGCCGGGATTGAACGGGATATTCAGCCGCACGCTGCCGGCGAACTGGGTGTCGTCGCGATTGTCGTTGCGCACCTCGCCGGTGAAGGTCAGCGACGTTCCGGTGCCGAAGACATCGCCGATCTCATATTCGATGCCAGCCTTGGCGCCGGTGACGCTGCCGTCATCACCGTGCGGATCCTCGAAATGATAGCCGCCAACGTCCAGTCGCAGCGAATGCTTGTCGGGCAGATTGAGCGGCACCTTCGCTCCAACCTCGCCCTCGATGCCCCAGGCCGCGTAGTCGCGATGGTCGAGCACCGAGATCTGCTCGATCAGCTGGTTGGAGACCATCGACAGGGTCGAGCTGGTCGAGTGGTCGGTCGAGTCGCCCTTGATCGGCACGAAGACGTTCACATGCGCGTCGAAATTCGGCGTGATCGCCTCGACGCCCAGCGTGCCCCCGGTGAACTGGGTGCCGCCGTAACTCTCGGCATTGAAATAGGCATAGCCGCCGAGCATCAGGTCCGGGTTGACGATGCGGCGGATGCCGAGGCCGATATCCTGGCCGAAGGCGTCCTTGAAATCGTGCTTGGCCCGCACATCCAGGAACAGCACCGATTCGGCGGTCTGCTTGATCGGGATGAAGCCTTCGAGCGCGGCGTTGCCGCCATTGTTGTCGGCGCCGATGATGGCCCGGACCTGGGGCTGCCAGAGCCCGGCATCGTCGCCATAGGCGGCCACGCCCGAGAGCGCCAGCGCCAGCGACGTAAGCGCCGTCGTCTTCCAGAGCTGCCTTGCAATGCTCGAACGGCGATAACCGGCGCGCATGAGGAACCCCTCCCCACGCGCCGCCATCTCACCAACTTGCCGAGACTTCTCGGTAGTTCCCATCCCTGGCGAGTCCTTCTGGGACTACACGTCCCGCGTGCCGATGTTTAATGGAATTCTATTGTATAGCGAGTCCCCAATGATCAAACTGCTGTTGTGGCCCACCAAAGTGCTACTCTGTGGCAACATGGACACAGTAGATTTGCCGGCTTGCTTCGGTGGATTCCTGGCTTTCAGGCTGGATTGGAGTGTTGTATCAAGCCCTACTGCGGGAAATACCGGTGGGGCCTAAAAGAACATGAGAGTTGTTTTAGCTGTAGCTAATACTTTGAGCTTGGCCGCAGGTATTGGTGCCCTGTGGCTCATCCTGTCGGGCGCCGGACCCGCACTTGCCGAGGAAGCCGCCAAGCCCCAACCGGCCCAGTCAAAGCCGGCCGACGCCAATCCCTGGGCGGTCAACTGCTCCAGCGGCTCGGCGAGCTCCGAACTTCAATGCCAGGTGTCGCAGAACCTGACCGAGGCGAAGACAGGACAGCGCGTGCTTACGGTGACCGTTCGCCGCGACAACGGCAATGGCAGCCTCGCCATGCTGCTCGCCTTGCCGCACGGCCTCTTCCTGCCGTCCGGCGCCAGCTACCAGATCGACCAGGGACAGAAGACGACCATCGCCATCCAGACCAGCGACCAGAACGGCGCCTATGCCGCCACGCCGCTGCCGCCGGACCTCGTCAAGGCGATGAAGTCGGGAACCAATCTGAACATCGGCATGGAGTCCGTCACCCGCAAGCCGGTCACCATCCCGGTGTCGCTGGCCGGCTTCACCGCCGCCCTGACCAAGCTGGAATCGATCAAGTAGCGGGTTCGCCGGCAACCGCGGCCGACATCCTATCCCTTCGTCATCCACGGGCGGAGCAGCCGCGGCGCGGCGTCGCGGAGACCCGAGGATCCATGCCGCGACCGTGCTGGCGGGTGCAGCGGAGCAGAATCTGGACCGTGGCAACGCTCCGGAGTCCCGGCATGGATTCTAGGGCCTGCGCTGCGTCGCTGCGCTCCTTGCTCCGCTCTAGGATGACGAAGTCGTGGGCATCTCCGCTCCGCACTCAAGGTATCGGTGCGTCAATACGAGCAACCGTCTTGATTGTCCGCACCTGCGATGCTCCGTTGTCGCTTCGGACATCCGGAGAAACACATGACGGGTTTTGTCGACCGGCAGCGCGCCACGCAGTTGATGCAACGCGCTGGCATCGCGGCGCTGGTGCTCTCAGCGCCCGAGGCCTTCCATTATGCGACCGGCGCTTCGATCGGTCCGGCCGGACTGTTCCGGCGCGCCGGCGCCGGCTTCGTCGTCGTCCCGGCCAGGCAGGACCTGCCGATCGGCGTCGTGGTCGCCGACTTCAATGCCACGCAACTGCGGACCGCCGCGCCCGAGATGGTCGTGCGCTCGCACCCGATCTGGATCGAAGCAGCGCCGATCGAGACAGAGCCTGCCGGGCTGCCCCTGGCGGAGCGTATCGAGGCTGGCCTGGCTTCGCTCGGCCGCGCGCCGGATTTCGCGCGTCCCGCCACCTTCGACCTCGCCGGCTCGGTGCGACAGCTGCAGGCAATCCTCGCCGATTTCGGGCTGGAGCGCGCCACGCTCGGCCTCGACCTCGACTTCATTCCCGCCGCCGATTTTGCCGCCATCCAGGCGCTGCTGCCGGATTGCCCTGTTGTGGACGGCTCGCTTGTGCAGGACCGGCTGCGCGCGCTCAAGTCGCAGCGCGAGATCGACCTGCTGCGGCAAGGCATCATCCTGTCGGAAGCCGGCCTGGAGCGGCTGCAGGTCGATGCCATGGCCGGCATGCGCCAGAGCGATCTCGTCGCGCTCTACCGGCAGGGCGTCGCCACGGCGGCGGCCGGCTTGTCCCACCCGGTCATCACGGCCGAATATGTGACGCTGGGCGCCCGGGCCAAGGGCGCCGACGCCAGGGCCGTGGCGGGCGATCCGCTGAAATGCGACATGGTCTGTACGGTCGGTGGCTACGCCTCCGACATGTCGCGCAACTTCACCTTCGGCCCGCCTTCGGCTGATCAGGCCGAACTGCACGCCATTGCCGAGCGCGCCTTCGACG
This sequence comes from Mesorhizobium australicum WSM2073, assembly GCF_000230995.2. NCBI lineage: Bacteria > Pseudomonadati > Pseudomonadota > Alphaproteobacteria > Hyphomicrobiales > Phyllobacteriaceae > Mesorhizobium > Mesorhizobium australicum. The sequence goes on along the minus strand of NC_019973.1, from coordinate 931,331 downwards.
ATGGGCTGGCCGAGCTTGTTCCCGGGAACACGCTTGCCCATGTCCACCGCGTCGCCACCGACAGCCTGGCGCGCCAAGGCCTGCGCTCCTACCGCCGCGGCCACTTCGGCCACGGCGTCGGGCAGTCGGTCTTTTCCGAGCAATGGCCGTTCATATCGGCCGGCAGCGAGGTCGTGATCGAGGCCGGCATGGTGCTGGCCTTCGAAATCCCGCTCTATATCGACGGCCTCGCCAGCTTCAACCTCGAGGACCAGTTCCTGATCACGCCGGATGGGCCGGTCGCGATGAACCGGCTGCCGCGGCGGCTGGAGGTGATTGGGTAGTAGGAGGCTTGAGATCTGCACCTCCGGAAATTGGCTGAGGTCCCTCCACCTTCGTCATCCACGGGCGGAGCAGGAGCGAAGCTCCGTCGCGGAGACCCGAGGATCCATGCCGTGACCTTTCCGTGGGGTGCAGCGGAGCAGAATTTTGGACCGCCGGGAACGCTTTGATGTCGCGGCATGGATCCTGGGGTCTGCGCTGCGTCGCTGCGCTCCTTGCTACGCCCCAGGATGACGACGGGAAAGGTTTTGCCGTCCAGCGATCAAACCTCCGTACAGGTCCCTAAGCGCTCACCGCCGGCCGCTTGTCCCTCCATGGCATTTCCTGTTCCAGCTGCGCCGACGCCGCCAGCACCGTCGCCTCGTCGCCGTAGCGGCCGACCAGTTGCACGCCGACCGGCACGCCGCCGTGCGACCAGCCGAGCGGCAGCGAGATCGCCGGCTGGCCGGAGATGTTGAAGGGGAAGGCAAAGACGGCATCCGTCCATTTGGCGTTGTAGCGGTCGATGTCGGTCTCCGACATGTCGTAATAGCCGAACGGCCGCGGCAGTTGCGTCAAGGTCGGCGTGACGAAGAGATCATAGGCCTTGAGGTCGCCGACAATATCGCGGCCGACCTGCCGGAGCTGCTCGACATCGGAGATGTGCCTGACCCCGCTGGTGGCGCGGCCGCGCTCGATGATCGCCCAGGTCACCGCCTCGACATCGCCTGGCGTCACCCGCCGGCCGATCACCGTTTCCAGGGAGTCGAAGGTCGCCGCCGTCTGGACGCAGGTCATGTTGGTGTAGGTTGCCCATACGCCATTGGCATCGAGCGGCATGTCGTGCTCCTCGACATGATGCCCCAACCGCTCGAATGCGGCCACGGTCGCCAGCACCGCCGCCTTCACCTCCGGATCGATGGCGGTGCCGTTGGGCGGCGTGACGGTGAAGCCGATGCGCAGGTTTTTCGGCGCACGCGCCGACAGGCTGAGCCAGGAGGCATCCGGCACCGGCGGCGTATAGGGCTCGCCGGGCAGCGCACTGGCCACCGCATCGAGATAGGCCGCCGTGTCGCGCACCGTGCGCGAGCAGCAGAGGAAGTAGGCACCGCCATACCAATAGTCGCCGAACGGGGCCAGGCTGACGCGGCCGCGCGATGGTTTCAGGCCCACGATCCCGCAGCAGGAGGCGGGGATGCGAATCGAGCCGGCGCCGTCGCTGGCCTCCGCGATCGGCACCATGCGCGAGGCGACAGCCGAGGCCGCGCCGCCGCTCGAGCCGCCTGGCGTGATGCCTTCCTTCCACGGGTTTTTCGTCGTGCCGTAGAGTTTTGGTTCCGTCGTGATCGACCAGCCGTTTTCGGGCGCGTTCGACTTGCCGACCAGCACCAGTCCCGCCGCCTTCATGCGGCGAACGACTTCGGTGTCGAAATCGGCGACGACATCTCTGAGGTAGAAGCAGGAATTGGTGTTGGGCGCACCCGTCCAGGACGAGGCCAGTTCCTTGAGCAGGAATGGTACGCCGGCAAAGGGTGCCGATCTGTCGACCGTCGCGGCCTGTGCGCGCGCCATGTCATAGAGGCGATGGACGACCGCGTTGAGCGACGGATTCAACCGCTCGACCAGCGTGATCGCCGCCTCGACCAATTCCGCCGGCGAAACCTGGCCGCCGCGGACCAGCGCGGCGAGGCCAAGCGCGTCGGACTCGGCATAGGTCTTCAAAAGACTGTCGGTGACCATGTCTCACTCCCAAATTTGCGTTGCCTCGACATCGCGCTTAGGAATGCGCGAGCTGTCGCTACCGGCTAATTACAAATGTAGGCGCCGCCCCTCATCCGCCTGCCGGCACCTTCTCCCCGTATAGTGACGGGGAGAAGGTGAAACTCCTGCGCTGCCGGTGCCGCCTCCAGCGCCAGCAACCGGATAGCATCAGGCCAGCTCGACCGTCCGTCCCAGCTCTATGCTCTGTTCGGCCGCGAGCACGATGCGCAGGCTGTTGACCGCCGCGTCCATCTGCTCGGTCAGATCGAGGTCCTCGCTTATGGCGCGCAGGAAGAACGCCTGCTCGCGGTCGCACAGTTCCTGGTGGCCGGGCTCGTCCTCCATGCTGACGATCTCGTCGGGCTTTTTGAAATTCTTGTCGCCGTCGACGGCGGCATAATGGATCTTCAGCGCGTCGGTCTTGGTGTGCCGGTCGATGTCGGCGGAGTTCGACACTTCGGCCAACTCGGCCGCGCTGCTCGCCTGCTGGCCGGCGACGATCGAAACCGCGCCTTTCGGGCCGACGACATCCTTCACGAAGTAGGCCGTCTCGCTCATCATCGGACCCCAGCCGGCCTCGTACCAGCCGACCGAGCCGTCATCGAAGGTGACATGCAAGTGGCCGTAATTCTGCTTGTCGGCTTCGGCCCATAGTTTGGCGCCAATGCCATGCACGCGCACCGGCTTGGCGCCGGTCAGCTGGCACATGACGTCGACATAATGCACGCCGCAATCGACGATCGGGATCAGCGAATCGATCAGGTTCTTGTGCCAGTGCCAGGCGCTGCCGCTGCTTTGCTGGTTGAGGTTGAGCCGCATGACCAGCGGCTTGCCGAGCGTCTTGCCAACCTCGATGAACTTGATCCACGAGGGGTGGACGCGCAGGATGTAGCCGAGCACCAGCTTGCGGTTTTTCGCCCGCGCGGCCGCCACCACCTTTTCGGCGTCCTCGATGTTGGTGGCCAAAGGCTTTTCCATGAACACGTGGCAGTTCGCCGCGATCGCCTTCAGCGCGTATTCGGCATGGGTGTTCGGCCAGCTGTTGATCGAGACCGCATCCGGCCTGGTCTCCCTCAGCGCCAGGTCGAAATCCTCGTAGAGCGGATAACCGGCGAGTTCGGCCGGGATTTTCGTGTTGCTCTTGATCGAGCGGCTCATGATGCCGACGATCTCAAACCCCTCCGAGCGATGATAGGCACTGGCGTGCGACGCACCCATATTGCCGAGACCCACCACCAGTACTTTCACCTTGTCGGCCACCGTTATCTCCCAGGTTCTGGATTGAATTGTGCGCGGCGACCGGTTGCCGCGTGTTTATCCGGACAATCACCTCAGGTCAGCGCCGCCGCTCGTTGCCCGGCCCTTTCCTCTCCCCCGTCGATCGGGGGAGAGGTGTCGAGCGAAGCTCGACGGAGTGGGGGTCGACCTTCGCCGCCCGCCTGAGGTTACTTCGCCAGATTGTGCCTGTCCCGCAGCGACTGCGCGTTTAGCGACCGCCTTCCCCCACTCCGTCGCCGCTTCGCGGCGCCACCTCTCCCCCCTCCGGAGGGAGAGGAAAGGAGCCAAGGCAGGGCAATGAGGAGTGGCGTCGTCATGGCCTTCGCTTGCGCGCCTCTACTTCACCGCCGAATCGAACAGGTGCGCCTTGATCTTCTCGACATCGAGCGCGGCAAAGCCCTCCGACAATTTGACCCCGTCGGCGTCGGCCTTGACCTTGGCCTTGTCGAAGTCGTTGGCGGCCGGGATCAGGTCGTTGCTGCAGACATCCTCGGCCTTAACCGGGTTGGTGATCTGGCCGATCTTGTGGATCTCGTCGAAGAAGCCCTGCCAGCTCGCCATGTCGTGCGACCCCCAGCCGCCGCGCTTGTCCATGTCGCCGCGGAAGACGTTGATCTGCTGCAGGATCGAGGTGGTGCCGAGCTCCGGTCCGAGGTTCTTGGCCAGGGTCGGGAACTGCTCGAACACCGCTTCGACCGCCGCGCGCGGATTTTGATAGCCGAACTCAAGGCCCATCGCCCAGCCGCGCAGGTATCTTTCCAGGAACGCCTTCTTGTCGGGATCCTCGAGATCGGCGGCGCGCACGACGAAGGTGTTGGCCGGCAGTTTCGAGTTCTTCACGCCCAGCCAGTATTCGAAATCGAGACCCTTGGCGATCCATTCGGCGCGCAGCCCTTCCCATGACAGCGCCGCATCGCCCTGGCCGCCGGCAAGCGCGGTGCCCCAGGTCGGCCAGCCGGCCTCGACATACTTGACCTTCTTGATGTCGACGCCTTGCGCCGCAAGCAGCGGATCGGTGATCGACTGCCAGGCTGCGGAACCAAGCAGGATGGTCTTGCCTTCGAGCTTCTTCAGGTCGTTCGAGCCCTCGCCCTTGCGGAAGGCGATGCTGAACGTGTCGCGCGTGCCCATGTGGAACACCGACTTCAGCTTCATCCCGTTCTGGATGGCGAAGGAGAACACGCCGGGCGATGGAAAGCCCATATCGGCCTGGCCGACATCGACGAACTTCACCGTCGCCGTGCCGTCGGACGGTCCCGGCTGCATGTCGGTGTCCAGCCCGTCGAAATAGCCGGCCTTCTTGGCCGCCCAGTAGGGATAGTCGTCGAGCACTTCGAGCGTGCCGCGCGGCGAGATCCAGGTGAATTTTCCATAGGCCTCGGCCCTCGCCCTGAGGCCGGTGGCGCCGAGCGCGGTCGCCGTCACCAGCCCGGCGCCGGTCACCTGCAGGAAGGTGCGGCGGCTCATTCCCGCCTGCTGGATGAAATTGTCTTTGGTCATGGCATTCCCCTTTTTTGTTTGATGTCAGTCTGCCTTGCCGCCCGCCTCCCGGGCGTGGTCATTGCTTCTGCGTCAAGCCTCCCAGCTCGCCCATTTCTTGCCGATGAGGAAGAACAGCACGTAGATCAGGATGCCGAGCATCGACAGGATCAGCACCACGGCGAAGAATTGCGGCATCTGGATCATCGACGAATAGGTGGTCAGCCGGTTGCCGAGGCCGAAGCCACCGCCGACCATCTCGGCGCCGACGGCGGTGAGCAGGCCGAAGATGGCGCCGATCATCAGCCCGACCAGGATCATCGGCAGCGCCATCGGCGCGCGGATCTTCCAGAAGATCTGCAAGGTGCTGGCGCCATAGGACCGCGCCAGCGCGATCTTGGCGCTGTCGACGCGACGAAAGCCGGTGGCGGCATTGATCATCACCATCGGCCCGGCGGCCAGGGCCACCGCGATGATACGGGGCGTGTAGCCGAAACCGAAACGCAAGATGAGCAGCGGCACCAGCGCCAGCATCGGCGTGGTGACCAGCAGCAATATATACGGCGCGACGATCTTTTCCGCGAACGGGAACTGGGTGATGACGGCGGCCAGCACCAGGCCGACGGCGGCGCCGATGACAAAGCCGGACACCAGCTCGACCAGCGTATAGCCGAGATGCGGCGCGATCAGCGGAAACTCGTCGAACAGCGCATAGGCGATCGAGCTCGGCGGCGGCATGATGTAGAGCGGCACATGGAACAGCCGCAGCGCCAGTTCGATGCCGCCGATGATGATGACGGCGACGGCGAGAATGGCCGCCACCTCCTTGCCCGACTTGATGCCGGGGCCGCTGGCGAAGGCCGAGAGGTTGGTCAGGCTGACGTCTTGCCCATCGCCTGACTTCGACTTCGAAAATTCGGGAATGGCGTCGCTCACGGCCTGATCCTCACGATCTCGGCGCTCGGGCGCTCCGGCGCCTTCGGTCTGGTGCGCTCTCCGACAATGTCCATCTTGATCCGGTTGGTGAGGTCGAACACCTCCTTCGTCGCCATGATCTCCAGCGAGCGCGGCCGCGGGAACGGCACGCGGTATTCCTTGGCGACGCGGCCCGGCCGCGCGCTCAGCACCACGACGCGGTCGGAGAGGAAAATCGCTTCCTCGATCGAGTGGGTGATGAAGACGATAGTGGTCTTGGTGTCGAGCCAGATCTCCTCGACCAGCCGGTTCATCTCCTCGCGGGTAAAACTGTCGAGCGCGCCGAACGGCTCGTCCATCAAAAGCACCGAGGGTTTCAGCGCCAGCGCCCGCACGATCGCCGCGCGCTGCTGCATGCCGCCCGAAAGCTCGCGCGGGAACTTGCCGCCGAAACCGTCGAGGCCGACGCGGTTAAGCAGATGCGCGATCCAGGTGCGGTCCGGTTTTTCGCCTTTGATCTCGAAGGGGAAGCGGATGTTGGCGTCGAGATTGCGCCAGGGCAGGAGGTTGGCTTCCTGGAAGACGATGCCGATATCGGGATGCGGCCCGGAAATCTCTTTGCCGTCGAGCTTGATCGCGCCGCTTGTCAGGCCGTGCAGCCCCGACATCGACCACAAAAGCGTGGTCTTGCCGCAACCGGACGGGCCGACGATCGAGACGATTTCATTGGCTCTGACGTCGAGGCTGCAGCGGTCCAGCGCCAAGAGGTCGCCGGACGCCGTGTGATAGATCTTGGTCGCTGCCTGCACGCCAAGCTTCGGCGTTGTTATCTCGCCCGCGTTCATCCGCCCCTCGGAGATTGCGTGATGATCCCAAAGGTCATCAGACTGTCAAAAATCAGTGTGTAACTATCCTACTTTGCTGTCAAGCGTCGACGACGGCGAGCATGGGACGAGAACCGACTACTAGGAATAACTATCTGTTTTGACGTTGTATTCTTTGCCTTGAAATTCGTGTTGCTTTCCTACATGATTTGGCAGGCGCACACGCGAATGCCCTCGCGGCACGCATCGGTTGCAGCGCCGTCCTGCGCATGGAACGACAGCGTGCAAACATGATAAGAGGTCAGGTCGAAAACGGGCTAGGGAACACCGCCTTCATGACCGAAGCTGCCAGCCATCCGATCGCGGACGAAGAGGGAACCGGGGGCGAACCCGTCCGGCGCATTCCCGACATCATCTCGCTGGTCAAGGATTCCTACGGCGAATTGCGCCCGGCCGAACGCCGCGTCGCCGATGTCGTCCTCGAAAATGTCAAATATGCCGTCGACGCCTCCAACGCGGCGCTAGCCCAGCGCGCCGGCGTCAGCGAACCGACGGTGACCCGGTTCTGCCGCGCCATCGGCTGCGAGGGCGTGCGCGACTTCAAGCTGAAGCTGGCGCAGAGCCTCGTCGTCGGCGCGCTCTACCTGGACACGTCGCCGGCCAGGGAGGGCGACGCCGCCATGCCGTTCTGGAACGCGGTGTTCGGCGAAGCGCGCCGGGCGCTGCAGGAAACCGAGCGGCAGCTCGATCCGGGTGAGCTGGAAAAGGCCGCCGAGCTGATCGCCCGGGCCCGCCAGGTCACCGTGTTCGGGCTCGGCGGCAGCTCTTCGGCGCTGGCGCAGGAAACTCAGTACCGGCTGTTTCGCTATGGCATCTCGATCAGCGCCCAGTGCGACCCCTATTTGATGCGCATGACCGCCTCGACGCTGAAGCCCGGCGACCTGGTGGTCGCCATCTCGGCGACCGGGCGCACGCGCGAGGTGATCGAGGCCGTCGAACTCGCCAAGCACTACCGTGCCAACGCGATCGCCGTGACGGCGCCCGATACCGAGCTCGCCCGCGCCTGCGACGTCAGGCTGACGGTTGCCGTGCCCGAATATCCCGACACGCTGAAGCCGACGGCCTCGCGCTTCGCCTTCCTGGCGATGATCGACCTCCTGGCGGTGGCGTCGGCCTACAAGCTCGACGGCCCGGCCCGCGAGACCGTGCGCCGCATCAAATACAACGCCCAGATCCACCGCACGGGCAAGGAAATGGAGCCGCTCGGCGACTAATCCTTCTCCCCGTCACTATACGGGGAGAAGGTGCCGGCAGGCGGATGAGGGGCAGCGCCGAGTTCGACAGTTGCCGTCCCGCTATACAGATTGGACGCATACAAGAGGGAAAACATGCTCGAAATGTCACCATCCAAACAGGCGGCCGCATGGCTTGGCTCGTTTTCGCAGGCGCTTGAATCCGGCGACGTGCCGGCCGCAAGCAACCTGTTCGTCGACGATTGCTATTGGCGCGACCTGCTGGCCTTCACCTGGAACGTCACGACGATGGAAGGCCGCGAGGCCATCGCCGACATGCTGAAGTCGACGCTGGCGACCACGAAGCCTGCCGCGTGGCAGCTCACCGGCGAGGCAACCTCGGATGAAGGCACGATCGAGGCCTGGTTCACCTTCGAGACGGCGGCGGCCACGGGCCAGGGCATCATGCGGCTGCGCGATGGCCGCTGCCGTACCCTGTTCACGGCGATGACCGACTTGAAGGGACACGAGGAGCGCAAGGGCGCGGCGCGGCCGCTGGGCGTGCGCCACAAGGCGGACCCGGAACGCGAGACCTGGTCGGAGGCGCGGGCGCGCGAGACGCGCGAGCTCGGCGTAACGGAGCAACCCTATTGCCTGGTCATCGGCGGTGGCCAGGGCGGCATTATGCTCGGCGCACGGCTGCGGCAGCTCGGCGTGCCGACCATCGTCATCGAGAAGAACGCACGGCCGGGCGATTCCTGGCGCAACCGCTACCGCACGCTCGTGCTGCACGATCCGGTCTGGTACGACCATCTGCCCTACATACCGTTCCCCGACAACTGGCCCGTCTTCACGCCCAAGGACAAGATGGGCGACTGGCTGGAAATGTACACGCGCGTCATGGAGCTGAATTACTGGGTCGCCACCAGGTGCCTCAGCGCCAGCTACGACGAGGCGGAGAAAGAATGGACCGTGGTGGTCGACCGCGTCGGGCAGCGCATCACGCTGAAGCCGAAGCACATCGTCTTCGCCACCGGCGCCTACGGTCCGCCGCGCAAGATCGACCTGCCGGGTTCCGACCAGTTCAAGGGCGAACTGCTGCACTCCAGCCAGTATGCCAGCGGCGAGAAATTCCGCGGCAAGAAGGTCGCCGTCATCGGTGCGGCCAGTTCCGGCCACGACGTCTGCGTCGACCTCTGGGAGAGCGGCGCCGACGTCACCATGATCCAGCGCTCGCCGACCACGGTGGTCAAGTCGGACACGCTGATGCAGGTCGGCTTCGAGATCTTCTCCGAGGACGCGCTGGCGCGCGGCATCACCACCGAGAAGGCCGACATGATCGTCGCCTCGACGCCGTTCGCGCTGGTGCCCAAGGGCCAGCGTGCGCTCTACGACGTCATCCGCGCGCGCGACGCCGAATTCTACGAGCGTCTGGCCGCCTCCGGCTTCGCGCTCGATTTCGGCGACGACGAAACCGGCCTTTTGATGAAGGCCTACCGCACCGGCTCTGGCTATTACATCGACGTCGGCGCCTCGGACCTGATCATCGACGGCAAGGTCGGCATCCGCAGCGGCGTCGCGATAAAATCGCTGACGGCGAAAGGCATCCTGTTCGAGGACGGCAGCGAGCTCGAGGCCGACGCCATCGTCGCCTGCACCGGCTATCAGTCGATGAACGAGAATGTGGCGGCTCTCGTCTCGCGCGAGGTCGCCGACAAGGTCGGCCCCTGCTGGGGCCTCGGCTCCGGCGTCAGGGGCGACCCCGGCCCCTGGCAAGGCGAATTGCGCAACATGTGGAAGCCGACGGCGCAGGAAGCACTGTGGTTCCACGGCGGCAATCTTGCGCTGTCGCGCTTCTATTCGAAATATGTCGCGCTGCAGATCAAGGCGCGAATGGAAGGGATCGAGACGCCGGTTTATGGGGCGCCGAGCAATTCGCGGCGGTGAGGCGGAAGCATGCTTCGGTGAGAGGTCGACCCCCACTCCGTCGAGCTTCGCTCGACACCTCTCCCCCGATCGACGGGGGAGAGGAAAGGCGCAAGTTCACCGACCTTGGCTCCCTTCCTCTCCCTCCGGAGGGGGGAGAGGTGGCTCGGCGAAGCCGAGACGGAGTGGGGGAAGCCGCTCGTCAATCGCGCAGCCGTCTCGATATCGGCTAATCGTGCCGGTGTCCGAAATGCCTGGCCGCCACCTCGACATGGGTATGATTGGCATGCGCCACGAAGCGCTCGGTCTCGCCGACATCGTCGACCGCCTCGTTCGGCCACCAAATGCCGCCGACGACGATGCCTTCCGACACCAGCCGCTGGTCGGCGACCAGCGAGGCGCCGACCGCGTCGACGAAGGTGAAGCGGCCTGACCGCTGCCGCAGCACGGCCACGTCGCCGGCGGTGCCGATCGTCAGCGTGCCGAGGTCGGGCCGCGCGATCGCCCGCGCCGGCGCCTGCGTCGCGGCACGCAGAACCTCGACCAGCGGCATGCCGAGGGCCATCAGCTTCGACATGCAGACCAGTATGTCGAAGGCCGGCCCGTCGACGCAGTAGAGATGCACGTCGCTCGAGATGACGTCGGGCGCCAGCCCTTCGGCCAGCATGGCGCGGGCGACCTCGAAGTCAAACGAACCCATGCCATGGCCGAGATCGAAGATGACGCCGCGCTCGCGCGCCAGCCGCATGTCGGGCCGCACCGTGCCGGAGGCGAACACCGGCGCATTGGGGAAGGGCCGGAAGCAGTGGGTGAGGATGTCGCCCCGGCGCAGGCGCGGCAGCACTTCGGAGCGGCCGGGCGGTGGCTCGTCTATATGCGCCATCAGCGGCAGGCCGGCCTTGTCGGCGGCCTCCAGCGCCAGGTCGACCGGCGCGATGCCGCTTGTGCCGCCGGCATGCTTGCCGGAGCGAACCTTGACGCCGACGACGACGTCGGCGTGCTCGCGCACCGCCGCCACCACCTCGCGCGGCTCGCAGAGACGGAGATCGCTGCATTCGCCGACCGACACCGTCTGCGAGAAGCCGAAAATGCCGGCAAAGGAAATGTTGACATAGGCCAGGATGCGCACCTTCGAACGCTCCATGACATGGCGGCGGAAGCCCAGGAAATTGCCCGCGCCCGCGCTGCCGGCGTCGATGAAGGTGGTGGTGCCGCTCTTGGCTGCGAGCCTGTCGGCGTCGACACCGAGGGAAGTGCCGCCCCAATAGACGTGGCTGTGCAGGTCGACCAGGCCGGGCGCGACGATGCAACCGGTGGCGTCGACCACCTGGGCGGCGCTGGTCGCGGGGATGTCGGCGTCGATCGCGGCGACGCGGCCATTGGCGATGGCGACATCGCGCGGCGCATCGATGCCGGCCGCCGGGTCGATCAGCCGTCCGCCCTTCACGAGGAGGTCGAATTGCATTGTTGGAACCTCCGATTGGCCGAATTGCCGTCTCAGGCCGGTCTGTAGGCGACAGCCTCGACTTCGATCTTGATGTCGATCATCAGCCGCGATTCGACCGTGGTGCGGGCCGGCGGATTTTTCGGAAAATGCCTGGCATAGATAGCGTTGAAGGCGCCGAAGTCACGCGCGTCCTCGAGCCAGACGGTGGTCTTGACCACATCGTCCATCGTGCAGCCGGCGAGCGCCAATGCGGCCTTCACATTGGCGAGCACCTGCTCGGTCTGCTCCGTGATGCCGCCCTTGACCACGATGCCGTCGCCGCCGACGGGAACCTGGCCCGAGACAAAGACGAAATCGCCGGCCCGCACGGCCGGCGACAGCGGCACGTGGGATGTTCCGAAAGTCTGCTTGGGCAAGGGACGGCCTCCTCCGATGACATGGCCGGACACCGAGGCGGCGTCCGCTCCGGGACGAGATTTACCGCGATCGCGGCAATCCCGATAGAGGCCCTTGTTGGAAAGCAACATTGTTCGAAATCCGTGTTGCTTTATTACAGATGCGCTTGCATCGTGCGCGTTTGCCGGACGGGCTCGACGCCACGACCGACAGACGCCCTCGCTAAACCGGAGACCCCGACAATGACCTTCGACAAGAACCCGTTCCCTCCCGGCGACGCAGACCGTCACGCGCTGTGGGAGATGCTGATGCGGCGCGACATCGACGCCTTCATCGACCAGGATTGGGCCATGGTCGAGAACGATTTCATCGCCGAAAGCTTCTTCGGCATGCATGCGCATTTCCTGGCCAATGCCGATGCCTGGCGGCTGCAATTCCCGCGGCTGGAGATTTACCGCGACGAGTGGCTGCGCCAGGCCAAGGAAACGGCGGCGACCAAATTCGCCGAGCCGCTGCGCGAGGCGCTGTTTCGCGTTACCAATCTGCGCGACATCGATGTCGACGGCGACCGCGCCGTGCTGCACAAGAAGTTCGACGGCAGCGTCGCCAAGGCGGATGGCAGCGTCGACCGGCTGAAATGGCAGACACTGTATTTCTGCCGAAAGGTCGGCGCGAGCTGGAAGATAGCCGGCTTCGTCGGCTACATGCCTTATCCGCTGGGAAGCTAGTTTCGATTTCCATGAATGGCCATCGACAGTCGCGATGGCCGATCAGCCGCGCCAATTCCCGTGGCGAGCTGCTCAGTACAGCGTGATGAAGGCCGGGAACAGCACGCCTGTCTCCCTGAAATACTCGATCAGCTCGATGGCCGGGAAGATGGCGAGGAAATAGAGCCCGTCGAAAAAGGTGCGCCTCAGCGCCCGGGTCGAGAACCGCAGCTCGTCATTGTCGTGGTAGAGCAGCGGGTTTGGCCAGAACCGGGGCGTCGCCTTGATGTAGGCGCTGTAGGCCGGGCCGAACTTGCCCAGGAGATATTCGGCCTCCCTGCGCGCCGTGACACGGAAGATCAGGAAGCTGGCGACGCCAAGCGCGGCGGCGGCCACCACCGAGCCGTAGAGCAGGCCGATGCCGACCGCGCCGACCGTCGAGAAGAAGTAGAGCGGGTTCTGGCTCATCGAGAATGGTCCCGTCGAGACCAGCTCTTCATTCTTCTTGCCGCCGACATAGAGGATGCTCCACAGCCGGCCGGCGACGCAGGCGAGCACCAGGCAGAAGCCGAGGAATTCGAGCGTTTCGTGGCCGTTCGAGCCTTCGCTGAGCGCCGGTTTGGTCAGGAACAGCAGCAGCACCGCCAGCACCGCCGCGACCCGGATGAATATCAGCCGCTTGCGCTGGTCGAAAGCCTGTGAAACCGGCTTGAGGGAAGCGTAGGTCATTTTCGCGTTTTCCTGGGCACTCTGGTGCAGGCCCGGCCACTGGGGCACGCCATTGATGGCGGATACAAGGCGCTCACCCTCTATCAGCGCATCGCGAGGCATTCGTAAAGGCCTTTTGAGCCAGCCACCGCCATCCTTACGAATTTGTATGGCGCCGGACAGGCTGGTGAGAAGTCGCTTGCCTATCATCATCCGAATGCCGGATCGCTTCCGCCGCCGGCGCAACCATCGGCATCGGGACATCAGCCATGCTCGCACCACACACACCCCCCGCACCGAGCCAAAACAGGGTGCCGGACGTCACCCTCGACTTCTGGTTGGTCAAGCTGATGGCGGTGACCATTGGCGAGACGGCGGCGGACTATCTCGCCGTCAACCTCGGCCTCGGCTTGACCGTCACCTCGCTGATCATGACCGGCGTGCTGGTCGTCGCCCTCGCCCTGCAGTTCGCGCACAAACGCTACGTGCCGTGGGCCTACTGGCTGGCGGTGGTGCTGATCAGCGTCGTCGGCACGTTGATCACGGATAACCTCGTCGACAATTTCGGCGTGCGCCTGCAGACCACGACGATCGCCTTTTCCGTTGTGCTCGCGGCGACATTCGCGGTCTGGTACGCAAGCGAGCGGACGCTTTCGATCCACACCATCTTCACGACCAGGCGCGAGATCTTCTACTGGCTGGCGATCCTCTTCACCTTCTCGCTGGGCACCGCCGCCGGCGATCTGGTCGCCGAGACCTTCGACATGGGCTACCTGACCACGGGCCTGCTGTTCGGCGGCGTCATCGCGCTTATCGCGCTCGCCTATTACCTGTTCCACCTGGACGCCATCCTGGCGTTCTGGCTGGCCTATATCCTGACGCGTCCGCTGGGCGCCCCCTTCGGCGATTGGCTGTCGCAGCCAGCCGAATATGGCGGCCTCGGTTTCGGCACCATTTTCACCAGCCTGATCTTCCTCGGCTGCATCATCGCGCTGGTTCTCTACATGACGCTCAGGAATAATGCCGATGAGATGGACGACATGCTGCTGGACTCGGAGTGAACCGCGGTCGGACGCCGCAAGGCCTGGCCAGTTGGCGACTATTCTAGGAACGGACTCGTGCCGGTGATAGCCTGTCCCGGATACCGGCAGCCAGGGAACAGCGATGCGGCTACTTCTCGTCGAGGACGACCACAGGACGGCGGACTATATCGTGCGCGGCCTGACCGAGGCCGGCCATGTCTGCGACCTCCTGCGCAATGGCCATGACGGGTTTTTCGCCGCGACCGGCGGCGGCTACGACGTGATCGTCGCCGACCGGATGATCCCGGGCCTCGATGGCCTGTCGATGGTCAAGGCCGTCCGCGCCGCCGGCGTGCGCACGCCGGCGATCTTCCTCACCTCCGTCGGCGGCATTGACGACCGCGTCGAGGGGCTCGAGGCCGGCGGCGACGACTATCTGGTCAAGCCCTTCGCCTTTTCCGAGCTGCTTGCCCGCATCAACGCGCTCGGCCGGCGGCCGGCCGCGCAGGAACAGAAGACCGTTCTGCGGGTCGCCGACCTCGAAATGGACCTGATCATGCGGCGCGTCGTCAGGCAGGGCCAGCCGATCGACCTGCAGCCGAGGGAGTTCAGCCTGCTCGAGGTGCTGATGCGCGGCGAGGGCCGCGTCATCACCCGCACCATGCTGCTGGAGCGGGTCTGGGATTTCCACTTCGACCCCAAGACCAGCGTCGTCGAAACCCATATCAGCCGCTTGCGGACCAAGGTCGACAAGCCGTTCGGTACCCAGCTCATCCACACCATCCGCAACACCGGCTACAGCCTGCACGCGCCGCTCTCCCAGTGATCGCGACCTCCCGATGACCGTGACCCGGACCCGCCTGCTGCGCAGCACGCCATTCCGGCTTGCCCTGACGTTCGCCTTCCTGTTCATGCTGGCCTTCGTGCTGGCGGGCGCCATCGTCTACCAGATGATGAGCGCCGACCTTGCCGAGCAGCTCGACGACACCATCAGCGAGACCTATGCCGTCATCGCCGCGACCTATGCCGACAAGGATCTCAGGGAGTTGGTGGAGACCGTCGAAAACCACTCCGCGCGCAGCCCTGGGAAGGAGCAGCTCTTTTCGCTGACCGACGCCGCCGGCAACCGTATTGCGGGCAACTTCACCGCGGCGGGGCTTCCCGACGGTTTCTCGATGTTCGGCGCCGAAATGCCGGGCCTGCCGCCGGACACCGAATACCGCGCCTATTCCGGCCCGGTCGGCGCCAACACGCTGACCATCGCCTTCAGCCTCTCCGAGACCGAGGAGCTGGAAACGATCATGCTGATGAGCTTCGGCTGGGCGACGCTGATCATCACCGGCCTGGCCGTCGCCGGCGGCGCCCTGCTCGCCTCGCGCGTCCAGCGCCGTCTCGACGGCATTGCCGCCACGATGGTCGACGTTTCGCATGGCCGCCTCGACACCCGCATCCCGCTGACCGGCAAGGACGACGACATCGACATCGTCTCCAGCCAGATCAACGCCGCGCTCGACCGCCTGTCGGCGCTGGTCGAAGGCATGAAGCAGGTCAGCGCCGACATCGCGCATGATTTGAAGACGCCGCTCAACCGCCTGCAGATGATCCTGGAGAGCGCCGCCGACAAGGCCGCGCGGCGCCAGGACGTCTCCGACGATCTGGCTGACGCGCGCGCCGAGGGTCACCAGATCAACGAGACCTTCGACGCGCTGCTGCGCATCGCGCAGATCGAGGCCGGCGCGCGCAAGGCGCGCTTCACCGATGTCGCGCTCGGCGAGGTCCTCGGGACCATCGCCGAGATCTACACCGAAGTGGCCGAGGACGACGGCAAGGTGCTGTCGGCTGCGGAACTGGACAAGACCACGGACCGCATTCATGGCGACCGTGAACTGCTGACGCAGATGTTCGCCAACCTGGTCGAGAATGCGCTACGCCATTGTCCGCCCGGCACATCCATCCAACTCTCGGTGACGCGCCAGGGCGATCGTGTTCTTGCCAGCGTCGCCGACAACGGACCCGGCATTCCCGCCGACGAGCGCGAAAAAGTGTTTCAGCGTCTCTACCGGCTGGACCACAGCCGCTCGACCCCCGGCAGCGGCCTCGGCCTCAGCCTCGTCCGGGCCATCGCCGAGCTGCACGGCGCGACCATTGCGCTCGAGGACCGCCGGCCGGGCCTGGCCGTGGTGGTGAGTTTTCCCCTGGTGATGGATTAACTTCGGAAGTTAGCGAAAGCCGCCGTAACGTTAGCGGTCGATCCGTGTCGACAATATAATCGACGACGATGTCCGCTCGACCCCGTCCATGGCGCCGATCTGGTCGAGCAGCGTGTCGAGGTCGCGGATCGACGGCGCGTCGACGATGACGATCATGTCGAAATTGCCGCTGACGGAGTGCAGCGTCCTGACCGGCGGCAGCGCCTGCAGGCTGCGCACCACCTTGTCGGCGAGCTTCGGCGTGACGGTGAGCAGCACATGCGCCCTGACCAGCCCCTGCTCATAGTCCGGCGCCAGCCTGACGCCATAGCCGGTGATAATGCCGCGCTGCTCCAGCCGCTCGATCCGGCTTTGCACCGTTGTGCGCGACACGCCGAGCCGACGCGCCAGTTCCGCCGTCGAGGCGCGTGCGTTGGCGCGCAGCAGCGAGAGCAGGGCTTGTTCGGCATCACTGAGCATTTCGACGAAGCCTTTCGGCAGATCGATAAAAGATAGGGTTCACTTTGCAGAATTCCACGCTTCCTTTCGACAGGCAAGCTGCGATGGTTTTTGGGAAACGCAGATCGCAGGGGAATTTGAACATGAACAAAATCATTATCGTCGGGGCCGGCAAGATCGGCTCGACCATCGCCGAAATGCTTGCCGCGACGGGCGACTATCAGGTCACTCTCCTCGACCGCTCGGCGGCGCAGCTCGCCGCGGCGGAAGTCCCCGCCGGCGTCGAGACGCTGGAACTCGACATCGCGGCGCCCGGTGCGCTTGAAGCCGCGCTCGCCGGCAAGTTCGCGGTGCTGAGCGCCGCCCCCTTCCACCTCACCACGCGCATCGCCGAGGCGGCGGCCAGCGCCGGCGTGCATTATCTCGATCTCACCGAGGACGTCGTCTCGACCAGGCGGGTCAAGGAGCTGGCCCGTACCGCCAAGAGCGCCTTCATCCCGCAATGCGGGTTGGCGCCCGGCTTCATCTCGATCGTCGCCAATGATCTCGCCAGCCGCTTCGACACGCTGGAAAGCGTGCGCATGCGCGTCGGCGCGCTGCCGCAATACCCGTCCAACGCGCTGAACTACAATCTGACCTGGAGCACCGACGGCGTCATCAACGAATATTGCGAGCCTTGCGAGGCGATCGTCGAGGGCGAGCTGGTCGAAGTGCCGCCGCTGGAGGAGCGCGAGGAGTTTTCGCTCGACGGCGTCACCTACGAGGCGTTCAACACCTCCGGTGGACTGGGCACCTTGGCCGAGACGCTGAAGGGCAAGGTACGCACGCTGAACTACCGCACCATCCGCTATCCCGGCCACGCCGCGATCATGAAGGCGCTGCTCAACGACCTTGGGCTGCGCCACCGCCGCGACGTGCTGAAGGACATTTTCGAAAGCGCCCTGCCGGCGACGCTGCAGGACGTGGTCATCGTCTTCGTCACCGTCTCGGGCCGCAGGAACGGCCGCCTGCTGCAGGAGACCTACGCCAACAAGATTTATTCCCGGCGCATCGGCCGGACGGTGCGCAGCGCCATCCAGATCACCACCGCGTCTGGCATCTGCGCCGTGCTCGACATGCTGGCGGACGGATCGCTGCCGGCGACCGGCTTCGTCAAGCAGGAGGAAATCGCGCTCGATGCCTTCCTCGCCAACCGCTTCGGCCGCGCCTATGCCCAGCATGAAATGGTAAGCCGGCTGGCGAGCTGAGCGACGGCGCCTTTCCTCTCCCCCGTCGACCGGGGGAGAGGTGTCGAGCGAAGCTCGACGGAGTGGGGGTCGACCTGGCTTGGGCTTGTTATTTCAAGCCGGGGTGATGCCTCGTCCTGACTGATTGAAGCTTGTGATGATTTCAGCGGCGGTGCGTCTGAGGACCGGCTTCCCCCACTCCGTCGCTGCTTCGCAGCGCCACCTCTCCCCCTCCGGAGGGAGAGGAAAGGAGCCTGTCCAGCCGATAGATGGGTTACAGAATGAACCGGATACATAGGTAACAGTTCTCCCCCTATGCGTCCGCCGCAGCGCCAAGCGGTTCGGTTGGCGCGGCGCTGTGGCGGACAAGCTTCATGCGCCTTGTGTCGATGATGCCGAGCGGATGGGCATGGAAAGAAAGCAGCCATTGTCCATCCTCGGTTTCTGAGGCTGCGACCGCTTCGCCGGCCAGCGATTGCGAGACATAGACGAAGCCGCCATTCCACCTGATCTCGCCATTGTGACGCATCTGTCGGACCGCGGCCTCTTGCGGATATTCGGGCTCGCAGGGCGTTCTTGGCATGGCACGCTGTGAGGGGCGGTAATGCTGCGCTGGAGTATCCATGGCGAGCGCCTCATGCGGACGTTCCTCATTGTAGCTGCGCCGGAAGGCCTCGAAGGCCTTGGCCTGAGCCGTTCTGTCGGCCTCCGGTTCCTTGGCCAGTGGCAGCATGGTCAGATGGAAGCGCTCGTGGCGTCCGTTCTGCTGCGGCTTGCCGGGCGCGATCCGCTCCAGCGTGATGCCGAGCTTGATGAAGCGGACCGCAAGCGGCGTCAGCCCGGTGACGCCGGCCGACGCGAAGGGCGAACCATTGTCGCTTCTGAACCGATCCGGCAGGCCATGCTCCTCAAATAACCGCTCGAATACCGGCCAGGCCTCGGCGTGCGCCGTCGAGCCCGTCGCTTCGAGCGCCAGAAGGTAACGGCTCGAGGCATCCATCACCGTCAACGGATCACAGCGCCATCCGTCAGCAGTCTGGAACCAGCCCTTGTGATCGCCAGTCCACACCGCGTTCGGTCTTTCGGCCTGCGGCCACGGTCCATTGCCGCAGGCCCGCAGGCGTGGCCGCTTGCGGGCACGAACAAGCCCGTGTCGTGCAAGGATGGCGCCCACTGTCGAGGCTGACGGCCAGACCAGCTCGGGAGCCGTGCGCTTGAGCCGCGCCACGATCTTCTTAGGCCCCCACAGCGGGTGCGTCTCCTTTGTCGCCACGATCCGCTCCACCACATCCAGCGCCGTCGCCCGGCCATGATTGAGCGGCGCGCGCGGCAGATCGTGCAAACCTTCCGGACCGAACGCGCGATAGCGTCCAAGCCATTTGTAGCCAGTCTTGCGCGAGATGCCGTAAGCCGCACACAGCTCGATCATCGTCTCCTCATCCGAAAGCCAATCCACAATAAACCGCAGCCGCTCGTCCATAATGCCAGTTTCTCGCCAAACCATCGCCGGTCCTCCGGCGGACAAGAAAACTGTCACCCATGCTATCGGTCCATTCTGTTACCTATCTATCCGGTTCGGACAAGCCTGGGGCTCGAGCAACTCCTCCCCCTTTACGCCTGACGCGGGAGAGGGGGAGCTCTAAATATGCAGCGCGTGGCCCAGCGCCTTGAGCGCGGCTTCCTGAAACCCTTCGCCTTGCGTCGGGTGCGCATGGATCGTCCCTGCGATGTCCTCCAGCCTGGCGCCCATCTCCAGCGCCAGCCCAAACACCGCCGACAGTTCCGACACACCCTGACCGACGGCCTGGATGCCGAGCACCAGGTGATTGTCGGCGCGCGCCACGACGCGGACGAACCCGTCTTCGCCGAGCTTGGTCATGGCACGGCCATTGGCGGCGAAGGGGAACAGGCCGATCTTGATCTCGCCGCCTTGCGCCTTGGCCTCTTCGGGCGACAGACCCGCCGTCACCAGCTCGGGATCGGTGAAGCAGACGGCCGGGATCGAGCGCTTGTCCCAGCCGCGCTTGTGGCCGGCGACGATCTCCGCGACCATTTCGCCTTGCGCCATCGCCCGGTGCGCCAGCATCGGCTCGCCGGTGACGTCACCGATGGCGAAGACGCCGCGCATCGAGGTCCGGCACTGGTCGTCGATCCGTATGAACTTTCGGGCCCTGTCGAGATCGATCTGGTCGAGTCCCCAGCCTTCCGTCACCGGCTTGCGGCCGACCGTCACCAGCACCTTGTCCGCGGCGACCTTGGTGCTCTTGCCATCCGATGTCTCGACCAGCAGGGCATCGCCGTCTGTCGACAGCCCTTTGGCCTTGGCGCCCAGCATCACCTCGACCCCGAGCGCGGAGAGCCGCTTGACGACAGGCCGGGTCAGCTCGGCGTCATACTGCGCCAGCACGCGCGGCAAGGCTTCGACCACGGTGACCCCCGCACCCATCTTGGCGAAGGCCATGCCGAGTTCGAGCCCGATATAGCCGCCACCGACGACAGCGAGTTTCCTGGGAACCTCACTCAGCGCCAGCGCGTCCGTAGACGAGATCACAGGCCCGCCGAAGGGAAGAAAAGACAACTCGACCGGCGCCGAGCCGGTGGCGATCACGATCGTCTCGGCCCGGATCACCTGGCTTCCGGTCTCGGTCTCGACCTCGACGGTCTTGCCATCGCGAAACCTCGCCCAGCCATGCACGGTCTTCACCCCGGCTTTCTTCAGCAGGCCGGCGACACCGCTGTTGAGCCGGCTGACGATCCCGTCCTTCCAGGCGATGGTCCTGGCCAGATCGAGCACCGGTGCGGTGACCGAAATGCCGAGCGGGCTGTTGCCGCCGGCCATGTGCGAGACCTTCTCGAACTCCTCGGCCGCATGGATCAGCGCCTTGGACGGGATGCAGCCGACATTGAGGCAGGTGCCGCCGGGCTTCGCAACCTCGACAATCACGGTGTCGACGCCGAGCTGCCCGGCGCGGATGGCGCAGACATAACCCCCCGGGCCCGCGCCGATGACCAGCAGCTTGCAGGAGATTTCCTTCATGTTGGCAGCTTCCTTGTCGTGAGAGCCGTCAACGTCCTCCCATCCAACCCAGCGCTGCCCCTCATCCGCCTGCCGGCACCTTCTCCCCGTATAGTGACGGGGAGAAGGGATTGGCCGCGATGTTGGCGCCCTCGTCTGCAACGCTGCCGATTGGCGAAACCATGGATAACGGCGTCTTTCTCCCCGTTACTATACGGGGAGAAATGCCCGGCAGGGCAATGAGGGGCGGCGCGGCGCCCGCCAATGGAAACTCGAGAACGCATCACATCTCCCTCAATCCACGAAAATCAGCGCCGGCGTCTCCAGCAGCGCCTTGATCCGCTGGATGAACACCGCCGCGTCCCAGCCGTCGATGACGCGGTGGTCGAAGCTCGACGACAGGTTCATCATCTTGCGCGGAATGAACTGCGTGCCATCCCAAACCGGCCGCATCATCATCTTGTTGACGCCGATGATCGCCACTTCGGGGTGGTTGATCACAGGCGTCGTCGCGATCCCACCCATGGCGCCGAGCGAGGTGATGGTGATGGTAGAGCCGGACAGCTCGTCACGCGTCGCCGTTCCCGACTTCGCGGCCTCCGCCAGCCTGGCGACCTCGGCGGCGCAGTCCCAGACATCGCGCGCCTCGGCATGCTTGACGACAGGCACCACCAGTCCCGACGGTGTCTGCGCGGCAATGCCGATATGGATGCCGCCATGCTGGTGGATGATACCAGCCTCGTCGTCGAACAGGGAATTGAGCTGGGGCTGGTCCGCGATCGCCTTGACCATCGCCCGCATCAGGAACGGCAGCAAGGTCAGCTTCGGCCTCTCCGCGCCGCCCTTGGCAACACGCTTTTCCTTGTTGAGCGCGGCGCGCAATTCCTCGAGCGCCGTGACGTCGATCTCCTCGACATAGGTGATGTGCGGGATGCGCGACTTCGACAGCGTCATCTTCTCGGCGATCTTGCGCCGCAGGCCGACCAGTTTGATGTCCTCGACGGTGTCGTCGCGGGCGAGGCCCGGCCCCCTGGCCGCTTGCGGCCCGCGCGCCAGGAACGCCTCCAAATCCTCGTGGCCGATGCGGCCGGCCGGACCCGTCCCCGCCACCTGCCTGAGATCGACGCCCGCCTCTTTCGCCCGCAAGCGGACAGCGGGGGAGGCCAACGGCTTTTCGCCTTCCGGACGCGGCGCGCCCGAAGCCGAGGAGCGCGTCACGGTTTTCGGCGCCGACGACGACGATGCGGGTTTCGCCGGTATCTCGGCGGGTCTTGCCGGCTTGCGCGGCGAAGCGGCTTCGGGCTTCGGGCTCGGCAGCCTGGCGGGCGGCTCCGCCCCGGTCGCCGGTTCAGCCTCCTTGCCGGCTTTCACATTGCCGTCGTCCGCCACTTTCAGCCGCACGATCGGTGAACCGATCGCCACCGTGTCGCCGATCTCGGCGCCCAGCCACAGGATTTCGCCATCGACGGGCGACGGGATTTCGACCGTCGCCTTGTCGGTCATCACGGCGGCGAGCACCGTGTCCTCGCGCACGATGTCGCCGATCTTGACATGCCATTCGACGAGCTCGGCCTCGGCGACACCCTCGCCGACATCGGGCAGCTTGATGATGTGTTCGCCCATCTCAGGCCTCCCCCACTCTAGGCTTCCAATGTTTCAAGCAAAGCGCGGCCGACACGCGCGGGACCGGGAAAATACTCCCACTCCTGCGCATGCGGATAGGGCGTGTCCCAGCCGGCGACGCGGGCGACCGGCGCCTCCAGGTGATAGAAGCAGTTTTCCTGCACCAGCGCCGAAAGCTCGGCGCCGAAGCCCGAGGTCAGCGTCGCCTCATGCACGACGACGCAGCGCCCGGTCTTCTTGACCGAGGCCACGATCGTGTCGAGGTCGAGCGGCAGCAGGGTTCTGAGATCGATGATCTCGGCGTCGATGCCGGTCTCCTCGGCGGCCGCTTGGGCGACATAGACCATGGTGCCGTAGGCCAGCACCGTGACCGCCGCGCCCGCCCTGCGGATGGCGGCCTTGCCGAGCGGCACGGTGTAATGGCCGTCGGCGACCTCGCCGAGCTCGTGCTTCGACCATGGCGTCACCGGCCGGTCGTGGTGGCCGTCGAACGGGCCGTTGTAGAGCCGCTTCGGCTCAAGGAAGATCACCGGATCGGGGTCCTCGATCGCCGCGATCAAAAGCCCCTTGGCGTCGTGCGGGTTGGACGGCACCACCGTCTTCAGGCCCGACACATGGGTGAACAGCGCTTCCGGGCTCTGGCTATGCGTCTGGCCGCCGAAGATGCCGCCGCCGGTCGGCATGCGGACAACGATCGGGCAGGTGAAATCGCCGTTCGAGCGGTAGCGCAGCCTTGCGGCTTCCTGCGTCAGCTGGTCGTAGGCCGGATACATATAGTCGGCAAACTGAATTTCCACACAGGGCTTCAAACCATAGGCGGCCATGCCGATGGCCGACCCGACAATGCCGGATTCGTTAATCGGCGCGTCGAAGCAGCGGCTCTTGCCGTATTTCGCCTGCAGCCCGTGCGTGACGCGAAAAACGCCGCCGAAGAAGCCGACATCCTCGCCGAACACGACGACCTTGTCGTCGCGCTCCATCGACACGTCCATGGCGTCGCGAATGGCCTCGATCATGGTCCGTCTTGGCATGGCTCAGACTCCCGCCTGCTGGCGCTGGCGCCTGAGATGCGGCGGCATCTCGGCAAACACACCTTCGAACATCTCGCGTGTTGACGGCTTGCCGCCGGCATGCAGCGTGCCGTGGCTTTCCGCTTCCTTCTGCGCCGCGATCACCGTGTCGAGGATTTCGGCCTCGGCCTGCGCATGCCGTTCGTCCGACCAGACACCGAGCTTGATGAGATGGTTCTTCAGCCGCACGACCGGGTCACCCAGCGGCCAGGCGTCGGACTCGGTCTTCGGCCGGTAGGCGGAGGGATCGTCCGAGCTCGAATGAGCGCCGGCGCGGTAGGTGACATATTCGACCAGCGTCGGCCCGAGGTTGTCCCGCGCCCTTGTCGCCGCCCATTTTGCCACCGCGTGCACGGCCAGATAGTCATTGCCGTCGACGCGCAGCGACGGGATGCCGAAGCCGAGCCCCCGGGCCGCGAATGTGCCCGAGCCGCCGCGCGCGATGCCCTGAAAAGTCGAGATTGCCCACTGGTTGTTGACGACATTGAGCACCACAGGCGCCTTGTAGGTGGAGGCGAACACCAGCGCCGAATGGAAATCGGATTCCGCTGTCGAGCCGTCGCCGATCCAGGCCGCGGCGATCCTGGAATCGTTGGAGATCGCCGACGCCATCGCCCAGCCGACCGCCTGGATATACTGCGTGGCCAGATTGCCCGAGATCGAGAAAAAGCCGTGCTCCTTCGACGAATACATGATCGGCAGCTGACGGCCCTTCAGCGGATCGGCCTCGTTGGAATAGATCTGGTTCATCATCGTGACCATCGGATAGCCGTCGGCGATCAGCAGGCCAGCCTGGCGATAGGTCGGGAAATTCATGTCGCCGGGCGCGAGCGCCTTGCGGAAGGCGCAGCTCACCGCCTCCTCGCCGAGATGCTGCATGTAGAAGGAGGTCTTGCCCTGGCGCTGCGCCATCTGCATGCGCGCATCAAAGGTCCGCAGCGTCATCATGTTGCGCAGGCCTTCCAGCAATTCCTCGCTGGAAAGCAGCCCGGCCCACGGCCCGACGGCCTCGCCATTGCGGTTCAGCACCCGGATGATCGAAAAGGCCATGTCGCGGATGGTGCGCGGATCGACGTCGATGTCGGGGCGTGGCACGGAGCCGGCCTCGGCGATGGTCACATTGGAGAAATCAGGCGTCCCGCCCGGCCGCACTTCCGGCTCCGGAACGTGAAACCGCAACATCCCAGCATCGGCCATGACCTCGAGTCCTCCAATGTTGCCTGGCAGGGATATTTGCATATCCGCGCCGCCAGTGCGAATGCGTCAGGGTGTCGGTTCCGGCCGCGCCGGCCGATCCGGCCTCCCCCGCTCAAGATGAAGATATGTCCGCGAAATTTCTTGTCGATGTTGGGCGGCCGCGCGCAATTTGGCGCATGGTTGTGCCGTGTTTGTCGCCAGATAAGGTGATTGGCTGGCAAGACTTGGTTCCACGCCTCCTTTTGTGCCTCCGCAAGCAGGGGAAAAATTGGGGTTTCGCCAGCCTTGGCGCCCTTCCTGTCCTCCGTCGATCGGGGAGAGGAATGGGCCAAGGTTGGCGATCCGAACCGGAAGACGTTCACTCCATCCCCGCACCGTGCTAACCACCCTCCATGGCACAGAAGAAAGCTTTCGAGGTCGACGGTTGGCTGGCGCGGCCTGATCCGCGCATCTCGATCGTCCTGCTTTATGGCCCCGATCGCGGCCTTGTCTCCGAACGGGCGAAGGCCTTTGCCGGAAAGACCGGCCTGCCGCTCGACGACCCGTTCTCGGTGGTCAGGCTCGAGGGTTCGGAGGTCGATCGCGACGAGGGCCGCCTGCTCGACGAGGCCCGCACCGTGCCGATGTTTTCCGACCGGCGGCTGCTCTGGGTGCGCAATGCCAGCGGCCAGAAGGCTCTGGCCGACGACGTCAAGGCGCTGACGGCGGAGCCGGTGCGGGACGCCATCATTCTCATTGAGGCCGGCGATCTGAAGAAAGGCGTCGGGCTGCGCGCCGTGGTCGAGGGCGCGGACAATGCCATGGCGCTGCCTTGCTACGCCGATGAGGCCCGTGACATCGACACGGTCATCGACGACGAACTGCGCAAGGCCGGCATGGCGATGACACTGGAGGCGCGGCAGGCGCTGCGCCGCAATCTCGGTGGCGATCGGCTGGCCTCGCGCGGCGAGATCGAAAAACTCGTCCTCTACGCCCACGGCCAGAAGGAGATCGGGCTGGAAGAGGTGAGAGCCATGTCCGGCGACGTGTCCGGTGCCTCATACGACGACGCCGTCGACGCGCTGCTCGAAGGCAAGGTCGGCGACTTCGACACCGCTTTCACGCGCCACTGCCAGGGCGGCGGTCAGCCCTTCCAGGTGCTGTCCTCGGCGATGCGGCAGCTCCAGCAGATCCAGGTCATGCGCGGCCAGATGGAGACCGGCGGCCGCAACGCCGCTTCCGTCGTTGCCGCCGCGCGCCCGCCGGTCTTTTTCTCCAGGCGCAAGCTGGTGGAGAAGACCCTGGAGCGCTGGAACAGCGAAGCGCTCGGCCGCGCGCTGACCCGGTTGCATCAGGCCGTGCTGCAGACGCGGCGGCGCCCCGACCTGTCCGTCGCGCTCGCAAGGCAGGCGCTGCTCGGCATCGCGGTTGAAAGCGCAAGGCTGGCGCAGCGGTAGAGAAATTGGCCGCCGGCGTCGCAGAAAGGCGCCGGCGTCGCACACCCAGCCTCTTCTCCCCGTCTCTATACGGGGAGAAGGTCCCGGCAGGGGGATGAGGGGCGGCGCCGAACGCCGGGAGTAACGCTGTGCCGCATAATTTGCCGGCTAAGTGTTAATCCTGCTTCAGCCGCCTGCACAGCTCGTCGAGCTGTTCCAGGCTCCGATAGGCGACCCGCAGCACCCCGCCCTTGCCCTTGTGGTCGACGGTCACGATCATGCCGGTCGTGTCGGTGAGCAGCTTTTCCAGCGCCAGCGTGTCGGCGTCCTTTTCGAGGGCAGGCGCGGCTGGCTTGGTGCCGTTGGAACTGGCGCCGGCCGGCATCTGCGCCAGCGCTTCGGCCTGGCGCACCGAAAGTCCCTCCTCGACGATGCGCTTGGCGAGGCCCGCCGGATCCTCCGCCGTCACCAGCGTGCGGGCGTGGCCCGCCGACAGCGCGCCATCGACCAGCATGTCGCGGATCACGTCGGGAAGCTTCAACAATCTCAACGTGTTGGCGACATGGCTGCGGCTCTTGCCGATGACCTGGCCGAGATCGGCCTGGGTGTAGCCATGGTCGTCGATGAGCTGCTGGTAACCCTGCGCTTCTTCGACCGGATTGAGGTCGGCCCGCTGGACGTTCTCGATGATCGCCAGTTCCAGCGCGGTGCGGTCGTTGACGTCGCGGATGATGACCGGGATCTCGGTCAGCCCGGCGCGCTGCGCCGCCCGCCAGCGCCGCTCGCCGGCAATGATCTCGTAGCGGCCGGCCTGCGTCGGCGAAGGCCGCGCCACGACCGGCTGCACCACGCCGTGTTCGCGGATCGACTGGGCAAGGTCGGTCAGTTCGGCATCGCCGAAATGTCGGCGCGGATTTTTCGGATTTGCGCTGATGAACTCGATCGGCACCTTGCCGTCGGCGCTCATGCCGGGCTTTTCCGGGGCCGCCGGGCGATCGATCTCGCCGATCAGTGCTGCCAGTCCGCGACCCAGTCTTTTCCTCGATAGATCTTCGCTCATCTTTATTCCACGTCTATTTCGGCTCGTTTCGGTATCGAATCGGCTGTTAAATGTGCATCGGTTCTAATCAAGCGGCGCGCAATTTGCGCTCGCGGCGGATCACTTCGGAGGCCAATTGCAGATAGGCCTGGCTGCCCGAGCATTTCAGGTCATAGAGAATTGCCGGCTTGCCATAGGACGGGGCTTCGGACACCCGCACATTGCGCGGAATGATCGTCTCGTAGACCTTGTCGCCCATATGCTCGCGCACATCCTGCACCACCTGATTGGCCAGATTGTTGCGGCCGTCATACATGGTCAGCACGATGCCCTGGATGGTGAGGTCCGGATTGATCGAGCGACGCACCTGCTCGACCGTCTCGAGCAGCTGGCTGAGACCCTCCAGCGCGAAGAACTCGCATTGCAGCGGCACGAGAACGGAATCGGCCGCCGCCATTGAATTCAAGGTCAAAAGATTGAGCGAGGGCGGGCAATCGATCAGCACATAGCCGAAGGGCGCCCCACGCTCGGTCGCGGCACGCAGCGCGTTGCGCAGCTTGAGCACCCGGTCCGGCGCCGAGGCGATCTCCATCTCGATGCCGAGCAGGTCCAGCGTCGAAGGCACGATGGAAAGGCCTGGCACCGCGGTCGGAATGGCGGCGGCTTCCAGGTCCAGTTCGCCCGTCAGCACGTCATAGGACGAGACCATCCGGTCCTTGCGGTCGATGCCGAGGCCGGTGCTGGCATTGCCTTGCGGGTCGAGGTCGACGATCAGCACTTTCTCGCCGATTGCCGCTAGCGCTGTGGCCAAATTGATGGCGGTGGTGGTCTTGCCGACGCCGCCCTTCTGGTTGGCTACGGTGATGATTCGAGGGCCGTTCTTCATCATGGGTCTATGCCAGAAATTCATCTTTGGGTCGCCGAACACTCAGACCCGTCTCGGTTCAGGCAGGTCGCACATTGGACAATTCGAGGATGACGCCGCTGGCGTCAGTCACGCTTGGATGTTCTACCAGATCGAAGGTCCACCGGTTAACGCTTTCTTGCACTTCGGCGCGATAATCCCGGCCTTTGTGGAACAGCGCCCGCGCGCCCGAGGTCAGCCACGGCGCCGACAGGTCCAGCAGCACCGAAAGCGGTGCCAGCGCCCGTGCAGTGACGATTTCCGGCTTCGAAACAAGCACATGGCTGTCCTCGATGCGGCGCGCCACGACCCGCGCCGGCAGGCTGAACTGCCCGACGACGGTCTGCAGGAACGAGGCTTTCTTGCGGTTGCTTTCGACCAGATCGATGCTGGCGCCCGGGCGGTCGCCGAGCAGAAAGGCCATGACAAGCCCGGGAAATCCGCCACCAGAACCAATGTCGACCCAATGCATGGCATCGGGCTCTATCCCAGCAAGTTGCGCGCTGTCCAGGATGTGGCGCTGCCAGACATCGCCCGAGGTCGACTGCGCCACGAGATTGATGCTGCGGTTCCATTTCTGGAACATCGCTTCGAACGCCACCAGGCGATCGAATGTTTCACGTGAAACCGGGCCGGCGGCCTCCTGCAGGCGCTCGCGAGAGAAGGAACTCACGCAACATCCCTCTGCTCGGCTTTCTGCACCGATTCCCAATGGCGGACATGCGCGACGATGATCGCCAACGCCGCCGGCGTCATGCCTTCCATGCGCTGCGCCTCCGCGATGGAGCGCGGCCGCCGCGCCTGCATCTTCTGCTTCAGCTCATTGGACAGGCCGGGCACCCCGGCAAAATCTACGCTGTCCGGGATCAGCCGGCTCTCTTCACGCCGGATCTGCGCGACATCGGTGCTCTGGCGATCCAGATAAACCGAATATTTCGCTTCCGTTTCGAGCCGCTCCGCAGTCCTGGCATCAACGTCGTGAAATTTCGGTTCAACCCCAGCCAGCCAAGCCACATCGACACCGGGATAGGCCAGCAGTTCAAAGCCGGACCGGCGCACGCCGTCGAGATTGATCTCCAAACCGTGCCGTGCCGCCTCGTTCGGCGTCATGGCCAGCGAAAGCGCCATCTGGCGCGCTTCATCCAGCCGCTGCATGACATCGCCATAACGCTGCATCCGCTCCGCCGAGGCGATCCCCAGTGTCTGCGCCAGCGGCGTCAGCCGCTCATCGGCATTGTCGGCGCGCAGCGAGAGCCGGAACTCGGCCCGCGAGGTGAACATCCGATAAGGTTCGCTGATGCCGCGACTGGTCAGATCGTCGACCATCACACCGATATAGGCCTGGGTGCGGCTGAGCACGACCGGTGCGCCGCCCGCCGCCCGCCGCGCCGCATTGAGGCCGGCGAGCAGGCCCTGCCCGGCGGCCTCTTCATAACCGGTCGTGCCGTTGATCTGCCCGGCCAGAAAAAGCCCAGCAACGCGCCTGGTTTCAAGTGTGGGATGCAGTTCGCGCGGATCGACATGATCATATTCGATGGCATAGCCAGGCTGCAGCATGGCCGCATGCTCCAAACCGGGAATAGTCTTCAATATCTCCAGCTGAACGTCTTCCGGCAGCGAGGTCGAAACGCCGTTGGGATAGACGGTGTGGTCGTCGAGCCCCTCCGGCTCGAGGAAGATCTGGTGCCCGTCCCGGTCGCCGAACTTGACGATCTTGTCCTCGATCGACGGGCAATAACGCGGCCCAACCCCTTCGATCGAGCCGGAATACATTGCCGAGCGGCCAAGATTGGCGCGGATCAGCTCATGCGTGGCTGTGGTCGTACGGGTGATGCCGCAATCGATCTGCGGCGTCACGATACGCTCGGTCATCAGCGAGAACGGTACGGGATTCTCGTCCGCCGCCTGGCTTTCCAGCGACGCCCAATCGATGGTCCGTCCGTCCAGTCGCGGCGGCGTGCCGGTCTTGAGCCGCCCGAGCTTGAAGCCGGCGCGATCCATCGTTGCCGAGAGGCCCATGCTGGCCTTCTCGTTCATGCGGCCCGCGACGATCTTCTTTTCACCGACGTGAATGAGCCCGCGCAGGAAGGTTCCCGTCGTCAGCACCACGGCGCCGCAGGCAAGCCGGCGGCCGTCTGCCAGGAGAACCGCGGCGATCTTTCCGTCGCAGATCTCGAAATCGAGAACTTCGCCTTCCACGACCTTGAGATCGTTCTGCTGCCGAATCGCTTCCTGCATGGCAAGGCGATAGAGTTTTCTGTCGGCCTGCGTGCGCGGGCCGCGCACCGCCGGACCCTTGCGGCGGTTGAGCAGGCGGAACTGGATGCCGGATGCGTCCGCCACACGGCCCATCAGCCCGTCCATGGCGTCGATCTCGCGCACCAGATGCCCCTTGCCTAGCCCACCGATGGCAGGGTTGCATGACATCACCCCGATCGTGTCGAAACGCAGCGTCACCAGCGCGGTGCTCGCGCCAGCGCGCGCGGCGGCGCTGGCCGCCTCGCAACCCGCGTGGCCGCCGCCCACCACAACCACATCATAGTGATCGGTCATTCCATATAGGTCCCGGACTCGAAGAAGATGAGCGACACATGTCCCCGCGAGGCGGGACTGTCAAGAAAACTTCCGCACAGGCGTTTCACGTGAAACAGCGAAACCCCACTTTTATCGGCGTTTCACTTGAATCACCGCCTGATTGTTTCACGTGAGTCAGCACGAGCTTCGGCAGCCATCATGTTTCACGTGAGTCATTTTCCGATGCAGAACCGGGAAAAGATCACGTCGAGCAAGTCTTCGACGTCCACCGCACCCACTATCCGTCCCAGGCGATCCGCTGCCAGGCGCAGCTCTTCGGCGCGCAATTCCTGGGGCATGCGTTCATCGGCGGCGCGGTGCAGATGCCGGTTCGCCGCGTCGAGCAACTCGACATGGCGTAGCCGTGATGGCAGCACATCGCCGCTAACGCCGGCCGCCTCGGCAGCGCGGCGACCAATCTCCGCCAGCAATCCATCCACACCCGTCCCGTCGATCACCGATATACCAAACTCGTAGCGCCCGGCTGCATCCTGGGTCGCTCTCTTATCGAGCAGGTCGAGCTTGGTGCCGACGCGCAATGCCGGCGTCGACATCGGCAGCGGACCGGCGTCCTTGGGGTCCGCGGCGTCCTCGAGCAACAGCAGCAGATCGGCGCAATCCGCCTTGGCTCTTGCCTTCTCGATGCCGATCGCCTCGATTTTGCCAGGCGCTTCCCGCAACCCGGCCGTGTCGGTCAACCTAACGCGCAAACCCCGGAGATCCAGCACCACCTCCAGCAAATCTCGGGTGGTGCCGGGCTCATCCGTTACAATAGCGGCATCGCGCTGCGCCAAGGCATTGAACAGGCTGGACTTGCCGGCATTGGGCGCGCCAAGAATGACGACCTCAAAACCGTCGCGGATGATCTCGGCGGCATGGAAGCCGACAATGTGGCGGTCGATCTCCGATATCATCGACCTCACGTCGGACCAAACCGTATCCGAAACGGAACCCGGTACATCGTCTTCATCGGCGAAGTCGATCTCGGCCTCGATCATGGCCCGCGCATGGATCAGGCGCCGACGCCAGCCGAGGTAGAGCGCGCTCTGCGCGCCCCCGGCGTTCTGGATGGCAAAACGCCGCTGCGCCTCGGTTTCAGCATTGACGAGGTCCGCCAGCGCCTCCGTCTCGACCAGATCGACCTTGCCGTTGAAGAAGGCACGGCGCGTGAATTCTCCCGGCTCCGCATGCCTGACGCCCTCGAAACCAGCGATCGTTTCCACCATCCTGGCCACCACGGCGCGCCCGCCATGAACATGGAACTCGGCGACATCCTCGCCGGTGAAGCTCGCCGGACCAGGAAAGAACAGAACCAAGCCGTTATCGAGCACGGTTCCATCCGGAGCCCTGAATCTGCGCAGGACCGCAGCCCGCGCCTTAACCATGCCACAGACGATCGTTTCGACCACGAATCGAGTCTGCGGGCCGGATATCCGCACCACCGCAACGCCGGCCGGAAGCCGGCCGCTCGACAGCGCCACGATCGAATCGCCTGAAATCATTTGCCCGCTCTACCGAACCGCCCTAGCTTTCGCTTCATCACCGCCCCGGATTGCTCCTGAAAGTTGGCCATTGTGACATTGCCCGCGCAAAACCTGCTTGCCGACGAGGCCAGCCCCTATCTGCAGCAGCACAGCGGCAATCCCGTGCATTGGCGGGGATGGTCACCGGCATCGCTGGAAGAGGCAAAGGCGCTGGACAGGCCTATCCTGCTCTCCGTCGGATACGCCGCCTGCCACTGGTGCCATGTCATGGCCCATGAAAGCTTCGAGAATGACGACGTCGCCGCCGTCATGAACCGTCTGTTCGTCAATATCAAGGTCGACCGCGAGGAGCGACCCGACATCGACCAGATCTATATGGCGGCCCTGTCCTCGATGGGCGAGCAAGGCGGCTGGCCGCTCACCATGTTCCTGACGCCCGATGGCAAACCGTTCTGGGGCGGCACCTATTTCCCGCGCGAGCCGCGCTATGGCCGTCCGGGGTTCATCCAGGTGATGGAAGCGGTCGACAAGGCCTGGCGCGAGAAGCGGACAAGCCTGCACCAGAGCGCCGACGGCCTGACCTCGCATGTCGAGGCGCGGCTCTCGGCCACGCATTCCAAGGCGCTTCTCGATCGCGATATGCTGTCCGACCTTGCCGGTCGCGTCAGTGGCATGATCGACCGCGACCGCGGTGGGCTCGCCGGCGCGCCGAAATTCCCGAACGCGCCGTTCATGCAGACGCTGTGGCTGTCCTGGCTGCGCGACGGCAATGCCGCGCATCGCGACGACGTCCTCGTCAGCCTGGAGCATATGCTGAGCGGCGGCATCTACGATCATATTGGCGGCGGGCTCAGCCGCTACTCGACGGACGCCGAATGGCTGGTGCCGCATTTCGAGAAAATGCTCTACGACAATGCGCAGCTCATCCGCTTCTGCAACTGGGCCCTTGCGGCGACCGGCAATGATTTGTTCCGGGTCCGGATCGAGGACACGGTCGGCTGGCTGCTGCGCGAAATGCGTGTCGAAGGCGGCGCCTTCGCCGCCAGCCTCGATGCCGATAGCGATGGCGAGGAAGGCCTGTTCTACACCTGGAGCAGGGGGGAGATCGAATCTGTTCTTGGAGACGATTCAACCTTGTTTTTCAAGTACTTCAGCCTTTCCAGCCCGCCCGGATGGGAAGGTAAGCCGGTGCTCCATCAGACCCTCTCCCAGCAGGCGTTTGGTGTTGCCGACCGGGAGCGGCTTGTCCCGCTCAAGACAAGGCTTCTCACTGTCCGGGAACAACGCGTCAGGCCGGGCCTGGACGCAAAGACCCTTACCGACTGGAACGGCCTGATGATCGCCGCCCTCGCCGAGGCGGGGCGTTCGCTGGCGCGGCCGGATTGGATCGAGGCCGCGGCCAAGGCCTTTGCCCATATCGGCAAAGCCGGCCGCGACGGTCGCTTGCCGCATTCCATGCTTGGTGTCCGGAAACTGTTTCCCGCACTGTCGAGCGACTATGCCGCCATGACCAACGCGGCAATCTCGCTGTTCGAGGCCACCGAGGACTGGAGCTACGTCGAGCAGGCCAGCCAGTTCCTTGGACAGCTCGACCATTGGCACGCCGACGTGGAAGGCACGGGCTATTATCTGACTGCCTCGGACAGCACCGACGTGCCGATCCGCATCCGGGGCGATGTCGACGAGGCCATCCCCTCGGCCACCAGCCAGATCATCGAGGCGCAGGTCCGGCTGGCTTCTATTACCGGCAACCTCGACTTGCAGGAGAAGGCGTGGAAAACGGCCGAGCATGCTGCCGGACGAGCGGCGCACCAGGCCTATGGCCAGGCGGGTATCGTCAATGCCTGCGCGCTTGCCCTCGAGCCGCTGAAACTGGTCATCGTGGACGGGCTGGAGGATCCGAAGCTTATTCCGGTGGCGAATCGAAACCCGGATCCGCGTCGCGTCGATATCGTGGTGCCAATCGGTACGGCGGCGAATCGACCCTTGCTCCCCGGCGGAATCCTGCCTCCGACCAACCGGCGCGGCGCCTGGTTGTGCACCGGCCAGGTCTGCCTGCCGGTGGTTGCGGATGCTGACGAATTGGAAGGATTGTTGCGGCGAAAGTGATTCGTCATCCTCGGGCTTGA
Organism: Mesorhizobium australicum WSM2073; assembly: GCF_000230995.2. Taxonomy (NCBI): domain Bacteria; kingdom Pseudomonadati; phylum Pseudomonadota; class Alphaproteobacteria; order Hyphomicrobiales; family Phyllobacteriaceae; genus Mesorhizobium; species Mesorhizobium australicum. The sequence goes on along the minus strand of NC_019973.1, from coordinate 897,011 downwards.
TCCGAGGATGACGAAGATAAGGCTCTGCCGCGCCTCGATTACGTGTTCATCGAATCGAAGAAATCGCCGTTGGTCTTGGTCTGCTTCAGCTTGTCGATCAGGAACTCGATCGCGTCGGTGGTTCCCATCGGCGCCAGGATGCGGCGCAGCACGAAGATCTTCTGCAGGTCCTGGCGCGACACCAGCAGGTCTTCCTTGCGGGTGCCGGATTTGAGGATGTCGATGGCCGGATAGATGCGCTTGTCCGCCACCTTGCGGTCGAGCTGGATTTCGCAGTTGCCGGTGCCCTTGAACTCTTCGAAGATGACTTCGTCCATGCGGCTGCCGGTGTCGATCAGCGCGGTGGCGATGATGGTGAGCGAGCCGCCTTCCTCGATGTTGCGCGCGGCGCCGAAGAAACGCTTTGGGCGCTGCAGCGCATTGGCGTCGACACCACCGGTCAGCACCTTGCCGGAGGACGGCACGACGGTGTTGTAGGCGCGGCCCAGGCGAGTGATCGAATCCAGAAGGATCACCACATCGCGGCCGTGCTCGACCAGCCGCTTGGCCTTCTCGATGACCATTTCGGCGACCTGGACGTGGCGCACCGCCGGCTCGTCGAAGGTCGAGGAGATGACTTCGCCTTTGACCGAACGCTGCATATCGGTGACTTCCTCGGGCCGCTCGTCGATCAGCAGCACGATCAGGTAGCATTCCGGATGATTGGCGGTGATCGAGTGCGCGATGTTCTGCAACAGCACCGTCTTGCCGGTGCGCGGCTGTGCGTTGATCAGCGCGCGCTGGCCCTTGCCGATCGGCGCCACCAGGTCGATGACGCGAGGCGAGATGTCCTTGCCGGGCGGATTGTCGACCTCCATCTTCAGCCGCGAGGTCGGGTAGAGCGGCGTCAGATTGTCGAAGTGGATCTTGTGGCGGATCTTTTCGGGATCGTCGAAATTGATCGTGTTGACCTTGAGCAGCGCGAAATAGCGCTCGCCCTCCTTCGGGCTGCGGATAGGCCCTTCGACCGTATCGCCGGTCTTCAGCGAAAAGCGCCGGATCTGCGACGGCGAGATGTAGATGTCGTCGGGACCTGGCAGATAGTTGGCATTGGCGGAGCGCAGGAAGCCGAAACCGTCCTGCAGCACCTCGACCACGCCGTCACCGATGATCTCGATGTCCTGGGCGGCGAGCTTCTTCAGGATCGCGAACATCAGTTCCTGCTTGCGCATGACGCTGGCGTTCTCGACCTCGAGCGATTCGGCATAAGCGATCAGCTCTGGCGGCTTCTTGTTCTTGAACTCGGTGAGTTTCATTTCTTGCATTAGACGGACTCTGGGTAGGCTTTGGGGGAAAGATCGGCGGGATGCGACAAATGCCGGGCGCGGCCGAAAGCAATGACGGGCGGCGCATGACGGGAAGGAAGACCCGTCTTGTATCGTCGGTCGGCTGAAAGAGCAAGCCGCCTTTTGAGCGGGTCCGATGAAGCCTCAGAAGGGCTTCACGACGACCAGGATCACGATTGCGATCATCAGCAATGTGGGAATCTCATTGACGATCCGCCAGTGCCGTGCCGGTTTTTCGTTGCGGTCCTCGGCGAATTTGCGCACTGCGGCGGCCAGATAGCCGTGAATGCCCGACAAAATCAGCACCAGGCCGATCTTGGCATGCAGCCAGCCGCCCTGGAACGCAAAGATCTTCCAGGCCAGCCACAGCCCGAATACCCAGGTGAGGATCATCGCCGGATTGATGATGCCGCGCAGCAGGCGCCGCTCCATCACCTTGAAAGTCTCCGACTGCACGGAGCCCTTCTGCGCATCGACGTGATAGACAAACAGCCGCGGCAGATAAAGCATCCCAGCCATCCAGGAGATGACGGCGAGGATATGGATCGCCTTTGCCCAGGGGTAGAAGCTTTCCGGCGCGAAGAAAAACAAAAGCGCGGTGAGAACGATCAGGACAGCGATGCCAACGACCATGCGCTTCATCGCCTGGCCGGTGCTGTTGGTGTTATTTCTGTCAGCCATCAGCGTGCCGCGCTCCGAACCTGTTTCACCATCGCCTCGACATGCGCCACCGGCGTCTCCGGCGTGATGCCGTGGCCGAGATTGAAGATCAGCGGCCCGTTCCCCAGCGCCTGGAGGATCGCCTCGACGCCATCGGCCAACGCTTGGCCGCCGGCGACCAGCCGCAACGGATCGAGATTGCCCTGGACGGCGCCTTGCCGCTGCAACGCCTTCGCGGCCTCCAGCGGCACCGTCCAGTCGATTCCCAGCCCCGTCACGCCGGTCTTCTCGCGGTAGCTCTGGTAGCGGGCGCCGGCGCCCTTGGGAAAACCGATGATCGGCACGCCGGGATGAACCGCCCGAACCTGCCTGACGATCTCGGCCACCGGCTCGACGCAGAAGCGTTCGAACGAGGCATCGTCGAGCACCCCCGACCATGAATCGAAAATCTGCACGACATCCGCACCGGCCTCGATCTGCCGGATCAGATAGGACGCCGAATGGTCGGCGAGCACTTTCAGCAGCTGCCGAAACGCCGCCGGCTCGCGGTAGGCGAACAGCCTCGCCGGCGCCTGGTCCGGGGTGCCGTGGCCGGCGATCATATAGGTCGCCACCGTCCACGGGGCGCCGCAAAAGCCGATCAGCGTCGTTTCGTCGGGCAATTTCGCCCGCAGCCGGCGAAGCGTCTCGTAGACCGGTTCGAGATTCACGTGAAACACATCGCTTCCCAGCGCCGGAATCTCGGCCGCCGAAATCGGCGTCAGGAGCGGCCCACGCCCTTCCTCGAAGCGCACGTCGCGGCCAAGCGCATGGGGAACGACAAGGATGTCCGAAAACACGATCGAAGCGTCGAAGCCAAAGCGCTCGATCGGCTGCAGCGTCACTTCCACGGCAAGCTCGGGATCGTAGCAGAGATCAAGGAACGAGCCGGCCCGTCTTCGCGTCTCACGGTATTCCGGCAGATAGCGCCCGGCCTGTCGCATCATCCATAGCGGAGGAGGAAACACCGCCTCGCCTTTCAGCACATCCAGCATGATCCGTCTTGCAGGCATCGAGCGCTCGCTTCTCCCGGCTTCCTCTTAATCAAATATCTTATTTTAAAAGAGTCTTCTGATTCTAAGAGTCTGTTGGTTGTGGTGGTTGTCACCTGTCCCGCTTTGGCCGCCAAAACGCCAGCAAGCATATTGTCGCGCACTCCCGATCGCGGCTGGCAGGGTTCTGGGGACAATCAGGAATCCGCCACTGGAGTCAATGCGCTAGGTCTGATGCCCTGGAGACCTGCCTTGTGGACGAGCAAAAGGCAAAATGCTTCGTCCACGGACTTGTCCCCAGCCGCCAAGAGAAGCTGACAGCGCATCGAATTGTGGACAAACCGGCATCTGATACAGTCGCCTTCGGCCGGCCCGTCGGCCCGTCCGATCTTATCCACATCCGCCCACAGCCCCAGGTGATCCCTGTGAACAAACCCCAGAGCTTCTTTCACCTGCATCTGATTTCCGATGCCACGGGCGAAACCCTGCTCGCCGCCGGCCGCGCGGCTTCAGCGCAATACAAGGATGCACGCGCCATCGAGCACATCTACCCGCTCATCCGCACCGAAAAGCAGATAGCCAAGGTGTTCGAGGACATAGAGGAGGAGCCGGGCATCATCCTCTACACGGTGGTCGACCAGAAGCTGGCACGCGGCATCGACGAACGCTGCGCGGCCATGGGTCTGCCCTGTGTGTCCGTGCTGGAGCCAGTGCTGACGGTCTTCCAGTCCTATCTCGGGACGCCGGCCGGCCGCCGCGTCGGCGCCCAGCATGTGCTCGACGCCGAATATTTCCGGCGCATCGATGCGCTCAACTTCACCATGGACCATGATGACGGCCAGCTGCCGGCAAACATGGATGACGCCGATGTCGTGCTGATCGGCATTTCACGCACCTCGAAGACGCCGACCAGCATCTATCTCGCCAACCGCGGCATCAAGACCGCCAACATCCCGATCGTGCTCGGCGTGCCGGTGCCAGAAAGCCTGGTCAGCGCCAGGGCGCCGCTGGTCGTGGGGCTGATCGCCACCGCCGAGCGCATCTCGCATGTGCGCCAGAACCGTATCCTCGGCAATTCGAGCACCTATGTGCCGACCGAGTATGTCGACCGCGCCGCCATCAACGAGGAACTCGCCTACGCCCGCCAGATCTGCACCCGCCATGGCTGGCCGATGATCGACGTCAGCCGCCGCTCGATCGAGGAAACGGCGGCGGCGATCGTTGCCCTGCGGGGGAAGAACAGATAATTGGAACCGTGCGCCAACCTGCCAACAGAACCGCTGCGTGGTTCGAAAGGTCACGGCATGGATCCTAGGGTCTGCGCCGCGTCGCTTCGCTCCTTGCTTCGCCCTAGGATGACGAAGGGATGATTGTCTCGGCTAATCTCGAAGGTTTTATGACTTGCCAGCATCGTCACTTCTTATACGGCGACACAACTGCAAATCTCCGGCCGTTGAGATTAGCCGTGGATCGCAATGCATTCGTCATCCTAGGGCGAAGCAGGAGCGAAGCTCCGTCGCGCAGACCCTAGGATCCATGCCGTTACAGTGGCCAAGGGGTGCGGCGGCCGCTAGCGTCCCACCCAGCCAGCAACTCAACGACGGGTAACAGGCGAAAGATCATGACAGAAAAAATCGTCCTCGCTTCAGGCAGTCCGTTCCGCAAGGCGATGCTGGTCGATGCCGGCGTCGACATCGAGGCGGTTCCCGCGACGCTGGACGAGCGGGCGCTGGAAGCGCCGTTGCAGGACAGCGGCGCCTCGCCCGAGGACGTCGCGCTGGTGCTCGCCGAAGCCAAGGCCACCGAAGTCAGCGAGCGCCGGCCCGGGGCACTGGTGCTTGGCTGCGACCAGACGCTGTCCTTGGGTGACGAGGTGTTCCACAAGCCGGCCGACGTGGAGGGCGCGCGCCGCCATCTCCTGGCGTTGTCGGGCAAGACCCATCAGCTCAACAGCGCCGCCGTTCTGGTGCGCGACGGCAAGGTGCTGTGGCGCCATGTCGGCATCGCCTCGATGACCATGCGCAAGCTCGACCCCGCCTTCATCGGCCGGCATCTGGCTCGGGTCGGCGTCAAGGCATTGTCGAGTGTCGGCGCCTACCAGGTCGAGGGCGAAGGCATCCAGCTGTTCGAAAAAATCGAAGGCGACCATTTTACCATTGTCGGCCTGCCGCTGCTGCCGTTGCTGGCGGAACTGCGCGCACTGGGAGCCATCGATGGCTGAAACCTCGAAAAAGGCCTTCGTCACCGGCCACCCCATAAAACATTCGCGCTCGCCGATGATCCACGGTCACTGGTTGGCCAAGCATGGCATTGATGGCAGTTATCAGGCGATCGATGTGGCGCCCGAAAATTTCGCCGAATTCCTGGCGACGCTGCAGGCGAACGGTTATCGAGGCGGCAACGTCACCATCCCGCACAAGGAGGCGGCTTTTGCCGGGGTCGCGCGCCGCGACCATGCGGCCGACGAGATCGGCGCCGTCAACACGCTCTGGTTCGAGGACGGCACTTTGTGGGGCGGCAACACCGACGGCCACGGCTTTGCCGCCAATCTCGACGACCACGCTCCGGGCTGGGCGGCCAATGGCCCTGCCGTGGTGCTGGGTGCCGGGGGCGCCGCCCGTGCCGTCATCCATGCGCTGAAGGCGCGCGGCCTCGGTGATATCCGCATCGTCAATCGCACGCTCGCCCGGGCAATCGAATTGCGCGACCGCTTTGGCGCCGGGGTGTCCGCGCATCCGTTGGCGGCGACCGGCGAATTGCTGCGCGACGCCGGCCTGCTGGTCAACACCACGGCGCTGGGCATGCAGGGCAACGGGGATCTAGCCGCCGACCCCAAGGGTCTGCCCGCCCACGCCGTGGTCAACGACATCGTCTATGTGCCGCTCGAGACCCCCCTGCTCGCCGCCGCGCGGGCACGGGGGCTGAAGACGGTCGACGGGCTCGGCATGCTGCTCAACCAGGCGGTGCCCGGCTTCGAACGCTGGTTCGGCGTCAGGCCGAAGGTGACGGCTGAACTGCGCGCACTCATCGTTGCCGATCTGGTGCCCAAATCCCGGGTGCCGAAATCATGATCGTGCTCGGCCTTACCGGCTCGATCGGCATGGGCAAGTCGACCACGGCCAGGATGTTCGCCGAGGCAGGCGTTCCGGTGCATGATTCCGACGAGACGGTGCACCGCCTCTATGCAGGCAAGGCCGCACCGCTGGTCGAGGCCGCCTTTCCCGGCACCATGGTTCACGGAGGCGTCGACCGCGCAAAACTCGGCGCTCGCGTGCTCGGCGATGCCGCGGCCCTGAAAAAACTCGAAGCCATCATCCACCCGCTGGTCCGTGCCGATGCCGATGCCTTCCTGGCCAGGCATCGTGCAGCGGGCGAATCGATCGTGGTCCTCGACATCCCGCTGCTGTTCGAAACCGGCGGCCGTGGCCGCGTCGACAAGGTCGTCGTGGTGACGGCGCCGGCCGAAGTCCAGCGCCAGCGCGTGCTGGCGCGGCCTGGCATGAGCGAAGAAAAACTGGCGTCGATTCTGGCCAGGCAGGTGCCGGATGCCGAAAAGCGCCGGCTGGCCGATTTCGTCATCGACACCGGCGAGGGGCTGGACGCCGCGCGTGCGGCGGTTGCTTCGATCATTGCCGAAATCAAGGGATAAGTCGGGCTGCTGACGGCAGGCCGTCAGCATTGCCCATTGCCATTTTGTTCCGGTCTGGCGATTCTGCTCCCAGGAGCGACCTGATTCGATGCGTGAGATCATTTTCGATACGGAAACCACCGGCCTCGATTCGCGTGACGACCGCGTCATCGAGCTTGGCGGCGTCGAGCTGGTCAATCGCTTTCCGACCGGCAGGACCTTCCATCATTATATCAACCCGCAAGGCCGCGCGATCCATGCCGAGGCGCAGTCCGTGCACGGCATCAGCGCGGCCGATCTCGCGGGCAAGCCGAGCTTCGCCGAAATTGCCGAGGAATGGCTGAAATTCACGGAAGGCGCCAAGCTGGTCGCCCACAACGCCACCTTCGATATCGGCTTCCTCAATGTCGAATTCGGGCGGCTCGGCCACCCCCCTGTCGATAACGGGCTTGTCGTCGACACGCTGGCCCTGGCGCGCCGCAAGCACCCGATGGGACCCAATTCGCTCGACGCGCTGTGCCGGCGCTACGGCATCGACAATACCAAGCGCACCAAGCACGGCGCCCTGCTCGATTCCGAATTGCTGGCGGAAGTCTATATCGAGCTGATCGGCGGCAAGCAGGCCGCATTGATCCTCGACAGCGCCACCGCGCCGGCCCAGGGCGGCAACAATGTCAGGCATATCGAGATCATCGTTGCCGAGCGTCCGGCGCCGCTGCTGCCCCGCCTGACCGAAGCGGAGCGCGCCGCGCACGCCGCCATGGTCGCGACGCTCGGCGAAAAGGCGCTGTGGCTGAAAGCCTCCCCCCAGGAAGCAGCCCAGGCGCTGTCCTCATAAAGCCATCCGAGAAGCGGCCTCAGTAGGGCCATTCCCCCCGGCCCAGCGCGGCAACGGCCGCAATGATGCGCGCAAAAGCCTCCGCTGCGGCCGGCACGGTCGTGCGGGCGCGCAGGAAACTGTGCACGAGGCGGGGCTCCTCGTGCCACCAGGCCTTGCCCCCGGCCTCCAGGATATGGTCGCGATAGACTTCACCGTCCGACGACAGCGGATCGCATTCGGCCGTGATGATCACCGTCGGCGGCAGGCCGGAAAAGTCGCGGTCGCGCAGCGGCGAGAAGGTCGGATCGTCGGGCGATTGCTTCCTGGCTGAGCGGACGTCGCGGTAGAAGGCGGCGTCGCTCGTCGACAGCAGCGGCGCATCGGCGTGTTCCACGTAGGAGCCGATCGCCTCGTCGCCGCCGAGATCGGGATAGATCAGCACCTGGCCGATCGCGGCGCGCGGATGGTGACGCGCGGCCTGTGCCACCGCCGCCGCCAGATTGCCGCCCGCACTTTCACCGCAGAGCACGAGCGGCGGCTCGCTGGTCGCCGCCGCCCATTCGAAAGCCGCCAGCGCATCGTCGAAGGCGGCGGGGTGGAGATGCTCGGGCGCCAGCCGGTAATCGACCGACACAATGTCGAAGCCGGTGCCGGCACAGATTTCGGCGCAGATGTCGTCATGGCTTTCGAGCCCGCCGAGGATGAAACCGCCGCCGTGGAAATAGAGCCCTGTCGCGCGCGGCGTGGCGCCGGCGAGCCGGTAACGGCGGACCGGGATATCACGGTTCGAAGCGGCGACCAGGCTGTCGGTGGCCTTGACCCCGGGCGGACGGCCCTGGTGGAAGGCCCGGCACATCCTGGCGTAGACCGCGCGCTGCTTGTCGATCGGCAGGCCGGCGATCTCCGGCGGGTACCAGGCGTTGACGCTGTCGATATAGGCCCAGAGCGCCGGGTCGAGCCATGGTCCATATTTGCCGCGGCTGGTCATTTCAATCCGAGGGGCGCATCAAAGCTCGGCATAGAGACGGGCAGCATTTTCAAAAGTGAAGCGCAGGGGTACCGAGCCTTCGACCTGCCAGACGGTGACCGTCTCGCCGGCCAGCAGCCGGCAGGCGCCGTCGGTGTCGGTAACCGCGCCGCCATAGAGCCGGTTGGCAAGGTTGAGGATGCCGGTCTGGTGCATGGCCGCGCTGCCGCTGCCGCAGGCGTCCTTGACCAAAAGCACGCGAAAGCCCCTTGCCACGGCATCCCTGACCGACGCGTCGATACAGGCCTCGGTCCACACGCCAGCCATGACGAGCCATTCGATGCCGGAAGCCTTGAGCCGGTCGCCAGCCGGACCGGAGCGGAAGGCGCTGGCCTCGGCCTTGATCAGCAGCGCCTCGCCATTCGCCGGCGCCACTTCGTGGCAGATTTCTGTCAGCGGGTCGCTCTTGTCGGAAAAGGCCGACTTGCCGTCTTCGCCGACCGGATGGAAGGGCCGGTCCTGGCTGTCGAGATCGACGATATAGGCCCAGTGATAAAGCGGCACATGGTTTTGACGCGCCGCCGCCTGCAGGCGCTGGACATTGGCGAGGAGTTTATCATAGCCCTCGACGAGGTAGCGCTTGTCCCGCCGGTGCTCTTCCTGCAGGTCGATGAACACAGCGGCCACCGTGTCGGGGCGGATGGAAATGGGGGCTTTCATGCGGAGGGTTTTCCGGCTGACGCTGTTTCTCTGCTGGCGAAGGCTTGGACGATTGTCCGAAAAGGCCCCGCGACTTCGTCATTCCAGGGCGCAGCAGCCGCGAAGCGGCGTCGCGAAGACCCTGGAATCCATGCCGTGATGTTTGTCGAAGGATACAGCGGAGCGGATCCTAGGGTCTGCGCCGCGTCGCTTCGCACCTTGCTCCGCCCTAGGATGACGAAGCGAGAGGCGTGGCGGCTAATCTCTAATGCTGGCAGTACCGCGTGTAGGCCAGCGGCGGAGACCACCATCAAATCTCTTTCTCCAGAAACTCATCCTCATAGGGAAAGCGCGACAGAAGCTCGGTGCCGGTCTCGGTGATCAGGATTTCGTCCTCCAGCTTGACGCCTTCGCGGCCGCCCTTCTCGCCAATATAGCTTTCCACGCTCACCACCATGCCTGGCACGATATGGCCGTCGCGGCCATAGGTCTCGTAATCCATGGCATGCGCGATGAATGGTGTCTCGCCATGCATGCCGACGCCGTGCATGACCGAGGTGTAGCGCTGGTCGACGAAGCGGTCCGGAATTTTCCACGCCTTCTCGGCGATCTCGCGGAACGCCATGCCGGGCTTCACGATCGAAATATTGTGCTGAACCTGATCGTGCGCCATGCGGTAGAGCGATTTCTGATAAGGCGTCGGTCTGCCCGGCCCGCAGCGGAAGGTGCGCGAAAAATCCGAATAATAGCCGTAACAGCCGATCGTGTCGGTATCGAGCGCCAGCAATTCGCCGGGCCTGATCTTGCGGCCGCTGGCTTCATTGAACCACGGATTGGTGCGCTGGCCCGAGGTCAAGAGCCGCGTCTCGATGAATTCGCCACCCTGGCGGATGACCTCGCCATACATGATGGCGAACAGATCGTTTTCGGAAACGCCGGGCTTGATCGCCTCGCGCACCGCATAGACGGCGGCTTCGGCGCCCGCCATCGACACCTGCAGGCATTTCACCTCTTCCGGCGTCTTCACCGCGCGCACGGCGAGGATTTCGCCCTGGCAATCGCGAACCTCGCAGCCGCGCTTTTCAAGCGCCAGCGCCTGCAGATGGCTGCAGCGGTCGAGCCCGAGCTTCATCGAGCCGCCGCCATGCTTTCTCAGCAGCTCGGCGATCTCGTCGGCGAAGGGACCGGCGGTTTCGTCGTCGCGGCCGGAGACCGAAGACCAGACGAGCTTGGAAGGACGCGCCTCCTCGATCGTGTCGAGCACCATCGAGACATGGTAGCTCTGCGGATATTCGAACAGCACGATCGGCCCGTCGGCCGGAATGAAGAAATAGCGGGTCGAGTTGCGCAGGAAATAGCCGAACATGTTGCGCGAACCGGTGGCGTAGCGCTGGTTGTAGGGGTCGAACAAAACGACGCCGCCATAGCCGGCCTCGCGCATCCAGCCGCGCAGTTTGTCGAGCCGGCCTTTGCGCAAGGCGTCGGCATCGATGAAAGACGGCTCGGTGTCGGACAGCCACATGCCGCCGGCCGGATCGGCCGCCGCCGGGTGGCGCATGCGATCCTTGAAGTCGACGTCCTCGGTGCTGTCGGGGTCGAAAACGACGATGCTCATGGTGTCTGGCCTTTGGCTGGGTGTAGGGCCAGAGCATGGCGCAGGGGGATCGGGGCGATTGTGCGGAAAACCGCGTGGGTTGTGCGGGATACCGCTGCAGGACAGAGGGGGGGCGCTGTCCCGCCAACGCCTCCCGCGTCAACGCTCGCGCTAATGCCTTCTCGCCATCTTCGGCGCATGGCCATGCTCCTCGCGAAAAGCGCGGGCAAAGCTCGACATCGAGGCAAAGCCGCAGGCCAGCGCCACGTCGCGCACGGCAAGCGTCGAATGCGCCAGCAGGTCGGCGGCGCGTTTCAGCCTGAGCCGTCGATAATAGCCGTTGGGCGAGATGGCGAGTTCGGAGCGGAACGAGCGTTCGAGCTTGTCGGAGGAAACGCCGAGCTTCGCCGTCAGCTCGGCCATGCCGAGCCGCTCCTCCACCGCGTCTTCCATGATGGCGATGGCCGACAGCACCAGCTCGTTCTGCACGCCGGTGCGCAGCCTGAGCGGCATCAGCTTGCGGTCGACGCTCGAGCGCAATTGGCTGTGCACGAACCACTCGGCGACGCCCGCGGCAAGCTCGGCGCCGTAGTCGCGGGTGATGATCTCCAGCATCATGTCGAGGCTGCCGACGCCGCCGGCCGAGGTAAAACGCTTGCGGTCGATGACGTAGAGATCGCGGCGCAGCTCGATGTTGGGGAACGCCTCGGTGAAGGCGGCCTGGCTGGTCCAGTGCAAGGTGCAGGCATGGCCGTCGAGCAGGCCCGCGCGTGCCAGGAAGAACGCCGCGTCCGCCACGGCCCCGATATGGGCGCCATTGCGCAGGCTGCGGCGGATCCAGCTCGCTGCGTCCTCGGCGACGAGATGGTCGGCGTCGCCGCCCGAGCAGACCACGATGCGGTCGACCTTGGGCGCTGCCTCGGCGTAAAAGCCTGGCTGGATGACGACGCCGTTGGAAGCCTCGACCGTCCCTTCCGTCGCCCCGACGATGATCCAGCGGTAGCATTCCCGCTTCGCCAGTATGTTGGCGGCGCGCAGTGGCTCGATGACGGAACTGAACGCCATCATCGGAAAGCCGGGGAACACCAGCACCGCGAAGGTGAGCGGGGCGTCCGTGGGTTTGGATGGTTCGCGCGTGGCCATGACGTCCGGAGCCGGGAGGATCGGGGCTACAATTCGGACAGATGGGCTTCGGGGTCAACGGTGTTCGGCCGAAGGCGAAGGGGCGAACGCAAGCGCTCAGTCCAGATACCGGGACACGCGCGCCTTCAGAAGCGCGATCAGCTCCGGGTCCATGAATTCATAATCGTCGGGGATATCGAGGCAGATCACCTTGGCCGCCTTCAGGCTGGCCTTGAATTGCTTCCGCAGTTTCGTCCGGTGGGTTTTCTCCATGACAAAGATGATGTCCGCCCAGCCGACGAGTTCGTGCGTCAGCGGCGTGTCGGCGTCATGATTGGTGCCAGCCGAGGCGACTTCGATGTCGCGCCGCGTGGAAAACACCTGTTCGGCGGTCGGGCTGCGCAAGCGGTTCTGGCTGCAGACGAAGAGGACGTTTTTCAAGGTTTAGCGCGCCAAGTCCGCGACCACGGCGTCGAGCACGATCATGCCGGCCGGCGTGGCGCGCAGGCGGGCGTTGCCGATCGGCGCCACCAGGCCCTCGCCCTGCAGCACCGACAGCCGAGCGCTCGACAGCCCGCGCCCGGAAAAGGCCTCGTAGCGCGAGAGGTCGATGCCTTCGGCGAGCCTGAGCCCCATCAAAAGAAATTCGTCCGCCTCTTCGGAGCGCGTCAGCAGTTCGCCGCCGGTGATGCCATGGCCCTTGGCCTCGACCAGATTGGCCCAGGTTTCCGGCATCCGTTCGGCGATGGTCACCACACGGTGGCCGTTCTCGACGAAGCGGCCATGCGCGCCGGGGCCGACGCCGACATATTCGCCGTAGCGCCAATAGGTCAGATTGTGCCGGCTCTCGGCCCCCGGCCTGGCGTGGTTGGAGATCTCGTAGGCCGGCAGGCCGTGCGCCGACGTGATTTCCTGCGTCAGCGCATAGAGATCGGCGGCGTGGTCGTTGTCGGGAACGACGAATTTCTTCGCCGCGTGCAGCGCATGGAAGGGCGTGCCTTCCTCGATGGTCAGCTGGTAGAGCGACAGGTGGTCGGCGGCATGGCCGATCGCCTGTTCGAGTTCCGCCTGCCAATCCTCCGGCGTCTGCCCGGGCCGCGCATAGATCAGGTCGAAGGAGAGCCGCGGAAAGATTTCGCGCGCGAGCCCGATGGCGTGCAAGGCTTCCCTTACATTGTGCAGCCGGCCGAGAAAGCGCAAATCCTTGTCGTTCAGCGCCTGCACGCCAAGCGAGACGCGGTTGACGCCCGCCGCCCGGTAACCGCGAAACCGCTCCGCCTCGACCGAGGACGGATTGGCCTCGAGCGTCACCTCGATGCCATCAGGCACCGTCCAATTCCCAGCCACGGCGTCCAGAACCCTGGCCACGGTTTCCGGCTTCATCAGCGACGGCGTGCCGCCGCCGAGGAAGATGCTGGTCACTTCGCGTGGCCCGGTGCGCTGGCGCATCGTTGCCAACTCGGCCTCGAAGGCGGCGGCGAAGCGCTCCTGGTCGACCGGCTGGTGGCGGACATGGCTGTTGAAGTCGCAATAGGGGCACTTGGCCGCGCAGAACGGCCAATGGACATAGACGCCGAAGCCGGGACCGCGGTCGAGCGCCATGGTGGTGCCGGGTCCGATCATGCCGAGCCAGGCCTCACCGAACCAAGCCGGGCTTGGGCGAATTTCTGGAAGGCGCGGGCGCGGTGCGACAGCGCCGTCGCCTGGCCGGGTTTCCAGCCGTGCTTTTCCTCCGCGCTCATCTCGCCGAAGGTCTTGTCGAAGCCATTGGGCAAAAACACCGGATCGTAGCCGAAGCCGAGCTCGCCGCGCGGCGGCCAGACCAGCGTGCCCTCGGCCTCGCCGCGATAATATTCGGCCTCGCCGTCGGGAAAGGCGAGGCAGATGACGGCGACAAAGCGGCCCGTGCGCCGTTCGGGCGTGGCCGCGCCGACTTCCTGCATCGCCACTTCGGTGCGCTGCATGGCCATGGCGAAATCGCGCGAACCGTCCGGAGTCTCGGCCCAGTTCGCGGTATAGACGCCGGGCGCGCCGTCGAGCGCGTCGACGCAGAGGCCGGAATCGTCCGACAGTGCCGGCAGGCCGGTCGCCTTTGCGGCGGCAAAGGCCTTGATGTAGGCGTTTTCCTCGAAGGTGGTGCCGGTTTCGTCCGGTTCGGGCAGGCCATACGCCTTGGCTGATTTCGCCTCGAAGCCGAACGGTCCCATCAGCTCGGCGAATTCGCGCAGCTTGCCTTCATTGTGGCTGGCGACGACGATCTTCTTGCCATCAAGCGTATGGAGGTTTGGCGAGTGCATCAAAGGCCCCAGATTCTCGGCTCGGCGAACTCGATCGAATTGCCCGAAGGGTCGCGTATATAGATCGAACGGCCACCTTGCGGCCATTCGAATTCGCTTTCGATGGCGATTTTCTTCGCCAAGAGATGGGCTTTCCAGCCGTCGATTTCAGCGGCGTTTGCGGCAAAGCACAGATGGCCTTCGCCGACCGTGCCGTGCGGCGGCACTTTCAGTCGCGCATCGGGCGCGGGCGGAATCTTGGTCGCCTCGGCGTTGAAGATCAGCAGCACGCCCGGGCCACAGCGGAAGAAAAGGTGGCGGCCTTCTACCTTGCCAAGCAGGGTAAGGCCGAGGATATCGGTGTAGAAGACCTCTGCTTCAGCGAGGTCGGTGACATAGAGGGCGGATTCAAGAATGGCAGAGGGTGTCACGAGGCACCCCCCTCTGGCCTGCCGGCCATCTCCCCCGCAAGGGGGGAAATTGGCAGCGTGAGCGCCGGCTCATGGTATTCTATGCTGATTATTGGCGAAGCTCTCGACAACAGCCGATCTCCCCCCTTGCGGGGGAGATGCCCGGCAGGGCAGAGGGGGGTGCCCAGGCTCCGCATGAAAAATTAAGCCACCGCCATCTGCTGCAGGCTGACCAACCGGGAAATGCCCTTCTTGGCCAGGCCCATCAAGGCCGCGAACTGCTCTTCGGAGAAAGGCTCGCCCTCGGCGGTGCCCTGGATCTCGACGATGCCGCCCTTGCCGGTCATGACGAAATTGGCGTCGGTGCCGGCCGAGGAATCCTCGATATAGTCGAGATCGATGACCGGCTGGCCGTCATGGATGCCGCAGGAAATCGCCGCGACATGATCCTTCAGCACTTTCGAAACGCTGGCCATCTGCCGCGCTTCCATCCAGCGCAGGCAGTCATACAGCGCCACCCAGCCGCCGGTGATCGACGCGGTGCGGGTGCCGCCATCGGCCTGGATGACGTCGCAGTCGACGGTGATCTGCTGTTCGCCCAGCGCCTGCAGGTCGACCACGGCGCGTAGCGAACGGCCGATCAGCCGCTGGATTTCCAGCGTGCGGCCGCCCTGCTTGCCGGCGGAGGCCTCGCGGCGCATGCGCTCGCCTGTCGAGCGCGGCAGCATGCCATATTCGGCCGTCACCCAGCCCTTGCCGGAATTGCGCATCCAGCCAGGCACCTTTTCCTCGAGGCTGGCGGTGCACAGGACATGCGTGTCGCCGAACTTCACCAGGCACGAGCCTTCGGCATGCTTGGAGACGCCGCGCTCGAAGGAGATGGCGCGCATTTCGTCGAATTGGCGTTTGGAGGGGCGCATTCGGCCTGCTTTCTTGTCATTTTTTGAATCGTGGCCGGCTTGTAGCCCCACCAAGCCCACGGCGCAAAGGAAAATGGCCGAGCGACCCGACACAGACACCGGGTTGCGCGCGGCCCACCGAAGTCTATATCCTGGAACCGGAGGTTTTTAGCCGAATGACCAAGGCAGTCGATCCCGCCTCGCAGTCGCTGGCTCTTCAGTCACTCGACATGCGCTCGCGCGACATCTTCCGGCGCATCGTCGATTCCTATCTGCGGGACGGCGAACCCGTGGGCTCGCGCAGCCTGTCGCGCATCCTGCCGTCCTCGCTGTCGCCGGCCACCATCCGCAACGTGATGAGCGACCTCGAGCATCTCGGGCTGATCTACGCGCCGCACATCTCGGCCGGGCGCCTGCCGACCCAGGCTGGCCTGCGTTTCTTCGTCGATGCCTTCATGGAACTTGGCGACCTCTCCGACGAGGAGCGCCGCACCATCGAGGCGCAGGTGCGGGCCTCCGGCTCGGGCGCGACGCTGGAGCATATGTTGACCGAAGCCAGCCAGATGCTGTCGGGCATGTCGCGGGGCGCCGGCCTGGTGCTGGCCGCCAAGAACGAGGTGGCGCTCAAGCATATCGAATTCATCCAGCTGGAGCCGACCAAGGCGCTTGCCGTGCTGGTATCGCAGAATGGCGATGTCGAAAACCGTGTCGTCGAGCTGCCCGCCGGCATCACCGTCTCGCAACTGCACGAGGCCTCGAATTTCCTCAACGCGCATATCCGTGGCCGCACGCTGGCCGAGGCGCGCACCGAGATCGCCCGCATCAAGGAAGAGACGAGAGCCGCCCTCGACACGCTGTCGCAGGACCTCGTCGAGAAGGGGCTTGCGGTGTGGGCGGGCGCCGAAAGCGGCCTGCCGGCGCGGCTCATCGTGCGCGGCCGCGCCAATCTGCTGGAAAACGTCACCGCCCAGGCCGACATCGAACTCTTGCGCCACCTGTTCGAGGACATGGAGACGCAGGACGGGCTGATCCAATTGCTCGACCTCGCCGAGCAGGGATCGGGCGTGCGCATCTTCATCGGCTCGGAAAACAAGCTGTTCTCGCTGTCGGGCTCGTCGCTGGTGGTGGCGCCCTATCGCGACAAGGACGCCCGCGTCGTCGGCGCGCTCGGCGTCATCGGCCCGACAAGGCTGAACTATGCCCGCATCGTGCCGATGGTGGATTATACGGCACAGCTGATTTCCCGCATGCTGAGGTAAGGAGTTCGAGGAATTATTGCTTTGGTTTCCATGCCGGAATTCGACCGCGAACGACTTTCCTGGCGGGACCGTAATCCAGACAGGCTGCAAAGGAGAAAAGAATGGCGCTGGAATCGTTCAAGGCCCAGATCAGTCTGCTGCTCGAGGAGATGGTCAACCAGCCGGAGGACCAGCACGAAATTCAGGAACAGCTGCGCGAAAAACTGCGCGAGATGCGCGCCATGGGCCTGCCATTGCCGGCCGATCTCGTTGAATTGGAAAAACGCCTGGACGACGATTTTTACGCTGCCGGGACCTGACCCGAGAAGTTTTGCGCATCGTGCGCAACGGAACCCACGGGCAAACCGATCGTTGCTTTCCTTCATGACGGATTGGAGGAAGTGATGCGATTAGCCGGACTGGCGATGTCCGCACTGTTTGTCACGACCGCGGCGCTGGCCCAGCAAGCCGACCAGCCTGTGCTCAAAGGCCCGGCCGCCTTCGGCGATTGGCGGGCGGACAGGCCCGGCGTGCGCCGGCTGATCAAGCCGGAAGACCTGCCGAAACCCTATGTCACCAAATCCGCGTCCAACAGCGCCGGCGTGATCGACATGCCGGCGGACGCAAAGCCGCATTTGCCGCCGGGGTTTTCGGCCGAGTTGATCGCCTCGGGGATCGACAATCCGCGCGTCGTGCGCATCGCACCCAATGGCGACCTGTTCGTTGCCGACAGCAAGGCCAACCAGGTTCGGGTCTATCGCCTGGCGAAGGGCAGCGCGAAAGCCGCGGAGAAAAGCATCTTTGCCGGCGGTCTCAACCGGCCCTATGGCATTGCCTTCTATCCCCCTGGCAAGGACCCGCAATGGGTCTACGTCGCCAACAGCGACAGCATCGTGCGTTTTGCCTACGGCAATGGCGACCTGAAGGCCTCGGGCGAGCCGCAAACCATCGTCGCCGACATTCCTTCGACCCACCACTGGACCCGCGACATCGCCTTCTCGCCCGACGGCAAGACACTTTACCTCTCCGTCGGCTCCGGCTCGAATGTCGCCGAGGACATGGGCAAGAGGCCCAGGGGCGGGCTCGACGCCTGGGTCAAGGCTAAGCCGCTCGGCGCCAGTTGGGGTTCCGAGGCGGGCCGGGCCGAGGTCCGGGCCTTCGATCCCGACGGCAAGAACGGCCGCACAGTCGCCACCGGCTTGCGCAACTGTTCGGGCATGACCGTCCAGCCGGCGACCGGCGCGCTATGGTGTGTCGTCAACGAGCGCGACGGGCTCGGCGACAATGTGCCCGCCGAATACGCGACATCGGTCAGGGAAGGCGCCTTCTATGGCTGGCCCTGGTATTATATCGGCGACAATGAGGACCCGCGCCACAAGGGCGAGCGGTCCGATCTCGCCGGCAAGGCTGACAGTCCCGACGTGCTGATGCAGGCGCATTCGGCGCCGCTCAACATCGCCTTCTACGATGGCAAGGATTTGCCCGCCGACACCGGCTTTCCCCAGGCGTATCGAGGCGACGCCTTCGTTGCCCTGCACGGTTCGTGGAACCGCGGCAACAGGACCGGCTACAAGGTGGTCCGGCTTCTGTTCAAGGACGGCAAGCCAACCGGCGAATACGAGGATTTCATGACCGGCTTCGTCGTTTCCAATGGCGAGGTGTGGGGCCGCCCGGTCGGCGTTGCGGCGGCCGGCGACGGATCCTTGATCGTCTCCGAGGACGGCAACGGCACGATCTGGCGCGTGACTTATGGTGGCGACCGCTCCTGATCCTTGCTTGCGAACCGGGCCATTGCCGTCTGGCGCAAGCGAATCCCGCGCTCAGGGCGTTCTCCTGGAGGCCCGCCTCGTGCGACAACGGGCGCGACCGCCCTTGGACGCCAACGCCAATGACCCTCACCGGATTCCTCGCCTATAGCGCCGCTCTTGGTATCGCCGCCGCCATTCCTGGCCCCGGCATCACCGCGTTGGTCGCGCGTGCGCTGGGCTCGGGCTTTCGCTCGTCGCTGGCCATGTCCTTCGGACTCATGCTGGGCGATCTCACCTACCTGACCGCCGTGGTGCTGGGCCTCGCCTTCGTCGCGCAGGAGTTCGGCATGGTTTTCCTGGCCATCAAATGGGCCGGCGTCGCCTACCTGGCTTTTCTCGGCTGGCGCTTCTGGACCGCCGGCATCACACCCGAAACCATCGAAGCCAGGAAGGGAAAGGGCGGCTTGCTGTCGAGCTTCGTCGCCGGCCTCACCGTGACGCTCGGCAACCCCAAGACGATGATCTTCTACCTCGCCATCACGCCGACCATCGTCGACCTGAAGACGATCGCGCTTGCCGATTACGGCATTCTCGTCGCGCTGACGGTCGTCGTCCTGTTCGTCGTGCTGGTTCCTTACCTGGCGCTGGCGGCCAAGGCGCGCTGGTTCCTGAAGTCGCCGCGCGCGCTGAAGGTGCTGAACCGCACCGCCGGCGCCTTCATGGTTGGCGCGGCGGCGGCGATCGCCGCTCGTCAGTAGGTCGTTTCGGCCAAACCATTCCCTGCCCCGGCTGTTTCGGGAAATGCTTTTCCGAGGGCCAGGCGTTTTCAGCACGCGCCCCACTCGGATATTTTCCAGCCGCAGCCTATCTTGCGCGGTTGAAAGCCCTATTCTGTCGGCTACTGCCAATTGCCTGAAATCCAGGGAGCGAAACCAATGAACAAGCCCGTCACTTCAGCCCGCGTGCCCGGCCGCGGCCGCATCTACGATTCCATCACCGACACGATCGGCGACACGCCCCTGGTACGGCTCGACAAGTTCGCCAAGGAGAAGGGCATCGTCGCCAATCTGGTCGCCAAGCTCGAATTCTTCAATCCGATCGCCTCGGTCAAGGACCGTATCGGCGTAGCGATGATCGAGGCGCTGGAAGCGGCCGGCAAGATTGCCCCCGGCAAGACCACGCTGATCGAACCGACATCCGGCAACACTGGCATCGCGCTCGCCTTCGCCGCCGCCGCCAAGGGCTACAAGCTGATCCTGACCATGCCGGAGACAATGTCGGTCGAGCGCCGCAAGATGCTGGCGCTGCTCGGCGCCGAGCTGGTGCTGACCGAAGGCCCGAAAGGCATGAAGGGCGCCATCGCCAAGGCCGACGAACTGGCCGCGACGATCCCCAACGCCATCATTCCGCAGCAGTTCGAAAACCCGGCCAATCCAGAGATCCATCGCAAGACGACGGCGGAGGAAATCTGGAACGACACCCAGGGCGGGATCGACATCTTCATCGCCGGCATCGGCACTGGCGGCACCATCACCGGCGTCGGCCAGGTCTTGAAGAAGCGCAAGCCCGCGCTGCTTGTCGTCGCCGTCGAGCCGGATGCCTCGCCGGTGCTGTCGGGCGGCCAGCCCGGCCCGCACAAGATCCAGGGCATCGGCGCCGGCTTCGCGCCAAAAATCCTCGACACCACGGTCTATGACGAGATCGTCAAGGTCTCGAACGAGGATTCGGTCGCCAATGCGCGCCTCATCGCCCGCCTCGAAGGCGTGCCGGTCGGCATCTCGTCGGGCGCGGCCCTGCAGGCGGCCATCGTCGTCGGCTCGCGCCCGGAGAACAAGGGCAAGACCCTGGTCGTGGTCATCCCCGACTTTGCCGAGCGGTATCTGTCGACGATCCTGTTCGAGGGGCTGGGAGCTTAGGCTTCGATACCCAAGAACAGCAGCGCTAACGTGGCTTGTTTAGCGTCCTGAGCCTGGCCCGTTGAAAAACCTGCCGTGGAGTCCTTACCCGACTTGAGTAGCCCCTGCTTCCGGTGCAAATCTCGAGCGCGCCCTGATTCGGGCCGGGGGAGGATTTTATGTACAAGCTCTACACGCGTCCGGGCAGCGGCGGCTTTGTCGTCGAGGCGGCGCTGGCGCTGATCGATGCGCCTTTCCAGCAGATCGACGTGCCGAAGAGCGAGGCGCCCGATCCGGCCTTCCTCGCCATCAGCCCGTTGAACCAGGTGCCGGTGCTGACCTTGCCGGACGGACGCTCGGTCACCGAATCGGCGGCGATCTGCATCCTGCTCGCCGAGCGCCACCCGCAAGCCGGCCTTGCGCCGGCGGCCGGCGCGCCTGCCCGCGCGGAATTCCTGCGCTGGATGGCGTTCATGTCCTCGGTGCTCTACCCGGCGATGCTGCGGCTCTACTACGCCCATCGCTACACGACGGATGCCGAGGGCACGAAGGCGGTGAAACAGGCGGCGGTCGCCGAGATGGACCGCGGGTTTGCCGTCGTCGATGCAGCCTTGCGCAACCGCGACTGGCTCGCCGGCGATCGGATGTCGCTGGCCGACATCTATCTCGTCATGCTGGTGGCCTGGCATCCCGACATCGACATGGCCCGGGCGGCCTGGCCCGGTATCGAACGCCTGTGGGCGCGGTTGCGCGAGCATCCGCTCATGAAGACGCTCAACACGTCGCACGAGATGTGGCCGGCCTGAACGAGGTGGTCCGAAAGGCCGCCCGCGCCCGGGAGCTCATTGGATGAGAGCGGCGCGTCTTGCCTGCAGGAAGCGGCGCACCGCCGGATCGCGCTCTAGGCCGATCGCCCGATCATAGGCTTCGAGCGCCTGCGGTGCCTGGCCGAGCCTGGCCAGCAGGCCGGCCCGCGCGGCCCAGTAGGGCTGGTAGTCATTGAGCCGCTTGTCGTCTCCCAGCACGTAAAGAGCCGCCAACCCTGCCACGGCGCCCTCGGTCTCTGCGATCGCCACCGCGCGGTTGATCGCCACGACCGGTGATCCCGCGATCGAAAACAGCGCTTCGTAGAGCGCGCGGATCGCCGCCCAGTCGGTGCGGCCGCTCAGTCGTCGCGCCACATGCGCCGACTGGACCGCCGCCTCGAGCTGATAGCGGCCGATCGTGCCCATGGCGGCGGCACGGCGGAGCAGCGCTTCGGCCTCGTCGACCAGGGCGTGATCCCACAGTGCATGGTCCTGCTCGGCGAGCGGCACATACTCTCCGGCCGTGTCGCGACGCGCGGCGCGGCGCGCTTCGGCGAACAGCATCAGCGACAGCAGGCCCAGCGCTTCCGGCTCTTGCGGCAGCAGCGAGGCCACCAGCCGGCCGAGCCAGATGCCTTCGGTGGCGAGGTTCCGGCGCCGCGTCTCGGTACCGGCCGGGTCGGACCAGCCCTCGGCGAAAGCGGCGTAGATTGCCTCCAGCACCGCGTCCAGCCTTTCGCCGAGTTCGGCTCGCTCCGGTACGCGGAACGGAATGCCGGTCTCGCGGATGCGGCTCTTGGCGCGCACCAGGCGCTGCCCCATCGTTGACGGCGAGAGCAGGAAAGCGGAAGCGATCGTCGCGGCATCGAAGCCGAGGATGGTCTGCAGGATCAGCGGCGCCCGCACGCCGGGTTCGATCGCCGGATGGGCGCAGGCGAACATCAGCCGCAATCGTTCGTCGGGCAGGTCCTCATCGGTCATGCGCGCCTCCGCCTCCTCGGCAATCAGCTTGAGATGGTCGCGGCCGGCTTCGCCGGTCAGCCGCCGCCGCACCGCATCGACACGCCGCCGCCTTGCCACGGCGAGCAACCAGGCTTCCGGCTTTTCCGGCACGCCGGTGCGCGGCCAGCGCTCAAGCGCCGCCGCAAAGGCGTCGGCCAGCGCATCCTCCGCGGCAGCCACGTCGCGCGTGCGCGCCGCCAGCCAGGCGACCAGCTTGCCGTAGCTCTGCCGGGCGGCCGTCTCGGCGGCCACCCGGGCGATTTCGGGGCGTGTGTCCATCACGCCGTCATTTCCTGGGCAGATAGTCGGCCATTTCCCAGATCGGCCGCACCTCGACAGTCCCGGTGCTGGCCGCCGGACAGCGCGCCGCCCAGGCGATCGCGGCGTCGGCGTCCTCGGCCTCGATCATGTAGAAGCCGGCAAGCTGCTCCTTGGTGTCGGCATAGGGGCCGTCGAGCACGCTGGTCTTGCCGTCAGTCATCCGGACCAGGGTGGTCGCCTGGCTCGGGCGCAGCCTGTCGCCGGCCAGCCAGGTGCCGGACTTCTTCAGCGCTTCCGTGTAGGCGTCATAGGCGGCGCTCATCTGATAGGTCGCCTCGGTCGGCACGTTCGCCATCGCGGCTTCGTCGGCGTAGATCATAAGCATGTATCGCATGGGTCTTCTCCCGTGGTTTCGAAGGCCGCTTCGTTGCGGGCCGAACGTATGTCGCGCGACCTTGGCCGATTTCGACAGGCGCTGGAAAAACTTTCGGCTCCGGCCGCGCCTTGTGCAAGCGGGCATATGTTTGGCGACCTCTCAGCCATTCGTCTAACGAGCGGAATTGCGGGTTGGCATTTCCCTTCGGCTGTCTAAACTCGCCCGGTTCGCGTCAGGGAGGCGATGCGGCCGATATTTCAGGGAGGAAACCGGATGTTGAATTTCAGGACGAAATTTGTTGCTGCCGGCGCGATGGCGCTTTCCCTTGGCCTTGGCGCGGTGTCGGCCACCGCGCAGGAATTCATCAACGTGCTGACCGGCGGAACTTCGGGCGTCTATTATCCGCTCGGCGTGGCACTGTCGGAAATCTACGGCAAGGGCATCGAGGGCGCCCGCACCCAGGTGCAGGCGACCAAGGCCTCGGTCGAGAACCTCAACCTCCTGCAGCAGGGCAAGGGCGAGATCGCGTTCGCGCTCGGCGATTCCGTCAAAATGGCCGCCGAGGGCAATGCCGAGGCCGGCTTCCCCGGCAAGCTCGACAAGCTGCGCGGCATCGCCGCCATCTATCCCAATTACATCCAGATCGTCGCCAGCCAGGAATCCGGCATCAAGACGCTCGCCGACCTCAAGGGCAAGAGCTTGTCGGTGGGCGCGCCGGCATCGGGCACCGAGCTCAACGCGCGGGCCATCTTCGCCGCCGCCGGGCTGAAATACGAGGACCTCGGCCGCGTCGAATATCTGCCCTTCGCCGAATCGGTCGAGCTGATCAAGAACCGCCAGCTCGACGCCACGCTGCAATCGGCCGGGCTGGGCGTCGCCTCGATCCGCGATCTCGCCACCTCGCTGCCGATCAATGTCGTTGCGGTGCCGGCCGAAGACGTCGCCAAGATCGGCTCGCCCTATCTGTCGGTGGTCATTCCCAAGGGCACCTATGAGGGCCAGGCAGAGGATGTCGCGACAGCCGCCGTCGGCAACTTCCTCATCACCCGTGCCGATGTCTCGGATGAGACCGCCTACCAGATGACCAAGCAGATGTTCGAGCATCTCGACCAGCTTGCCGCCGCGCACGCCGCCGCCAAGGCGATCGACCCGGCCAAGGCCCTCGACGGCATGCCGGTGCCGCTGCATCCGGGCGCGGAGCGGTATTACAAGGAGAAGGGGCTGCTGAAGTAGGCGAGGACTATCTGAGATGTCTTCGCGACGCGCCTCGCACTATCATTCGCTCATTTTGGAGTGCGTCGGATGAGCGAAGCAGTCGACGGCAAATCCTCCACCTTCCATCTCCCCGTCGCCGAAGAGCAGGTCGAAGGACTGCCGCCGGGTTTCGGCGACGGCATCGCCGGCAAGGCGGCCTTCGCCATCGCGGTCGCTTTTTCCGCCTTCCAGATCTACATCGCCGCCTATGGCAGCCTGCCGAGCCAGGTGGTGCGGGCCATGCATGTCGGCTTCCTGCTGCTGCTCGGCTTCGGCCTGATCGCCAATCTGCGCGCCACCAACCTGCCGGCCAAGGCCGCGTTCTGGACGCTGGGCGTGCTCGGCTTCGGCACCGGCCTGTACAATTGGGTGTTCTATACCGACCTCATCCGGCGCTCCGGCTTCCTCACCACGCCGGACCTGATCGTCGGCGCGGTGCTGGTGGTGCTGGTCTTCGAGGCGGCGCGCCGGCTGATGGGACTGCCGCTGGCGGCCATCGCCTTCATCTTTCTCGCCTATTGCTTCGTCGGCAATCATCTGCCGCCGCCCTTCATCCATCGCGGCTATGACTTCGCCCAGCTGGTCGACACCTTCGCCTACGGCACCGAAGGCATTTACGGCACGCCGATCTATGTCTCGGCCGCCTATATTTTCATCTTCGTCGTCTTTGCCGCCTTCCTGGAGCGCGCCGGAATGATCGCGCTGTTCAACGATTTCGCGCTCGGCCTGGTCGGCACCTGGCGCGGCGGCCCGGCGCAGGTCTGCGTGCTGTCCTCGGCGCTGATGGGCACCATTTCCGGTTCCGGCGTCGCCAATGTGGTGGCCAGCGGCCAGTTCACGATTCCCTTGATGAAGCGCTTCGGCTTCCGCTCGGCCTTTGCCGGCGCCGTCGAGGCGACCTCATCGATGGGCGGCCAGATCATGCCGCCGGTGATGGGCGCGGTCGCCTTCATCATGGCCGAGACGCTGAACATCCCCTATGCCGACGTGGTCAAGGCGGCCATCATCCCGGCGCTGCTCTATTTCGGCGCCTGTTTCTGGCAGGTGCATCTGGAGGCAGGCAAGGCCGGCCTGAGCGGCATGGCCAAGGCGGACCTGCCCAACCCCTGGGACGCCGTGCGACAGCACTGGCCGCTGGTGCTGCCGCTGGCGGCGCTGATCTATCTGCTGTTCGCCGGCTACACGCCGGTCTTCGCCGGTACGATGGGCCTGGCGCTGACCATCGTGCTGATCCTCGGCACGCCGCTGGCGGCGCTGATCGGGCCGCTCGCCTTCCGCGTCGTCTTCTGGCTGGCGCTGGGGCTTGCCGCCGCCTCCTTCATGAAATTCGGCGTCAACATCCTCAGCCTTGTCATCGCCGCACTCGTCATTGCCTGCCTTGCCTTCAGGGGTGGCCGCGAGACGCTGCGGATCTGCATCGATTCGCTTGCCGAAGGCGCCAAGAACGCGCTGCCGGTCGGCATTGCCTGCGCCATCGTCGGCATCGTCATTGGCACCCTGACGCTGACCGGCATCGCCTCGACCTTCATCGGCTGGATCATCTCGATCGGCGAGAACAATCTGTTCCTGTCGCTGGTGCTGACCATGCTGACCTGCCTGGTGCTCGGCATGGGCATCCCGACCATCCCCAACTACATCATCACCTCGTCGCTGGCCGGGCCGGCGCTGCTATCGCTCGGCGTGCCGCTGGTGGTCAGCCACATGTTCGTCTTCTATTTCGGCATCATGGCCGACCTGACGCCGCCGGTGGCGCTGGCCGCCTTTGCCGCCGCACCCATGGCCAAGGAGAGTGGCCTCAAGATCGGTATCCAGGCGACAAAACTAGCCATTGCCGGCTTCGTCGTTCCGTTCATGGCGGTCTACACGCCGGCGCTGATGCTGCAGGACGCCGGACCGATCGCCGCCCAGTTCGGTTATCCCGTCGAGGTCGCCTACATCGTTCTCAAGGCCTGCATGGGCATCGTGCTGTGGGGCGCCGCCGCCGTCGGCTTCCTTGCCACGCGCATGGCCTGGTGGGAACGGCTGGTCGCCTTCGCCGCCGGCGTGCTGCTGGTGGCGGCGGTGCCGCTGACCGACGAGACCGGCTGGGCGCTGTCGCTGGCCTGGATCGGCTGGCATGTCTGGCGTGCCCGGCAGGCGCCGGCCAGGGCATGATCCCGAAGCGAAGGTCGGCGAACGCAAAAAGCGGCACCCGGCTGGCGGCGGCGATCCTGCTCAGGCGAGAAACCGCATGAGCCTGTGCATCCTCGCCGCCGGCAAGAGCGTGACGCTCGGCGTTGCCGCCTTCACATTGTCCTGGGCGCATTCGGTGGAGCGGACGCGCTGGGAGGAAGACTGGAAGGTGACGCCCTCCGGCCTGCAAGTAGTCGAGGCCCGTATCAAAGGCTCAGGTGCCGGCATGGAGCCGCCGGAAGGTGCGGTGCTGAAGGATGGCTGGTGGGCCTATTCGCCCAAGGTCGGGCCGCAGCCCCGTCTCGTGCTGGCGGCCTCCGGCGCGACGGCCGGTGGCTGGACGCTGTGCACGTCCCAGGATTGCCGCGAACTGGGTAAGGCGGCGGGCGGCGCGATTGTGCTCCAACCCTGTGTGGCCGATCGCTTGAGCCGGCTGCGGTAGCGCGCATTCATCCGATTGGCCGCAACCAGGCGCGACGCTCTCGAAGAGGATCAGCGGCTGCACCGAAGGGTTCAGAGGGACGGCTTGCGTGGGATGGCTCGTCCGCGGACGCGCGGTCACGCTGGCCTCGGCTGCTTATGTCCTATGACACCAAGCCAGCCGATGGCGGCATCAAAGACGCGGCGTTGCCGCACGCCGGCGGTCGGCCAGGACAGGGCGTTCGGCGCGATAGGCGGTGGCGCGGCTGTCGGCGTCCGGCCTGCAGATGCGGCTGTTGTGGCGGCTTTCGAAGCTCATGGTCAGTGCGCGCCCAGCGACGTGCCGCGACGGGCGCAGGCCGGACCGGGGCCACGCATGTAATAGCGCTCGGGCCGATAGGTCGGCGCGACGAATTCGCGGATAGCGGCGGCATAGCCGATGAGTTGCGTGAGGAAGTTCATTTTACCTGGTCCCTGTCCCGATTTTCGGACGTCCCTTCCGAAGTGCGAGAACGATAGCATCGAGGCGTGAATACTCAGTGAACGTGATGTTAATTTTTGGTCGAAAACCCGTCGCTTCATGGCCGGATTGCGGCTGATTGGGGGTGTTTCGACGCCTTTTGTCACCATTTCGGTTGGTGTGACTTTTGCATCACATATGTTTCGTTTGAATGTCGCCTTGGCGCGCTTGTGTTTCAACTTTCGTGCCGCCCGGGAATTTCCTGCCGTGCGGCCGCGAGCGCTCGGAACCGGCCCCACCAATGGACGTTGAGTTCCAAGAACCGGCATTGCCGGCTCACAGGCACTGCCCAGGCAAGGCCGGGATCTCCCGAACAAGCAAGAGCAATGGAAAGGTTGAAATCATGGGCTTCTTTTCGAAGGACATCAAAACGCTGGACGACCTCTTCGTGCACACGCTGCGCGACATCTATTATGCCGAAAAGCAGATCGAGAAGGCGCTGCCGAAGATGGTCGACAAGGCAACCGATCCGCAATTGAAGGCCGGCTTCGAAAAACACCTCGAGCAGACCAAGGGCCATATCGAACGCGTCGAGCAGGTGTTCGAGCTGCATGGCGTCAAGGCCAAGCAGGTCAACTGCCCGGCCATCGACGGCATTCTCGAGGAGGCCGACGACGTCAGCGGCGATGTCGACGACAAGGACGTTCTGGATGCCGCGCTGATCGCCTCCGCGCAGGCCGTCGAGCACTATGAAATGACCCGCTACGGCACCTTGATCGCCTGGGCCAAGCAGCTCGGCCGCAGCGACTGCGCCAATGTGCTGGCCAAGAATCTCAAGGAAGAGCAGGCGACGGATCGCAAGCTGACCGAAATCGCGGAAAGCAAGATCAACCTGCAGGCCGCCGAATAGGGGCTGAAAGCCGGGGCCGGCGGCAACCGCGCCGGCCCCGGCCGGACCGGGTTGGAACCGAGCGGGGTGGTCGCCCGTTCCAGCTGATCTTTCTCACGGGGAAATCATCATGGCGCCGCGCCCGGCCTGGAAAGGCTATCTGAAGCTCTCGCTGGTCACCTGCGCCATCGAACTGACCAACGTGGTCACCCATGCCGACAAGGTCTCGTTCCACATCCTGAACCGCAAGACCGGCAATACGGTGAAGCGGATCTATGTCGACGCCGAGACCGGCAAACCGGTGGAGGACGGCGACGAGATCAAGGGATACGAGATCGAAAAGGGCGACTTCGTCCATATAGAGGAGGAGGAGATCGAGGCGGTGCAGATCGAAACCTCGCACACGATGAGCCTCGACGGCTTCGTCGACAAATCCTCGATCCGGCAGATCTATCTCGACACGCCCTACTATGTCGCGCCAGCCGACAAGGTTTCGGAGGAGGCGTTCGCCGTCATCCGCGACGCGATGGCGGGCAAGAAGATGGCCGGGCTGGCGCGCATCGTTCTTTATCGACGCGAGCGTCCAGTGGTCATCGAGCCGCTCGGCAAGGGCATGGTGCTGACCACGCTGCGTTACGACAACACGGTGCGCCAGCCGGAGACCGTCTTTGGCGACATCGAGGCGGTGAAGACCGACCAGGAGATGACCGATCTGGCCGAGCTCATCATCGACAAGAAGAAGACCAAGTTCGATCCCTCGAAATTCGACGACAAATATGAGGAAGCCCTGCTCGAGCTGATCCGCGCCAAGAAGGCGGGGCACAAGGCGCCCAAGGCCAAGGAGGCGCCCAAACCCTCCAATGTCGTCAACCTGTTCGACGCGCTGAAGAAGAGCTTGTCGTCGGATTCGGCGCCAACCAAGTCGTCCCCGGCGAAAGCCAAGCCGGCGGCCAAACGTGCCAAGGCGAAAAGCGTTGCGCCGAAGCGCAAATCGGCCTGAGGATACGAGATGGCCAGCAGCCTCGAACAGTATCATTCGAAGCGCGACTTCAAGAAGACCGCCGAGCCGGCCGGCAAGGTTGCGCGCGGCAAGAAGGCCGGCGGCATCTTCGTCGTCCAGAAGCATGCCGCCACAAGGCTGCATTACGATTTTCGCCTCGAGCATGACGGCGTGCTGTGGAGCTGGGCGGTGACGCGCGGTCCGAGCCTCGACCCGCACGAAAAGCGGCTGGCCGTGCATGTCGAGGATCATCCCATCGACTATGCCGGCTTCGAAGGCACCATCCCCAAGGGCGAGTATGGCGGCGGCTCGGTCCTCGTCTGGGACGAGGGCACCTGGATGCCCGAGGGCGATCCGGCCAAGATGATGGCGAAGGGGCACATCAACTTCGAGCTCGAGGGCCACAAGCTGCGTGGCAAGTGGCACCTGGTGCGGCTGCGGCCGCGGCCCGGCGAAAAACGCGACAACTGGCTGCTGATCAAGTCGGACGATGCCGCCGCACGCCCCGGCGAGGATATTCTGCAAGACGAGCCGAAATCGGTGAAATCAGGCCTGACGATCGAGGAGGTCGGTGAAGGCAAGGCGGCCAAGGGCGAGAAGCCGAAGGTCTGGCATTCGAACAAGCCGGCCGCCGGCAAGGCCAAGACCGGCGGCAAGAAGCTCGATTTCATCGAGCCGCAGCTCGCCACGCTGGAGCGCGACGCACCGTCGGGCCAGGACTGGCTGCATGAGGTGAAGTTCGACGGCTACCGCATGCAGGCGCAGATCGCCGGCACCGACGTTCGGCTCCTGACCCGCACCGGCCTCGATTGGACGGAAAAATTCGGCGGCGAGATCGCGGCCGAACTCGCCGGGCTGAAATGCAGCGACGCCATCCTCGACGGCGAGATCGTCGTGCTGGCCAACAGCGGGGTATCGTCCTTCGCGCTGCTGCAGCAGGATCTTTCGGCGAAGCGGACGAACCGCTTCATCTATTACGTCTTCGACCTGATGCGGCTCGACGGCAAGGATTTGCGCCGCGAGCCGCTTGTCGAGCGCAAGCAGGCCCTGCAGGCGCTGCTCGGCGAGCCGTCCGACACCGCGGCGGTGCGTTTTTCCGACCATTTTGCCGAACCCGGCAAGATCATGCTGGAACATGCCTGCCGCATGGGGCTGGAAGGCGTCGTCTCAAAACGCGCCGATGCGCCCTACCGGAGCGGGCGCGGTCCGGCATGGGTCAAATCGAAATGCACGGCACGGCAGGAATTCGTCATTGGCGGCTATCTGCCGTCGGACAAGACCGGACGCGGCCTGCGCTCGCTGCTGGTCGGCTATTTCGAAGGCGGCAGCCTGCACTATGCCGGCCGTGTCGGCACCGGCTTCTCCACCAAGAGCGCCAACGACCTGAAGAAGAAGCTCGATGCGCTGAAGGCGGACGCCTCGCCCTTCGATGCGGCCGTGCCGAAGGGCAAGGGCCTGGTCTGGGTCAAGCCGGAACTGGTCGGCGAAGTGGAGTTTCGCAGCTGGACGTCGGACCGTATTATACGCCATGCTTCGTTCCAGGGGCTGCGCGAGGACAAGCCGGCGGAGGAAGTCGTGCAGGAAAAGCCCAATGCAACGGGAACAGGGGCAGCGGGAACCAAAACAGCGACAGGCAAAAGCCCCGCCAAGGCCAAGCCGGCGGCAGGCAGCGCCATTACGGCAGCAACAGCGGCGAAAACCAGCGTGAAGCTGTCCCACCCGGACAAGCTTCTGTGGCCCGACGAAAAGATCTCGAAGCAGGCCCTGCTCGATCACTACGCGCTGGTATGGCCGCGCATGAAGCAATTCGTGGTCGACCGCCCGCTCAGCCTTGTCAGGGCGCCCGATGGCGTCGGCGGCCAGCGTTTCTTCCAGAAGCATGCCTCGCCCGGCATGCATGCGAAGATCGAAAAGACCAAGGACCCCACGGATGGCGAGGAAATCCTGTTCATCCGCGATTTCGACGGCATCGCGGCGCTGGTCCAGCTCGGCGTGGTCGAGATCCACATCTGGGGCTGCACCATCGACAAGCTTGAACAGCCCGACCAGGTCGTCTTCGACCTCGACCCCGACGAGGGCGTCGATGTGAAGGCGGTGCGCGAGGCGGCGCTCGACATCAGGGGCAAGCTCGACGAGCTGTCGCTGCCCAATTTCGTCAAGACATCGGGCGGCAAGGGCTTTCACGTCGTCGTTCCGCTGAAGCCGTCGGCGGATTGGGCCGAGGTCAAAGGCTTCGCCCATGATTTCGCCAGGGCGCTGGAGCAAGGCGCGCCGGACCGTTACACCGCGACGCTGTCGAAGAAGGCGCGCACGGGGAAGATCTTCGTCGACTACCTGCGCAACGGCAGCGGCGCGACCACCGTCGCGCCCTACTCCTCGCGCGCCAAGAAAGGCGCGACGGTGTCGATGCCGGTGACCTGGGCCGAGATCGAGGCCGGCCTGCCACCGAACGCCTTCCCGATCGGCGACAAGACGACGCTGAAACGGCTCTCGGAAGCCGATCCGTGGGTGGATTTCTTCAAGAAGGGGAAGGTGCTGAAGCGGGGCTAGCTCGACTTTCGGCGCGCCGACCTCACCCCAAAAACACCCTCTCGAACGCCTGCTTGCCCGGCGGCGAGAAAATCACCGCGCGGCTGTCCTTCTCGCGGCGCGCCCATTTCTCGGCAAGGATCTTGTCGAGGATGGCGGCGCCAAGCGTCCCGGCGAGGTGCGAGCGCCGCACGCTCCAGTCGAGGCAGGCGCGGCACACCGGCCGCCGCGGCTTGGTGTGGACATCGATGCCGATCGCCGCGAAATGCGATGCGGCGGACGGCCCGAGCCTGATCTCCTTGTCGTTGCGGACCAGTATGTTTTTCTCGACAAGGCGGTCCAGCATCGCAACGGCCTGCTCGCCCGCAAGGTGATCGTAGCAGACGCGCGCGACGCGCATCGCGCCGTCGCGCGGGCCCGGCCGCACGCGCTTGGGGCCAACGGCTTCCGCAACGCCGGTGATGGCCTCGATCATGCCGGCCACTTGCGGGCCGGCCAGACCGTAATAGCGATGCCGGCCCTGGCTGGCCAAGGTCAGCAGCCCGCCCTCCATCAGCTTGGACAGATGCGAGGAGGCGGTCGGCAGCGACACGCCGGCCTCCAGCGCCAGTTCGCTCGCGGTCAATGCCGTGCCGCCCATCAGGGCGTTCAGCATGTTGGCGCGGGCCGGATCGCCGACCAGGCTGGCGATGCGGGCAATGTCGGGTCCTTCACGCATGGTTTGATCCTCATCGAAGCATTCTTGTCAGATAACCATTATTCTCCGACGGGATCAAGGAGACGAGGATGGCCGCACGAACCGCTTTCACCCCCGAACCGGTGCCCCGCCGCCAATCGTTCCCGTTCGTCACCTGGGCCCGCTCACGGCTGCTGGCCCGCTGGTACGACCGCCATTCGCAGCGCCGCGACCTCTCGGAGATCGACGACCACCTGCTGCGTGACCTCGGCCTGACACGGGAGGATGTGCGCCGCGAATGCGCGAAATCCTTCTGGCAGGTGTGATCGCCAACTCATCTGCCTAGCAGATCGGGTGGCACGACGTTTCGACGCCGCCCGAACTGTCGCCGCTAAACACCCAAGGAGCCGACCATGACCATCACCTGCTTCATCCGCTATGAGATCGACCCGTTCGGCAAGGCCGCCTTCGGGGAGTATGCCCGCAACTGGGGTCAGGCCATTCCGCGCTGCGGCGCCGATCTGATCGGCTATTTCGCGCCGCATGAGGGCTCGGCCACGACGGCCTATGCCGCCTACAACATCGAAAGCCTCGCCGCCTACGAAGCCTACCGCGCCCGGCTTGCCGCGGACCCCGCCGGCAAGGCAAACTATGAATTCGTCAGGCGCGAACGCTTCATCCTCAAGGAGGACCGCATGTTCCTGAAACTGGCTTCCGGCCCGCATGCGCCGCTGGTCAAGCTATGATCGCCGTCATCTTCGAGGTGCAGCCTGCGCAGGGCCGGCGCGAGGCCTATCTGAGCATAGCCGCCGACCTGCGTCCGCTGCTCGACGGCATTGACGGCTTCATCTCCGTCGAGCGCTTCCAGAGCCTGGCCGACCCGAACCGGGTGCTGTCGCTGTCGTTCTGGCGCGACGAGGAGGCGGTGAAGGCCTGGCGCAACACCGAAGAGCACCGGCAGGCGCAGCGGGCCGGGCGCGGCGGTATCTTTGCCGGCTATCGATTGCGGATCGCGCACGTGCTGCGCGACTACGGACTGGCCGAGAGGGACGAGGCGCCAGCGGACAGCCGGGCCGTGAATGGGTGAGAGTTATTGGGCTGACGTTGGCGCCGCCCCTCACCTGCCTGCCATCGCCGGTTTCGCCAATCGCCAGCGTTGGAAGAAAGGAGCCAGCGCTGCAGCCAGCCTCCTTCTCCCCGTCACTATACGGGGAGAAGTGCCCGGCAGGGCGATGAGGGGCAGCGCTGACCTCGCCACTTTGTTTACGCATTCCCGATCAGCACGCCCGCCGCGAACACCAGGGCGCCGCCCAGCACCACCTGGAAGGCGGCGCGCAGGAACGGGGTCTGCATGTAGCGGTTCTGGACGAAGGCGATGGCCCACAGTTCGAAGAACACCACCACGGCGGCTACCGCCGTCGCGGTCCAGAAATGCGGGATGAGATAGGGCAGCGCGTGGCCGAGGCCGCCCAGCGTCGTCATGATGCCGACGGTCAGGCCGCGCTTGATCGGTGAACCCCTGCCCGACAGCTTGCCGTCGTCGGAAGCGACCTCGGTGAAGCCCATCGAGATCCCGGCGCCGATCGAGGCGGCGAGACCGACCAGAAGCGTCTGCCAGGTGTCATGGGTGGCAAAGGCGGCGGCGAAGATCGGCGCCAGCGTCGATACCGACCCGTCCATCAGCCCGGCCAGGCCCGGCTGCACATAGGTGAGGATGAACTGGCGCTGCTCGGCGGTCGCCTCCTCGACCTTGACTTCGCCCGGCACGTGTTTCTGCTCCAGCGCATGCGCCGAGCTTTCATGGCCCTGTTCGGCCGCGGCCAGATCGTCGAGCAGCTTGCGGGTCGAGGCGTCGGTGGTGCGCTTGGCCGCCTCGACATAGAACAGATAAGCCTGCCGCTCCATCGCCTCGGCTTGGCGGCGCACGGCCTCGATGCCGAGCGGCCGCACCAGCCAGTCGGGCTTGCGCTCGAAATAGCCCCTCACATGTTCACGGCGGATGAGCGGAATGCGCTCGCCGAAACGCTTGCGGAAGAGTTCGATCAGCGAGTCGCGATGGCCGTCTTCCTCCTCGGCCATGGCCTCGAAGAGTTTGGCCGATTGCGGAAAGGTCTCGGACAATCCGTCCGCATAGGCCCGGTAGATACGCCCGTCATCCTCCTCCGATGAAATGGCCAGCGCCAGGATCTCCTGTTCGGAGAGTGATTCGAAGGAGCGGCGGCCGAAGCCGAAAACACGGGAAAGCATGAGGAAATCACCCTAGTTTAGAATTGTTCTAAACTATGATTTGCAACGTCCGTGGTCAATCGTGCGCTTGGCCACGGTCAAGAATAGTTGAAGCCAAGCACCGGGCATCGCTCTTCATTATCAGCGAATGTTCACCTATATATCGGACCAAGCCAAAAAAGGAACGAGCTGATGACGGCCAAGAAGCCTCCGCGCCCCTACGACCCGAAACCGGTCCTCGATCTCATCGCCAGCATCGAGGCTGACCTGCAGCGCCTGAAGGGGCTGGTCGAGCAGCAGGTCGAGAAATTCGACCCCGCCAACCCGCACAACAAGGCGCCCGACGGCAAGCTCACCGAGGAAGGCGTCGAGTGCTGCTACCGCATGTTCGACGAGGGCAAGTCGCGCTATTCGGTCGCCCAGCAGATGAAGATATCGTTTGCCGCCGCCACGCATCGGTTCAACAATTGGCGCAAGCTGGGCGGCAGCAAGCGGCAGCGGACATTGCTGGGGTGAATTGCGATATGCGGCGTGACGGCCGCAACGCTGGATGCGTTTGTGTCTTGATCACAATCGCGAACTTTGTCCCCGTCACATTTTTTCGTTGGCATCGCGCGCGCCTTTGCGTGCACCATGGCCGGATCGCATCGCCACAGGACCCGCTATGATCACCCCTCCCGGCATCGCCGACATCCACGCCGCCGCCGCACGGCTCTCGGGCCTGATCGTCGAAACCCCCTTGATCGAATCGCAGGAGCTGAACAGGCGCTTCGGCGGCCGCATCCTGTTCAAGCCGGAGACGCTGCAGCGCACCGGCTCGTTCAAGTTCCGCGGTGCCTACAACAAGCTGTCGACGCTGAGCGAGGCGGAGCGCTCGCGTGGCGTCGTTGCTTTCTCCTCGGGCAATCACGCGCAAGGCGTGGCGGCTTCCGCCGCCATGTTCGGCGTCAAGGCGGTCATCGCCATGCCGGCGGATGCACCTGGCATGAAGATCGCCAATGTCCGCAAGATGGGCGCCGAGGTGGTGCCCTTCGACCGGTTCAAGGACGACCGCATGACGGTGGTTCGCCCCTATCTTGACAAGGGCATGGCGTTGGTGCCGCCTTTCGATGATCCGGCCATCATTGCCGGCCAGGGCACGATCGGACTGGAGCTGGTCAAGCAGGCGCGGACTCTGGGTGTCGGCCTCGACGCGGTCGTCATCCCCTGTGGCGGCGGCGGCCTGACCAGCGGCATCTCGGTTGCCGTGAAGGATACCTCGCCCGGTACCGCGATCTGGGCGGTCGAACCCGAGCATTTCGACGACACGCGCCGCTCGCTGGCGGCGGGCGCCAGGGTTTCGAACGAGCTGGGCCATAGTTCGATCTGCGACGCCATCCTCACCGCCGAGCCGGGCGCGATCACCTTCGAGATCAACCGCCGCAACCTCGCCGGCGCCGTCGCCGTCTCAGAGGATGCCGTCAGGCGGGCGATGCGCGACGCCATGGCCTATCTCAAGCTGGTGGTCGAGCCCGGCGGCTGCGTCGCGCTGGCGGCGCTGTCGTCGGGCGAGATCGAGCTGTCGGGCAAATGCGTTGCCGTGGTGCTGTCCGGCGGCAATGTCGATTTCGGCACCTATGCCGGGATCATGGCGGCGTAGGGCGGCACAGGTCAGCTCTCGTCAGTCCAGCGTGCGCCTGAACCGCACCAGCGCCACGCCGGCGAACAGCGCCACGAAAACCGCCAGCCAGCCGATCTCGGTCGCCACCGCCGGCAGTTGCGCGCCCTTCAGCATCACCGCGCGGGTGATGCGCAGAAAATGCGTCAGCGGGAAGATCTCGCCGAAGGTCTGCGCCCAGTCCGGCATGCCGCGATAGGGGAACATGAAGCCCGACAGCATGATCGAGGGCAGGAAGAAGAAGAAGGTGAGCTGAAGCGCCTGCATCTGCGTGCGTGCGATCGTCGAGATCGTGTAGCCGAGCAGCACCAGCGACAGCACGAACACCAGCACCGCCGACAAAAGGAGCGTCATCGAGCCGGTGAAGGGGATGGCGAACAGAAGCTTCGACGCCGCCAGCACCACCACCACCTGCACCGCGCCGACCGCCAGGTAGGGCAGCACCTTGCCCATCATGATCTCCAGCGGGCTCGACGGCATCGCCAGGAGATTTTCCATCGTGCCGCGCTCGGTCTCGCGCGTCAGCGCGATCGAGGTCATCATCACCATGGTCATCTGCAGGATGACGCCGAGCAGGCCGGGCACGATGTTGTATTGCGAGATGCCTTCGGGGTTGTAGCGGCGGTGGACGACGACATCGAGCTGCCCCCTGGCGGCTTCCGCCGCGGCTTCCTGCGTGCCCTGCGCTCTCAGCAGCGCCTGGCCGGCGATGGTGCCGAGCGTCGAGATGGCGCCGCTGGCGACCGCCGGATCGGTGGCGTCGGCCTCGATCAGGATTTGCGGCTTGTCGCCGCGCTCGACCCGCCGGGCGAAATCGGCCGGGATGGTGACGACGAAGGCGACGTCGCCGCGCGCCATCAGGAACTCGGCCTCCTCGGCGCTTTGCGCGACATGGTCGAAGCGGTAGTAACCGGTGGTCTGCAGCGCCGCGACCATGGCGCGGGTATAGGGATCGCTGCTGGTCGCCACCAGGGCCGCCGGCAGGCTTTTCGGGTCGTTGTTGATGGCGTAGCCGAACAGCACGAGCTGGATCAGCGGCACGCCCAGCATCATGGCGAAGGTGATGCGGTCGCGCCGCATCTGGATGAACTCCTTGATCAGCAAGGCGCCGAGCCTGGCGAAGGAAAAGACGCTGTTCATGCCATGTTGTCCTTCGATCCCGACATGAACTGGATGAAGACATCCTCCAGGCTGGTCTCGCCCGGCGTCACCGTCACGCCGTTGTGCTCCCTCTCGACATCGGCAAGCGCGGCCTCGAGCTTCTCGCGGTCGGAACCGACGACGTGCAGCGTCGCGCCGAACGGCGCCACCTGGTCGACGCCGGGGCGGCCTTGCAGCGCTTGCGCCACCTCGTCGAGCTTTGGACCCTGCAGCACGAAGGTGGTCAGGCCTGCATTCTTCACCACCTCGGCGACGGTGCCGGTGGCCAGCATCTTGCCATAGGAGATGTAGCTGATGCGGTGGCAGCGCTCGGCCTCGTCCATGTAATGAGTGGAGACCAGCACGGTCAGCCCGCCGCTCGCCAGGCGATGGATCTCGTCCCAGAACTCGCGCCGCGCCTTCGGATCGACGCCGGCCGTCGGCTCGTCCAGCAGCAGCAGTTTCGGCTTGTGCATGATGCAGGCGGCCAGCGCGAGGCGCTGCTTCCAGCCGCCGGACAAGGTGCCGGCCAGCTGGTTGCGGCGCGTCGTCAGGCCGAGCTCCTCCAGCGTGCGCGAGACATAGTCCTCGACCGGCCGCAGCCGATAGAGCCGCGCCACGAATTCGAGGTTCTCGCCGATCGTCAGATCCTCGTAGAACGAGAATTTCTGCGTCATGTAGCCGACTTCGCGCTTGATCCTGAGGCTGTCGGTGCGAATGTTGAAGCCCAGCACCGTGCCTTCGCCCTCGTCCGGCGTCAGCAGGCCGCACATGATGCGGATGGTGGTGGTCTTGCCCGAGCCGTTGGGGCCGAGGAAGCCGACGATCTCGCCCTCGGCGACCGACATCGTCACATGGTCGACGACGGTCTTGTCGCCGAAGCGTTTGACCAGGCCGTGAACGTCGATGGCGTTCATTTTCCCATATCCGCGAGATCGACATCGACGATCTGGCCGGGCTGCAGCGGCCCCGCATCGCCCTCCGGCCGCGCCTCGACGAGGTAGACCAG
This sequence comes from Mesorhizobium australicum WSM2073, assembly GCF_000230995.2. Classification (NCBI taxonomy): domain Bacteria; kingdom Pseudomonadati; phylum Pseudomonadota; class Alphaproteobacteria; order Hyphomicrobiales; family Phyllobacteriaceae; genus Mesorhizobium; species Mesorhizobium australicum. Next base: position 858,822 of record NC_019973.1, on the reverse strand, counting down.
CTTCTGCCGGTTCTCCAGGGAGTAGATCACCGGCGGGGTGAATTCGGGATCGGGCGAGACATAGCTGACGCGCGCCTTCACCTCCGGGCCACAGCCGTCGCAATGGACGCTGAGCAGGCTGCCGACCTTGACCGAGGAGAAGGCGCTTTCCGGAATATAGACGCTGAGCTTCACCGCGCCGTCGGGAAGCACCGAGATGACCGGCGCGGTCGGACCCGCCGTGTCGCCGGGATTGCGGATGACGTCGTTGACGCGGCCGGGCGAAGGCGCCGCCAACACCCGTTTGGAGAGCCGCCATTGCGCCTGATCCAGCGCCGCCTGCGCCTGTTTGACCTGATTGTCGGCGGCCTTGATCGTTTCGGCACGCGCCGGCAGGCCGCCGACCGCCAGGTTGGCCTCCGCCTGGCCGACCTGCGCATTGGCCGTCTCCAGCGTCGCGGAAGCCGTGTCGAAATCAGCCTGCGTGCCGGCGCCGCGTTTGAACAGGTCGCTGGCGCGGTCGAATTTTCGCTTGGCATCGGCGGCCTGTGCCTTGGTCATGTCGACCTCGGCCTTCAGCACGGCGATCTCTTCCGGCCGCTTGCCGACCTGGAGATCGGCATACTGCGCCTGCGCCTGGGCCAGCGCCGCCTGCGCTTGCGCCACCGCGATCTTGGCGTCGGCATTTTCGAGTGTCACCACGGTGGCTCCCGGCGTGACGCGGTCGCCGCGCTTCACCGCCACCGTCTCGACCTGCGCCACCTCGATCGGCGCCAGGAGCACATAATCGCCCTCGACATAACCGACGGCGAGCGGTGCCGCCGGCGCGCAGGCACCGAACAATTGCGCGGCGAGCGGCAGCGAACACAGAAAGCTCATTGTTTTGATCCCTTCATCCCTGGTCCCTTCCGGGCGGCCAGTATGGCGCGGAGATTGTCCGTGGTGACCGCCACCACCTTGGCGGCCTCGGCGGCGCCGATGTCGCGCCAGCCCATGCGGCGCATGACGGCCTCGCGGCCGATGCGGAAATAGATGACCTGGCCGATCAACGTGAACACGGTGAGTCGGGTGCGTTCGCTCTCGGCCGGCTCGCCGGTGGCCTGCTCCCAGATCTGGCACAGCCGACGGTGCGTCGGCTCGAAGACGCCGTCATAGATGCGGTCGAGCGCCGCCGTCGGATGCGAGAGCTCGCGCAGCACGAATTGCACGATTTCTCCGGCCTGCGGCTGAGCCACGATGAAGCCGACCATCCGCTCGAGTGCCGTGAAGAGCTGCGCGCGCGCCGCCTCAGGATCGCTTGCCGCCGCCTGTCCATGGCCGAGCCCCTCGCCAGCGCCCAGTGCCTGCCCTGCGACGCCCTGGATGGTCTCGACGATGAAGTCGGCGGCAGCGGCGCGAAGACCTTCCTTGCCGCCGAAATGATAGGCGATCGAGCCGATATTGGCCCCTGCCTCGGCGGCAATTTCGCGCGTCGAGGTGCCGTCGAAGCCCTGCCGCCCGAACAGTTTCAACGCCGCCTGGACAAGCGCGGCGCGCGTCGGCTCTGCCGGGGAGGTCTCGCGGCGGGGTCTCTTGGCATCTGGCAATTTGATCATGCCAAAGACCTTAATCAATCGATTGATTAAGGTCAACTTGTGTGCGGCGCTGTCTTGCCATCGCGCGCGGCAACCGCTTTAGTGCGCGGCCATGGGCAAGGAAGTCGAGCGTAAGTTCCTGGTCTCCAGCACCGCATGGCGGGATCTGGCGGAAGCGGATATCCGCATTCTCCAGTTCTATCTCGCCACGGCACCCGGGCGAACCGTCCGCATCCGCATCAGTGATGGGGCCTCCGCCAAGCTGACGCTCAAATTCGGCAGCAGCGCGCGCGAGCGCGACGAATTCGAATACCCGATCCCGCTGGCGGAGGCGGTGGAGATGCTGGACTTCGCCATCGGACGTGTCATCGAGAAGACACGTCACCATGTTAGGCATCGCGGCTATCTCTATGAAGTCGATGTCTTTGGCGGTGCACTGGCGGGACTTGTGGTGGCCGAGCTCGAGACGCCGGAAGAGGTTCCGGACGAAATGCTGCCTGACTGGCTCGGCCGGGAAGTGACCGGCGAGCAGAAATTCTACAACGCGTCGCTCGCCCTCGGGGGGATACCGGAGATCGCCGCATGAGCTTTCGTATCGATCCGCGCCTGCCGCTGACCGGCGAGGTCAGGCGTATCCTTGCCGAGGAGATCGGCAAGGCCCTGCTGCATCTGGAGACGGCGCACACCCGGCCGGAACAGGGGCTGCACAAGTGCCGCAAGCGGCTGAAGAGCGCGCGTGCCTTGTTGCGCCTCGTTCGTTCCGGAGACGAAACATTCTGCACCACGGAGAACCAGTGCTATCGAAACGTCGCGGCGCTGCTTGCCGGTCCGCGTGAAGCCACGGCCCTGATCGAAACCATCGATCGGCTGGCGGCGGGCTTCGCCAGGGAAAGCGTCGATGGCGGACTTGATGCCGTGCGCGACAGGTTGATCGCACGCCAGCATGATCTGCACGAAGGCGCCGGCCTGAAGGCGGCGATCGGGGCGGCCACCGCCGCCTGCGAAGACGGCCTGAAGCGCATTGAAACCCTTGCTTTGCCCGATCAGCCGGAACAGGCCGCCGACGTGCTTGCCGAAGGCGCCCGCGTCGCCTTGCGCCGCGCCAGGAAGGCGCTCGACAAGGCCGGCACGCGCGGTGAGGCCGACGATTTCCATGACCTGCGCAAGGCGGCCAAGACGCATGGCATGCACCTGTCGCTGCTGGGCAGGCTGTGGCCGACCCCGATCAAGGCGAGGCGCAAGGCCGTGGATGAACTGGGCGAGCGGCTCGGTGAACTGCATGATGTGTTCGTCATGCGCGCGCTGCTCGAGGCGGACAGCGAGCCGCTGGGGCCGCCCGAGGACACAAAACTTCTCGGCAAGTTGCTCAAGCGCTCGGAAAAGAGCCTCAGGAAAGCCTGTCTCGCCGAGGCCGCCGAACTGTTCGGCGACAGCCCCAGGCACGCGACGAAAAAGCTCGCCCGCAAGGCACGCGACGATCTCGCCGGCGCCTCGTCCGCTGATGATCTTGCCGCCAGTGCCGGCTGATGGGCGGCGGACCTCGGCCGGTCTAAGCGGGTAGCGGCCGCCGGCCTTTTGCCAGGGAAGGCTGGTCCTCCATCCGCGCCCCGGCGTCGCGTGGATGCGGCCCGATCGGCATGATCGCCTCGAATGGCGTGGCGCCAAAGGCAAAGGTCCATTTGTAGCCGATCAACCCGTCCTCGGGCGTGGTGTGCTGGTCGTGATGGGCCAGCAGTCTCGCCCGGTCGGCCAGTTCCTCGGCCTCGCGCCGCACCATCTCCGCCGTCTCCGGACGCATTCGCCTGGAGAAGCTGACGAAGGTCGCCTCCTTCTCGATATGGGTGATAGCCCAGCCGATGAAATTCTTGTTGGTCATTTCGAACAGCGGCCTGAGCGGCCCCTCGAAATTCCACTGGATCGGCGTTTCGACCAGCAGTTTCGCCGACAGGCCACGGCCAAGCGCGATCAGGCCGAGTTGCTCGAGGTCGCGCAGATAGAGGAACATCGAGGCCTCACTCAGGCCTTGCGAGCGCATGATGCCTTCAGGCGTGAATTTTTCCGACAGCATGACGAAGACGAACAGCAGCGCCGGCCGGCCGGCGAGCCGGCGCTCGATCTCGGGCGCGATGTGGTTGACCGGCCCCGGCCCGCGGTTCATCGAGCCGAGCACGTTTTCCAGTTCGACGCCGGCGGCGGCGCAGATCTCCACCAGCCGGTCGAGCTTGCAGTTCTTCTCATGGAAGATGCGCTTCACCGTCGGCTCGGAAACGCCCATCCGTTCGCCGAGCTCACGATAGGTGACACCCTTGGCCTTCAGTGTCCGTTTCAGCGCCTCGAAGATCGGGCCGTTCATGGGATGCGCCTCTTGCCGGCTGTTTCGTATCGATATTCGATACTAGCTTCAATCCGCCTTCCCGAGAAGTATCGAAAATCCTAGCTGTTCACCGACATTCCCAGGAGAGCAGCCATGAACATTGTCGTCACTTCCGCCGTCATCGCCGCCATCGGCATTGCCGCCGCCCAGGCCGCCCAGGCCGACGAGCTCTGGCGCGCAACGGGCCTCGAACAGCCTGAATCGGCGCTGTTCGACGCCGCCAACGGCCGCATCATCGTTTCCAACATCGTCGGCAATCCGGGCGACGCCGACGGCAACGGCTACCTCAGCCTGCTGTCAATGGATGGCAAGATGGTGAGCCAGCACTGGACCGACGGCATGGACGCGCCCAAGGGCATGGCGATATCGGGCGGCAAGCTCTATGTCGCCGACATCACCAAAATCCGTGTCGTCGACCTCGCCAGCGGCAAGCTCATCGCCAGCATCGTGGTCCCGAATGCCGTTTTCCTGAACGACATGACGTCGGATCGGTCCGGCAAGGTCTACGTCACTGACATGCTGGCCGACACGATCTACCGCATCGACGGCGACAGGCCGGAGCTGTTCGTCAAGGATCCGCTGCTCGCCTCGCCCAACGGCGTCTTCGCCGATGGCGACAGGCTGATCGTGGCCTCCTGGGGCAAGGGCATCAAGGCCGACTTCAGCACGGCCGAGCCCGGCGGGCTGCTGGCGGTCGACATCGCCAGCAAGGCGGTGACGCCGCTGGCGGGCGCCCAAAACTTCGCCGACCTCGACGGCGTCGTCGCCATCGGCGGCACCATCTATGCCACGGCCTACATGACCGGCACGCTCTATCGATACAGGACCGGCGGCGGGCCGGAAGCGGTGGCGCATTTCAAGCCGGGCAGCGCCGATATCGGCACCGACGGCAAGTCGATCCTCTACGTGCCGCTGATGAACGAAGGCGAGGTCGCGGCGCTCAAGATCGAATGAGCGCTGGCGTCCGCACGACCTTCGCTGACAGCCGTGGATGGAGCGTGGTAGGACGGTCCCTCCACGGCAATGGTCAAGGAGGTGTGCCATGGACGACCGGGAGATCAGAGCGGCCCGATGGATCCCGTGAGCCACAGCGACAAGCATCGTCCGCTCGCGCGAGAAGAGCTCCCGGACGATACGGCCGCGCTCGCCCGGTTTCTCCTAGGCAAGCTGGTGGTGCGCGACTTGCCCGAAGGCAGGGTCAGCGGCCGCATCGTCGAGACGGAAGCCTATGTCGTCGGTGATGCGGCCGGGCACGGCTTTCGAGGGATGACGCCGCGCAACCGGTCGCTGTTTCTCGAAGCCGGGCACGCCTATGTCTACCTCGCCTATGGCACCTCCTTCATGCTGAATGTCTCGAGCGAGACGCCAGGGGTCGGAACCGGTGTGCTGATCCGGGCGCTGGAACCGCTGGAAGGCGTCGCGATCATGCGGCTGAACCGAGGCGTCGAGCGCCTGCGCGACCTGGCGCGCGGGCCCGGAAGGCTGGCCGCGGCGTTGCGGATCGATCGTTCGCTCGACGGGACCGACCTGTGCCGGGAAGGCCCGCTTTGGCTCGCCCAGGATGAATGTGAGCCCGGCGCGATCGGACAGGGGATCAGGATCGGCATTTCGAAGGACGCCGACCGCCTGCTGCGGTTCTACGTCAAGGAAAGTCCGTTCGTCAGCGGCCCGGCATCGCTCAATCGTTGAGAGAGGGCTGCTCCGCCTCTTGTCTCCCCGCCAATTGGCCCCGCGCGTCGCGGATCGACGCGGCATAGGTCACCAGCGGCGGCTTGACGCCGTGGTTGATCAGCATGCGCCGGATCTGCGGCGAGGCGCCCGAAATGATGAAGCGCACGCCGGCGCGCCCCGCCTTGTGGGCCGCGCTTTCGATGACATTGGCCGCCGTCGAATCGAAAAGCGGCACGGCCGAACAGTCGAGCACGAAGTTGCGGCGCTGGTCGGCGATGCGGTCGAGCACGCTGCCGACGGCGGACGCGGCACCGAAGAAGAAGGCGCCCGAGATGCGGTAGACGACGGTGTCGGCGTCGCTTGCCTCGGCGGAATCATAGGTGCGGGCGCCGCCGACGCTGTCGGCGACATCGTCTTGCGCCAGGTCCGCCTCGACCGCGACGGACTTGGCCATGCGATCGATGAACAGGATCGAGCCGAGCGCGAAGCCGACGACGATGCCTTCGGTGAGGTCGCGGAAGACGACGATGAGGAAGGTCGCCATCAGCACCAGCGCATCACCGCGCGATGCCCTGAGCAGCGTGGCGAAGGCTTGTTTCTCGACCATGTTCCAGCAGACCACCGCCAGGACGCCGGCGAGGGCCGCGAGCGGGATGTAGCTGGCAAGCGGCGCCGCCACCAGCATCAGCACCAGCAGGATTCCCGAATGGACCATGCCCGAGACCGGGCCGTGCGCGCCGGCCCGCACATTGGTGGCAGTGCGGGCGATGGTGCCGGTGGCGCAGATGCCGCCGAACAAAGCGGACGCGACATTGGCGAAGCCCTGCGCCACCAACTCGCAATTCGAGCGGTGCCGCCGGCCCGTCATGCCGTCGGCGACGACGGCCGACAGCAGGGATTCGATGGCGCCGAGCAGCGCGAAGGCGATGGCGTCCGGCAAGACGTCGAGCATCCTGCCGAAACTGACGGGTGGCATGCCAGGCCATTGCAGGCTGCGCGGAATGCCGCCATAGCGCGTGCCGATCGTCTCGGCCGGCAACGCCAACAGCGCAACGACCACCGAGGCGAGCCCGATGGCGATCAACATGGCCGGCCATTTCGGCCGCCAGCGCTTCAGAACGGCGATGGTCGCGATGGTCAGCGCCGCCACGACGGTCGCCGCGAGGTTGATCGTGCCGGCTGCTTCGCCAAGCGCGATCAGCTTGGGCACGAACGGTCCGGGCTCCCTTCCCGGCAAGGTCAGCCCGAACAATTCGACGATCTGGCCGGAGAAGATGATGACGGCAATGCCGGCGGTGAAGCCGACAGTGACCGGATAGGGAATGAACTTGATGTAGGTGCCGAGCCGGAGATAGCCGATGGCAATGAGGAACACACCGGCCATCATCGTCGCCAGCAGCAGGCCGTCGAGGCCGACGCGCGCCACCGTCGCCGCCACCAGCACGATGAAGGCGCCGGCCGGGCCGCCGATCTGGAAGCGGCTGCCGCCCAAGGCCGAGATGATGAAGCCGCCGACGATGGAAGTGTAGAGGCCACGCTCCGGCGTCACGCCCGAAGCGATCGCGATCGCCATCGACAGCGGCAGCGCGACGATGGCGACAGTCAGCCCGGCGATGACATCCGCCTTGAAATGCGGCAGCCGGTAGCCCTCCCGCCAGACCGTCACCAGCTTCGGCGTGAACAGCTCGGAGAATGTCGGCTTCACCGCCTGATGCACTGCCTGACGCGATTGATCCATGGACTGCCCCTGCAAAAGCGGCGGGATCGTCGGCAGGACTGTCGGCGGTCGCCGTCGCGACTTATTCCGGCCCGGCCTTGGGTTCCGGCGGCATGGCGGCCTTGAGGCGCACGCCCCTGCCGCCGCGCTCGCTGGCCTGGTTCTCGCCGATCAGTTCCACCCCGGCTTCGTCGAGAGCCTGGATGACCTTCATCAGCGTATCGACCACGCCCCTGACCACGCCGCCGCTCGCCTCCATGCGCTGGATGGTGGGAAGCGAGACGCCGGCGCGCTCGGCGAGCGTCCTCTGGTCGATGCCGGCCAGCGCCCTTGCGGCGCGCATCTGCGCGGCAGTGATCATCGGCCGGAATCCCCGTCTGAGCCTGCTGACATAACGTATAATACCATCATTATCATGTTTCAAGCATCATTGTATCAGTTTTAGACGTAACCACCGCCACCTAATGTCCTTTTTCTAAGATACCTGCCAAGGATTTCAGGTAGGGTGGCATGCATCAGACGCAGGGGGCACGCGGGTGAACGTTTTCAAGACCATGGTGATATCGGCAGGCTTGCTGTCGACGGTTCTGATACTGACGGGCTGCGGAGGGCACCTCATCAACAGGTTGATCTGACTCAGTCAGGCTCCTCGCTCACCGCCTTGCGCCGTTGCAGAAGCCTCGCCACCAACCAGCATAGCATCGCCCAGGCGAAGCCGGCACACCAGCCCGCCAGCACATCCGAGGGCCAGTGGACGCCGAGATAGATGCGGCTGACGCCGACCAGCACTGTCGTCAGCACCGCCAGGAACAGCACGTAGACCTTGGTCGTCCGGCCCGGCAGGAAGCGCGCCGCCAGCGAACCGAGCGTGAGGTAGGTCACCGCCGACAGCATGGCATGGCCGCTTGGGAAGGAAAGCGACGTCTCGTTGACGAGATGCGAAACGAGTTCCGGGCGTGGCCGGTCGACGCCGGCTTTCAGCAGGCTCGACAGCACCTGGCCGCCCGCCACGGCAACGAACATGAGAAGCGCCGTCGCCGGGCGGCGGATCAACAGCAGATAGATGATCGTCGCCGCCGTGATCAGCACCAGAACACTGGAGCTGCCGAGGCTGGTGATGTCGCGCATCGCGCCTTCCAGCCATGGCGGACCGATCGGGATCGCCGGTTGACCGGCCTGGCGGAATGCAAGCAGGATTTCGGTATCGAAGGCGTGCGGCGTGGTGGCCCGTGCCACCTCCATCAATTCCTCGAACGCCCACAGCCCACCGGCGATGACCAGGCCGGCCAGCAGCACCGGGAATTCGACCCGATTGAGCAGAGCTTTCGCGGCGTTCTTCATCGGCACCGTTACATCCGCCCTTGCAGATAGGGCCCAAGCGTGATCAGCGCCACGGCCGCGATTGCCAGCGCGATGCCGGCCGCCTGCAACGCGTTGACGCGCTCGCCGAAGAACACCAGCGCAACGACATTGACCGAAACCAGCTGGATCACCGCCGAGAGGCTGAACGATACCGACATGCCGAACTCGCGGATAAGCCGCAGCATGATCAGATTGCCCAGCGAATAGAGCGCCAGCGTCAGCAGGATCTTGCCCAGGCTGGGCGCCAGCCCCCATTGCTTGGCGGCGGTCGCCGCCAGCAGGAAGATCACCGTCGAAAAGCCGAGCTGCAGAAGTCCCGAAAAACTCAACGTCCCGTCCCCCTCGAAGCGCCTCTTGCCTGATATCGCCGACCTTGTTTCCGAAGCGTGCCGGAACGTCAAGCGACGTCGTTCAAAGGAGGGTCTTGGCAACGGCGAGACTGAAGCTCAATGTGCCGGAATCGCCCAGCCTGTCGATAGAAGGGCGGTCAGGGGTTCATGACTCGTATTTTTCAGAACTTGGCGCGGCGCTGGAGCGAGCTTTCCCTTGCCCTGCAATTCGTCGTTGCCGGCGGTTTTGGGCTGCTGGTCGTCATGGTGATCGTCGGGACCTGGGTGACGACGCAGATCCGGGACGGCGTCACTCGCAATTCGGCCGCCACGACGGCGCTCTATGTCGACAGCGTGATTGCGCCGCTGCTGCCCGACCTGCGCAAGAGCGAGGAGCTCAGCGCATCCGTCAAGCAGGCGCTGGACGAGACGCTCGGCCAGGGCGCGCTCGGCAAACGCCTGGCATCCTTCAGGCTCTGGCGCCGCGACGGCACGATCCTCTATGCAAAGGACTCGGCTTTGACGGGTCGCCGCTTCGGCCTGAACGACAATCTGCGTTCTGCCTTCCAGGGCAGCGTCGTTGCCCAGTTCGATACGTTCGACGAGAACGAAGACAAGGAGCGGGCCGCGGGTGTGCCGTTGCTCGAGATCTACAATCCAGTGCGCGAGCCCTGGTCCGGCGAAGTGGTCGCCGTCACGGAGTTTTACGAGGTCGCCAGCGATTTCAAGGCTACCCTGGCTTCCGCCCTGCTGTCGAGCTGGCTGGTCGTGGCCGGGACCACCTTGACGGCATTCCTGCTTCTGTCGGGCATCGTCCTGCGCGGCAGCCGCATCATCGACGACCAGCGCGGGGCGCTGCGCCGCCAGGTGTCCGAGCTGCAGGGCCTGGTGACACAGAACAGCGCCTTGCGGCATCGTGTGCAGCGGGCGTCCCGCCGCGCCACCGCGCTCAACGAAAGATATCTGCGCCGGATCGGCGCCGACCTGCATGACGGCCCTGCCCAGCTCGTGGCGCTGGCCGCGCTGCGCATGGACAGTCCGGTGTTTACCGGCGACGGGCATGGCAGCGAAGGCCGCTCGACCGAAATCGCCATGATCCGCAAGACACTGGAGGATGCGATGCGCGAGATACGCGGCATCTGCACCGGCCTGGTCCTGCCGCAGATAGAAACGGCGGCGGCGGCGGACGTGCTGCGGCTGGCCGTCGAAGAACACGAGCGCCGGACGGGCACATCGGTGACGCTTACGATGCCGAGACATTTGCCGGAGCCCGGCGCTTCTGAGAAGATCAGCATCTATCGCTTCGTGCAGGAGGGGCTGAACAATGCCTACCGCCACGGACGGGGCAAGGATCAGGCGGTGCGTGCAGGCATGAAAAATGGTAGGCTTTTCGTTGAAGTATCGGACGGCGGACCGGGCTTCGATCCGGCGCGGGCCGAGGGGTTGGGCCTTGCCGGCCTCAGGGAGCGGGTTGAAAGCATTGGCGGCCAATTCGAAACACTCACAGGGCCGAAAGGCACGAAGCTGGTGATCCGTCTTTCGGTCGAGGAGCAAGCATGATCGGCGCCATCCGCATTGCCATTGTCGACGATCATCCGCTGTTCCGCGAAGGCGTGACGCGTAGCCTGTCGGAGATCGGCGGCTTCGAGATGGTCGGCGAAGGTGCGACCGCGCAGGACGCGGAGCGCATCGCCTCGACCATGCAGCCCGACATCTTGCTCATCGACATTTCAATGCCGGGCGGCGGCCTGGCCGCGGTTGCCAGCATCCTTGCCGACCATCCCGCCCAGAAGATCGTCATGCTGACCGTTTCAGAGGCGAATGCCGATGTGACCAAGGCCTTGAACGCCGGGGTGCTCGGCTATGTCCTCAAAGGCGTCGGATCGCGTGCGCTTGCCGATATCCTGCGCAACGTGGCGGCCGGCGAAAGCTATCTTTCGCCGATGCTGTCGGCCCGGCTGCTTTCCGACGTGCAGTCCTTGCAGCCCGCCAACGGCGTGGCGGACCGGCTGCGGCAACTCACCGGCCGGCAGACCGAAATCCTGCGGCTGGTGGCGGAGGGACTGAGCAACAAGGAAGTCGCCTTACGCCTGGAGCTGCAGGAGAAGACCGTCAAGCACCACATGACGGGGGTGCTGTCGAAACTCAACGTGCGAAATCGTACTGAAGCGGCCCTCATCATGCGCGAGTTTCGCGACCGCGACAGGGACCGTTCGTAGCCATCGTGGAACGCCGCGAAACGAGGTCACCTCCGCCGGGGGGCGGCGGAGGTGACGTGTGAAACTGGTCGTTGCCTGTTGACCAGCTTCACAAGGCGAAATTCATAGGGCCGAAATTCAAAGCGCCTTGAGACGGCTGGCGTCGGCCGGTGTGGCACGGCGATCGATGATCGTGCGGCCGAGCTTATCCTTCATGCTGAAACGCCCGTTCTCGATTTTTTCCGTCAAGCCATCCGGGTGCTGAACTGTAATCTTGTTCCCATCCACGTCGACCGTGTCGCCGGTCGTGGCGTTGACATGGCTTGTGCTCTGGTTGCCCTGGCCCTTACCCTTTCCGCTATTCCCGCCGCCGCTGTTACCGCTATTGCCGTTGCCGCTGTTTCCTCCATTGCCGCTGTTGCCGCCACCGCCACCGCTGTTACCGCCACCGCCATTCCCACCGCCACCGCCGTTCCCACCGCCACCGCCGTTGCCACCCTTGTCGGCATGTGCGGTCGCGGCATCGAGTCCAGGCACGAAGCCATGGAAGACGATTCCATAGGGAGCGATGGTCAGCGCCAGGACGGCCGCCGATCTGAGAGCCAGACGGCAACAACGGGCCGTGATCGATCCACGCATACTGATCTCCGTCGATTGAGCCGGCGCGCCCACCCCAACGTTGCAGTGCAACAACATCGCCGAAAGACGTGGTGACCGGAAGCGACCTCCGACCGTTGCGTTTGTCCCCCAGGACCTTTGCAGGCGCAAGCTTGGACCAAAGTCCCAGGCGAGGCGTGAAAAATCGGTCTCGTGAGCGAGCGGCAGCGGAGATACCATGTCACGAAAATGTGATCAGCCGACTGTAAGCCGGAAGCTCCAGGCAAAACCCACCAGAGGTTCCCATGACCGAACATCGCTCCCCCGACGCCCGATTCCGCACCAGCCTGCTCGAGGAAAACGAAGGCCCGGCCAACAATCCCAGCGAGAACCGCACCATGGGCGAGATCATCGCCGCGCGGTTCTCGCGCCGTGGCTTCCTCAAGGGTTCGCTTGCCGTTTCGGCGATCGCCGCCACCGTCAGCCCGCTGGCCATGATCGCCGCCGACGATGCCCGCGCCGCGGAAGGCTCAGCGTTCAAATTCGACGAGCTGGAGGCCGGTATCGACGATAAGCACCACGTCGCGCCGGGCTACGACGCCGACGTTTTGCTGCGCTGGGGCGATCCGCTGTTTGCCGATTCGCCGGAATTCGACCCGACGAAGCAGTCGGCGCAAGCCCAGGCCAAGCAGTTCGGCTACAACAACGACTATGTCGGTTACATCCCGCTCGATGGCTCGGCCGAGCATGGCTTGCTGGTGGTCAACCACGAATACACCAACCCGCATCTGATGTTCCCAGGCATCGTCAAGATTGTCGAGAAGGACGGCAAGAAGTCGGCCGAGGTGGCGCCGCTCTCGAAAGAGCAGGTCGATGTCGAGATGGCCGCCCATGGCGGCACCATCGTCGAGATCCGCAAGGATGGCGGCAAATGGCGGGTAATTCGCGACGGCAAGCTCAACCGCCGCATCACCGCCAACACCGAGATGGCGCTGTCGGGCCCGGTTGCCGGCCATGACCGCGTCAAGACCAATGCCGACCCGTCCGGCGTCAAGGTGTTCGGCACCATCAACAATTGCGCCGGCGGGGTCACGCCCTGGGGCACGTATGTGATGTCCGAGGAGAACATCCATGGCTATTTCTCCGGCGAGCTGCCGGAGGGCCACAAGGAGGCCGCCAACTACAAGCGCCTCGGCATTCCGGAAGGCGCCTATGAATGGGGCGCGCACTATGACCGCTTCAGCCTGGCCAAGGAGCCGAACGAGCCCAACCGCTTCGGCTGGATCGTCGAGGTCGATGTCAACGACCCGGCCTCGGTGCCGCGCAAGCGCACCGCCATGGGCCGCTTCAAGCATGAGGGCGCCGAATCGATCGTCGCCAAGGATGGTCGAGTGGTCTTCTATCTCGGCGACGACGAGCGCTTCGACTATGTCTACAAGTTCGTCACCAAGGGCATGTTCAACGCCGGCGACCGCGCGGCCAACAAGGATCTGCTCGACGACGGCACGCTGCATGTCGCCAAATTCGCGGAGGACGGCTCGTTCGAATGGATGCCGATCGTGTTCGGCCAAGGGCCGCTGACGGCGGAAAACGGTTTTGCCGGCCAGGCCGACGTGCTGATCGAGACACGCCGCGCCGCCGACCTGCTTGGCGCCACCAAGATGGACCGGCCCGAAGACATCCAGCCCAATGCCAGCAACGGCAAGGTCTATGTCATGCTGACCAACAATTCCAAGCGCAAGGCCGATCAGGTCGACGCCGCCAACCCGCGTGCCGAAAACGCCTTCGGCCACATCATCGAAATCGTCGAGGACGAGGGCGATTTCGCCGCCACCAAGGGCAAGTGGGAAGTGCTGCTGAAATGCGGCGACCCATCGGTGGCCGCCGTCGGCGCCACCTTCTCCACCGCGACGACGGCCCATGGCTGGTTCGGCATGCCCGACAATTGCGCGGTCGATTCGGCCGGGCGCCTGTGGGTCGCCACCGATGGCCAGGGCCCGAAGGCCACCGGCCGCACCGACGGCCTGTGGGCGGTGGACACGGAAGGATCGGCGCGGGCGACCTCGAAGCTGTTCTTCCGCGTGCCGATCGGCGCCGAAATGTGCGGCCCGCTGTTTGCGCCGGACGACCAGACCGCCTTTGTCGCCGTCCAGCATCCGGGTGACGGCGGCGAGGATTGGGAAGCGTTCGGCCGGCCCTCCTATTATGAGGACCTGTCGACCCGCTGGCCCGATTTCAGGCCCGACATGCCGGTGCGGCCGGCGGTGGTCGCCATCACCAAACAGGGTGGCGGCAAGATCGCCGTCTGAGGTCGGGCGAGACAAAAATGAGAGGGGCTCCGGCGATCCGGGGCCTCTCTTTTGTGCGATATCATATTCAAGCCTCGGGAAAGATTGGCAATTTACACGTGGCGCCCTAGATCGTGATCAGGAGATCATCGCCATGCCCAAGTCGATCTACGACCGTGGCCTGCTCAAACCTGACGAAGTGGCCACCTTGCAACGTGTCTTCGACGAGGCCTGCCGCCGACGGCAAGCGCATCCCGAATCCGTCGAGGCGCGTGAATTGGCGCTCACCTTGCTGGCCCTCTACAATGCCGGCATGGTCGACGAGGAGATGCTGACCGAGGCTGTCGGTTTCCGGCGGCTGGAGCCGAAATCGGCGTGACGCCGACGGGAAATGTTGTCCTGTGCGGTCGCTCAGCGTGAGGCGCCGGAGGGGCGGGATGAGCCGGCGATCCGCGCAGCTATCGCCTTGGCCAATATGCCGGCATTGGCAAAGCAGCCGCGGATGCTCGGCCGCATGCCGGTGAACCACAGGCCGGGCAGTTTCGGATCGGCCTGGCCGCCGTTGAAGAGCGGAACGCCCTTCTCGTCGAGCACGCCGAGATTGCCGACCATCCGCTCCAGCCCGGTGCGGTAGCCCGTCGCGGCAATGACGATGTCGGGAGCGATCAGGCTGCCATTAGCCAGGATGACGCCGTCGCGGGTGAACTCCCGTACCCCGGGCACCACCACGATCCTGCCCGATTTGATGGCATCGACGGCGCCATCGTCGGCGGCGATCGCGGTATAGTCCGAGGTCAGGCGGCTGGCGCCGCCCGCAGGCGCGGGCGGCACGCCGAATTTGGTGAGATCGCCGAACACCAGGCGCTGCGTCACCGCCATCACCGCATCGGCGACGCGCAGCGGCAGGCGCGCCATGAGCGGCGAGAGGCGGTGCACGGCGATCTTGCCGACGCGCTTGGGCAAAAGGGCGGGGCCGTTGCGGGCCGACAGCCAGACAGCGGCGGTATCGACACCGGCCAGATGATTGAGTGCGTCGAAGCCCGAATTGCCGGCGCCGACAACCAGCACCTTCTTGCCCGCATAGGCCTGGGCATCGCCAAAATCCGCCGAGTGGATGATCCGGCCCGCGAACGCCTGCATGCCCGTCCACTGCGGCGTGAAGGGTTCCCGGTCGCGGCCGGTGGCCACAACGACATGGCGCGCCAGGCGCGAGCCGGCGCTGGTGCGCACGACCCAGTGATCGCCCCTGAATGTGATGGACTCGACGGAAACGCCAAACTCCACCGGCAAACGGTTCGCCTCATGGAAATCGTTCATATGGCGGATGACGACGTCCCGGTGCGGAAAGGCGGGGGTGCCCTTGGGATAGGCAAGGCCGGGCAGTGCCGAGAGATCGCGGTGGGTGTTGAGGTGCAGCTGCTCGTGGCGCCGGCGCCAGGGCTCGGCCAGCCGGCTTTCCTTCTCCAGGATCGCCGTCGCCACGCCGGCCTTCATCAAGGCCCTCGCGACGGCCAGCCCGGCGGCGCCGGCGCCAACGACGATCGCCGGCTCGACCGTCACCGCCTGCTCCACCATCGATCTGCTTGTCGTATCAGCCATTCACTCTCGAACCCCATTCGCCCTCGCGGCAGCCCCTGAAGGCTCGCAGGCCGCTGTAACAGTTTGATCGCGCGCAGGACCCGAACGGCAACTCGATGCCGATTTTCGATGGTCCCGCGCCGAGGCGGCTTCGCGTCTGGAGCATTTCCGCCCGGCCGAAACAGCCGGTCGCGGCACCGCGTCAAAACCACGACATGGAGCGCATTACCCGCTTCCGTCCGAATACATCCAGCCCTATATGGCATATCCGCGGCATCGGCGATAATCAGGTCGCGGCAAAGTGATTGATTCGAGGTCCGGGGGCTGGCGGATCTCGTCACGGACGCGGGCATTCGAAACCGGCAACCCGATTTCGGCTACCTTGCGAAAAATCAAGACGCCATGGCGCGTCTTGCGTGTCGTCGGACACGTCGCGCCATGGACGGCACGCGGAATCTCGACCATGCCCTCCTTGCGGATCTATTTCGACAACCTCCTCGAGGGGGCCTCGCCCAAGGTCGAGCGCCGGGCGCTGACGCATGTCGAACGGCTGGCGCTGGTGCGCCGTCATGGCGACTTCTCGCTCGCTTATTCCACCGCCGTGCAAAGCAAGCTTTCCTATTTTGGCGATGCCGACGGTTACATCGCCTTCGGCACCAAGATGAGGCATCATTTCGCGCTCGGCGATCCGGTGGCGGCGCCGGATCGGCGGCCCGACTACATCAGACGCTTCGTCGAGAGCGCTGGCGGCCCGTGGTTCGTGCAGATCGGCGAACAGACCGCCCAGGTCCTTGCCGGCCTTGGCTACAAGATCAACCGGCTGGGCATCGACACGCGCCTCGCTCTGCCCGACCATGATTTTTCCGGCAAGCGCAACGAAACGGTGCGTTATTCCGAGCGCTGGCTGCTGAAGAAGGGCTTTTCGTTCGAGGAGGACAAACGCACGATCCACCTCGACGAGATCTCCCGGCTGTCTCAAAACTGGCGCGGCGACCGTATCGTCAAGCGATGGGAGATGGGTTTCCTCAACCGACCGTTTTACGATCAGCTCGGCACCGATATGCGCCGTTTCGTGCTGCACGGCCCCGATGGCGACCTCGTCGCCTTGCTCGATTTCGATCCGATGTTCGCCGACGGCAAGGTGATCGGCTACACCACGGCCTTCAAGCGCAAGCACATCGATGCCTCGCCGCATGCCGAGATCGGCCTGACCAAATTCGCCGTCGACCGCTTTCGCGAGGAAGGCATTTCGGTGGTGACGCTCGGCCTGTCGCCGCTGCTCGATGTCGGCCCGAGCGGATTTGCCGAAAGCGAGTTCTGGCGCAACGCCTTCCAGCGCGCCTACGACTCGCCCTGGGTCAACCGCCGCAGGTTCAACCTGCAGGGACAGGCGGCATTCAAGCGCCGCTTCCACGGCGCCGAGGAACCGGTCTACATCGCCTTTCGCGAGGGGACCTACATCGAGATGCTGGGGTTGCTGCGGCTGGTCAAGGCCATTTGAGGCCTCTCTCACGACTTTAGGGCCGCGTCAGTTCCTCAGCCGGTAGCCGGTCCGGAAGATCCAGGCGACGATCGCGATGCAGACGGCCAGGAACACCAGCGTCATGCCGAGGCTGACGACGACCGAGACATCGGCCTTGCCGTAGAAACTCCAGCGGAAGCCGCTGATCAGGTAGACCACCGGGTTGAACAGCGTGATCGTCTTCCAGATGCCGGGCAGCATGTGGATCGAATAGAAGCTGCCGCCGAGGAAGGTCAGCGGGGTGATGATCAGCAGCGGCACCAGCTGCAGCTGCTCGAAGCTTTTCGCCCAGATGCCGATGATGAAGCCGAACAGGCTGAAGGTCACCGCCGTCAGGATCAGGAAGGCGAGCATCCAGAACGGATGTTCGATGTGCAGCGGCACGAACAGCGAGGCCGTGGCCAGGATGATCAGGCCGAGGATGATCGACTTGGTCGCGGCGCCGCCGACATAGGCGATGACGATCTCCAGGTAGGAGACCGGCGCCGACAAAAGCTCGTAGATCGAGCCGACGAATTTCGGGAAATAGATGGCAAAAGAGGCGTTGGAGATCGACTGCGTCAACAGCGACAGCATGATCAGTCCCGGCACGATGAAGGCGCCGTAGGCGATGCCGTCGATTTCGGTTATGCGCGAGCCGATGGCCGAGCCGAAGACGACGAAATAGAGCGACGTCGAGATGACTGGCGAGATGATGCTCTGCAGCACGGTGCGGAACGCACGCGCCATCTCGACCCGGTAGATCGCCCAGACCGCGCGAAAATTAGGGGCCGCACGCAGGTTCATGGCTCTTGCCTCAGGAGATTGACGAAGATCTCTTCGAGCGAGCTGTTCTTGGTATCGAGATCGCGGAACTGGATGCCGGCCGCCTCGAGATCCCTGATCAGCGAGGCGACGCCCGGCCGGTCGCTCTGGTTGTCGTATGTGTAGGTGAGTTGCGTGCCATCCGGCGACAGTTCGAGCGCATAGCGCGAGAGCCCGTCGGGCACGCTGCCGAGCGGCGCGCGCAGCTCCAGCCTCATCTCCTTGCGGCCGAGTTTGCGCATCAGTTCGGCCTTGCCCTCGACCAGGATGATCTCGCCGCGGTTGATGACGCCGACGCGGTCGGCCATGGCCTCGGCTTCCTCGATATAGTGCGTGGTAAGGATGATGGTGACGCCGTCCTCGCGCAGCCGCCGGACCATCGCCCACATGTCCTGGCGCAGTTCGACGTCGACGCCGGCGGTCGGCTCGTCGAGGAACAGGATGCGTGGCTCGTGCGACAGCGCCTTGGCGATCATCAGCCGCCGCTTCATGCCCCCCGACAGCGTGATCGCCTTGGCGTCCTTCTTGTCCCACAGCGACAGGTCGCGCAGCACCTTCTCGACGAAGGCCGGATTGGCCGGCTTGCCGAACAGGCCGCGGCTGTAATTGACGGTCGCCCAGACGCTCTCGAACGCGTCGATGGTGAGTTCCTGCGGCACCAGCCCGATCAGGCTGCGTGCGGCGCGATAGTCCTTGTTGATGTCATGGCCATCGACGGTCACGGTCCCCGACGAGCGGTTGACGATGCCGCAGACGATCGAGATCAGCGTCGTCTTGCCGGCGCCATTGGGGCCGAGCAGCGCGAAGATCTCGCCGCGCTGGATATCAAGGCTGACTTCCTTGAGCGCGGTGAAGCCGGTGGCGTAGGTCTTGGAGACCCCGGAAATGGACAATATGGAGGGCATGGTTGAAAACGGCTGCCTGAAAGAGGTGACTTGATATAGGCCTGTTGTCGCCCAGTGCAACCGCAAGTCAATGCCCTGCTGCCAGTTCTGGGCATCGAAGCGCGGAGCTGGCTGGGAATGCGCCGCGACCATCCGGTAAAATTGTCCTGTGGCGTTCAGCCTCGCGGCAGGAGGCCGCTTTGACCTGACCCCGCTTCGGGCCTATCCTTCGCGAGTATTTACAGCCGGAGCCCGCCATGGACCCGCTCATACTGTCGCGCATGCAGTTCGGCGCGAATATTTCGTTTCATATCCTGTTTCCGACAATCACCATTGCCCTTGGCTGGGTGCTGCTGTTCTTCAAGCTGCGCTACAACGCGACCAATGATTCCGCCTGGATGCGCGCCTATTTCACCTGGGTGAAGGTGTTCGCGCTGTCGTTTGCCATGGGCGTGGTTTCGGGCGTCACCATGAGCTTCCAGTTCGGCACCAACTGGCCGGGCTACATGCAGCATGTCGGCAACATCGCCGGACCGCTGCTCGCCTACGAGATCCTCACCGCTTTCTTCCTCGAGGCGGCCTTTCTCGGCATCATGCTGTTCGGCTTCCGCCGCGTCTCCAACCGCATCCACACGCTGGCGACGGTGCTGGTCGCCGGCGGCACGACGCTGTCGGCGTTCTGGATCATCGCCCTCAATTCCTGGATGCAGACGCCGGCCGGCTTCGAGATGCGCGACGGCGTCGCGCACGCCGTCGACTGGTGGGCCATCGTCTTCAACCCGTCCATGCCCTACCGGCTGGTGCATATGCTGCTCGCCTCGGGGCTTACGGTGTCGTTCCTGATCGCCGGTCTGTCGGCGCTGCGCTACCTCAACGGCGACCGTTCGGAATCGATGTGGAAGGCGCTGCGCACCGGCGTCTTTACCGCTGCGATCCTGATCCCGATCCAGATCCTGGCCGGCGACCAGCATGGGCTCAACACGCTGGAACACCAGCCGCAGAAGATCGCCGCCATGGAGGCCAACTGGAACACCGGTCCCAACGTGCCGCTGGTTTTGTTCGCGCTGCCCGACGAGGCGGCCAGGGAAAACAAGTTCGAGGTCGCGATTCCGGACGGGGCCAGCCTTATCCTGCGGCACTCGACCGACGGTGTCGTGCCGGGGCTGAACGACTATCCCGGCAACCATCCGCCGGTCTTTCCGCTCTTCTGGAGCTTTCGCATCATGGTCGGCACCGGGCTTTTGATGCTCGCCGTCTCCTGGTCGGCCGCCTTCTTCCTCAAGCGCCGGCACGCGCTGCCAAAGCCGCTCGCCATGCTGATGGTGCCGATGGCGTTGTCGGGCTGGCTGGCGACGCTGGCCGGCTGGTACACGACCGAGATCGGCCGCCAGCCCTGGCTGGTGACCGGCGTATTGAAGACCGCCGACGCCGTCGGGCCGGTGGCCGGCAGCCATGTGGCGCTGACGCTCGCCATCTATCTCCTGCTCTACGTGCTTTTGCTGATCGCCTATCTCGGCGTGCTGGTGCACCTGGCGCTGAAGGCGGCCAAGGACGGCGACATCTCGCCGCTGCCGGGTGTTCTCGACGCACCGCTGTCGCAGCCGGCCGCGGGGGAGTGAGCATGTTTTCATTGCAGGCCCGCGCCGCCCCTCACCTGCCTGCCGGCATCCTCTCCCCGTATAGGGACGGGGAGAGGGGCGCTGAGTCCTATGGTTTCGCCAATCGCCAACGTTGCATGGATGGCGCCGGCGTTGCGGCCAGCCCGCTTCTCCCCGTCCCTATACGGGGAGAAGTGCCCGGCAGGGCGATGAGGGGCGGCGCTAGCTTCGCAAACCGAAATCATGGCGTGAGGAGAGCAAGATGACCTACGGCTGGCCAACCCTGCTCCCCCTGATCTTCGCCGGACTGATGGGCCTTGCCATTCTGATCTACGTCATTCTCGACGGTTTCGACCTTGGCATCGGCATCCTGTTCGCCGCCGCCGAGGACACCGAGCAGGACACCATGATCGCGGCGATCGGCCCGTTCTGGGACGCCAACGAAACCTGGCTGGTGCTGGCCGTCGGCCTGCTGCTGGTCGCCTTTCCGCTGGCGCATGGCGTCATCCTGACGGCGCTCTACATTCCGGTCTTCGTCCTGCTGGTCGGCCTGATCCTGCGCGGCGTCGCCTTCGATTTCCGCGCCAAGGTGCCGGCGGGGAAGAAACATCGCTGGAACCGTATTTTCTTCCTGGGCTCGCTCATCGCCTCGCTGGCGCAAGGCTATATGCTGGGCGTCTACGTGCTCGGCCTCGATGTCGGGCCAGGCGGCATGGCGTTTGGCGTGCTGGTGGCGTTCTGCCTGGCGGCGGCCTACGCGGCGATGGGCTCCGCCTGGGTGATCTACAAGACCGAAGGCGCGCTGCAGAAGAAGGCGGTGCTCTGGCTGCGCACCGCGCTGGTGCTGACCGCGCTCGGCATGGCCGCCGTGTCGCTGGCGACGCCGTTCGCCAGCCCGCGCATCTTCGCCAAATGGTTCGTCTGGCCCGAGATGCTCTATCTGTCGCCGCTGCCGATCCTGTCGGCGCTGCTGTTTGCCTGGCTGTGGCGGCAGACCTTCCATCTGCCGAGGCCTGACGATCGCCATTCGCTGACACCGTTCCTGACGCTGGCCACCATCTTCGCGCTCGGCTTTGCCGGCCTGGCCTGGTCGTTCTATCCCTATGTGGTGCCCGATCGCCTGACCATCTGGCAGGCGGCGTCGGCGCCCGAAAGCCTGGCGATCATCCTGGCCGGCACCGTGGTGGTGCTGCCGGTCATCATCTTCTATTCGTTCTATGCCTACCGCGTGTTCGGCGGCAAGGCGACGGATCTGACGTATGATTGAGGCGCGATGACAGCGCCTTTCTCCCCGTATAATGACGGGGAGAAAGGCCAGAATGGCGCGCCTCGCAATCTCAGTTGCTCGCCGACAGCACCAGCACCGGCTTTTCGCTGTAAAGCGCCGGGAACAGCGTCTTCAAATTCGCCACCTTGGGCAGGTCGTTGTAGACGATGTAGGGATAGGTCGGGTTCAGCGTCAAAAAGTCCTGGTGGTAGGTCTCGGCCGGATAGAAGGTCTTGCCGGTCTCCAGCGTGGTGACGATCGGCTCGCCGAACACTTTGGCCTTGTCGAGCTGCGCGATGTAGCTCTGCGCGATTTTCTTCTGGGCGTCGTTTTCGGCGAAGATCGTCGAGCGGTACTGGGTGCCCGAGTCCGGACCCTGGTAGTTGAGCTGGGTCGGGTTGTGGGCGACCGAGAAATAGACCTGCAGCAGCTGGCCGTAGGTGACCTTGGACGGATCATAGGTGATCTCGACGGACTCTGCGTGGCCGGTGCGGCCGGTGCCGACCGTCTCGTAGACGGCGTCGTCCTTGGCGCCGCCGGTATAGCCCGAGACCGCCTTGCTGACGCCCTTGACGTGCTGGAACACGCCCTGCACGCCCCAGAAGCAGCCGCCGGCGAAGATCGCCTTCTCTGTGCCGGTGGCCGCTTTTTCGTCGATTGCCGGCGGCGGGATCTTCACGGCATCCTCGGCGGAGATGGCCGGCGTCAGCCAGAAGGCGGCGCCCGCGACGGCAAGGGCGAGGGCGGCGAGCGCGCCCCGGACAAAGCCTGTCGAACGTTTGTTGATAGTGGTCATGGTTGCACTCCTCATGGCTTCCATTGGGATCAGTCTATTGGATCAGCTACGGTGGCGCGATGCGTGAGTTGCGGCGGAGGCTCACATTCGCGTGCGCCCCCAGACTTTCTGTTTCGACCCCGTTGCCGAAGCAAAACCGCTTCAAGCCTTTCCCGGGGGGCTGCTCCAGCAACTGTCCCCGGCTGGACAGGGAGCCCGCCAGGGACAGAAGGCCACGCACCAATCTCAATTGGCGGTGGCATCCGTTGCCGGCTTCATCGCGTCGGTCGCCGGTTTCATCGCATCCGTGGCAGGCTTCATGGCGTCCGTAGCGGGCTTCATGGCGTTGGTCGCCATCGGGTCGGCGGGCTTCATCGCATCGGTTGCCGGCTTCATGGCGTCCGCGGCCGGCGCCATGGCGTTGGCGGCGGGCTTCATTGCATTGCTGGCATCGTCGGCGCGGGCGATGCCGCCGGCAAACAGCGCCGTGGAGCACAAAGCGAGGGCGAGCGCCGGCAGCGTCAGGCGGGAGAAAGTGGTCATGGTCGGTTCCTTGGGTTTACGGGTTGATGGCACGCCCTTTGGGCGGCCGGGCTCTTGCACCGCTGCTCATGCGGCGGTGCAAATCTCTGTTTGGCAAATCTCTGCTCGAACGCGATCTAGTTGGCGGCGGCGGCCAGGATCGGTCCGCCGCCGGGCGACTGCACCAGCACGGCGGTGCTGAGGCCGCCCGAGGCCGCCGGCAGATCGAGCGTCTTGGCGTCGCCGCTCCAGCTGCCGAGTTTTGTCAGCGCATGCACGACATTGGCATGCGGCAAGGTGCGCCCGGTGTTCTCGCCGCGCGCCACCGGCACCTCGACGACACCCTTGGTGTAGCGCACCAGCCAGACATCGGCATGGCCGCCCGGAGCGGCGCCGGCGCCGATCGCGACCTTGCCGCCCTCAAGCGCCAGCGACGGGCCGCCGGTCTTGGCCGTGGCCGCGATCAGATGTTCGATCTCGCCGGGTGCTGCGCCGACGACGTCGGCATGGCCGTTGACCACCACTTGCGGCGTGAACGGCCCGTCATGGCCGAGCGATGGCTCGTAGGATACCTGGCGCTGCGTGAATTCCTGCTTGCCGAACGTGTCCTTCCAGCCGAGGTAATCCCAGTAGGTGACGTTGAACGACAGCGCCAGCACGCCGGGCCGGTCCTTGACCTTGATGAGGTTGGCGTTGGCCGGCGGGCAGGACGAGCAGCCCTGGCTGGTGAACAGCTCGACCACGGTGAGCGGCTGGGCGAGGGCGTTGGCAAGCGATCCGGCGAGCGCCAGCGCGGCGAGGCCGGACAGTGCGAAAAACCTGCTTGGTAGGACTGGCGACATCGGCTTGCTCCGTGGGGCGACGCTACGATGCGCCGCTCATATCCCCACTTCGCCGCCACGGACGGCT
The DNA here is from genome assembly GCF_000230995.2 of Mesorhizobium australicum WSM2073. Lineage (NCBI taxonomy): Bacteria > Pseudomonadati > Pseudomonadota > Alphaproteobacteria > Hyphomicrobiales > Phyllobacteriaceae > Mesorhizobium > Mesorhizobium australicum. Next base: position 834,874 of record NC_019973.1, on the reverse strand, counting down.
TCGTTACAACGCTCACCGGTTTGTGATTGAAGAGCGCTCTGCCCTGCGCGCCTCAGAGATTGGCGAACACGGTCGCCAGCTCCAATCTCACCCACGAGGGGAGATCGGCAGCGTCACTGTGTCAGCGCCGTCTCCGAGGGCCGCTTGTTGTAGTCGCATTTGCCGGTCACGTTGTAGAAGAAGTCGGCGTTGCTGACTGGCGCCGGGACCGAGTTGCCGCCATCTTCCCAAGCCTGGTAGGCTGTCGCGCCGCAAGGCACGACGCTGAAGATGTCGACAGGCTGACCGGTGGCCGTCTCGGTCAGGGTGGTCGCGCTCAAACCGCTATAGAGCCGGTTGGACGTCGTTGGATCGTTTGAGATCAGCTTTTTCGGGTTGCCCGACGGTACGTCCATCTGCAAATAGAGGCCGCCCATCGCGCTGACGTCGATCGCCGCGCCGGCGCTGTTGGCCGGATACATCGTATCGACGCAGTAGTATTTCGTGCCGCTCGCATCGGTCTTGAGGGTCACGCCGCTTGGCGGATTGTTGCCGACGGTGCAGACCTGCTTCTGGACCAGCGTGGTGACGGTCTTGCCGGCTGAATCGGTGGTGAGGACGTTGACATTGGTCGTGCCGTAGCCCTTGGGATCCTTGGTGTTCCCATAGGTATAGTCGATCGTCATCAGCGGCTTGGCCACCGTCGCACCGAATTGCGTGCCGTAAAGCGTCATTGTCTTGTTCCAGTAACCCGAAACCCCGGAGACCTTGAAGGTAGCCGCAACCAGCGCGGGCGGCTTGCTGACCGCAGAGGCGACGGCGATCGGTACGGTGTTGATCCTGGCGATGCTCATGAAAACGGTCGGCATGGCGAAACTCGCCGTGGCCTGCGCCGTGGTGGCGGTGGTGGTGTTGCCGGCCACGAAGTTGGTCAGCGTCGCGGTGCCTTGTCCACCGTTTGCGGCGAAGGAATCCTGCAGCAGCGTCTGGCGCTGCGCCAGCGTCGACGTGATGTCCATGGTCGTGATCGTCAGGATCGCGGCATCCAGCGCCTGCTGCTGGTTGGATTTGGTCTGGACCGCGCTTGTATAGTCGACCGAGAAGCCGATGACCGCGATCAGCGGCATCAGGCTCACCAGGAAGAGCGGCATCATCGACCCGCTGCGGGAGCGGGCAAAGCCGCGCAAAACCCTGAACATTTCAAACCCCCGACAGACATTAGCGAGCGTGCAATTACCACGAGCCGGCGAACCAAGCTCTAATGTGACCGATCAAAGTTTATGCATTCTTTGCCAGTAGGCCGGTTTTTTCGATTTTTTCGCTGATCTCACCGCTTTGTGAGCGGCAAGGCAGCCCTTGGGCGCCAAGCCTTGCCGCCGCTTGCCGCCCCTGCTAAAGCGCGCGGCATGAGCACGCCCCTCGACCACATCCGGAATTTTTCCATCGTCGCCCATATCGACCATGGCAAATCCACGCTTGCCGACCGCCTGATCCAGTCCACCGGCGGGCTGGAGCTGCGCGACATGAAGGAGCAGGTGCTGGACTCGATGGATATCGAGCGCGAGCGCGGCATCACCATCAAGGCGCAGACCGTGCGGCTGAAATACCGCGCCAACAATGGCGAGGACTATATCCTCAACCTCATCGACACGCCCGGCCATGTCGACTTCGCCTATGAAGTGTCGCGCTCGCTCGCCGCCTGCGAGGGTTCGCTGCTGGTGGTCGACGCTTCGCAAGGCGTCGAGGCGCAGACGCTGGCCAATGTCTACCAGGCCATCGACAACAACCACGAGATCGTCGTGGTGCTGAACAAGGTCGACCTGCCGGCCGCCGAGCCCGAGCGCATCCGCGAGCAGGTCGAGGAGGTGATCGGCATCGACGCCTCCAACGCCGTCCTGATCTCGGCCAAGACCGGCCTCGGCATTCCCGACGTGCTGGAAGCCATCGTCCACCAATTGCCGCCGCCGCGCGAGGGCGATGCCACGGCGCCGCTCAAAGCCATGCTGGTCGATAGCTGGTACGACGCCTATCTCGGCGTCATCGTGCTGGTGCGCATCATCGACGGTGTGCTGAAGAAGGGCCAGACCATCCGCATGATGGGCACCGGCGCCAAATACCTGGTCGAGCGCACCGGCGTGTTCACGCCCGCCCGCATCAATGTCGACGAGCTCGGCCCCGGCGAGTTCGGCTTCTTCACCGGCTCAATCAAGGAAGTGGCCGACACCCGCGTCGGCGACACCATCACCGAGGACAAGCGCCAGACCGCGCACGCGCTGCCCGGCTTCAAGCCGGCGCAGCCGGTGGTGTTCTGCGGCCTGTTCCCGGTCGACGCCGCCGATTTCGAGGATTTGCGCGCCGCCGTCGGCAAGCTGCGCCTCAACGACGCCTCCTTCTCTTATGAAATGGAAACCTCCGCCGCGCTCGGTTTCGGCTACCGCTGCGGCTTCCTTGGCCTGCTGCATCTCGAAATCATCCAGGAGCGGCTGGAGCGCGAGTTCAACCTCGACCTCATCGCCACGGCGCCGAGCGTCGTCTACCGGCTGCTCCTCAATGACGGCTCGATGAAGGAACTGCACAACCCGGCCGACATGCCCGACGTCGTGAAGATCTCTGCCATCGAGGAGCCGTGGATCCGCGCCACCATATTGACGCCCGACGACTATCTCGGCGGAATTCTAAAGCTCTGCCAGGACCGGCGCGGCATCCAGGCCGACCTCTCCTATGTCGGCAAACGCGCCATGCTGACCTACGACCTGCCGCTCAACGAAGTCGTCTTCGACTTCTACGACCGGCTGAAGTCGATCTCGAAAGGCTACGCCTCGTTCGACTATCACCTGACCGACTACCGCGAGGGCGATTTGGTGAAGATGTCGATCCTGGTCAACGAGGAGCCGGTCGACGCGCTGTCGATGCTGGTGCACCGCACGGCGGCGGAAAAGCGCGGCCGCCAGATGGTCGAGAAGCTCAAGGAGCTGATCCCGCATCACCTGTTCAAGATCCCGATCCAGGCCGCGATCGGCGGCAAGGTCATCGCCCGCGAAACCATCTCGGCGCTGCGCAAGGACGTCACCGCCAAGTGCTACGGCGGCGACGTCTCGCGCAAGCGCAAGCTGCTCGACAAGCAGAAAGAGGGCAAGAAGCGGATGAGGCAGTTCGGGAAGGTGGATATCCCGCAGGAGGCGTTTATCCAGGCGCTGAAGATGGGGGATTGAGAAAAGGCCACTTCATCCAAAGTAAGTTTCGAACAGCTTGTTGGCGAGCTGTTTATATTGGCTCGAATGATATTGCTTAAATTGAAACGCGTCCAATCCAGCCATTTGTTGTCGATAATAATCGAAGCCAGAAGCCTTGCCCTGCCCAATTAGCAGCCTAAGGCATATCAGGAGGCTGTTTATTGTAGTCGTATTTAGCATGTGGCCGTCGACGGATTTATCAGTCGTCCATTTTTGGGCGTCTACTCGGGATTTTGCGGCCGACAAAATCATGTTTATCTGAGACGTACAGAAAGCAACATATCTGTCCAGCATCGTGTAGTTCGAGGTAAGAACCATGTTCCCCTTGTCGGCATCCTCCCAAAGGAAAAATAGAGAATCGATCCCAGTGGTTTTGACAAGCGGCTTCAGCGCGTAGCTCACGATCGATGTGCTCTTAAGCTTATTCTTATCAAAAAAGTATCTCTCAATTTGAGAACCTAGCGGTCCGGTGCTTCGATCTAATGACTCCAGAACTCTGGTCGCTATGGATTCGACAGAGAATGGATCAAGAATAGCCGCTATTGCCTGCCGCAGATTTGATCTGGCACTGGTTTGAGTTGAGTTTATTTCCAGAAAGAGCCGAGCCTCAAATTTTTCCATTTCCTCGATCGGAATATGCTTTGGATAGATAATTCCTGTAACAAGGAGGTTCTGTTTAGTCCGGAGTTTGCCAATTTCCTGATCGTCATTCACTGCTTCGTGGTAAGCGTAAGTTCTATGTTGTCCATCTATGATGCCGATGCTATTCATACGCCATGGTAGTTGGATTTCGACCGCTTTGGTATTGTTTAACTTCGAATGGTCCACCGGAACGCCATTTGCATCAATAATGTGACAGTCAGCGGGTAGCGTGGCAATTATATTGTTAACAAAAACGCGCTTGTATTGCTTCAGGTACCTCCGCGTCGAGTCGATTTTCGTCTTAGAGATCATTCGTTGGTAGAGATTGTAGGAGCTGCGCCACCCGTCATTCCTTAGAACGTATGCACACTTAAGAAGCATTTTCGGTGCTGCATAAAATGATACGACCTTATATCCCTTATTGAAGTTAGAACTCGACTCGGGGAGCAAGGATCCTGGGTAGCTTTCAGTTTTCCTGGCAGTTTCAATCTTACCGTCTTGGCCAACGTCGCCTTCAGCTAACCTGAGAAACTCGAGTAGCTCAAAAACGGCTGACTTCCGGATACAGTCCGCCAAATTTTTGAAATATCGCAACTCCGGATACCCGAGATAGACGGGATTCGGCACGTTGTGTTTAAGTTGCGGAGAAACATCAAAGTATGAGCAGTATACGATAGCAACCTTAATCTCAGACGGATTATATTTGTCCAGCAATAGGCCCTTCAATGTAGGGCTAAGGTCGCAGTAAAACACGGCAAAGTCCTCGTCGGACCTGGCGATCTTGTCATATACGATCTTTTTCGGTTTCAAATGGTCCGAAACTTTGGAAGAAGTTGTCGTGGTATACTCGAGGCATACGAGAATGTTCTCATAGACATAAACGTCGTCGAAATCTGTCGGTTGGCCGTCGTAAATGAACTCCTTATCAGACAGGTCCCCGGCGCGCAAAAATCCGCATTGCGAAAACACGCTGCGCACCATCTTTCGATGGTCTGATTTTAGCTTCTCCTCAGGAGTCTTTTTCTTCCGCTTCGCTTTGCCCTTCAATATCCCCTCCCGAGAGAGGCGCCTGCTCCAACCATTCGGTAGGAAACTGTGCCACCTTCTCTCCCGCCTTCGGCTTCCTTACGGACTTGCCCGCAGGACGCAATTCCAGTTCACCAAGCTCATATTTCGCGACACGGTCTCGTGCTATTCGAACGTATTGATCGCTCTGATCTATGCCAACTCCGATACGACCGTGCTTTATAGCGGCGATCACGCTAGTGCCCGCACCCACGAACGGATCCAATACCTTGTCCCCGTGGTCAGTCAGTGCCAATACGCAGCGTTCCGCAAGTTCACTTGGAAATTGGCAAGGATGGGTGGTCTTCTCGGGGTGCTTGGCCTTCACATTTGGTATGTTCCAAACCGGGTTCTGAATAAAAGCATCTTCTGGCGAGAACTCCCAAAAATCCGACGGATTCTTACCAAGCGGATTACCACTCGGCTCGCTAGCCTTTTCCGGTCGCTTGCTTCCATGGCGCTTGCCTGGGTACAACTGAGGAACTCTGACAGGGTCAAGATGAAACTTGTAGGTGTCCGATTTAGAAAACCAAAGCAGCGTCTCGTATCGACCAGAAAAGCGCTGGTTGGCATGAAGTCCAAAATTGAAATGCCAAATGATGCGATTGCGGAGTTGAAATCCTTGCTCAATGAACATCTGGTAGAAAAACAAATCTAGCGGGAAGACTTGACCGTTATTTATGTAGTTGCCAACTTGCCAGCAAATGCTGCCGTCCTCTCTAACCTTTTTGCAAACTTGTTTAACAATAGGCTGGAGCCATTTGACATATTGGTCAAGAGTGCGCCGCTGTCCTCTTTCGTATTCTTTGCCGATATTGTAAGGTGGTGAGGTGACAACAAGTTGAAACGAATTGTCTTCCAATTTGCTTAATTCTGTCAACGCATCACCATGAATGACTGAGGACAGCCGTTGAGCGTCGTCAAAGGCAAAAGTTCTCTGATCCATTTGTCCTTCCAGCGACGAATCGGTATGAGCAAAATGACATAAAGCATATCACGTGGCTACTTGGTGTGTTGCACTAAATTTTGCTTTTGAACACCTGCGATCAAGATGGGTTTACTGGCCGGTGGCTCCAGCCTCGCGGAGTAGGTGGCAATCGATTTCGCGGTCATGCGAGAATGTGGCTAAGCCTTGATGTTACTTCGCCCAAGGAATCTACTTACCAGCTTGGGGAGATATCATATGCCCAGCTATCATGTGCCCAGCAATTTCTCTGGACCTCATCGCCACTCTCGGCCTCGCCATCGGTGGCATCTTCGGCCTAGCCGCCATCTTCGTGGCGAGCGGTTCACTGCGCGAAACGCTGTGGCGTCGGCACTTCTTACGATGAAATACCAGCAGCTCGGCAATGATTGAGTTGCGGCCGAGTTCCTGACCTTCCTTGCCGGCGAGTGCCTGTTTTTGGCGGGCAATGCGGGGGGTCGAGGCCAGCGGGACGGACTACCCCGTTGGCTTTGGACGGCGGCAATCATCATGGTCGGCGCGCGAACATTTTTGCGCTGTGGATGCGCCTCACCGCGCGTTCGTTGCCGCCGTGCGTTCCCCTTTCAGGCGCCGGCGCCGCCCCTCACCTGCCTGCCGGCATCCTCTCCCCGTGTAGGGACGGGGAGAGGGGCGCTGTCATTGACACTTTCGCCAATCGCCATCGTTGCATAAAAGCGCCGGCGTTGCGGCCAGCTACTCTCGCCCTGTTTACGGGGAGTTGAGAAGTGGTCGCGCAGCGGACGAAAAGCCAATTGCTTGGCTTTTCGAACGACGAACGTCCGGCAGGACAGTGAGGGCGGCGCCGACCTCGGCAATAGTAACGGTCCCCCCGAACCACGGCCGCCGTATTGACATCAGCTCCACACATGCGTCATTGGAGGCGGGCAATTGGGGGACTATCCGTGAAAAAGATCTATGCGAAGCCGACGCTGAGCAAGCGCGAGAGGCTTTCGGCCGTGACGGCTGTCGCGTGTCCAGTGTCGGTCTGCCCGCGCTAGGACGTTCCCGGGAAAGGGGCAGGCCTGCTGCCGCCGCTCGCCCTCCCGCGACAAATCTCAGGCAGCGTTGGTACGAATTCATACCAAGCATCCGGCTCGGTTGATCGCGCGGCGCGGGGCCGGTACACAAATCGGGCGGCGGACCTTTGCAAGGTCGCTAGTGGCCGGCGCGGGGCTCAGGCAATTGTCTCACCGGCATCGCGCCGGCCATCTTCCCTGAATGATTTGAGTGTGGGCCAAAGGCGCTTCGCGTTGCCCGGTGCTGACCTTCGCAGATTGGTACCTTCCTCCGCCCGCGACAGGAAGGTCTGCGTTGGCGCTGCCCCTCACCTGCCTGCCGGCAGGACAGTGAGGGCGGCGCCGACCTGCGATAGGCGCACGCTGGACTAGCCGCTATCCCCGATCCCGACCCGATTTTGACTTTGCGGACGCCGTCCCCCACTCCGTCGCTGCTTCGCAGCGCCACCTCTCCCCCTCCGGAGGGAGAGGAACCAAGACCGGCCCGCGTCAACTCTCAATCCAAACCTTCTCAAAGTGCTGCTCCAGCGCCTGGTGCTGTTCGCAGCCTTCGATGCCCTTGCGGTAGGTTCGGTAGACCGAGCGCCAGTAGGGCTGGATGATGATGCCTGAATCGCGCAAATTCTGCTCGATCTTGGCCATGACCTCCTTGCGGGCCTTGGGGTCGGGCATGGCGAGCGCCTTGTCGAGCAGCGCGTCGAACTCCTTCGAGGCATAGGCGCTCTCGTTCCAGGCGGCGCCCGATTTATACGCCAGCGCCAGCACCTGGACGCCAAGCGGGCGGCCGAGCCATTCGGTGCAGGAATAGGGGAACTTGCTCCAGTCGTTCCAGAAGGTGGCGGCCGGCAGCACGGTGCGCTTGATCTTGAGGCCCGCCTCGCGCATCTGCGCGGCGATGGCGTCGCCGGTGCTCTTCTGCCATTCGATGTCGACCGAGATCAGGTCGTATTCGTGGTCTGATTTGCCGGACTCGGCGAGCAGCGTCTTCGCCGCCTCGACATCGCGCTTGGCCGGACCGATATCGGCATATTCGGGGTGCATCGGGCCGACATGGTGGTTGTCGGCGGGTTTGCCGCGGCCATCGAGGCCGAGCTTCAGCACGGCCGAATTGTCGACGGCAAGCTGGGCGGCGCGGCGTACCTTGACGTCGTCATAGGGCGCGTTGGCGACGTTGAAGCGGGCGACGATGGTCGAGCCGGTGGCGATCTCGGAGTTCTTCAGCCCCATCTTGTCGGTCTGCGAGACGGCGTCGGAAGCGGTCTCGTGATCGGTGTCGATCTCGCCGGATTCGAAGGCCGACAGCATGGCGTTAGGGTCGGAGCCGTAGTCGATCCACTGGATGCCATCGAGGTAGAACTCGCCCTTCCACCAGGGCTTGTCCCGGCGCTTGACCTCCGCGGCCGTCTCGGCGTCCCATTTCACTAGCTCGCACGGCCCGGTGGTGATGGCCAGCGCCTTCATCGGGTCGCCGTCGCCCTCATAGGAGCGGTGCATGATCAGCGCGGGATAGTCGGCCATGCCGGCGATCAGCGAAATGTCCGGCTTCGGCAGGTTGAGCTTGATGGTGTAGTCGTCGACCTTCTCGATGCCGCCATCGACCACCTTCTTGGTGTCGGCATTGACCAGCGCGCCCATGCGCGCGGCGACCGAATTGCCGGCAACGCCGGCTTCGCACCAGCGGGTGAGATTGTGGACGACGTCGTCGGCGTTGAAGGCGTCGCCGTTCGACCAGGTGATGCCCTTGCGCACATGCAGCGTCAGCGTCTTGGCGTCGTCGCTCATCTCCCATTTTTCGAGCAGCCAGGGCTCGAAGGTGAAGTCGGTGTTCCAGCGCACCAGATATTCGTTGCAGTGACGCGCGACATTGGACATTTCGACGCCGTCGAAGGTGCGCGGATCCTTGAATCCCTTGACGTTCATGGCGACGCGCAGCACGCCGCCCTTCTTCGGCTCGGCGGCGCGGGCGGGCGTCGGGGCGATGCCGCCCAGCGCAAAAGCGCCGGCGGCGCTGACGCCGAGCCCGGCCATCAGCGCCAGATATTCGCGACGGCTGATGCCGCCCGTCTTGAAATCGTCGGCGACAGGTTTGGCGCGCGGGTGAAGTTTGCGGTCGGTCAGCATGAATTTCATCGTCGTTCCCTCTTTTGTTGGTGCATGCCCAAAATTGCCCAGCGGTTTTGGGACGACGGCATGCACGGAAACAGGCTCGCCCCGGCGGACAAGCCGACGCGGCGCGGCTGCGACCGCCGGGGCGCCATTGCCTGAGAGGGAATGATAGGGCTGGGTAACGTGGCGGAATGTTCTGGAATCCGCAGGACTTGTGCGATGCTCCGCAGGGGGTGGACGGATCTGGGCGCTTGGGATGGCTGCCCCGTCGCATTGCTTCACCACCTCTTGTCTGCCAGCCATCTTCCCGCAGGGGATCGGTCGGATTGCGAGCAAGAGCGAAGCGTTTGCCTGCGGCTTCGCGTTTCACCAGCGGCTTCCCCCACTCCGTCTCGGCTTCGCCGAGCCACCTCTCCCCCCTCCGGAGGGAGAGGAAGGAACGCGCTCGGCGAGGTCGCGCCTTTCCTCTACCCCGTCGATCGGGGGAGAGGTGTCGAGCGAAGCTCGACGGAGTGGGGGTCGACCCATGGCGCGAATGATCAATCCACCAGAACAAAAAACCCGGCGCGAGGCCGGGTTTTTCAAGCGATGCCTGTCAGCCGAGGATCAGCTCACCTGGGTCTTGGAGGACGCGGCCTGGTCTTCGGCCAGCTTCTGCTGGAACATCTGCGCGAAGTCGATCGGGTCCAGCATCAGCGGCGGGAAGCCGCCATTGCGTGTCGCCTCGGCAATGATCTGGCGGGCGAAGGGGAACAGCAGGCGCGGGCATTCGATGAACAGGATCGGCAGCATGTGCTCCTGCGGGAAACCCGAAATGGCGAAGACGCCGCCATAGACCAGCTCGACGTTGAACAGCACTTCCTGGTCGAACGAGGCCTTGGCGTTCAGCGTCAGATTGACGTCGAACTGCTTGTCGGAGAGCGGGTTGGCGTTGACGTTGACGTTGATGGCGATGCCGGGCGCCTTGTCGCGGCCGCGCAACGAGTTCGGCGCGCCGGGGCTTTCGAAGGACAGGTCCTTCACATACTGGGCCAGCACGTTGAGCGACGGCTGTGCCGCGTTGCCGTTGCCATTGGCGCCGACCGGCGCGTCATCATTGCTGGCCATGAGCCAATATCCTTTTCCCCTGGGCAGTCTCGCTCACCGAATTGAATCGGGGCTGACCGAATTGAAATCGGGCGTTCGCTACCATGGCCGGCATGACAAGACAAGGTTTGCCGCCGTGTGACCGGAGCGGACCCAGACTGCATCGAGATTCAGGTCAGGCCGAGGCGAAAAGGGTGGTTTCCGAGAACCGGAGCGGAGCGTACTTGAAGTACGTGAGCACCGGAAGCGCAGGAAGCCGCCCTTTGCAGACCGGCATCACCTGAATATCGATGCAGTCTCAATCGTCCTTCAGCCGCCGCCACGGCGAATTGTGGTCCGGGCCGCGCTTGAGGTCGTCCTCGCGCGAATAGTCGCCGTCGCCGAGGTCGATGACCTTGTCGCGCTGACGGCGGAAGCCGCCGGTGGAGAAATTGCTGGCCACGACGATGCGGCCCTTCAGCCTGCTCCAGGCAAGGTCGCGCACCGGCGGCAGGAACAGGAGCAGGCCGACAATGTCCGTGATGAAACCGGGAATGATCAGCAGCACCGCCGCGACCACGATCATGGCGCCATGGGCGAGCTGGCCGCTGGGGTCGCGGCCGGCGGCCATCTCGGCGCGGATGCGGGTCATGACGCCGAAACCCTGTTGACGCAGCAAGAGCACGCCGGCGAAGCTCGAGGCCAGCACCAGGCCGACCGTCGCCAGCGCGCCGACCTCACGGCCGACGACGACGAAACCGGCGATTTCCAGCAGCGGAAGCGCGAGGAGAAAGAGGGGAAGCAGCGAAATGCGCAAGTCTTTACCGATCATTCAATTGTTTTGTCCCGCTGGCGGCCAATCGCCGCTGGCACGGAGGCTGTTAGATAGGTATGCCTGCCTTTGATTTGAATGATTGCGCCTTGCGTTCTATATGCTTTGAATGGTGAACGCTATGCGACCGCGGCCTGCTGGGCTGGACGGTCCGGCCTAGAGGCAGGGATTGATTGGCGGAAAATATGGGCTTCTTCGACTTCGGCACGATTTTCTTCCTGATCGCGGCGGTGGTGATCTTCTTCCAGCTGCGCAACGTGCTGGGCCGCCGGACCGGTAGCGAACGGCCGCCCTTCGACCCCTACACGGCGGCGCGCACCGACAAGGACGCCACGCAGAAGCCCGAGAATGTCGTTTCGCTGCCGCGCAAGCGGGCGCCCGGCGAGCCGGCGCCGGCCGACGCCTATACGGCCATCGACGCCTTCGCCAAGCCCGACACCGATCTCAACAAGGGCCTGCGCGCGATCAAGGACAACGACCCCTCCTTCGATCCCAAGGGGTTCGTCGACGGCGCCAAGATGGCTTACGAAATGATCGTCATGGCCTATGCCGACGGCGACCGCAAAACGCTGAAGAACCTTCTGTCGCGCGAGGTCTATGACGGCTTCGTCGCCGCGATCGGCGAGCGCGAGGCCAAGTCGGAAAAGATCCAGTCCTCCTTCGTCGGCATCGACAAGGCCGACATCGTCTCGGCCGAGATGAAGGGCGGCGAGGCGCATGTGACGCTGCGCATCATCAGCGAGCTGATCTCGGCGACGCGCGACCAGGCCGGTACGGTCATCGACGGCGATCCCGAGACAGTGGCCGAGGTCAAGGATGTCTGGACCTTCGCCCGCGACACACGCTCGCGCGATCCGAACTGGAAGCTCGTCGCCACCGAAGAAGAAGACTGAGTCCGGCAAAGGCAGGCTCCGGTGTCGCTGTCGCCTCTCCTTGTTGAAAGGTCCTTCGGCGACCTGCCCGGCTGGGGCGACGACGACCATCTGCCGGCTTTCGCCGCCTTTGCCCGGTCCGCCTTCCATGTGCCGGTAAAACCCTATCGCAGCGGCGCGCTGGGCGTCGACTTCGGCGCCTTCGCCGAGGCCTATGCGCAGGCCCGCGAAGCCCCCGCCGCCAGTTCGTCCGAAGCGCGCGCCTTCTTCGAGCGCCATTTTGTCCCCATGCTGGTCCGGCCCGAAACTGGCGCCGGCCTCGTCACCGGTTTCTACGAACCGCAAGTCGAGGCCTCGCCGGTGCGGACGGAGCATTTTGCCGTGCCGCTGCTGTCGCGTCCGGCCGATCTCGTCGATGTCGACGACGCCAACCGGCCCGCCGGGATGGATCCTTACCTCGCCTTCGCGCGCCGGACCGCCGACGGGCTGGCCGAATATCCCGACCGTGGCGCGATCGAGCGCGGAGCGCTCGCCGGCCAGGGGCTGGAGATTGCCTGGCTGGCCGACAAGGTCGATGCCTTCTTCATCCATGTCCAAGGCGCGGCCCGGCTTGTCATGACCGACGGGCGGCTTTGCCGCGTCACCTACGCCGCCAAGTCAGGCCAGCGCTTTACGGGTCCCGGCAAAATCCTGAGCGGGCTCGGCGAAATCCCGCTGGCCGACGTGACCATGCAGTCGATCCGCGCCTGGTTCAAGGCGCATCCTGGGCGGGTCGACGAGATCCTGTGGCAAAACCGCTCCTACATCTTCTTCCGCGAGGCTGCAGTGGATGATGCCGCGCTCGGTCCGATCGCCGCCGCCAAGGTGCCGCTGACGCCGGGCCGCTCGATGGCAGTCGACCGGCTGCTGCACACATTCGGCACGCCCTTTTTCATCGACGCGCCGACGCTCACCGCCTTCGACAAAAACCCGTTCCGGCGGCTGATGATCGCACAGGACACCGGCTCGGCCATAACAGGGCCGGCGCGGGGCGACCTGTTCGCCGGCTCGGGCGATGCCGCCGGCGAGATCGCCGGCGTGGTGCGCAACGCCGCCGATTTTTATGCGCTGGTGCCGCGCGCGCTGGCCCGGGGCGCAAGATGAGCAAGCGCGGGGATAAACTCAGCGACGACGACCGGGTGCTGTGGAACCTGGTGGCGCGCACCGCCAAGCCGCTCAAGGGCCGCGCCGCCGTCGACATTCCGGACATGGCCGTCGATGCCAGGCCGACACCGGCGCAGCCGGTCCAGCCCGCCGCCAACGCGACGGCTGTTGCAAAACCGAAAATCCAGCATGTCACGCACCGGCTCGACGAGCCGACGCTGGACAAGCTGCAAAAAGGCCGGCTGCCGATCGAGGGCCGCGTCGACCTGCACGGCATGACGCAGGACGAGGCCTATTCGCTGCTGTTCTCGTTCCTGCACCGGGCGCATGCCGGCGGCGTCCGCTATGTGCTGGTCATCACCGGCAAGGGGTCTTCCTCGGGCGGCGATGGCATCTTGCGGCGCGCCGTGCCGGCCTGGCTGTCGACACCCGCGTTCCGGCCGCTGGTCTCCAGCCACGACCATGCCGCCCGCAACCATGGCGGCTCGGGCGCGCTTTATGTCAGGCTGCGGCGGGCGCGCTCGTGACGCCGTTCGGCGAGCGGCTGCGGGCGCTGCGGGCCGAGCGCGGCGTCAGCCAGAAGGACATGGCGGCGGCGATCGGCGTCAGCGCCGCCTATCTCTCGGCGCTCGAGCATGGCCGGCGCGGCGCGCCGACCTGGACGCTGATCCAGAAGATCATCGGTTATTTCAACATCATCTGGGACGATGCCGAGGAGCTGGCGCGGCTGGCCGAAACCTCGCATCCGCGGGTGAAACTCGATACGTCGGGCCTGTCCCCCGCCGCCACCGAACTTGCCAATCTTCTGGCCGAGACCATCGAGAAACTCGACGAGGCCGAGCTTCTGCGCATCACCGCGTCGATCCGCGCCGCATTGGGCCGGCGATCGTAGAGACAGTGCCCGCCGGCGAGCAGCCGGCGGGCAGCCGTGGTGCGATCAATTCTTGCCGGCCGTGCTGCCGGCATTGCCGCCACGACCATGGTCGCCATGGCCCTGGCCGCCATTGCCACCGCCCAGGCAGTCCGACGCGCCGGCCTCGCCGCAACAGCGGCCGGCCCACAAATCGTTGAGGTTGGTGTTGGCGCAGCTTGGAATGGTCTGCCCGGCCAGAGCTGATCCGGTGAGCGCCGAAACGGCGGCGGCGGCGAGAAGCGTGTTGCGCAGAAAAGCAGTCATTTGAAGTCTCCATGATTTGGGTTGGTTCGGTTCACGGCTGTGTGTCGCCGGGCGAACGGAAATGGTTCACGGAGGGATGCGGAAATTTTCTGGAGGGTCCCCAAAGGGAGCCGTGGGTCAAGGCAGTGCGGCAATGGCAGAGGCCCCAGGGATTGCGGAACCTCCACGGTTCATCATCCACGGGCGGAGCGGGAGCGAAGCGGACGCGCAGCCCCGAGGATCCATGCCGCGATCTGCGAGCTTCGCAACGTGCAGAATGTAACGGTATGGCAGCGCCGGGGTGGCGCCGCCTCAGGCAGGTGCCCCGCTATGGCCCTACTGCACCGAGCCGACCAGAACCTGCTGGCCGCCGCGGATCGAGACCCAGCGGCCGGTGTTGTCGATCGCCTGGCGCTTGAGGAAGCGGTAGCCGGTCTGGTCCCAGAACTTGACCTTGTCGGTCAGATTGTCCAGCACATAGTCGCCGCCGTCGGTGCGCACCGTCAGCACGGCGTGGCCTTCACCGTCGGGCTTGCGGACCACGGTTATCAGGAGATCGGCGAGCGACATGCCCATGTGGGACAGCTGGCGCCGCTTCTCCAGCACATAGTCCTCGCAGTCGCCGACGCCCTTGTCCGGATAGGCCCAGACCTCGTCCTTGCCGTAGATGTCCATGTCGCTCATCGGCTTGACGGCGGCATTGACCCTGGCGGTGACGTTGACCATCTTGCGCATCAACCCGTCCGTCAGCACCGCCGGCGCGAGATTGGCCGGGCGGATCGAACATTCGCCCGGACGCTGCTTGCAGAAATCGTAGTGGCCGATCGGCTGCGAGGTGAGGCCCCCGGTCGCCATGGCGCCCGAAGCCCAGGCCGGTGCCATCCAGCCCCCCGTTAACGCCAGCCCTGCTGCCGCGCATACGCGCAGCCTTCGCATGGTTGAGGAATTCATTGTCCCCGCTCGCCCTGTTGTTAACGAAACGTTAAGGGCGATTTACACTCCGTGTCAATTACGACGTCGGCCTGATTTGCAGCATGGTTACCCGCGGGGAGGCAGAGCGGCACTTGTGCAACAAATCGGACCGGCGGCCGGTTCCGTTTCAAACCGTCTACCGCTTGGCGGTGCGCACCAGCTTCGGCTTCACCGCGACGCGGTTCTGGCGGCCATAGCTGGTGATGAAGTCGACGATGCGCGGCACGATCTCGGAGCGGAAGCGCGAGCCGTTGAAGACGCCGTAATGGCCGACTGCCGGCTGCATGTAGTGGGCCTTCTTGTCGGCGGGGATGTTGACGCACAAATCCTGCGCCGCCCTGGTCTGGCCAAGACCCGAAATGTCGTCGTTCTCGCCCTCGACCGTGAACAGGGCAACGTTGCGTATGACGGACGGATCGATCCTGGTGCCGCGATGCGTCATCTCGCCCTTGGGCAGCGCATGGCGCACGAAGACCGTGTCGACCGTCTGCAGATAAAACTCCGCCGTCAGATCCATCACCGCCAGATATTCGTCATAGAAGTCGCGGTGTTTTTCGGCATTGTCGCCATCGTGCTTCACAAGGTTCATGAAGAATTCCTTGTGGGCGATGATGTGGCGGTCGAGGTTCATGCTCATGAAGCCCGAAAGCTGCAGGAAACCGGGATAGACCTCGCGGCCGAAGCCCGGCACTGGCCAGGGCGCGCGCATGACGACGTTGTCGCGGAACCAGTCGATGCCCTTTTCCTCGGCCAGCAGATTGACGGCGGTCGGGTTGCGGCGGGTGTCGATCGGCCCGCCCATCAGGGTCATCGTCGAAGGCACGAAGGGATCGCCCTTCGCCTCCATCAGCGCCACCGCCGCAAGCACCGGCACGGAAGGCTGGCACACGGCCATCACATGCGTGTCCGGACCCAGCGTGTGCAGCATGTCGATGACGTAGTCGATATAGTCGTCGAGATCGAAGCTGCCATCGGCCAGCGGCACCATGCGGGCGTCGACCCAGTCGGTGATATGGACATCGGCATAGGGCAGCATCGCCTCGACCGTGCCGCGCAGCAGCGTGGCATAATGGCCCGACATCGGCGCCACGATCAAAAGCTTCGGGTCGGCCTTGCGCCCGGGGGGAACGGCGCGCTCGAACCGGACGAGATTGCAGAACGGCTTCGACCAGACGGTCTTCTCGGTGACCGCGACGCTCTTCCAGTCGACCACCGTCTTGGCCAGGCCGAATCGCGGCTTGCCGTAGCGGCGCGTGGTGCGCTCGAACAGTTCGGCGCCGGCGGCGATCGAACGGCCCCAGGGCGTATGCGAAACGGGGTTGAGCGGGTTGGAGTAGAACAACCGGACCGCGTCGGCATAGACCCGCGCCGGCTGCAGGGCCGCGTGGTTCATTTCGTAGAGCTGGTAGAACATACGTTACCCCGCGACCGAAGGGACGACGATCAGCGCCGAGCCCTAGATGTCTCGCGGGGAAGTTAACAACTAATTGCTGCGATGCAATACGTCACGTGGCGTGACCAAATGCTTCTTTCGCCGAAAGCCTTGAAAACCCGGCACGGCCGGCCCAGCCGGCTCAATGTGCAGTGCCGAAATGTGTAGGATATGTGTCAGGCTTTCGCGGCGACCTGACCATGATGGTCCTGCGGTCGGAAGGGATCATGGTCAGGAGACGATCAGATCAGACGCGCGCCATGCAGACGGAGGTCTGCCCGGAGCCGATGAAGCCGAGCTGGCCGGCGGCGCCTTTCGACAGGTCGAGCACCCGGCCCTTGATGAAGGGACCGCGATCGTTGATGCGCACGACGACGCTGCGGCCGTTGTTCTTGTTGGTGACCCGCAATTTGGTGCCGAAAGGCAGCGTGCGGTGGGCGGCGGTCATCGCCGAGGGGTTCATACGCTCGCCCGATGCGGTCCTCGAGTGCAGCGCGTACCAGGAAGCGCGGCCACACTGACCGGCGGCGGCGGTTGCCGAAGTGGCGGAGGCGCCGACCATCAGGCCAGCAGCGATCGTTACCGCGACAAGCGCGGTCTGTTTCGTGGTCTTCATATTTGGGGGATGGCTCCGTTTTTGACAGACCCAAGCCGTTAGGTGGGAAATAAGGCAGGAAATGCGGCAGTGATCTGGCGGTTCCATGGCAAGATCACACGTTTGGAGTCAGGGGGTAACAGTTTGTCAGGGATTTTCGGACCAGATTTTATCAGTTATCGATGATGTTCGTGCCGATATCCGAGATCCGTTTGACAAGATCCGGGATTAATCTCCAAGTAGAAACCGCTGGGATCGAGCCACTTCCTTTGGCTCTTTCATCGCGGCTGTGGCGCCGCTCTCGATCGACTGGGAAAGCGAGATCCGACAATGAGACTGACCAAAAATCTGCTGGCGTTGATTGTGCTGGCGATCGGTGCGTTGTGGTCGCTGCAAGGGATCGGCGTGGTCGGCGGCAGCTTCATGACCGGCCAATCGCAATGGCTCTATATCGGACTCGCCGCCATGCTGGTCGGCCTGGCCGGCCTGGTATGGGCGAACCGTGGGCATGGTTGATTTTCGAGCAAGCGCGCCCGCTGCTGAGCGCGCCGCCCGTGGCGACTGCGTTCACTGCGACCAGTACTGCCAGGCCCAGTAAAAACTCTCGTCGCGAGGTGGCAGGCGATCGCGCCCGGCGCGGAGATGGACCGGCGCCGGCGAGCGCGGGCTGTCGTCACTTGCCGCGTTCTCGTCGGAAGCAAGGCCGAGCAGCCAGGCGCCGACATGGGCAAACAACACGGCGGTGGAATGGGTCATCGTCATTCTCCTTTTCCGATCATTCCCGCCCCGCCCATGGGACCAGCACGCGCTCGATGCTGCGGATGGTGAATTCGAGCACGAAGGCGATGGCCGCGATCACCAATATGCCCATGATCACCACGTCGGTGACGAGGAACTGGGCCGCCGACTGGATCATGAAGCCAAGCCCGCGCGTCGCCGCCACCAGCTCGGCCGCGACCAGTGTCGACCAGCCGGCGCCGAGCGCGATGCGCAGGCCGGTCAGGATCGAGGGCAGGGCGCTGGGCAGGATCACGTGGCGGACCACTTGGCGTCGAGTCGCACCAAGCGAACGCGCGGCGTTGACGCGCTCCCGCGAGACGCCGCGGACGCCCGAGGCGGTCGACAGCGCGACCGGCGCCAGCATGGCGATGGCGATCACCAGGATCTTCGACGGCTCGCCGATGCCGAACCAGATGATGACCAGAGGCAGATAGGCCAGCGGCGGGATCGGCCGCAGGAATTCGAGCAGCGGATCGAAGATGCCGCGCCCCACCGTGCTGATGCCTATGGCGAGCCCCACCGGCACGCCGACCAGGATGGCGGCGACCAGCGCGGCAAAGACGCGGCCCAGACTGGCGACGACATGCTGCGGCAGCGTCGCGTCGACGAAGCCGTCGCTGATGACCACGATGAACTTGTTCCACACGGCAAGCGGCGAGGGCAGGAACACCGGCGACACCAGTTGCAGGCGGGCCGACAGTGTCCAGAGCGCCAGCACCGCCAGGATGGTGGCGGCGCTGACCATGCGCGCCGAAACGCCCGTCCGTTTCGCCCGTGGCCTCGACCAGGGCACCGACAGGCCGTCGGTTTCGTCTGTCCTTGAACCGGGCCGTTCAGTGTAGGAGGAAATTGTCATGCCGCCTCTCCCTCGAAGATCGCGTCGGTCAGTTCGCCGCGCGCCGCCGCAAAGGCCGGATCGGCCTTGATGGCGCGAATGGGCTCGCCTGCCGCGTAACGCCTGGAGAAGCTCGGCTCGAAGGTTCGCACCACGCGGCCCGGGCCGGGCGCCAGCACGACGATGCGGGTGGCGAGCACCAACGCCTCCTCGATGCCGTGCGTCACCATCAGCACGCCGGCATGGCTTGCCGTCCAAAGGTCGAGCAGCGTCGTCTGCATGCGCTCGCGCGTCAGCGCGTCGAGCGCGCCGAGCGGCTCGTCGAGCAGCAGGAATTCGGGTTCGGCGGCGAGCGCCCGGGCAAGGCCGACACGCTGGCGCATGCCGCCGGACAGCTCCCAGATGCGTTTGTCGCCGGCTTCAGCGAGCTTGACCAGCGCCAGCAGTTCATCGGCGCGGCGCGCCCGTTCGGCTGGCCTCACACCGCGCAGCCTGAGCGCGAAGGCGACGTTCTCGCGCGCCGTGAGCCACGGAAACAGCGCATCGTTCTGGAACACCACGGCCCGGTCCGAACCGGGCCCGGTGATCGGCTTGCCATTGACCGTGGCACTGCCGCGCGCCGGTATGACCAGGCCGGCGGCGACGTTGAGCAGCGAGGTCTTGCCGCAGCCGGAGCGGCCGACAAGGACGACGAAATCGTTCTTGGCAACGCCGATCGACACGTGCTCGACGGCGGGTGCCGGCTGGCCGTCATAGTGGATGGAGATCTTGTCGAGCACGAGATGCAGCATGGGCCCTCGCCGATTGGAAGGATATCCGCCTGCCCCAAAACCGCGCCTCGTCTGCGGCTTCGGGACAGGCAACACGCGGCGTCAGGGAAGGAGAGCCGCGTGTGCGAGGCGTCAGTTCGAGGCCAGCGCCTCGGTGACGTATTTCGAAGTGACGTATTTCGAATAGTCCGGCAGCACCGCGTCGACCTTGCCTTGCTCCTTGAGGAAGGCGGATGCCGCCGCGATCGCACTGACCGTACCGCCGCCGAGGAACTTCCCGGATGCCTGCTCTTCCAGGGTGGGGAAGACATAACCCTTGAGCAGCTCCGGCACCTCTTCCAGCTTGGCGCCGGTGAGCTTGGCGATCGCGGCGGCCTGCGGCGACGAAACCGACCAGGCGTCGGGCTTGGCGAGATAGTCCGCATAGGCGGTGCCCGTCACCTTGACGAAGTCGCGCACGGCTTCCGGGTTCTTCTCGGCGAAGTCGGTGCGCACGATCCAGGCGTCGAAGGTTGGCGCGCCCCAGGCGGCGACCTGCGAGGAATCCAGCACCACCTTGCCGGATGTCTTGATCTGGCCCAGCGCTGGGTCCCAGACATAGGCGGCGTCGATATCGCCGCGCGCGAAGGCGGCGGCGATTTCCGGCGGCCGCAGGTTGAGGATCTGGACCGATTTCGGATCGACATTCTCGTGCTTGAGCGCGGCAAGCAGGCTGTAATGCGTCGTCGACACGAACGGCACGGCGACCTTCTTGCCGGCGAGGTCTGCGACCTTCTCGATGCCGGCGCCGTTGCGGGCGACCAGCGCCTCGGATTGCCCGATCAGGCCGACGACGAAAATGGTCTGGATCGGCAGTTCGCGGCTGGCGGCGGCCGCCAGCGGGCTCGAGCCGACATAGCCGATATCAACCGAGCCGGAGGCGACCGCAGCGATGACATCGGCGCCGGAATCGAATTTGCGCCAGTCGATGCTGGCTTTGGTCGCCTTTTCATAGGCGCCATCGGCCTGCGGCACTTTCGAGGGTTCGACCACCGTCTGGTAGCCGATGGTGATCTTCAGGTCTTCGGCGAGCGCCGGGCTGAGGAAGGCGGCGCCGGCGAGGGCGGCCGACGACAGAAGGAGAATGCGTCGCGAAATGGTGGGCATCAAAGGGCTCCATGAAAAGGTAAAACCGGATTGCATGTCCATAGTTCTCTAATTCCATGGTTCTTGTAGAGTTAAATCCTTCCAAGGAAGGAGAGCTTGTTGGAAAAAAGCCACTGGCGGCGGGCCGCCACGGCGGAAGTGACGGTTGCCGTCGTCCAAGAGCGGCGAGCCCATCAACTTTGCCCGAGGGCTCGACCTCGACCGTTGCAGATACAGACAGGTTCAAACGAGAATTCCGGGTTTTCCCTACCTCCAGCAAACTGATGCTTCGAATGGCACAGAATTTAGAATGAGGTTCCACGTGTCGGCACCTAAGTATAGTAATCTTATGGACATAGGTGCGGGGTGCCGATGACAGGGCATCCCAAGCGTATCGTGGAGATCGCTGGCGTCGTCGGTTCCCAGCCGCAGGCCGTCATGCGAGCAAGCCTGGCGTCTGTGTCCTCGAAATCACAAGGCGGGCCTAAAATCGCCGCAACGAGTTGAAAATCAAGCAAGATCAACCGCAATTGGCTTGTATATCATGTCACTGGAATTTATGTGTCATGGAGGCTTCGGCGCGGCGGGGAGGCACGCGAGGCGTTTCGCAACGGATGGCCTAAGGCCATCGCACGACAGAGAAACGTTCGGTTCATGCTCACCAAAAAAGGCAAGTACGGCCTCAAGGCGCTCGTCCATCTCGCGCACATGCCGGCCGGACGGCTCGCCTTCGTCGGCGATATCGCGACCGGCAACAACATCCCGAAGAAATTCCTCGACGCCATTCTGGGCGAGCTGCGCAATGCCGGCTTCGTCCAGAGCCGGAAGGGCAAGGAGGGCGGCTATCGCCTGGCCCGGCCCGCCGACGAGATCAAGGTCGGCCACGTCGTGCGCGTCCTCGACGGGCCGTTGGCTCCGATCCCCTGCGCCAGCCGCACACAGTATCAGCGCTGTGAAGACTGCAACGAGGCGACATGCCAAGTCCGACATCTGATGCTGGAAGTCCGGCAGGCGATCGCCGAGGTGCTCGACCAGCGCAGCCTCGCCGAGATGCGCGACATTGCCGACGACCTCCCGGTCGCGAGGGACGACCTGCCGGTGGCGCGGAACGACCTGTCGGTCGCGGTGAAGGTCCAGGCCTGAAGCCGGCACTTCGCATGGGGCTCGCTTGCGCATGACCGGGCGAACCAACCCGACCCGTTCCATCATCATCGTCGGCGGCGGCGCCAGCGGCGTCGTGCTGGCCGCGCATCTGCTCAAATCGCCCAATCCGGACCTGCGCGTCACGCTGATCGAAAAACGCCCGCATTTTGGCCAGGGCATTGCCTATTCGACGCTGCTGTCGGCGCATGTGCTGAATGTCAGCGCCGCAGGCATGAGCGCCTATGCCGACGATCCCGGCAATTTCTGGCGCTGGCTGCTGGAGCGGGGGCTTGCGACACCGGAACAGGCTCCGGTCTATGCGCCGCGCAGCCTCTATGCGCGTTATCTCAAGGAATTGCTCGACGACCTGGAAACGCGCGAGCGCGAGACCGGCCGGCTGCGCCTGATCCGCGAGGAGAGCCTGTCGATCACGCCGACGGCGTCCGGGGTCGAGGTGGCGCTCGCCAACGGCACCAGCGTGGTCGCCCATCTTGCCGTGCTCGCTACCGGCCATGACGAACAGCCCGCGCAGGGCCACGCGATCCGGATGGGCTCGGAAGCCGACACCGCGCTCGATCCAGATAGCCGCATCCTGGTGCTGGGCACGGGCTTGAGCATGGTCGATGCATTCCTTTCCCTGGAGCAGCGCGGCCATCGCGGCGACATCATCGCGGTGTCGCGGCGCGGCCTGCTGCCCTCGCCGCACCGCAAGGGCAATCCGATCAAGCTCGACGTCGCCGACATCCCGCTCGGCACCCAGCTCTCCTATTTCGTCGGCTGGTTCCGCGACCTTATCCGTCAGAACCAGAAGGCCGGCGTCGACTGGCGCGACGTGGTGGACGGCCTGCGCCCCTTCAACCAGAAGATCTGGCAGAACTGGCCGGCCTCGGCCAAGCGCCGCTTCGTCGAGCACACCAAGGCCTGGTGGGACATCCATCGCCACCGCATGGCACCCGAGGTCTACGCCAGGGTGACGGAGGCCGTGCAATCGGGCCGCATCCGGCCGCTCGCCGGGCGCGTCGTCGGCGTCACGCCGGGCGACGGCTTCGCGGTGGAGGTCCAGTCGCGTCACACCCAGCGCCTCGAAACATTCGGCGTCGCCCGCATCTATGATTGCTCCGGTATCGTGCGCGACATCTCGACCTCGTCGAACAGCGTGGTGCGCTCGCTGGTCGACCGCGGCCTGGCGCGGCCGGATCCGCTGCGCATCGGCCTCGACGTCTCGGCCAATTGCGAGATCATCGCCGCCGATGGCACCGTTTCGCGAAAAATTCTCGCCGTCGGCCCGCTGACGCGCGGCACCTTCTTCGAGATCGACGCCATTCCCGATATCCGAGTCCAGTGCGCCAGGTTGAGCAAGCGGTTGCTGGGGTAGACAACCCCAGGCGGCGATTGTCTTTGGCAAGTGGTGCCCGCCTTAAGCCGCGAGCGTCTTCCGTGATCGCACCATATTCGGCTGGGCCTAGTCTGGTATTCGTCCTGAGCGGCCCTATGTCGGTTTGAACAACTTCCGTTCTTAACTATAAAACGGCAGGACTAAAGTCTTGCGCGCTAGCAGGCCTTGGTCCGAGGGGTCTTCGAACGTTCCGTGCTTGTCCATTGGACGTTCCATTACTTTAGTCAATCGAGATATACGTGGCTCGATATGGACCGCGGTAATGGGGATGCGAATCGGCCTGCCAAAAGGCGCGATCTTCCTTCCGTCGAGTGACCCAATGCCTCCCCAGCCCGGTTTCGAGCCAGTGCTTTCCTATGCCCTCGGACCAAAAGAATGGCCGGTGCGGGGATGCTTGGGTTGGAAGCAGATCGCACCGGCCATCGCGGGTTAGGCTTCGATTGGGATCGTCCCCCGCACGACCAAGCTACATATATATTAGCTATTGCTCAACTAAGACTGAAGTCCCTCCAGCTACCAGCCGGAGGGATGGCGTTCAGCCCAATGCCTCACACACGGCGCGCGCGGCCTCGGCGCCCAAAAAATTCTGCTGGCCGGTGATCAGGTTGCGACGCCTTCGCTGGACCGGATCATGCCGCCGTCCAGTCCCACGGCTTGGCGCTGTCTCGCTGGCGTTTCGGTCGGCACCGCCTCGCCTCGCCTGGATGACGGCCCCATGGAATTTCATTCCCCGTCTGGCCACCGGATTGGCACGATCTATCTTCTTTCCAACTGCGATCGGCTGGAAAAGACGCTAGGGTTGACCCATGGAGGCTCCACATGAGTGAGCATAGAAAAACCACGGCCGACAGTGGCTCCTCGGATAGGGCGCTCTCGCGCCTCCGGCCGCCCTATGCGTCGTTGCTCGATCTGATCGGGCAGACGCCCATCGTCGAGCTGACCAAGTTCGACACCGGAAAATGCCGGCTGTTCATCAAGCTCGAGAGCCAGAACCCTGGCGGCTCGATCAAGGACCGTATCGCGCTGTCGATGATCGCGGCGGCCGAAAAACAGGGCAAGCTGAAGCCCGGCGGCACCATCGTCGAGGCGACAGCCGGCAACACCGGCCTTGGCCTCGCCCAGGTCGGCATTCCCAAGGGTTACCGCATCATCCTGGTCGTGCCCGACAAGATGTCGCGCGAGAAAATCCAGCATCTGCGCGCGCTCGGCGCGGAAGTGCGCATGACGCGTTCCGATGTCGGCAAGGGCCATGCCGAATATTACCAGGACATGGCGGAAAAAATCGCCGCCGAACTGCCCGGCGCCTTCTACGCCAACCAGTTCGCCAATCCGGCCAACCCGCTGGCGCATCAGACGACCACCGGCCCGGAGATTTTCGCGCAGCTTGACGGGGATGTCGACGCGGTGGTGGTCGGCGTCGGTTCGGGCGGCACGCTGACCGGGCTTGGCCGCTACTTCGCCGAGGTGTCGCCGAAGACGGAGATGGTGTTGGCCGATCCGGTTGGCTCGGTGCTGGCGCCGCTGATCAAGACCGGCAAGATGGAAGAGGCGGGAAGCTGGACCGTGGAAGGTATCGGCGAGGATTTCGTGCCGCCCAATGCCGATCTGTCTTTGGTCAAGAAGGCCTATTCCATCACGGACAAGCAGAGCATGCTGGCGGTGCGGGATCTGTTGTCCCGGGAAGGCATACTGGCCGGCTCGTCTTCGGGCACGTTGTTGTCGGCGGCGCTGCGCTATTGCCGCGAGCAGACGGTGCCCAAGCGCGTCGTCACCTTCGTCTGCGACAGCGGCAACAAGTACCTGTCAAAAGTGTTCGACGATTTTTGGCTGGCGGAACAGGGACTGGCCGAACACGAACAGCATGGCGACCTGCGTGACCTCGTGATGCGCACTCACCGCACTGGCGACACCGTCTATGTCGGGCCGGACGAGAGCCTGCTCAACGCCTATGGACGCATGCGCCGCTCCGATGTCTCGCAACTGCCGGTGCTCGACAATGGTAAGCTCGTCGGCATCGTCGACGAGAGCGACATCCTTGCCCATGTCGACGGCCCCTATGACGGGCGCTGGGAGCGCTTCAACGGCCCGGTGCGCACAGCCATGACCTCGAACCTGCACACGCTGCAGGCCAGCCAGACGCTGGACGCGCTGCTGCCGGTGTTCGACCGCAACGAGGTTGCCATCATCTTCGACGGCGACGAGTTCGTCGGCCTGATTACCCGCATCGACCTGATCAACCATCTGAGGCGCGCACGATGACGACATCCGGAAAGAACCGCCTGGCGTTTTCGACGCGCACCATCCATGGCGGCCAGAGCCACGACCCGCTCACCGGTGCGGTGATGGTGCCGATCTACGCCACCTCGACCTATGGCCAGCAGTCGCCCGGCGTGCACAAGGGTTTCGAATATGCCCGCAGCCAGAACCCGACGCGATTCGCCTTCGAGCGCGCCGTGGCCGATCTCGAAAGCGGCTCGGCGGCTTTCGCATTCGCTTCCGGCCTGGCGTCGATCGCCACGGTGCTCGAATTGCTCGATTCCGGCGCGCATATCGTCGCCACCGACGACATTTATGGCGGCTCGTTCCGGCTGATGGAGCGGGTGCGCAAGCGCTCGGCCAATCTGCGGATTTCTTTCGTCGATTTCACCAGTCTGGCCGCGGTTGAAGCCGCGATCCGGCCGGAAACAAAAATGCTTTGGGTCGAGACGCCGACCAATCCATTGCTGCGCATCGTCGATCTCGAAGGCGTCGCGGCGTTGGCGAAGCGCAAGGGGGTCTTGTCCGTCGCCGACAACACCTTCTGCAGCCCCTACATCCAGCGGCCGCTGGAGCTCGGCATCGACATCGTGGTCCATTCGACGACGAAATATCTGAACGGCCATTCCGACATGGTCGGTGGCGTCGCAGTTGTCGGCGACAAAAAGGATTTGGCCGATCGCCTGAAATTCCTGCAGAACGCCATCGGAGCCATATCCGGCCCGTTTGATAGTTTCCTGGCGCTGCGCGGTTTGAAGACCCTGGCGCTGAGGATGGAGCGTCATTCCGCCAACGGCCTCAAAATCGCGCAATGGCTGGAAGCGCGAAAAGATGTGCGCCGCGTCATCTATCCCGGCCTCGCCAGCCATCCCCAGCACGCCATCGCGGTCCAGCAGATGCATGCCTTCGGCGGCATGATCACGGCTGTTCTTGATCGCGATCTTGCCGGCACCAAACGCTTTCTCGAACGCACGCAGCTGTTCACGCTGGCCGAAAGTCTTGGCGGGGTGGAGAGCCTGATCGAGCACCCGGCGTTGATGACGCATGGCTCCATTCCCGCCGAGAAGCGGGCGGAGATCGGCATATCGGATTCGCTGGTGCGGCTGTCGGCGGGGATCGAGGATGGCGACGATCTGATCGCCGATCTGGATCAGGCGCTGGGGGGCTGAGTGCCTTTCGGCTGACCGAGGAGCCTGTTGCTCGCGGGCATGCGCTGCGTCGCGCCTTGCTCCGCCCACGACGACGAACTGATGGTCGTCTCGCCGATCTGAGCCAGATCAGGCGTCGTGTTTGTGGCGGTGCTTTCCGCGATCCTTCTCGGCGTGGGACTCTCCGGAGCGCACCGGCTTGGCGTTGTCCTTGTCGCGGCGCCCTCGGTGCTGGTCGCCTATCGGAGATAGCGGCACGCCGTGGCGCGCGGTTTTCGTTTCGAGACGGGTGATGAAAATATCGAAGCGATTGGGCATCGTCCGGTCAGTGCTCCGTCGTGCTGTCGGGTTTGTTGTCGGAAAGCCTGACATCCGTCGGCAAGGCAATCGCGGCCTGCTTGGTCAGGCTGGTGTCGTCCCGGGCCGGCAGCCGCTTGTCCTGGCGTGCGGCAATTCGGCCGCGGCCGGCATAGTAGGGCTCGAAAGCGTCCTGTATCGTCAGGCTGTCCATCCTGTCCTCCCTTGGGAATCAGGGGCTAAATCTGCCAAAACCGGTTTCGTTCCCTACTGTGGCGAAGGAATGGCGACTGCCTTACATCGGTGTGAGTTTTGCAAGCCGGCGCCAGCCATGCCAAATGGGTTTGGCAAGCCAACAGGCTGAACGGAGACGGCATCGGTGACTGGCGAAACGGGCAAGCGCAGCTATGTGGTCGGGCAGACCGAGATCGCGGCCCGTCCGCTCGATCCGGCGCTCTATCTGGTGGCGACGCCGATCGGCAACCTCGCCGACATCACGCTGCGCGCGCTGGAGACGCTGGCCGCCGCCGACATCGTCGCCTGCGAGGACACGCGCGTGTCGCGCGTGCTGCTCGACCGCTACGGCATCCGCCGGCGCACCACGGCCTATCATGAACACAATGCGGGCGAGGCCGGGCCGAAGCTGATCGCGGCGCTCGAAGCCGGCCAGAGCGTGGCGCTGATCTCGGATGCCGGCACGCCGCTGGTCTCCGATCCCGGCTACCGGCTGGTCGGCGAGGCGCTCGACCACGGCATCCGCGTCGTGCCGATCCCCGGCCCCTCGGCGCCGCTTGCCGCGCTGACGGCGTCGGGCCTGCCGTCGGACGCTTTCCTGTTCGCCGGCTTCCTGCCGGTTAAATCGGGACAACGCCTGGCCCGGCTGGAGGCCCTGAGAGCCGTGCCGGCGACGCTGATCTTCTTCGAATCGCCGCGCCGGCTGGCCGAGTCGCTCGGCGCCATGGTCGAGGCGCTCGGCGGCGAGCGCAAGGCCGCCATCGGCCGCGAATTGACCAAGACGTTCGAGGAGATGCGCACCGGCAC
The DNA here is from genome assembly GCF_000230995.2 of Mesorhizobium australicum WSM2073. Taxonomy (NCBI): domain Bacteria; kingdom Pseudomonadati; phylum Pseudomonadota; class Alphaproteobacteria; order Hyphomicrobiales; family Phyllobacteriaceae; genus Mesorhizobium; species Mesorhizobium australicum. The sequence goes on along the minus strand of NC_019973.1, from coordinate 806,990 downwards.
GCTGCGGGCGCTCGCCGACCACTACGCGGGGGCCGATACGCCCAGGGGCGAGATCGTCGTCTGCGTCGGCGCCGCCGAGGCCAAGGCCGACGAACCTGAAGACATCGATCGCCTGCTCTTGTCGCTCGCCGCTGAAATGCCCGCCTCCAAGGCGGCGGCGGAAGCGGCGAAAATGACCGGCGGCCAGAAGCAGGCGCTGTATCGGCGGCTGCTCGAGCTCAAGGACAGACCATGATCCCGAAATGCGGAAACCGGTTTTCTCGGACAAACGGTTCCGTTTGTCCAAAAGTCATGGCCGAGCAACGAGAAACCAGCGGTGGCTGAGCGCCCGAGCGCCAGCCGCCAAAAGGCCTACCGGCGCGGCCATCGCGGCGAATGGCTGGCGGCGGCCGCGCTGATGTTGAAGGGCTACCGGATTCTCGCGCGCCGCCACCGCACCCGCTTCGGCGAGATCGACCTGATTGCGCGGCGCGGCGACCTCGTCCTGTTCGTCGAGGTCAAGGCGCGCCGCACGCTGATCGAGGCCATGGAGGCGATCGGTCACGAATCGGAGCGCCGCATCGAGGGTGCTGCCGATATCTGGCTGTCGCGGCAGCCCGACTATGGCAGGCTGTCTATGCGCTTCGATATGGTCGCCGTGCTGCCCTGGCGTTGGCCGGTGCATGTCCCGAATGCGTTTTACGGAAGGAGTTGACAGAAATCCGTGCGAGGCAGCCCCCTCATCCGGCCGCTAGGGGAGAGGTCGGGTTGCCCCGAATTGCCCCTGTCAATTCGGTTGGCAATCCCGGTGAGGGGCCTGCAACAACGCACGTTCAGCCCCAGATCATCAACGCCACCAGCCCGACGATCCCCACCACCAGGCGCCACCAGCCGAACAGCGAGTAGCCGTTGCGCGAGACGTAGTCGAGCAGGTAGCGCACCACGACCAAGGCCGTGACGAAAGCGGCGACGAAGCCGATGGCGATGATCGGCAGATCGGCCGAGGTCAGCACGTTGCGGTTCTTGAACAGGTCGAAGGCGAAGGCGCCGACCATGGTCGGGATGGCGAGGAAGAAGGAAAATTCCGCCGCCGCCCGCTTGTCTACACCCAGAAGCAGCGCGCCGACGATGGTCGAACCCGAACGCGACGTGCCGGGGATCAGCGACAGGCACTGGAACAGGCCGATCTGCAGGTAGAGTCTGGTCGGGAACCGCTCGACGTCGCGATAGACCGGCTTGAGGTTCATTCGGTCGACGACCAGCAGCACGACGCCGCCGATGATCAGCATGATGCAGATCAGTCGGGGTGATTCGAACAGCACAGTCTTGATAAAATCATGCGCCAGCGCGCCGATGATCGCCGCCGGCAGGAAGGCGATGAGGATGCCGATGACGAAATGCCGCGTCAGCCGGTCATGCGGCAGGTCGAGCAGCATCTGCCACAGGCGCCGGAAATAGACGCTGAGGATCGCCAGGATGGCGCCGAGCTGGATCAGGATCTCGAAGGCCTTGCCGGTCGACTGGAACCCGAGGAAATGGCCGGCGAGCAGGATGTGGCCGGTCGAGGACACCGGGATGAATTCGGTCAACCCCTCCAGCAGGCCAAGCAGCAGGGCTTCGACGATGGTCTGGCTTTCCATTTCTACCTCGGCATTGGCGTGACGGCTAACAGAATGGCTTGCTTGTCATGGCGCCGAAGTCCCCCTATAGGTCGCAACACCCCTGACGGCCCGCTAGCCGGGCGGCCAAGACTTACCGGTGCGCCCTGCGATTCGCCAGTGTGGCAATCCGGAATTCGCCATACCTGGAACGAGCGCGACGCGCGAATTCCGAATTCTGAACGACACCAGTGCGCTTTATCATCGCGGAACCATGCTGACGCTTTTCCACCATCCCATGTTCGCTACCTGCCGCTTCGTCCGCCTCGCCTTTGGCGAGTATGGCGAGGAGCTGGCGCTGATCGAGGAAAAGCCGTGGACGCGGCGCAAGGAGTTCTTGGCGCTGAACCCGGCCGGCACACTGCCGATCCTGCTGGCCGAAGGTGACGTGCCGATCATCGGCGCGACAGTGATTTCCGAATATCTCGACGAGACGCGCGGCGTGCTCAAGCGCGACAAGCGGCTGTTCGCCGAGGACCCGATGCAGCGCGCCGAAATCCGCCGGCTGATCGACTGGTATCTCAACAAGGCCGAAAGCGAAGTGACGCGCCATCTGGTGCGCGAACGCGTGCTGAAGCCGGTGATGCCGGAAACGGCGGGCGGCGGCTCGCCCGATTCAGGCGCCATCCGCGCCGCGCGCGCCAACATCCGCCAGCACATGAAATACACCAACTGGCTGGCGGGCACCCGTCATTGGCTGGCCGGCGGCAGGGTCACCTATGCCGATCTGGCGGCCGCCGCGACGCTGTCGGTGCTCGACTATCTCGGCGAGATTGACTGGCGCGAACACCCCGCCGCGCGCGAATGGTACACGCGGGTGAAGTCGCGGCCCTCCTTCCGGCCGCTCCTGACCGACCGCGTGCGCGGCCTGTCACCGGTATCGCACTATGCGGATCTCGACTTCTGACGCGTCGAAACTGCGCGCGCTGATCGACGCGGAGGCGCGGCGCGCCGGCTTCGACGCGGTCGCCGTCACCACCCCCAATGCCATCCCGCTGGCTCCGGCGCGCCTGGCCGAATTCGTCGCCGACGGCTTTCACGGCTCGATGGACTGGATCGCCGAGACGATTGCGCGCCGCGGCGAGCCATCCACGCTGTGGCCCGACGTGCGCTCGATCATCGTGCTGGCGATGAATTACGGGCCGGACCATGATCCGCGCGACGTGCTGGCCAGGCGCGATCGCGGCGCGATCTCGGTCTACGCGAAAAACCGCGACTATCACGAGGTCATGAAGGGCCGGCTGAAGGAGATCGCCGGCAAGATCGTCGCGCGCGCCGGCGGCGACGTGAAGGTCTTCGTCGACACGGCGCCCGTGATGGAAAAGCCGTTGGCGGAAGCAGCGGGGCTGGGCTGGCAAGGCAAGCACACCAACCTGGTCAGCCGCGAGCACGGCTCCTGGCTGTTCCTCGGCACCATCTTCACCACGGCCGAACTGGAACCGGACAAGCCCGAGATCGACCATTGCGGCTCCTGCCGCGCCTGCCTCGACGCCTGCCCGACCGACGCGTTCCCCGCGCCCTACAGGCTCGATGCGCGGCGCTGCATCTCCTATCTCACCATCGAGAACAAGGGGCCGATCCCGCATGAATTTCGGGAAAAGATCGGCAACCGCATCTATGGCTGCGACGACTGCCTCGCCGCCTGTCCTTGGAACAAATTCGCCCGCGCCGCGTCCGAGGCCAAGCTCGCCGCGCGCGACGATCTGCGCGAGCCGCCGCTCGCCGATCTCTTGGCCCTCGACGATGCCGGCTTCCGCGCCTTCTTCTCCGGTTCGCCGATCAAACGCATCGGCCGCGACCGTTTCGTCCGCAACGTGCTGATCGCCGCCGGCAATTCCTGCGACGGCGCGCTCGTCGGCGTCGTCCGGGACCTGCTCGGCGATGCCTCGCCGCTGGTGCGGGGCGCGGCAATATGGGCGCTGGCGCGGCTGGTGCCGGAAACCGAATATGCCGAACGGGCCGCGAACGGCTTGAACAGTGAGGACGACGCGGCGGTGCGCGAGGAATGGCGCCTGGCGCGGCCAAGCAGGGCGCATGCATGAGCGGAAAACAGGTCTTCATTTTCGGTGCCGGTTATTCCGGAAAGGCCTTTGCCGGCGCCAATGGGGGAACCGCCAGCATCTTCGGCACGACACGCTCCGAGGAAAAATTCGAAGCGCTGCGCCAGGCCGGCATCGTCCCACTGCTGTTCGACGGCAAGTTGACGAACGAAATCGGCGCTGCGCTGGAGAAAACCACGCATCTGGTGGTTTCGGTCGGCCCTGAAGAAGCCGGCGATCCGGTGTTGAATGCCGCTCGCCAGGCAATCGCAGGGATGCCGGCGCTGGAATGGATAGGCTATCTCTCGACCGTCGGCGTCTATGGCGATCATGGCGGCGCCTGGGTCGACGAGACGGCCGCCTGCCGGCCGGTGTCGAAGCGTTCGGTGATGCGGGTCGAGGCCGAGCGGGCGTGGTTGAGGCTTGGCGAGGACATCGGGCGCCCAGTGGCGATCCTGCGGCTGTCCGGTATTTACGGTCCCGGCCGCAACGCGCTGGTCAATCTGGAGAACGGCACTGCCAGGCGGCTGGTCAAGCCGGACCAGGTGTTCAACCGCATCCATTGCGACGACATATCAGGCGCGCTGTGGCATCTGATCAGCGGCAATAGAGGCGGCATCTTCAACGTCACCGACGATGAGCCGGCGCCGCCGCAGGATGTCGTCGCCTACGCCGCACATCTGATGAGCGTTGAGCCGCCGCCCGAAATTCCCTTCGACACCGCCCAACTTTCGCCCATGGCGCGGTCCTTCTATGGCGAGAATAAGCGGGTCGCCAATGCGGCGATCAAGGCGGCGGGCTATCGGTTTCGCTTTCCCGATTATCGCGCCGCTTTCGACCATATGTGGGCAAGCGGCGACTGGCGTGACGGTGCGCCGCGCAGCCCGATGAGGGGCGTGAAGGGATAGGATGATCGAAGCGTGGCGCTTGGCGTGGTATGATGCGGCGATTGCAGGCACGGGGGTGCGGTTCATGAAATCATCGATGCGGTCGCTTTGCCCCAGAAATGCGGTATTGGCGGCAGCGCTGGCTCTGGCAGGCCTGGCCGCGCAGCCGGCAGCGGCCGAGGAGCGGGCGAAAGACCTGTTCGGCGCCGAGAAGCTGCCGACGGCCACCGCCCCGCAATCCTTCGGCTTCTATTCCAAGGGCTGTTTTGCCGGCGGCGTCGCCATTCCCATGGATGGTCCGACCTGGCAGGTGATGCGGCCATCGCGCAACCGCCGCTGGGGCCATCCGGCGATGATCGCGCTGATCGAGAGATTGTCGCGCGACGCCGTCGCCGACGGTTGGCCGGGCCTGTTGATCGGCGACATCGCGCAGCCACGCGGCGGCCCGATGCTATCAGGTCATGCCTCGCACCAGATCGGGCTCGACGCCGACATCTGGCTGACGCCGATGCCCGACCGCACCATGACCAGGGCGCAGCGCGAGACCATGAGCGCCACCTTGATGGTCGACGACAAGACGCATCTTGTGAAGGACGCGCTGTGGACGCCGGCGCACACGCGGCTTTTGAAGCGCGCGGCGAGCTATCCGGAGGTCGAGCGCATCCTGGTCAATCCCGGCATCAAGAAAAAGCTCTGCGACACGGTCAAGGGTGACCGCTCGTGGCTACGCAAGATCAGGCCGTTCTGGGGCCACGACTACCATTTCCACATGCGCATCGGCTGCCAGCCGGGCTCGCCCAATTGCAAGGCGCAGGAAGCAACGCCGGAGGATGATGGCTGCGGCAAGCCGCTGGCCTGGTGGTTCACGCAGGAGCCGTGGCGGCCGAACAAGAACCCGGATGCGCCCAAGGCACGTGACCTGATGACGATGGCCAACCTGCCTAAGGAATGCCGCGCGGTGCTCGACGCGCCGGGACCTGCCTCGGCCGAGGCCGCGACCTATCACGGCGACGCCGTGCCGGTCGCGGTGGCGGTGCCTGAGCCGGAAGCGCCGTCGCTGCCCGCCGTCACGGCAAGCGGCACCGCCGGCCTGCCAAGCCCGGTGAACGCCTTCACCGCGACGCCCGAGGTCGGCGTACCGGTGCCGCGGCCACGGCCGCCAGCGAAGTGATTGGCGCGCCACCCGCAGGCTCAATCGGTTTAGCCCCCGTTTTCATGGAACAGTGGCCGTTTGGCCGCAGAACCTCTCCCTGCGCGCCACCAGGCCCGAAAACCGTTTCCCTTTTCAAACTCATGCGCTAGTCAACGCAGGAACGGCGAAACGCCGTCGCGGGCGCCGGGGACGGACGAGAGCATGCCAAGCACGGGCGATGACGAGACTTTGCTGCGGTTTCCGATCCTGATCGGCGATATCGGCGGCACCAATGCGCGGTTTTCGATCGTGCTCGACGCCAATTCCGGGGCCGGCGAGCCGATCATCGTCCAGACCGCCAATTACAACACCATCGACGAGGCGATCCAGGCGGCGGTGCTCGATCGGTCCTCGGTTCGCCCCAATTCGGCGGTGCTGGCCGTGGCCGGCCCGGTCGACGGCGACGAGATCGAGCTCACCAACTGTCCCTGGGTGGTCAAGCCGAGGCAGATGTTCGCCAATCTTGGGCTGAGCGACATCGTCGTGCTCAACGATTTCGAGGCGCAGGCGCTGGCCGTCGTGGCGCTTGGCGAAGAGCATATGGAAAAGATCGGCGGCGGCACGCCGGAGCCCAATGCCGGCCGCGTCGTGCTTGGCCCCGGGACCGGGCTCGGTGTCGCCGGGCTGGTCCACGCGCTGCATCACTGGATCCCGGTGCCCGGCGAAGGCGGCCATATGGACATCGGACCGCGCACGCCGCGCGATTTCGAGGTCTTCCCGCATATCGAGAAGCTCGAGGGCCGCATTTCGGGCGAACAGATCCTGTGCGGACGCGGTCTCGTCAACGTCTACCGGGCCGTGGCCAGGGCGGATGGCAAGCCGTCGCCCTTCACCACGCCGGCCGAAGTCACCGGTGCGGCACTGGCCAAGACCGATCCGGTGGCGCAGGAAGCGCTCGAGACCTTCGTCACCTGCCTCGGCCGCACCGCCGGCGACCTGGCGCTGGTGTTCATGAGCCGGGGCGGCGTGTTCCTCACCGGCGGCATCGCGCAAAAGATCGTGCCGGCGCTGAAGGAGGGCAATTTCCGCGCCGCCTTCGAGGACAAGGCGCCGCACAGCGCGCTGATGCGCACCATGCCGGTCTATGTCATCACCCATCCGCTGGCTGCCCTTCTCGGCCTTGCCGCCTATGCCAGGAACCCCTCGCTGTTCGGCGTCCAGACATCGGGCCGGCGCTGGCGCGACGAAGTTAGTCACCCCAAGGCATAGGCAAGCCGGCTGCTTGGCGGTAATAGGGGTGCCGAATTGCCCGGCCACGGGAAGCGAAACCGACAAAGCCCTCTGATTTGACACTTCAAACTCCAAACAAGCTGAAAGCCCGGCCCGGCGAGGTCACAGCGGTGCTGCGCCGCATTCTCGCTGAGAACAGCCACGACTATCGCTGGACTTATGTGATGGTCATCACCTGCTCGCTGATCGTTTCGGGCACGACCGCCTTCACGGCCTGGATCATGGCCCCGATGGTCAACCAGATCTTCTACGAACGGCGTGGCGACGCGATCGTGTGGATCTGCGCAGGCTTCATGGCGGCCTTCCTGCTGCGCGGCTTTGCCGGCTATGGCCAGGCGGTGGCGCTGGCCAAGATCGGCAACAATCTGGTGGCGCGCTACCAGAAGCGCATTTTCGATCACCTGATGAAGCTCGGCGTCGGCTTCTTCAATGATACACGCTCCGGCCGGCTGGCGGCGCAGGTCAACGAAAACGTCGGCGGCATCCGCGACCTCCTGTCCTTGACGCTGACCTCGATCACCCGCGACGCGGTGACGCTGCTCGGCCTGCTCGGCGTCATGGTCTACCAGGATCCGGTCCTGTCGCTCAGTTCGCTGCTGATCGGACCGCCGCTGATCTGGGCCGTCGTCTACCTCACCCGTCGCGTGCGGCGCATTACCCGCGAATCCGTGCTGATCAATTCGCGCCTGATCGGCGCCGTGCAGGAAGCCACGCAAGGCATCGCCATCGTCAAGGCCTTCACCATGGAGGACGAACTGTCCAGCCGCATCGGCAAGCTCGCCAGCGACGCCGAACAGCGCTCGAACAAGATTGCCCGCGTCTCCGAACGGCTGTCGCCGATTTCCGACATGCTGGCCGGCTTCGCCGTCACCTCCGTCATCGCCTATTCCGGTTACCGGGCTCTGGTTCTCGGGCAGCCGCCTGGCGCGGTCTTCTCCTTCATCACGGCGCTGATCCTGGCCTATGATCCGGCGCGCCGCCTGGCACGCATGCAGGTCGGCATGGAACGGGCTCTGGTCAATGCACGCATGATCTACGAGCTGCTCGACCTCGAGCCGAAGCAGGGCGACGCGCCTGGCGCCACCAAGGCAAACTTCACCACGGGCGAAGTGCGCTTCAACAACGTGTCCTTCCGCTATGTCGAGGAGACGCCTGTCCTTCAGGACCTCAGCTTTGTCGCCGCCGCCGGCAAGATGACCGCCGTCATCGGCGCCTCCGGTGCCGGCAAGACCACACTGGTGGCGCTGCTGCAGCGCTTCTACGACGTCGAGAGCGGTACGATCGAGATCGATGGCCAGGACATTTCCAAGGTCACCAAACAGTCGCTGCGCGGCTCGATAGCCTATGTCTCGCAGGCGCCCTATCTGTTCGAGGGCACCATCCGCGACAACATTCGCTATGGCCGCCCCTCGGCCACCGATGCCGAGATCGAGCAGGCCGCGCGGCTGGCGGCGGCCGACGAGTTCATCCGCCAGCAGCCGCAAGGGTATGACACGCCGGTCGGCGAGAATGGCGCCACGCTTTCCGGCGGCCAGCGCCAGCGCGTGTCGATCGCCCGCGCCATCGTGCGTCAGGCGCCGATCCTGCTGCTCGACGAGGCGACATCGGCGCTCGACAACGAGGCCGAAGCGCGCGTCCAGCAGGCGCTCACCAAGGTCATGGAAGGGCGCACCACCATCGTCATAGCGCACCGCCTGTCCACCGTGGTCAATGCCGACCACATCATCGTGCTGGAACAGGGCCATCTGGTCGAAGAGGGCACGCATGCCTCGCTGATGGCCGACCCGCACAGCGTCTATGCCCGTTTCCACCGGATACAGGGCGTCAAGGGCCTGGGGCTTGTCGACGACAGCGCCCCGGCCGAAACTTCGGTTCAGGAACTAGAGACCCAGGACATCGCCGGGAGCACGCCATGAGCGAGACCACATCAGGCGAGCCGGCCGGCGATATGGGCCTTGTGGTGGTCGGCGCGGCCGGCCGCATGGGCCAGACGCTGATCCGCGCCATCCACGCCATTCCGGGCGCCCGCGTCATCGGCGCGGTCGAGCGCCCGGATTCGCCTCACCTGGGCAAGGATGCGGGGGAACTCGCCGGCGTCGGCCGCATCGACGTGGCGATCGGCAGCGATCCGTTGCCGGTCTTCGCCAGGGCCGACGGCGTGCTCGATTTCACCACCCCGGCCTCGACGGTCGAGTTCGCCGGTTACGCGGCGCAGGCGCGCATCGTCCATGTCATCGGCACGACAGGCTGTTCGGCCGACGACAACGCGAAAATCGCTGCCGCCGCCCGCCACGCGACCATCGTCAAGTCGGGTAATATGAGCCTCGGCGTCAATCTGCTGGCGGTGCTGGTCGAACAGGCGGCACGCGCGCTCGACGCCGACGATTTCGACATCGAGATCCTCGAAATGCACCACAGGCACAAGGTCGACGCGCCTTCGGGCACGGCGCTTCTGCTCGGCGAAGCGGCCGCCGCCGGGCGCGGCATCGCGCTGGCCGGCAATGATGTGCGTTCGCGCGACGGCCATACGGGTGTGCGACAAACCGGCTCGATCGGTTTTGCCACGCTGCGCGGTGGCTCGGTGGTTGGCGACCACAGCGTGATCCTGGCCGGCACCGGCGAGCGCATCACGCTGTCGCACCATGCCGAGGACCGCGCCATCTTCGCCCGCGGTGCCGTCAAGGCCGCACTTTGGGCGCATGGCCAGAAGCCGGGACTGTATTCGATGCGGGACGTGCTTGGGCTTGCCTGAAACGACCCTGAACCATCTTCGTTCTTACGCAGGACGGAAAACCGCTACACACTTTTCCTGGAATGCTCAGACCCCAGAGGAGCAAAAATGTCGAGAACCCTCGTGCTCGTGCGCCACGGCCAGAGCGAATGGAACCTGAAGAACCTGTTCACCGGCTGGCGCGACGTCGACCTGACGGAGCAGGGCCATGCCGAGGCCAAGGCCGCCGGCCAAAAACTCAAGGCGCGCGGCCTGAAGTTCGATATCGCCTTCACCTCGGCGCTGACCCGGGCGCAAAAAACCTGCCAGCACATTCTCGACGCGGTCGGCCAGAGCGACTTGCAGACCGTTCGCGACCAAGCGCTGAACGAGCGCGACTATGGCGACCTCTCCGGCCTCAACAAGGACGACGCGCGCCAGAAATGGGGCGAGGAGCAGGTGCATGTCTGGCGCCGCTCCTATGATGTGCCGCCGCCCGCCGGCGAAAGCCTGAAGGACACCGGCGCCCGCGTCTGGCCCTATTACCTGCACGATCTGCAACCGCATGTGCTGCGCGGCGGCACGGTGCTGGTCGCCGCCCACGGCAATTCGCTGCGCGCGCTGATCATGGCGCTGGACGGCAAGTCGGGCGAGGAGATCGTCAAGCTGGAACTCGGCACCGGCGTGCCGGTGATCTACCAGCTCAACGCCGATTCGACCGTGGCTTCGAAGGAAGTGCTGGAAGGCTAAGCCGGCAAGCGAGCAGCGGGTTTAAAAAAGCGCGTTGACAGCAATCGCTTGCCCGCTTATTGAGCCCGCACCAGCCCAGATGGCGGAATTGGTAGACGCGCACGGTTCAGGTCCGTGTTCCGCAAGGAGTGGAGGTTCGAGTCCTCTTCTGGGCACCAAATTCCCGTTTTGAACCATTCGATCGGTTCAGAAACCCTGAGAAAAAGCCCGGTTCGTCCGGGCTTTTTTCTTGCCCGATGACCTGCCCTCCTGGCCAGTCCCCGAACAAACCGCTTCAAACCGCGCGCCCCCTTCGCTACGCTCGCGACCATGTCTCAATCCAGCACCGCGATCTTCGGCGCCCGCCGCGACCAGGCTTTTCCCGTCCTCGCCGAGGCGGACATCGAGCGCATGCGCCGGTTCGGCGAGGCCAGTGCCTATGCCGCCGGCGAGCACATTTTCGAGGCCGGCGATGTGTCCCCGGGACTGATCGTGGTGCTGGCGGGCAAGGTCGATATCACCCAGGACGGCAAATTTGGCCGGCGCGAGACGATCGTCACGCATGGCCCGGGCAGCTTCGCCGGCGAGCTGGCGCAGCTTTCGGCCCGTCCCTCGCTGGTCAATGCGCAGGCGGCCGAGCCGGTCGAGGCGTTCGTCATCCCGTCGCAGCGGCTGCGCGACCTGATGGTGCAGGAGGCCAATCTCGGCGAGCGCATCATGCGGGCGCTGATCCTGCGCCGCGTCGGGCTGCTCGAGAGCGGCACGATCGGTCCCATCATCGTCGGACCTGCCGACAATGGCGACGTCCTTCGCCTGCAAGGCTTTCTCGCCCGCAGCGGCCAGCCGCACCGCGTGCTCGATTCCAAAACCGATCCTTGCGCGAAGACGCTGTTCGAGCACTTCCAGGTCGATCCCCACCACCTGCCGGTCGTGCTGTGCCCGAATGGCAGGCTGCTGCTCAATCCGGCGGAGAAGGACCTCGCCCGCTGCATCGGCCTGCTGCGGCCGGTCGACGCCAGCAAGGTCTATGACGTCGCCATCGTCGGCGCCGGACCGGCCGGTCTGGCGGCGTCGGTCTACGCGGCCTCGGAAGGGCTGTCGACGATTGTGCTCGATTGCCGTGCCTTCGGCGGCCAGGCCGGCGCCTCCGCTCGCATCGAGAACTATCTCGGCTTCCCCACCGGCATTACCGGCATGGCGCTGATGGCGCGCGCCTACAACCAGGCGCAGAAATTCGGCGTCGAGATGGTCATCCCCGACGAGGTGAAGCTGCTCGGTGCCGCCACCGACGGTGCGCGCTACCAGCTCGCGGTCGGCGACGGCGAGACGGTGCGCACGCGCTCGGTGGTCATCGCCAGCGGCGCGCGCTATCGCCGCCTCGATGTCGCCAATCTCGCCGAGTTCGAGGGCACATCAGTGCATTATTGGGCCTCGCCCATCGAAGCACGGCTTTGCGGCGGCCAGGAAGTGGCGCTGGTCGGCGCCGGCAATTCGGCCGGCCAGGCGGCCGTCTACCTGGCCAGCCAGGTCAGGAAAGTAGCGCTGCTGGCGCGTGGCGGCAGCCTCGAGGCCTCGATGTCGCGTTACCTCGTCGAGCGCATCAGGGCGCAGCCGAACATCGAGGTGCTGACCGGCGCCGAAATCGAGGCGCTGGACGGCGAGGCAGGCAATCTCGCCACGGTACGCTGGCGCGACCGCTCGAGCGGCGCCTCGACGACGCGGCCGATCCGCCATCTCTTCCTGTTCATCGGCGCCGACCCGAACACCGATTGGCTCGCCCAATCCGACGTGGCGCTGGATGCCAGGGGTTTCATCCGCACCGGATCGGACATAGCATCGGCCCATGGCGTGATGGAGACCAGCCGCAGCGGCGTGTTCGCCATCGGCGACGTGCGCTCCGGCTCGGTCAAACGCGTCGCGGCGGCTGTCGGCGAGGGCGCCCAGGTGGTGGCGGCGCTGCATGCATTTCTTGCGCGGGACGGCAGCCAGGCCGGCGCGCCTCAAGTATGATCCCGAAAAGTGGGAAACCGGTTTTCGGAAAAGATCATGCTTCGAATGAGAGATAGGTCGGGAGAGTGTGATGGCGGATGAATGCAAGCACGCCGCTGGGATCAAGGACGTGACGCCGAGCGCGCTCGGCTGCGAGGAGTGCCTGAAGAGCGGCTCGTGGTGGGTGCATCTGCGGCTCTGCCGCACCTGCGGCCATGTCGGCTGCTGCGACGACTCCCCCAACCGCCACGCCACCAAGCATTTTCACGCCACCAGCCATCCCGTCATAGAGGGTTACGACCCGCCGGAAGGCTGGGGCTGGTGCTACGTCGACGAGGTTTTTCTGGACCTCGGCGACCGCACCACCCCGCAGAACGGCCCGATCCCGCGCTTCTATTGAATGCTGCGAAGAGCAGGGGGAAAGCGGGTTCGGCCTGATTTATCGCACCGATCCGGTGACCGTGCGGTCAACGTCGGGAACGGATTTGCGATCGTTGCCGGCAAGGGCGGCGATGAGCAGCAGGCTGGCAACCACCGGCACGAACAGGATGGCGACGCGGGCTTGTACATAAAAAATGGCGCGCCATTCGCTGCGCTTCTCAGGGCTGTCGCTCATCATACTCACTTTGCAATCGACCCCCCGTAGGTCACATAGCCGCCAACGGTTAAGCAACTCCTTCCGACTTCGTTAACGCAGGTGTTCAAGCACGAAATTCAGCCGAGCCCGATCCGCCTGGCGCCTTGCCGAAACAACGCCTCGGCATCGGGCTCGAAGCGGAAAGTGGCGATGAAATCGTCGGCGCGGTAGTCCGGCAACGTCTTGCGGATGGCGGCGGCAAAGCCGCGCGCCTCTTCGAGCCGCCCCGCCAGTGCCAGGCAATGTGCCGCGATCGCCAGGATGATGGCGTGCGCGTTCGGCCGGGCGGCTGCCTTCAGCGCCCATCCGGCCGCCTCCTCGAACTGGCCGAGCCGGACGTGCGCCATGGCCCGCGCCCCCAGCATGCCGAACAGCAGCGGATCGAAAGGGCTGAGATGGCGCGAATGGTCGGAGGAGCCGATCGCCGCCCGCGGGTCGCCCGACTGCGAATGGACGAAGGACAGCGCATAATGGCCGAGCGCGAAATTGGGGCTGAGTTTGACCGCCTGTTCCAGTTCGCCGAGCGCGCCGTCCTGTTCGCCGCGCAGCCACAGCGCCCGCCCCATCGCCCAGTGCGCGGCCGGATTGTGGTCATCGACCAGCAAGCTCTGCCCGGCACTCTCGAAGGCCAGCGCGCTTTCGCGATCGCGGTCGCCCCAGCGCTGGAAGGCGTTCTGCCAATGGGTGAAGGACAGGCCGGCATAGGCGCGGGCGAAGGTCGGATCAAGCCGCAGGGCGCTGGCAAAGAAGTGCCGTGCCGTTTCGTTCTCGGCCTGCGTGAAACGGTACATGTGCCAGAGGCCACGGTGGTAGGCCTCCCAGGCATTGAGCGAGTTGGGAGCCTTGAGCAGGGCGCGGTTGCGTTCGACCGTCTCGATCTCGGCCGAGATCGACGACACGATGCTGTCGCCAATGTCGTCGAGCACGGCGAAGATGTCGTCCGGACGGCGCTCGAAGGTCTCGGCCCAGACGATCCTGGCCGTGCGCACCTCGACGAGTTCGACGCTGACGATCAGGCGGCCGGCCATGCTGCGCACCGTTCCCGTGGCGACATAGTCGACCTTCAGCCGGCGGCCCGCCTCCTCGGGCGCAATACCTTTGTCGGCCAGCGCGAACACCGATCCGCGCGCGATCACGAAGAAATCCCGCAGCTTGGCGAGACGGGTGATGATGTCGTGGGTGAGGCCGTCGGCGAGCCCGCCGCGCGGACCGGCTTCCTCGACAAACGGCATCACCGCCAGCGACGCGTGGCTCGGCTCGACAGGATCAGGAGCCGGCGGACCAGGGTTGGGCGGGTCTAGCGGGAACCCCGATTGCGATGCTGTGGACCGGCAGGCCGGCAGCGTCCGCGGCGAGGCAGCCGACTGCTGGTCGCGGATCGCCCGCCAGGCAGATTGCAGCGGGGCGAAATCCAGGTCTTCCGACTGGAACAACTGTGCCGCCACCACCAGATGCTTCTCGGCCGCGGCGATCTCGCCGCGCCGCGCGAGGCTCGCCAGCAGCGCCGTATGCGCGCGACCGTCGAAAGGCGCGAGTTCCACCCATCTGTCGAGATGCGCTATGCCCTCGCCGCAATCAGTGGGGAGACTGGCGACGAGCTGTTCCAGCACCGCCGCGTGGATCGACCGGAAGCGGCGACGCTGGCCGATTAGCCAGCTGTTGAAGTGCGGATTGCGTTCGAGCTCCAACCCGTCGAGAAAATCGCCGGCGAAGAGTTTGGCCAGCGCGCGCAACTGCTGCGCATCCAGCGTGCCGGCCCGGTGCGTGGCGGCATGGCTGATCTCCAACGCATCGACAAGGCAGGCGCCGAGATCGAGCGCGACCGTATCGTCCTGCGTGCGGACACGGCGCCGGTCCGGCGTGTCGAGGGCGCCGCGCAGCTTGCTCAGGCACCAGCGCAACTCGCCTCGCGGATCGTTGGGCACGTCCCACAGAAGTTCGCACAGGCGGCCGCGCCCGACCGGATGTGGCGCCAGCACGAGATAGGCAAGCAGCGCTCGCAGCTTGCGCGAGGCCGGCAATGCCGTCGGCACGCCGTTACGCGTGATCGCCAGCGGCCCGAGCAGCCGCACCGACAGGCAGGGCAGGCCGCTGTCCTGCCTCGATGCTGCGGATTCCACGTCCGTTTCCACGCCTGCTCCCACGCTGGCCTGTCGGCCCCTTGTGTATCACCAAAAGCGACAAGGCGCATCCAGTGGCGGTCATTGCCGCATCGCCGGAACGTCAGTCTTAGCGCGGCAAGGTCTCGAAACCTCGCCGCCCAGGCCGCCGGTTTGTAACCGGCCCGTGAGAACACGATCGAGGAGATCGACGATGTTGAACAAACAACAAATCAGAACCACCGCGGGGCGCGGCCGATTGTTCGACAGCATCCTGGACACCGTCGGCGACACGCCGGTGGTACGCGTCAACAATCTGGGTCCGGCCCATGCGACCATCTACGTCAAGGCCGAGTTCTTCAACCCGGGCGCCTCGGTGAAGGATCGGCTGGCGCTCAACATCATCGAAGAGGGCGAACGCAGCGGCGCGCTGAAGCCCGGCCAGACCGTGGTCGAGGCGACCAGCGGCAACACCGGCATCGGGCTTGCCATGGTCTGCGCGCAGAAAGGCTATCCGCTGGTCGTCACCATGGCCGACAGCTTTTCCGTCGAGCGCCGCAAGCTGATGCGCATGCTGGGCGCCAAGGTGGTGCTGACGCCACGCGCCGAAAAAGGTTTTGGCATGTACAAGAAGGCGGTCGAACTGGCCGAGGCCAATGGCTGGTTCCTCGCCCGCCAGTTCGAGACCGCCGCCAACGCCGCTATCCACGAGTCGACGACCGCGCGCGAAATCATCAATGATTTCGCCGGCTCGCGGCTCGACTGCTTCGTCACCGGCTATGGCACCGGCGGCACGGTCGTCGGCGTGGCGCGGGTCTTGCGCCGCGAACGGCCCGACACCCGCATCGTGCTCTCGGAACCGGCCAACGCGCAACTGATCGGCAGCGGCAAGGCGCAGCAGCGCGGTGCCGATGGCGCGCCAGCCGCCAGCCACCCGGCCTTCGAGCCGCATCCCGTCCAGGGCTGGACGCCGGACTTCATCCCCAACGTGCTGCAGGAGGCGATCGACGCCAGCCTCTATGACGAGGTGATGCCGATCGCCGGTCCGGAGGGCATCAAATGGGCGCGGGCGCTGGCGCGGAAGGAAGGCATCTTCACCGGCATTTCCGGCGGCGCCACCTTCGCCGTCGCGCGCCAGGTCGCCGAGAAGGCGGCGGCCGGATCGGTGATCCTGTGCATGCTGCCCGACACGGGCGAGCGCTACATGTCGACGCCGCTATTCGACGGCGTCGAGGCTGAAATGGATGCCGATGAGCTGGCGCTCTCGCGCTCGACGCCCGGCTGCCAGTTCCCGGCTTGATAGGGAGATCGCCATGGACGTCGCGCGGGAATCTGCTGGCATGGTGGCCGAGGAAACGCTTGATCCGCCTGACTGGGCCGAAGTGCAGGCCCTGTCGCGCCGGGCCGTCGATGAAGCCGTCAACTATCTGCGCGACGTGCGAGACCGTCCGGTCTGGCGGGAAATGCCGGCGGATGTGAGAGGCATGTTCCGCGCGCCCTTGCCGCGCTCGCCGACGCCACTTGCCGCCGTTTATGGCGAGGTCTCCCGCACCGTGATGTCCTATCCGATGGGCAACATCCATCCACGGTTCTGGTCGTGGTATATGGGGTCCAGCAACTTCACCGGCGCGCTCGGCGATTTCCTGGCGGCGATCCAGGGCTCCAACCTCGGCGGCGGCAACCATGCCGCCGGGCTGATGGACAGCCAGGTGGTGAACTGGTGCAAGGAGATGCTGGGCTTTCCGGCCTCGGCCTCCGGCACGCTGGTCAGCGGCGGCTCGATGGCCAACATCATCGGGCTGACGGTGGCGCGCAACGTCAAGGCGGGCGTCGATGTGCGCGAGCACGGCGTTTCAGCCATCGAGAAGCCGCTGCGCTTCTATGGCTCGGATCAGATCCACGCCTGCCACCGCAAGGCCATGGAGGCACTTGGCCTTGGCAATCGGGCGCTGCGCCGCATCCCGACGGATGCCGGACTGCGGATCGACATCGACGCCTTGCGCGCCGCGATCTCCGAGGACCGGGCAGCCGGGTTCAAGCCGGCTTGCGTCATCGGCACCGCCGGTACGGTCAACACCGGCGCGATCGACGACCTGCGGGCGCTTGCCAAACTCGCTCACGAGGAAGGCCTCTGGTTCCATGTCGATGGCTGCATCGGCGCGCTGATCGCCATCGCCCCGCAAAACGCCCACCGCGTCGCCGGCATCGAATGGGCCGATTCGGTCGCGCTCGATCCCCACAAATGGCTGCATTCGCCCTTCGAGGTCGGCTGTGCCCTGGTCAGGGACGCCGCCGCGCACCGCCGGACCTTCGCGGTGACGCCGGAATATCTGGAATCGACGCCGCGCGGCCTCGCTTCCGGCGAATGGTTGCACGATTATGGTCTGCAGACGTCGCGCGGCTTTCGTGCCTTGAAAGTGTGGATGGCACTGAAGGAACATGGCGTCGAAAAATTCGGCCGCCTGATCGACCAGAACATCGCGCAGGTCTCCTATCTGGCCGGGCTGATCGAGGCCGAGCCTTCGCTGGAGCTTGCGGCGGCGCCGACCATCAACATCGTCTGCTTCCGCTATCAGCCCGGTTTGGCGGGCGAAGCGCTGAAGGCGCTCAACACCGAGATCATGTTGCGGCTGCAGGAGCAAGGCATCGCTGCACTCTCCGACACCACCGTGCATGGCGGGCACTGGTTGCGTGTGGCGATCACCAACCATCGCACCCGACGCGACGATCTCGATCTGCTGGTGCGTGAAGTGGTGAGGCTGGGACGTGAGATCACCGCGCAGGGCCACGTGTCTTCCTAGTTCCCGGCCGCCGTGCGAACCTGCCCGCGGTGATTCGGGGAGGTCGGTGGTGACGCTGTTTCGCATGCTTGCGCTGGCGGCACTGGTCCTGGCCAATTCGGCCGAGGCCGCCGACATGGCCTTTTTCGTCAAGAACCTGCGCAAGGAGGGGGTCGCGGTCGAGCTGTTCAGCCGCGATCGCGAGACCGTCTGGCCGGGCAACGACAAGGTGTTCCTTGTCGATCCGGGCTCGCAGAAATCAGTGCCGATCTCCTGCAATCAGGGCGAACGCATCTGCTATGGCGCCTGGGTCGATGGCAACGACAAGATTTCCGCCGGAGTCGGTCCAGACAACGACCAGCCTTGCGATACCTGCTGCTTCATCTGCGTGGAGCACACAACCGAAACCATCGACCTAGTGCCGTAGCGGCGCTTCGGTGCAGGAGCCACCCCGGCGCGTCAGTCGGGAAGGCCGGCCTTGCCAAAGCCATCGAGGAAGTGCTCGCGCGTCGCGTCGTCGCGGAAGGGCTCCGTCCAGACCCAATGGCGGGTCGTGAAATGCGGGTTGCCGACGAGGAACAGTTCCACCTCCGTGCGTGCCTCCTCGAGCCGGCCAAGTTGCGCAAGGCTTGCCGCCAGGAAGCGGCGTGAACTGGTGCGGTAGGTCTCGTCCCGGCGCAGCGTCTCGACGGCGCCTGCGTAGTCGCGCGCCGCATATTGCGCCTGGCCGAGCGTCAGATAGTACCAGCTCGGTGGAAACGGGTTCAGCCGGAACGCCTTGCGGATTTGCTCCAGGGCCTCCTCGACCCGCCCAGCCAGGGTCGTTATGTCGGACAATGTCGCCCAGGCATCGGCCTCGTTCGGGTCGAGTTCGAACGCCCTGGCGAATTCGGCCTCCGACTCGGCGAACTCATGCTCATAGGCAAGCAAATTGCCGAGCACCCAGTGGCACCCGGCATCGTTGGGATCGATCGCGACCGCCTTGCGCGCCAGCTCCAGGGCAATGCGGCGGTTAGGGTCGATCGGCTCGCCCCAATGCACCCATCCCATCCAGTGGTTCATGGCAAGCCAGCGATAGGCCTCGGCGTAGTGGGGATCGAGCGCAACCGCGCGCGTCAGCATCAGATGCGCTTCCCGTGCGGTCTGCGGCGAATCATCGATCAGCTTGCGCGCCCGCACGCACAGGTCGTAGGCGTCGAGATTGGTGGGCCGGTTGCGTGGCGGCGGTGCGCGCAGCCGGCCGAGCAATGCCTCCACGATCTTGGCGGTCACTTCGTCCTGGACGGCAAAGATATCGTCCAGGCCGCGGTCGAAGCGTTCCGCCCATAGATGGTCGCCGCTGGCCGCGTCGACCAGCTGCGCGTTGATGCGCACCCGCCCCGCATCGCGCCGCGCGCTGCCCTCCAGCAGATAACGAACGCCGAGTTCCCTGGCGATCTCGCGCACGTCCATTGCCTTTCCCTTGTAGGCAAAAGTCGAATTGCGCGCGATGACGAACAGGCCGGAGATCCTGGACAGGTCGGTGATCAGGTCTTCGGTCAAGCCGTCGCAGAAAGAGTCCTGCCCGGCATCGTTGCCGAAATTGACGAAGGGCAGCACCGCTATCGAAGGCTTGTCCGGCAGCGGCAAGGGTTTTGGCTTGGCGCCGGCGAGCTGTTTCACGGCCCCCGTGAAACGATAGCCGACGCGCGGAACGGTCGTGATCCATTCCCCGCCCCCTTCACCCATAATGCCAGGCGGGCCGAGCAGCTTGCGCAGCTGCGCGATCTGGACGGTGAGGTTGCCTTCCTCGACGGCCGTGCCCGGCCACGCCGCGTCCATCAGTTCGGCCTTTCCCAAGATTTCGCCGGGTTTTGCCACGAGCGCCGCAAGCAGCTTCAGCCCGCGATAGCCAACGGCAACGGGATCGTCGTTCCGAAGCAGCGTTCCCGCACCCGGATCAAGCACGAACGGACCAAAGGCGAAGCGCTCTCCCTGCATTGGCGCATCTATAGACAATTCCGGGAAAAGTGCGAAGCGGTTTTGCCGGGAAACGCGTGGCTAGCCCTCCCGAGAGTGGCGTCAAAACAAAGAGTTAGCGCAAGTTTGGAACTTTTGAGAACTATTTGGGAGGGCTTAATTACGGCGCCGCTCGTATCCTGCAGAATTCAATCTCTTTCCGGGTGAGGTCCACGGTTCCCAACGGTGTGGGCCGCCAAACCCAATGGAGGTTGCCATGAACAATACAATCGCATCGGTCCAGCATCGGGCAGTGCGGCCGGGTGTGCCCGTCCAACGATCGTCGCATCCGCGCTCCCTGCGAAGCATGGTGGCAAGCTGGCGCGAGCGGACACGCTTTCGCTGGGACCTCAAGCGAATGTCCGAGGTCAGTCCGCATCTGATCGACGATATTGGCCTGACGCAATTGCAGGCCAAGGCTGAGATCGCCAAGCTGCCATTCTGGCAGCGCTAAGGCGAAATGCCGCGACAATCTGGAAACAATCGCCGGCATCATCCCTTTAGCGGCGGGCCGTGTCGTGCCATGATCCCCTATCGGCCGTGGGGGCCGATTCTACATCGGGGGTTTCCATGTCGTTCACATCCGTGCGCCGGCTCGCCGCCGCGTTTTCGCTTGCTGTCCTGTTTGTACCAGCCGCCCAGGCCGGCGACGTCACCTTCGCTGTCAAGAACAGCCATCCCAATGCCATGCGTCTGGAACTCTATAGCCAGGACCGCGACTATGTCTGGCCCGGCAGTGGCAAGGATTTCTATCTCGACGACGGCGAGACCAAGCAGCTGCCGATTTCCTGCAACGAAGGCGAATCGATCTGCTACGGGGCCTGGGTCGATGGCGACGAGGGTACATATTGGGGCGTCGGCCCCGGCAACAAGGAAAAATGCGAGGATTGCTGCTACACCTGCAGCGGCGGCGAGACCGAGGAGATCGACCTGGTCCCCTGACCGGTTTGCCAGCTTGACGGTTTTCCTGTTCGAGCCATAGCTTGGCCATGCATGCCGCCCAAAACCGGCTTCCGGTTTTGGCGCGACGACATGCGTCGAAACAAGACCATACCAAGGGCACGCCGCGCCTGTGCATTCAGGAGCGGCGTACTCCAGGCAACAGGAGCACCGCGATGGCCGGCACGGTCGAGGGCGAAAAAATCGACGTCGGGTTTTCCGGCAAGCGCTGCATCCATTCGCGCAATTGCGTGCTCGGCGACCCGCATGTCTTCGTGCCCAACGCGCCGGGCCAGTGGATCCATCCCGAGGCGGCCAGCGTCGAGAAGATCGTCGCACTGGCCGAGAACTGCCCCTCGGGCGCGATCACCTATGCGCGCAAGGATGGCGGCCCGCCGGAAAAGCCGCCCGTGGTCAACACCGTGCGGCTGCGCGAAAACGGCCCGCTGGCGGTGCATGCCGAGATCGTGCTTGGCGCCGAGACGTTTTTCCGCGCCACGCTTTGCCGCTGCGGCGCCTCCCAGAACAAGCCGTTCTGCGACAACAGCCATATCAAGGCGGGCTTTGCCGCCACCGGAGAACCGGCGCTGAAGGACACGCCGGCGCTGGAGGTCCGCGACGGACCGCTGCAGGCGACGCCGACCACGAACGGCCCGCTCAAGCTCGAAGGCAATGTCGAGATCGTCACCGGCACCGGCCACACGATCGACCGCACCACAAAGGTCTTCCTGTGCCGCTGCGGCCACTCGGCCAACAAGCCGTTCTGCGATGGCAGCCACAAGAAGGTTGGGTTTGTGGGATAGATGGGTAGCCGATCTCCCCCACGAGGGGGGAGATCGCTTGTGGCCTATCTCTCCCGGCTTTATCCGCAAGCCGGTATCGGCTAAGGGCAGGCAACCAAACAATCTGCCCGGACTTTCGCCCAAAATGACCGCCAAGACCAAGTCTGCCCCTCTCTTCCTCGGCATCGACACCGGCGGCACCTACACCGATGCCGTGTTGTGGTCCGAGACCGAGGGTCCGCGGGAGGGGCCGAACAAGGGCAAGGTGCTGGCCAAGGCCAAGGCGCTGACCACGCGGCATGATCTGGCCGTCGGCATTTCGGGCGCCGTCGATGCTGTGCTGGAAAAGGCGGGCACCAATCCGGCCGATATCAAACTGGTCTCGATGTCGACGACGCTCGCCACCAATGCGCTGGTCGAGGGCCAGGGCGGCCGCGTGGCGCTGGTCATGATCGGCTTTTCCGAGGCCGATCTTGCTCGCGATGGTTTGAAGACGGCACTCGGCACCGACCCGGTGGTGTTTTGCGCGGGCGGCCATGATGTGCATGGCAATGCCGCCAAGCTCGACCTGTCCGGGCTGGAGGCGATGCTGCCGGAACTCGGCGTGTCGGTGTCCGGCTTTGCCGTCTGTGCCTATTTTGCCACCCGCAATCCGGCGCACGAGATCGCCGCCCGCGAGCTGATCCGCGACAGGACCGGCCTCCCGGTTACGGCGAGCCATGAGCTGTCGGCCAAGCTCGGCGGTCCGCGCCGGGCGCTCACCACGCTGCTCAATGCAAGGCTGATCTCGATGATCGACCGGCTGGTGGCGGCGACCGAGGGGTTCCTTCAGGCCCGCAACATCGCCGCTCCGTTGATGGTGGTGCGCGGCGATGGCGCGCTGGTTTCGGCGGCGTTTGCCCGCCAGCGGCCGATCGAGACGATCCTCTCCGGCCCCGCCGCCAGCCTGGTCGGCGCCCGCCACATGACCGGGCTCGACAACGCGGTGGTCTCCGACATTGGCGGCACCACCACCGACGTTGCCGTGCTCGACGGCGGCCGGCCGCGGCTCGATCCGGAAGGCGCCACCGTCGGCGGTTTCCGCACCATGGTCGAGGCGGTCGCGATGCGCACTTTCGGCCTCGGCGGCGATTCCGAAGTGATGCTGGAGGATGGCGCGCTCAATCCGAAAATCCTGCTCGGGCCGCGCCGCCTGGTGCCGCTGGCGCTGTCCGGCATGGCGCATGGCGAGGCGGTGACGGCGGAACTCGAACGCCAGTTGCGCGCGCCCAACACAGGCCGCATGGATGGCCGCTTCGCGGTCCGCACCGGCGTGCCCGACAGGCTTGCCGCGGGGCTGACCGCCCCCGAGGCAAAGCTCTACGAAGCGATCGGCGCGACGCCGCTTGCCCTCGACAGGCTGCTGACCTCGAATGCCCAGAATGCCACGCTGAACCGCCTGGTCTCGCGCGGGCTGGTGCATATCTCGGGCTTCACCCCGTCGGACGCCGCGCACGTGCTTGGCAAACAGGCGAACTGGGATGCCGCCGCCGCCCGCCTTGGCGCCGAACTGTTCGCCCGCAAGCGCGACGGCCGTGGCCAGGCGATCGCGGCCTCGCCGGAAGTGATCTCTGAACGGGTGCTCTTGACCCTGACGCGCTGGTCGGCCGAATACATCCTGGAAACCGCTTTTGCCGAGGACGGGCTCGACGGCGCGGCGACGGTGGCGCACGCGCTGGTGCAGCGCGCCGTCGACGCTCACCCCGGCATCGCCCGCCTCAGCGTCGCGCTCGACCGGCCGGTCATCGGGCTCGGCGCTTCGGCGCCGTTGCACTATGCCGGCCTGGCGCCCTTGGTGGGCAATGACTGCGTCGTGCCCCGGGATACCGACGTCGCCAACGCGCTCGGCGCCGTCGTCGGCCAAGTCAGGGTTTCGGCGGAGGCCCGCGTCAGCCAGCCCAAGGAAGGCCTGTTCCGGCTTGCCTCGGGTGAGACGGTGCGCGATTTCCTCGACGAGGCTGCGGCGATTGCGGCCGCCGAGGCCGATGTGCGCGCCATTGTCGCCCAGCGGGCTCTTGATGCCGGGACCGACAGCGCCGAGATCGACGTGGCGACGGAGTTTCGGGTCTCGACTGTCGAAGCGCAGCGCATGTTCATCGAAGCGCATATCGTGGCGGTGGCCTCGGGCAGGCCGACGATCGCGGTTTGAGGAAGAAGAGCCATCTCCGCCCTCCTCGGGGAGATTGGCCAACCGCCCAAAATGCCCCACCTACACCCTAAGCTGAATTGACCCTGCACCCCTGACATGCCAAACGCCCGCAAAGCCTTTCATCTGGAGTAGCCTGATGACCGATCGCATCGAGATCGCCGGATTGCGCATTGCCCGCGAGCTGCATGACTTCGTCGTCGACCAAGCTTTGCCCGGCCTCGGCATCGAAGCGGCGCGTTTCTGGGACGGGTTCGCGGTCATCGTCCATGATCTGGCGCCCAGGAACCGGGCGCTGCTGGCAAAACGCGATGCCATGCAGGAAAAGCTCGATGGCTGGTATCGCGACAATGGCGCGCCCATCGACATGGACGCTTACAAGGCGTTCCTGAAGGAGATCGGTTATCTCGTGCCGGAAGGGCCGGCCTTCAGCGTCTCGACCGACAATGTCGACCCGGAAATCGCGGTCGTGGCCGGACCGCAGCTGGTGGTGCCGGTGATGAACGCGCGCTACGCGCTCAACGCCGCCAATGCACGCTGGGGCTCGCTCTATGACGCGCTCTATGGCACCGACGCCATCCCCGAAACGGATGGCGCTGAGAAGGGCAAGGGCTTCAACCCGGCGCGCGGCGCCAAGGTCATCGCCTGGGCCAAGGATTTTCTCGACCAGTCGGTGCCGCTCACCTCTGGCAAATGGGCGGGGGTCAACGGCCTGTCGGTCGCCAACGCCGCCCTGAAGCTCAGCGCCGGCGCCGGCTCGACGACGCTGGCCGATCCCAGGCAATTCGTCGGCTATCGCGGCGACGCCGCCAATCCGCAAGCCGTGCTCCTGGTGAAAAACGGGCTGCATGTCGAGATCGTCATCGACCGCGACAATCAGATCGGCCGCACCGATCCGGCTGGCATTGCCGACGTCATCCTGGAATCGGCGCTGACCACCATCCAGGACTGCGAGGATTCGGTCGCGGCCGTGGATGCCGAGGACAAGGTCGTCGTCTACCGCAATTGGCTCGGCCTGATGAAGGGCGACCTCACCGAAGAAATCAGCAAGGGCGGCAAGAGTTTCGTCCGCAAGCTCAACCCCGACCGCGCCTACATCGCCCCTGCCGGCGGCACGGTGACCGTGCCTGGCCGCTCGTTGATGCTGGTGCGCAATGTCGGCCACCTGATGACCAATCCGGCAATCCTGGACCGCGACGGCAACGAGGTGCCGGAAGGCATCATGGACGCGGCGATGACGGCCCTGATCGCGCTGCACGATGTCGGGCCGAAGGGACGGCGGATGAACTCTCGCGCCGGCTCGATGTATGTCGTGAAACCCAAGATGCATGGCCCGGAGGAAGTCGCCTTCGCCGTCGAGATGTTCGATCGTGTCGAAGTCCTGCTCGGCATGGCCCGGAACACCATCAAGATGGGCATCATGGACGAGGAGCGGCGCACCACAATCAACCTCAAGGAAGCGATCCGCGCCGCGAGGGAGCGCGTGGTGTTCATCAACACCGGCTTCCTCGACCGCACCGGCGACGAGATCCACACCTCGATGGAAGCCGGCCCGATGATCCGCAAGGGTGACATGAAGCAGGCCGCCTGGATTTCCGCCTATGAGGCCTGGAACGTCGACACGGGCTTGGAATGCGGGCTCGCCGGCCATGCCCAGATCGGCAAGGGCATGTGGGCGATGCCCGACTTGATGGCCGCGATGCTGGCCGAGAAGATCGCCCACCCCAAGGCCGGCGCCAACACCGCCTGGGTGCCATCGCCAACGGCGGCGACGCTGCACGCCACGCACTATCACAAGGTCGATGTCCATGCGGTCCAGGCGGCGCTGAAGAGCCGGCCCAAGGCCAAGCTCGACGACATATTGTCGGTGCCGGTGGCCGTGCGGCCGAACTGGACGCCCGACGAGATCCAGCGCGAACTCGACAACAATGCCCAAGGCATTCTGGGCTATGTCGTGCGCTGGATCGACCAGGGCGTCGGCTGCTCCAAGGTTCCCGACATCAACGATGTCGGCCTGATGGAAGACCGCGCCACGCTGCGCATCTCCTCGCAGCACATCGCCAACTGGCTGCGCCACAAGGTCTGCTCGGAAATCCAGGTGATGGATTCCTTGCGGCGCATGGCGGCAATTGTCGATCTGCAGAATGTCGGCGACCCGCTCTACCGGCCGATGGCCGCCGACTTCGAAAAGTCGATCGCCTTCCAGGCCGCCTGCGACCTGGTGTTCAAGGGAACAAGCCAGCCCAACGGCTACACCGAGCCTGTGCTGCACAAGCGCAGGCTGGAGCTGAAGGCTCATCAAGGATAGGGCGATGCCGCGCTGAAAGGGTTTGGAGCGCCGACTGGATGTCGCCGGTCCGCGTCGGCGAAAACGGCGGCGTCAGCCCAGCGGCAATGTCGTGCCGAAGGCGGCAGGCTCTTACGGCTGGATACGGTTCCTTTGCTTTTTTCAGTTAGTTCTGGCTGGAAGGCTCGGGAGCATTGGCATGGCCAACACGATGGCGATCGAAAAGAAACTGTTGAATACCGTCCATGACCGGGCGGTTTTCCAGCGCCGCGTGCGCATCCTGTCCGACCGGCTGGCCGACGAGCTGGGCCCGGCCGGCACCGTTCTCGATCTTGGCTGCGGCGACGGCTCCATCGCCAAGGCGATCATGGAAAAAAAGCCGGGGCTGACGTTTCGCGGCATCGACGTGCTGATCAGGCCGCAAACCCATATCTCGGTAGAACTGTTCGATGGCAGCACCATTCCCGCCGCGAATGGCTCCTATGACTGGGTGACGATTGTCGATGTGCTGCATCATGCCGACGACCCGGGTCATCTCGTGCGCGAGGCGGCCCGCGTGGCGCGCAAGGGCGTTGTCATCAAGGATCACCTGCGCGAAGGCTTCGAGGCCTACCAGACGCTTCGTTTCATGGATTGGGTGGGCAACAAGGGGCACAATGTGCGCCTGCCTTACAACTATCTCTCGAAGGCCGAGTGGGACGCCATTTTTGCCGCCGCGGGCATCACACCCCTCACCTGGCGTGAGAAGCTGTCGCTCTATCCGTTCCCGGCCAGCGTGTTTTTCGACCGTCGCCTGCATTTCATCGCGACCTTGCGATAGGTAACCGGAGCTGGGCGGAACGCGGCTACGCCGCCTGCGCCATGCGCTCCGAACTCATGCGATAGGAAATCGCTTCGGCCAGATGGATGCGGCCGACACATTCGCTGGCGTCGAGGTCGGCGAGCGTGCGCGCCACTTTGAGCACCCGGTGGTAGGCCCGCGCCGAAAAGGCGAGTTTTTCGCTGGCATCCTTGAGCAGCGACAGGCCTGCGGCGTCCGGCATGGCGATCGTCTCGATGACGGCAGGAGAACAATGCGCGTTGGTGGTGGCGCTGTTGACGCCGAGCCGCTCGAAACGCTCGCGCTGGATGGTGCGGGCACGCGCCACGCGCGACGCCACGTCGGCGCTCTTTTCCGCTCGATCCGGCCGGATCAGGTCGCTGGCCGAGACCGCCGGCACTTCGATCCTGAGATCGATGCGGTCGAGCAGCGGACCTGAAATGCGCGCCTGGTAATCGGTGCGGCAACGATCGCCGCGCAGGCAGCGATAACCCGGTTCGCCGGCCATGCCGCAGCGGCACGGGTTCATCGCCGCCACCAGCTGGATGCGGGCCGGATAGGTGACGCGATGGTTGGCCCGTGCGATCATGCAGTCGCCGGTTTCAAGCGGCTGGCGCAGCGCATCGAGCGTCTGCGGCGTGAATTCGGGGAACTCGTCGAGGAACAGCACGCCGTGATGAGCGAGCGACACCTCGCCCGGCCGCGCGCGCAGGCCGCCGCCCACCATCGCCGCCATCGAGGCCGAATGGTGCGGGGCGCGGAACGGCCGCCGGTCGGTCAGCTTGCCTTCGCCGAGCTCGCCAGCCACCGAGGCGATCATCGAGACTTCGAGCAGTTCCTTCGGCGCCAGTGGCGGCAGGATCGACGGCAGGCGCTGCGCTAGCATCGATTTGCCTGAGCCTGGCGGACCGATCATCAGCATGCTATGGACAGAGGACCCCCACCTATATAAGGCCCTCGACATGATCAAGCACACCCCTCGCGCCAACCTTGCCAACCGCCCCAAAGCTTACTCCTACGTCCGCTTCTCAACCCCGGAGCAAGCCAAGGGGGATAGCTTCCGACGACAAACCGAGGCGGCAGAGAAGTATGCTGCGCTGCATGGCTTTGAGATGGACACCAAGTTCACCTTCCACGACTTGGGGAAGTCCGCCTACCGGGGTGGCAATGTGGCAGACGGTATGCTGGGCGAGTTCCTCTCGTATGTGAAATCCGGGGACGTGCCCCAAGGATCATACCTTCTGGTGGAGAACTTGGACCGGGTATCCAGAGAGGCACCGCGCAAGGCGCTTCGAACGTTGGAAGACATCGTCGATGCGGGGGTGAATGTCGTCACGCTTAGCGACGGCAGAACGTACACCCAGGAAACGCTCAACCAAGACACTATGATGCTGTTCGCGTCGATCATGTACTTTGCAAGGGCGAACGAAGAGAGCGCGACCAAGGCACGGCGACTGCGCGATGCATGGGGAAACAAACGGAAGAATGCGGCCATCAAGCCGTTGTCAGCGCTGTGCCCCGGATGGATGCGCCTGAGGGACGACCGAACAGGCTTTGACCTGATACCGGAGCGGGCCGATGTCGTGCGCAGGGTGTTTGACATGACGCTGGCGGGCAAGGGCCAGCATACGATTGCCGAGACCTTCAACAAGGAAGGCGTCCCGGTGTTTGGTCGGGGTAGCCACTGGCACCGGACATACATCAAGAAGATGCTCTCCGACGCCTCGACCATCGGAGCGTTCACCCCTCACCGCGTCGAGACGGTCGGTGCGAAGAGACAGCGTATTCCGACCGAGACCGTGGAGGGGTATTTCCCGGCGGTGGTGGACCGTGAGGTGTTCGAGAGGGTCAATGCCCTTTCCAGCGGGCGAGCCGTCCGAGAGAGCAACAGCGGGGGGCCAGCAAACATCCTCGCGGGGCTCGCTAAGTGCCCTGGCTGTGGCTCCACCATGACCCGTGTGAACAAGGGCGGCAAGAAGGGCGGCAGGCCCTACTTGGTTTGCACCACGGCGAAGGCCAAGGGCGGATGTGACTATCGCCACAAGGTTCGGATCGACGGTATCGAGGCGGCAATCATCGGGAACGCTGGATGGCTAAATGCGTCGCTGCCGGCGACCGACGAGGCGTTGCAGAGCGAATGGGAGAGGGCGACCGCCGCCGACATGGCAGTGGGCGATGAGATTGAACTGCTCGTTGGAGCCATCACGAAGTTGGGGGAGCAGTCATCACGGGCGCTGCTTGACAAGCTCCGCCAAAACGAAGCGGCGAGGGAGGGTATCCAGCGCACCATCGCGGACCTTGAGCGGCGCATAGCTGACACCCTTACAAACCGCGTCCAGGTGACTGCAGCGCAGTTTGTCGACGCGGCTGAAGCCGAGCAACGAGACATCGCGCTGATCAACGCCACTCTGAGGCAGCTCTTCACCAATGTTGAGGTGGACTGGCTGAGCGGACGTCTCCGGTTCCATTGGAAGCATGCCCCGGGGGAAACGACCGGGATCACGTATGCGTGGGCCAAAGAGGACGCTTGAGTTAGGGAAGCTGGGGCGTCTCCGGGAAATCCCTGTCGTGCTGTCCCCCGATGTAGCAGCAATAGCGACCCTTGAAGCCGATCTCGCTCAACAAAATCCGCGTGACGAGTTCGCGCACCAGAATGATCCGGTCCCAGATGTCAATCTCGTCAGGCAACACACCCGTATGGACGAGCGTGTTCCGTAGCTTCACCAGCGACACAATCTCATCCATACCGAAGTCTTGCCGTGACATCCCGTAGTGATCGAACAAGGCATCGATTTTGGCCGACAACGGCTTCTGGTTGATGCCCTTGATACGCTCAGTGAAGATTTCCTTTTGGTCGCCGGTAAGACCGTCCTCCTTATCGACCACTTCCACAAGCTTATCGCGGAGAGCGTTGAACTCGGATTTGGGGACTGTGCTTCCTTTCTTTGCAGGCAGGACGGTTTCGATGATCGTTTCCAGCGCGGTCATTGCGGTCAGGAACCGAACCTCGTTGACGGTCGTGCCGGTCTGCATCCATCGTAGACCTATCCAAATAACTTCAGGAACTGGACCTTCCTCGAAGTAGCGCCGGACCAATGCCGCAATGAAGGGGTCATGGTTCAAGAAGTGTTGTACCGAGAACTCCTGTTGATAGCCGACACCGCTGAAGAACGTGGTATTGAAGGTCTTGCCTTCGACGTAGTCCAGTCTGGGCGTCTGGAGGCGCGCGCCGTGAGCAAACGCGAGACCCTGATGCATGTGACGAAGGAACTGATCTGCTTCGGCAACCCAATTTGACCCAGGCGCCTCGATGGGTGCCATGAGCGTCACACACCCCGACATCTCGTCGGCGCGTGAGCCGTCAGAGGAACCCCAGACAGCCAACGTCCCCAGAGGCGTTTTGGTAGGGGAGTTCCTGAAGGATGAGAACCCACGAAACCAGAGCCTCAGCATGGGCTTAGGTGCCGCATCCTTCATGACTTGCGAGACCGTCGCAGTCAGGTAGTTCACTTCTATGAAATGGCCATCATCGTTCACCCGGTATCCCGTCAGGGACAAAGTGTCGGAGGTAATGCGGTCCCCCGACTTGGTGTATGCATCGAGGCTCAGGCGCTCGCTTGGCTGTCCTGCTTTACCCATGGTCTGCGCGAGAATTAGGAAGCTTCGCCCATTCAAAGCGTCGAACTTGAACCGGAGCCTGCAATCCGCTCTTGCGGAGAGGGAGAACCGGACATCGACCGCCTGCCCATTGGCCGCAAGCTTACCGCGATAACGCCTCTTCCTCAGGACCGTCCGGTCAGCTCGTCGTTTCGGCTTGAAGGATGGTTGTGCGATTTTGCCCATGATTTGTGTTGCTCTCAGGATGCACACCACGGCCGAGGCGTTGGCGGGCAGCTTGTAGCGCCACAGATGAACGGTACAGCCAACCCCTCCGACATCAGCACGTCACCCACGTCCTGCCCGTTGGAGAACAGCGAGCCGCAACTTCGCCCATAGTTACAGCGGTCGGTGCCCTCAGTGCCAGTTGCGCAGGAACACGGGATCATCTGCAGTTCGAGCTTGGCGGACGCCACCAGCTCTGTGAGGCGCGCCTTCGCTCTCTGGCCAAGGTCTGCCTCAACAGCGCACCTCGGCTCGATGCTCTCCGGCGCATTGAAGCCTACCAGCCGGGTTCCTTTCGCGGAGCCGTCGAGGCGGATGGTGT
The DNA here is from genome assembly GCF_000230995.2 of Mesorhizobium australicum WSM2073. Taxonomy (NCBI): domain Bacteria; kingdom Pseudomonadati; phylum Pseudomonadota; class Alphaproteobacteria; order Hyphomicrobiales; family Phyllobacteriaceae; genus Mesorhizobium; species Mesorhizobium australicum. The sequence continues at coordinate 775,846 of NC_019973.1, read as the reverse complement.
CGCCGTCCGTAATGGTGAACTCCGTTCTGGCAAGCGGCACCCTGTCTCCTGTGCCTGATCTCGCGAAGGACGGCATCGTGGGCCAAGAGATGTGTCCGCCCTTCTCGACGTATGAATAGATCAGTGACCCGACGACCAGCGCCAGGGCAAAGCCGAAGGCTCTGGTGAACCTCGCCGCAAAGTACCGAGCCTCGCGAGCGAGTGGGCTTCGCGACCGTCGAGGTCGCCAGTGCGGCGACGACGAGGGCCTATTCGGGCGCGCATGCCTCGGCTCGTTAGTGCTTGGCGGTGCGGGGCCTATGATCTCATAGAGCTTTGCCCACTGCTTTGCGCTCAGCCGGGTGCGTGGACCGTACTTCGCCAGCCGCGCGTGCATGTCGAGGAGGAATTGCCGTTGCCATTGGCTCACTCGGCCGCGAACCAGTGCAGCCTCGATACGGGACTTCAGGTCGTCCTCGGGCTCCATTTCGTTTGCCCACCCCCTGCCGCCACAATACTGGGTAGCCGGCTATGTGTGAACAAGATGCTCAGCCGAACATGCGGTTGGCGTCAAAGTCCAGTTTCGCTGCCTTCATTTCCTGAACGAGTTTTGACTTCCACCCCTCCGAGGGGTCCAGGTCAATGTACAGAACGCCATAGAGGTCAGACGGTATTTCAACGCTGCCTTTGCGGAGCAGGCATACCCGTCCACGGCCGAGGTGTCCGGCAAAATAACCAAGCTCAAAGATCACGTTCTGACGGGCCCGCTGGTTCTGTTCAGTCGCGGCCTTCGCTGCACCGACGTCGTCGGGCGTAAGCAGCACCAATGCAAACCCTACCTCACCGGCGATGTCTTCGTACTTCTCGATGATCGTTCGCCCTTGGTTGGGCTGCTCTCGCAGGACAATCGGCTCCAGTTTGAGCCTCTCAAGAAACCTTGCGAGGCCATGAAGAGCGTCATCATCGTGACCGTGAACGATGAAGACCTTGTTTGAGCCCGCCCCAGTCAATCGCGCCTCCCGGCCGTTATGAGCTGCCGGCAACACCAACCGGACGCTGCCGTCGTCCCCGCCTTCCACGTAGGACTTGTAGTCACGCAAGAACGGGATCAGCAGTTGCCGCACTACTGAGTGGACAGCGTCGCTGAGTTTGTTGCCAGAGTGATAGTAGCTATGGCCGAAGGTGAGCATCAACTCGGGCTTCTCGGCGAACCTCAAGATCATCAGTAGCGTCAGACCAAGCGCCTCTCGGGGGTCGTCTGGCCAATCGAAGGTATCGGAGCCGACGAGGCCCCCGCGCGTCGTTTGGGCCCCAAGGAACTTGTCGAGATCGAGGCCTTCGGTCAGTTTGGCGTTGACCTCGGCAAGGTCGGGATTTTGCAACAGGCGGGCCAGTGTCTTGAGGGGCCGTTGGTATGTTTGAAACTGTGATGACTGGAGATCAAGCAGCGCGTTTTTCATCTCCTTGAAGAGGTCAGTCGCCATCGACTTCTCCGCCGGTCCCAAGTCTTGCTTCAGCGGCACGGTCCAAGATCCCCTGCCTGTATTGCTCCTTCATTCCTTCGATCAGAGGTGCAATCACGGGGTTCGTCTCATAGCGACCAAGTCGCTGGTCAATCATTGTCTCGACGGCCTGTATCGCGGCTTCAATACTCGCCGGGTCTTGCGGATCGAAGCTCACGGTCCCCAGTTCGCCGTCGACTTCCTTGAGAGCCCTTTGAGCTTGCTCAAGGGTCTTGGTCAGCTTGTCGAGCCCTGTTATTTTGATCATCGTACCCCCTCCGAATTAGCAATGTCGCATACCAACGCTCAAGACAGAAGCAGAGACCCGCTGAACTGTCAGGCGCGACAGCTCGTTAACTCGCTTGCCCGCACTCGTAGAAGAACCTCCGACCCTTCCGGTCCACAAGCTGCCACGGCTTTGCCTGGTTTGGCGTCTCCCAAGACCCTGGCATCTGAACCTTGTTCGTGTGGCTGCCCGGCAGCAAGCTGACGAGGACCTCGAGTGTTTGGGGGGTAGGCTCTTGTGGGTCGCATTTGACGCAGGCTGCAGCTCCCTTGCACCACGCCGCGACGATGTCGGACTTGTTGCCGCTGGCCGGGCCAAAACGAAGGTTATTCAGAACCTCGTTATTGCTGCCCGGCATCAGTGTCAGCTTTAGGCCAACTTGCCCCGAAGCAGACCAGTGATCTGCAACCTCGCCAAGCGGGGCCGCTGGTTGGCTCGCGGTGGCCAACCGCACATCTTTGATGAACACATGAAGGCACTGGATGAAAGTATCCAACTGCTCATTGGTCGGCCTTTTGGTCGTCTCCTCGGCGTCTACATCCACTGTGGCGGTTTTGGTGTCGGGCTCGTATTTGAAGTGGAGGCCTGCCTGCCGATCTGCTGGAATTAGGGCGTAACAGGCCAGGACCCGGTCATCGACGGGTGCTTTGGGTTGAACGGTGCGGTAGTCCACCGCAATGATCACCCCTGCTGCAATCAAGGCCAACACGATCAAACCCACCAACTGCTGGAGGCCAGACATCACTTAGCCCCGCAGCCCGGCGCCAGAGCCGCAGGGCTCCAGTTGGCCTTGAACATCACCCAAAGTCCGTTCTTATTCACTTCGACGCAGCCCGGCGAAACAGTGAGGCCTTGGTCACTAAGTATGACGAGGCTCTTAATGTCCCCCGGGGGCAGTGCCTTCACTGCAGAGAACTCTTTGGCCGTCTCGCCGCTGAAGGCCTGTTTGAGGGCATCTTTGCCCACGTCGCTGACCAGCGTTGCCACCTCTCCGAGAGCCTGTGTATCGATGGTCCCAGGATGGGACTGAGCTTGGGCAGCAGCAGCAACCGCGAGATACACGAGCAGCACCTCGACGGTTTGACCTTTTGAACTGGCCGTATACATGGCATCGACGCTGTTCTCGCCGGCAGGCGGCAAAGACAAAGGAGTTTTGCTGGCTGATTTCAGGAGATCGAACGCACGCTGCTCGGCCTCAGGCGGAAAGATGTTAAAGTCGATCGTACACTGACCCGAGGCTTCAGCCGCCGAACAACTGCTGTCTCCCCTGCCGTCGGCCGTAACGGTTGGGCAGGAACAGTTATTCTCCGCGCGAACCGGATCAGAAAAAAGCAGCAGCGCAATAGCCCAAAGCAGTATCAGTTTCTTGGTCATTGTTCGGCCCCGCCAAAGCGCAACAGTAGTAGCAAGTTTGTACGACGGATCAACTGCACAATGAACAGTCTGGGGCAACTCTTAGGCGATGTGCCCTCTGGTGATCCTGCGTTTCGTTTTGGGAGTGGTCAACATCGAGATAAGGTCGGCCGCGTAGAGCTGCGTCAGGTCAGCCGCAGGGTGACCTCCATGTTCATCCGGCCGGTCGGAGTTAAGGTCCCAGACCCTCCACCCGCCTTTTGTTTGCCATCGGGCTCGATTTGGGAGGTCGAAATGTTTGGCGCAAACTTTCGAGCGGGGGATCGAATGAACGGCACGCGGAATGATCCCCCCGTACCCCTGCCCACCTGGGTCGAGGGCTTGTCGGAGTTGCCGACTATGGGACACAATGGTCCCGGGAGATGCGGGGGTGGGAATGCTGTACGGACAGTGGCAGGGGAGTTTCCAAGGCACAAACAGCGGCGAGGTGGTGTTCGATGCCGATAGGCAAGGCCAGCGCGTCGTGGGTTCGGCCTATGCCTACGACGCTTCCGGCCTACCGGGAGTTCTGGTGAGGTTCGACCTTCCCGGCAACGTCGCTCGGCAAACGGCTACCCTTCCGGTCGAGCTACTCCATCCCACCGAGGCGCGCTTGATGCCCTTGGCAGAGGCAACCGCGCGTTTCCCCGGGGTCACCTTCCCCGCGACTGTGCAAATGACCCTGCAGGCTGGGCAGCGCACCTTGAACATCACCTGGACCTCCAGTGCGGGAACGCAAGGAACAGCCACCCTATGGCCCAGCAAGGCCGCCAAGCCCTCGACCTATAAGGGCGAACGAGGCATCAGGACCTGGGCGCAGTTCAAGAAGTTCGCGACCAACCTTGAGCCCGATCGGTTCATTTTTCGTGGTCAGAGCATGGGGCATAGGCTCAGGACGGCGTTTCACAGAACTCGGCGCAAGGACCTTTTGCTTTACCTCTTCAAGGACGTCCCGATGCTTCACCGTGTTCTGACCGCTCAGACGCGGCACTTGTTCGATCTCAACGACCCGCGCCAGATGGGGGCGTTTCTCAACCTTGCCCAGCACCACGGATTTCCAACACCTCTCTTGGACTGGTCCCATTCGCCATTTGTTGCCGCGTATTTTGCCTTCACGGGCGATCCGCGTCCCAGCGCAGACAGCCGCAAGGTTCGCATCCTGATGTTCGACCGCAGAGAGTGGGCAGCCCGCTATCCGCAACTTCAGTACCTGACGCTGTGTAGACCGCATTTTTCCCTTCTTGAGGCGCTGGCGATCGAGAACGAGCGGGCCATACCCCAACAGTCGCTCTCGACTGTGACGAACGTCGACGACATCGAGACGTACATCCGAGCCAGAGAGGCGGACACTGGCTATCGTTTCCTGCGGGTGTTTGATCTGCTGAGGTCTGAACGCGAAACCGTCGAGCGGGAGCTTCGCCTCATGGGTATTACTGCCGCGTCGATGTTCCCGGGTCTTGAAGGGGCCTGTACAGAACTGAAGCGGCGACTTTTCAACTGACGCCCTCACGACTGGTTCTCTCAGGTGTGCCCTTTCCGAACCGGATCGAGGCTGGTTCGATAAATGCCCCTTGACCAGTCATACCGAACCATCTATTAGCGAACCAGTCAAACCGAACTGGAGGGCACCATGACATTCATTCGAGCCTACCTCAGGGCCTCGACTAAGGAACAGGACGCGGGGCGCGCCCGAGGAGACCTGGAGGCGTTCTGCAAGGAGCGAGGGCTGACCCTCGCGGCCACCTACGAGGAGAACGAGAGCGGCGCATCATTGCACAGGCCGGAGCTGTTTCGGTTGCTGAGGGACAGCAAGCCCGGCGACATTCTGCTCACCGAACAGGTCGACCGGCTGAGCCGCCTGTCTGACAAGGACTGGGACCAACTCAAGCGAGAGATCAAGGACCGAGAGGTGAAGGTCGTGGCGCTGGACTTGCCGACCTCGCACATGATGATGAAGAGCGAGGACGCATTCACCGGGCGCATGTTCGACGCGATCAACGGGATGCTGCTCGACATGCTCGCCGCCATCGCCCGGAAGGACTATGACGACCGACGCCGCAGGCAGGCTCAAGGGATCGCCAAGGCGAAGGCCGAGGGGCGCATGAAGGGTCGCCCCGAGGACGCAGAGCGCAACCAGGCCATCTTGGAAATGCTGCGGAAAGGGCAGAGCTGGAACACCATAGTGAGGGCGACCAACTGTTCCCGGTCGACGCTTGCAAAGCTGGCTAAGCGCCTCGTCCCTCTCGACGAGCCCGAGGGCCGTGCGTCATGAGGCTCGACAGCGTCAAGAAGTACCTCCGACACCAGAGCATCATGCAGCGGAAGAGTACGTTCTCCAATGCCTTCGCTTCCGCCCTGGCGCCGTATGACGAGTTCTCGCGAGAAGAGGTTGCAGCCGCCCTTCGCGACCTCGGTCAGGACCCTGATGGCGACTTGGTCTGCGCGTACTGTGGGCACACGGCCCAAACATGGGATCATGTGTTCAACCGTGTGATCGCTGGAGAGTTCTCAGGGCACGGGCACCGGATAAGGAACCTCGTCCCATGTTGCCGCACCTGCAACGAGAGGAAGGGACAGAAGCCATGGCGCGACTGGCTGCGATTGCTGGCGCCGCCTGACGAGCATGAGCGGGTGGCCAACTTCGAGAGGTTCCTCAGCATGGCAGACCCCGCGCCAATTACCTCTGACGACATGAGGCACCACACGCACGCCGAGCTAAGTCGATTTCTTGAAATCCGCTCCGAGGTGTTCAAGCTGATGAGAGAGGCTGACGACCTCGCCGCTATCATCCGCAGCCGCGCTTCGACACGCAAACAGAATGACTGGATTGGCCCCGACGCTGATGGACCATCATTTGTTGTTTGAGGCTCGCGTCGTTCCCTGATAGATGCCCGCCTCCCCGTCAGTGCGGGGTGGCCAGTTTGACCGTGTTTGGAAGTGAATGGATCAGCGTATTACAGTCGGCGGATCGGAAGACGAGGACGTTGGACGCGACCGCCCATTCAATCCCCACCGTTTTGCCGCCTCGGAGAACTCCAAGGGCATCGTCAGGGAAGCCATAGGGCTCCTCTCTACCTACGAGGATCGTTTCGGCCTCAGGCGCAACAAGAGGCGCCCCAGAGACCAAGAGACGTTCGAGCAAACGGTCGAGGCCATACTGTCGGACCTCATCCATGGGCAACTGGTCGGCGGATCAGGCATCTTCGTCACCCGCTCCAACCGTGTTCTCGGGGCGAAGAGCCGCTATCGGCCTGCCGTCTACAGCAAAGCGTTTCCGGCCATCCTCGACCTCTTGTCGAAGCCGGAGATGGCATACGTCGAGCAAGACATCGCCGCCGACGTTCAGGGCGCATCCCGGTCCACTGTCATCCGGCCGGGACAGCGGCTCCTCGACCGCATCGCCGAACACGAGGTCGACCTTGACGATCTGGATACGCACCAGACCGGCGAGACCATCATTCTGAAGAGGTTGAAGGACCGCGCCGATTTCTGGGACGACGGCGAGCGTCTCGACTACCCGGACGATGGTGCGACCGACGGCTACCGGACGCAGATGGCCGAGATCAACCAGTGGCTCCATGAAGCCGACCTCAAGTTCGACTGGATTGGCATCGCATGGCCTCACACGCCCATCGCCCTGCGGGACCGAAGACTGCGGCGGGTGTTCACACAAGGTCGCTTTGACAGGGGCGGCAGGCTGTTCGGCGGGTTCTGGCAACAACTTCGCAAAGATGAGAGACAGACCGGCCTGCGCATCAGCGGCGAGAAGGCCGTCGAGTTGGACTACGGTCAGGCTGGCGCTCGCATCCTCTACGGTATGGCAGGGCACAAGCCGACCTCGGACGACCTCTACCACCTGTGGGGCTACGTTCAGCAGCGCGACGGGATCAAGCGTGTCATGAGTGCGATGATCTTCGCCGAGAAGCCTCTTGAAAGGTTCCCCCAGGACACACGCAAGCTGTTTCGCCGGGGTGACAAGATCGCCGAGGTGGTCGCGGCCATCGAGCAGAAGCACGAACTGATCAGGGATCGCTTTCATCGCGGACTTGGTCACGACGTCCAGTTCATCGAAAGCCAGATCATGGTGGAGGTGTTGCGGATCATGAAGGCCAGAGGGATCACAGCGTTACCGATCCATGACGCCGTGATGGTCCCTGCGTCCGCCGCTGCGACGGCGAGGGAGGTGATGCTCTCCGTGTTCCGGCGGATGACAGGTGTCGAAGGGATTGTCACCCAGTCAGGGGGCGAGGCCCTATGACCAATCGCCCCTACATCCTGAGGGCTATCGCTACATTCAGTCCCTTACACCCATGTCCATTTAGGTATCTATCCTGTCCATGATCTCCCTCCATTCTCCATCATGTGAACCCTCACTGTCCCATAGGTATTCACCCGGGGCTCCCCTCAGGGGGACCCGAGATTGACTGCGAAGCTGATCCGCAAGCGTGAACGCAGGGCCGAGGTCAAATCCCGTGCTTCAGAACCCAGCGCGATGTTCACCCGATGCCGTGTGGTCGGGTGCGGCAGGCCGGCCCGCGCGGGCACAGGAGACGGACTGGACACGCGGTTCTGCCGCTCCCATGCCGATCACTACGCGCGTCACGGGAGCCCCTATAAGACGTCCTACGGAGCTCGAGAGATCAACCCTTACCGGGACGCTGCACTGTCATGGATCGAAGCGAACCTGAGAGACCCCTACGTCGCCAATGCGGTCGACCGCGTGGCCACCTTGATGCAGACCTCAGGGCCGCATGTGGAGGCGTTCAGGCTTCGCGGGCTGTCTCCTCAGGACCGCGCCAAGGCCGCTTGGGCGAGGCTCCGAAAGGCCGCAGTGGACCCTCGTAGGGTGGTGGCGGCTTGGCTCGCGATCGAGATGATTGTTCGGGACGACCCCCAAGCGGACCTAAAGGCGGAGTTCAAGCGCGTTCAGGCTGCGAAGCTGGTTCATCGCATAGCTTCAGGGACGCACAAGAGGTGGGGAGACGGTTCCGGCGCGACCGAGCTTCACGTCTACCCGAGGTCACGCGGCCGTGTCCTGAGGCACGTTGGCGAGGCGATAGAGCGCGCTGTCGAATTAATCGTTGATAGGCATGAGTTGCCGAACGTACTGCAAAGCGACTTACCAGCACTGAAGGACGTCAAGCGTAATGAGCCATCATCTCACCAACCGCGCAATCACAAGCGTTCGCCTTGATGGCCTCATACTGGACCCAGCAACACAAATCAGCACGAACACGAAAGCTGGGGACGTCAAGGACTACACGGAAAAAATGAAGCTGGGGTCGAGTTCCTCCGGTCACCATTGCGCGGGTGGACCCAACGGATGAAACCAAGGGCTTTATCTTGATTGACGGATGGCACCGTGCCGAGCCAGTCAGGACCTCGGGCTCACCACGATCACCGCTAAGGTGACGCCTGGGCGGACCCTGCAAGATACCGCTGGATCGCCTCTGAGGCGAACCGACGCATGGCATCCGACTGGCTCGAGAGGACCGGCGTCAGGTCTTTCGGGCCTACGTTCAAGCAGGGGAGCATCGGTACAGGAACCGGGGCAAAAGAAACAAATCTGCCCGAAAGATGGCCCGAGACCTGCAAGGCATCATCTCCGATCGGCGTATCCCAGAATGGATGAGGCAGGACTTCGGTCCATCGCGCCCCCGGGGAGTTTCGCATGGCCTTGGATAGTTCGCGTGCCAAGTTCGCACAGGGGTTCTCTTGCAAGTTTCTTCCTATAAGCTAATGCGTCAGATTTGGGGGAAGCGAACATGCCAAACGTCTTTATTAGTTGGTCAGGTCCAAAGAGCCATCTTATCGCCAAAGCACTCTACACATGGCTTCCTGTCGTCTTGCAGAGTGTGAGGCCATTCATTTCATCGGAGGACCTAAAGAAGGGTGGGCGTTGGCAAGCCGATTTGACCGATGAACTTGCAAAGGACAGTTTTGGTATTCTATGCCTAACTCCGTCCAACCTGCTTGCCCCATGGATCTTATTCGAGGCTGGAGCGCTTTCTAAATCGGTCGGAGATGCCCAAGTCGCACCCTTCCTTGTAGGCGTCAAACCCTCCGAACTTCCGCCACCGCTTACGCAGTTCAACGCGGTCACTGCCGAAATAAGCGATTTCAAGCGGCTACTCAGAGACATCAACGAGCGCGTAGGAAATGAGGCTGTTCCAGTTGATCGCATTGAGAAATCTATAGACGGTCTCTGGCCCAGCATCGAGCAAGAATTGAAAGCAGGTATTGAGGAGACAACAAAGGTACCTGCTGCTAAAGGGACTGCTGGCGGCATTGAGGCTTTTGATGCAATTCTTCAAGAACTTCTTGTGTTAAATCGAAACCAAACAAAGCTGCTTTCGCAACCAGAAGAGCTTTTGCCAGTCTCTTACCTACGGCGGACATTGGCCAATGAAAGAAACTTTCCAGATCGAGATCATAGAGTGTGGGAAGACTTATTTGAGTGTGCCGTGGAGTTACAAACTCTGACGCAGAAGCACCCCGAGATTGAAGGACTTGATCCTGTGGCGGATCGTCTTAGGAGGGTCGCTGAGTACCTTGGGGGAGAACTCAATTTAGGACGTGGGCGCGTCTTAAGAAATAGATTACGCCAGCTTGAGGCCCGAAACTCTCCAGATAGCCCCGAGGGCGGAAAGGATGCCAACTGAAGGCCACGCTCCAACAACTGATCCAGCTTCTGAAGTGGGGGTCTTTCGTACATAGCATGAGCAGATTGTGTCCGCCGGCGGCCGCCACTTCCAGCGCCCGCTTCGCCGTCTCCTGGCCCTTGATGTCGGCAAGGTCGGGCAGGTCGCGCGCCGCCGCGCGGATGCCGGCCTCCGGGCGCGACAGCACCTGTGTGCCGCGGAAATGATTGGCGATCGCAATCAGGCTGCGCGGCGCGAGAATGTCGAATTCCCGCCCCGCCCAGGCCGCTTCCGGCCCGCAAGCGAAGGGACAGATCAGCCCTTTGCCTTCGGCATTGGCGCCGATCGCCGCCGGCAAGGCACCGGCAACGGCGGTGATCGTACCGTCGAGCGACAGCTCGCCCAGCACGACATAGCCAGCCAGCATGTCGCCCGGAATGGCGCCAAGGGCTGCCATCAAGCCGAGCGCGATCGGCAGATCGTAGTGGCTGCCTTCCTTCGGCAGATCGGCGGGCGCCAGGTTGACGGTCACCTTCTTCGACGGCATCGACAGGCCCGACGCATGCAAGGCCGCCTGCACCCGCTCGCGGCTTTCCGCCACCGCTTTGTCTGGCAGGCCGACGATATGCATGTTGACCTTGCCGGGCGCGATCATCACCTGCACGTCGACCGGCACTGCCTCGATGCCCTGGAAAGCGACCGTACGAACCCGCGCCACCATTGTCTGCCCCCGCTGCCGGCTCGCCCTTGCCCCTTAACGGGCCGCGAGCGACGTCAACGCAAGACAACCACAGATTTCAGCCCAGGGCAAGAACATTACAGGAACAAGTGAGGTGAGCGCATGGAGCGGCTACTGGCCGGTGCATTCCGAAAGCCGCCGCAACACGCCTAAGATCAAGCTGTTCCGGGATTGGGTCCTGGCCCAGACGGCTGACCTCAGGGAGCGCGAACAGCGCCGGCTTTGAGGCGCCACCCTTGATCAAATCGGGAACATTGGCGCAACCGGCAGCCGCACAGGTTGCGCGCCGGTTGTACCCGGCTGCAAAAGCGGAACATGGTTAACACAAACTGAAAACAAATTATGTCCGCTTCCCCTCCACCGCGTCCCAGAACAGGCTGGCGATGTCGGCGCCGCCGAAGCGCTTGACCTCGCGCACGCCGGTCGGCGAGGTGACGTTGATCTCGGTCATGTAGTCGCCGATGACGTCGATGCCGACCAGGATGAAGCCGCGCTCTTTCAGCGACGGCCCGATGCGGGCACAGATCTCGCGCTCGCGTGTCGTCAACTCGGTCTTCTCGGCGCGGCCGCCGACATGCATGTTGGAGCGGGAGTCGTGCTCGGCCGGCACCCGGTTGATGGCGCCGACCGGCTCGCCGTCGATCAGAATGATGCGTTTGTCCCCCTTGCGTACATCCTTCAGGTAACGCTGCACGATATAGGGCTCGCGAAACATCTGGCCGAACATTTCGAGCAGCGAGGCGAGATTGCGGTCGGCTTCCAGCATGTGGAAGATGCCGGCGCCGCCATTGCCGTAGAGCGGCTTGACGATGATGTCGCCGAATTCCTTGCGGAAGGCGGCGACTTCGAGCGGATCCTTGGTGATCAGCGTGTCCGGCATCAGGTCCGGGAACTCGGTGACGAAAATCTTTTCCGGGCTGTTGCGCACCCAGGCCGGGTCGTTGACGACCAGCGTCTTTGGATGGATGCGCTCGAGGATGTGGGTCGTGGTGATGTAGTTCATGTCGAAGGGCGGGTCCTGGCGCAGCAGGACGACGTCCATTTCGGACAAGTCGGTGCGCACCTTTTCGCCCAGCGAATAGTGGCTGCCCTTTTCGTCGCGCACCGTCATCTCCTCGACGCGGGCAAACACCTTGCCGTCGCGCATCGACAGCCGGTCGGGCGTGTAGTGGAACAGCTGGTGACCGCGCCGCTGCGCCTCCAGCGACAGGGCGAACGAGGTGTCGCCGGCGATCGACACGGTGGAGACATGGTCCATCTGGACGGCGATTTTCAACTTCATGGCAGGTCCCCAGCATAGTCGACGCAAGCGATATAAGCGTCGCGGCGCGTTCTGCCAATCGCGACCTTTTGAACATTGGGATCAGCAAGGCGCGCCTGCCGGTTGCAGACAAGGCGAGGACTGACATCATCGCTTTCTTAAGCCTTGCCGTGCGACGGTAGGCTCCGAATGCAGCCGGCCGACCTGACGCAGCGCCGGGCACCCGATGGAACGACGATCATGAACGCGCTCACTGCCGTCCGCGCAGCCTCGGCCCAGCAGCTCGAACTCACCATCCTGATGCCATGCCTCAACGAGGCCGAGACGCTCGCCGTCTGCATCGGCAAGGCCAAGGCCTTTCTCGACCAATCCGGCATAGCGGGCGAGGTGCTGATATCAGACAATGGCAGCACCGACGGCTCGCGGGAGATCGCAGCCCAGGGCGGCGCCCGTGTCGTGCCGGTAGCGCAGAAGGGCTATGGCGCGGCCCTTCTGGGCGGCATCGCCGCCGCCAGGGGCCGCTTCATCATCATGGGCGACGCCGATGACAGCTATGATTTCGCTGCGCTCGATGCTTTCGTGACCCGGCTGCGCGGCGGCGCCGACCTGGTCATGGGCAACCGCTTCCGCGGCGGCATAGAGGCTGGCGCCATGCCGCCCCTGCATCGCTATCTCGGCAATCCGGTGCTGAGCTTCGTCGGCCGCCTGTTCTTCCGCATCAAGACCGGCGACTTCCACTGCGGCCTGCGCGGCTTCAACGCCGACAGCATCAGGAAGCTCGATCTGCAGACCACCGGGATGGAATTCGCCAGCGAAATGGTGGTGCGCAGCGCGCTTGCCGGGCTGCGCATCGAGGAAGTGCCGACCACGCTCAAGCCCGACGGCCGCAGCAGGCCGCCGCATCTCAGGACCTGGCGCGACGGCTGGCGGCATCTCAAATTCCTGCTGGTCTACAATCCGCGCTGGATGTTCTTCATTCCAGGGGCGGTGCTTTCCGGCCTCGGCACGCTGTTCGCGGCGCTGCTGGTGTTCGGCCCCTTGCGGGTGGTCGACAATCTTTCGCTCGATCTCAACACCTTCGTCGCCGCCTGTTTCATGATCGTCACCGGCATCCAGCTCATCACCTTCGGTGCCATTTCGCGATACTATGCCGAAATCACCGGCATCCTGCCGCCAAGCCGCGGGTCGGACTGGCTGACCAGGACCATCAGCACCGACCGTCTCGCCGCCAATGCCGGCATCTGCTTTGCCGCCGGCTTCCTGTTCTTCCTCTATGCCGTGGCGCGCTGGGCCCATCTCGGCTTCGGTCCGCTGAACGATTCCGAAATTCCGCGCATCGTCGTGCTGGGCTTGAGCCTGATCGTCATTTCGTTCCAGGTCTTCTTTTCGGCATTCCTGCTCGGTGTCCTGGAGATCCCTGTCAAGCGGCTGAAGGCCGGGCTGTCGCGGGAAGCGACGGCACGCGATCAGCAATGACCGACGTGCTGCCGGCGCTTGTCCAGGCGCGCCCGTTCCGCTTCATGGTGGTGGGCATCGGTGCGGCGGGATCGTTTTTCGCGCTCTCGTGGCTGCTGGTTTCGCTGGGCGTTCCGCCGTTCGCCGGCAGTGCCGTCGCTTATGCGACGGCGTTCGTCGTTGCCTATCGGGCGCAGCGGGGCTGGACGTTCGGTGCGGAACACGATCACAAGGTCGCGTTCCCGCGCTATCTTGCCCTGCAAGCCGGATGCGCCGCTCTTGCCTGCCTCGTCTCGCAGGTGGCGGTGACGCGTTTCGGCCTGTCGCCCGTCGCGATGTCGGCGCTGACGGTCGTGACAAGCACCATCAGTTATCTGGTTTCGAGGCTTTGGGTGTTTCCGGCGCGCGGCCACGGCTATCCCGGCAAAATGACCGCTGGACATGCCGCGACGCCTTCCAAGGACACCGCCCGTCCCTCCTGGCGGGCGGACATGCTGGCGGCGCTGCTCGCGGCCCTGGTGCCGCTCACGGTCTATGCCGTGACCGGATTTCCGCAACTGGCCAACCCGGCGGGCGACAATGACAGCCTGCTGCAACTGGTCGAGGTCCGCGATCTTCTGGCCGGCCAGGGCTGGTTCGACCTGCACCAGTACAGGATGGGACTGGACGGCGGCTTCGTCATGCATTGGTCGCGGCTGCTCGACGCGCCGCTGGCCCTTGGCGTCCTTGCCGTATCGGCCCTGACGGGCAACGTCGCCCTGGCTGAACAGATCGTGCAGGTGGCCTGGCCTGCCCTGCTGTTCTGGCTGGCGGTCTTCTTCCTCATCCGCGCCGCGCGCGCTTTCGCCGGCGGCCACGCTGTCCTGCCCGCCGCCGTCGTCGGTGGCGCCGCGCTCTACTACCTCGGCATTTTCTCCCCAGGTTCGCTGGATCATCACAATGTGCAGCTGACGCTGATCCTGGCGAGCCTTGCCTTGCTGCTCGAGGCTCCCTTGCTGCGGCCGGCCGCCTTGCTTTCGGGCATCTGCGCCACGCTGAGCGTGGCCATCGGCATGGAAAGCGCTCCCTACGCCGGAACCCTTGGCGCCGCTGTCGCGCTGCTGTTCCTTGGCAATGGTGCTCGGGAAAGGCTGACCGCGAGGGACTTTGGCCTGGGCGCCGCCGCTGTTTCGGCTCTCGTCTTCGTCGCCACCGTCCCGGCATCCGCATGGACCCAGGCACAGTGCGACACATTTTCGATTGTGCAGTTCGCCGTCGCCGGACTTGCCGGCGCGGGGCTGGCGGCCATCGCCTCGTGGAAGGCCGCCAGTGCCACCGTCGCCGGCCGCCTGGCCTCGCTCGGCCTGCTTGGGCTAGCCCTTGCGGCTGTGGTTGTATTCCTATTCCCGCAATGCCTGGCCTCGCCCTATGCCAACCTCGATCCGCGCCTGAAGGAGATGTGGCTCAGCCATATCGACGAGGCGCAGCCGCTGTTCCAGATCGTCACCAATGATCCGGCCAGAGCGGTGGCACGGTTTGCCACGCCGTTGGTGGCCATCATCCTGATGGCGCTCCGCGTCGGCCATGGCTGGCGTCGGCAGGACAGCCTTGTCGGCTCGCTGCTGGTTATGGCGTTCCTGGTCAGCGCCTGGGAAGTTCGCGGCTCGACCTTCTCCATCGCCTTCGCGGTGATCCCGCTTGCGGCATGGATCGCCTGCTGGCGGCAGCGTGCGCAAACCAGTCCGTCCAACAGCGCCGCACTCAGGATGGCCGCGGCCTGGCTGATATCGGTAAATGCAATCTGGGCAGGCGCTGCCGGGGCGGCGTCGAGTGCTTTCCAAACCGACGCGGCTGCCACCGGTGCCAATGCCGCAGACACGGCTTGCCTCGGCAAGGCATCGTTCGCGGCGCTCAGCCGGATGCCGGCCACAACCGTGCTTTCGCTCTCGAATCTTGGCTCGCCGATACTGGCCTTTACTGGTCACCGCGTGCTGGCCGGACTCTACCACCGCAACGTCGCCGGAAATCTGGTCGCGCTTGATGCCTTGCTGGGCTCGGATGCCGATGCCAGAACCGTTGTCGAAAGGCATCATGTCGGCCTTGTCGCACTCTGCCGTGGCAATGCGGAAAGCCGCCTGCTCATGGCCAGGGCACCGGACGGTTTCCTGGCCAGGTTGATGAGCGGGGACGTGCCGGTCTGGCTGGAGCCGGTGGCGGAGACCAAGGGAAGACCCTTGGAACTGTATCGCGTCAAGCCAAACGGCTGAAAATCCAAGCGCTTGACGGATCTTGTAGCCGGCTTCACGAAGCTATCCGGCTTACGGTTTGGGCACCGCTCGCGGCGAAAGCCGGACCCCTTTTCGGGATCATGCTCCGGCCACAAAAATCGGTCCGTGGGATACGTTTCCTAAAGGGTTTGCTGCCAGTCTGGAAAATAAATTCCGACGACAAAAGCAGGGACGAACAGGGACACCGATGCAAACTCCGTTTGGCACCGGTCAGGCAAACAGGGAAAGCACGGATCTGGCGTTCACCGATCCGTTGACCGGGCTTGGCAATCATCGCCGCTTCTTCGACAAGGTCGACCGCCTGATCAGCGACCGTTCCGACGATCCCGCACCCTTCACCGTCGGCATTCTCGACCTCGATGGTTTCAAGCCGATCAACGACCTGTTCGGCCACAAGGCCGGCGACGACATCCTGATCCAGGTGGCGATGCGGCTGCGCGCCTCGATGGACGGCCATTCGACGGTCTGCCGCATCGGCGCCGACGAATTCGCCTTCCTCTACCCGCTGGTGTTCTCGGAGGAGGCGGCGGCGGAAAAATCCCGCATGCTGATCGAGATCCTGTCGGCGCCCTACGATGTCGGCGAACGCACCGCCAGGCTCTCGGCCTCGGTCGGCTGCTCATTGTTCTATTCCGGCGACGAGACCACCGAGATCCTCATCAACAAGGCCGAAACGGCGCTCTACCATGCCAAGCGTTCCGGCCGCGGCCGCGTCGTCGTCTACACCCGCGAGATGGAGGAGGCCGCCAAGCGCGTCACCCGCATCGAGCAGGCGCTGCGCCGCGCCGTCTCGGCCGGCGAGGTGGAGCCGCATTTCCAGCCGATCGTCGATCTCACCACGCGCCGCACCATCGGCTTCGAGACTCTGGCGCGCTGGACAGACCGCGACCTCGGCGCGGTGCCGCCGACCGTCTTCATCCCCATCGCCGAGGAGCGCGGCATCATCGGCCCGTTGTCGCAGCTTGTGCTGCGCAAGGCCACGGAGGCCGCCAGGAGCTGGCCGAAAGACCTGTTCCTGTCCTTCAACCTGTCGCCCTCGCAGCTCGTCGACCAGAACACCGGCTTGCACATATTGGCGATCCTCGACCGTACCGGCTTCGACCCGCGCCGGCTGGAGATCGAGATCACCGAGACCGGCCTGATGAACGACCCGGCCTCGGCCGCGCAGATCGTCGAGGATCTGCGCCGCGTCGGCATTCGTGTCTCGCTCGACGATTTCGGCACCGGCCAGTCCTCGCTCGGCCGCCTGCGCGAATTCCATTTCGACAAGCTCAAGATCGACCGCGCCTTCGTCTCCTCCATTCTCGACGACCGGCCGTCCGAACACATCATCCGCGCCATCCTCGCCATGTGCGAAGGGCTTGGCATGGACGTGGTCGCCGAAGGCATCGAAGAGGAGGCGCAGGCCGATCGCCTGGTCCAGTTCGGTTGCGCCGGCGGGCAGGGCTATCTGTTCGGCAAGCCGGCCGATGCCGACGCGACATTGGGCTACCTCCGTGATTCCTTCCGTGGCGCCTTGCGCGCCAAGGCGATCTGAGCGGCAGGTTTCGGCCCTGCCCGCGATGCGGCGATGCCGCTTGGCGGGTCGCGCAGGGGCGCGATCGCCTTTTTGTCAGACATAAGCCCCGAAATCGGTCTTTTCGCCCTTGCCCGCCGGACGTGTCTGGCTAGGATGCGCGCCGGTTGACCCGGGAGACGAAAAATCATGATGCCATCGGCGCGTTTTGCCGACCTCGAAGGCGCTTCGGTGCTGATCACCGGCGGCGGCTCCGGCATCGGCGCGGCATTGACCGAAGGGTTCATGCGCCAGGGCGCCAAGGTCGCCTTCATCGACATCGCCGACAAGCCCAGCATCGCACTCGCCGACCGTATCGAGGAAGAGCTCGGCCGTCGGCCGCTCTATCTCAGGACCGATCTGCGCGATATCGAAGCACTGCGGGCGTCCGCCGCGAAGGCGGCCGAAGCGCATGGCGACGTCACCGTGCTGGTCAACAACGCCGCCTGGGACGAACGTCACGCCGTCGAAGACGTGACGGTGGAGTTCTGGGACAATAACCAGGCGATCAACCTGCGGCCGCATTTCTTCACCGCGCAGGCGGTGGCGCCGGGCATGAAGCGCGCCGGCGGCGGCTCAATCATCAATTTCACCTCGACGTCCTATCTGATCAATCATCCCGACCTGCCGGCCTACACCGCCGCCAAGGCCGGCATCCTCGGCCTCACCAAGGGGTTGGCCGGCAAGCTCGGGCCCGACCGCATCCGCGTCAATGCCATCGCGCCCGGCTGGGTGATCACCGAGCGGCAGAAGCAGCTCTGGGTCACTGAACAGGCGCTTGCCGCCCATGTCGCCAAGCAGTGCATCAGGGACGTCATGCGGCCGGACGACATGGTCGGCACGGTGCTGTTCCTGGCCTCGGATGCCTCGCGCATGCTGACCGCGCAGATGCTGATCGTCGATGGAGGTTTCCTGTGAGCCCGGGGTTTGCCAGCAGCGTGCCGGCAGTCGCGGCGCTCGATTGGGGCACGACCCGGCTTCGGGCCTGGCTGATCGACGGCGGCGGCAAGGTGCTTGCCGAGCGGCGCGGCGACGATGGCCTGATCACCGCGCGCGAAAAGGGCTTCGCCAACGTTCTGGAGGGCCATCTGGCAGCGATGGGCGCGCCGGAGGAATTGCCAGTCATCATCTGCGGCATGGCCGGCTCCCGCCAGGGCTGGCTGGAGGCGCCCTATGTCGGCGTTCCGTCGCCGCTCGGTGCCATTCTCGGCGGCGCCGCTAGGGTGCCCGGGCAGAAGCGCGACATCCGAATCGTTCCCGGCCTTGCCCAGCGCCTGGCCGACGCGCCCGATGTCATGCGCGGCGAGGAGACGCAGCTTGCCGGCGCCGGCCTGCCGGCCAAGGGCCGCGAACTGGTCTGCATGCCCGGCACGCATTCGAAATGGGTGCTGGTCGAGGACGGCGCCGTCGCCGGCTTCGGTACCTGGCCGACGGGCGAGCTGTTTTCCGTGCTTGCCGCGCACTCGATCCTGCGCCATTCGCTGGGTGAACATCCAAGCCCGGTTGCTCCAGACAATCCGTTCTTCCGCCGCTGGTGCGAAACAGCGCTAGGCGATGGCGGCGATGTCACCTCTCGGCTGTTTGCCATCCGCGCCGCCGGCCTGCTCCAGGATCTCCAGGCCGATAATGCCGCCGCCTGCCTGTCCGGCTTGCTGATCGGCGGCGAGATCGCGTCGGCCCGGCGCCGGCATGGCGCCGGCGCGACATCGGTCGTGCTGGTTGCCTCGGGCGCGCTGGCCGGGCTCTACCAGGCCGCCCTCGGCCTTGCCGGGCTTGGTGTGCGGACAGTCGACGCGGACGAGGCTGTACGCGCCGGTCTCATCGAGGCCGCGCGGGAGAATGGCATGATTGCCAGAAGTGGAGCCGCCATATGACCGAGACCGCACCCTTTCCAAAACTCAAGCGCGGTCTGGTCGCCATCCTGCGCGGCCTCAAGGCAAGCGAGGCGATCGCCATCGGCCAGGCATTGTTCGATGCCGGCATCGAGGCTATCGAGGTGCCGCTCAATTCGCCCCAGCCGTTTTCGTCGATCGCCAGGCTTGTTCAAGTGCTGCCGAAGACAGCTTTGGTCGGCGCCGGCACGGTGCTGACCGCGGCCGACGTCGATAGTCTTCACGCGGCCGGCGGACGACTGCTGGTCAGCCCCAACATCGATGCCGAGGTGATGGGCCGCGCCGCGCATTACGGCATGGTCACCATGCCCGGCGTGTTCACCCCCACCGAGGCCTTCCAGGCGATCCGGCTCGGCGCCTCGGCGCTGAAATTCTTCCCCGCCAGCGTGCTCGGCGCATCGGGCATTTCCGCGGTCCGGGCGGTGCTGCCGGCGCAGACGCTGGTCGGCGCGGTCGGTGGCGTTTCGGAGAAGGACTTTGCCGGCTACAAGGCTGTTGGCGTCACGGTCTTCGGGCTCGGCTCCAGCCTGTTCAAGCCAGGCATGAGCGTCGATGATGTGTCGGCGCGCGCCTACGCAGCCGTCACTGCCTGGGACGCGGTATTCGGAGAAGCATGATGAGTGAACCGATCGTTTCCGTCTTTTCCGATCATGTCTGCCAACTCGGCGAAGGGCCAAGTTACGATCCCGGCACGGATGCGCTGTTCTGGTTCGACATCGTCAATAGCCAGCTCCTGGAAAAGCCCTTGGCCGGCGGTGCGCTGAAAATCCACGAGCTTGGCCAGATGGCAAGCGCGATCGCCATCATCGATGACAAGCGACAGCTGATCGCCACCGAAACCGGGCTTTTTGTCCGCGACGTCGCCACCGGCGGAATGACGCTGCACACCGCCATCGAGGCCGACAACCCGGTCACCCGATCCAACGATTCCCGCGTCCATCCCTGCGGTGCCTTGTGGGTCGGTACCATGGGCAAGGGCGAGGAGAAGGGCGCGGGCTCGATCTACTGGTTTTTCAAAGGCGAACTGCGCCGCCTGTTTTCGGATATCACCGTCTCGAACTCGATCTGCTTTTCATCAGACGGCGCGCTTGCTTACTACACCGACACCTCGACCGGATTGCTGATGCGCGTTGCCTGCGATCCGGCGACCGGCCTGCCCGTCGGCGAGCCGAAGATCTTCGTCGATCACCGCTCGGCCAAGGGCTATATCGACGGTTCTGTGCTCGACCGCGACGGCATCCTGTGGAACGCCGTCTGGGGTGGCAGCGTCATCGAGGCCTATGGGCCGGACGGCGAGCTCGTCCGCACGGTCGCCATGCCGGTGACGCAGCCATCCTGCCCGGCCTTCGTCGGCAGGAATGCCGATCGGCTGGCCGTGACCTCGGCCTGGTCGGGCAAGAATGAAAAGCAGCGTCTGCTCGACCTGCAGGGCGGCATGACCTTCATGCTCGACATTCCTGTCAATGGCCGCCTGGAACCCCGCGTCCTGATCGCCTGACATTGCCGGACGCGAGCCCCGAGGCCTTGGTCTCAATCCTGGCGCTGTCACGCAGGCGTCCGGCGCGCGTCGATTTCGCGAAAGCCGATCGTGCGAGCCGTGCGATGGTAGGTCATCGCACCGTCGGGAAACTGCCACATCATGCCAACGCACAAGCCGAAACTGATCCTTGTCCACGAGCCCGAAAAGGCTTGTTTCGACCGCTTGCTCGCCGACGGTCATGCATCGCGGCGTGCCGCCGAAATCTCGTCCTATCTGGCGCAGTCGACCGATCTCGCTCTCGAATTCGATGCACTGGCCGCCGCCTGCGAGGCGCGCGGCCTGTCCTTTGTGCCGGTGGTGCTCGACGATGCGGCCAAGGTGCTCAACGGTGAGGATCCGCGGACCACACTGGTCTGGACGCTGACCGACGGCGTTGCCTATTTCCGTGGCGGCGCGGCACCCGCTTTGGCAAGACTGAGCGGTTTCAACACTATCGGAGCCGACGATTCGCTGTTCGCGCTCTGCCAGGACAAGTTCCGCTCCGGCGCCGTGCTTGGCGCGCTCGGCCTGCCGGTGCCGCAGGCCGGTCTCGCCCGGGATGGCAAATGGCTGGTCGAGGCGCCGGCCTCCTCCGCCGGCTGGTTCGTCAAGCCCAACCGGCTCGGCGCCAAGATCGGCATCTGGCCGGATTCGCGCGTAACCGATCTCGCTCACGCGCTGGAGCTTAGCCGGCGTGTTTTCGCCTGTTATCGCGACGATGTCGTCGTCCAGCCCTATGTCGCCGGGCGCAACGTCCGCGCCAGCTTCCTTGGGCTGATGCCGGATACCGGCGTCGAAGCGCTCGGCGTCGCCTTTGTCGAGTCGGGCGCCGATTTCCAGACCATGGAAGACAGTTTGGCGCTCTATGGCGAGACCGGCGAGGCGGCGAAGGCTGCCGGGCAATACGCCGAACCCGAACTCACTGCGGTCGCGGACAGCCAGCCGGTGGCCGATGCGAGGATCAGGGGGATCGCCGAACGGCTCATCATCGGGCTCGGCCTGCGCGATGTGTTTTCCATCGATCTCAGGGTGGAGGCCGACGACACGGCTCACCTCATCGAGTTCGAGGTCTGTCCTGGCCTGCCTTGCTTCGATTTTCGCGACTATTGCCGCCGGCAATGGGGGCTGAGCCTTGCCGACGCCATGGCCGAGACGGCAGCCACTCGGCTTTCCGCGCGGATCTAAATCCCTTCGACCAGCACGATCTCGCCGTCGGCGACCTTCTGGCGGATGGCCACCGCGCGCTGATATTCCGGCGAGTGGTAGCAGTCATGCGCGATCGCAAGCGATTCGAATTCGATGATCACGTTGCGGGCGCGGCCAGGCCCTTCGGCCAGCTCATGGGCTCCGCCGCGCGCCAGGAATTTCGCGCCAAAACGGTCGAAGGCGAGCTTCGAAGCGGCGATATACGCCCTGTAGCCTTCGGCATCGTACACATCGACGCGGGCGATCCAGTATCCCTTCGGCATTGTTCTCTCCCTTGTTCTACGCGGAGCGCATTTCGTCGAGGATCGCCTGCGCTGCCGCGCGGCGGTCGTTTGCCGCGACGATCGGGCGGCCCACCACAAGATGGCTGGCGCCGTTGCGGACCGCTTGCGCCGGCGTCACCACGCGTTTCTGGTCGCCATGGTCGCTGCCGGGCGGCCGGATGCCCGGCGTCACCACCGCCATGTCAGGGCCGACGATGCGGCGCACCGCTTCGGCTTCCGCGGCCGAGCAGACGATGCCGCCCATGCCGGCATGGAGCGCCTGTTCGGACCGCCGCAGCACCAGCGTGTGCGGGTCATATTCATAGCCAACGTCGATCATGTCCTGCTCGTCCATCGAGGTCAGCACGCTGACGGCGAGCAGGCAAAGCTCGCTGCCGCGCGCCGCCGCCACCGCCGCCTGCATCGCCTTGGGATAGGCGTGGATGGTCAGCATGGTCATGCCCATCCTGACGATGTTCTCGACGCCCTTGGCCACCGTGTGGTCGATGTCGAGCAGCTTCATGTCGAGGAAGATTTTCTTCCCACCGCTGGCCAGCTCCCTGGCAAAGTCGAGGCCGCCGGCAAAAGCCAGCTGATAGCCGATCTTGTAAAAGGAAACGACGCCGTCCAGCTCGCGCACCGCCTGCTCGGCCTCCTTCACGGTCGGCACGTCGAGGCCGACGATCAATCGCTCCTGCATGGAATGAGGCTGCATTGTTGCGGCGGTCACGCCTCGACCCTGGTCGACAGCATGCGCGAGGTTTCGATCAGCGTGCGGCATAGGTGCTCCATCGATTTGTGCAGTCTTTCGTCACGGAAATGGCCGTCTCCGTCGAAGGCGTCGCCACCCTCCGGCACCGAGCATTCCGGTGTCACCACTTCCATCTGGCAGCGCACCAGCACGGCACGCAAATGGTTGATGCAGCGGATGCCGGCGAAGCGCCCGTTGGAGGACGAGCAGAGGCCGGCGACCTTGCCGGCAAGTGGCCTGACCGACCGGCCGCCATCCCGTCGCACCCGGCTCACCCAGTCGATCGTGTTCTTGAGCAGCGGCGGGATCGAACCGTTATATTCGGGCGTCGCGATCAGCAGCCCGTCATGGGCTGATATCAGCCGCGCCAGCCTCTGGGCGTTTTCAGGAACGCCGTTTTCCTTTTCCAGGTCCTCGTCGAGAATCGGCAAGGGGTAATCGGCAAGCGAAATACGGGTCACCTCGGCACCTTGCACCGCAAGTTCCTTCTGCGCCACGTCGGCGGTCCTGCCGCTATAGGCGCCGCTGCGCACCGAGCCGGCGAAGACGAGGATTTTCGGGATCACTGCCATTGGCCACCCTTGTTCTGGGACACGTACAGCCAAGGTTCGATCAAATCAACGGCTGGATGGGGGGAAAGGCAGTAGGGCAGTAGGGCAGTAGGGCAGTAGGGCAGTAGGGCAGTAGGGCAGTAGGAATGGTTCCCTAGCCAATCTTTTCCCCCTACTCCCTTACTGCCCTACTCCCCTACTGCCTTCTCTTCTAATGCGCTTCGCGCCGGTAGATCCAAAGCTGCGTCGGGGGGATGTTGCGGAAGATGAAGTCGAAATGCTTCACCGTATAGTCGCCGCGGCCGGGCGGGATCGGCGACATCGGGCCGTAGGTCAGCTGCACGATCGGTCGGCCTACCGGAATGCGGTCGAGCAGGCTCTCGATATAGGCGATGCGCTGGGCGACCGGGAAATTGAGCAGCGGCACGCCGGAAACGACGCTGTCGAAGATCATCCCGCTCCTCTCGCCAAGCGTGGCGTTGAGGTTGAAGGCATCGCCCTCGATGACGTTGACGCCGGGGTAGAGCTGGCGCAGGTGGCGCACGAAATCGGTGGAATATTCGACCGCGTAGAGGTTTTCGGGCCGCACGCCCTGGGCGAGGATGGCGCGGGTGATGACACCGGTGCCGGGGCCGACCTCGAGCACCGGCAGGCCGGACTTGGGATTGACGATCGAGGCCATCTTGCGCGCGGTGATCGAACTGGTCGGAACGATCGAGCCGACTGTCTTCGGCTTGTCGATCCAGCCCTTGAAGAATTTGAGTTCGTCGTCGAACTTCTCGGCAAACGCCTTCCGCAGTCCGTGACCACGTGCCATGCAAGCTCTCCTCAGCGCGCCCCTTGAAACTACTTAACATCTGGATGACGCAAGGCAAGGCGCGGCCTTGCCTATGGCGTGGATAAGATAGTTTTCGTCGCGTCTCAACGCTCGCCGAAAGACTCGAAAAAGTCCTTCATGCGGGCGAAAAAGCCGCTCGATTGGGGCGAATTGTCCTGCGAGGAAAGCTGTTCGAACTCTTCCAGCAATTCGCGCTGGCGACGCGACAGGTTCTGCGGCGTCTCGACCGCGGTCTGGATGTAGAGGTCGCCGACATTGGGCTGGCGCAGCACCGGCATGCCCTTGCCCTTGAGCCTGAACTGGCGTCCGTTCTGCGTACCTTCGGTCACCTTCACCTTGGTCTGCGTGCCGTCGAGCGTCGTCACCTCGAAGGAGCCGCCAAGTGCGGCGGTGGTCATCGAGATCGGCACCTTGCAATAAAGATCGGCGCCGTCGCGCTGGAAGAATTCGTGCGGCTTGACCGCCAGAAAGATATAGAGGTCGCCCGATGGCCCGCCGCGCAGCCCGGCCTCACCCTCATTGGCCAAGCGGATGCGGGTACCGTCCTCGATGCCGGCCGGGATGTTGACCGACAGCGAACGCTCCTCGGTGACACGGCCCTGGCCGGCGCATTTCGGGCAGGGATCCTTGATTGTCTGGCCACGGCCCTGGCATTGCGGGCAGGTCCGCTCGATCGAGAAAAACCCTTGCGTGGCGCGCACCTTGCCGTGGCCGTTGCACATCGAGCAGGTGACCGGCTGGGTGCCCGGCTTGGCGCCGCTGCCGGAGCATTCGGTGCAGGAGATCGAAGCCGGCACGCGGATTTGCGCGGTCTTTCCCGCGAAGGCTTCCTCCAGCGAGATTTCCATGTTGTAGCGCAGGTCTGCGCCGCGCTCGCGGCCACCGGAAGAGCGGCGCTGGCGGCCGCCCATCATGTCGCCGAAAATGTCCTCGAAGATGTCGGCGAAGCCGCCGGCGCCAAAGCCCTGCGCGCCATTCATCCCACCCTGCTCGAAGGCGGCATGGCCGAAACGGTCATAGGCCGCGCGCTTCTGCGGGTCCTTCAGCGTCTCGTAGGCTTCGTTGATTTCCTTGAACTTGTGCTCGCAGGAATGATCGCCGGGGTTGCGGTCGGGATGGAATTGCATGGCCAGCTTGCGAAAAGCGCTCTTGAGCTCCTTCTCGTCGGCGCCCTTCTGCACGCCCAGCGTTTCGTAGAAATCAGCTTTCATTTTTTCCCGCAGTCCGGATATTCAACGTCTTGATGCAATGTTGCGTCGGTTGCCGGCACGTTGTTTCGATTTAGGAGCGGTGCTGCCCGTATGCTAGGGCCGGCGCGAACTTGTCCGTGGTTTTCAGTGATTTTTTCGGCAGTGCTCGCACTTTTTCAGCGAGGGTTGCAAAAAAGCCCGGCCTTGCGCCGGGCTTTTCGCATTATCTTGCCGTCAGGCCGCTCAGGCCGACTTCTTCTTGTCGTCGTCTTCGTCGATTTCTTCGAAATCGGCGTCGACCACGTCAGAGTCCTTGGCGGCATCCGCCTTGGCGTCGGCTTCCGCCGCTTCCTTCTGCGAGGCCTCGTACATGGCCTGGCCGAGCTTCATGGAAGCTTCGGCAAGCACCTGGCTCTTGGCCTCGATGTCGGCGGGGTCGTCGCCCTCGGCAGCGGTCTTCAGCGCTGCGATCGCGTCCGAAATCGCCGTGCGCTCGGTCTCCGAGACCTTGTCGCCATATTCCTTCAGCGACTTCTCCGACGAATGCACCAGGGCTTCGGCCTGATTGCGGGCCTCGACCACGGCGCGACGCTTCTTGTCGGTATCGGCATTGGCCTCGGCATCCTTGACCATCTTCTCGATGTCGGCGTCGGAAAGTCCACCCGAAGCCTGGATGCGGATCTGATGCTCCTTGCCGGTGCCCTTGTCCTTGGCCGAGACGTTGACGATGCCGTTGGCGTCGATGTCGAACGTGACCTCGATCTGCGGCACGCCGCGCGGCGCCGGCGGAATGCCGACCAGGTCGAACTGGCCGAGCGCCTTGTTGTCGGCGGCCATTTCACGCTCGCCCTGGAAGACGCGGATGGTCACGGCGGACTGACTGTCTTCGGCCGTCGAGAACACCTGGCTCTTCTTGGTCGGAATCGTCGTGTTGCGCTCGATCAGCCGGGTGAAAACGCCGCCCAGCGTCTCGATGCCGAGCGACAGCGGCGTCACGTCGAGCAACAGCACGTCCTTGACGTCGCCCTGCAGCACGCCGGCCTGGATGGCGGCACCGAGTGCGACGACCTCATCCGGGTTGACGCCCTTGTGCGGCTCCTTGCCGAAGAACTGCTTCACGATCTCCTGGATCTTGGGCATGCGGGTCATGCCGCCGACCAGGACCACTTCGTCGATCTCGCCAGCCTTCAGGCCGGCATCCTTGAGCGCCGCCTTGCAGGGCTCGATGGTGCGCTGGACGAGATCTTCGACCAGGCTTTCAAACTTGGCGCGCGTCAGCTTCAGCGTCAGGTGCTTCGGTCCGGTCGCGTCGGCGGTGATGAAGGGCAGGTTGATTTCTGTCTGCGTCGTCGACGAAAGCTCGATCTTGGCCTTTTCAGCCGCCTCCTTGAGGCGCTGCAGGGCAAGCTTGTCGTTCTTCAGGTCGATGCCCTGTTCCTTCTTGAACTCGGCCGCCAGATACTCGACCAGGCGCATGTCGAAATCCTCGCCGCCGAGGAACGTGTCGCCATTGGTCGACTTCACCTCGAACACGCCGTCGCCGATTTCGAGCACCGAAATGTCGAACGTGCCGCCGCCAAGGTCATAGACGGCAATGGTCTTGCCTTCCTTCTTGTCGAGGCCATAGGCGAGCGCTGCCGCGGTCGGCTCGTTGATGATGCGCAGCACTTCCAGGCCGGCGATCTTGCCGGCGTCCTTGGTGGCCTGGCGCTGGGCGTCGTTGAAATAGGCAGGAACGGTGATGACCGCCTTCTCGACCTTCTCGCCGAGATAGGCCTCCGCCGTTTCCTTCATCTTCTGCAGGATCATGGCCGAGATCTGCGAGGGCGACTGCTTCTTGCCCCCGGCCTCGACCCAGGCATCGCCATTGTCGCCCTTGACGATCTTGTAGGGGACAAGCTTCTTGTCCTTCTCCGTCACCGGATCGTCATAGCGGCGGCCGATCAGGCGCTTGACCGCGAAGATGGTGTTTTCAGGATTGGTGACCGCCTGGCGCTTGGCCGGCTGGCCAACGAGGCGTTCGCCGTCGCCCGAGATGGCGACGATGGAAGGCGTCGTGCGCGCGCCTTCCGCATTCTCGATTACCTTCGGCTCCTTGCCATCCATGATGGCGATGCACGAGTTGGTGGTGCCGAGATCGATACCGATTACTTTTGCCATTTTTCTAGTCTCTCCGCTAAGCAGGCTCTCAGGACCCGGTAAGGCGTTCCGACGAAAGCCCCTGTTCACAAGAAATACCGTCCACCCACCGGTTCTCCGGCGCCGCACGGCTTGGCGCGTATATAAGAACAGGCGGCATCGCGCGCAAGCATTCTGCGCAACGCTTCCATGAACCTTTCCGCGCCGGCCCGCGACTGATGTCCAGGTGCCGCATGGTGCGGCCCCGGAAAGGAAGCCCCCCCATGACCAGCAACCCAGAGACTCCATGGTCTCCGGGACCAACAGGAGCTCGGCGCGACCACCGCCTTCGGGACGGGGTCGATGCGCTGGGCTTCCCGCTGATTCCGTTGACCCTGCGCGGGAGCAGGCGTATCGTCACTATGAGGAAAGCAGACAATTCGATCAGGGAAGAACGAGCCGGACCACCGCGCCTTGCCCTGATTTGCGCGGCAAGTCCGGACGTCTCTCCCCTGGACTACGGGGGTAGTGTCATGTCTCGCATCCGCGGCGCGTTCGTGCCTTTTCTTGAGTTCGACAACCGCTTGCGCGGTGCATTGCAGGCCGCCGGCCTGCTGGCTCTGGCGCTTGCCGCCAGCCTGTGGCTGGGCGCCGCCGCCCAAGCGCAGGAAACCCAGATCATCTATCCAGGCTCGATGGCGGTCACCGGCTTTCCCGGCACCATCATCCCCAATGTCGACGAGGGGTTGCCGCCCGGCGTCGATCCGGTCGACGAAACCTTCATCGACACCTCGCGCGCCACCTTGCGCGTCTTCGACGTTTCACGCCTGGGTGGTCCGGCTTCGGGCCAGCTCGTCTTCACGCCGCCGCCTTTCGAGGTGACGGCAGGCCAGATCGGCGAGGTGTTCGGGCTCACCTATGATGACGGCGTGCGCGACGGTATGCCGTCTGGCGTTCCCAACCTCTATGCCGCCGCCACCTCGCTGCATGGGATTGAGATCGTCACGCCGGACGCAGACAAGGACGGCAGGCCGGAGCGGCAGCGCCGCGGCACGGCGGGCGCCACCTTCATGAAGGGCCAGTTCGGCACCGAAAACGGCGGCGGGCCGGGCACCATCTGGAAGATCGACGGCATCACCGGCCAGGTCGCCAAATTCGCCGACATCGACACCAACAGCGGACCTGGCATCGGCAATATCACCTTCGATCCCGCCCACCGGCAGTTCTTTGCCTCCGATCTCGACACCGGCCTGATCCATCGCATCGACGCCGGCGGCAGACTGGTCGACACGTTCGACCATGGCGTCGCCGGCCGGCCGGCGCATGGGCTGGCCCCGGTCGCCGACGATGGCGCGGTGATGGACGTAGAGGGCGCGGCCTTCGATACCGAGGACCCCGACAGCTGGGGCTACACCCAGGACGAGCGCCGCGTCTGGGCCGTCTCCTATCATGGCGGCCGGCTCTATTATTCGGTTGGCGAAAAGTCGGAAATCTGGTCGGTGGGCATTGCCCGCGACGGCACCTTCGCCGGCGATCCCCGCTGGGAACTGACTGTGAAGGCCGACAAGGACTACGCCGTCACCGACATCGCTTTCGACAACAGCGGCTTCATGTATCTCGCCCAGCGCGGCCCGATCGAAAACCGCTATGATTACAGCCGCTTCGCCGATTCCGGCAAGGGCGAGGTCATCCGCTACTTCAGGGAAAATCCCGACGATTCCTCGACGGAATCGGTCTGGGTGGAAGCGCCGCAGGAATATGCGGTCGGCTTCCCGCAAGGCAACAGGCAGTCGGCCGGCGGCCTCGATCTGCAATATGGCTACGATGCCGACGGCAATCTCGACACCTCGGTCTGCACCCAGACCTTGGTCAACACAGGCGACAAATTGCGCGACAACCCCGAGTTCGCCGAAAGGCTCGCCGCGGGCGGGCCGCTTGCCGTGCACGGCGTGCAGATCACGTCCAAGGAGCTGGTCAAGCCGGCCAACGTGCCGCCCTTCGGCTCCTGGTTCGTCGATTTCGACGGCTATTTCGAGGATCCCGAAGTGGAAGGTCATGTCGGCGACGTTGCCGTCTGGCATCCCTGCGAGGGCCGGGCCGGCTATTATGAGGAAATACCGGGCGGCTATGAGCCCCCCTTCTACCCGCCGGATTTTCCACCGCCGGGCAATCTGCCTCCGTGTCTCGATGTCGAGGACGTGCAGTATTACTGCACGCCGCGCGGTCTCGAGGCCTATCTCTATCTCCATGACCATGCCGGCTTCGGCGGCGATTCGATCAAGGCCCAATCCAGGACGCCAGGCGTCGCGGTGACCTCACCTATGTCGCATGCACCGGGCAAGCCTTACACGATCGACATCACCGGCCACTATCCGGGCGACAGAGTGGATGTTGGGCTTTGCTTCTACAGGAAGTCCGACAAGGACAAGGGTGGCTACTACCCTTGCTGCAAGATGACCTTGCCGCTCCGGACCCCAGCCGTCAGCTGCGAACGTTGAGGAGGCAAAGATGAACAGTCTTGCCCCATCCGCGCTCGCGGCCAAATCCCCAAAAACCGTCATGGAGACGATCATGAAACCCCTGTCACTCGCCAGGCGCGGCGCGCGCTGGCTGATGGCGGCCGGGATCGCGGTCGCCCTTGCGCCCGCACTGCCGGCATCCGCCGCCCAGACCGTCCAGGCTGTCACCAGCCAGGATGTGCAGCCGCTGCAGCTCGACAATCCGCGCATCATCAACCCGGAACCCGGACGTGTCGTGCCGTTCTTCACCAAGACCGGTGGCCAGCGCAGTTGCGACTATGTCTTCTATACCTTGACCTTCGGACTGCGCGGCAATCCGCAAGGCTTTGCCAATCCTGCCCTCGAGGCGGCGCTGAAGAAAGCCAAGCTCGACTTCAGGGACCAGCTTCCGCACGGTCTTTCGATCGTCAATGTGACCGTCTCCGGCGACGGCACCGATGCATCGGGTGGGGCCTTGCCGGGCGCTGTCGTAAGCAATTCGGCCGGCCCCAACGACACGGCAACGGTTTCCGATTTGCGGATTTCCGCCAGCGATCTCGATGGCTCGGGCGCACTGAACGAACGCGTCATCACCTTCCGCATCACCGCCAAGATCGACCACGCCGCGTTTCCAGCGCCGGTCAACGTCGACAACCAGGGGACGATCAAGGTCACCGGCGGCATCGGCACGGGCACCATCATCCCGTCGCAGGATCCGGGCAAGCCGGACGACGGCAACATCGCGACCGGGGAAAAGACCTCGATCCGGATCGACCTCACCAAATGCGACAAGCAACCTCCGCCTCCAACCGACCATGAGTGTTTCAAGGTCGAACGCGGCACGGTCGACTGCGTGCCCGGCGGCGGCGCCTTCATCTACCACATGCCTGTCGGCCCCGAGATGGGCGGCAAATGGGTGCAGGTGTCGACGACCTCGCCAGGCATCAGCATCATCCCCGACACCCAGAAGGTGCCGGCGGGCGGCGGCGTGCTCAACTGGAAGATCGTCGGCGCGTCACCCGGCGACGTCATCCACCTCATCGTCACCGGTATCGAGACCTATGCCGGACCGAAGGAGGGCTGGGGCCTGTGCTGCACGCAAACCATCGACATCGTCATCCCGCGTGACCAGAGGTGCCCACCCAGGGATAAGGAACCGGACCTCAAGGTCGAAAAGCATGCCGACGTCACACGCTGCACGATGGGCGGCGGCTGCGACTTCACCATCCGGGTCACCAATGTCGGCACAGCGCCTTACAACGGTAAGATCGTGCTCGACGAGGTGACGCTGCCGGCCGGCTCGACGCTGAGTTCAGGGCCCAATCCGCCCTGGGTCTGCGCGCCGGGAACCACCCCGATGACGTGCACCTACCCGGTGACCACGCTCGCTCCGGGAGCCTTTGTCGACCTCAAGCTCGGCTTCAAGCCGGCCGGAGGCTGGCAAGGTAGCGCGCTGCGCAACTGCGCCACCTACAATTACGGCGCCAGCGGCAAGCCGCTGTTCGGCAGCCAGGCCAATGACCGGGGCTGCGCGTCGATCCCGATCTGCCGGCGCGGCGACCGCAATCCGGATTGCCAGCCGCCGGTCGAGAAGAAGGTCGACCTGATTCTCAAGAAGCGTGCCCGCACCGAAGTCTGCACCGCCGACGGCGTCTGCACCTTCATCATCGACATCATCAACAACGGCACATCGACCTACAATGGGCCGCTGACGGTGATCGACAACTACCCCGGCGGCGCGCCGGCGTCCTCCACCTTCGGCCCGAGCCCGCCCTGGACATGCGGCCCCAACGGCCCCGGCCAGTTCCGCTGCGACAATGCCGGCATCTCGCTGCCCGCGGGCGCCTCGACACCGATCTTCGTCAAGGCGGTCATGCCGGCCGGCTACCGGTCCGACACGGTCGAGAACTGCGCCGAGGTGAAGGCCATCCCCGGTGAGGTCGATCTCACCAACAACAAGGCCTGCGCCAAGGAACGCATCCGCCATCCCAACAGCGGCCAGCCGGCCTTGCGCATCACCAAGTTGTGCAACGGCTCGCTGGCCGGCGCGGCGCTGGTTTCCTGCCGCATCACCGTCGCCAATGTCGGCACGGCTGCCCCCACCGGTCCGGTGCGGGTCAACGATGCCGCCACGCTGGTGTCGGGCGGAGCGCCTGTCCAGATCCAGACCGTAACCCCTGACGGCGCGGAATGGGCATGCGGACCGGTTCCGGCCAATGCGTTGTCGTGCCAGATACCAGGCGCCGTCATGACGCCCGGAACCTCCAGGCACTTCGACGTGACGGTTTCGGCCAATGGCGAATTCGAGAACTGCGCGCGCGGCTCCTATGGGCCGGCGCAGGGCGACGACGTCGTCTACCCGATCGGCCAGGCCTGCGCCAAGGGCGGCGGCTCCTCGACCATCCGTGTCGAGAAGACCGGCGACCGCGAATGCAGGCTGGGCCAGCCCTGCTCGTTCGACATTACCATCACCAATGACGGAACGAGCCCCTTCTCGGGCCCGGTCCGCATCGGCGACGCGATCGGCGTCGATGGGCTTGGCCGGCTGGAAGGCGTCGCGATCACTTCGATCGAGCCGCCCTTCGGCTGTTCGCCGGAACCGACGACCTTGCCGGCCTCCTGCATCGCCAACCTGACGCTCGGCGCCGGCGAAAGCCGCTCGCACCGTGTGACCGTGGTCATCCCCGACGATGGGCGTCTTGCCAACCTGCAGGGCAACGTCAACGGCCGGAACTGCGTTGGCGTGCTCTCTCCCGACACACGGGTGCAGGGCGGCGGCGACGTGCTGTCCAACGACGCGACCAACGTGCAGGGCGATCGCGGCAAGGCCTATGCGTGCCATCCCTTCATCATCACGCATGAGGTGAAGAACCAGTGCTCGCCGGGCTTCGTCATGAACGACGCCGGCAGATGCGTCTGCCCGGAAGGCACCACCTTCCGCAACGGGCAATGCACCGGCGGCACCAATGTTCTGCCGACACCTCCGCCGCCGCGCTGCGTGCTGCTCGAGGGCCAGATCCGCACCGAGGACGGACGTTGCGTCTGCCCGCGCGGCACGGAGCTGGAGAACGGCAAATGCGTCGGGACCGACAAGCCCGAGCAGTGCACCATCCGTGGTCAGGTCCACAATGCGGACGGGGACTGTGTCTGCCCGCAAGGCACCGAGGTGCGAGACCGGGTCTGCCGCCAGATCCGGCCAAAGCCGCAGCAGTGCCGCATTCCTGGCCAGGTCCGCAATGCCGATGGCGATTGCGTCTGCCCGCAAGGCACCGAGATGCGCAATGGCGCCTGCCGTCCGGTCCGGCCGAAGCCCGAGCAGTGCACCATCCGTGGCCAGGTCCACAATGCGGACGGGGACTGCGTCTGCCCGCAAGGCACAGAGGTGCGAGACCGAGCCTGCCGGCCGATCAGGCCGAAGCCTGACCAGTGCACCATCCGTGGCCAGGTCCATGACTCCGACGGCAATTGCGTTTGTCCGAGGGGTACCGAGGTGCAAGGCAATGCCTGCCGGCGCAAGCAGCCGCAGTTGGAGCAGTGCGACATACGCGGCCAGGTCCACAACAAGCGCGGCGAATGCGTCTGCCCGCGTGGGACCGAGGTGGTCGACGGCGCATGCCGCAAGCCCAGGCAAGAGAGCGAATGCGCGCCGGGCTCGCAGATGGTCAACGGCCAGTGCCAGCCGATCTTCAGGCGACACTGTCCGGAAGGCATGGTCGGGCGGTATCCGAACTGCCGGCCGATGCGCGGGCAGCCATCGCTGGAAATCGATCCGGGGCAGTTGCTGCAATTGCTGCCGCGGCGCAGGCAGCCGATCGACCAGCAGCAGGACCCGGTGCCAAACAGGGTGCTGAAGCTTCAGCAGCAATAGGCACCCGCGCGACGCCAGACGAAGACCCGCTGGAGCAATCCGGCGGGTCTTTCTTCATGATCCAGGCAGGCGGAGGTTGGCGGCGACGGGATCGGGAACGCCGCGACGTTACCCCTGCCTGTGGAACCGCTGTACTGGCGCCCTCGACAAGTCCGCGGGAGCGCTTTAGGCAGTCGGTACGCAGCGATCGTATCAAAAGGGCGCCCGGAAAGGCCGCGAGATGAGCAAAAAAACCTTGATCGCACCGTCGGTGCTGGCATCGGATTTCTCGAAGCTCGGTGACGAGGTCGAGGCGGTGGCGGCGGCCGGTGCCGACTGGATCCATCTCGATGTGATGGATGGGCATTTCGTGCCAAACATCACCTTCGGCCCGCCTGTCATCAAGGCGATCCGCAATCGCACCAAGGCCTTTTTCGACTGCCACCTGATGATCGCGCCAGCCGATCCCTACCTCGCCGCCTTTGCCGAAGCCGGCTGCGACGGCATGACGGTGCATGCCGAGGCCGGGCCGCATCTCGACCGCTCGCTGCAGACAATCAGGAACCTCGGCAAGAAGGCGGGCGTGTCGCTCAATCCGGCGACGCCGGAAACGGCGATCGAATATGTGCTCGACCGGCTCGACCTGATCCTGATCATGACCGTCAATCCGGGTTTCGGCGGGCAGGCCTTCATCCCGGCGATGGTCGACAAAGTGAGAAGGATCAAGGCGCTGATCGGTGACCGGCCGATCCGCATCGAGATCGACGGAGGCGTCTCGCCGGAAACCGCCCCCTTGGTCACCGCTGCCGGCGCCGACGTGCTGGTGGCCGGTGCTGCCATCTTCAGGGGTGGCAGTGTCGAGGCTTACCGCGCCAACATCGAAGCGATCAGGGCGGCGGCCGACAAGGCCGCCGGCTGACACAGCGCGGTCATTCCGGCACCAATTGCTACGGATCGGCGTCGTTGTACATCCGAATCAGGTTGCGCGACGATCTGATTCGGGCAGTCGTCCGCTGTCTTTGCGCGCGACAGAAAAGATGCTCGCATGGGAGCACAAGAAACAGATGATCCTGCGTGCATACAAAACACGTTAAACTTCTGCTGGTTGTAGAAATATTCGAATTCTCGCGATCGGCCCGCGGATTGGGTATATTCCATTGTCCTAAAGTACAATAGCGCGATCTTCTGCTTGAGTGCCGGAAGCGTCACGCTATATGGTACGCGTACGGAGAGAGAATCTCGGACTCGAATTGCCCAGGACGACAGTAAGGGGACAAGGAGTCGCTTTTGACATACGGAGCTGCCAATCTGAACGACGACGGCACAGGAGCCAAGAGCACGCTTGCCAGCACGGTCTATCACCAATTGCGTGATGATCTTCTCAGCGGCGCTCTTGAAACCGAAAGCAAGCTGCGCGTCGAGTGGGTCGTTTCCAAGTATGGCGCCGGTGCCTCTCCGGTTCGTGAAGCCCTCAATCGCCTTGCCTCCGAAGGTCTCCTTGGCCGCCATGACCAGCGTGGCTTTTTCATCATGCCGGTCAGCGCGACGGAACTCGAGGAACTGACGCGCACGCGCTGCTGGCTCGAGGAGCGGGCGCTGCGCGAATCCATTGCCCACCGCACCGCCGAATGGGAAGAACAATTGGTGCTGGCGCTGCATCGCCTGGGGCGGGCCTCACGGCTTTCACCGCAAAGTAGCTCGTCGCTCAATCCGGAGTGGGAGAAAGTGCATCGCACTTTCCATCGGGTGCTGATCTCGGCGTGCCGGTCGCACTGGCTGGTTGGTTTCTGCGACCAGCTTTCCGATCACGCCTACCGCTACAGGCAAATGGCCAATGACGGGGAGAGCATCCAGCGCGACGATTTCGCCGAACACCGGCTGATTGCTGAAAATGCGCTGGACGGCAATGCGGATGGTGCCGTCCAGGCCCTGATCGATCACTACCAGCTGACCGCCGCCATGTGCATGGAACGCTTCAGGCAAGGCGAGGCACCCGCCGGTCCGGGTAAGCGCGCCCAGCGTTGACGGCTGTTTGGTCGGCGCTCTCTGCCGTCCCATCCCTCGAATCTTTCGGTGGACGCCGGGCAGCCGGCTGCGGCCTTGACGGCAGGGCTGGGAAACGCGAACTCTTCGTCGCGTGCCGCCCAAGATCGCGGCCGGCGTCACCTGGGAAGATTTCATGAGCAATCATCTGTTCGATGCGTTCCGGTCCCGGATGCCGGCGCCTGGGCGCCTGTTGATGGAAACCGATGATGGACGCTCGCTCACCTATGGCGACATGCTGGCACGGTCGGCGCAGCTTGCGCATGCGCTCCTGCAAATGGATGTCGCGCCCGGCGACCGGGTTGCCGTGCAGGTCGAGAAGAGCCCGGAGATGGTTTTGCTCTATCTCGCCTGCTTGCGCGCCGGCGCCGTCTTCCTGCCGCTCAACACCGCCTATACGCTGGCCGAGCTCGGCTATTTCTTTGGGGATGCCGCACCTCGGGTGATCGTCTGCGATCCGGCACGGTCGGCGGACATCCGTGGGATGGTCGAGCCGTCCGGTGCCGTCGTGGTCACGCTCGACCGCAGTGGCCAGGGATCCCTCGCGGACCAGGCATCGCGTCAGTCTTCCGAGTTCCACGATGTGGAGCGCGGCGCCGACGACCTTGCGGCGATCCTCTACACGTCGGGAACGACCGGCCGTTCGAAAGGCGCCATGCTCAGCCATGAGAATCTCGCCTCGAACGCGCGGGTGCTGCTCGAGCAATGGCGTTTCAGCAGGGATGACGTGCTGATCCACGCGCTGCCGATTTTCCACACGCACGGCCTGTTCGTCGCCACCAACGTCACCCTGATGGCCGGCGCCTCGATGCTGTTCGAGCAGAAATTCGACGCGAGCCGCATCGTCTCGCTGCTGCCGCGCGCCACCGCGCTGATGGGCGTGCCGACCTTCTATACCAGGCTGCTGCAGCAGGACGGGCTGGATCGCGAGGCGGCGAAAAACATCCGGCTGTTCGTGTCTGGTTCGGCGCCGCTGCTGGCCGAAACGCACAACGCCTGGCGCGAGCGCACCGGCCACGCCATCCTCGAGCGCTATGGCATGACCGAGACCAACATGAACACCTCCAACCCCTATGAGGGCGAGCGGCGCGCCGGCACGGTTGGCTTCCCCTTGCCCGGCGTGTCGCTGCGCATCGCCGATCCCGATTCCGGCAAGCCGCTCGCCCTGGGCGAGGTCGGCATGATCGAGGTCAAGGGTCCGAACGTGTTCGGCGGCTACTGGCGCATGCCGGAAAAGACCAAGGCGGAATTCCGCGCCGACGGCTTCTTCATCACCGGCGACCTCGGCATGATCGACGCCGACGGCTATGTCCACATTGTCGGTCGCGGCAAGGACCTGATCATCTCAGGCGGCTACAACGTCTATCCGAAGGAACTCGAAAGCGAGATCGATGCGCTCGACGGCGTCCTGGAAAGCGCCGTCATCGGCCTTGCCCATCCGGACTTCGGCGAAGGCGTCACCGCGGTCGTCGTGCGCTCGCCCGCGTCGCGGATCAGCGCGGCCGAGATTCTCGACGCCGTCACCGGCCGCATGGCGAAGTACAAGCATCCCAAACGGGTGATCTTCGTCGACGACCTGCCGCGCAACACGATGGGCAAGGTACAGAAGAACCTTTTGCGCGACAGCTACAAGGATCTCTACGTCTCAAATAAAGCCGGCTAAGCAGATGTCGCGCTCCGGCGCGCGCGAACGCTGGCTCAGGTCGGGTACAACAGTTCGGCGACATGGTCGGCGATGGCCAGGCTCGCCGTCAGGCCGGGGCTCTCGATGCCGAACAGATTGACGATCCGGCCCACGCCGTGATCGGCCGGTCCCTGAATCACGAAGTCCGCCGCTGGCTGTCCGGGGCCCGAGAGCTTCGGCCGGATGCCGGCATAGGCCAGCTGCAGGGCGCCATCCGCGAGATCGGGCCAATAGCGGCGGATCGCCTCGTAGAAGACGGCGCTTCGGCCGGGGTCGACGGTGTAATCCACGCTGTCGATCCATTCGACATCGGGGCCAAAGCGCGCATTGCCGGCGAGGTCGAGCGTCAGGTGGACGCCGAGGCCCCCTTCGACCGGAACCGGATAGATCAGCCGCGAAAACGGCGACCGCCCGGGAAGCGCGAAATAATTGCCACGCGCCAGCCACTGCCGGGGGATGAGATCCCTTGGGAAACCCTCGATCCGACTGGCCACGGCCTGCGCATCCAGGCCGGCTGCATTGACGAAAGCGCCGGCCTCCACGGCAAAGGTCTCGCCATTGGCGTCGCGCGTGTCGATCCGAATCCCATCGGCTTCGATCGCCGCCCCGGCAACGCCGGTGAGGAAAGCGAAGGACGCGCCTGCGGCTTCAGCGTCACCGCGCAGCGAAAGCATCAGCGCGTGGCTGTCGACAATGCCCGTCGATGGCGACAGCAGCGCGCCGGCGCATCTCAGCGCCGGCTCCAGGCTTTCGGCCTCGGCGCGTGTCAAAAGCGCGAGATCGTCGACCCCGCAGCGTTTCGCATTGGCCTCGATCGCCCGCAGCCCGTCCGTCTGGCCGGGTTCGCTGGCGACGATCAGCTTGCCGGCGCGGCGATGGCCGACAGTGTGTTCGGCGCAGTATGCATAGAGCTGCCGGCGCCCTTCGACGCACAGCCGGGCCTTCAGGCTGCCGGGCGCATAATAGAGCCCGGCATGGATGACTTCGGAATTGCGCGAGCTGGTGACGGTGCCGATCGCGTCGGCCTTTTCGATCACCACCACCTCGCGGCTCGACAAGGCAAGTGCCCTGGCGACGGCAAGCCCGACGACGCCTGCTCCGGCGACGACACAATCGATTGTCTGCATGGCCTCGCTCTCAGCGCGGAGCGGCAGCCTCGAACACCTTGTCGCCGCCGATCCAGACGCTTCCTATGTCAAGATTGTCCGACAGCGCAACGATGTCGGCCGCCGTGCCATTGGCGAAGCGGCCAAGCCGGTGCGACTGGCCGATCGCCTGGGCCGGGTAGAGCGAGGCCATGCGCAAGACTTCGGAAAGCTCGAGCCCGACAGTGCGGTGCATGAACCGGATGGCCGAGATCATGTCGAGGTCGGCACCGGCCAGGGTCCCGTCGGCAAGCCTGAGGCTGCCATCCCTGCGGTAGATGGTGCGGCCGTTGAGCGTGAACGAACTCATCTCGGTGCCGATCGTCGCCATCGCGTCGGTGACCAGCACGATCCTGCCCGGTCCCTGTTTGGCGTCGAGCGCGATCCTGATCGTGGCGGGGTGGACATGGATGCCGTCGGCGATCAGCCCCGCCGACAAGGCGCCGATGTCGATCGCGGCGCCCGCCAGCCCGGGCTCGCGGTTGCCGATCTGGCTCATCGCGTTGAACAGGTGCGTGACGACGCTGGCGCCGGCCTCTGCGAAGGCTTTAGCCGTGGCATGGCCCGTGTCGGAATGGCCGAGGCTCACGATGATCCCGGCCTTGGCCAAGGCCTTGACGCGGGCAGGATCGACGGATTCCGGCGCGATCGTGGTGAGCAGCACCGGCAGCTTCTGGCGCGCCGCGATCAGCATGGCTTGGTCGGCGTCCGTCATCGGCCG
Organism: Mesorhizobium australicum WSM2073; assembly: GCF_000230995.2. Classification (NCBI taxonomy): domain Bacteria; kingdom Pseudomonadati; phylum Pseudomonadota; class Alphaproteobacteria; order Hyphomicrobiales; family Phyllobacteriaceae; genus Mesorhizobium; species Mesorhizobium australicum. Next base: position 736,503 of record NC_019973.1, on the reverse strand, counting down.
GATCAGCGCCGGATCATGCGCACCCTTGCGGGCAATCGACAGATGCGGACCTTCCAGATGCAGGCCGAGGAAACCCGGCACTTTTTGCAGCGCTGCCGCTTCGCCGGCGGCAATCGCGGCGGCGGTGATTGCGGGCGTGTCGGTGATCAGCGTCGGCAGCAGCGCCGTCGTGCCGAATGGCGCGTGCGCGCGGCAGATGGTTTCGATCGAGGCGACATCGGGATGATCGTTGAGCATCACACCGCCGCCGCCATTGACCTGGATGTCGACGAAGCCCGGCACCAGCATGCCGCCGCCGGTGTCGACGGCACGGATATCCCCGGGCAGCGCGCCTTGCGGCAACATGGCTTCGACGAGGCCGTCGCGCACGACAAGGGCCGCGCCTTCGTGCCAGTCGTCGCCGTCGAAGATGCGGGCGCCGGTCAGGGCAAAACGGTCGCTCATACGGTCTCCGTCACCTTGCGAAGGTTGCGCGGCGCGTCCGGATCGAGGCCGCGATGGCGGGCAAAGGCCTCGACGAACATGTAGAAGGAGACGATCAGCGTCAGCGGATCGGTCAGCGGGTGACCGGTGGCGACATGCGGCAGGCGCGTGGCGCGATTGGCGAGCGCCGAGGTGACGAAAACCGGCGCGCCCTTGGCCGCCAGGCTGTCGGCGGCGTCGGCGACCGAGGGCTCGGACGCGTCGCGAGCGGCCAGCGCCAGCACCGGAAAGTCGGGGCCGATCAGCGCCAGCGGGCCATGCATGACTTCGGCCGCGCTATAAGCCTCGGCATGCATGCCGCAGGTCTCCTTGAACTTCAGCGCCGCCTCGTTTGCCATCGCCGCCGACGGACCGCGGCCGAGAATGAACAGCGACTTCTGCTTCTCGATCGTCTCGGCCAGCACGCTCATCCAGTCGCAGGCGATCGCCTTGCCGAAATGCTCGGGCAGGCGGGCCAGGGCCGCGAGAAGCGCGTCGTCCCCGGTCGAATGCGCCATGAGGGCAAGACCGGCAACGGCGGAATTGATGAAGGTCTTGGTTGCCGCGACGCTGCGCTCCGGCCCGGCGAGTATGTCTATCGCATAGTCCGAGGCGCGCGCGAGCGGCGAATCGGCGGTGTTGGTGACGGCAACGGTCAGCGCGCCGCCGGCCCGTGCGGTTTCGGCCATCGCGACGATGTCGGGGCTCTTGCCCGACTGCGAGATCGCCAGGCAGGCCGAGCCGTCAAGCCGGAGCTTGCGGCCATAGATCGAGGCGATCGACGGCCCGACCGAGGCGACGGCAAGGCCCGCGGTCAATTCGACGGCATATTTCATGAAGGTGGCGGCATGATCGGACGAGCCTCGCGCCACGGTGACGACGAAATGCGGGTCGCGCTCCTTGATGCCGCGCCCTGCTTCGGCCAGCACGGCACCGGAGCCGTCGAGCAGGCGGGCGACGGCTTGCGGGATCTCCTCGATCTCGCGCTGCATATGCGTGGTGTTGGCAATCATGATCGGCCCTCTTCGCTCGGCCCTGTCAGCCGCAGTTCGGCGACGAAATCATAGGCGTCGCCCCGGTAGATGGAGCGGGTGAACTCGATCACCTTGCCGCTCGCCAGGTAGGAAATACGCTCGATATGCAGGCCGGCAATGCCCGGCGGCACTTCGAGCAGGCGCGCATCGCCCTCGCCGAGATTGGCGGCGGAGATGCGCTGCACCGCGCGCACCGGCCTGTTGCCGGTCAATTCCAGCGCCGCGTAGAGCGAGGAGCCAATTCCAGCCGGGTCCGGCAGCACGCTGGCCGACAGTGAAGCGCGTTCGATCGCCAGCGGCGTGTCGTTGGCGATGCGCAGGCGCGCCACGCGCGCCACCAGTTCGCTCGACGACAGGCCAAGCACCATCATCTCGTCGGGCGAGGGCGCGTAGAGGCCGCGGTCGAGCCAGGCCGAGCGCACCGCCATGCCGCGCCGCGCCATGTCCTCGGTGAAGGAGGTCAGCCGCGACAGCGACTGCTCGACGCGCTCCATGCGCGGCGCCACGAAGGTGCCCGAGCCATGGCGCTGCACCAATATGCCGCCCTTGACCAGGTCTTGCACCGCCTTGCGCACGGTGACGCGCGAAATGTCGGCCTTGGTGGCGATGTCGCGCTCGGAAGGCAGCGCGTCGCCTGGGCCGATCAGGCCGCGGTTGACGGCGTCCTCGATGCTTTTCCTGAGCTGCAGGTAAAGCGGCGCGCCGCTTTGTGAGGATTGTTTGAGCGCGGCGAAGATCTGGTCGGCGGCATCGCTCATCGCGCAGCCTCCACACGTCCAGCGAAAAGGCGTGCCGCCATCTGCACAGCACCGCCTAGCGCATCGTCGAGCGGTTCCTTCAGCAGGGCGCGGTAGCGCTCCGACAGGCGCGGCGCATAGAGCGGCGCCAGCCCGCCGAGCAGGCAGAGCGGTGCTCCGGCGGCGAGGTCGAGCGCGCCAAGCGAGGCCTCGACATCGGCGACCGCCTTGTCGAGTATCCAGTTGGCGACGATGTCGCCTTTTTGCGCATGTTCGAATACTTTCGGCGCGAAGCCGCCGAAATCGCCGGGCTTGGCGTTGGTGGTGAACTCGACGACGTCCTCGGGATTGTTGCGGAAAACGGCCATCATGCTGTCGGTCAGCGGCGAGGCCTGGCGCACGCCATCATGCGCGAGCAGGGTCTGCTCCAGCAGGTCGCGGCCGATGCGGGCGCCGCTGCCCTGGTCGCCGACCTGGAATCCCCAGCCGCCGATGGCGCGCGATTTACCATCCCTGCGCGCCATATAGGCGGTGCCGGTGCCCAGGATCGCCATCGCGCCGTCACCGGAACCGACCGCGCCTTCGAGCGCGATCTCCGCATCGGTCTCCACGCGGCTGGTGCTGAACGGCAGGATCGCCTCGAGCTGCTGCCGGTAAGTGCCGACATTGGCGCCGGCAAGGCCGAGGATGGCGGGTGTTTGCGGGATCAGGTCCGGATCTTGCCCGGCGGCGATGAAAGCCTGCCGCGCCGCATCGACGATGTTCGAGCGGGCGCCGGTGAGATCGGTGCGGATGTTGGCGGCGCCGCTTTTGGCGCGGCCGACAACAGCGCCGTCCGCCGTTGCCAGTGCGGCCCTGCAGCTGGTGCCGCCGCCATCGATACCGAGCACGAATTTCACGCGATTTTCTCCTCCGGCAGGATAATACCAATAAAGTACCAATAGCCAAGAGTTAATTTCCGTTTCAAAAAGATTAAGCCGTATTTTATTGAAAAGCTTCCGCAATTCGTCGGCTTAGCGATTTCCCGGCCGCGAATTCGTTAATGCATGTGGACAAGTGGTATTTTTTTGGTATTGTTTTGTGGATCGGAGGAACTGGGATGGCCGAAACGCGCACCGAAGCGCTGCATGGGAATGCCGAGGGGCTGGATATCCAGGCTCCCGAAGTCATCCTTGCTTCGCTGGCCGATGCGCAGGTCGAGGCCGCCAAAGCGGTCCGCAACGCCATTCCCTCCATCGCCAGGGCAGCCGAGATCATTGCCGGCCGCCTGAGCGGCGGCGGCAAGCTTGCCTATGCCGCGGCCGGCAGCTCCGGCCTGATGGCGCTGGCCGATGCGCTGGAATTGCCGGGCACGTTCGGCATCCAGCGCGACCGCATCGCCATCCTGATCGCCGGCGGCGACGACGCCTTGAGGACACTGGCCGGCGGGCCCGAGGACGACGCCGAGGAGGCCACGACGGCGGTTGCGAATGCGGGTGTCGGCGTGGGCGATTGCCTGATCGCCCTTTCCGCCAGCGGCACGACGCCCTATGCGGTGGGCGCCGTCGAGGAGGCGCGGCGCCGGGGTGCCGCCACCATCGGCATCGCCAACAACAGGGGTTCGGCTCTGCTCCAGCAGGCCGACACCGCCATCCTGCTCGAGACACCGCCGGAAGTCATCGCCGGCTCGACCCGCATGGGCGCCGGAACGGCGCAGAAGATCGCGCTCAACATGCTGTCGACGCTGACCGCCGTTCATCTTGGCCATGTCCATGACGGTTACATGGTCAACCTCATGGCCGACAATATGAAGCTGCGCGACCGGGCGGCGCGCATCGTCGCCGCCGTCAGCGGCCGCGGCCAGGAAGAGGCCGCCAGCCTGCTCGAAAAGAGCGGCGGCGCGGTCAAGACCGCCATTCTGCTCGCTGCCGGCGCCGACAGCGCCGATGCGGCGCGCAAGATACTGGAACGGACAGGCCAGAAGCTGCGGCCAGCCCTTTCCGCGCTGGGGCATGATCCCGAAAAGTGGAAACCGCTTTTCGGAAAAGATCATGCTCGAACAAAGAAATAGGCCAGTTTCATTCCCGATTCCCATCGGAGTGAAACGGGCTTGCGAGGGGAACAAGGGCTCCAAAGCCCAGGTTCTCATCAAAACCGAACCTGAAAAAGGTCAACAGGGAGACTGAGCATGACAACGAAACTACTGACGGCACTGCTTCTGGGCACCAGCATTCTCGGCTCGGCCGGATTGGCTCACGCCGAGGACGTAACGCTCAACATCGAAAGCTGGCGCGGCGACGACCTTGCCATCTGGAAGGATAAGCTGATCCCGGCCTTCGAAGCCAAGAACCCCGGCATCAAGGTGGTGTTCGCCCCATCGGCCCCGACCGAATATGACGCCGCCCTCGGCGCCAAGCTCGCCGCCGGTTCGGCGGGCGACCTGATCACCTGCCGCCCGTTCGACAAGTCGCTCGAACTGTTCAAGAAGGGCAACCTTGCCGACCTCTCGGCGCTGCCCGGCATGGAAAACTTCTCGCCGGTCGCCAAGTCCGCCTGGCAGACCGATGACGGCAAGGCGAGCTTCTGCGTGCCGATGGCATCCGTCATCCACGGCTTCATCTACAACAAGGACGCCTTCGACAAGCTCGGCATCAAGGTGCCTCAGACCCGTGACGAGTTCTTCGCCGCGCTCGACAAGATCAAGGCCGACGGCACCTATATCCCGATGGCGATGGGCACCAAGGACCTCTGGGAAGCCGCGACCATGGGCTACCAGAACATCGGCCCCAACTACTGGAAGGGCGAGGACGGCCGCAAGGCGCTGATCAAGGGCGATCAGAAGCTGACCGACAAGGACTGGGTCGCGCCATATGAGGAACTGGCCAAGTGGAAGCCTTACCTGGGCGACGGCTTCGAGGCCCAGACGTATCCGGACAGCCAGAACCTGTTCACGCTCGGCCGCGCCGCCATCTACCCGGCCGGCTCGTGGGAAATCGGCCTGTTCAACACCCAGGCCCAGTTCAAGATGGGCGCCTTCCCGCCGCCGGTCGAAAAGGCCGGCGACACCTGCTACATCTCCGACCATACCGATATCGGCATGGGCCTGAACGCAGCCTCCAAGCACGCTGACGCGGCCAAGACCTTCCTGTCCTGGGTGGCCTCGCCTGATTTCGCCACCATCTACGCCAACGCGCTGCCGGGCTTCTTCAGCCTGAACTCCTCGCCGGTGAAGATGGAAGACCCGCTGGCGCAGGAATTCGTCTCCTGGCGCGGCAAGTGCAAGTCGACGATCCGCTCGACCTATCAGATCCTGTCGCGCGGCACGCCGAACCTCGAAAACGAGACCTGGGTTGAATCGGCCAACGTCATCAACGGCACCGATACGCCCGAAGCCGCGGCCAAGAAGCTGCAGACCGGTCTCGACAGCTGGTATAAGCCGGCCAAGTAAGAGCTCAGGCAGCGGAGCCGGCTGGGCGCATGCCCGGCCGGTTCCGGATTATCCTGTCTTCATATTGCGATTGTCGGCTCTGCCTCACGGCCTTACCCTTGCTGTTGTTGGGGAAGGCTGGCTGATCAGTCGCAGGCCTTTGTCTTGCCGCACCGGGCAAGGTTGGGGCATGCATCGAGGCATCATCTAGCATCACATCGTCTGGAACCGAGAGACGGCGGGGACCGAACTCATGGCCGCACAAACACGACCCAAAAGACCATTCCGCTGGCATATCGCCGTCTTCCTGGCGCCGGCGGTGCTCGTCTACACGGCGATCATGATCCTGCCGCTCGCCGGCACGCTGCAGCTCTCGCTGTTCCGCAATGTCGACCAGTCCCAGATCTTCGTCGGCCTGGACAATTTCCGCACCCTGTTCGGCGATCCCAACTGGTCGGTCAATTTCTGGAATGCGTTGCGCAACAATGTCTGGTTCTTCATCATCCACATGCTGGTGCAGAACCCGGTCGGCGTGCTGTTGGCGGCAATTCTCTCCAGCCCCAGGCTGCGGTTCGCCGCCTTCTACCGCACCGCGATCTTCGTGCCGACCATCCTGTCCTTCGTCATCGTCGGCTTTGCCTGGAAGCTGATCCTGTCGCCGCTATGGGGCGTGGCGCCGCATCTGCTCGACTTCGTCGGCCTGAAAAGCCTGTTCACGCCCTGGCTCGGCAAGGAGCAGTACGCGCTGACCGCGCTCAGCCTGATCTCGGTGTGGCAATTCATCGGCATTCCGATGATGCTGATCTATGCCGCGCTGCTGTCGATCCCCGAAGAGGTGATCGAGGCGGCCGAATGCGATGGCATCACCGGCCTGTCGCAGTTCTGGAAGATCAAGCTGCCGCTGATCCTGCCGTCGATCGGCATCATCTCGATCCTCACCTTCGTCGGCAATTTCAACGCCTTCGACCTGATCTACACCGCGCAAGGCGCGCTCGCCGGGCCGAACTATTCGACCGATATTCTCGGCACCTTCCTCTACCGCGCCTTCTTCGGCTTCCAGCTGCAGGTCGGCGACCCCAACATGGGCGCGACCATCGCCACGATCATGTTCCTGATCATTCTGGGCGGTGTCTGCGTCTACCTCTTCCTCATCCAGACGCGCCTGCGTCGCTACCAGTTCTGAGGGGCGAGAGATGTCGAGCTTGAGCACCCCCCTCTGGCCTGCCGGCCATCTCCCCCGCAAGGGGGGAGATCAGATGTCGCTACTGCTTTCGCCAGTCGCCATCGTTGCAAGGTGGACGGCAAGGCCGACGCTGCCAATTTCCCCCCTTGCGGGGGAGATGTCCGGCAGGACAGAGGGGGGTGTCTTGGCGCCAACCTCTCTGCGCAGGAAGGGTTTCCAATGAGCATCGCCACCCGTTCAATGCCCCGCACCATCGGCGCCCACGCGATCCTGCTGACCTACACGGCGATCGCGCTGTTTCCGGTGATCCTGGTCATCATGAATTCGTTCAAGTCCCGCGCTGGTATCTTCGGCGCGCCGCTGACGCCGCCGACGCCAAAGACTTTCGACCTGATCGGCTACACCACGGTGATCGGCCAGGGCGACTTCATCCACTATTTCCAGAACAGTCTCGTCGTCACCGTCGGCTCGCTGTTCTTCGTGCTTCTGTTCGGCGCCATGGCTGCGTTCGCGCTGTCGGAATATCGCTTTCGCGGCAACACGATGATGGGGCTTTATTTGGCGCTCGGGATCATGATCCCGATCCGCCTCGCCACCGTCGCCATCCTGCAATTGATGGTGGCGAGCGGGCTGGTCAACACGCTGACGGCGCTGATCCTGGTCTACACCGCGCAAGGCCTGCCGCTGGCGGTCTTCATCCTGTCCGAATTCATGAAGCAGGTGTCCGACGATTTGAAGAATGCCGGCCGCATCGATGGGCTGTCGGAATACACCATCTTCTTCCGTCTGGTCGTGCCGCTGGTGCGGCCGTCGATGGCAACCGTCGCCGTCTTCACCATGATCCCGATCTGGAACGATCTGTGGTTCCCGCTGATCCTGGCGCCGTCGGAAGAGACCAAGACGGTGACGCTCGGCGCCCAGCTTTTCCTCGGCCAGTTCGTCACCAACTGGAACGCCATCCTGGCGGCACTGTCGCTGGCGATCCTGCCGGTGCTGGTCCTCTATGTCATCTTCTCGCGGCAGCTGATCCGCGGCATCACGTCGGGAGCCGTCAAGTGAGTTCGCAAAAACCCCTTCGCGTCGTCGTCGCCGGCCTAGGCAATATGGGCCGCAGCCATGCGCTGGCCTATCACACCAATCCAGGTTTTCAGATCGCCGCGCTGGTCAACCGCTCCGACGTGCCTTTGCCTGGGGGGCTGTCCGGCTATGGCATCAGGCGTTCGTTCGATGACGCCCTGCGCGACGAAAAGCCCGACGTCGCCTGCGTCGCCACCTATTCCGACAGCCATGCCGACTATGCGGTGAAAGCGTTCGAGGCCGGCTGCCATGTCTTCGTCGAAAAGCCGCTGGCAACGACGGTGGCCGATGCCAGGCGCGTCGTCGCGGCAGCCAAGGCCAACGGCCGAAAGCTGGTGATCGGCTATATCCTGCGCCACCACCCGTCCTGGATCCGGTTGATCGCCGAAGCGCGCAAGCTCGGCGGTCCCTACGTGTTCCGCATGAACCTCAACCAGCAATCCTCGGGCCATACCTGGGAGACGCACAAGCAGCTGATGCAGACGACATCGCCGATCGTCGATTGCGGCGTGCATTATCTCGACGTCATGCTGCAGATCACCGATGCCAGGCCGGTCGAGGTGCGCGGGATGGGCGTGCGACTGACCGAGGAGGTCGCACCGTCCATGTACAATTACGGCCATCTGCAGGTGCTGTTCGATGACGGTTCGGTCGGCTGGTACGAGGCCGGCTGGGGTCCGATGATTTCGGAGACCGCCTTCTTCGTGAAGGACGTGATTTCGCCCAAGGGCTGTGTGTCGATCGTTATGAAGGAGGGCGTTAAGTCCGACGACATCGACACCCACACCAAGACCTCGACCATCCGCCTGCACAGCGCCGCGACCGGCACGGACGGCAAGTTCCTAAAGGCGGACGAGATGCTGTCGATGGAAGGCGAACCCGGCCATCAGGATCTCTGCGATCTCGAACAGGCTTTTGTCCTCAAGGCGATCCGCGAGGATATCGATCTCACCAGACATATGGACGACGCGGTGCGGTCGCTTGCCGTCTGCCTTGCCGCCGACGAGAGCGTGCGCGGCGGGAAGGCGGTGCGACTGTGATCAGGCTGTCGTCGTCCGCGCCCTACGGCGCCCGCTTGGCGCCCACTCATCAATTTGGAGGACTGCCGTGGGCTCGCTGAAAATCGAGAACGTGAAAAAGGCCTTTGGGCCGGTCGAGGTGCTGAAGGGCATCGACCTCGAAGTGACGGATGGCGAGTTCGTCGTCTTTGTCGGCCCTTCGGGTTGCGGCAAGTCGACATTGCTCCGGGTCATCGCCGGTCTGGAGGATTCGACCTCGGGCCGGGTGCTGATCGATGGCGAGGATGTCTCGGTCACCCCGCCGGCGAAACGCGGCATTGCCATGGTGTTCCAGACCTATGCGCTCTATCCGCATCTGACGGTGAAGAACAATATGGGCCTCGGCCTCAAGCAGGCGAACACGCCGGCGGCGGAAATCGACCGCCGCATCGGCATCGCCTCGTCCATGCTGTCGCTGGAGCCCTATCTCGAAAGACGACCTGCGGAACTTTCCGGTGGCCAGCGCCAGCGCGTCGCCATCGGCCGCGCCGTGGTGCGCGAGCCGAAACTGTTCCTGTTCGACGAGCCGCTGTCGAACCTCGACGCGGCGCTGCGCGTCAACACGCGGCTGGAGATCGCGCAGCTGCATCGCCGGCTGAAGGCGACGATGATCTACGTCACCCACGACCAGGTCGAGGCGATGACGCTGGCCGACAAGATCGTGGTGCTCAATGCCGGAAAAATCGAGCAGATCGGCGGCCCGATGGAACTCTATAATTCGCCGGCAAACGAGTTCGTCGCCGGCTTCATCGGCTCGCCGAAGATGAATTTCGTCGACGGCGCCCGGCTCGGCGAGACAGCCAGGACCATCGGCGTGCGGCCGGAGCACCTGACGGTCGATCCGAAATCCGGCGCCTGGAAGGGCACGGTCGTGCATGCCGAACATCTCGGCGCCGACACCAATCTCTATCTGGATTGCGAGAAGGCCGGCCTGATCACCGTGCGGATTTTCGGGGTTTACGACGCGGAGCCGGGCGCCACGCTCTATGCGACGCCCGATGCGGCGAAGACCTATAGGTTTGGCGCTGATGGGAAGACGATAAAGTAATAGCTGAAGAGGGGCCGGCGCTGCCCCTCATTCGCCTGCCGGCACCTTCTCCCCGTATGGTGACGGGGAGAAGGAATGGCCGCAACGCTGGCGCTCCCTCTCCCCGTTCTGCACGGGGAGAGGGTAGGGGTGAGGGGCGGCGCTAACCTATCGATCTACACGTCCGCCCTGAACGTCTGCTTCTGCTGGCCGAGCCCTTCGATCCCCAGCTCCACGACATCGCCGGCCTTCAAGAACACCGGCGGCTTCATGCCGAGGCCGACGCCGGGCGGGGTGCCGGTCGAAATAATGTCGCCGGGGTGCAGCGACATGAACTGGCTGAGGTAGGAAACGAGATAGGCAACGCCATAGACCATGGTCTTGGTCGAGCCGTTCTGCATCGTCTTGCCGTTGACCGTCAGCCACATCTTCAGGTTCTGCGGGTCTGAAACTTCGTCCTTGGTCACCAGCCACGGTCCGGTCGGGCCGAACGTGTCGCAGCTCTTGCCCTTGGTCCACTGGCCCTGGCGCTCGGCCTGGAAGGCGCGCTCGGACACGTCATGGGAGACGCAATAGCCGGCGACATGGTCGAGCGCGTCGGCTTCGCTGACATATTTCGCGGTTTTGCCGATAACCACGCCGAGCTCGACTTCCCAGTCGGTCTTCTCGGAGCCGCGCGGGATCAGCACGTCGTCGTCCGGGCCGACGATGGCCGAGCTTGCCTTCATGAAGATGATCGGCTCCGGCGGCACGGTGGCCCCGGTCTCGGCGGCATGGTCGGAATAGTTGAGGCCGATGCAAATGAACTTGCCGGTGCCGGCGACGCAGGCGCCGAGGCGCGGCTTGCCGGAAACCGCCGGCAGCGACTTCGCATCGAGCTTCGAAAGCATGTCCAGCGAGGCCGGATGAAGTGTCGTGCCGGCAATATCGGCAACATGGGCGGAGAGATCGCGGATCGTTCCATCCGCATCGAGCAGGCCGGGCCGTTCGCTTCCCACCTCGCCATAGCGCAGCAGTTTCATGCATCTTCTCCTGATTGCGGCCTCGTGGCCGTTCTACAAACTCTCCGCCGGGGCGGCCGTCTCTGGAACCGGGCGGACCCTAGCCATCGGCCTGCTTCACGACAAGCGCGAACAGCCTGTATTGGCGGCCGGCGATCCGATGTCCGGTTGTCTCAAGGCAGCGCTCAGATCGACCAGCCGCCGTCGATATTATAGGCCTGCCCGGACGTGTAGGTGGCGCCGGCCAGGTAGACGGCGAGATCGGCGATCTCCTCCGGCGTGCCGAGCCGGCCCATCGGCTGGCGGGCGATGAAGGCGGCGCGGGCGGCGTCATAATCGCCCTGGGCGTGCATGCGGTCCTGCAGCGACGGGCTCTCGACCGTGCCGGGGCAGATGGCGTTGCAGCGTATGCCCTTGCCGACATAGTCGGCCGCGACCGCCTTGGTCAGCCCGATGACGGCGGCCTTGGTGACGCCATAGGCGAAGCGGTTCGGCACGCCCTTGGTCGAACTGGCCAGCGAAGCCATGTTGATGATCGACCCGTCGCCACGCTCCAGCATGCCGGGCAGCACCGCCCGGATGGTTCGGATCATGGCGCGCACGTTGAGATTGAAAGCGAAATCGAGATCGGCGTCCTTCATCTCCAGGATCGAGCCCGAATGGACGAAACCGGCGCAATTGAACAGCACGTCGACGGCGCCGATCTCTGCAAAGGCGGCATTGACCGCCTCGTCGTTGAGCACGTCGACCTTGCGGGTCTTGATCCCTGATGTCTTGGCGAGTTCCGCCAGCAGCGTCTCGTTGATGTCGGTGGCATGGACGGTGGCCCCAGCCTTGGCGAAGGCCAGCGCGCTCGCCTTGCCGATGCCTTGCGCCGCTGCCGTGATGACAACGACCTTGCCTGTCAGATCCGCCATGCTTTTTCCTCGCCTGCTTGGGTCAATTGCCTTTATCGGCGGCCGGCGAAAGCGTCATGTGCCAGTCAGGCGCGATTGTGCGGCCTGTGCCAGTTCACTGATAAAGATGTTTTTTCTCGTTAAAGAACATATGGCCAGGCGTCAAGCCCGATCGCGATCCCTGTGTGACATGCCCTAGAGCCGGATGATTTCAGGTCGAGTCGACCTGAAAGCTGAATCCGTCTCCAAATCAAAGGGATAGAGCATGATGTCGTCCGAAAACCGCTTCACACTTTCCGGCATCATGCTCTAGTCGCCGTAAGGCACCCAGACATTCTTCACCTCGATGGCACGGCGCAGAAAAACGTCGCCGGCGGCTTCTTCCGAGGCCCAGTCGAGGCTGCGGCCGTTGCCGCTCCAGACGCGTTTGAGGTTGCCGATGGACTCGGCTTCCGCCTTGGCGCAGGTATCCGCGTCGGCGACCAGCCACAGTCCGTCGACGTCGTCGTGCTTGGCCAGCACGCCGGCAAGCTCCGCGGTGCGTCCGGTGACGATGTTGATGGCGCCGGCCGGCACATCGGAATATTCGATGACCTGATAGAGATCGGTGGCCAGCAACGGATACCGTTCCGAAGGCACGGCGACCACCGTGTTGCCCATGGCCAGTGCCGGCGCGACCAGCGAGATGAAGCCGAGCAGGGGCTGATTGTCCGGCGCGACGATGCCGACGACGCCGACCGGCTCATGCAGCGCCAGCGTCACGGCACGCGCCGGCGGCTGGTGCACGCGTCCCTCGAACTTGTCGGCGAGGCCGGCATAGAGGAACAGCCGTTCGACCGAGAGCTCCACCTCGTCCCGCGCGGCCTTGGTGTTGGCTCCGGTCAGTTCGGTGAGCCGGGCGGCAAATTCTTCCGAGCGGCCGGAAAGGTTCTCGGCCAGGTAATAAAGCACCTGCGACCTGTTATAGGCGGTCGCCTCCGGCCAGCTTTTGCAGGCGCGGGCAGCCGAAACCGCATCGCGGATATCCTTGCGGCTGCCGAGCCCGACTTCGCCGGCGAGCTTGCCCTTGGCGGTGGCGACGGCAAGCGAGTAATTGCCGTCCGGCCGCACCTGCTTGCCGCCGATGAACAGCTTCGCGGTGCGGTCGATAGCGACGCCGTCCGCCTGTTCCACGGGCTGCACCGACGATGTCGCCTGCTTGATGACCGGGCCGAGCGGCAGTTTCGCCGCCAGATATTCGAACATGCCCTCGCGCCCGCCCTCGCGGCCGAAACCGCTCTCGCGATAGCCGCCGAAGCCGCAGGCGGCGTCGAACATGTTGGTGCCGTTGACCCAGACCACGCCAGCCTTCAATTGCGGCGCGACATGGAGCGCCAGGTTGACGTTCTCGCTCCACACCGAGGCTGCGAGGCCATAGCGCGTGTTGTTGGCGAGTTCGATCGCTTCCTCGGTGTTGCGGAAGGTCATGGTGGCGAGCACTGGCCCGAACACCTCTTCCTGCGCCAGAATATTAGCCGGCGAAACACCGGTGGCGAGCGTCGGCAGGTGATAGTAGCCGGAAGACGGCAGCGTTGCATCCGGCTGCCAGCAGACGGCGCCCTGCCGGGCACCTTCGGCGATCAGTCCCTTGACCCGGTCGAGCTGGGTCAGGTCGACCAGCGGGCCGATATCGGTGTTCTTGTCGAGCGGGCTGCCGACACGCAGCCGGCTCATCCGTGTCTTGACCTTGGCGATCAAGGCATCGGCGATGCCTTCCTGCACCAGCAGGCGCGAACCGGCGCAGCAGACCTGGCCCTGGTTGAACCAGATGCCGTCGACCAGGCCCTCGACAGCGCTGTCGAGATCGGCGTCCTCGAAGACGATGAAGGCCGACTTGCCGCCAAGTTCCAGCGACAGCTTTTTCCCTGAGCCCGCCGTGGCCTTGCGGATGATCTTGCCGACTTCCGAGGAGCCGGTGAAGGCGATTTTCTGGATGCCGGGGTGGTTGACGATCGCCGCGCCCGCTTCCGGACCGCCCTGCACGATGTTGACGACGCCTTTCGGCACGCCGGCGCGCTCGCAGATCTCGGCGAACAGAATGGCGGTGAGCGGCGTGAACTCGGCCGGCTTCAGCACCACGGTACAGCCCGCCGCGAGCGCCGGCGCGATCTTCCAGGCCAGCATCAGCAGGGGAAAATTCCATGGGATGATCTGGCCGACGACGCCGACCCCCTTTTGGCCGGGAAAATCCCTCTCCAGCGCCTGCGCCCAGCCGGCATGGTGAATGAAATGGCGGATCGCCAGCGGCACGTCGATGTCGCGGCTTTCGCGGATCGGCTTGCCGTTGTCGATCGTCTCAAGCACCGCGAACAGCCGCTGGTGGCGCTGCATGGCGCGGCCGATGGCGTAGAGCACTTTCGCGCGCTGGTATCCGGAACTGGCGCTCCATTTCGGCAGCGCCTTTGCGGCTGCCGCAACCGCCGCGTCGATGTCGGCGGCATTGGCATCGGACACCTTGGCCAACAGCTTGCCGGAAGACGGCTCGCTGGTGTCGAAGGTCTTGCCGCCGCCGGCCGCTTTCCAGTCGCCACCGATGAACAGCGCTTTGGAGAAATCGCGCCCGGCCAGCCAGGCATCGGCCTCGTTGCGAGCCTCCGGCGCCGGGCCGTATTCCATGGCGTGATAGCGTTCAAGGACGTTCATCAGGTTCCTCCTTCACCCTCCCCCTTGTGGGGAGGGTCGATCGGCAAAGCCGATCGGGGTGGGGGTGCTCAAGCCATCGCGTGGCGGTGATTGGCCGAATAATGCCCGGTCAGATGATGCTCGAGCTGACGTTCGATATCGGTCAGCAGGCTCGATGCGCCAAAGCGGAACAGCTCCGGCTCCAGCCATGGACGGCCGAGCTCTTCCTTCATCAGCACCAGCCAGTCGAGCGAGACTTTCGCGGTCGAAATGCCGCCGGCCGGCTTGAAGCCGATGAGATAGCCTGTCTCCTCGAAATAGGCCCTGATGGCGCGCACCATGGCGAGGCCGACAGGCAGTGTGGCATTGACGCTTTCCTTGCCGGTCGACGTCTTGATGAAATCGGCGCCAGCCATCATCGCCACCATCGAGGCCAGCATGACGTTGCGCAGCGTGGCGAGGTCGCCGGTGCCCAAGATGACCTTGAGATGCGCGTCGCCGCAGGCGGCCCGCATCGAGACGATTTCATTATAAAGCTCGCGCCACTTGGCGCCGAACACCAGGCCGCGCGGGATGACGACATCGATCTCGTCGGCGCCGTCCTTCACCGAGGCCTCGATCTCCTGCAACCGGGTCGACAGCGGCGCCAGCCCATGCGGAAAGGCGGTGGAGACCGCGGCGACATGGATGCCGGTGCCGCGCACCGCGTCCACGGCCGTGGCGACGAAGGGATGGTAGACGCAGACGGCGGCGGGCCGGATGGTCTCGCCCGCAATGCCGAGGCCTTCCATGATGTCGCGGCGCAGCGGGTTGATCGCCTTGGCGCAGAGCCGGCGCACGCGCTCCTCGGTGTCGTTGGAGTTGAGCGTCGTCAGGTCCATGCAGGCGATCGCCCGCAGCAGCCAGGCTGCCTGGTTGTCGGCCTTGATCGAGCGCCGCTTGGTCAGGCTGGCGACGCGGCGTTCCAGCGCGGAGCGGTTGACGCTGCGTACCGATTCGAGAAAACCGAGGTCGAGTTTCAGGCCGGGATTGCGCGCGAAATGATGGTCCAGCGGCACCGGCGTGTTGGCGGCGGTGCGCGCCGGCAGCGGCTTCACCTTGGGGCCAAGATCGGCTTCGCGGATTGTGCTGCTCATCTCCTGCCCTTTCCTTCAGCGGCGTGCGCTTGATATCTCACGCGCGCATCCTTCTCCCAAAGCCGTCGACAGTTTTGGGCGACACGCACGAAGATAGCCCGCGAAGTCGCGCTTCACGAGTCCTCAAGCGAGGGATAGCTGAAAAAGGCCGCGAAAGCAGCTGGTCTTTGACCGGAAGGTCAAAACCAGCTTTCTGGGAGACGCGCTGGCCTCAGCCGACGAAGGCGCGTTCGACGACGAAGCTCGAGGGATGGTTGAGCGAACCTTCCTGGAAGCCGAGGCTTTCGGCCAGCTCCTTGACGTCCTTCAGCATGTGCATCGAGCCGCAGATCATGATGCGGTCGGTTTCGGGGTTGAGCTTTTCGATGCCGAGGTCGCCGTAGAACTTGCCGGAGCCGATCAGCGCGGTGATGCGGCCCATGCGCGCCGACTCTTCGCGGGTCGTCGAATTGTACAGCGTCACGCGCCCAGTGGTCAGCTCGCCGATCAGCGGGTCGCTTTCGAGCGCCGCCACCAGTTCCTGGCCGTAGATCAGCTCGGCATTGTCGCGGCAGGTGTGGGTCAGAATCAGCTGGTCGAACTTCTCGTAAGTGTCGGGATCGCGCAGCAGGCTGGCAAAGGGCGCGATGCCGGTCCCGGTCGAGATCATGAACAGGCGCTTGGCGGGGGTCAGCGCGTCGACGACCAGCGTGCCGGTCGATTTCTGGCGCATGATGACGGTGTCGCCGACCTGGATCTTCTGCAATTCGGAGGTCAGCGGGCCATCCGGCACCTTGATCGAGAAGAATTCCAGCTCTTCGTCCCAGGCCGGGCTGGCAACGGAGTAGGCGCGATACACCGGCTTCTCGGCATTGGGCAGGCCGATCATGACGAATTCGCCCGAGCGGAAGCGCAGCGACTGCGGCCGGGTGATGCGGAACGAGAACAGCCGGTCGGTATAGTGTTTCACCGAGACGACCGTCTCGGCATAGACATTGGCCGGAATCGGAAACTGCAGCGGACGGGCTTCAGCGGTGTTGAACGCGGGCGTGGTGTTCATCGATTCCAACCTTCTCGCCCAATGAGAGACGCGGGCGCCAAACTTTCCCGTACGCGCCCGAACCATTCAGGTTCCGGCATGCCATGCACGCTACCGAAGCGGTAAGCTCTTGTGTCCGGAATTTATTAGTATACAAACGATATTTGCGTCAAGATGCCGCCGTAAAACACCTTTCCAAACTGCGGCATTTCCGTAGTCCCAGCATTTCGGGTTTCGACAATGAAAGAGAATTTTTCGGTGCAGCCGCCGGATTCCCTGGGCAGCGTCGTCGCCGGCATCGATGTCGGCGGAACCTTCACCGACCTGCTCCTGATCGACGGCAAGGACGGTGGCAAGGTGTATCTGGCCAAGACCCCGACCACTGTCGACAACCAGGCCTTTGGCGTGGTTTCGGCGCTTGGCGCCACCGGCTTTCCGATCGAGGGAATCGACCTCATCGTGCATGGCACGACCACCACCACCAATGCGGTGCTGGAGCGCCGGCTGGCCAAGACCGGCATGGTCACCACGCGCGGTTTTCGCGACGTGATCGAACTCGGCCGGCGGACGCGGCCGCAACCCTATGGCATGACCGGAACCTTCGTCCCCATCATTCCGCGCAACCTGCGCCTCGAAGTGTCGGAGCGCGTCGAGGCGTCGGGTGCGGTGCGCACGCCGCTCGATGAAGCCGAGATGCGCGAGGCGGTACAGGCGCTGATCGCGGCCGGCTGCGAATCCCTCGTCATCCATTTCCTCCACTCCTATGCCAACCCTGCGCATGAGCGGCGCGCGGCCGAGATCGCCGCCGAATCCTGGCCGAACGGCTACATCACGTCAGGCCATGCGCTGCTGTCGGAGGCGCGCGAATTCGAGCGCGGGGTGACGGCCTCGGTCAACGCCTCGGTGCAGCCGATCCTGGAGCGCTATGTCGAGCGGCTGCGCAAGGAATTGGCCGACAAGGGCTATGCCCGCGACTTCCTGATCATGAACGGCAATGGCGGCATGATCTCGGCCCGCTTCGTCACACGTGAATCGGCCAAGACGGTCATGTCGGGCCCCGCCTCCGGCGTCATCGCCGCCGCCTATACGGGCAAGCGCGCAGGCTTCGAAAACCTCGTCACCTACGACATGGGCGGCACCTCGACCGACGTGGCGCTGATCCGCAACGCCGAACCGGCGGTCTCGAACGAGATCGAGATCGAATATGCCATGCCCATCCATGTGCCGATGGTGGCGGTGCACACGGTGGGCGCGGGCGGCGGCTCGATCGCCCGCGTCGATGCGGCCGGCCTGATCCAGATCGGCCCGGAAAGTGCCGGCGCCAATCCCGGCCCGATCTGCTATGGGCGCGGCGGCACCGAGCCGACGATCACCGACGCCAACCTCGTGCTCGGCCGGCTGGCGCCGAAGAAGCTGCTCGCCGTCGAAAACCCGGTCACATCGGAGCGCGTCACCAGGATTTTCGAGGACAGGATCGGCAAGGCAACCGGCCTGTCGGGTGTCGAGGCGGCGGGCGCTGTCCTCAGGCTCGGCAACATGAAGATGGCCGGCGCCATCCGCATGGTGTCGGTGTCGCGCGGCCATGATCCCCGCGATTTCGCGCTGTTCGCCTTCGGCGGCGCCGGGCCGCTGCATGCGACGGCGCTCGCGCGCGAACTCGGCCTGCCCAAAGTGCTGGTGCCGGCGCGGCCCGGCATCACCAACGCGCTCGGCTGCGTCGTCGCCGATCTGCGCCATGACTTCGTCAACACCATCAACCAGCCCGTGGCCGTGCTGGACGAAAGCCAGCTTCACCAGGTACTGGAACGGCACCGGAACGAAGGCGAAGAGCTGATCGCCAAGGAAGCGGTGAAGCCGGAAACGATCCGCGTCACCCACTCCGCCGACATGCAGTTCGTCGGCCAGACCCACATCATCAACGTGCCGCTTCCGTCCGCGTCGGTGAACCGGAGCCAATTGCAGGCGTTGTTCGAGAAAGCCTATTTCGCCCGCTTCAAGGTGGAGCTGCCGGAAATCCGCGCCAACCTCGTCAACCTCAACACCTCGGTCACCGGCGTGCGACCGGCGATCGACCTGTCGCGGCTGATCGACCCGGCCGGGCGGGCAAGGACGCTCGACGGGGCGCGGCGCGAGATCCGACCGGTCTGGTACGCCGGGCGTTGGCACGACACGCCGGTTTACAGCAGGGAAAAGCTGCCGCTCGATGCAGTCATCGAAGGGCCGGCGATCCTCGAACAGATGGATGCGACCACCGTGCTCGAACCCGGCGACCGCGCGCGCTCGGATGCAGACGGCAACATTATCATCGACATTGGCGAGGCCTGACATGTCAGTGGATAACGCAAAGCTCGACGCCATCACGCTTTCGGTGCTCCAGGCCGCTTTGCAGCAGGTCTGCGACGAGATGGACCTGACCTTTTCCCGCGCCGCCTTCTCGCCCGTGATCGCCGAGGCCAACGACCGCTCGGACGGCATCTATTCCGCCATCGACGGTTCGCTGATCGCGCAGGGCAGTCAGGGCCTGCCGGTGTTTGTCGGCGTCATGCAATATTCGACCAGGACGGTGATCGAGATGATTGCCGACGGCCGCTGCCTGGCCCCGGAGCCGGGCGACATCTACATCGTCAACGATCCCTATCTCGGCGGCACGCATCTGATGGACGTGCGCTTCGCCATGCCGGTCTACCGCGGCGGAAAGATCTTCTGCTGGCTGTCGAACACCGGCCATTGGCCCGACATCGGCGGCTCCGTGCCCGGCGGCTTCTCCGCGTCCGCGACCGCTGTCGAGCAGGAGGGTCTGCGGCTGCCGCCGGTAAAACTGTTCAAGAAGGGCGTGCTCGACCCTGAAATCTACGCCATCATCTGCTCCAACATCAGGGTCGCCGACCAGCGCATCGGCGACATCCGGGCGCAGGCCGCCGCGCTGCTGATCGGCCAGGACAGGCTCAATGGAATCCTGGATCGTTACGGAGACGAAACCGTCGTCGAGGCGATCGCCGAGCTACGCCGCCGCGCCGCCGAGCAGATGCGCGCCAATATAGCGGCCATTCCCGATGGCACCTACCGCTCCAAGGCTTTTGTCGATTCCGACGGGGTGGTCAACGAACCGCTGACCATAGCGCTCGCAGTCGACAAGAAGGGCGACACGCTGACGTTCGATTTTTCAGGTTCGTCAAAGCCTTGTGCGGGACCAATGAACAGCGTGCTGGCGACGACCCTGTCCTCGGTCTATCTCGCCATGCGCCACATCTTTCCGGACGTGCCGATCAGCGCCGGCGCCTTCGAGCCGCTAGAGATCAAGCGGCCAGAGGGCACGTTCCTCGACGCAAAGTATCCGCGCCCCGTGTCTGGCTGTGCGGCGGAAGTGTCGCAGCGCATCGCCGAGGCGGTGTTCGCGGCGATGGTGCAGGCGCTGCCCGACAAGGTGACGGCGGCCCCAGCCGGCTCTAGCGGCAATTTCGCGCTCGGCGGCAATGATCCGGCGCGCGGCCGCGACTACGTCATGTACCAGATATCCGGTGGCGGCTATGGCGGCAATTCGGGGCATGACGGGCTGACCAATGGCTGCTCGACCATCGGCATTTCGAAGTCGCCCCCGGTCGAGATCATGGAGCAGGCCTTTCCGGTGCTCTATCGCCACTATGCCTTGCGCGAAGGCTCGGGCGGCGCCGGCAAGCATCGTGGTGGTTTTGGCCTCGCCTATGAGGTCGAGATCCTGCGCGGCGAGGCGCGCGCCTCCTTTGTCATGGACCATGGCCGTTTCGGTCCGCAGGGCGCCCTTGGCGGTCGGGATGGCGAGCCCAACAGCGTGACCGTGTTCCGCAACGGCGAGGAGCATGTGCCGCCGCACCTCTCCAAGGAGCAGGACATCCCGCTGAAGGCCGGCGACCGCGTGCGCGTCGGCACGCCGGGTGGCGGCGGCTATGGCGATCCGCGTGAGCGCGATCCGGAACTGGTCACACGGGACGTCCAGCTTGGTTACTATACGATGGAGCAAGCCAGGGATCTGTTCGGGGCCGAGGCACCAGGAACCTGACCGGACGCGAAGCAACTGCCTCGCGCCGTGATCGCCGCGGCACATGTCGTTTCCGTCTCCGCCGGGAGCATGAAAGCCCGTAGACTTCGCCGGTCAACGGAGATCTGGACCATGCGTCTTTTCGGTCGTTTCGTGCTTGCCGCTTCCGTAGCTTTTGCGCTCGCAACCGGTGCTGCTTCCGCCCAGGAGAAAAAGCTGAGGCTCGGTACCGAGGGTGCCTACCCGCCCTTCAACCACGCCAATGCCGACGGCACGCTGGGCGGTTTCGACATCGATCTCGGCCAGGCGCTGTGCGCGCAGATGAAGGTCGAATGCGAGTTCACCGTACAGGATTTCGACGGCTCTATTCCGGCGCTGCAGGCCGGCAAGTTCGATGCCATCATCAACATCACCATCACGCCCGAGCGGGCTGAAAAGGTCGAGTTCACCCACAAATACTACCAGACGCCGCCGGCCATCGCGGTGCCGAAGGACTCGACCATCGCGGGCACCTCGCCGGACGATCTGAAAGGCAAGGTGCTGGGCGTGCAGAGCGCCACCATCCACCAGAATTTCGCCGAGCAGAAATATTCGGGCTCGACCGTCAAGGCCTACCCGACCGGCGACGACGCCCGCACCGACATGGCCAATGGCCGCCTCGACGCGATGATGGACGGCTCGATCATCCTGACCGAATGGCTGAAGAAGCCCGACGGCGCCTGCTGCAAGCTGCTCGGCACGCTGACGGCCGATCCGGCCATTCACGGCCCCGGGGTCGGCATTGCGCTGCAGAAGGGCAACAAGGAACTGGCCGACAAGTTCAACGCGGCAATCGACGCGCTGCGCGCCAACGGAAAGTACAAGGAAATCAACGACAAGTATTTTTCGTTCGACGTCTACGGGAGTTGATCCCGGTACCAATCGAGCTCGGCGGCGCCACCCGGCGCTGCCGATATTTTATGAATGATGGAGATTTTCTTGGCTGAGCGGCGCTCCCCTTTCTACAGCAGCATCGTTGGGCTGGGTGCGGCCATGGGTCGGGTCGGCGGCGATTTCATCTCGGCCAAATATTACTCCGGCATCGCCGACGAACATTTGAATACGCGTAAAAATGTCGGCGTGCAGGATCTCAGCACCATGGGCAAGATGGACATCAAGGGTGCCGACGCCGAGGCGCTGGTCAACCATGTCATTGTCAATGACGCCGCGGCGATGAAGCCGGGCCAAGTACGCTATTCCACCGTCTGTCGTGAGGACGGCGGCATCATGGACGACCTCACCGTGTTCCGGCTGGGCGCGGAGCATTTCATGCTGGTCACCGGTTCGGTCAACCGCCTCAAGATGCTGCCCTGGCTCCAGCATCATGCGCAAGGGCGCAGGGCCTATGTCACCGACATCACGGCCGCCGTCGCCTTCGCCACCATCCAGGGCCCACGCTCGCGCGATCTCTTGAAGGCGATGATTTCGGACGCTGATCTCGACGGATTGAAGCGCTGGGCCTTCACATCAGGCCATATCAACGGAACGCGGGTCTTGATCTCCCGTACAGGCGTGACCGGCGAACTCGGCTTCGAGCTGTTCGTGCCGGCCGACGAGGCGACCTCGGTTTGGGACGCGCTGATGCGCACTGGCCAAGCTTTCGGCTTGAAACCCTATGGCGTGCTGGCCATGTTCACGCTCGGCCTGGAAAAGGCCTATCCCGCGCACGGCATCGACATGGACGAGACGCGCACGCCGTTCCATGTCGGCCTCGACCGCTGGATCAAGTTCGATAAGAGCGATTTCATCGGCCGGGACGCGCTGCTCAAGGTGCGCGACAAGGGCCTCGACGAGCGCTGGACCGGGCTGGTCCTCGACGGCGACAAGCCGGCCGCGACGGATGCACGGGTGATGGCCGACGGTGAGGACGCCGGCGTGGTCACCTACAGCGACCACGGCTATTCCTTGGGCAAGGTGCTGGCGACAGCGCATTTGCGGTTGGCGTTCACGGGCGTTGGAACAAAGCTCAGCATCGCTATCGACGGCAAACCGACCCGCGCGGTGGTGGTGCCGATGCCGTTCTTCGACCCGGAAGGGGCGAGGCTGAGGGGCTAGCGCGGCTTGTTGCTTTGAGGGCCGGTATTCATCCATCGGGTATGCCGACAGCAAGCAGGTCTCTCCGAAGATCCTCCAGGATTTTGGGGTCGCGATACGGATCGATTAAAATGGTGTTTACAGTCGCACCGGGCCTTGCTGCCAGACACTGCCTAGCTGCCTGAGCAGCGAGATGCCCGTCGCCCATTCTCCAATGACAGACCGCTAGAAACGCATAGGCCCAAAATGCATAGGAATGGAGATTCCTGTAGGAGGCTACCGCCTCCGGATACCGCCCGAGAACCAGAAGAACTTGTCCGCGTAGGTCCCAGAACCAGTCGTAGTTCAGGGGATCACGGGCGATACAGACGTCCAGATCGGACAAAGCTTCCTCATGTCGACCGAGGTAGCTCCAGCACAAGCCCCGTATTGCTCTCGCGCGGGTTTCGTTCGGATTAAGGTTCACACCCTGCTCGAGATGCAGCAACGCCTCTTCCAAATGTCCCATGAAGATGAGCGTGTGACCCACCGCTGTATGGCTCCATGCCTGTTTCGGCTCGAGTTTTAGAGCACGGTGACCGTGGGCAAGAGCGATCTTGAGCGTGTTTCCGTCTCCCTCAAGCAGCCATTTGCTTGTGAGTACAGTCGCCATCATCGCATGGATGGTAGCGACATTCGGGTCGAGCTCAATCGCCTTGGCAAGATAGGGCTCTGCTTCCAGGGTTGTGTCATAGCGAACCATCAGGACGCGAGCCTGGAGATACAGATCGTAGGCATCGAGCTGGGTGATCGGAAGGCGCCGTATCTTCTCCACACCCGAAGTTCGGATTGTGCCGACGACAGTGATAGCGACACTTCTGGCGATCTCTTCCTGGAGCTCGAAAATGTCCGTCAGCTCCCGATCGAATCGATCGGCCCAGATTTGATTGCCGGATCTGGCCTCTATGAGTTGCGATGAGATTCGGACTCGGTCGCCGGCACGGCGAATGCTACCCCGAAGCAAATAGTCGACGGACAACTGCTTCGCGATGGTGACGGCGTCGACGATCTTTCCCTTGAACACAAAGGAGGAGTTTCGCGCTATGAGATGAAGTTCGCCGAATCGTCCCAGTTCGGTGATGATATCCTCGGTGACGCCGTCGCTGAAGTATTCCTGGCTGGCGTCGCTGCTCATGTTCTCGAATGCAAGAACCGCAACGACTGGCACGTGGCCTGATGCGCCACGGGTTTGCTGTGTGGACGTATCGTCCATGCTCCTGCGCAATTGCCGAAGCTCGTCACCAGGCTCCACGTTCAGTTCGCGCTTCAGCAACAGCCTGCACGTCTCATACCGCTTTATAGCGAGCGCGGCCTCGCCCAAGGCGATATGCGCCCGCATCAACACGACATGAGACGGCTCCCGCAGCGGATCAAGAGCAACCAGCCTTTCGGAAATAGCAATGCGCTCGGTACCGCTCACCGATTCAGCCAAGGCTTGGAACACATCGATTGCGCGTAAGGACAGGTCGGCGCGGACTTCGCGCAGCCAATCCTCGAAAGTGTTGTCTGACGTGCTCAACCCGTCAAGAAAAGGGCCGGCATAGAGGGTGGTAGCCCGCCGAAGCTCGGCCACGTCACGGCTCGCGGACGCAGCGACGAATTCAGTGACGTCGACGGCGAACAATTTCGGGTTGAGCGCGATGCGATCCCCGACCAGGACCAAGGCATCTGCTCCCGACCCGGCAAAGTCTTTGCGAATAGCAGCCAGGGCCTGCCGCAGGCTGTTTCTCGCCTGCTCCTCACCTCGATCGCTCCACAGAAGAGCAGCCAGCTTGTGACGTGTCGCCTCCTGGTTCGGCGCTACCGAGAGAATGCCCAGAAGTGCTCTATTCTTCTTGGCGGGCATCTCCAAGGGTTTTCCCTGCGGCGATGTCAGGTGAAAACCACCAAGCAGATCGAGCCGCACCAGGCTCATCGCGATATACTCTGAATTTCTGCTTTTTTCGCGGTATTCACGAGCTTTTCACAGGCGTCTCACGCCTCGCATCCGATGTTGCCTCTCGCAGCTAACAACATCTGAGAGGAAACTCCAATGTCCATTGATACAGAGGTCTTGGGAAAGGCAGCCGAAACGCTCACGAACGAGATGCCGAAGCGGCGCAAAGCCCACCTTGGCCGTTTCTTGTACAGCATAGCAGAGGCATATGCCTCTGCGACCTGGAAGGCCTATGGGGCGGCTGTTGGTCTCGGTACGAATAGTCCCGGAGGTCAACCTGGCGACGACGTGGGCAAATACTGAACTTCCTCGTCCAACGCCGTGACGCAGACCTCGTCCAAGCCACGATCGGCGATCTCTTGTGGTTCAGAGGCACCGCTACAGGCCAGTATGGGAGCCAACGTCGCCCAGATCGTCGGCAGCCATCAACCTCTTCGATCCAGCCTCGCCACCAGCCGGTCACCCACCCACTGGATGCCGCAGACCAGGATGATCAGCACGATCACCACGGCGACCATCACCGACGTCTCGAAGCGCTGGTAGCCGTAACGGATGGCAAGGTCGCCGAGGCCGCCGGCACCGATGGCGCCTGCCATCGCCGAGGCGCCGACCAGCGTCACCAGTGTCACGGTGAAGCCGGCAACGATGCCGGGGAGCGCCTCGGGCACCAGCACTTCGCGGATGATCGTCCAGCGATTGCCGCCCATGGCGCGCGCCGCCTCGATCAGTCCGTGGTCGACCTCGCGCAATGACACTTCGGCGATCCGCGCATAGTAGGGCGTGGCGGCGATCGACAGCGGCACGATGGCCGCCCATGTGCCGATCGACGTGCCGACGATCAGCCGCGTCAGGGGGATCAGCGCCACCAGAAGGATGATGAACGGCACCGAGCGGAAGCCGTTGATCACGGCGCCGAGCACGCGGTTCACCCCCGGGCTTTCGGCGATGCCGCCGCGTTCGGTGGCAATCAAGGCCAGCCCGAGCGGCAGGCCGAACACCAGCGAGATCAGGCCGGAGGCGGCCGTCATCAGCACCGTCTCCCAGATCGATCGCAACAGAAGCTCAAACAGGATCGGCGACATGGCCAAGCACCTCCACCCGCGCTTGGCGGGATTTCAGGAATGTGATGATTTCTGCGAGATGGCTCGCATCGCTGCCGGGGACGGAAAGGAACAGCGTTCCGACCGGCTGCCGCTGGATGTGGTCGATGCCGCCATGGACGAGGCGGAAGGGACCGGGCACGGCGGCCGCAAGGTCGGACAGCAGCGGCTCGCGCGCCGCCTCGCCCGCCACGTCGACGCGCAGGACCGTTTCGGTGCCAGCTCCCGGCAGCAGCCGCGCCGCCAGCTCCGGCGGAAGTTGCGGCCGGACGGTCCCGAGCAGGCGTCTTGTGATGTCCGATTGCGGATCGGCAAACACCGACCAGACCGGCCCTTCCTCGACGATGCGCCCGGCGTCGATCACCGCCACGCGGTCGGCGATCGAGCGGATCACCTCCATCTCGTGGGTGATCAAAAGGATGGTCAGACCAAGCTGGCGGTTGATATCCTTCAGCAGGGCGAGAATGGAGCGCGTCGTCTCCGGGTCGAGTGCCGAGGTCGCCTCGTCCGACAGAAGCAGCGCTGGCCGCGCGGCAAGCGCTCGGGCGATGCCAACGCGCTGTTTCTGCCCGCCGGACAGCGACGCCGGATAGGCTTTTGCCTTCTCCGACAGGCAGACGAGATCGAGCAGCTCCGCCGCCCGCTTCAGCCGCTCCGCCTTCGGCCGGCCCTCGATCTTGAGCGGCAGCGCCACATTGTCCTCGACGGTCTTGGCCGACAGCAGGTTGAAATGCTGGAAGATCATGCCGATGCGCCGTCGCAGCGGCTGCAACTCGCGCTCGCCAAGTCGGCTGATCTCGCGACCTTCGATGAACACCTCGCCGGTGTCAGGCCGCTCCAGTCCGTTCAGGCAGCGGATCAGGGTGGACTTGCCTGCACCGCTGCGGCCGATGATGCCGAGAACCTCGCCCTTGCGCACCGTCAAGGAAATGCCGTCGAGCGCCGCCGTCTGGCCGAAGCGGCGCTTCAGGTCGACAAGGCGCACCACGTCCTGCGTGGCGGCCTGATCCGCGGCCTCGGTGGTTGCGATAAAATGCTGGTCCATGGACAGGTCCCGAAACGCGATCGCGGCCCGCGCATCGCGCGGACCGCTTAAGCTGTCAAAGGCACGTCGGTGCCCGCATAACTCAATAGGCGCTGAGGCCGGTGCCCTTGTAGACCTTGTCGAACTCGGCCTTCACAGCCTCGTTCTGGTAGGACGCGACCAGCGTCTTCACCCAGGCCTCGTTTTCATTGCCGACCTTGACCGCGATGAAGTTGCGGTACGGATTGTCCGCGATCGGCTCCTGAGCGATGCGGTTCTCCGGCGTCAGGCCGCTCTTCAGCGCCCAGTCGGTGTTGACCACGGCGGCGTCGAGATCCTCGACCGAGCGGCCGACGATGCCGGCATCCAACTCCTTGATCTCGACCTTTTTCGCATTTTCGGCGATGTCGGCGGTGGTGGCGAGAATGCCGGTGCCATCCCTGAGCTTGATCACGCCCTCATTCTGCAGCACGCGCAGCGCCCGGCCTTCGTTGGACGGGTCGTTCGGCACGCCGATCACCGCGCCCTCCGGCAGATCGGCAACCTTGGTGTACTTCTTGGAGTAGAGGCCGATCGGCCACACGCCGGTATAGCCGACACGCACGATGTGGTAGCCCTGCGTCTTGATCTGGTTGTCGAGATAGGGCTGGTGCTGAAAGGCGTTGGCGTCGATTTCGCCGCGCTCCAGCGCCTCGTTGGGCTGGGTGTAGTCGTTGAACACCACGGTCTCGATGCTGAGGCCCTTTTCGGCTGCTTGCGCGACGACGACACGCCAGACATCCTCGTCCTCGCCGCTGATGATGCCGACCTTGATCGCCTTCTTGTCCTCGGCCAAGGACGCATGCGGCGCCATCAGGCTGCCGATCGCGACGGCCGACGCGAACAGCAGAGCGAGGCCGCTGCGGCGGGTGAGGGGTGACCATGGGGAAAAGGGCAAAGTGTTGTTGGGATCGGACATGATTGATCTCTGCGGTTGTGAAGTCATGGCAGCAAGGCGGATTGCCGAGGCTTGTTCACATCGTCAGAAATTCTACTGATTTTATCAAAGAACGTGTTTCGCCGTTCTCGGCAAAGCCGGGAATATTCTCTCAAAAAACTCAGGGATGTGAGCACAGGACGCCGCCGGGTCGACCATGACGGCGCCGCGCCGCCATCCGGAGATGTCGGGAAGGCAGTCAAGTTTTCAACGAGCCCGCCTCTGCCGACCGGCTGCGCAAATATCTCATGCGTTCGATTTGAGCTTCGAGGACGTCGCCCGAAATGATGGACGGCCCTCGTTGGCTGCCGGGTTCATCCACGGCGAAGTCAAAAAGCTTTGCGGCTTGCTCAGCCACTTTTTCGTGAAGCTGTGCGGGTTGATCCGACCGCTGGCTTGCCTAGGTAGAGAGGGCGGCCGGGCGCCACGCGATCTCAATAACCGGTATGACATTTTCCTGCATTCGAAAGCTTGCCCTTTCTGGCCTCCTCGTCGTCATCCAGTCCTCCTGCGTCGTTCCCGACGACACGTCGCGCATCGCCAAGGTCGATCCAACGGCGGCCGCGGCACGCAAGGAGATGGTCGGCCTCAGCGAAGCCGATGTTCGAATGTGCGCGGGATTTCCGACCGCCACCGCGGATGTCGGCCAGTCCGGGCAGATCTGGACCTATAAGCGCGTCGTCCAGCGCGGCAATCTCAGCGTCGTCGTTCCTGCCTTGGCCGTGGGGGCGATCCCGACGGTCGGCGGTTCCGTCAATGTCGCTCCCGGCGGTTACTGCGACACGCAGGTTCGCATGGTCGGCGGCCGTGTCGCCGAAGTTGCCTACGCCGGCGACAACAACCTGCCGAACAAGCGCGACGCGCTTTGTGTCAGCACCGTGGATGCCTGCGTGGCCTATGCCCGCCAACACAGGCCGGCGGCCAGATAGCGGCAGCGGATTTCGCGGGAACCAGCGATGGCCGGACACTCGGTGTTTGACGCGGATGGCGTTGAGGGCTTGACTGACCCGCCGGACCGAATACGCTAGGGCAAAATACCGGCTCTGATCGCCGGGCGGCAAATATGCCTCGTATGCCTCGCCCTTGCGGCGCTGGCTGCGGGGCATTGTCATTTTGGGGATCGGTTTGAAACGGCGCATCGAGATCGGCATCCTCTATTCCCGCTCGGGAAGCTATCAGCTCGTCTCCGACGCGTGCCGGATGGGCGCCATGCGCGCCATCGCCGACATCAACGCCGACAGGAGCTCAGGCATCGAACTGGTGCCGGTCGAGCGCGACCCGCAAAGCAATGCCGACCGTTACGCGACGCTGTGCGAAGACATCTTCAGGACCAGCAGTGCACGCCATGTCGTCGGCTGCGTCACTTCCTGGAGCCGCAAGGAGACAATCCCTGTGCTGGAGAAGGCGGGCGGCATGCTCTGGTATGCCTGCCCCTATGAGGGCTTCGAGGCCAACGAGCATGTCGTCTACATGCACGCTTGCCCCAACCAGCATCTGGTGCCGCTTATGGCCCATGTCGTGCCGCGCTTCGGCGCCAACGGTTTCCTGCTCGGGTCGAACTACATCTGGGGCTGGGAGATGAACCGCGTTGCGCGCGACCTGATCGCCGACGCCGGCGGCAAGGTGCTGGGCGAGCGTTATCTGCGCATCGGCGAGACCGACGTGTCGCGGCTGATCGCCGAGATACGCGCGACGCGACCGAACTTCATCCTCAACAAC
Source organism: Mesorhizobium australicum WSM2073 (assembly GCF_000230995.2). Classification (NCBI taxonomy): domain Bacteria; kingdom Pseudomonadati; phylum Pseudomonadota; class Alphaproteobacteria; order Hyphomicrobiales; family Phyllobacteriaceae; genus Mesorhizobium; species Mesorhizobium australicum. Next base: position 706,925 of record NC_019973.1, on the reverse strand, counting down.
CTGATCGGCACCTCGTCCTATGCCTTCCTGGCGGCCTATCGCGATCTGGCGGGCGAGGATGCGGCTTTCAGTCCTGAATCTTGCCCAGTGATTTCCTGCAACCTGACCGAAGGCGAACTGCCGGCGATCGGCGAAACGGGCAAGGGTCATCTGTCGGTCGGACCGTATTTCGCGCCGCGGCCGGCCGCCTTCGCGTCGTCCTTCGAAGCCTCCGCCTATGCCTCGGTGCAGGTAATGGCCGACGTGCTGTCGCGCGATCCCGACGCCGGCCCGGCGGAATTTTCCAAGGCCTTCGCCGAGCGGCGCTTCTCCACGCGGCTCGGCCCGATCGCCATCGACGCCCATTCCCAGCACGCCACGCTGCCTGTCATCATAGGCCGGATCGCGGACGGCTACTTCGAAGTCGTCAGCCGGCAGCACGAGGTCGCGCCGGACCCGTATCTGTCGCGCTACGACCCCGCAAAGACATTCGGCCGGCCGCGCTTGCGGGTGGTGTCGTGAGTAGAACCCCGCGCATCCCCAATCTCGGCGGCGCCAGGGCCTTTGTCCTGCATCGCCCGCACCCGACGGTGCAAGCGATCACCAGGCAGTTGTCGGCCATCGGCCTTGTCACCGTGGGTTGCTGGCCGGAACTGGCACCGGAGGCGCTGGCCGCCGACTTCGTCTTCTTCGACGCCGATCTCGGCTTCGACGAGCAATTCCCCTGGAAGCCGGGCGAGGCGCCGATGCCGCTGGTGGCGCTGATCGGTTCGGAGGCGCCGGGCCGCATCGAATGGGCGCTGTCGCACAAGGCCGACGCCCAGCTCCTGAAGCCGGTCGGCAATGCCGGGGTCTACAGCGCGCTGCTGATCGCGCGCCAGAGTTTCGAGGCGAGAAAACATTTAGCCGGCGAAATTGCCGCGCTGCGCCAGCGGGTCGCCGAACGCCAGACCATCGTGCGGGCTGTCTCGGCTTTGTCGAAGGGCGGCGACGACGACCGCGCCTATGCGCAGCTGCGCTCGCTGGCGATGAGCTGGCAGATCAGCGTCGAGGACGCCGCGCGCCGGATCGTGGCGATGATGGAGGAAGCCAAGACCGGGGAAGCCAGGACCGGGGAAGCCCACATCGGAGATGAGAGCGGCGATGACCAGCCCCATCGCGCCTGATCTCATGGCAGGGCGCATGCCGGCCAAGCCGCGCGCCGGTGTCTGGCGCCGGCTGGTCAAGCGCCGCCTGGCGCTGCTCGGCCTGGTCACTGTCGCCATTGTCGTCGCCGGTGCGATCCTGGCGCCATGGCTGACCGGCTACGATCCCAACGAACAGATGTTCGACGGTCTCACCATCGAGGGCTCGCCTCTGCCGCCGAGCGCGAAATTCTGGCTGGGCACCGACCTGCTCGGGCGTGACCTGTTGACCCGCATCCTCTACGGCGCGCGCACCTCGCTGATCATCGGCATCGTCGCCAACGGCGTCGCGCTTTTGATCGGCACGCTGGTCGGCGTCACCGCCGGCTATTTCCGCGGCTGGATCGGCGGCGCGCTGATGCGCTTCACCGATTTGATGATGGCGTTTCCGGCGCTGCTGCTCGCCATCTGCCTGGCGGCGGTGTTCCAGCCGAGCCTGTGGATCGTCGCCATGGTCATCGCGCTGGTCAACTGGGTGCAGACCGCCCGCGTCGTCTACACCGAGACCTCGTCACTCGCCGAACGCGAGTTCATCGATGCCGAACGCACCATCGGGGCCGGCGCGCCGCGCATCCTGTTTCGCCACATCCTGCCGCATCTCCTGCCGACCATCATCGTCTGGGGCACGCTCGGCATCTCGACCACGGTGCTGCTCGAGGCCACGCTCTCCTTCCTCGGCATCGGCGTGCAGCCGCCGACGGCGTCATGGGGCAATATCATCTTCGAGAACCAGACCTATTTCCAGGCGGCACCCTGGCTGGTGTTCTTCCCCGGCGCCGCGATCCTGGCCCTGGCGCTGGCCTTCAACCTGATCGGCGACGCGCTGCGCGACATTCTCGATCCGACGCAAAGGGGCCGGGCATGATCGCCTATCTCGGCCGCCGGCTGATCCAGTCGCTGCTCATCCTGCTCGGCGTCTCGCTGATCACCTTCGCGCTGCTCTATCTCCTGCCCGCCGACCCGGTGCGCCAGATCGCCGGCCGCAGCGCCACGCCGCAGACGGTCGAGAACATCCGCCAGCAGCTCGGCCTCGACCAGCCCTTCGTCGTCCAGTACTGGCATTATCTGACGAAGCTCGTCAGCGGCGATCTCGGCCGCTCCTACATCCAGCGCTCGGAGGTGACCGAACTCATCGTCTCGCGGCTGCCGGCGAGCCTGCTGCTGATGGTCGGCGCCATCCTGTGCGAGCTGCTGATCGGCCTCTCGATGGGCCTGATCGCCGCCGTCAAGCGCGGCACCGCCACCGACCAGACCCTGATGGTCGCCTCCTTCATCGGCGTCTCGGCGCCGCAATTCGTCGTCGGCCTGCTGCTGCTCTATGTCTTCGCGGTCAGGCTGAGCTGGTTCCCGATCGGCGGCTATGGCACATGGCGCCATCTCGTGCTGCCGTCGCTCACCATGGGCATCCTCGGCGCCGGCTGGTACGCGCGCATGATGCGCTCGTCGATGATCGACGTGCTGCGCCAGGATTATGTCCGCACCGCGCGTGCCAAGGGCCTGGCTCGGGGCGCCATCATTTTCCGCCATGCGCTGCCCAACGCCATCCTGCCGGTCGTCGCCATGATCGGCATCGACATCGGCATCTTCATGGGCGGCATCGTCGTGGTCGAAAGCGTGTTCGGCTGGCCCGGCATCGGCCAGCTCGCCTGGCAAGCCATCCAGCGCGTCGACATCCCGATCATCATGGGCGTCACGCTGGTCTCGGCCTTCGCCATCGTGCTCGGCAATCTCCTGGCCGACATCATCGCGCCCTTCATAGATCCCCGCATCAAGCTCAGATGAAACCAGAAAACAAACAGAGAAAGGGAACAGGACAATGAAGAAATTTCTCGCATCGACCGTCGCGGCATCGGCGCTGGCGCTGATGCTCGGCATGACAAGCGCCCGCGCCGAGGACACCGTCGACCCGAACGCCAAACAGGGCGGCGCCATCACCATCACCTACAAGGACGACGTCGCGACCCTCGACCCGGCCATCGGCTATGACTGGCAGAACTGGTCGATGATCAAGAGCCTGTTCGACGGCTTGATGGACTACGAGCCCGGCACCACCAACCTCAAGCCCGACCTCGCCGAAAGCTACGAGATTTCGCCCGACGGCAAGACCTTCACCTTCAAGCTGCGCCATGGCGTGAAGTTCCACAATGGCCGCGAGATGACCGCCGAAGACGTGAAATATTCGCTCGACCGCGTCACCAATCCGAAGACGCAGAGCCCCGGCGCCGGCTTCTTCGGCTCGATCAAGGGCTATGACGATGTCGCCGCCGGCAAGGCCGAGACGCTTTCCGGCGTCACCGTCGTCGACCCCTACACGGTCAAGTTCGAGCTGACCCGCCCGGACGCCACCTTCCTGCATGTCATGGCCATCAACTTTTCCCATGTCGTACCGAAGGAAGAGGTCGAGAAATACGGCGCCGATTTCGGCAAGCATCCGGTCGGGACCGGCGCCTTCAAGCTGGCGGAATGGACCCTTGGCCAGCGCATCGTCTTCGAACGCAACGCGGACTATTGGCACAAGGGCCTGCCGCATCTCGACAAGATCACCTTCGAGATCGGCCAGGAGCCGATCGTGGCGCTTCTGCGCCTGCAGAAGGGCGAGATCGACGTGCCTGGCGACGGCATTCCGCCGGCCAAATTCCAGGAGGTGATGGCCGATCCCGAGCAGAAGGCGCGTGTCGTCGAAGGAGGCCAGCTGCACACCGGCTATGTCACCATGAACACAACCATGGCGCCGTTCGACAATGTGAAGGTGCGACAGGCTGTCAACATGGCGCTCAACAAGGCGCGCATCATCCAGATCATCAACGGCCGCGCCGTGCCGGCCAACCAGCCGCTGCCGCCGTCGATGCCCGGCTACGACAAGGCGTACAAGGGCTACCCCTATGACGTTGCCAAGGCCAAGGCGCTGCTGGCCGAGGCCGGTCATCCCGATGGTTTCGACACGCAATTGTTCGCCATGAACACCGACCCTAACCCGCGCATCGCCCAGGCGATCCAGCAGGACCTGGCGGCGATCGGCATCAAGGCCAGCATCCAGTCGCTGGCCCAGGCCAACGTCATCGCCGCCGGCGGCGACAAGGCCGGCGCGCCGATGATCTGGTCGGGCGGCATGGCCTGGATCGCCGACTTCCCGGATCCGTCCAACTTCTACGGCCCGATCCTCGGCTGCGCCGGTGCGGTACCGGGCGGCTGGAACTGGTCGTGGTATTGCAACAAGGATCTCGACGCCAAGGCGGCCGAGGCCGATTCGGTGGTCGACCCGGCCAAGGCCGCCGAGCGCGACAAGATGTGGAGCGCCATCTACGACAAGGTGATGGAGGACGCCCCCTGGGCGCCAGTCTTCAACGAACAGCGCTTCACCATGAAATCGGCGCGCATGGGCGGCGCCGACAACCTCTATGTCGACCCGGTCCATATCCCGATCAACTATGACAATGTGTACGTAAAAGATGTGCAATAACTGCGATTACACCATCCACGGGCGCCATCACCATTTCGGCTGGGACAATTCCTTTGTCCCGGCCGAGCGGGTGGCGCCAGGCTCGACCATCGAGTTCCAGTGCCTCGATTCCTCGGGCGGCCAGTTGCAGCCCGGCAGCACCGTCGCCGACATCGCCAAGCTCGACTTTGGCCAGATCAATCCGGTCACCGGGCCGATCTTCGTCGAAGGCGCCGAGCCGGGTGACGCGCTGAAGGTGACGATCGAGATGTTTAAACCGTCCGGCTTCGGCTGGACGGCGAACATTCCCGGTTTCGGCCTGCTCGCCGACGATTTCCAGGAGCCGGCGCTCAACATCTGGAAATACGATGCCGCCTCGCTCGAACCGGCGTTGTTCGGCAAAAACGCCCGCGTGCCGCTAAAGCCATTCGCCGGCACCATCGGCAACGCGCCGGCCGAAATGGGCCATCACTCGGTGGTGCCGCCGCGCCGCGTCGGCGGCAATCTCGACATCCGCGACCTCGCCGCCGGCACCACGCTCTACCTGCCGGTGGAGGTGGCGGGCGCGCTGTTCTCGGTCGGCGACACGCATGCCGCGCAAGGCGACGGCGAGGTCTGCGGCACGGCGATCGAAAGCCCGATGAACGTCGTGCTGAAACTCGACCTGGTGAAAGATGCGCGGCTGAAAACGCCGCGCTTCACCACGCCGGGTCCGGTGACACGCCATCTCGACGCCAAGGGCTATGAGGTGACGACGGGGATCGGGCCGGACCTGATGGCGGGCGCGAAGGAGGCCGTGGCGCAGATGGTCGACCTGCTCGCCGGCCGCTACCAGATCGACCCGGTCGAAGCCTACATGCTGGCCTCGGTCTGCGGCGATCTCCGCATCAGCGAGATCGTCGACATGCCCAACTGGGTGGTGTCGTTCTACTTCCCGCGCTGCGTGTTTGAATGACAGGTCAGCGTCTAGGCACCCCCCTCTGGCCTGCCGGCCATCTCCCCCGCAAGGGGGGAGATCGGATCGCGCTTGGGCTTTCGCCAATCGTCACCGTTGGAAGAGAGGCGGGGCGTGGGAACTGCCAATCTCCCCCCTTGCGGGGGAGATGCCCGGCAGGGCAGAGGGGGGTGTGCCGGAGTAAATCCCTTTCCGGGCTGCCTCCCCAATGACCTCAACTCCCGAAACCATCCTCACCATCGCCAACCTCTGCGTCTCCGTGCGCGGCGAGGAGGGCTCCCGCGAGGTCGTCTCCAACCTGTCCCTGACGCTCAAGCGTGGCGAGACGCTCTGCATCGCCGGCGAATCCGGCTCCGGCAAATCGATGACCGCGCTGGCCATCATGCAGCTCCTGCCGCAGCCCGCCGCGCGCATCTCCGCCGGCACGATCCACCTTGGCGCCACCGAGCTGACCGCCCTCGACGAACGCCGGATGCGCCATATCCGCGGCGACCGCATCGCCATGATTTTCCAGGAGCCGATGACCTCGCTCAACCCGGTGCTGTCGATCGGTCGCCAGCTCACCGAATCCATCGAGGCGCACACCAGCCTGTCGCCCGCGGAGGCCCGCCAGCGCGCCATCGAGGCCTTGAAGGCGGTGCGCATTTCGGAGGCCGAAAGCCGGCTAAGACAGTTTCCGCACGAGCTCTCCGGCGGCATGCGCCAGCGGGTGATGATCGCCATGGCGCTGGCGCTGGAACCGGACGTGCTGATCGCCGACGAGCCGACCACCGCGCTCGATGTCACTGTGCAGGGCGAGGTGCTGGAGCTGCTGCGCGACCTGCAGCAGAAGCACGGCACCAGCGTCATCCTGATCACCCACGACATGGGCGTTGTCGCCGAAATGGCCGATCGCGTCATCATCATGCGGCATGGACGCATGGTCGAAGAAGGCAAGACGTCGGACATTTTCGCCCGCCCGCAAGCCGAATACACGCGCGAGCTGCTGGCCGCAGTGCCGCGCATCGGCAGCGGCGCCGGCCGTCAGAAATCTAGGGAAGCCGAAGCCGCAACGCCGGCGAAGGTCGCCGAGGTCACCGATCTCCACGTCCGCTTCGACTTGCGCGGCGGCGTCTTCGGCCGGGTCACCCGCCGCGTTCACGCCGTCGAGGGCGTCAGCTTTTCGATCGCGCCCAACGAAACGCTGGCGCTGGTCGGTGAATCCGGCTGCGGCAAGTCGACCACCGCCAAGGCGCTGGCCGGGCTGGTGCCGTATAGCGGCGACATCGTCGTCGGCGGCCGCAATTTGTCCGGCCTCGGCCGCGACGAGCGCAAGGCGGTGCGCCGCGACGTGCAGATGATCTTCCAGGACCCCTACGCCTCGCTCGACCCGCGCATGCGCGTCGGCGACCTCGTCGCCGAGCCGCTGCTGATCCACGGCATCGCCTCGAAGGAAGAGCGCCGCGAGCGCGTCGCCGCGCTGTTCGACCGCGTCGGCCTGTCATCGGACCAGATGGAGCTCTATCCGCACGAATTCTCCGGCGGCCAGCGCCAGCGCGTCTGCATCGCGCGTGCGCTGGCGCTGAGGCCAAAGCTGATCATCGCCGACGAAAGCGTCTCGGCGCTCGACGTCTCGGTGCAGGCGCGCGTACTCGACCTCCTGAAGGAATTGCAGCGCGAATTCGGCGTCGCCTATCTCTTCATCTCGCACGACATGGCGGTGGTCGAGAATATCTCCGACCGTGTCGCCGTCATGTATCTGGGCCAGATCGTCGAGATGGGCACACGCGACCAGGTTTTTTCCAACCCCCGCCATCCCTACACCAGGCGCCTGATCGAAGCCGTGCCGGTGCCGGATCCGGCGCGTCGCCCAAGCCGTTTCGCCCGCCTCGACCAGGAAATCCCCAGCGCCACCCGCCGCATCGGCGAGGCGCCGCTGAAACTGGCGCTCAGCGACGTCGGCAACGGCCATCTCGTCGCCGCCGAGGGCTGAGGCCATGCGGGCCCAGACAAGCTCGGTCTGCGGCAGGTCGACCTTCACATAGTCGTGTCGCACGCCATGGGCCGTCTCGCCGTCACGAAATCCGGGGCCGCCCCTTGCCCTTCCGCCTCATTTTCCTAATGTTGCATAGTGCTTGCGGATGACGATCGTAGGGGGCGGGCGGATTCATCCACATTGGGAGGAAGTAAACTCATGAAGCTACGCTATGTCGTTTCCGCCGCGCTTCTCGCGGCCACCACTATTCCCGCCTCGGCCGCCGAGATTTCCGATGGCAAGGTCAAGATCGGCATCCTCAACGACCAATCCGGCGTCTACGCCGATTTCGGCGGCAAGTGGTCGGTCGAGGCGGCCAAGATGGCGGTCGAGGATTTCGGCGGCAAGGTGCAGGGAGCGCCGGTCGAGATCATCAGCGCCGACCATCAGAACAAGCCCGACATCGCCTCCAACATCGCCCGCCAGTGGTATGACACCGAGCAGGTCGACGCCATCATGGAGCTGACGACCTCTTCGGTCGCGCTCGCCGTGCAGGGGATTTCCAAGGAAAAGAAGAAGATCGACATCGTTACCGGTGCGGCGACCACCGACCTCACCGGCAAGCAATGCTCGCCCTACGGCTTCCACTGGGCCTATGACACCCACTCGCAGGCGGTGGGAACCGGCGGCTCCCTCGTCCAGCAGGGCGGCGACAGCTGGTTCTTCGTTACCGTCGACTATGCGTTCGGCTATTCGCTGAAGGAGCAGACCGCCAAGTTCGTCGAGAGCCATGGCGGCAAGGTGCTGGGCGAGGTGCGTTATCCCCTGGGCGCGACCGACTATTCGTCCTTCCTGCTGCAGGCGCAATCGTCGGGCGCCAAGGTCATCGGTCTGGCCAATGCCGGCCTCGACACCTCCAATTCCATCAAGCAGGCGGCCGAATTCGGCATCGTGCAGGGCGGCCAGCGACTGGCGGCGCTCCTGTTCACGCTGGCCGAGGTGCATGGGCTCGGCCTGCAGGCGGCGCAGGGCGTGGTGCTGACCGAGGGCTATTACTGGGACCGCGACGACAAGAGCCGCGAATTCGGGCAGCGCTTCTTCAAGCGCACCAACCGCATGCCGAATATGATCCAGGCCGCGACCTATTCGGCGGTGACGCAGTATTTGAAGGCGATCGACAAGGCCGGCACGGACGAGACCGAAGCGGTCGCCAAGCAACTCCATTCGCTGCCGGTGGACGACGCCGTCATCACCGGCGGCAAGGTCCAGGCCGATGGCAACATGGTCCACGATATGTATCTCTATCAGGTCAAGGCGCCCAGCGAGAGCAGCAAGGATTGGGACTATTACAAATACCTCGCCACCATCCCCGGCAAGGAGGCGTTCCTGAGCGAGAAGGACAGCGGCTGCGCGACGGCCGCCCAGTGACCGGCGCGGCCACGGTGCCGCCTGATCTGAACGCGGAAGAGCCGCGGGTGGTGCTTTCCGCCCGCGGCCTGCGGCGTGACTTTGCCGGCTTCGTCGCCGTCAGGAATGTCGATCTCGATGTCCGCCATGGCAACATCCATGCGCTGATCGGACCCAACGGCGCCGGCAAGACCACCGTTTTCAACCTGCTGACCAAATTTCTGGCGCCGACCAGCGGCAGGATCGAACTGCTCGGCCACGACATCACCCGCACCTCGCCGGCCAAAGTGGCGCGCATGGGGCTGGTGCGCTCGTTCCAGATATCGGCGATCTTTCCGCACCTCAGCGTGCTCGACAATGTGCGCGTCGCGCTGCAGCGGCCGGCCGGGCTCGGCATCCAGTTCTGGCGCTCGCTGGCGGCGCTCGACCGGTTGACGCCGCGTGCCATGGAACTGCTGCGGTCCGTCGGCCTCGACGATGCCACGAACAGGCTGGCCGGCGATCTTTCCTATGGCAGGAAACGCGTGCTGGAGATCGCCACGACGCTGGCGCTGGATCCCAAAGTGCTGCTGCTCGACGAGCCGATGGCCGGCATGGGCCATGAGGACGTGGCCACGGTTTCCGCCCTCATCCGCTCGGTGGCGGGCGACCGCGCGGTTCTGATGGTCGAGCACAATCTGACCGTGGTGGCCGATCTCTGCGACTGGATAACGGTGATGCAGCGCGGCGAGGTGCTCGCGGCCGGCGACTACGCCACCGTCAGCCGCGACGAGCGCGTCAAGGTGGCTTATATGGGCACCGCCGATGACTAGCGCTTCGCCCCTGCTCGCGGTCCGCGGCCTCAACGCCTGGTATGGCGAGGGCCATGCGCTGCACGGCGTCGACCTCGAAGTGTTTGCCGGCGAGACGGTCACATTGCTCGGCCGCAACGGCGTCGGCAAGACGACGACGCTGCGCGCCATCATGGGCCTGATCCGCCGGCGCACCGGCAAGGTCGTTTTCGACGGCGCCGACCTGATGCGGCTACCGCTGCACCGCACCGCGCACCAGGGCATCGGCTTCGTGCCGGAGGAACGCGGCATCTTCTCGACGCTGACCGTCGACGAGAACCTGGTGCTGCCGCCGGTCGTCGCCCCGGGCGGCATGAGCGTCGAGGAAATCTTCGATCTGTTCCCCAATCTGAAGGAGCGGCGCAACAGTCCCGGCACGCGGCTGTCGGGCGGCGAACAGCAGATGCTGGCGATCGCGCGCATGCTGCGGACCGGCGTCAAGATGCTGCTCTTGGACGAACCGACCGAGGGCCTCGCGCCTGTCATCGTCCAGCGCATCGGCGAGCTGCTGGCGACGCTGAAGCAGCGCGGCATGACCATCCTGCTGGTCGAGCAGAATTTCCGCTTCGCCAGCCGTGTCGCCGACCGTTTCTACCTGATGGAGCACGGCAAGGTCGTGGCCGGGTTTCCCACCGGCGAACTGGCGGACCGCATGACGCTGCTCCACGAAATCCTGGGTGTATGATGGCGCCATGACGATGATCTTCGGCATCCCCGTCCAGGCATTGCTCGGCCAATTGCTGGTCGGGCTGATCAACGGCTCCTTCTACGCCATGCTGAGCCTTGGTCTGGCCGTGATTTTCGGCCTGCTGCGCGTCATCAACTTCGCCCATGGCGCCCAGTATATGCTGGGCGCCTTCATTGGCTATCTCCTGCTCACCCATCTCGGCATCGGCTATTGGCCGGCGCTGGTCCTGGCGCCGCTGATTGTCGGCATCTTCGGCGTCGTGGTCGAGCGCCTGGCGCTGTCGCGGCTCTACGACACCGATCCGCTCTACGGCCTGCTCTTCACTTTCGGCCTCGCACTCGTGCTCGAAGGCATCTTCCGCTACTGTTACGGCGTGTCGGGAAACCCCTACGCCGTGCCGCCGCTGCTGGCCGGCGGCACCAATCTCGGCTTCATGTTCCTGCCCATTTATCGCGGCTGGGTCGTGGTCGCCTCGCTGATCGTCTGCTTCGGCACCTGGGCGCTGATCGAGAAGACCAGGCTCGGTTCCTATCTGCGCGCCGCGACCGAGAATCCCCGCCTCGTCCAGGCCTTCGGCGTCAACGTGCCGTTGCTTTTGACCCTCACCTACGGCCTCGGCTCGGCGCTTGCCGGGCTCGCCGGCATCCTGGCCGCGCCGATCTACCAGGTCAGCCCGCTGATGGGATCGGATCTCATCATCGTCGTCTTCGCCGTCGTCGTGGTCGGCGGCATGGGCTCGATCCTCGGCGCCATCGTCACCGGCTACATGCTTGGCCTCGCCGAAGGCCTGACCAAGGTTTTTTACCCCGAGGCCTCCAACCTGGTGGTCTTCGTCATCATGGCGATCGTGCTTTTGGTCCGGCCGGCCGGCCTGTTCGGAAAGGACGCCTGAGATGGCGGAAGAGACATCCGACATGGCCGGGCTTTCGCTGCGCGAGGCATCGGCCAAACCCTCGCCAAGGCTCGAATGGGTGCTGGTCGGGCTCGGCATAGCGGCGCTGCTGGCGGCCCCGTTCTTCGTCTACCCGATCTTCCTGATGAAGATGCTGTGCTTCGCGCTGTTTGCTTGCGCCTTCAATCTCCTGCTCGGCTACACCGGCCTCTTGTCCTTCGGCCACGCCACCTTCTTCGGCGGCGCCGCCTATTTCACCGCGCACGCCGTCAAGGTCTGGGGCTGGCCGCCGGAAGCCGGCATCCTGCTCGGCATGGCGGGTGCGGCCCTGCTCGGCCTCGTCATGGGCTTCTTCGCCATTCGCCGGCAAGGCATCTATTTCGCCATGATCACGCTGGCGCTGTCGCAAATGTTCTTCTTCTTCTGCGTGCAGGCGCCGTTCACGCAAGGCGAGGACGGCATCCAGGGCGTGCCGCGGGGCGTCCTGTTCGGTGTCCTCGACCTCAACGCCCCGATGAACATCTATTATTTCGTGCTTGTCGTGGTCCTTCTCGGCATCTTCGCCATCTGGCGCATCGTCAATTCGCCCTTCGGCATGATCCTGCGCTCGATCCGCGAAAACGAGAACCGCGCCATTTCGCTAGGCTATTCCGTAGCCGGCTACAAGCTCGCCGCCTTCGTCATGTCGGCGGCGCTGGCCGGGCTCGCCGGCTCGCTCAAGGCGATCGTCTTCCAGTTCGCCACCCTCACCGACGTCACCTGGCAGATGTCGGGCGAGGTCATCCTGATGACGCTGCTCGGCGGCATCGGCACCATGGTCGGCCCGATCATCGGCGCCAGCCTCGTCGTCGGCCTGGAAAACACGCTCGCCACGTCAGGTTTCCCCGTGACTATCGCCACCGGCCTGATCTTCATGGTCTGCGTGCTGGTGTTCCGGCGCGGGATCGTGGGAGAGGTTTATGCGCGGGTGCTGGGGCGGGTGGGGAAGGGGTGACTTAGGGTTTGCATCGCTACTGGCGATCCTTTACCGCCTGCCTATCACCGAATTGATGATCGCACGATCTCGTCGACATAGGTCTGCAGTGCCTTCTTCACGGTTTCACGCGGGCCGGTCATCGCTGTTTCTACCGGAGTGAGTCTGTTTGATTGGCCGTCTCGTTCGCCTGTTGCCTCACTGCATCTATCAGGTCTCGTGTCGCCTGGGCGACCTTGGCAACGGGTAGTCGATGAACGCAGTACACGCCGCCCGGATTGCCGGGCTTGCACAAATTGGGCGCAATGCACTGGCAAGGCAACGGCGGCTCAACGGTGCGGTGAAGCACCCCAAGAGGTCCCCAGATGTCGGGTGGCGTGAGGCCATAAAGCCCCACAACCGGGGTTCCGACTGACGCAGCCAGGTGCATTGGGCCGCTCTCGTTTCCCAGAAAGATAAATGCATCCGCAAGCAAAGCAGTTAATGTCTCAAGCGAGATCTTACCAACAACGCTCGCCAATGGTGACGCTGCCATGTCCAAGATTGTCTGCGCGGTTGAGCCTTCATTAGGTCCACCAACCAGTAGTGACCGCAGGCCCGTCGCGGCATAAACCTCGTCGATTATTGCAGCGAACCGTTCAGGTTGCCAACACCGCCCTTCGAACCTTGCTCCAGCGTGCACAGCGACGAAAGCTTTTACAGCCAGCTTGCTTTGCGCCAGAACCTGGGTAGACGCGCTTCGCCCAACCGGTGTGGGTTCAAGCCTCGGCGTCACTTCGCGTAATTCTATCCCAAGGGCTTCAAGCGGGGACAAATACCGGTACAAATAGTGCGCGCCTCCATGACCAAAGGGTTTAGCAAATATATTAGCAGGCTGACCTTCCCAAAACTTCAGGGGCTTTTCCGGGGGGTTGTACCCAACGCGCAGCGGAGCGCCGATTGACCTGTGCAATATCCTTGACGTCTTCGAGTCAGTTACATCAATGGTGAGATCGAATTTTCGGCGACGGAGGTCAGCTACCAAGCTTGAATATTCCTTCACCCGCTGAAGCAGACTTCTACCAGCACTTCTACCGTCGAACCCGATGGCCAGGTCCGCGATATTCTGGCTGATTACGAAGTCTCGCAGGCCAGGAGCGCAGAGCATGGCTATCGCAGCGTTTGGGTAAGCGAGGCGCAGATTTCGCACGAGCACCGAAGTTAGAATGATGTCCCCGATGTACTTCGTCTGAATAACGAGAATGGACTTGACAGTCTGCCGATCAACCATCGAGATATTCAGCACACCAACCTCCTGAAGGGCGGGTAATGTTGGTCATTGGTCGGTTCGCATCTCCGAGAAATGGATATCTCTTTTCACCACCGGAGCTAGATCATCTTTGCTATAGCGTTCGGGACAGCCCATGTTGCAAGCTTCCCTAAGAAGCACTCGTCATGGCATCTGTCCCTGCCATAAGGGCAATCCAGTTTCCGCGGCGAAGTCCCTATCCTCCGCGTAGATTGGCTCGCCTCTACTCACTACCAGGCGAAGCAACTCCGCATCTTCGTCGGCATGATATCGAAAGGCATTTCGGGTGTCGTATCCATGCCCAGCCTGGGACAGGGAAAACCCGCTGACTACAACAGGGGCGAAGCCGGCGAAACGCGTCAACATGATCGCGAAGGCTCCGGTGGAGATTTTCCGGTGCCAGCCGCGGGACACATGATATTTGCCGCTAAGCCGCCAGACGATGTTGGCAAGTTGCCATTTGGTGAGCGCCTGCAAGGTATCAAAACCATAATTGAAGGTGCGACAACCAGCTTTCAGCTTGTCTTCAACGTCCGGCCAAACCGGCACGATCAGATGTTTCGCCTGCCGTCCCTTTAACAAATCGCGCTTGTAGAAGTCCTGTTCGCTCGCGCCGACTAAAATGCCGCGGCGGATGACTGCGATATCAGGAAGGCGGAGGCCGAACGTTTCCGCCAAAAGCTGGGAAGCATTGACGGTCACAAGTGCCCAATCGACACCATGTCCCTCCGGGAGGCGAAAATTCGGCGCCGACCCCATCACCAAGGCGGGACCAGTGGCCCTGGGCAACCGAAGAGTTGGCTTTGAGAAGATTGGCAAGAAATCCAAAAGCGGAGTTTTCATGCGGGAACCTGAACGGCATGTTCCTCAAACGCGCGCAGAATTCTCTCTTCTCGCCTCCACAATTCGTCCCATTGCGTGGTGCCGGACCAACCCGCAAACCAAGGGCCGCCGAGCGTGTAGTGCGCCAGCGAGACATCGGCGGGATCGAGTTCCGAAGCCGAAGCCCCTACGAGGTAGTTCCATGCCAGAGGCAATTCCCCGATCTCGTGGTCCTCAAGCCATTTGAAGGCGTGGAGGTCACGTCCAGGCCACGTATTGAGCATCTCGTTGGTCAGCCGTTTGTTGGAGGGATGATCTAGATTCCACAAAACGACCGACGACCAGTTTTTGCGGCGATAGAACGTCTGCATTTGTCCGTCCATCTTGACCGCTTCGGATTCGCGTTGCTGGTGCTTAACCGCCATAATCGCGTAGGAAGGATCGACTAGATCGAGCAGCTTGGCTGGATCCTTCAGAAACAGGACATCACAATCGCAGAACATGGCCCAGCCGCCTTGCCTTATAAACGGAACGGCAAAGCGCGATATGGCAAACTCTGTCGCCATCGGTGCCTCGGAAATCGGGCACCAGAGCTTACCATCCCGTACCACCATCGGTCGCTTCATAATTCCTTGGGCTTCAAGGTCTTTGAGCACCAATGGTAGTATCTGCAACGGCGTGCTTGTCCGCCGATAAGCGCTCCATCGCGCTACGTCTAGAACGCGGGATTCCCGTGGATCATAGCCGATGTAGATTGGTATCATGCCGCAACCTTATAATTGTGCAAATTTCCTCGAATTAAGCAGGGAAGCATTGCAAGCGGAAGACCGAAGTACAGCGGATCACTTGGTCACGGTGGCGAGCGTGCACGGTGATTGGCACCAAATGCGCTATTGGAAAAGATCTCGGGAGAAGCGGGCCACGGCCTCTTCCCCGTCCTTGGCGTACCAAGGGTAAATCGTAGTCTTCGGCATTGCGCGTTCCTTTCAATCTGAAGTCAGCGTTCGTTCCTACCTTCTGAAGTAGGTCGCCAACTGTTTTTCTCCACCTTGCGGAAAAAAGTCGGCAGAAGCAGCTATCCACTCCGCGTCGGAGCGCAAATATCTTGACAGAACCCGGCCGCGGCTTGGCCGAGCCCGATCGTGCCTACCGGCTGTGGAACCTTGGCCCTGCAACGCTTTACAAGCGGGAACTAAGGACAAGTCGACATCACACATGGGTTACGGCTAGGTACGGTCCTGGCGCACCCGTCACGTCTGATGCGTCGTCACCAACGCCCGCTTTTCGGCGGCGGCACAGCTGACTTCGATAATCGAGATGAGGCGCAAAGCGGCCGTCCAACCGGTAGAGTTATGGACGTCTCTCTCCGGTCATTCGGGACGGCAGGCACTAACCGATGTCGGGTTCCTATTCACCCATAACCCCCCCGCTCCACCGCCAGCCTCTTCACCAACGCCAGCACCCCATCGATCGCCGGCGTCGGCTTGCCCGTCAGTCGCCCAAGCTCCTGCACGGCGCCTACCAGCGCGTCGATCTCCATGGGCCTGCCGCGTTCCAGGTCCTGCAACATCGAGGTCTTGTGCTCGCCGACGTCGCCGGCGCCCTTGATGCGGCGGTCGACGTCTATGGGGAAGCGCACGCCGAGGCTTTCGCCGATCGCCTGCGCTTCCAGCATCATGGCGCGGGCGAGCATGCGGGTGCCCTCGTCGGCGACGATCGCGGCAAGCGTCGAGCCGGTCAGCGCCGAGATCGGGTTGAAGGAGAGGTTGCCCCACAATTTTATCCATATCTCTGCGCGTATGTCCTCGCGCACCGGCGCCTGCAAGCCGGCCTTGACCATCTCGCCGGCCAGGAGCGTGACCCTTTCGCTCTTCTCGCCCGAGGGTTCGCCGAGCGAGAAGCGTTTTCCTTCGACATGGCGGATCAGGCCGGGCGCATCGACCTCGACGGCGGGGTAGACCACCGAGCCGATGACACGACGCGGGCCGAGCCGGTCCCAGATAGTGCCGCCGGGATCGACCTGCTGCAGCCTCGTGCCTTCGAGCGCGCCGAGGGTTTTATGGAAATACCACCAGGGAACGCCGTTCTGCATGGTGACGACCGCTGTGTGGTCCCCAAGCAGCGGGGCGATCTGGTCGAGCGCGGGCGCGACAGAATGCGCCTTCAGCGCCAGCACGACATAGTCCTGTTCGCCAAGCTCTTCAGCCTTGGCGGCGGCCCTGACCGGGGCGGTCGTTTCCTTGCCGTCCTCGATCAGGCGCAGGCCGCTGGCCTTGATCGCGTCGAGATGCGCGCCGCGGGCGACGATCGACAGCTCGGTGCGGCCGGCAATCGCCAGCTTGGCCGCGAGGTAGCCGCCGATGGCGCCGGCGCCGAAGATGGTGATCTTCATGATCAGAGCCCGAGCTTGGCGGCGAGCCCAATGCGTTGCAGCTTGCCGGTCGCGCCCTTGGGGATCTCGTCCAGGATCAGCACCTTGCGCGGCACCTTGAAGTCGGCGAGCCGCATCGCCGCGTGGGCGCGAATATCGCCCTCGCTGGCGCTCATGCCTTCGCGCAGCACCACGGCCGCTGCCACGTCCTCGCCGAGCTTGTCATGCGGCATGGCGAAGGTGACGACCTGCGCCACCGCCGGGTGGTCCATCAGCACATTGTCGACCTCGAGCGGCGAGATCTTCTCGCCGCCGCGGTTTATGATCTCCTTCAGCCGGCCGGTGACCCTGAGATAGCCGTCATCGTCGAGCACGCCCTGGTCGCCGGTGTGGAACCAGCCATGCGCGAAGGCCGTGGCGTTGGCGTCCGGGTTCTTCTCGTAGCCTGAGGTGACATTGGGGCCGCGAATGACGATCTCGCCCGTTTCGCCGGCCTGCATCAGCCGGCCGTCCGGCGCCATCACCGCAACCTCGGGTCCGCCGGCCGCACCGACGCTGCCCGGCTTGCGCAGGCCGGGCGGCAGCCGGTTCGACGCCATCTGGTGCGCGGCCTCGGTCATCCCGTAGGACTCGATGACTGGGCAGCCGAAGGTCGCCTCGAGCTCGGCCATCACCTGCGCCGGCAGCGAGGCCGAGGACGAGCGGATGAAACGCAGGCGTGCCGCCGCCAATGCTTCGGCGTTGCGCGCCGCGCGCGCCAGGATCGCCTGGTGCATGGTCGGCACCGCCGTGTACCAGCTCGGCCCGGCGTCGCTCAGCCACTGGAAGAAGCGCAGCGCGTTGAAGCCCGGCGTGCAATAGATGCTGCCGCCGGATGCCAGCGACGACAGCACCGCCGCGATCAGCCCATGGATGTGGAACAGCGGCATGATGTTGAGGCAGCGGTCATCCGCCGTCAGGCCGAGCGTGGCGCCGATATGGCGGGCGGAGGCCGCGACATTGGCATGGCTGAGCGGCACCAGCTTGGGGCGTGACGTCGTGCCGGAGGTGTGCAGCAGAAGCGCGATGTCGCCGTCCCCGGCCTTGGCGGGCGCCGCTTGCGGTCCGATCGCCGCGCCTTCGATGGTGAAGCTGCCGGCCGGCGCGTCTGGCGGCACGACAAGCCGCAGCACGCCAATGCCGAGGCGCTCGGCCACAGTCACGGCAGGGCCAGTCTCGGTCTCGGCGACCAGGATCGCCTTGGCGCCGATGTCGGTCAGGTAGAAATCGAGCTCGTCCGCCCGGTAGGCGGGGTTGAGCGGCGCCGTCGAGGCTGTGGCGGCGACAGCGATGAAAGCCGTCGCCATCTCCGGCCCGTTGGGCAGCACGATCGCCACCCGGTCGCCTCGGCCGATGCCGCGTGCATGGAGCTGCGTGGCGGTGGTGGCGATCAGCGCGCGCAGCCTGCCATGGGTCAGCGTCGGCCTGTCGGGCGCCAGGATCGCCGGCGCGTCGTCGGCGCCGGCGACGAGGCGGTGGGAAAGGTCTGTGTGGATTTGGGTCATGGTCACCAGCTATGTTTCAAGACTATGGCTTGCGAAAGTCCATCTGATGTCAGCGCCGCCCCTCATTGCCCTGCCGGGCATTTCTCCCCGTATAGGGACGGGGAGAAAGGGGCAGTTTCGGCCTCGGCGCCTGTTCAGCATGGGCGATTGGCGAAACCGTCGATGACAGTGTCCCCTCTCCCCGTCACTATACGGGGAGAGGATGCCGGCAGGCAGGTGAGGGGCAGCGCCAGCGCCCGGTAGTTGCCCTGCCCATCCCCTCAATACCCCAGCGCCATCCCGTCCTTGCGCGGATCGGATGCCCCCGTCAGCGTTCCCTTTTCCCAGTCGATCAGCACCGCCTGGCCGCCGCCGAGCGGATGGTGCGGCTCGGTGATCGCGTGGCCGCGCCGCCGCAGGCCTTCGACCGCCTCGGCGGGCACGTTGCGCTCCGCCTCCACCATACCGTCATTGTAGAACACGCGCGGCGCGTCGAGCGCTTGCTGCGGGTCCATGCCGAAATCGATCATGTTGGTCAGAAGATGGACATGGCCGAAGGGCTGGTAGCCGCCGCCCATGACGCCGAACGGCATCACCACGCGGCCGTTTTTGGTCGCCATGCCGGGCATGATCGTGTGCATCGGCCGCTTGCTGGGCGCGATGGCGTTGGGGTGGGCCGGATCGAGGCGGAAGCTCGAGCCGCGGTTCTGCAGCACGACGCCGGTCTTGGGACCGACGACGCCGCTGCCGAACGAATAATAGGTCGAGTTGATGAAGGAGACCGCGTTGCGGTCGCGGTCGACGATCGAGATATAGACCGTGTCGCTGCCCGGCAGCTGCACGTCGGGCAAATGGGTCATGGCGCGCTCGCGGTCGATCTCGGCGCGCAGCCGGTCGGCATAGGCGGCCGAGAGAAGCTGCCTCACCGGCACCGGGACATGGTCCTGGTCGCCGACGAAACGGTCGCGGTCGCGATAGGCCAGCCGCCCGGCCTCGATCTCCAGGTGCAGGCGCTCGGCGCCGTTAGGGTCGAGCCCATCGAGCTTGAAGCCCGATAGCACGTTCAGCATCAAAAGCGCCGTCAGCCCCTGGTTGTTCGGCGGCATCTGGTGGATCTCGTGGCCGCCATAGCTGACGCTCACCGGCGCCACATAGTCGCCCCTGGTCGCGGCGAAATCGTCCGCCGTGTGCAGCCCGCCCAGCTCCTTGAGCCGGCGCACCATGTCGTCGGCGACCGCGCCTTCGTAGAACCCGGCGCGGCCCTGTTTGGCGATCACCCGGAGAGTGGCGGCCAACGCCGGCTGCTTGTGCACGTCGCCGGCCTTCGGTGCCATGCCGCCCGGCAGGAAGATGCGCGCGGCATGCTCGTCGGCGGAAAGATCGGTTTCGGGTTCGGCCCAGTCGAAGGCGACGCGGTCGTGCACGACATAGCCGTTCTCGGCATAGTGGATCGCCGGCGCCAGCACTTCGGCCAGGCCCTTGCTGCCATGGTCCTCCAGCAGCCTGCACCAGGCGTCGATGGCGCCCGGCACGGTCACCGCATGCGGCCCCTGTTTGGGAAGCTCGCTAAACCCCTTGTCGCGATACCAGTCGACGGTCGCGGCCGCCGGTGCACGCCCCGAGCCGTTGAAAGCCAGCACTTCGCTTTGCCCCTTGGGGCAGTAGAGGACAAAGCAATCGCCGCCTATCCCCGTCGATTGCGGCTCGACCACGCCCTGCACGGCGGCGGCGCAGATGGCGGCATCCATGGCATTGCCGCCGGCGCGCAGCATCTCGATGGCCGCGAGCGTCGAAAGCGGATGCGATGTTGCGGCAATCGCTTCCGTGGCACGAACCGGCGAGCGGCCGGGAAACTGGAAATCACGCATCTGGTCTGGGTATCCCGGTGTCCTGAAAAAATGGGTCACTTGAAGCGAATGGGTCCGATGAAATCAATGCCGGCGGCCGAAGATCTGCGCCAGTGACAACAGCGCGACAGACAGCACGATCAGGCAGGTCGAGATGGCGGCGATGGTCGGGTCGATCTGGTCGCGCAGCGCGTTGAACATGCGGCGTGTCAGTGTCGTGGTCTCCCCGCCCGAGATGAACAGCGAGACGACAACTTCGTCGAAGGAGGTGATGAAGGCAAACAGCGCACCCGAGACGATCGAGAAGCGGATCTGCGGCATCGTCACTTGCCAGAAGGCGGCGATGCGCCCCGCACCCAGGCTGCGCGCCACCCGCTCCTGGTTCATGTCGTAGGAGCGCAGGCCCGACAGCACCGTCAGCACCACCAGCGGCAGCGCCTGCACCGTATGCGCGATGACCAGGCCGGTCAGCGTGTTGTTGAGGCCGATGCGCGCATAGAGGAAGAAGGTGCCGATGCCGACCAGGATCACCGGGATGATCAGCGACGCCGTCAGCAGCGCGTTGATCGCGCCGTTGAAGCGCAGCGTGCCCCGGTTGATAGCATAGGCGGCGGCAGTGCCGAGCGGGGTCGCCACCAGCGCGGTCATGACCGCGACCTTCAGCGACACGATGGTGGCATCGCGCCATTCCAGCGACTGGAAATAGCTTTCATACCAGCGCAGCGACCATTGCCGCGGCGGGAACTGCAGCAGCGTCGAATCCGAGAACGACATGATGACGATGATGACCGACGGCGCGATCAGGAACAACAGCACGAGGCCGCCGAAGGCGTAGAGCCACAGCCGTTGCCGGTGCGAGATCGGCAATCCGATATCTTCACTCATCGCGAACTCCATACGCCGGTGGCCCGCGCGCCGAGCAGCCACTGGAACAGGCCGAGAAGCGCCAGCGTGACCACCAGCAGCACCACGCCGAGCGCCGCACCGGCGCCCCAGTTGGAATAGAGGCTGGTGGTCTGTTCCATGCGCATCGCCCACATCACCACCTTGCCGCCACCCATCAGCGCCGGCGTCACGAAGAAACCGAGGCACAGCACGAAGACGATGACCACGCCCGAGGCGAGGCCCGGCACCGACAGCGGAAAGAAGATCTGCCGGAAGGTGGCGGCCGGGCCGGCGCCGAGGTTCATGCCGGCGCGCAGGCAGTCGGTGTCGATCGTCTTCATCGAGGCATAGAGCGGCAAAACCAGAAACGGCAGCAATATATGCGTCATGCCGATGACGACGCCCGAAAAATTGTTGGCCAGCGACAGCGGCTGGCTGATCACGCCGAGATCGATCAGCCAGCTGTTGATCAGGCCCTTGCGCTGCAGGATCACCAGCCAGGCATAGGTGCGCACCAGCACCGACGTCCAGAACGGCAGGATGACGAAGATCAGGCAGATCGATGCGGCCCGGCGCGGCAGCTGCGACAACATGTAGGCCAGGGGATAGCCTGTTAGCACGCAGGCGCCGGTGACGATGAAGGCGACCTCGAAGGTCGTGATGAAGGTCCTGATGTAGGAGGCCTGCTCGAAGAAACGCGCATAGTTGGCGGCGCTCAAGGCGCCGGTCTCGTCGAACAGCGACAGCCAGAACAGCCAGCCGATCGGCACGATGATGATCGCGCAGACAAGGAACAGGCTCGGCGCCAGCAGCGCCAGCAGCCGCAATGACTCGCGCCGCGCATCGGCGCGCAGGGCCTGCGCGTTCAGGTCCTGCCCCGCCGGACTGGCGGTCTCCGTCAGGAAGGCGGACTGCGCGCTCATCCCTCGGCCGCCACCAGGATCGTGTCCTTGGCATCGAGGCCGAGCGTGATCGGCTGGCCGGGCGCCGGCAGCCTTGCCAGCACGTCGCTGCGGCAATAGTCGCGCAGCGTCAGCTGGCGGCCGTCGCGCAGGCTGGCATAGCAGACGAAACTGTCGCCCTGGTAGATGATGTCGCTGACCGTCGCATCGAGCACATTGACGCCGGTCGACGGGTCGGATGCCGTGACCAGCCGCAGCTTCTCCGGCCGCACCACCATCAGATGCGGACCGGCCGGCGGCGTCGGTGCGCCGGTCTGGATCAGCCTGTCCTCATACCAGACCGAGCCATTGCGGCTTTCGACCGGGATGAAGTTCGATTCGCCGATGAAGCCGGCTACGAATTGCGTCTTCGGCGCGGCATAAAGCGTTTCGGGCCTGTCGAGCTGTTCGATGCGGCCACCGTTCATCACCGCGATACGGTCCGACATGGTGATGGCTTCGCGCTGGTCGTGCGTGACATAGACCGTCGTCATGCCGAGACGGCGATGAAGCGCACGCAATTCGATCTGCATATGCTCGCGCAGGCCCTTGTCGAGCGCCGACAGCGGTTCATCCATCAAGACGATGCGCGGCTCGAAGACGATGGCGCGCGCCAGGGCCACGCGCTGGCGCTGGCCGCCGGAAAGCTGGTCTACCCGGCGCTCGGCCAGGCCCTGCAGCTTCACCAGCTCCAGCGCCTTCTCCACCCGCTGCGCTGTCTCTGTCACACCGACGCCGCGCTGCTTCAGCGGAAAGGCGATGTTGTGGAAGACGTTCATATGCGGAAACAGCGCATAGTTCTGGAACACCATGCCGATATTGCGCCGGTGCGGTGGCGTGGTGATGATCTCGTCGCCGCCGACCTTGATCGATCCGCCATTGGCTCGCACGAAACCGGCCAGGATCATCAGCAGCGTCGTCTTGCCCGAGCCCGAGGGCCCAAGCAGCGTCAGGAACTCGCCGGCCTCGACATCGAGGTTCAGGTCGCGCAGCACCGGCACGCTGCCAAATCGTTTCTCGATCGCGCGCATGCCGATCGGCAGCGCGGATGGTGCAATGGACAAGATCGTTATCTCCGAGGCAGAGACTGAAGCAGCGGGGCGGCGCTGGTGCCGTCCCGCAATGTCAGGATTCCGGCCTATTGCTGGATCAGGTTGTTGAACTTCTCCGTCGCCTCGACGAGGTTGTCGCGCCAGAATGCGGCATCCTGCAACACCTGCTTCTTGACGTTTTCGGGCGCCGAATTGATGTCCTTGATCCGCTCCGGCGGGATCTTGCCGGTTTCGAAGGCCTTCTCGTTCACCGGTCCATTGTCGACATAGAGCGGCAGATTGGCCTGCAGTTGCGGGCTGACGAACATGGCCAGCGCCTTCATCGCCGCGTCCTTGTTCTTGGCGCCCTTGGGGATGACCATGCAATCGGCGGTGAGCACGCCCTGGTCGAAGGAGAAGCTGACCGGCGCGCCTTCCTTCTTCAAAGTGCCGGCGCGGCCGTTCCAGATGCTCGCCATGTCGACTTCGCCATCCTTCACCAGTTGCATGGCCTGGGCGCCGGAGGTCCACCAGGCGTCGACATGGCCACGGATCTTGTCGACCGATTTCAGCGCGCCGTCGATGTCGACGGGATAGACCTTGTCGATCGGCAGGCCGGAGGCAAGCGCTGCGACGCTCAGCGTCTCCGTCGCCTGGCTGCTGCTCAGCGCACGCCGTCCCGGAAACTTTTCCACGTTCCAGAAGTCGGCCCATGTCTTCGGGCCCTTGTCGCCGAAGACGTCGGTCCGGTAGATCAGCACGACGGACGTGTAGGAAATGCCGACCCAATCGTCATGCACCAGCTTGGGGTTGATGCCGCTCTTGTCGATGATGCCGTAATCCAGCTTTTCGAACAGCCCTTCCTTCGAGCCGCGCGCGCATTCGTCGGCGCCGAGTTCGGTGATGTCCCATTTCACCGCATTGCCGGTCACCTGCAGGCGTACGTCATCGAGGCCGTTGGTCGTGTCTTCCTTGATGGTGATGCCGAGCGCATCGGCGGTCGGCTTGAAGAAGGCCTTGGTCTGTGCCTCCTGATAGGTGCCGCCCCATGAGGCGACGGTGATCGTGTCGGCGGCGACCGCGGGCACTGCCACGGAGGCAATGAGCCCGGCTATCGCTAGAGTTCTAAAGCTGGTGGTCCTGTTCATTTCGGTTCTCCGACCGGTGTTCCCATTTGTTTTTGATTTGGCATGCGATTTTGTATACAATTTAGAATGTAGCCGAGAGATCGGTGTTGTCAACTGCGACGGGCGCGATCGGTTGGACGGCGGGAACGGCGCCGCGGGGCGTGGCAAATTACGCCGACTGCGACTACAAACGAGGCGATGTCCGGCTAAAGCGGCCGGAGAACTGGAAACGGAACTTGGCCAAGGAACCAAAAAACACGCTGCGCGACTCGGTCTATTCCGCGCTCAAGGCGATGATCGTGACCGGCCAGATTTCGCCGGGTTCACGCGTCACCGAAAGCGACATCGCGGCGAAACTCAATGTCAGCCGCACCCCCGTGCGCGAAGCCTTCAACCGCCTGGAGCGCGACGGGCTGGTCACCGGCCGGCCGCGCCAGGGCTATGCCGTCACCGAGTTCGACATCAACATGTTCCGCGAGGCCTTCGCCATCCGCGAACTGCTCGACGGTCATGCGACCGAACTGGCGGCGGCCGCCGCGACCGAGAAGGACAAGGCGCGGCTGCGCGCCATGCTGGCCGAATGCGAGCGGCTGGCCGCCATTCCCGACCGCACGACGCGGGAAAAATTCCAGGAGCTGGAGGTCGGCATCGATCTCCACCGCGTCATTGCCGAGATCAGCGGCAATGTCATGCTGCATGGCATGCTGTGCGGCATCCTCGACAAGTGCCAGCACTATGTCTGGACCGAACTCTTGTGGCTCGATGAATGGAAGATCGCCCGCGACGAACACGCCGAGATCGTCGAGGCGATCTGCGCAAATGATATCAGCCGCGCCGGCGCGCTGGCCCGCGCGCATGTGCGCGGTTCGCGCGAGAACGTGCTGCGCCTGCTGCAGGCGAAATCGGATTATCAGAGCTTCCTGGCCAAGGCGTCCTGAGCGGACAGCCATTCATCCTACCAGGTCCAGGCGCCCTTTCCGAGCGTGGCCACCGCGTCGACGATCCGGGTGAAGCTCGCGCGGGCGCGGCCAACGGCATGCCGGGCCCTGAGATAGCCGTGCACCAGGCCGGGCTCCTCGAACCAGGCGGCGCGCCCGCCCGCCGCGACGATGCGGTCGCGATAAGCCTCGCCATCGGATGACAGCGGGTCGCACTGGGCGGTAATCAGCACGGTCGGCGGCAGATTGGCGAAATCGGCATCGGCCAGCGGATAAAGCGTGATGTCACCGGTCTGGTCCACGCCGCCGGTACGGATGTGTTTGTAGAATTCAAGGTCGCGCACCGTCAGCATCGGCGCTTCGGCATGCGTCACATAGGAGCCGCGCGCGCGATCGCCGCCGAGGCCGGGATAGATCAGCACCTGGCCGATCGGCTTTTTCGCGTGGCCACGTGTCGCGTGCGCAACGGCGGCGCAAAGATTGCCGCCGGCGCTGTCGCCGCACAGCAAGACCGGGCGGTCGTAGGTCCCGGCGGCCCATTCGATGGCGCTCATCGCATCCTCGAAAGCGGCCGGATGCAGATGCTCCGGCGCCAGCCGGTAGTCGACCGAGACCACCTCATAACCGGTGCGGCCGCAAAGCTCGGCGCAGACGTCGTCATGGCTGTCCAGCCCGCCGAGGATGAAGCCCCCGCCATGGAGGTAGAGCACCATGGCGGCATGGTCCGGCTTTGCGTTGCGGTAGATGCGCATCGGGACATCGCATGCCGGCCCGGCAATAGCGGTCGTCTCGGCCGTCACGCCTTGCGGATAGCCGGCAAAGAACTCGCGGCACATGCGATCGTAGATCTCGCGCTGCTGCGCGATCGTGTAATCGATCGTGTCGGGCGGATAATAGGAATTCGTCCGCTCGATGAAGGCCCAGGTCTCGGCGTCGATGAGTTTGATGTAGTCGGTCATGCTGCTTGGACCGACTTCGAAGATCGAGCCCAGGCACCCCCCTCTGGCCTGCCGGCCATCTCCCCCGCAAGGGGGGAGATTGGCAGCTTCGCCTGCGGTGCTTTTGTCGCAGCGCTGGCGATTGGCGAAGGCGGAAACGTCATCCGATCTCCCCCCTTGCGGGGGAGATGCCCGGCAGGGCAGAGGGGGGTGACAGGCGCCGTCATCTCTGAATTATTTCCCCTTCCAAACCGGCTCCCGCTTCTCCGCAAACGCGCGGAAACCTTCCATATTGTCCTCGGAACCGTACAGCGCATCGACCGTCGGCAGTTGCCGGCGCGTCACCTTGTTCATCGCCTCCTGGAAGGTCAGCGATTCCGCCACCCGCGCGGTCTCCTTGATCGCTGCGAACACCAGCGGCGGGCCGCTGGCGAGCAGCCGGGCGATCTCCCAGACGCGGTCCTCGAGCTTTTCCTTGGGCAGCACCTCGTTGACCAGGCCCCAGCGATGCGCCTCGGCGACATCCATCCAGCGGCCGGTGAGCAAAAGGTCCATGGCGACATGATAGGGGATGCGCTTCGGCAGCTTGATCGTCGCCGCGTCGGCCAGCGTGCCGGCGCGGATTTCGGGCAGCGCGAAGGAGGAATGATCGGAGGCGTAGATGAGATCGCAGGACAGCGCCAGCTCGAAGCCGCCGCCCACCGCCATGCCGTTGACGCAGGCGATGACCGGCTTGTTCAGGTCGCGCAGTTCCTGCAGACCGGCGAAACCGCCGACGCCATAGTCGCCGTCGACCGCGTCGCCGCTCGCGGCGGCCTTCAGGTCCCAGCCGGCGCTGAAGAACTTGTCGCCGGCGGTCTTGACGATGGCGACGCGCAGGTCGGGATCGTCGCGGAACGCCTTGAAGGTTTCGCCCATCAGCCGCGATGTTTTCAGATCGATGGCATTGGCCTTGGGGCGGTCGAGCGTGACCTCGAGGATCAAGCCTTCGCGGCGGGTCGAAATGACGTCAGGCATTCTTGTTTTCTCCCAGCACCAGCAATGCATCGGCGATCCAGGCACCCTTGCCCTCGGAGCAGACGATCAGTGGATTGATGTCGAGTTCCTCGATCTCGCCGGCATTCTCCTGCACGAAGCCGGCAATGCCCGCGATGGCGTCGATGGCGGCCGCGAGATCGGCCTTCGGCCGACCGCGATAGCCTTCGAGCAGCGGGAACAGTTTCAGGCCGCGCAGTGCGGCCTCGATGTCGTCGCGCGTTGCCGGCAGCATCAGCGTGACGCTGTCGCGCAGCAATTCGACCAGCACGCCGCCGGTGCCCAGCGTCATCACGGCGCCGAACATCGGGTCGCGGGTGAAGCCGACG
This sequence comes from Mesorhizobium australicum WSM2073, assembly GCF_000230995.2. Classification (NCBI taxonomy): domain Bacteria; kingdom Pseudomonadati; phylum Pseudomonadota; class Alphaproteobacteria; order Hyphomicrobiales; family Phyllobacteriaceae; genus Mesorhizobium; species Mesorhizobium australicum. The sequence continues at coordinate 679,549 of NC_019973.1, read as the reverse complement.
ATCAGTTCGGCGACGCCGTCGCGCACCATGCGCTCGACATAGAGCCCGGTGCCGAGCGGCAACAGGTCATGCGCCGCGGTGCTGACCGATTCGGCGTCCTTGAGGTTCAGCCTGACGGCGCCGACCTCGGACTTGTGGGTGACGCCAAGCGCCTTCAGGGCGACGGGAAAGCCGAGCGCCATCGACGAGATCACCGCTTCGACCGCATTGCCGGCGCGTTCGCCTTTTGGCACTGGAAGCCCGGCCTTGATCAGCCGCGCCTTGGCTTGCGCCTCGTCGGGCGTAACATGATCGCCACCGGCCGCGCCCGACGCCGATGTATCCACCGGCTGCGCCTGCGGTTCGCGCCAGGCCCAGCCGATGAAGGCCGCGGCTTGGGCCGCATCCATCGCCTCGGAAATGCCGAACAGCGGCACCATGCCCCGCGCCATCAGCTCGGCGGTGTATTCCTCCGGCAGGTTCTCCGGCAACGAGGAGACGATGGCGCCATGCGCCTTGTTGGTCTTTAGCGCCGATTCGAAGGCGCGCAGCGTCGCCCACCAGTCGGTCACCGAGCAGCGATCGGGACGCGGGAAGTCGAGCACCAGCATGTTGAGGTCGAAGCCGCCCGACACCATGGCGGTGAAGGTGGCGGTCATCGCCGGCTCGTTGTTCCAGATGAAGGTGTGATAGTCCAGGGGATTGGCCACCGCGACCAGCGGCCCGAGCGTCGATTTGACATGGGCGCGATGGGTGTCGTTCAGGACCGGGAAGTTGACCCATCGGCCTTCGGCGCTGTCGGCCATGACCGATGCCTCGCCGCCCGAACAGCTCATCGACGACAAGGTATAGCCAGGCAGCGGGCCGGTGATGTGCAGCAGCTTCAGCGCCTCGATGAAGGAGGGGATGGAATCGACGCGAGCGATGCCAAGCCGCTTCAGGAAGGCGCCGGAAGCAGCGTCCGAGCCGGCGAGTGACGCCGTGTGCGAGACGGTTGCCTGCCGCGCCTGCTCGGAGCGGCCGACCTTCATAGCGATGATCGGCTTCTTGAGCTCACGTGCCCTTGCCGCCAGGCGCTCGAAGCCGGCTACCGAATCGAACGCCTCGATGTGCAGGCCAAGCGCGGTGACGCGCTCGTCCTCGATCAGGCCGAGCGCCATTTCGGACAGGCCGGTCTGCGCCTGGTTGCCGGCGGTCATCAGGAAGGCGATCGGTAGGCCGCGCTTCTGCATCGTCATGTTGATGGCGATGTTGGACGACTGGGTGATGATGGCGACACCCTTGCCGCCGCCTTCCAGCCTGATGCCGCCATGCTGGTCTGGCCACAAAAGCGCGCCGTCCGCATAATTGATCAGGCCGTAGCAGTTCGGTCCGATGATCGGCATCTGGCCGGCGGCGGCCACCAGTTCGGCCTGCAGCCTTTCGCCGTCCTCGTCATAGGCCTCGGTCTCGAGGAAGCCGGCGGCAAAGCAGACGGCGCCGCCGGCGCCGCGTTCGGCCAGCGCCTTGACCACCTCGATGGTGAGGTGCCGGTTGACGCCGACAAAGGCGGCGTCCGGCGCGCCGGGCAAATCGGCGACGGATCGGTAGGCCTTGCGTCCGGCCACTTCGTCCTTGGTTGGGTGCACCGGCCAGATCTCGCCGGCAAAGCCCATCTTGATCGATTGCGCGACGACGGCGGCGGCCTGCACGCCGCCGAACACGGCGATCGATTTGGGGCGCAGGAGGCGTTCAAGTTTATGCATCGATCAAGCCCCGAACGGACGCAGCAGCGCCCGCGAAATAATATGTCGCTGAATCTCCGACGTGCCTTCCCAGATGCGCTCGACGCGGGCGTCGCGCCAGATGCGCTCCAGCGGCAGGTCATCCATCAGCCCCATGCCACCATGGATCTGGATGGCCTCGTCGGCAACGAAGGCGAGCATTTCGGTGGCCTTCAGCTTGGCCATGGCCATGTCCTGGTCGGTGACGGTTCCCTGATCGTACTTCCAGCCGGCTTCGAACACCATCAGGTCGGCGGCCTTGAGTTCCGTCGCCATGTCGGCGAGCTTGAACGACACGCCCTGGAATTTGCCGATCTGCTGGCCGAACTGCTGGCGCTGCGCGGCATATTCGACCGCATGGCCGAGCGCTCGCTCGGCACGGCCGAGGCAGGTGGCGCCGACCTGCAGGCGCGTGGCGCCGAGCCAGGAATTGGCGACGTCGAAGCCCTTGTGCACCTCGCCCAGAACCTGGGATGCCGGCAGGCGGCAATCGTCGAATTCGAGGATGGCGTTGGTGTAGCCGCGATGCGAGACGTTGCGATAGCCGTCGCGCACCGTGAATCCCTTGGTGCCCTTGTCGACGAAGAAGGCGGTGATCTTCTTGCGCTTTCCGCGCGGTGAATCCTCTTCGCCCGAGGCCATGAAGACGATGGCGAAATCGGCGAGATCGGCGTGGGAGATAAAATGCTTGGTGCCGTTCAGCACCCAGTCGTCGCCATCCTGCACGGCGGTCGCCTTCATGCCGCGCAGGTCGGAGCCGGCGCCCGGCTCGGTCATCGCCAGGCAGTCCCATTTCTCGCCGCGGATGCAGGGGAAAAGATATTTTTCGCGCTGCTCCGGCGTGCCGGCGAGCAGGATGTTGGAGGGGCGCGCCACGCAGGTCCAGTGCAGTGCGTAATTGGCGCGGCCGAGTTCCTTCTCGTAGAGCAGCCAGGTCACCGTATCGAGCCCCGCGCCGCCGACATCGGCAGGCATGTTGGCGGCATAGAGGCCCGCCTCGATCGCCTTCGCCTTGATCTCCTCGATCAGCTCGCGGCGCAGCACGCCAGTGCGCTCGACCTCGCGCTCGTGCGGATAAAGCTCGCTCTCGACGAAGGCGCGCGTCGTCTCGACAATGAGTTTCTGCTCTTCCGAAAGACCGAAATCCATGGTCTCAGCCCTTCTTCTTTTTCTTCGGCTTTTCGGCTTTCTTCACCGGCTTGGCGGCCCTGGCCCTTTCCGCTGCCTTCGAGGCCACGGGCTTCTTCGCCGCCAGCTTGGCCAGTTGCTTCGTATAGTCCTTGTGCAGCGCGCCGGCACCCCACCCCTTGCCCTTGTTCTGCTTCGACAGCGCATCCATGATCGCGACCAGATTGTCGTCGCGGATCTTTTCCAGCTCGCGGATCGACAGGCCGTGCGCCTGGTCGTCCGACTGGGTGGCAATCAGGTCGACCAGCTCGTCGTTGAACTCCGGCACGTCCATCAGCTTGGTCCACGGCCATTTCAGGCACGGCCCGAACTGCGCCATGAAGTGGCGCATGCCGGCCTCGCCGCCGGCGACGCGATAGACCTGGAACATGCCCATCTGCGCCCAGCGCAGGCCGAAGCCGTAGCGCATGATGTCGTCGAGTTCCTCGACCGTGCAGATGCCATCCTTGATCAGCCACAGAGCCTCACGCCAGGCGGCTTCGAGCAGGCGGTCGCCGACGAAAGCCTCGATCTCCTTGCGGATGACGACCGGCTTCATGCCGATCGAGGCATAGATCTCCTTGGCGACTTCGATGGCTTCCGGGAAAGTCTGGTCGCCGCCGACGATCTCGACCAGCGGCAGCAGATAGACCGGATTGAACGGATGGCCGACGACCAGCCGTTCCGGGTGCCTCTTCATCGCCACCTGCATGTCGGTCGGCTTGATTCCAGAGGTCGACGAACCGACGATGGCGTTGGCCGGCGCGTGGGTGTCGATCTCGGCCAGCACCTTGTGCTTGAGGTCGAGCCGTTCCGGCACGCTTTCCTGGACGAAGTCGGCATCCGCGACCGCCTCGGCGATGGTCTTGGCGAAGGTCAGCTTGCCCTCCTTGGGCAGGCCGCCCGGCACCATCTGCCTATAGGCGCGGCGCGCGCCCTTCATCACTTCCGAGACCTTGCGCGAAGCTTCGGGATCGGGATCGAAGATCGACACGTCGATGCCGTTGAGCAGGAGCCGCGCCACCCAGCCGGCGCCGATGACACCGCCGCCGATGGCGGCCGCCTTGTTGATGATGCTCATTGAGAGGCTCCGGTTCTTGTCCTGGCGGTTTCGGGATCGGTGAGAGGCACGCGCTCGCCGGCGCGGATGACCGATGGGTCGTAGGCTTTGCGGGCGAAGACTTCGAGCACGAACGGCCGGAAGAAGTCGATCGGCAGCGTCTCATAATCAGGGTCGAAGCTCGACTGGTCCCAGCGTTCGCAAAACTGGTCGCAATCGTCGAAATAGGCATGGCCGGCGAAACGGTCGCGCGCATGGCGATTGCCGCCGAGGTGGTGGGCGTAATAGAGGCGCTGGAAGTCGCCATGCTTCTCCACCACCCAGGTGCATTGCTCGCGCACGAAAGGTTTCAGGATCGAAGCGGCGTATTCGTCGTGATTGTAGGGCGCGTAGATGTCGCCGATGTCGTGCAGCACGGCGCAGGCGATCCAGTCGGTGTCGGCGCCGTCGCGCCAGGCCCGCGTGGCAGCCTGCAGCGAATGACCCAGCCGGGTGATCTTGTAGCCGGACAGGCCTTCGTCGAGCTGCACCAGCGCGTCCAGCAGCCGCTCGCCGGTCCTGGCCGCGTAGTCGATCTCGTGCGCGGTCAGGAACTCGTAGTCTTGCCTGTCGCCATCCTTCATGGCGGTGAATTTTACAGTAGCCATATCGACCCTCCCTGCGAATAATTTATGCCGCGATCGGCGCTCGCTTGGTCAGGTTGAGCTTCTTGCGCACTTCTTCCGGCCCCAGGATCCGGGCGCCGAGATTGGTGACGATCGAGGCGGCACGCTCGACCAATTGCGCATTGGTCGCCAGCACGCCCTTGTCGAGCCACAGATTGTCCTCGAGGCCGACGCGGACATTGCCGCCGGCGAGCACGGCGGCAGCGGCGTAGGCCATCTGATTGCGGCCGATGGCGAAAGCCGACCAGTTCCATGTCGACGGCACGTTGTTGACCATCGCCATGAAGGTGTTGAGGTCGTCGGGCGCCCCCCACGGCACGCCCATGCAGAGCTGCACCAGCGCGTCCGGATCGAGCACCTTTTCCTCGACCAGTTGCTTGGCGAACCAGAGATGCCCGGTGTCGAAGGCCTCGATCTCGGGCTTGACGCCGAGCGCCGTCATCATGCCGCCCATGGCGCGCAGCATGCCGGGCGTGTTGGTCATGACATAGTCGGCCTCGGCGAAATTCATGGTGCCGCAGTCGAGCGTGCAGATTTCCGGCAGGCACTGGCGCACATGTTCCATGCGGTTGGTGGCGCCGCCCATGTCGGTGCCTTTTTCGTTGAGCGGCAGCGGCGCTTCGGGCGAGCCGAACACCATGTCTCCGCCCATGCCGGCGGTGAGGTTCAGGATGATGTCGACATCCGCCGCGCGGATGCGCTCGGTCACCTCGCGGTAGAGATGCACGTCGCGCCTGGGCTTGCCGGTTTCGGGGTCGCGCACATGGCAATGGACGATGGCAGCGCCGGCCTTGGCCGCGTCGATGGCCGAATCGGCGATCTGCTTGGGCGAGCGCGGTACGTGGGGTGAGCGATCCTGCGAGCCGCCGGACCCGGTCACGGCACAGGTAATGAAGACCTCACGGTTCATCGCGAGCGGCATCGAAACTCTCCTCCCATTCGAAACAGCCCCTACCATCGCTCGACTTGATCAAAGCTGCTTTGCGTTTTACGAAGGTGACATGATCAAAAGCGAAAAATCCGTCTTTCGCGCCGAACGTGAGACCCTCAAGGTAACGTTCCTGGTGTTTTCCGGCTCCTCGATCATGTGCGTCGCCTCCGCCGTCGACCCGCTGCGGGCCGCCAATCGCATTTCCGGCGAGACCCTGTTCGACTTCAAGCTGGTCTCGGTGACAGGCGAGGCGCCGGTTACCACCTGCGGCCTGCCGGTGGCGGTCAGCGGCCGTTTCGACGCCAAGGAGACAACCGACGTTCTCGTCGTCGTCGCCGGTTTCGGCACCCAGAACTACGCGACGTCGGCCCTGCTTTCAGGCTTGCGGAGGGCGGCGCGGGCGGCCCGCGCGTGCGGCGGCGTCGAGGCCGGCACCTGGCTGGTGGCGCGCGCCGGCCTGCTGGAGGGCCGCAGCGCCACCACCCATTGGGAAGACATGGAGGATTTTTCGTCCGCTTTTCCCGGCGTCGATGTCCGGCCGGACCGCTATGTCATCGATGGGCCGGTGTTCACCTCGGGCGGCGCCTCGCCGACCTTCGACTTGATGCTGCACTTGATTCGCACGCGGCTCGGCATGGCGGTGGCGCTCGATGTCGCCAGCGTCTTCATCTACGACCAGGCGCGTGCCGCGACCGATGCCCAGCCGCTGGTCTCGCTCGGCCGGCTCGACGGCTACGATCCGCGCCTCGCGCAAGCGATCCGCTTGATGGAAGCGCATGTCGACCAGCCGCTGACCATCGACGCGGTGGCCAGGCGCGCCGGGGTGACGGCGCGGACCCTGGAAAGCATCTTTCGCAAGTCGATCGGCGAGACGCCGGGCGCCTACTATCTCAGGCTGCGCCTGGGCGCCGCGCGCCGGCTCGTTGTCGACACGCGGATCGCCATGGCGGATATCGCCGGGCGGACGGGGTTCTCGTCTGCCGCGGCCTTTTCGAGAGCATTTTCAAGGGCTTTTGGCGAAGCCCCTGTCAGGCTTCGCCGAGGTTGAATCCAGGCGGCTCAGGCGGCGTTTTGCCGGTCGCTGCCGCCATCGATCTGCGAGCGCATCTGTCTGGCCAGATGGGTCTCGAAACGGCTGGCAACAGCACGATCCCATTCGTTGGACCGGCGCGCGCCATCCCTGGGATGCGGCATTGCCATCAGCCGGTCGATGATCGATCCGGCCTCGCCAGGTGAGAGCAGGGCGTCGATTTCACGTTCGTTCTGCATATCGGTTCGCCTCCTTCTTCCTCTCCCGCCACGAGCCATACCTATACGAGATTCGTGACGGCAGTTTGAAGGCAAGAGCGAGGTCATTGAGAGGCGGCAAGGGGCAAAACCTTGTCGTCGATTTCAGCATGGCGCGCAGAAAGTTTCCGCGCGCCAAGCTTTCGAATCGCATAGTGCGCCGGCTTGGATTGCCGACGGTCAGGCAGCGTCAGACGTAGCGGTTGACGATGTTTTCGAGCAGTTCCTGGCGGCCGGAGCGCGGTTGCGGCTCGATCTTCTTCTTCACCACGCGCTCGGCGATCTCTTCCAGCGTCCGCTTGCCCGACAGCATCGCCTTGGCCTCGGCGCTGTTCCAGCCGGCATAGCGCTCGGCGAGCGGACCCGATAGCGCCTTGTCCTCTACCATCTTCGCTGCCGCCTTGAGGCCGCGCGCGCAGGAATCCATGCCGCCGATATGGCCGATCAGCAGGTCCTGCGGGTCGAGCGACTGGCGGCGCAGCTTGGCGTCGAAATTGGTGCCGCCTGTCTTGAAACCGCCGGCCTGGAGCACCTGGTAATATGCCAGCGCCATTTCCGGCACGTTGTTGGGGAACTGGTCGGTGTCCCAGCCCGACTGGTAGTCGTTGCGGTTCATGTCGATCGAGCCGAAGACGCCGAGCGCATTGGCCAGCGCCAGTTCGTGCTCGAAGGAGTGGCCGGCCAGGATGGCGTGGCCCTGCTCGATGTTGAGCTTGACCTCCTTCTCCAGGCCGAAGCGCTTGAGGAAGCCGTAGACGGTCGCGACGTCGTAGTCATACTGGTGTTTTGTCGGCTCCTGCGGCTTCGGCTCGATCAGGATCGTGCCCTTGAAGCCGATCTTGTGCTTGTAGTCGACGACGAGGTTCAGGAAACGGCCGGCCTGTTCCTGCTCGCGGGCAAGGTCGGTGTTGAGCAACGTCTCATAACCCTCGCGCCCGCCCCACAGCACGTAGTTCTCGCCCTTCAGCCGCTTGGTGACGTCGATGCAGCTCTTCACCGTCGCCGCCGCGTAGGCGAACACATCCGGATCGGGATTGGTCGCCGCGCCCGACATGAAGCGGCGGTTGGAGAACAGGTTCGCCGTGCCCCACAAAAGCTTGACGCCGGTCTGCTTCATCTTGCCGGCGAAATAATCGGCGATCTCATCGAGGCGGGCCGCACTTTCAGAGAAATCCTTGCCCTCGGGCCGCACATCGGCGTCGTGGAAGCAGAAATAGGGAGCGCCGAGCAGCGAGAACATCTCGAAGGCGACATCGGCTTTGAGTTTCGCCAGTTCCATCGTGTCGATCCCGCCGGCCTTGGGGAACCAGGGACGGTCGAAGGTCTGGCCGCCGAACGGGTCGCCGCCCGGCCAGGCGAAGGAATGCCAGTAGGCGACGGCAAAGCGCAGATGGTCTTCCAGCCGCTTGCCGGCCACCACTTCGTCGGGATTGTAGAAACGGTAGGCCAGCGGATTGGTCGAATCCGGTCCTTCATATTTGATTGTCTGGATATCGCCGAAAAAGCCGCTGCTCATGGTTCTCTTCCTCTCCAAGATAGGTTTGCCCGATTACCTCAGGCGTAATTGGTTTCACGCCGAGGCTGGTCGAAAACGGTCCTGTCAAAACCGTCAAACGAAGGAGACAGACCATGACCGACCTCGACACGATCGCCCTGAACTACATCACCGCCTGGAACGAAAGCGATGCCGACCGCCGGGCGGCCTTGCTCAAGGCTGTCTTCACCGAGGACGTCAGCTATCGCGATCCGCTCATGCAGGGGGACGGCCATGAAGGCGTCGCGGCGCTGATCGGCGGCGTCCAGCAGCGCTTTGCCGGCTTCCGCTTCTCGCTGAAGGGCACGCCGGACGGCTTTGCCGACAAGATCCGCTTCTCCTGGAATCTCGGGCCCGAGGGCACTGCTTCCGTCATCGAAGGCACTGACATCGGCATCATCGAGAACGGCCGCCTGAAGAGCGTCACCGGCTTCCTCGACAAGGTGCCGGCGCAGTGAGGTCTTGCTGGCAAGTTGAGTGGCTCCCACGCTTACAGTAGTTGCTTGTCCAATCTGTAGAGGGGACCGATTGGCGAAGTCGGCGCCGCCCCTCATCGCCCTGCCGGGCACTTCTCCCCGTATAGTGACGGGGAGAAGGGGGCCGGCGGCAATCTCGACGCCCTTCCTGCGACGTTGGTGATTGGCGAAACCAGCAATGACAGCGCCCCTCTCTCCGTCTCTATGCGGGGAGAGGATGCCGGCAGGCAGGTGAGGGGCAGCGCCAGCGCCCGGACGAAAGGAATGGGACAAGCGCCAACTCACGCGGTTACGGCCTTGATCGCCGGATAGAGCGCGCGGTAGCGGTGATAGGCATCGGCGAAGGCGCCGCCAAGAGCTGCATCCGGCTCGATCGTGGCATCTGTCCTCGGCGCGGAGCACACGGCCAGCGGATCGGCGCCCGTCGCCGCGATCAGGCCAAGCCTGGCCGCTCCAAACGCAGCGCCGAAATCGCCATCAGCCGGAATATCCACCGGCAATTGCAGCGCGGTGGCGATCGCCTTCAGCCAGTAGCGCGAGCGCGAGCCGCCGCCGACCGCGGTCACGCGCGTCAAGGTCGTGCCGGCGGTTTTCAATGCCTCCAGGCTGTCGCGGAAGGCAAAGGCGACGCCTTCGAGCACGGCCTGGGTCAACACCGGGCGGCCCGATTCATGCGCCAGGCCTGTGAATGAGCCGCGAATGGCGGAATCATTGTGTGGCGTCCGCTCGCCAGAGAGATAGGGCAGGAAGGACACGCCGGTCGGCGCCTTGAGCGTCTCGCCGAGTTCCGATGTCAGTTCGCCCGCGCCCTTGCCCGTGATCTCCGACAGCCAGTTGAGCGAATCGGTTGCCGACAGGATGACGCCCATCTGGTGCCAGGTGTTGGGCAGCGCATGGCAGAAGGTGTGCACCGCGCTGGCCGGGTTGGGCAGATAGGCGGCGTTGGCGGCAAACAGCACACCCGATGTGCCGAGCGAGACAAAAGCGTGGCCGGCGCCGACCGTGCCCATGCCGCAGGCGGAAGCCGCATTGTCGCCGGCCCCGCCAGCCACCGGAGTGCCGGCCGCGATGCCCCACCGCGACGCGAGTTCGGCGCGCAGGGCGCCGGCTTTTTCCGTGCCCTCGACCAGCGACGGCATCTGCTTTTCCTCAAGCGAGGTCGCAGCGAGCAACTCGGAAGACCAGCGCCGCTTGCCGACATCGAGCCAGGATGTGCCGGCCGAATCCGACATTTCCGACATGTAGTCGCCGGTCAGCCAGAGCCGCAGGAAATCCTTGGGCAAAAGCACCTTTGCCACCTTGGCGAAGACAGCGGGTTCATTGTTCTTCACCCAGGCGAGCTTGGGCGCGGTGAAGCCGGGAAAGACGATGTTGCCGGTGAGCGCGCGGAAGCGCGGATCGGCGTCCAGTGCCGCCGCCTCGACATGGCTGCGCGTATCGTTCCACAGGATGCAGGGGCGCAACACCTGATCGGCCGCATCGAGCAAGGTCGCGCCATGCATCTGGCCCGACAGGCCGATGCCCTTGACTGCCGCGAACTGCCCGGGATGTGCCGCCTTCAGGTCGGCGATCGCATCTTCGCAGGCGCGTATCCAGTGCAGGGGATCCTGCTCGGACCAGCCCGGATGAGGGCGAGAAACATCAAGCGTGCCATGGCCGGAGCCGATGACGCCCTGTCCGGCATCGATCAGCAGCGCCTTGACGCCCGATGTGCCCAGGTCGAGGCCGAGATACATGGTTTCCTCCCACGTTCTTATTTTTTTCGGAACCCGAAAAATATGTTTGAGCCAGTTTTTAAGGCAAGATCCGCTCCGGGTCAATTCTCTGACAAATCGGCGGCACGTCTCGAAAACAGCGCCGACAGCGGACTGTCCGGGCGTACGGCCGAACGCTCCGTCGTCAGCGCCCTGGCCAGTGCACCGTCGCCGGCACGCAGGGCGGCTTCTATCAGCGTCAGATCGATGACGTCGCGCTGCGCGTGGCTGCCGCCAAATCGATGGGCGATGGTCCGGATCGGCCGGATCAGTCGGATGGTTTCGGCGTAGTTGCCCTCTCCGAACGCCTTGATCGCAAGCGTCAGGGGATGGCCGACATCCCGCGTGAAAGCGGCATTGTCGTCACCGCCCCGCATCGCTTCGCGCTGTGCCTCCAGCAAGGTCCGGGCCGGAGCATCGAGCCCGGCGCCGACAAAGGCCATCATCGCGTGGGCGTCGTTGAAGGCGTAGATGGAGGCAGCGGCCTTGGGCACCCAATTGGCGGCCAGCGCCGTCCAGCGGTCGCCGACATCGACGCCGCCGAGATGAAGCCGCCACAGGATCGCCGATGCATCGACCATGTTGAGCGCCAGCGTCGATCTGCTGCCATAGATCGGCCCGTCATAGAGCGCCAGCACCTCGCCGGTCTCGCCGAGATCGTAGTGGAACAGCGCCAGGTGCCACCAATTGTGGGCCTGGAGGAAGCTCTCCTTCGTCCAGGCTTCGGGATCGGTACGCATCCAGGCGATGCCGTCCCTTTGCCGGCTTTGCATCTCCATCACATGCGCGACCGCATGTTGCGCCCAGCCATCGCGCGGTTCGATCTCGACCGCCGTACGGCCGAGCCTTTCGGCCTGCGCATACTCAGCCATCTCTTCGAGCCCGAAGGCCTGCATGCCGAGAATGGCGTGATACCCCGGCATGTCCGCCTGCCATGATGGCAGGGCGCGGGCGATGCGGTCGCGCAGCATGCGGGCGTTGCCGGTGAAGAAATCGACCTGGTGTCCGACCTGGAGCGCCACGGCGTCGAGCGGAAAATCGATCGCTATGTCCCGCAGAATGCCGGAGGCCTGATGCCAGCGCCCGTTGGCGAGGTGGCCGAGGGCCGAGACATGCGCCCGCTCACGCGTTGTCGCGGCAAGCGGCAGCGCCGCCTCGTGGCAGATCCTGGCCACGGCCGTCGCCTCCGGTTCGGTGGCAAGGCCGAAAAGGTAGCCCTTGAAGACATGCGCCATGACAAAACCGGGGTCCCGCGCGATGGCGCGATCGACGGATTTCACGGGATCGCCGATGAAACACTGCAATTCGCGCACGGCCTGGCCGTAGGGCGCGAATCCGGCTTCCGTCGCGCCCGAAAATGCCAGGCCAAATGCGTCCCTGATGGCCATGCGAGAGTCCCTGGTCGAGGTCCGATGGGCATGGTGCCCACGGTCCAGCGTGATCTTAAAGCATAGGCCACGGCTACGCCATTTCACGAGTCGCGCCGCGGCATGTCAGACATTTTTGCAGTTCATCAACCATGGGAGACAGAATAGGCTTTGTAAAACTGGACGAATTGTGGCTTGATTGCGGCGCGGGCAAGGGGCTTGAAATCGCGATCTGAGAGGGGACGCGATGCGGCATTTTGAAATACAGGGTCCGAACAGCGGTTCGGAGCACATTGGCCGGGCTGTTTCTTTGCTGCGGCGAAGGCCCAGGCGGATCAATGTTGGGTTTATTAGCTTGCTTGCAACTACGACCTTTATGTTGCTGCCGAACTCCGCGGCCCTGGCGGCATGCCTGCTGGTTCCGTCTCCGGGCAATGACGTCTTCACTTGCGATAGTGGCGATTCGGGCGGCAGCCTCAACGACACCATCGGCAACAACACGCTGAACTTTCCCGCCGGCGGCACCGGCCAGGTGAGCGGCAACGTCACCTTCGGCCCGGGCACGGACCGCATCAACATGCAGTCCGGCACCATCACCGGCACGGTCGATCAGGGCGACGGCACGGATTTCTTCACCATCGGCGGCGGCACCGTCGCCGGCAATGTCCAGCAGGGCGCAGGCATTGACGACTTCAATATGAGCGGCGGCCAGATCGGTTCCCTGAACCAGGGCGACGGGCTGGACACCTTTACCATGAGCGGCGGGCGCATCGTCGATTTCTTCGACGATGGCGACCGTGCCGTGATGACCGACGGCCGCATCGGCCGCGTCAACATGAAGCTCGACAAGAACTATTTCAACATGTCGGGCGGCATCATCGACCGCAACCTGGTCACCGGCTTCGACCAGGACACCATCATTCTCTCCGGCGGCACGATCGGCGGCAACATCAGCGTCAGCGGCGGCAACGACAGCGTGACGATCACGGGCGGCACCGTCGGCGGCGATGTGCTGATGAGCTTCGGCGCGGACAATTTCGTGTGGAACGGCGGCGGCATCATCTATGGCGCCGTCGACCTCGGCGGCGACAACGATACGGCAAAGCTGAGCAACCTGACCAAAGCCAATCTGGGCGGCGCCGACGCGCTGAATGGCGGTCTCGGCACCGATACGCTGACCTTCGATAACGTCAAGCTCGACGGCATCAGCCGGATCCAGAACTGGGAAACCGTCGACGCCACCAACGACACCCAGCTCACGCTGGACGGCAATCTCGTGCTTGGAGACAGCGGCACCGGCACGGGATCGCTTAATGTCGATGCCGCGAGCACGCTCTATGGCGGCGGCTTCAACGGGTCGATCCAGGCCTTTACGTCGGGCCAGCTTGCGGACGTCGTCAACGCAGGCCGCATCGACCTGACCAACGGCAGTACCGGCGCGACGGACCGGCTGACGATTTCGGGCAATTACACCGGGCTCGGCGGCCTGCTGCTCATCCAGACCGAGCTCGGCGATGATTCGTCGGCGTCGGACAGGCTGGTGCTTTCGGGCGGCACGGCTTCCGGCTCGACCGGCATCGCGGTGGTCAATGTCGGCGGCGCGGGGGCCGAAACGATGCAGGACGGCATCATGGTCGTCCAGGCGGTCAACGGCGCCACCTCCACCTCAAGCGCCTTCGCGCTCGACGTGCCGGTCGCGGCAGGCGCCTTCGAATATTATCTGTTCAAGGGTGGCGTCACCGCCGGCAGCGCGGAGAACTGGTACCTGCGCTCGTCGCTGATAACGCCGACATCGCCGGCCGCGGCGCCGCCGGCGGCAGAACCAACACCCGCGCCGGAACCGGTGCCGCCCGAGACCGAACCTCCGCCGCCGCCATCCGCGCTGCCGCCGGTGCCGGCGCCGACCGAGGGCGACATCAACACTCCGCCGGCCGACCCGACGCCGCCCGTGCAGGCTAGCGATCCGGTGCCCGTGCCGCCGCCACCGCCGCCGCCGGCGCCGGCGGCTGATCCACCGCCACCGCCCCCGCCGGTCCCGACCGCCGTGCCCGATCTTCCGATGCCCGCGGCAGGGGAGGAAATCCTGCTCTATCGCGTCGAGGTGCCGGTCTATTCCGCGGTGCCGCCTGTGGCCGAGCATCTGGCGATGACGACACTTGGCACCTTCCATGAGCGGCGCGGCGAACAGAGCCTGTTGTCGAACACGGAGCTGTCGCCGGTCTGGGGCCGCATCTACGGCCAGGACGCCAAGGTGGGCTGGTCGGGAACGGTGTCGCCGTCCTTCGACGGCACCTTGTTCGGCCTGCAGGCGGGCTTCGACGTCTTCGGACGCGAAACCGCGTCGGGCGGGATCGATCGCGCCGGCCTGTTCGTCGCCTATGCCAGCATGAAGGGCGATGTGCGCGGCCAGGCGCTGGGGCAGAATGATCTGTCCGTCGGCGGCATCGATGTCAGCGGCACCAGCGTCGGCGGTTACTGGACCCGCATCGGCCAAGGCGGCTGGTACCTCGACGGCGTCCTCATGGCCACCTTCTTCGGCGGCGACGCGACGTCGTCGCGCAACGTCGGCATCGACATTGGCGGAACAGGTGTCACCGCCTCGCTGGAGGGCGGCCATCCCATTGCGCTGGCGCAGGGCTGGACGCTCGAACCGCAGGCGCAACTGATCTGGCAGCATCTGTCGCTCGACGATGCCAAGGATCGTTTCTCGTCGGTTTCCTTCGATAGCGAGGGCAGCGTCACCGGCCGGATCGGGGCTCGGCTGCAGGGCGAGTCCGTTGTCAATGGAATAGCGCTGCAGCCCTACCTCAAGGCCAATATCTGGCATGATTTTGGCGGCACCGATCGTGTCAGTTTCGACACCACCGACATCTCGACGGAGGGCAGGTCGACCTCGTTCGAGTTCGGCGGCGGTATCGTCGCCAAGGTGACGGACAAGGTCAGCATCTTTGCCACCGGCGACTACACCACCAATCTGGGCGGCGACAAACGCCGCATCCTCGAGGGCAATCTGGGCTTCAGCGTAAAATGGTGAGGCCCTCCGGGCCTCACCCGCGTCGGGACATCAATTGCCGGAACGCATCGCCACCGTGGCGATGCCGGCGCCGACCAGGAGCGTGCCGCCGGTACGGTTGAAGATGCGGATCGCCTTGGGATTGCGGACCACGTTGCGGGCGCGTGCCGCGATCAGCGCGTAACCGAAAGCGTTGGCGAAGGCGAGCGCCAGGAAGGTCGTCTCGAAGATCAGCATCTGCGTCCGGAAGTCGGCGTGCCGGTCGAGGAACTGCGGCAGGAAGGCGACGAAGAAGGTGATGCTTTTCGGGTTGAGCGCGGTGACCAGCCAGGCATGCGCCATCATCTTGGCCGACGACACCGCGTCGGTGCGGGGTTCGGCCTTCAGCGCGCCGCCGGCGCGGAACAGTTTCACGCCGAGATAAATCAGATAGCCGGCGCCGATCAGTTTCAGGATGGTGAAGACACCAGCCGAAGCGGCAAGCAGCGCGCCGATGCCCAGCATCGACAAGGTCATGGCGGTGAAGTCGCCGAGCGCCACGCCGACCGCCATCGGCAAAGCGGTGCGCCAGCCCTGGCCCAGCGCATAGGAGACGACCAGAAGGATCGTCGGGCCCGGGATGATGAGGAGGATGGTCGACGCGGCAGCGAAGGCGGCCCAGTTTTCGAAGGACATGCTCGTCTCCTTTGAGCTCAAAGAAGAGGATAAATCCTTGGCTCCCGAAGAATGTAAAGGGACCGAATCCTTGTTTTTGCGTATTCCGGCCGGGCAACCGGCACGACTCTTACGGGACCGCGACGTCAATTGCGCCAGCGGCAAAAAGCTTGATGACGGTTTCAACGTCTTGCAGATGTTTAATGGCGACCGCGCGGGAGGGCGGAGCGGCGCCTCGGCAAGGCGCAAACGCAAGCAGCGCAAGGCATTCACGCTTTATCAACCATGAATGATGAAAATGCCCACTATCCGGCCGGACCGTGCTTCCCGCCGACAGCGTAGGATTTGGGTATATGCGTGAGTTGCCGCAAGGTCCGACGCCGCCACGAAACGGCGACGCAGTCGAAACCGATCTTCTTCTTTCCCGCCGCGCCGTCCTGTCCGGGGCGGGCGCTTTGGCATTGCTCGGCGTCGCCGGCTGCTCGACCTCGGGTGGTGTCGATCTGCCGGCGCTGCAGCTCGACGATACGGTCACCGGTTCGGTGCCGATCCGGCCCTCGATCAGCGTCGACAAGAACATCACCAGCCCCGACGTCATGTATGCCTCCTTGACGGATAACGGCTTCAACGTGCCCGAGGTGCCCTATCTCAAGGTCAAGCCGGAGTTCCGTCGCCAGATCGTCGTCGATACGACCGGCGAGGCGCCCGGCACCATCGTCGTGCATCTCAAGGAACGCATGCTCTATCTCGTCCAGCCGGGTGGCGACGCCATCCGCTACGGCGTCGGCATCGGCAAGGACGGTTTCCGCTGGTCCGGCCGCGCCAACATCCAGTACGGCAGGGAGTGGCCGACCTGGACGCCGCCGCCCGAAATGATCCAGCGCAAGCCGGAACTGGTGAAGTGGCAGGGCGGCCAGCCCGGCGGCCTGACCAATCCCCTCGGGGCGCGTGCGCTCTACATCTACCAGGACGGCAAGGACACCGGCTACCGCATCCATGGCTCGCCGGAATGGTGGAGCATCGGCCAGGCGATGTCGTCGGGCTGCGTGCGCCTGATCAACCAGGACATCATCGACCTCTACAGCCGGGTGTCGAAGAAAAACCCCGTCGTCGTCATGTGATCGTCCAGCCCTCCGTTTCTCCCGTTGCGCGATGCGGCAAGACAGGCCAAGGTGACCTGAAAACCATCGCCTAGAGCCGGATGATTTCAGGTCCGTTCGACCTGAAATCCGAATCCGTCTCTTTCGGCGTCATGCCCTAGGGAGACATCAAGCATGGCTGGAACTTTCGTCATCGCGCAGGGCGGCGGCCCGACCGCCGTCATCAACCAGACGGTCGTGGGCGCCGCGCTGGAGATCCGCAGGCGCCATCCCGGTGCCAAGGTGCTGGGCTCCCTGCACGGCGTGCGCGGCATCCGTGACGGCAACTATGTCGACCTCTCCGCCATCCCGGAGGACCGGCTGCGGCTGATCGCCGGAACGCCGAGCGCCGCCCTCGGGTCGACGCGCGACAAGCCGGATGCCGCCTATTGCGAGGTCATCCTGAAGGGCCTGCAGAAGGCGGGCGCCGACGCTTTCATCTATATCGGCGGCAACGACACCTCGG
Organism: Mesorhizobium australicum WSM2073; assembly: GCF_000230995.2. NCBI lineage: Bacteria > Pseudomonadati > Pseudomonadota > Alphaproteobacteria > Hyphomicrobiales > Phyllobacteriaceae > Mesorhizobium > Mesorhizobium australicum. The sequence goes on along the minus strand of NC_019973.1, from coordinate 662,294 downwards.
GCACGCAGCAGATCCTGACCGATGCCGCCGGCGGCAAGATCGCTTTCGTCCATGCGCCGAAGACCATCGACAACGATCTCGAGGAAAACGACCATACGCCGGGCTTCATGTCCGCGGCCGAATTCGTCGCTGGCGCCTTCCTGTCCGTCGATCTCGATTTTCGCGCGCTTCCCGGCATCTATGTCGGCATCGTCATGGGCCGCCATGCCGGCTTCCTGACCGCGGCGTCGGCGGCCTGGCAGCTCGATTCCGACAGCGGCCCGCATCTGGTCTACGTCCCGGAGCGGCCGTTCTCCGCCGCCGGTTTCATCGACGACGTGCGCGCCACCCTCGACCGCCACAAGCGCTGCATCGTCGCCGTGTCGGAAGGCGTCAGCACCGCCGACGGCAAGGCACTGGTCGAAAGCCTGGTGCCGGCGGACAAGCTCGAGCGCGACCAGCACGGCAACGTCAAACTCTCGGGCAGCGACCTGCCGGCGGCGCTCGAACGGGCATTGGCCGAGGGGCTGCCGGGCAAGCGTGCCCGCGTCGACGCACTCGGCTACATGCCGCGCGGCTATGTCGGCTCCATCAGCCCGGTCGATGCGCAGGAGGCCTTCGATGCCGGCGCCTTTGCCGTCGGCGTCGCCGAACAGGGCGGCGGCTCGGTGGCGCTGCAATATGATGGCAGCAAGATAGTGCTGAAGAAGGTGCCGCTGAAGAACGTCGCCGGCAAGACCCGTCACATGCCCGACGATTTCATGAAGCCCGACGCCAACCAGCTGTCCGAGGCCGGCATGGCCTATCTCAAACGGCTGGTGCCGGAAAAATACAAGGTCGGAAAGCCGTTCGTCTGATGCCGGGTTCGCTTGATGCCCGGCTCACACCTGATGCCCGGCTCACACTTAATGGATAGCTGGTTCTCCAGGCGCATCGTCGACGGCAGGACGACGATGCTGACCGAGCCGTTCGTGCACGACTATGTGCGCGCCAATATCTGGCATTTCACCGGCCGCGACGCCGACCTTCTGGTCGACACCGGGATGGGCATCTGTCCGCTGGCGCCGGAGATAAGGACGCTCGAAGGCAAGCCGCTTCTGGTCGTCGCCACCCATATTCACCTCGACCATGTCGGCTCGCTGCACGAATTTCCGCTGCGGGCCGGGCCAAGGATGAGCGCAGCGCAATTCGAGAGCATGGATGAGGCCGCGACTTACGCCTACATGTTCCACGATCTCGAGGGCGCCGTTTCGAAATTGCCGGCGCCTGGCTGGAAGTCGGCCGACTATGCGATAGCGCCGGCACCGTTGACGCGTATGCTCGACGAAGGCGACGTGGTCGATCTAGGAGACCGCCGGTTTCGGGTGCTGCATCTCCCCGGACATTCGCCGGATTCGATCGCGCTTTTCGATGAGGCCGACGGCCTGTTTTTCAGCGGCGACGCCATCTATGACGACACGCTGATCGACGATTTGCCGGATTCCGACCGAGAGGCCTATCGCAACACGATGCGCCGGCTGCTCGACCTGCCGATCAGGATCGGCCATGGCGGCCACGGCCCGAGCTTCGACGGCGGGCGCATGCGCGAAATCGCGTCGGCCTATCTGCGATCCGTAAGCGCACTCTGAATTAAATCTTCGTAAGGTCGGGCTAAAACCCTAAATCGCGCAGATCGGCGCCCTAGATAGTTGTTGTCGATCCGGCCGGCTGCCATGCGTGGCGAGGCAGGCAACCCGGGCCGTCGGCACGCTGACGGGCACTTCTCCCAGGAAGACCCGCGGCGCGGATCAACCCCTCGCCCGGACAGAACGACCATGTCAAACCTGAGCATTCTTCGTAGGCATCGCATCGCCGCCCTGCTGGGCGCCGCGCTGCTGGTTTCTCCCTTTGTCGTCTCATTCGCCGACAGCGCGAACGGCGTCGGCACGGGCAACACGGTTGCAACGACGCAGACCCCCGTTGCCGGGACCACGGCCCCGAGCGGTTCGTTGGCGCCGATCGTGGCCACGACCAAGCCGGCCGTCGTGACCGTGACCACGGTCATGAAAGGACAGCCGGAAGCAATGAACGAAGCGTCGCCCTTCGATGGCGCCTCGCCCTTCGACGACTATTTCCGCCAGTTCTTCGGCGATCAGGGCATGCCCGCTCCCAAGACGCCTCCGCAACAGCGGTTGCCGCGGGCCGAAGCGCTCGGTTCGGGCTTCATCGTCGGTGCCGACGGCACCATCGTCACCAACAACCATGTCGTCGACGGCGCTTCCTCGATAAAGGTCACGCTCGACGACGGCACGGAGCTCCCGGCCAAGCTGGTCGGTCACGATGCCAAGAACGACCTCGCCGTGCTGAAGATCAACGCCGGCAAGTCGTTGCCAACCGTGAAGTGGGGCGACTCCGACAAGCTCATGACAGGCGACCAGGTGCTGGCGATCGGCAATCCGTTCGGCATCGGCACCACGGTAACAGCCGGTATCGTCTCGGCGCGTGGCCGCGACCTGCATAGCGGGCCGTTCGACGATTTCATCCAGATCGACGCGCCGATCAATCACGGCAATTCCGGCGGCCCGCTGGTGGACGTCAATGGCAATGTCGTCGGCATCAACACGGCGATCTATTCGCCCAATGGCGGCAGCGTCGGTGTCGGTTTCGCCATTCCGTCTGACCAGGCTGAGAAGGTGGTCGCCAAGCTGATGAAGGGCGGCAACATCGAATACGGCTATCTCGGCGTCGAGATCCAGCCCGTCACCCCGGATGTGGCAAGCGCCATCGGGCTGGACCGTCCCAGCGGTGCCTTGGTCTCGCAGGTCAATGACGGCTCGCCCGCGGCCAAGGCCGGCGTCGAGACCGGCGACGTCATCACCGGCTTCGCCGGGCAGGACGTCAAGGATCCCAAGGACCTGTCACGAGCCGTCGCCGACGTCGCGCCGGGTGCCAAGGAGAGACTGGATGTCTGGCGCAAGGGCAAGGCCATGCAGATCTCGGTGGAGGTCGGACGCAACAGCGACGATGTGAAAACGGCGTCTACGGATGACTCCAGCGCGCCGGGCACCGAACAGGGTTCCCGCGTGCCGGCCGTCGGCCTCGGCTTGATGGATATCACGCCGGACATCCGCCAGCAGATGAACCTCCCCGAGAACGAGCACGGCGCGGTGGTTGCGAGCGTCAATCCCGACAAGCCGGCAGCGACTGCCGGCATCCAGCCGGGCGATGTCATCGTCGCCGTCAACCAGGCTCCGGTGAAGAGCGCCAGGCAGGTGACCCAAGCGATTGCCCAAGCCGGCAAATCCGGACGCAAATCGGTGCTGCTTCTGGTGGAGCGCGGCGACACCCAGATCTATGTCGCCGTGCCGTTCGCCAATGGCTGAACATAAACAGCGGCGTGGCGGGCTTGCGGACGAGCCCGCCACGCCGGTTCGGTTGGCTACAACTTGCGCAGCGCCACTTCCTCGATCAGGTGGTCGGCGCCCTTGCGCAGGATCAAGTCGGCGCGGGCACGCGTCGGCAGGATGTTTTCGCGCAGGTTCTTCAGGTTGATGTTGGTCCACAGGCCCTCGGCGATCGCCTTGGCCGCATCCTCCGACAGCTGCGAATAGCGGTGGAAGAAGGAGTCCGGATCGCGGAAGGCGGTTTCGCGCAGCCGCATGAAGCGGGAAATATACCAATTGTGGATCAGCTTCTCGTCGGCATCGATGTAAATGGCGAAGTCGAAGAAGTCCGACAGGAAGGGCACGATCTTGCCGTCCTGCGGCAGCTTGCCCGGCTGCAGCACGTTGATGCCTTCGAAGATCAGGATGTCGGGCCGGTCGATGGTGACGAACTCGCCGGGGATGACGTCATAGGTAAGGTGCGAATAGACCGGCGCGCGGACATCGGGCAACGCCGACTTGATACCCGAGAGGAAACGCAGCAGCGCGCCGACATCGTAGCTGTCGGGGAAACCCTTGCGCTCCATTAGGTTTTGGCGGCGCAGCACCTCGTTGGGCAGCAGGAAGCCGTCCGTGGTGATGAGGTCCACCTTCGGGCTCGACGGCCATCGCGCCAGCAATTCCTTCAGCACGCGCGCCGTGGTCGATTTGCCGACCGCGACAGAACCGGCAATGCCGATGATGAACGGCGTCTTGGCCACGTCGGCGGCGTTGAAGAAGGCCTGGCGCTGCCGGAACAGAAGCTGGCTCGCCTCGACATGCGCCGACAAAAGCCGCGACAAGGACAGATAGATGCGCTTGACCTCTTCGAGGTCGACCGGGTCGTTGAGCGAACGCAGGCGGCGGAACTCGTCCTCGCTCAGCGTCAGCGGCGTATCGGCTCGGAACCGCGACCATTGCTCGGCTGAGAAGAAGCGAAACGGAGAATATTTCTCGGTTGGCGCGAGCTGATCCATCGAGATACCTGCCCTTCCTCCCGATCAGCCCTTGGGCCGCGACGCCTTTTCGGCGATGCCCGAACGCCCGGTACGGGCTTCAAGCTCCTTGAGCACGTCGTTCAACGGGACACCCGAGATGCCGAGAACGACAAGCCAATGATATATAAGATCGGCGCTTTCGGAAACGAGGCCCTGTTTGTCGCCCTTGACGGCGGCGATCACGGTCTCGACCGCCTCCTCGCCGAGTTTCTGCGCCGCCTTGTCGATGCCCCGGGCGTAAAGCTTGGCCGTCCACGAATCCGGATCGCCGGAATGGGCGCGGTCGCTGACGATTTTTTCCAGGTCGGAGAGCGAAAACTCGGCCATGTCGATCTATCTTCTTGTTTAAGCCGGGTTTTTTCCGAACGCCGGCTTCGGGAGCATGCTCTAGGACCTGTTGCCCAGCGAGTCCAGCCGCATCGGCAGGCCGGCCTTGGCCATATGCGCCTTGGCTTCGGCGATGGTGTAGGTGCCGAAATGGAAGATGGAGGCCGCCAGCACAGCACCCGCATGGCCGTCGCGAATGCCTTCGACCATGTGGTCGAGCGTGCCGACGCCACCCGAAGCGATGACCGGCGCGCGCACCGCGTCCGACACCGCGCGGGTCAGCGCGATGTCGTAGCCGGCCTTGGTGCCGTCGCGGTTCATCGAGGTCAACAGGATCTCGCCGGCGCCGCGATCGACCATTTTCCGCGCGAATTCCACGGCGTCGATGCCGGTCTTCTCGCGCCCGCCATGGGTGAAGATCTCCCAGCGGTCGGCCTCGCCGGGGCCGGAGACTTTCTTGGCGTCGATGGCGACGACGATGCATTGGTTGCCGAACTTGTCGGCCGCTTCGGCGACGAAATCCGGGTTCTTCACCGCCGCCGTGTTGATCGACACCTTGTCGGCCCCGGCCAGCAGCAATTTTCGGATGTCGGCCACCTGGCGCACGCCGCCGCCGACGGTCAGCGGCATGAAGCATTGTTCCGCGGTGCGGGCGATGACGTCGAAGATGGTCTCGCGATTGTCCGACGAGGCGGTGATGTCGAGAAAGCAGAGTTCGTCGGCGCCGGCGGCATCATAGGCCTTGGCGGCCTCCACCGGATCGCCGGCGTCGATGAGGTCGACGAAATTGACGCCCTTGACGACACGGCCGTCCTTGACGTCGAGGCAAGGGATGACGCGGGCTTTCAGCATCAGCGGCCCTCTATCGTGGCAAGCAGATCGTTGAGCAGCTGACCGACCAACGGCGGCACATCGGCTTGGGCATCGAAGGCCGGATCGTAAGCGGAAACGGTGATGCCGACGACCGGTACCGCAAGCGCCATGGCGCAGGCCGCGTCGCGCAGCTGCTCCGGGTTCGGTCCGCCTGATGTGACGTAACGGTTGGCCTGCAGCGCCTTGGGATCGTGCACGTCGAGATCGAGATGCATGTGCACGCTGTTGGCGCCGGCGGCCTTCAGTTTTTCCGTCGCTTGCGCCACGCCTGGACATTCCGTCCGGATGACAGGCAATGTTTCGAGTAGTTCTTCCTCCGCCGGATCGAGATCGCGGGCGTTGACGAGCACGCAGCGCGCGGGATCGATCGGCCTGAAGCCGGGAATGGCGGCCGCCATCGGACGCCAGCACAGGCCGAGCACCGTCGACAGCGCCATGCCGTCGAGAAAGCCGTAGACGGAGGTCTCGGGCGTGTTGAGGTCGCCATGCTGGTCTGCCCAGATGATCGCGTCGGCGCCTTCGCCGGCGACCGCGCCGGCTGACGTCAGGCAGTTTCCGGCCAGCACGATGGGAAACCGCCCCCTGTCGCGGGCCATGCGGACCTCGCCCGAGACGGCGTTGCAGACGGCAAAACCCGTGGCGATCTCGCGCTCCTGGCCGTCGCCGACCCTGCCGATATCCTCGACCGTGACGTCGTGGCCGGCAAGGGTCAGGGCATCGACGAGCCCGCCCGATATCAGCGCGTCCGGTCCCTGGCCCATGCCGCCATGATAGTGGCCGCTGTCATAGGGGGCCAGGATGAGCGAAACCTTCACGACCGCGTCTCCATCGCCGGCCGGCCCCGCAGGATGGCCAGCGCCTCTGTGGGATCGATGCGGCCGTCATAGAGGGCACGGCCCGAGATCGCGCCTTCGAGTTTTTTCGCATCGGGCATGGTCATGCGCACGATGTCGGCGATCGAAGCCAACCCGCCCGAGGCGATGACCGGGATCGACACCGCGTCGGCGAGGTCGATGGTGGCGTCCCAGTTGATGCCGGTCAGCACGCCGTCGCGGTCGATGTCGGTATAGATGATGGCGGCGACGCCGGCGCCTTCGAATTTCCTCGCCAGTTCGATGACGCCGAGGCTCGAGGCTTCCGCCCAGCCTTCGACCGCCACCTTGCCGCCCTTGGCATCGATGCCGACGGCGACCTTGCCCGGAAATGCCTTGCAGGCCTGCCTGACCAGATCGGGATCGCGCACCGCCACCGTGCCGAGGATGACGCGGGCCAGTCCACGGTCTAGCCAGTCCTCGATCTGCTCCAGCGTGCGAATGCCGCCGCCGAGCTGCACCGGGTTCTTGGTCGCCTTCAGGATGGCCCCGACCGCGGCGCTGTTGACGCTCTGGCCCTGGAAGGCGCCGTTGAGGTCGACGACATGCAGCCACTCGAAGCCCTGCCCTTCAAAGGCTTTTGCCTGCGCGGCGGGGTCGTCATTGTAGATCGTCGCGGTCGCCATATCGCCGTGCTTCAGCCGCACGCATTGGCCGTCCTTGAGGTCGATGGCTGGAAACAGGATCACTCAGGCACCCTCGACGATCGCGAAATGTCCGGTCGAAGCCGCCAGCCTGTTCTGCAACGCTGTCTGGTAGGCTGGCGATCGATAGCAGCTGAGCGCGGTTTCATAAGAGTCGAACTCGACCACCACCTGCCTGTCAAATTCCGATCCTTCGGGATTGGTCACTTGTCCGCCGCGCACAAGATAGCGGCCTCCGAAAGACGAAACCGCGTCGCCGATGGCGTCGCGGTAACGCTGATACCCTTCCGGATCTGTCACCGTCAGCATTACCATCCAGTAGCCCTTCTTGCTCATGGTTCAGGGCCTCCAGCGCAGGAAATTGGTGATCAGCGCCAGGCCCAGCGCCTGGCTCTTCTCAGGATGGAACTGCGTGCCAGCGAGATTGTCACGGGCGACCGTGGCCGTCACCGGGCCCCCATAGTCGGCGACCGCGAGGATCTCGTCCGGTTTTTTTGCGTCGAGATGGTAGGAGTGGACGAAATAGGCATGCAGTCCCGCCGCGCCGGTCGGAATGCCGGAGAACAATGGGTGCTTATGCCTCAATTCGATCGTGTTCCAGCCGATCTGCGGGATCTTCAGCGCCGGATCGGAAGGCGTGATCTCCTTGACGTCGCCCGATATCCAGCCGAACCCGTTGGTGACGGTCTTTTCGAGGCCGCGCTCGGACATCAGCTGCATGCCGACGCAAATTCCCAGGAAAGGCCGGCCCTTGGCGATGGCGACGTCCTCGACCGCCTCCCACATGCCGTCCACGGCACGCAGGCCGGCCGCGCAATCGGCGTAAGCGCCGACGCCGGGCAGGACGATGCGGTCCGCGGTGCGCACCCGGTCGGCATCGGCCGTCAGGTCGATCTCGGCCGCGATGCCGGCCTCGCGCGCGGCGCGCTCGAAGGCCTTGGTGGCCGAGCGCAGATTGCCCGAACCGTAATCGATGATCGCAACCCGCATCTCAGCGCCGTCCCGGAATGTGGGTCAGCCCCAGCGCCATGCCTGGCTGTGCCGGGCGCGCCAAAGCGGCATCTGGGACGATGCGCGGCGCGGGTGCCGCTTCATCCGAAAGCCCTTCGACCTCAAGGGCATAGCGCATGTCGGCGTCGGCGAGCCAGCCGGCCTCGACGACGCCCCACTCATGCCAACCGCGGCGGCGCAGTGCCGCGATGCGCAAGCCCTGTCCTTCCAGTCCGACATAGAGCGAGACGAGCAGCGACAAAAGCGAGCCGGCCACACCGAGCCCAAGTCTCTCGCCAAGCATCGACAGCACGCCCATGACGACAAAGGCGAGCGCCGCTTCGACCCACATCCGGTGCCAGGCAAGCCACAGCGGCGGCACAAGCAGGCCGAGCCAGGTGAAGCCGTCGCGGACTAAGGTCGTCGTGTCGACTTTCTCGCTGCGGCCAGGTGGCTCCATCACGACATAGGCGGTCATGAGGCTATCCCTTCAAAGAACCCTTGGTGGAGGGAACCGCGTCAGGCTGGCGCGGATCGCGCTCGAGCGCGGCGCGCAGCGCGCGCGCCACCGCCTTGAAGCAGGTCTCGGCGACATGATGGTTGTTGGCGCCATAATGGTTGGTGACATGCAGCGTGATGCCGGCGTTCTGCGCCAGCGCCTGGAAGAATTCGCGCACCAGTTCGGTGTCGAAGGTGCCGATCTTCGGCGACGAGAACGACACGTTCCAGACCAGGAAGGGGCGGCCCGACACGTCGATCGCCGCGCGCGTCAGCGTCTCGTCCATGGCAAGGTCGATCGAGGCGTAGCGCATGATGCCGCGCCGCTCGCCCAGCGCCTTGGTCAAGGCCTGCCCGAGCGCGATGCCGGTGTCCTCGACCGTGTGGTGGTCGTCTATATGCAGGTCGCCCGTCGCCCTGACTGTCATGTCGATCAGGGAATGGCGGGAAAGCTGGTCCAGCATATGGTCGAAGAAGCCGACGCCGGTGGCGATGTCCGATTTGCCGGAGCCGTCGACATGGATCGACACGGAGATATCGGTTTCCCCAGTCTTGCGGCTTGCATCGGCGGAACGAGGCGCCATCACTCTATCCTTGTGCCAGTGGTTCAGATCGTGACCGGTTCACGGGTCTCAAGCGCTCGCTGGCTTGAAAACGAGAGCCTTCTAGCAGCATGATCCGGCGATTGCCAGTTGCGATCCCGGCCGCTATCGAGCGGTTTGCAATCATTGGCCCCGTGCATACATATGGCCGATCAAAGTCACTCGTACCGCGCCAAATCGCCTTTTGAAGGGATGGTGCGAATCGGAGCCAAGAAATGTCCAATGAATTGACCATGCACGCCACGACCATCGTGACGGTGCGCAAGGGCAACAAGGTGGTGATCGCCGGCGACGGCCAGGTCAGCCTGGGCCAGACCATCATGAAGGGCAATGCCCGCAAAGTGCGCCGCATCGGCAAGGGCGGCAATGTGATTGCCGGTTTCGCGGGCGCTACCGCCGACGCCTTTACGCTGCTGGAACGCCTCGAAGCCAAGCTCGAACAATATCCCGACCAACTGACGCGCGCCTGCGTCGAGCTCGCCAAGGACTGGCGCACCGATCGCTATCTGCGCCGGCTGGAGGCGATGATGCTGGTCGCCGACAAATCGGTCTCGCTGGCGCTGACCGGCAATGGCGATGTGCTGGAACCCGAACATGGCGTCATGGCCATCGGTTCGGGCGGCAATTACGCGCTGGCCGCGGCACGCGCGCTGATGGATACGGACAAGGATGCCGAGGAGATCGCCCGCAGGGCGATGCAGATCGCGTCCGATATCTGCGTCTACACCAACAACAATTTCGTCGTCGAAACGCTCGATGCCGCCTGAACCAGACCATGACCCCGCAAGGTGGGAACCGGTTTTCGGAAAAGATCATGGTCAAACAAGAAAGTAGCTACGATTTTCGGCCGGTGACCAAAAAGGACCTGCCGATGATCGCCGGCTGGCTCGCCGAGCCTCATGTTGCGGAGTGGTGGGACGATCCCGAGACGGAAATCGCGGAGATTGCCGATCACATAGACTCGATTTCCGTCGAGCCGCTGATTGTTGAGCTCGACGGAAAGCCGATCGCCTATCTGCAGAGCTATGATCCGCACATGGAAGACGGCCATCCCTATGCCGATCAGCCGTTCGGCACGTTGGGCATCGATGTCTCGATCGGCCGGCCGGAACTGATCGGCATCGGCCATGGCTCTGCCATCGTGCGTCAGTTCGTCGAAGACCTGTTCGAGGAAGGCGTGCCGCGTGTCATCATCGATCCCGACCCCGCCAATCTCAGGGCCATCCGCGCCTATGAAAAGGCGGGTTTCCTGGCCATTGATCGCAGGCAGTCGATCTATGGCGACGTCGTGCTGATGGCGATCGATGCCGAAGACGCGCAAGAGGGGTAATCCAGGGCATGGTCACATCCAGCGAGGACAAGAGCCTTTCGGCCTACGAGGACAGCTGGCGGATGGGGCTGCTGATCGTCGCCGGCCTGCTCGTCGCCCAGGCTCTCACGCTCTATCTGATGGGCCATCCGCCGATCTGCACCTGCGGCTATGTCAAGCTGTGGCATGGCGTGGTGAACAGTTCGGAGAACTCCCAGCACATTTCGGACTGGTACACTTTCTCGCACATCATCCACGGCTTCCTGTTCTATGCGCTGGCCCGGTTCCTGTTCCCGCGCTCGCCGATCGGCTTGCGGCTGGCATTCGCCGTCCTCGTCGAGGGCGGCTGGGAAATCCTCGAAAACAGCCCGTTCATCATCGAGCGCTACCGCGCCGGCACCATTTCGCTCGATTATTACGGCGACTCGATCATCAATTCGGTGTCCGACACACTGGCCATGGTGCTGGGATTTGTGATGGCGCGAAGGCTACCTATATGGGTGATCGTCAGCCTCGCCATCCTCTTCGAACTGGGTACCGGCTATCTTATCCGGGACAATCTTACACTCAACGTGATCATGCTGCTGCATCCGTTCGAGGCCATCAAGCAGTGGCAAAGTGGAATTTAGTGATATGAGCACATTTTCTCCCCGCGAAATCGTTTCGGAACTCGACCGCTTCATCATCGGCCAGAAGGACGCCAAGCGCGCCGTGGCCATTGCCTTGCGCAACCGCTGGCGCCGCCAGCAGCTCGAAGGCCAGATGCGCGAAGAGGTGATGCCGAAGAACATCCTGATGATCGGCCCGACCGGCGTCGGCAAGACCGAGATCTCGCGCCGCCTGGCCCGGCTGGCCGGCGCGCCTTTCGTCAAGGTCGAAGCGACCAAGTTCACCGAAGTCGGCTATGTCGGTCGCGACGTCGAGCAGATCATCCGCGATCTGGTCGAAATCGCCATCGGGCTGGTGCGCGAAAAGATGCGCGAGGACGTGAAGGCACGCGCCCACGTCAACGCCGAGGAACGCGTGCTGGAAGCGTTGGTCGGCAAGACGGCGAGCCCGGCGACGCGCGATAGTTTCCGCAAGAAGCTGCGCGACGGCGAACTCGACGACAAGGAAATCGAAATCGAGGTGGCCGACACCGGCAATGGCGGCATGCCCGGCTTCGAAATTCCCGGCATGCCGGGCGCCAATATCGGCGTGCTCAACATCAACGACATGCTGTCGAAGGCAATGGGCGGCAAGAAGACCAAGCTGCGCAAGACGACGGTGAAGGAGTCCTACGACCTGCTGGTCAGCGACGAGTCCGACAAGTTGCTCGACCAGGACGAGGTGGTGCGCCGGGCTCTGGACGCAGCGGAAAATGACGGCATCGTCTTCCTCGACGAGATCGACAAGATTGCCGCCAGGTCGGACATTTCGGGCGGCCCGTCGCGCGAAGGCGTGCAGCGCGACCTGCTGCCGCTGGTCGAGGGCACCACGGTGGCGACCAAATACGGGCCGTTGAAGACGGACCACATCCTGTTCATCGCTTCGGGCGCGTTTCACGTCTCGAAGCCGTCGGACCTGTTGCCGGAATTGCAGGGCCGCCTGCCGATCCGCGTCGAACTGCGTGCGCTGGAGAAGGACGATTTCGTCCGCATCCTGACCGAGACCGAGGCCAGCCTGATCAAGCAGTATATCGCGCTGATGAAAACCGAGGGCGTCGAGCTGACCTTCACCGACGACGCCATCGATTCGCTGGCCGGCGTCGCCGTCGACCTCAATGCCAGCATCGAGAATATTGGCGCGCGGCGGCTGCAGACGGTGATGGAGCGGGTGCTGGACGAGATCTCCTATGATGCGCCCGACCGCAACGGCACGGCCGTCACCATCGACGCCGCCTATGTCCAGAAGCATGTCGGAGACCTCTCCAGAAACACCGATCTGTCGCGGTTCATCCTCTGAACGAAGACGCCGGAGCGGTCCGGCGCGGCATCGAGTAACAACTCCGGCAGGAGCCATGTGTGGCCAGATGGTATCATCTGGCCACCTTTCGTCTCGCCGGATGAAGAGGCGCTCTCGACTCGACCAGGTGCTTTACCTAGTTTGCGCGGCAATTCTCTAGGCGGCGGCGCATGAAAAAACTCATCCTGGTCATTCTCGGCTTGACGCTGGCGGCGACGCTGTTCGCCGCCGACGCGGCGACATTGGTGCCGCCGGGAAACCGCAATGCCGAGCAGCCTGACATTCCCGGCGCCTCCAGTCGCCGCACCCAGGCGACCAACACCAGCTTCCAGGCGAAGTATCGCAAGGTCTATGCCTTGCTGCAGAACGACGCCGACCTGCGCGGCAAGATCAAGAAGGCGGCAAGCGCCTATGGCATCGACCCGACGCACATCGTCGGCGCCATCGTCGGCGAGCACACCTACAATGTCGACGCCTATGACCGGCTGCAGACCTATTATGTCAAGGCGATCTCCTACCTCTCGAGCAAGCTCTCCTTCGCCTATGATGGCGAGGACATCAGCGATTTCGTGCAGCGGCCGGAATTCAGGAAGTGCGCCGCGATTTCGGACAGCTACGATCTGTGGGAATGCCGCGAACAGGTTTGGAACCGCTCGTTTCGCGGCAAGACCGTCGGCGGCGAGGATTTCCCCGACAACCGGTTCGGCGCCACCTTCTTCCAGCCCTATTATGCCGGCCAGACCTTCGGCCTCGGCCAGCTCAACCCGCTGACCGCCCTGCAGATGAGCGATCTCGTGCACAAGGTGTCGGGCTTGCCGAAGCTCGACGTCTCCGATCCCAATTCGGTCTACAAGACCATCATGGATCCGGACCTGACGCTTCCTTACGTCGCCGCGACGATCAGGAAGTCGATCGACGCCTATAAGAGCATCGCCGGCTTCGACATTTCGGGCAATCCGGGCCTGACCGCCACGCTCTACAATGTCGGCAATCCGGAACAGCGCGCCTATGCGCTGAAGGCGGAAAACGAAAAACGCCGCGCCACCGGCGAGCCGGAGAAGCTGCCGGAAGAGAATTATTACGGCTGGCTGGTCAACGACAAATTGCCGGAGCTGAAGGCGCTTTTCTAGGGCGGACCCGGCGCGCTGACGTTGATTGCCAAAGCCGCGCCGCCCCTCATTGTCCTGCCGGACGTTCGTCGTTCGAAAAGCCAAGCAATTGGCTTTTCGTCCGCTGCGCGGACCACTTCTCAACTCCCCGTATAGTGACGGAGAAAAAGACGCTGTTATCAATGATTTCGCCAATCGGTGCATGAATTGCGGCGAGGTTGCCATAGCCCCCTTCTCCCCGTTCCACGGGGAGAAGATGCCGGCAGGCAGATGAGGGGCGGCGCCGACATCCACAAGGTGCACGACCCCTATGCCGCCAGCAACGCCTTCAGCTTGACTTCAGGCGATCCCAGCGCGTCCGCCGACGGTTTTGCCCGCTTCGCGATCAGCATCTCGGCCAGCCTGATGTCGCGCGCCACCGCATTGCCCGGGCCGATGCCGCTGGCCGCCACCAGCCTGCCGTCTTCGGCCAGATGAAAGAGGATGAAGGCGCCGTCACCGAGATCGCGGCGCACGGTGCTACGGCCTTCGTCGGATAATCCCGCGATCTGCAGGGACAGGCCATACTGATCCGACCAGAACCACGGCACCGCGGCATGCGGCTCGCCGGCGCCCAGCATGTTCCTGGCCGCCAGTGCGCCCTGTTCCTGCGCGTTGCGCCAGGCTTCCAGCCGCACGCGGCGGCCGCCATAGATGGCAAGCGGGAACGAGCAGCAGTCGCCGGCGGCGAAGATGTCGGGATCGCTGCTGCGCAGTTCTGCGTCGACCGCGATGCCGTTTTCGATGGCCAGGCCGGCCTCCGCCGCCAGCCCGGTCACCGGCACGGCGCCGATGCCGATCACGGCGAGGTCGGCAATGATCTCGCGCCCGCCGGCAAGCGTCACCCGCACCTCCTCGCCGTCGTCGGCGACGGCGGAGATGCCTTCCCCGCAGATCACGTCGACACCCTCGGCGACATGCGCGTCATGGATGATTTCGGCGATCTCGGCCGGAACGCCGCGCATCAGGATGCGCGACTGCGCCTCGATGACGGTGACATCTGCGCCGAGCTTGCGCGCCGCCGCGGCAAGCTCGAGGCCGATGAAGCCGCCGCCGATGACGGCGATGCGATTGCCGGCGCTGAGATGAGCGCGGATGGCCAGCGCATCGGCGAAGGTCCTGAGATAGACGCAGCGCCCGCCAAGGCCAGGCATCGGCAGCTTGCGTGGGGTCGAGCCAGTGGCCAGCAGCAGCTTGTCGTAGGGCAGCACCGAGCCGTCGGACAGGCGCACCGTGTGCGCCGCGCGATCGATCGCGATCGCCTGAACGGAATGGATATGCCGGATCGCTTTTCCCGCCAGGATTTCGTCGCTGGCAATCGCCTTGATTGCAGGCGCGTCGCTGGCCATCGCCTCCTTGGACAGAGGTGGCCTCTCATAGGGCAGATGCGGCTCGTCGCCGACCAGCGTCACCGGCCCGTCATAGCCGAGATCGCGCAGCGTCAGTGCTGCCCGTCCGCCGCATTCGCCGGCCCCGATGATCACCATTCCCGGCGTCATGCCCTTTACCCGATCTGAACCAGCACTTTGCCGGCGTCGACCTTGACCGGATAGGTCCTTAGGTTGACGCAGACCGGCGCGCCCCTGGCCGCGCCCGTCTTGTAGTTGAAGCGGCCATTGTGCTTGGGGCATTCGATGATGTCGTCCATCACCAGCCCGTCGGCGAGATGCACCTTCTCATGCGTGCAAAGTCCGTCGGTGGCGAAATAATCGTCGTCAGGGCTGCGATAGATGGCGAAGGTACGCCCGCCATGATCGAAGCGCATCACATCTTCTTCGTCGATGTCACCGGCGGCACAGGCCTCGACCCAATCGCTCATTCAGTCCTCCCCTGGAGTTGTCGGATGTCATTCCGCCGCCGCGGCGACGATGTCGTTGTGGAATTCCTCGCGGTACGGCCTGGCGGTCGGCGGCAGCTCGCGCTTGAGGAAATAATCCTCGTTGCGCAGCTGGCGGCGGAAGGCCGGGATCATCTCGCGGTAACCGGCCAGGATCGAGGGCGTCGGCGCCGGCAAATCGTGCTTGATCAGCGCGTGCAGCCTGGGCAGCGCATGGTAGGGCACCATCGGGAACATGTGATGCTCGACATGGTAATTCATGTTCCAGTAGATGAAGCGGCTGATCGGGTTCATGTAGACGGTACGGCTGTTCAGCCGATGATCGGTGACGTTGTCGGCAAGGCCGCCATGCTGCAGCAGGCCGACCATCACATGATGCCAGGCGCCGTAGAGCCGGGGCAGGCCGACCAGCATCAAAGGCAGGAACGACCCGGTATAGAGTGCCAGCGCGATAGTCGCTGCATAGATCGCCGTCCAGATGCGGGCAATATGGATCGCCTTGGGCTGCTCCTGTTCGGGAATGAAGGTTTTTTCCGCAGCGCTGATGTTGCCTGCGGCGTTGCGCAGCATGTCCGACATCGCGTGCCAGGCGTCGAGCACGCCGACAAAACCGAGGACGAGGCGCGCCAGGTCCGGCGGCCGCATCACCGAGATCTCGGGATCGCGGCCGACGATGATGGTGTCGGTGTGATGGCGCGTGTGGCTCCAGCGCCAGGTCACCGGGTTGCGCATGATCATGAAGCAGGCGATCTGATAGACCGCGTCATTCATCCACTGCGTGCGAAACGCGGTTCCATGGCCGCATTCGTGCCAGCGTGAATCGGTCGACGAGCCGTAGAGCACGCCATAGACGAAGAAGAACGGCACGCACCACCAGCTGCCCCAGAACCAGGCACCGCCGGCGCCGCTGACGATGAGGGCGGCCAGCCAGATCGCGGTGTCGCGGATCGCCGGGCCATCGGAGCGCTGCATCAGCTCCTTCATCTGCTTGCGGGGAATGTCGGTGTGATACCACTCGGCGGCCGACAGGCCGTTCTCGACGGCAAGCCGGGCGTCGCGGCCGATCAGGCTGTAGTCACGCCGGGACGGCGCTGCGGTCATGATTGCCTCCCAAGGCAACGGGCTCGATACCCAGAAATAACGCCGCGCCATGATAGACTCAACATCACAAAGATAGTTTCTATCATTTCCTATCAAAGTAAGGTATCGATATCAGGCAATCGAGCGGGGACGATCATGGCGAAACGGCCGACCATCACTGATCTGGCGCGCGTCTCCGGCGTCAGTGTCGCCACGGTGGACCGCGTGCTCAACAATCGCTTGCCGGTGCGCGAGGAAACGGCGCGCCGCGTCTACGAGACCGCGACCGAGATCGGCTATCATGCCGCCGGCCTGATCAAGCAGAGGATGCGCCACGAGCTGCCGGAATACCGGCTGGGCTTCCTGCTTTTGAGAGGCAACGACGTCTTCTACACGGAGTTCGCGCGGCAGCTCGAACTCGCGGTGTCGCAATCGCAGCGCTTCCGCGGCGTCGCCATCATCGACTTCGCCAGTTCGCTGACGCCGGATGAAATCGTCGAGCGCACGCGCAAGCTGGCGGCCAAATGCAGGGCGGTCGCCCTGGTCGGGCCCGATCATCCGGCGCTGACGGTCACCGTCGAGGAGATGAAGGCCAAGGGATTGCCGGTCTTTTCCCTGCTGTCCGACTTCGCGGCCGGCATTCGCGAGGGCTATGTCGGCCTTGACAACCGCAAGGTCGGCCGCACCGCGGCCTGGATGATCTCCAAGGCGGCGAAGCGGCCGGGCAAGGTCGCGCTCTTCGTCGGCAGCCACCGCTTCCACGGCCATGAACTGCGCGAGATCGGCTTCCGCTCATTCTTCCGCGAGCAGGCGCCGGACTTCACCTTGCTGGAAACGCTGGTCAATCTCGAGGCCAACCAAATCACGCAGGACACGCTGCTCGACCTGCTCGGCCGCCACCCGGACCTCGTCGGCTGCTACGTCGCGGGCGGCGGCATGGAAGGCGCGGTCGCGGCGCTGCGGCAGGCCAGGCCCGCCGAGATGCCGGCGGTCGTCTGCAACGAGATATCGGCGGTCTCGCGGTCCGCCCTGGCGGACGGGGTGCTGACCATGGTGATCTCCACGCCGCTGGCTGCCTTGTGCCGCGAACTGCTCGGCCTCATGGCGCATGCCATCGAGACGGGCGCGGCCAACGCACCCGGCCAGACCTTCCTGCCGTTCGACATCTACCTGCCCGAGAACATCTAGCGAGCTTTGGCCTAAAGCATAGCGCCCGACCTGCATCCAAATTGACGCATTACCGATCGCTAATATATACATACCCAATGGACGGGGATGGGTTTGGGTATATCGCTTTTGGGAGCGACGAGCTCTATGCGCGTGGCGCGCTCTTCAGCGCGCTTCGCTTGCTTCACTATTGCCCGGGTGCCAGGATCACGGTGCTGACCGACCGACCCTCCATTTTCGACGGCTATCCCATCGAAGCGATCGAGCTCACGGCCCAGAGACAGACCGAGATGTCCTTCGGCAATCGATACAGATTTGGCATCAAGGCCGCCGGCATCATCGATCTGCTTCAACGTTGCGAGCGCCTGTTCTTCATGGATGCGGACATGTATCCGACCGGCGACATATCGCGCTGTTTCAACCGAATTTCAGCCTTGTCCTCGATAATGTGGCGGTGCGAAGGGCGCCCAAAGGCTCCCTATCGCTCGCTCGAAGGCGAGGGGCTCTCCATTGGAGGCCGCATCCTGATCGGAGATGAAACGATGTGGGCGAGCGGCGTCCTTGGCGTTCATCATCACAACATTCCGGCGCTGGAGCGAGCATACGCGGCCAGCGAGAAAGTCAGTGAAATCGTGCATTTGCACACCCCGGAACAATTCTGTACCGGCGTCGCGCTATCCCAGGACGGGCGAACGATCAGCCGCCACTGGCTGCCGATCCGCAACTACAGTACCAGGGGAAAGAAGCTCCATGCCCGAAGGCGAATTGGAGCTTTCTTCGATCTCAACGGCAAGCTCAGTGTCGAACGGCAGGTGAAGCAGGCGGCGTCGTGCAGGGTCTGGAGAGCGCCGCTCGATCTCTTGTTGCAGAGAGACATCTGGCATTTCTGAACGCCATGCCATCGCCCGCCGACGGCATCCAAGGAATGGACCCGGCGCGCAGACGCCGTCGGCTCCGCACCGCATTCCCGTGTCCGCCAAAATCGCACATCCGGTTCTGGAATCTCCCTTGACGCCTCCCGAGCAAATGGAATAAATATTTCACCAGTCACGTATTTTGGTTCTTTCGTTCCGGAACATCTGTTTCATCAAGAGGCCTTGGCGTTCCAGCAAACGGCAGGCGCAACCCGGGGAGAGAGACGGTAATCGGGAGAGATTCCCCAGGCAGAACGGGGATTCCGGAGAGATCGGTGCAACCGGACACCAAAAGTGGAGGAGAAATACAATGAAGAAACTGCTTTTGGGCGTCGCCTTCGCGGCGCTGATGAGTTCATCGGCCATGGCCGCCAAGATCGGCGTGTCGATGGCCAAGTTCG
Organism: Mesorhizobium australicum WSM2073; assembly: GCF_000230995.2. NCBI lineage: Bacteria > Pseudomonadati > Pseudomonadota > Alphaproteobacteria > Hyphomicrobiales > Phyllobacteriaceae > Mesorhizobium > Mesorhizobium australicum. The sequence continues at coordinate 643,310 of NC_019973.1, read as the reverse complement.
ACGACAATTTCCTCACCGTGCTGCGCAACGGCATGATCGAGCAGGCCAAGGGCATGAGCGGCGTCGAGTTGCAGGTCGAGGACGCGCAGAACGACGTCGCCAAGCAACTCGACCAGATCAAGAACTTCGCCGCTTCGGGCGTCGACGCCATCATCGTCAACCCGGTCGACACCTCGGCCACGCAGGCGATGTCGGATGCGGCGGCCGCGGCCAAGATCCCGCTGGTCTATGTCAACCGCCAGCCGGTCAATGTCGACACGCTGCCAGACAACCAGGCCTTCGTCGCCTCGAACGAGGCCGATTCCGGCACGCTCGAAACCAAGGAAGTCTGCCGCCTGTTCAAGGAAGCCGGCAAGAAGGAAGCCAATGTCTATGTGATCATGGGCGAGCTTTCCAACCAGGCCGCCGTGCAGCGCACCAAGGACATCGACGATGTCATCGCCACACCGGACTGCAGCTTCATCAAGATCATCGACAAGCAGACCTCGAACTGGGATCGCGACCAGGCGCAGAACCTGATGACCAACTGGCTGTCGACCGGCAAGAAGTTCGACGGCGTCATTGCCAACAATGACGAAAGCGCCATCGGCGCCATCCAGGCGATGAAGGCCGCCAACATCGACATGAAGTCGGTTGTCGTCGGCGGCGTCGACGCCACCCAGGACGCGCTTGCCGCCATGCAGGCGGGCGACCTTGATGCCACCGTCTTCCAGGACGCCGCCGGCCAGGGCGCGGGGGCGCTGGATGCCGCGCTGAAGCTCGCCAAGGGCGAGAAGGTCGAGCACAAGGTCTATGTCCCGTTCCAGCTGGTCACGCCGGCCAACATCGACAAGTTCCTGAAGAAGAACTGAGCCGCGGACATACGGAGCGGCGCTCTCGCGCAGCGACAGCGCCGCTCCGCTTCCCTCGGCGCCCGAAGATGCTCGGGGAACGACCGCGGCTGACGGAGGATAGAAGAATTGGCACAGACATCTCACGGCGTCGGCGGGGTCAGCTATGACGCCAGGAAGCGCACATGGCCGGCCGAATTCAACGTCTTCCTGGCGCTCGTCATCCTCGTCGTCATCTTCGAACTGATCGGCCGGGTCTTTCTCGGCGACAGCTTCCTGTTCAACACCCGCAGCGACGTCTCCGGCCTCTTCAACGAGGCGCGCCTGCAGATCATCATTCTGCAGGTGTCGATCGTCGGCATCATCGCCATCGGCGTCACGCAGGTGATCATTACGGGTGGCATCGACCTATCCTCCGGCTCGATCGTCGGCGCGACGGCCATGATCGCCATGAGCTTTGCCCAGGTCGCGACCGTCAACGGCAATCCCAACCCTAAGGCGATGTTTCTGGCCCAAGGCTGGACCGACCTGCCCGTGATCGTCCCGGTGCTGGTGGCGATCGGCTGCGGCCTGCTCGCCGGCCTCGTCAACGGCGCGCTGATCGCCTACACGCGCATCCCGCCCTTCATCGCCACGCTCGGCATGATGGTGACCGCGCGGGGCATCGCCAAATGGTGGTCGAAGGGCCAGCCGATCTCGTTCCCGACGGACAGTTTCGCCGCCATCGGCAAGGGCCTGATGCCCGTCATCATCTTCCTGTCGCTGGCCGTGCTGTTCCAGCTGATCATGACCTACACCAGATATGGCAAGCACTGCTACGCGATCGGCTCCAACGAGGACGCCGCGCGCATGTCTGGCATCAAGATCGCCAACCACAAGATCCTTGTCTATGTCATCGCCGGCATTCTTGCAGCACTCGCCGCCGTCGTGCTCTCCTCCAAGAACCTCACCGCCCAGGCCGGCATGGGCGTCATGTACGAACTCGATGCCATCGCCATGGCGGTCATCGGCGGCGTCTCGCTGTCGGGCGGCCGCGGCTCCATCATCGGCACGGTGATCGGCGCGCTGATCTTCGGCGTCATCATCTCCGGCTTCACCTTCCTGCGCCTCGACGCCTACTACCAGGAGATGGTCAAGGGCGTGATCATCGTCGGCGCGGTCGTTCTCGACCAGTGGCGCCAACGCATGCGGGCATTGAGGGGTTGACCATGCCAGATATCTCCACGACAGACATCGTCCTGAAAACCGAGAACCTCACCAAGCGCTATGGCGGCGTGCATGCGCTTGAAGGCGCCAATTTCGAGCTGCGCAAGGGCGAGCATGTCGCCATCATGGGTGACAACGGCGCCGGCAAGTCGACCTTCGTGCGCCAGATCACCGCCGTCGAGCAGCGGACCAGCGGCCAAGTCTGGTTCGATGGCAAGGAAGTGAATTTCGCCGGTCCGATCGAGGCCCGCGAGGCAGGCATCGAGACGGTGTTCCAGAACCTGGCGCTGGCCGACGACCTCGACGTGCCGTCGAACCTGTTCCTCGGCCGTGAAAAGGTGCTGTTCAATCTCGGGCCATTTTCGATCCTCGACCGCAAATACATGCGCAAGGCAACCGAGGCGGCGCTGGTCCGCACCGCGGTCAAGATCCCCAACCTCTCCAACACCATCCGCCACATGTCGGGCGGCCAGCGGCAGTGCGTGGCGATCGCCAGGACGGCGACCTTTGCCTCCAAGCTGATCATCATGGACGAGCCGACGGCGGCTCTCGGCGTGCAGGAGACGGCGCAGGTCGAAAACATCATCCGCACGCTGAAGGACAATGGCGAGCCGCTGATCCTGATCAGCCACAACATGCGCCAGGTGTTCGACCTTTGCGACCGTATCGTGGTGTTCCGGCGCGGCCGCATCGTCGCCAATCTGCGCAAGGAAAATACCGACGGGCAGGACATCGTATCCTATATCACCGGCGCCAAGACCGGCGAGGCGGAACTCGCGGCCTAAGGGCCGGGCTCGGAGGCGATGGTCATCGCCTTCCCGTCGATTTGTCTTGACCGTAAAATCATTCAGCGCCCATGACCGGCGCCCCGCTTCGAACCATCCCCAGAGGAAAATATCCATGACTGTTCGCTTCGCCCTCCTTGGTGCCGGCCGCATCGGCAAGGTCCACGCCCGCGCCGTGGGTTCCAACCCCCAGGCAAAACTGGTCGCCGTGGCCGATGCCTTCGAGAAGGCGGCGAGCGAATTGGCTGTTGCCTATGGCGCCGAGGTGCGCAGCATCGACGAAATCGAGAAGTCCAAGGACATCGACGCGGTCGTCATCTGCACGCCGACCGACACCCATGCCGATCTGATCGAGCGCTTCGCCAAGGCCGGCAAGGCGATCTTCTGCGAGAAGCCGATCGACCTCGACGTCAAGCGGGTCGAGCAGTGCCTGGCCGTTGTCGACAAGGCCAAGGCGACCCTGATGGTCGGCTTCAACAGGCGTTTCGACCCGCATTTCGCCGCCGTGCGCAAGGCGATCGACGACGGAGCCATCGGCACCGTCGAGATGGTCACCATCACCTCGCGCGATCCCGGCGCGCCACCCATCGACTACATCAAGCGCTCGGGCGGCATTTTCCGCGACATGACCATCCATGATTTCGACATGGCGCGCTTCCTGCTCGGCGAGGAGCCTGTCGCGGTCAGCGCGCACGCCTCGGTGCTGGTCGACAAGAAAATCGGCGAAGCCGGCGATTTCGACTCGGTCAGCGTCATCCTCGAAACGGCTTCGGGCAAGCAGGCAGTCATCTCCAATTCGCGCCGCGCCACCTATGGCTACGACCAGCGCATCGAGGTGCACGGCTCGAAGGGCATGGTGGCGGCCGAGAACCAGCGGCCGGTGTCGATCGAGCTCGCCAACGAGAAGGGCTACACGCGCCCGCCGCTGCACGACTTCTTCATGACCCGCTACCTCGACGCCTATGCCCTCGAGATCGCCGCCTTCATCGCTGCGGCGACATCCGGCAAGAAGGCGGCGCCGAGCGGCGCTGATGGCCTCGTGGCGCTGAAGCTGGCCGATGCGGCGCTGAAGTCGGCGACCACGGGCAAGACCATTCGTCTCGACAAATAAGAACCGGACCCAACGCACAGGAGCAGAGCGATGAGCGCATCCGCCGATCGCAATTCGAACACACGCGCCATCGTCACCGGCGGTGCGCAAGGCATAGGATTCGCGGTCGCCGAAGCGCTGGCCGACGAAGGCTGCCGGGCGCTGGCGCTCATCGGCCGCTCGCAGGAGAAGGGCGACAAGGCTGTCGCTCATTTCAGGAAATCAGGCGTCGACGCCATCTTCATCAGCGCCGATGTCTCCAAGGTTGCCGACTGCAAGCGCGCGGTCGCCACCGCGCTCTCGCATTTCGGTACGATCAACGCCCTGGTCAACGCCGCCGCCACCTCGGCGCGCGGCTCGCTGGTCGAGACCTCAGAAGAGCTGTTCGACCAGATCTTCGACACCAATGTGCGCGGCCCGTTTTTTCTGATGCAGGGCGTGGTGGCGCATCTCTTGGAGAAAAAGGCGCCCGGATCGATCGTCAACGTGCTGTCGATGTCGGCGCATACCGGGCAGTCCTTCCTGACGCCCTATTCGACCAGCAAGGGCGCGCTGATGACGCTGACCAAGAACGTCGCCAACGCTTATCGCTTCAACCGCATCCGCTGCAACGCCGTGCTGCCCGGCTGGATGGACACCGAGGGCGAGGACATCGTGCAGAAGAAATGGCACGATGCGCCCGACGACTGGCTGGCGAAGGCCGAAGCCGCGCAGCCGATGGGCCAGTTGGTCAAGCCGGACCAGCTCGCACGGCTGATCAGCTACATGGTCAGCCCGCAATCGGGCGTCATGACCGGATCGCTGGTCGACTACGATCAGAGTGTCGCCGGGTCGTCGCCGGAGTAGGTTCATGCGAGCGATCTGCGTGGCGCACCTTGAATCTATCCTATGTCTGTCTTTTTGAAATCCTGACCGGTGTAGAGCAAAGCCAAATTATATGCCTTGCAACAGGCGTAGGAAAAGCAATCGCCCATATTGAGCTGCGCCGGCGAATCGACACCCTTGCCGTAACTGCGTGCGGCTTCGATGGCGAGCCGCCCGACTTCGGCCGAAATGAGGACCTCGCCGATTCCCAAATCCTGCACGAAACGGTCCACGGCCGCATTCGCCTTTGCGACTGCCGCCGGTTGGATGGGTGAAGGCAGGGGGGTCTTTGAACGCGCCAAGGCCATCGCGGTCTCGAAACGAACGATCGCCGAAATGAAGAAAGGCCCGCCATGGGCGTCCATCCGGGCGGCGAGTTCTCCTGCCGTGGGCTCCGGACGCAACAGAGCGACGACCGCCGAAGCGTCAATGAACAAGCTCATAGTCCCCCTGAAAGCTCGTCCGAATAGGCTCTCATATCGAAGTCAGGATTATCCGCTCCGATTTCGCCAGCCATTCTGACTGCCTCCGCCAAGCGTTCCGACACAGTTTGGGCACTGCGGGCGCGCTCAATTTCATGCGTCAGGGCCCGGCGAACCGCCTCGGCTTTGCTCGGCGCCTTCGTGAGGCGCTGCACCTCAAGTACCAGCCGGTCGACTTCCCGGTCCTTCACATAAAGCGGCATTGGAGCATATCCTTTTTGGAATATCCAACATATACCTTCTTACATATTCAAACAAGGTCGCTATCAGGTGCGTGACATTCAACGCAAGTTCAGCTATAGCCGACGCATGATCAACCTGACCGCCACGTATTGGTACTTTAGGAGCTCGCTGGCGGCGGGAGGATTGCGCTCGATCTGAAGATTGCAGCAACAAGATCCGAACAGCCGCCAGACCTGGCGGCTTTTTTGTTTCAGCCGGCAGGTTCCCAAACAGGAGCAGAAAGCCGTGTTGACCACCACAGACGACCTCCGGGTCAAGGAACTGAGACTGCTGAGCACGCCGGACGAGGTGATGCGCGAGATACCGCGCTCACTCACGGCGACACGCACCGTTGCCGCCTCGCGCAACGCCATTCACTCCATCCTCACCGGGGCCGACGATCGGCTTGTTGTCATCGTGGGCCCTTGTTCCATCCACGATCCGGTCGCGGCCGTTGATTATGCCAGCCGTCTGGCGGCGCTGCGCGAGGCTCTGTCCGACCGGCTCGAGATCGTCATGCGCGTCTATTTCGAGAAGCCGCGCACCACGGTCGGCTGGAAAGGCCTGATCAACGATCCCGACCTGGATGGCAGCTTCAACATCGACAAGGGGTTGCGGACGGCACGCAACGTGCTTTCCGCCGTCAACAATCTCGGCCTGCCGGCGGCGACCGAATTCCTCGATATGACGACGCCGCAATACATTGCCGACCTCGTCGCCTGGGGCGCCATTGGCGCGCGCACGACCGAGAGCCAGATCCATCGCGAGCTGGCCTCGGGTCTCTCCTGCCCGGTCGGCTTCAAGAACGGCACCGACGGCAATCTCAGGATCGCCGGCGAGGCGGTGAAGTCGGCCGCCCAGCCGCATCATTTCATGGCGGTGACCAAGGGCGGACGCAGCGCCATCGCGGCGACCACCGGCAATGAGGATTGCCATGTCATCCTGCGTGGTGGCGTTCAGCCCAACTACGATGCGGCAAGCGTCGAGGCCGCATCGGTCGAACTCGTCCGCATCGGTATCGCCCCCCGTCTGATGATCGACGTCAGCCATGCCAACTCAGCCAAGAAGCCGGAGAACCAGCCCAAGGTCGCGGCCGATGTCGCGGGCCAAGTGGCGGCTGGCGACGAGCGCATCATCGGCGTCATGATCGAGAGCAATCTCGTCGCCGGCCGGCAGGATGTCGTGCCCGGCAAGCCACTGGTCTACGGCCAGAGCATCACCGATGGCTGCATCGACTGGGCGACCACGGAGACGGTGCTGCACGGCCTTGCCGGCGCCGTGGAATGGCGCCGGTCGGCGCGCCGCAACTTGCTGGACAGCCGGCAAGGCGCCGCCTGATCTGGGGGAGCATAAGGGCGGCGCTTCCAGTTTCAGTCCAGGACCATGCCGCTCCTAGGCCCCGCAGCGCTCACCTCCTTGCATGTCACCGATCCGCGTGTTACATACTGAACCAAATGGTTCAGTATTCTCCTGCCCGCCTGGATGCCTCGTTCGCCGCGCTTTCGGACGCCACCCGACGCGGCGTTCTGGAGCAGCTCGGCCGTGCGGATGCCTCGATCACGGACTTGGCCCAGAAATTCCATATGACCCTCACGGGCATGAAGAAGCATGTCGGCGTTCTGGAGCAGGCAGGCCTCGTCACGACGCGGAAGGTCGGGCGCGTGCGGACCTGCAAGCTCGGCCTGCGCCGCCTGGAGGAGGAGACGGGATGGATCGAGAGATACCGCCAGCTCTGGGCCGCACGCTTCGACGAGCTGGACAAGGTTGTCGAGGAAATGAAACGGAAGGAGGAAGCCGATGGACGAAACAAGAGCGAATGAGCCCACCCCCATGCAGAACCGCACGACGGTGGAACGGAAGTCCGACCGCGAGCTGGTCGTCACGCGAACCTTCGACGCGCCGGCCCGCATCGTGTTCGAGGCCTGGACAAAGCCCGAGCTGTTCAAGCAGTGGTGGACGCCGAAATCGATGGGCATGTTCCTGCGTTCCTGTGAGATGGATGTTCGTGTGGGAGGCGGGTACCGCTTGGTGTTCGGGCATGATGACTCGCACCCCGCCGAGTTCTTCGGCAGGTATCTCGAAGTGACACCGCCCTCGCGCCTCGTCTGGACCAATGACGAAGGTGGTGACGGTGGACCCGTGACCACAGTGACCTTCGAGGAAAAAGGCGGCAAGACGCTGCTGGTCATGCACGAGGTCTATCCCTCGAAGGAGGCCCTCGACGCCGCCGGTACCGGGGCGGCGGATGCGATGGCCGAGACGTTCGGGCAGTTGGACGAGCTTCTCGCCACGCTGCGGCACGGCGCCGCCTGATCCGGCAGGCGCCAGAAGGCGGCGGTTCGGTTCAGCCCGAGACTACGCCGCCCTCAGCCCTTCCCATGCGGTGAACACGGAGACCGCGAAGAGCAGCAGCCCGGCCGCCCGGCCGGCAAGGATGGTCACCCGTGGATTGGCGATCAGAAGCTTGCGGCTGCGGCCGGCCGATATTGCGAGCCCGCCATAGACCGCGGCCTGCGTCAGCATGGTCAGCAGGCCCATGATCGTCGCCTGCATCCAGATCGGGCCGTAGTCCGGTTTCAGGAACTGCGGATAGACGGCGAGCACGAAGAGGTAGGCCTTCGGGTTGATCAGGCAGGTCACCAAGCCCTGGCGAAACGCCTTCCATGCCGAGCGGCTGCCGGCGGGGCTCTCGTTGCCGACGGTGATGGAGCTGCGCATCAGCGTGATGCCGATGAAGGCCATGTAGGCGGCGCCCGCTAACAGCAGCGGCTTGAACAGGATCGGCAAGAAATGCATCAGCAGGCCGACGCCGATAGCGCCGTTCAGCGTGTGCACCATGCCGCCGACCATGATGCCGCCGGTCGCGGCAAGACCCCTGTCGCGGCCGCCGGTCAACGCATTGGCAAGCACGAACAGCATGTCCATGCCTGGAACGGCGATGATGCCGAACAGGAGGATAAAGAACAGCCAGAGATTTTCAGCATAGCCCATGTCAGTTGCCTGTTGTCCCGCTCGGCCAGCCTCGGCGGAACCTGTTGATTTTCAAATCGATAGGCAGTCCTATAGGCAGGCCCAACTGACGATGGTGTGTCAGTTGTGATCGGTACCAGGTCAGAAAAATGCGCAAGGCCTCGCGCCTGTTCGAGATCATCCAGATCCTGCGGCTGGCGCGGCAGCCGGTGACGGCGGCAATGATCGCCGGGCAACTGGAAGTGACGATCCGCTCGATCTATCGCGACATCGCGGCGCTGCAGGCGATACGCGTGCCGATCGAGGGCGGGCGTGGCATCGGCTACATCCTGCGCCCCGGCTTCGACTTGCCGCCACTGATGTTTTCGATCGAGGAAATGGAGGCGATCGTCCTGTCGCTGGCGCTGCTCGAGCGCACGGGCGACGACGAGCTCAAGCAGGCGGCCAAGCGCGTCGGCGCCAAGATCGCCGGCGCGGTGCCGTCGCCCTTGCGCCAGACGCTCGACGCCAATGCGTTGCACGCCTGGGGCTTCGCCGCGCCCTCCGCAGGCGCGATCGATCTGGCGCTGGTGCGCCGCGCCATACGCGACGAGGAGAAGCTCGAGCTCTCCTATCGCGACGAGCTTGGCCGCGCTTCCGAGCGCCTCATCCGCCCGATCGCTCTGATCTATTACGCCGAAACCGCCAACATCGTCGCCTGGTGCGAGTTGCGCCAGGCGATCCGCAACTTCCGCAGCGACCGCATCGAGGATTGCCGGCCGACCGGGCTACGTTTCAAGGGCGAAGGCGATCGTTTGCGGCAGGTCTGGGTCGACGGATGGGAAGTCAATGCAGCGGCCGCCGGCTAAAGCGACCAGCATAGCGAACCCTACCTTACGTCCACCCAGCGCTTCTCCTCGAAGGAGCGCGCCATGGCGTGCACGGTGCGCTCGATCTCCAGTCCTTCGGCGAACTCGATGAGCCGGGCCGGCTTGCCGGCAAGCCGTGTCAGCAATTCATGGCATTCTATGATCTTGAGGTCGTTGAAGCCGAGGCTGTGGCCGGGCGCCGGCACGAAGAGGTCATAGGGCCTGTGCTGCGGCGCCACCAGAATGGTGCGGTAGCCCTGTTCGGTGGGTCGGTCGGACGTCAGGTAGAGCTGGAATTCGTTCATCCGCTCCTGGTCGAACAGGATCGATCCCTTGGACCCGAAGATCTGGATGGCGATGCGGCCCTTGCGGCCCCAGGCCGAGCGGTTGACCTGCAGCGTGCCGGCAATGCCGTTCTCCAGATGCACGAGCACGCTGGCAATGTCGTAGGTCTCCACCGCGCGCCGGCCGCCTGAGGCCAGCTTGCGGTCGGCATAGGGCTTGGCCATGTCGCAGATGACGCTGCCGACGCGGCCGAACAGCGCGGAGACCAGCGACAGCGGATGCACGGCGAAATCGTCGAGCGCGCCGTAGCCGGAAGTCGCCTCGTGCTTCCAGAAGAACAGCGCCTCGGGATCGGCCATGAAATCCTCGTCCATTTCGATGCGCAGATGGTTGACCTCGCCGATGATCTTCTCGTCGAGCAGCGCGCCGATGTGGCGGATGGCCGGGCTCTGGATGTAGTTGTAGCCAAGCGCGGCGACCCTGCCTGATTTCTTCGCCGCGGCCGCCATCGCCTCGGCTTCGGCAAAGCTCGGTGCCATCGGTTTTTCGCACCACAGATGCTTGCCGGCTTCGAGGACAGCGATGGCCATTTCCGGATGGAACTGATTGGGGGTTGTCAGCGACACGATATCGACCTCCGGGTCGTCGACGACGGCGCGCCAGTCGCTGGTGGCCTTGGCGAAGCCGAACTCGCCTGCCTTGCGCCTGGCGAGCTCCTCATTGACCTCGCCGAGATGGACGAGCCGTGGCTTGGCCGCATCGGGGAAGACGGCCCCGACGGCGCTCCACGCGATGGCGTGGCATTTGCCCATGAAACCCGTGCCGATAAGACCGACGCCGACCATTTTTCGTTCCTCCGCTGCCATAGAAGCTGAGTGGATGAATTAGTCCATTTTTTTCAGGAATGGAATGTCTGCCTCATTTTTTATGGCGTTCTTGCGCAGGCTCGCTATGATGGGGCAGAGAGGGTGTCCAGACAGGCTTGGGCAGAGGGACGATGGACGAACAGGTACCTCGCGACTTCGAGACGCTGCGTGCCACGATTCTGGACCGGCGCGAGAGCCTGCCCAAGCGCATCGCCCAGATCGCCGCCTACGCGCTCGACAATCCCGACGACATCGCCTTTGGTACCGCCGCCAGCATCGCCGCTTCGGCCGGCGTGCAGCCCTCGACCCTGATCCGCTTTGCCCAGCAACTCGGCTTCGACGGTTTTACCAGCCTGCAGCAGGTGTTCCGGGAACGTCTGCGCGAGCGCAACTCTTCCTATGACGAGCGGCTGCAGGCGCTGCGCGCCAAGGCCGAGGGCGGTGCCGGCCACCGGGCGATCTTCGACGGCTTCATCGCCGCCGCCAGCACCTCGCTCAACGACATTTCCCGCACGCTGGACGATGCGCATCTGGAAGACGCGATTTCACTGCTGGCGAAGGCGCAGACCATCTATGTCTTGGCAAAGCGACGCTCCTATCCAGTGGCTTCCTACATCGCCTATGCGCTCGGCAAGCTGAAGATCCGCAACCAGTTGATCGAATCGGCCGCCGGCCTGAATGCCGAGATGGTCGGCTTCGCCACACCGGCGGACGCCGTCATCGCCATCAGCTTCTCGCCCTACGCGCCGGCCACGATCGAGGAGGCGCGCGCCATTTCCGAGCAGGGCGTGCCGATCGTCGCCATCACCGACAGCTCGTTCTCGCCGCTCGCCCAGTTCGCCAGGGTCTGGTTCGAGGTTGCCGAGGCGGATTTCGCCGGCTTCCGCTCGCTGTCGGCGACAATGGCGCTGGCCATGGCGCTGACCGTCGGCGTCGGCGAGAAGCGGCGCGACGCGAGCCGTAAGCGCAAGGCTTGATCAGGCGTCCCTTCAAGGCAATTTTAGCCTAGGGAATGCTCATTCCATATTGACTATGGATTGGAATTATTATTTCATATTGCCGGCGCCACGCAGCCGCTCGCGCGTGTTACCCAAAACAATGTTGTCCATGACGACAAGACCGACGGGAGGTTCCAATGAGCGAAGCCGTGGACGCAAGACAGGCGCCGCTCGATGTCATCACCATCGGCCGCGCGTCCGTCGACCTCTATGGCCAGCAGATCGGCTCGCGGCTGGAGGACATCACCTCCTTCGCCAAGTCGGTCGGCGGCTGCCCGGCCAATATTTCCGTCGGCACGGCGCGGCTCGGGCTGCGCTCGGCTCTGCTGACGCGCGTCGGCGACGAACAGATGGGCCGCTTCATCCGCGAGCAGCTGAAACGCGAAGGCGTCAACACCGACGGTCTGAAGACCGACAAGGAGCGGTTGACCGCGCTGGTTCTGCTTTCGGTCGAGAGCGAAGGCGTTTCGCCGATGATTTTCTACCGATCCGACTGTGCCGACATGGCGCTGGCCGAGGAGGATATCGACGAAGCGTTTATTGCCTCGGCCCGTTCGATCGTCGTCACCGGCACGCATTTTTCCCGCCCCAACAGCGATGCCGCCCAGCGCAAGGCGATCCGCATCATGAAGGCCAGGGGTGGCAAGGTCGTGTTCGATATCGACTATCGCCCGAATTTGTGGGGCCTTGCCGGCCACGCCGAAGGCTTTGAGCGCTATGTCAAATCCGACCGCGTCTCGGCCCAGTTGAAGACGGTGCTGCCCGATTGCGACCTCATCGTCGGCACCGAGGAAGAGATCATGATCGCGTCCGGCGCCGACGACTGCCTGAGCGCGCTGAAGACGATCCGCTCCCTGTCCTCGGCCACCATCGTCCTGAAGCGCGGCGCCATGGGCTGCATCGTCTATGACGGACCGATCAGCGACGATCTCGAGGACGGCGTCGTGGGCAAGGGTTTCCCGATCGAGATCTACAATGTGCTGGGCGCCGGTGACGCCTTCATGTCCGGTCTGCTGCGCGGCTGGCTCGGCGGTGAAAGCCTTGCCACGGCGGCGACCTGGGCCAATGCCTGCGGCGCCTTCGCCGTGTCGCGGCTGCTCTGCGCGCCGGAATATCCGACCTTCGAGGAGCTGCGGTTCTTTCTCGAGAACGGCAGCAAGCATCGCGCGCTGCGCAAGGACGAGGCGATCAATCACATCCATTGGGCGACGACACGCCGGCGCGACATCCCCTCGCTGATGGCGCTCGCCTGCGACCACCGTGTGCAGCTCGAGGATGTGGTGGCCAAGACCGGCGCCGATCCGGCGCGCGTCCGCGATTTCAAGGTGCTGGCGGTCAAGGCAGCAGCCAAGGTCGCGGCCGGCCGCGACGGCTATGGCATGCTGATCGACGAGAAACATGGCCGCGAGGCGATGTTCGAATTCGCTCGCCACCCCTTCGCCTGGCTCGGACGCCCGGTGGAACTGCCGGGCTCGCGGCCGTTGCGCTTCGAATTCTCGCAGGACATCGGCTCGCAGCTTACCGAATGGCCCGTCGACCACTGCATCAAGTGCCTGTGCTTCTATCATCCCGACGATCCGGCGGAACTGAAGGAAGAACAGCAGCAGAAGCTGCGCGCGCTGTTCGAGGCCGCGCGCAAAGTTGGACGCGAACTTCTCATCGAGATCATCGCCGGCAAGCACGGCAAGCTCGACGACACGACGATCCCGCGCGCGCTGGAGGAACTCTATGCGCTCGGCATCAAGCCGGACTGGTGGAAGCTCGAACCGCAGGCGTCGAGCGGCGCCTGGGCCAGGATCGAGGCGGTGATCCTGAAGCACGATCCCTGGTGCCGGGGCATCGTGCTGCTTGGCCTGGAGGCGCCGCAGGACGAACTGGAGGCCGCTTTCGCCGCTACGGCCAACGCGCCCATCGTCAAGGGCTTTGCCGTCGGGCGCACCATCTTCGTCCACGCAGCCGAACAATGGCTGGCCGGCAGGATGTCGGACGACGAGGCTGTCGCCGACATGGCGTCGCGCTTCGAACAGTTGACCGAAGCGTGGCTTGTCGCGCGCGGCCGCAAGGCGGCATAACAAGGCGCAACGGCGTAGGGACTGCGGAGGAAAACACCATGAGCAAGACAATCCGCCTGACGATGGCGCAGGCGCTGACCCGCTTCCTGTCCCGCCAGATGACCGAGGTCGACGGGAAAAAAACGCCGATCTTCGGCGGCGTCTGGGCGATCTTCGGCCACGGCAATGTCGCCGGCATCGGCGAGGCGCTCTACCAGGTGCGCGACGAGTTGCCGACCTTCCGCGCCCACAACGAGCAGGCGATGGCGCATGCGGCGATCGCCTATGGCAAGGCCAATTTCCGCCGCCGCTTCATGGCCGCGACCTCTTCGATCGGCCCTGGCGCGATGAACATGGTGACGGCGGCGGCCCTCGCCCACGTAAACAGGTTGCCCGTCCTGTTTTTGCCGGGCGACGTCTTCGCCAACCGCATTCCCGATCCCGTGCTGCAGCAGGCCGAGGATTTTTCCGACGGCACGGCGACGGTCAACGACTGCTTCCGCCCCGTGTCGCGCTATTTCGACCGCATCACCCGGCCGGAGCAGATCATCCCGGCGCTGAGTCGCGCCATGCAGGTGCTGACCGATCCGGCCGAATGTGGACCGGTGACTTTGTCGCTTTGCCAGGACGTGCAGGCCGAGGCCTATGACTATCCCGAGAGCTTCTTTGCCGAGCGGCTGTGGCGCCAGCGCCGGCCGCGTCCGGACCGTGACGAACTGGCGGCGGCCGTCGCGGCGCTCAAGGGGGCCAGGAAGCCGCTGATCATCGCCGGCGGCGGCGTGCTCTACTCCCAGGCTTCCGACGAACTGGCCAAGTTCGCCCAAGCCGCCGGTATTCCGGTCTGCGAAACGCAAGGCGGCAAGTCCTCGCTGCCGGACGATCACCAACTCAACATGGCGGCCGTCGGTGTTACCGGCACCTCTGCTGCCAACCGGCTGGCGGAAGAGGCCGACGTCGTGCTGGCCATCGGTACGCGGCTGCAGGATTTCACCACCGGCTCGTGGGCGCTGTTCAAGAATTCCGGCAAGACCATCATCGGGCTCAACGTGCAGCCCTTCGATGCCGGCAAGCACCGGGCGCTGCCGCTGGTCGCGGATGCCTGGGAAGGGCTGGCCGAGTTGGCAACCGCTCTGCAAGGCTGGAAGGCGCCCGCCGCCTGGACCGACAATGCGGCCGCCGGCAAGAAGGCCTGGCAGGCCGATGCGGCCAAGGTGACGGCCTCGACCAACGCTGCTTTCCCCTCGGATGCGCAGGTGATCGGCGCCGTGCAGCGCGCCATGGGCTCAGGCGTGACGCTGCTGCATGCGGCAGGCGGACTTCCCGGCGAACTGCACAAGCTCTGGCAGGCCGGTGCGCCGGGCTCCTACCACGCCGAATATGGCTTCTCGACCATGGGTTACGAGATCGCCGGCGGGCTCGGCACCAAGATGGCCAAGCCCGACGAGGAGGTCGTCGTCATGATCGGCGACGGCTCCTACTTGATGCTCAACTCCGAGATCGCCACCTCGGTGATGCTCGGCCTGAAGCTGACCGTGGTGCTGCTCGACAATAGGGGTTTTGGCTGCATCAACCGGCTGCAGATGGCGACCGGCGGCGCCAACTTCAACAATCTCTTGCAGGACTCGCGCTATGAAATCCTGCCTGACATCGACTTTGCCGCGCATGCGGCGAGCATGGGTGCGATATCAGAGAAAGTGCCGTCGGTTGCCGAGCTGGAAAACGCGCTGCAAAAAGCCAAGAAGAACGACCGCACCACCGTGCTGGTCATCGACACCGATCCGCTGGTTTCGACCGATGCCGGTGGCCATTGGTGGGACGTGGCGGTGCCCGAGGTTTCGGCGCGGCCTCAGGTGAACGCCGCGCGCAAGGCCTATGACGAGAAGCGGCGGATGCAGAGCGTCGGCGATTGACGCCAGCTCCCTTCTCCCGCTCACTATACGGGTGCGGGCATGCGGATGAGGGGCGGCGCTAGCGCCAAAAAAATTGAACTGTCTAATCCGGAGTGACGACTTGAAAGCCAAATTGGGCATGTCCCCCATCGCGTGGTGGAACGACGATCTTGCCGAACTGAGCGATGACGTGTCGCTGGAGGAATGTCTGCGCCAGTCGCGCTCTGCCGGCTTCACCGGCATGGAGATGGGCCGGCGCTTTCCCAACGACCCCGCCATCATGCTGCCGATCCTGAAGGCCGCCGACGTGACGCTGTGCGGCGGCTGGTTTTCCGGCACGCTGGTCGATGAGGAGATGGCTGCCAACAAGGACCGCATCCAGCCGATGATCGACCTGTTCAAGGCAGTCGACGCGCCCTGCATCGTCTATGGCGAGGTCGGCCGCTCGATCCAGGGCGACCGTTCCAAGCCGCTCGCCACCAAGCCGAAGCTCACTGGCGACGAGATGAAGGCCTACGCGCGGCGCCTGACCGAATTCGGCGAATGGTGCGCCGAGCAAGGCATGCCGCTGTCCTATCACCATCACATGGCGGCTGTGGTCGAGACCGAGCCGGAGCTCGATGCCTTCATGCGCCATTCCGGCGAAGGCATCCCACTGCTGCTCGATGCCGGACACCTCGCCTTTGCCGGCGGCGACGTGCTGCGCGCCATCGACAACCACCACAAGCGCATCAGCCACGTCCATGTGAAGGACGTGCGCATGGGCGTGATCGAGAAGCTCGACCGTACGAAGCAGTCCTTCCTCGATGCCGTGGCGCTCGGCGCCTTCACCGTGCCGGGCGACGGTTCGCTCGATTTCGGCGCCATCGTGCAGCGCTTCGCCGACCACGGCTATGAAGGCTGGTTCGTGGTCGAGGCCGAGCAGGACCCGAAGAAGAACCCGCCGCTGAAGATGGCGCAGGTTGGCCACAAGGAGCTGATGCGGGTGATGACATCAGCCGGTTACACGGTGGAGACGCAAGGGTTTCCGAATGCCTGATCGGGTTCTCGCCAGGCCGGGCTTGCTGTAGGCTGGCCAGATGAAAGATTCCGAGCACCCCTTCTTCCGGCCATTGTGGCGGCGTGTCGCCGTCGTCGCGGTCTGCCTCATCTGGTCGGTCATCGAGTTCGCCACCGGCACGCCGTTCTGGGGCGTCATCGCGCTCGGCTTTGCCGGCTACGGCGCCTGGCAATTTTTTTATCTTTATAAGCCGGCCGACGAGACGAAGCCTCCGGCCGATCCGAAGGAATAGGCGGTCCATGGCGCGAGCAGTTTTGTGGATTGGATACTGCGAGCGTAACGGATCGCACACGTCGGCGATTGGCCGAAACGCCCCTCGCTTCGTCATCCTAGGGTCTTCGCGACGGAGCTTCGCTCCTGCTCCGCCCCAGGATGACGAAGTTGGAAGGCTAGGATAGGAGAGACAAAATGTCGAAACTGCTCGTCAAGGCCGACAAGGGCCATGGCCGCGTCGCCCATGTGACGCCGAAAAGCGCCGGCTGGACCTATGTCGGTTTCGACCTGCATCGGCTGAAGCCAGGCGAAAGCGCCTCGGGAAGGACGGACGACCGCGAAATCGGCCTGGTGTTCGTGACCGGCAAGGGTACCGCGAAAGCCGGCGGCAAGGATCTCGGCCTGCTCGGCGAGCGCATGTCGCCCTTCGATGGCAAGCCGTGGTCGGTCTACGTGCCGCAGGGATCGGACTGGTCGGTGACGGCCGATACCGAGCTGGAACTTGGCGTCTGCTCGGCGCCTGGTCTTGGTGGTGGCCTCCCGGTCCGGGTCATCGGACCGAACGATCTCGGCCAGGAGGTGCGCGGCAAGGGTACCAATACGCGCTACGTCACCAACATCCTGCCGGAAGGCCAGCCGGCCGACTCGTTGCTGGTCGTCGAGGTCATCACGCCCGGCGGTCACACCTCGAGCTACCCGCCGCACAAGCACGACCAGGACAATCTGCCTGCCGAATCCTATCTCGAGGAAACCTACTACCATCGCCTCAACCCGCCGCAGGGTTTTGCCTTCCAGCGCGTCTACACCGATGCCGACAAAAGCGGACATCGCGCGCTGGACGAAGCCATGGCGATTGAGGACGGCGATGTGGTGCTGGTGCCCAAGGGCTATCACCCCTGTGCCGCCTGCCACGGCTATGACCTCTATTATCTCAATGTGATGGCCGGACCGAAGCGGACCTGGAAATTCCACAATGCGCCCGAGCACGAATGGTTGATGAAGGCCTGACCGTCTCGCGTTTCCGGCCGAACTTATTGGTCCAGCTGGGAAAAATCGTCGGCTAAGGACCCTAGGGGTCGATTTGCCTTCTAAAACCCGTCAAAGCTTCGTCAATCCGTCATGGAAATCACCTATGGCAACGGTTCTGACGAGGACTTCCCATGCGTTATGCCATTTATTTCACTCCTAGGCAGGACGAGCCGCTGGCGCGCATCGCCGCCGACTGGCTAGGCCGCGATCCCTTCGGTGCCGCGACCAGGCCGGTTGAGGCCGTTGCCGATCTGTCGGCAGCGGAAGTGGCCTTCCACACGGCCTCGGCACGCCGCTATGGCTTTCACGCGACGCTGAAGGCGCCCTTCCATCTGGCTGCCACGGAGACCGAGACCTCGCTGCGCGCGGCGCTGGATCATTTTGCCGAGGTTACGCCTGTCGTCACGATCCCGCGCCTTATCGTCAGCCAGATCGACAGCTTCTTCGCGCTGGTGCCGGAAGGGCCGCTGCCGCCGCTCAACCGCTTCGCCGACAATGTGGTACGCGATTTCGACCGGTTTCGCGCACCGCTGTCAGAGGCCGAGATCGAGCGGCGCAGCCCGGATTCGCTGAAGCCGGCCGAGTTTCGCAATCTCTGCCAATGGGGCTATCCCTATGTCTTCGAGACCTTCCGCTTCCACATGACCCTGTCCGGCCGGGCCGGCCCACAGGAAAGCCCTCGCCTGCGCGCCGCCATCGACAGCCTTTTCGCCGATGTGTTGCGCCAGCCCGTGCTGGTGGATGCGCTGACATTGTTCGTCGAACCCGAACCCGGCGCGCCATTCATGGTGCTTTCCCAGCACGCGCTCGGACGCCGCCCGGCCCGGAAAACCGCCTGAACGAAACCCGACTGCAAGAACCAAGGACTACCCGCAATGACCGCCGAAACTGTTCTTTCCAACGCCCGCATCGTTCTTGCCGACGAGATCGTCGAAGGGTCACTGGTGCTGCGCGATGGCTTGATCGCCGGCATCGATGGCGATGCTGCCCGGACCGGCGAGGACATGGGCGGCGACTTTATCATTCCAGGGCTGGTCGAACTCCACACCGACCATCTCGAGGGCCATTATGCGCCGCGGCCGAAAGTGCGCTGGAACCCGATCGCCGCGGTGCTCGCCCATGACGCGCAGGTGGCGACCGCCGGCATCACGACCGTGCTCGATGCCTTGCGCGTCGGCATGGACGAGGACGCCGACCTGACATTGGACGACATTCGCAAGCTGGCCGATGCGATCGAGGACAGCGTCGCGCGGGATCGTCTGCGGGCCGATCACTTCCTGCATCTTCGCTGCGAGGTTTCAGCACCGGATTGCCTCGACGCATTCGCCAATTTCGACGGTGACGAACGGGTCAAGCTGGCGTCGCTGATGGACCATGCGCCAGGCCAGCGCCAGTTCGTCAACCTTGAAACCTATGCCTACTACTACCAGCGCAAGCTGAAACTCTCGGATCGCGATTTCCAGAAATTCTGCGAGAAGCGGATGGCCGAATCGGCACGCAACTCCGGGCCGAACCGCGTCTTCATCGCCGCCGCCTGCCAGGAGCGCGGCATCGTGCTCGCCAGCCATGACGACGCCACGTCGGCTCATGTCGACGAGGCCGTCGAGCAGGGCGTGCGGGTCGCCGAGTTCCCGACCACCGAGGAAGCGGCGCGGGCCTCGAAGGCCGCCGGGCTCGGCGTGCTGATGGGCGCGCCCAATGTCATGCGCGGCGCCTCGCATTCGGGCAATGTCTCGGCACGCACCTTGGCCAGCGATGGCCTGCTCGACATCCTGTCGTCCGACTACATTCCCTTCAGCCTGATCCAGTCGGCCTTCTTCCTGGGCGACATGGTGGAAGGCATTTCGCTGCCGCAGGCCGTCGCCATGGTTTCCAAGAACCCGGCGCAGGCCGTCGGCCTCGACGACCGCGGCGTCATCGAGCAGGGCCGTCGCGCCGATCTGGTGCGCGTGCGCGTCGACGATCATGTTCCGGTCGTACGCACCGTCTGGCGGCAGGGGCGCCGGGTGGCATGATGGTGTCGGCCTCGATCGAGCGCGAACTGTCCGCCGAAACCTTTCCGATCCGTCACGGCGTCTTTGTCGCCGTCGTGGGCCCCAGCGGTGCCGGCAAGGACACGGTGATCGGCTACGCCAAGGCGCTGTTTGCCGACGAGACGCAGCTGGAGTTCGTGCGCCGCGTCATCACCAGGCCGAGCGATGCGGCGAGCGAGGACCACGATACGCTGGCCGACGCCGCCTTCGCCGAGGCCGATGCCGACGGCGCTTTCGCCGTCTCTTGGGAAGCGCATGGCCTGCGCTATGGCCTGCCTGCCGATGTCGACTGGTCTGTTTCCAATGGACATGTCGCCGTCGCCAACGTGTCGCGCGCGATCATCCCCACCTTGCGCGAGCGCTATGCCAATCTGGCGATCGTCGAGATCACCGCTTCGCCCGAGGTGCTGGCCGAGCGGCTGGCCATGCGCGGCCGCGAGTCGCGCGGCGAGGTGCTGGCGCGGCTGGCGCGCAGCGCCAATATGAGCTTGTCCGGCCCTGGCGTCACGTCGATCGACAACAGCGGTCCGCGCGAAGTGGCCGGCGAGCGTTTCGCCGAAGTGCTGCGCAAGGCCATGGCGTTTTCCGACATGTCGGGCCTGATCTGATCCGGACTTGTTTCACCCGCCTGCTTGCGCTGTCGCTGGAAATGCTCCGGGCCGCTGGCCGCATAGGGTGATTCTGGATTACGCTCCGGGAATTCGCCCCAGGAATCAGGGGCGAGCCAGACAGGAAGCTTCATGCAGACACTGACACCCATCCTCTCGACAGTCACGGCGGCATTTCTCGCCTCCCTGGTCGAGGTCGTCGAAGCTTTCACCATCGTGCTCGCGGTGGGGGTGACACGCAGCTGGCGCCCGGCATTGACCGGCGCCGCGCTGGCGCTGGCGGTGCTGGCGGCCCTGGTGCTGGCCTTCGGCCCGCTGCTGGCGCTGGTCCCGATCACCACCCTGCAGTTCGTCGTCGGGGTGCTGCTCATCCTGTTTGGCATGCGCTGGCTGCGAAAAGCCATCCTGCGCAGCGTCGGCGTCATTGCCCTGCATGACGAGGAAGCGGCCTTCGCCAAGGAAACCGCGGCCCTGCACCGGCAGGCCGCCGACCGGCGCGCCGACTACCTCGCCGGACTGGCCTCGTTCAAGGCGGTGCTGCTCGAGGGTGTCGAGGTGGTGTTCATCGTCATTGCCGTCGGCGCCGCGCATGGGCAGACATTTTACGCCAGCATGGGTGCGCTGGCGGCTTTCGTCCTGGTGATGCTTGTCGGCCTGGCCGTCCACCGGCCGCTGGCGCGCGTGCCCGAGAATGCGCTCAAATTCGTGGTCGGGCTGATGCTGACCAGCTTTGGTATCTTCTGGACCGGCGAAGGCATCGGCGCCGATTGGCCTGGCGCCGATCTTGCCCTGCTGGCCATCTTCGCCATCGTCGCGCTAGCGTCCTTCGCCATGGTGCGCTGGCTGCGCGGCATCAGTCCAACGGCAGCCGGAGGGCTCGCCCGATGAACGTCCTTCGTCTCGTTGCCAGGGAAGTCTTCGGCATGTTCGTCGATGACGGCAATCTGGCGCTGCTGGCGCTGGTCCTGGTGGCCGCCGTGACCGCGGCGGTGAAGTTGCTCGCGCTGCCGCCGCTGCTTGGCGGTGGGCTGTTGCTGGTCGGCTGCCTTGCCATCCTGTTGCAAAGCGTTCGCCGCGCCGCACGCCAGAGCGGCAGGTAATTTCAGCCAAAGCCGCATGGCGGATCACCAGAGGGTGGCCGCGAAAGGCACGCCACCCCGTCAGCGCCCAGCACCGGTAAGCTATTTCTGCCGGGAGGAACCTATTCGGCGGCGGCGCCGACCGCGCCCTTACGGGCGGCATCGACCATCCGCCGGCGCGCCCGGAACACACCCCATTGCTGGTCGACCAGCACGCCGATGAGGATGACGCCACCCATCACCGCGAAGTTGAGGGAGGAGGGAATGCCGAGCAGGTTGACGAGGTTCTGCAGTTCCTGCAGCAGCACCGTGCCGAGGATGACGCCGATCAGCGAGCCCTCGCCGCCGCGCAGAGAGAAGCCGCCAAGCACCGCGGCCGCAATGGCGTAGAGCTCGTAGAACTGGCCGTGGCTGGCCGGCGAGATCGAGCGCGTGTACATGGCGAAATAGATCGCCGACAGCGCGGTAAGCACGCCGCAGATGACGTAAGCCGCCATGACGACGCGGCCGGTGCGAATGCCGGAATATTTCGCCGCTTCCTCGTTCTTGCCGATGGCGTAGAGATAGCGCCCGAACACCGAGCGGTGCAGCACCACCCACATGACGATGGCGATGACGATCAGCGCGAAGAAGGAGTTCGGCACGCCCCAGGAGCGGCCGGCGGTCAGGAATTCGAGATCGGGAAAATTCTGCCCGAAGGCGAAACCGGCGGTGCCGTCGGCGGTGTAGAAGCGCGCGACGCCGCGATAGATCAAAAGCCCGCACAAGGTCACGACGAAGGGCTGCAGCTTGAGCCGCGTGATCAGCCAGCCATGCGCCAGGCCGATGATGGCGCCGAGCACCAGGATGAGCACGAAGGCAACAGGCCATCCCATGCCGCGCACGGCGATGAAGTCGATGAACAGCGTGCCCAGCAACGCGACAACGGAGCCGACGGACAGTTCGATGCCGCCGGTGATGATGACGAAGGCCTGGCCGATGGAGAGGATGCCGAACAGGCCGATCAGGTTCGAGGTGTTGGCGAGGTTGATCGGCAAGAGGAAGCGCGGATTGATGATGGCGACGATCGCCCCGACCACCAGGATCAGGATCAGCAGGCCGAGATCTTTCTTTGTCATCGTCGTCTCCGCTTACGGCCTGTTCGCCGGTTTGCCCACCGCGAGCAAAAGCACGTTTTCCTGGCTGAACTGATCCTTGTCGAGAATGCCCGAGATCTGGCCCTCATGCATGACGGCGATGCGATCGGAGACGCCGATCACCTCTTCCATGTCGGAAGAGATCATCAGCACGGCGACGCCGGCGTCGGCCAATGCCCGCATCAGCCCGTAGATCTCGGCCTTGGCGCCGATATCGATGCCGCGCGTCGGCTCGTCGAGGATCATCACCTTCGGGTTCATGGCCAGCCATTTGCCGAGCACGACCTTCTGCTGGTTGCCGCCCGACAGCGTGCCGGTGCGCGTCTGCACCGAGGGCGCCTTGATGCCGAGGTTTTTCTTCTGCTTCTCGGCGGTGGCGGTCTCGGCGCTTGCGGAGACCAGCGAGCGCCTGGCATGCGCCGGCAGATTGGGGAGTGAAATATTCTGCGCGATCGACAGGTCGAGCAGGATGCCGGTCAGCTTGCGGTCTTCCGGCACAAGGAAGATGCCTTGCGCGACTGCGTCCGCCGCGCTGGCCAGCGTTAACGGCTTGCCGTTGAGCTCCAGCGTGCCGCCAAGGCTGGCTTCGATGCCGAAGAACACCCGCGCCAGTTCGGTTCGGCCGGAGCCGACAAGGCCGGCAAGGCCGAGGATTTCGCCGCGCCTGACGTCGAGATCGACCGGCCGGCTGGGGTAGGTGGGGGTGCGGACGGCCTTGGCCGCAAGCGCCACGGCGCCGGGGGCACGCGCCGCCTCGGAGGCCTTTTCGCGCTCCTTCAGCATGCGGCCGATCATCAGCTTGACCATCTGGTCGTGATTGATGTCGCGCTTGCCGAGCGTCCCGGCCAGCATGCCGTCGCGCAGCACCACGACGCGGTCGGCGACGCGCTCGATCTCATGCAGGCGGTGCGAGATGAAGATGACGCTGATGCCGTCGGCCTTCAGTGCCTTGATGACGTCGAGCAGCTTGTCGGTCTCGGCCAGCGGCAAGCTCGATGTAGGCTCGTCGAGGATCACCAGCCTCGCCTTGATCGACAGCGCCTTGGCGATCTCGACCATCTGCTGCTGCGCCAGCGACAGATCCGCGACCTGCGTGTCGGCGGAGAAGTTGGCGCCGACGCGCTTCAGCAGCGGCGCCACCATGTCGCGCAGTTTCGCGCGGTCGACAAGTCTCAGCGGTCCGGCGCGCAGCGGCTCGCGGCCGAAGAAGATGTTGGCGGCGACGTCGAGGTTTTCGAAGAGGTTGAGTTCCTGGTGGACGAAGGCGATGCCCGAACCCAGGCTCCCCTCCACGCTCAGGCCTTTGTGGGCGGCGCCGTCGACCGTGATGGCCCCGCTATCGGGCGTGGTAACGCCGCCGAGGATCTTCATCAGCGTCGATTTGCCGGCGCCATTCTCGCCGACCAGGCCGATGACCTCGCCCGGCCTGACCTCCATGGAAAACCCGTCGAGCGCCACGACGCCCGGATAGGTCTTGCGCACGTTCTCGAGGCTGAGAAACGGGGTGGTCGCCGCGATGGATGTGTCGGAATAATTCATCATGCCTGACAGCAGCCGGTGGGCCGACATGGCCCGTTCTGCAGACTGACGACCCCAGCAGGGTTCGTCAATGCGAACAGCCGGCTCAAGCGAAGTTGAGCCGGCTGAACTGCTTCTGGTCTTAGTTTCCAGCCATCGCCTTGAGATTGGCGGCGTAAGCGTCGACGTCATCCTTGCCGATGATCTTGGTCGGGATGATGATCAAATTGCCGGCCGGGATGCCCGACTTGTCACCCTTGAGATAGGCGGCCATCAGCTTCATGCCCTGATAGGCCCATTCGAAGGGCTGCTGCACGACGGTGGCGGCAATGGTGCCTTCCTTGACGCCGCCCAGCGTGATCGGATCGTCGTCGAAGCCGACGACGGTGATCGAGCCAAGCTTGCCGGCATCGCGCAGCGCTTCATAGATGCGTGGCGTGTTGTAGGAGTAGAAGCCGACCATGCAGGTGACGTCGGGGCTGGCGACCAGCGCGTCCTCGACATTCTTCTTGGCACGCGCCTGGTCGATGTCGTCGCCGCGCACGTCGACGAGTTCGATCTTGGTGCCGGCGAGGCCGTCCTTCATGCCCTGGATGCGCTCCTTGGCATTGTCGGCGCCGAGCAGGCCGACGAAGCCCAGGCACTTGCCGCCGTCCGGCATCGCCTTCTTGGCGATTTCGGCCGCCTGCTTGCCGGCGTCGACATTGGACGAGCCGATATAGGCGACACGCTTGGTCTGCGGGGCGTCGCTATCGGTGGTGAACAGCGCCGTTTGCGAAGCGATCTTGTTCAGGCCATCCGTCGAGGTCTTGGGATCGACGGCCGAGACCATGATGCCCTTGACGCCGGCGGTCACCAGATCGTCCATCAGCCGCTGCTGGATGGCGACGGAGGATTGTTCGGGATATTTGAGTTCGAGCGTATAGTCGGGCAGTTCGCCCTGCGCCTTCTTGACGCCGGCTTCGGCCGCTTTCCAGAAGTCGGAAGCGCCGTTGACGACGAAGGCCAGCGTCGGCTTGTCGTCGGCGCGCGCGATTGCCGTCGCCGTCAGGCCGACAGCCAGGGCCGCGGCGGCCACGGATGCATTGCGTATCAAGGATTTCATGTTCAACCTCCCGTTTTGGTCAGTCGTAGGACTGGCCGGACTTGCTCACTGGATTGTCTTGCACACTAAATTTGTCTTGCTCACCTGAATTGCCGTCTGCGGCGTGGACGCCCTCCTCCTCAAGGGGTTCCCGGCAGTGAAAGAATGGCGTCGTTACCAGCCACGGCTACGGACTTTAGAGACTCATTCTTCGTTCGTAAATAGTCCGATTTGTCTGACATATCACATATCTGAGACATGGTTTGCGGAAGTCATATCCGCTCCCCATCGGGCCATTCACAGACACTTCCATCGCAGCCGGACCAATGGGGGCCGGAGGCGATGGATTGACGGTATAGCGCATCCTTGTATTAGTAAACACTATTAGCAAACGACCGGTCCGGTGGCGCTCGGGTGTCATGGCCGAATCGATTTGCCGACGCGGCGATGGCTGATCGCACGCAGCGGGGGCTTTGCGACCTCTGGTTTTGCGAGGGCTCGAGCCTGTATGGCGGGAGTGGGCCTAAGGATGGTAATAGTTATTAGTTCGGTCGATGCGCATGTGAATCGGAAGCGTCGCCTCATCTTGTCGGCCCGGCGGGCTACAGCTAGACAGGCTGGGAATTTGGGGGCGGCATGAGCGAGACGACGGACCAGGCCATCAGGAAGCGCCGCAAGGCGGCGGCAAAGCCCAAGGGCCGCGTCACCATGACCGACATCGCACGCGCCGCCGGCTGCTCGCAGGCGACGGTTTCCTTCGTGCTCAACAATTCACCTGGCATTCGCCTGTCCCGGCAGACTCGGGAGCGGGTGATCGAGGCGGCGCGCGCGCTTGGCTACAGCGCCCCCGCCTTCTCCGCGCTGAAGCCCGTTGCGGCTTTCGAGGGGGCTTTTGATGGCCCCGCCTTCGACGGACTCGACGGCGTGATCGGCTTCGCCGTCGACCAGCTCGCCACCAGCCCGGAAGCCGTGGTCGCCATCGAGGGCGCGCGCCAGGCCTCGTGGAATGCTGGCAACGTGCTTCTGGTGGCGCAGACCATGGGAGACGCCGTGATGGAGTCGCGCGCCATTTCGGCGCTGACCAGGCGCGGCATTTCGGCATTGATCTACATGACCATCTTCACCCGCGAAATCACGGCGCCCGACTTCCTCTACGGCCTCGACATTCCGGTCATTCTGCTCAACTGCTACACGGCGGACTATGCATTCCCCGCCGTGGTGCCCTCCGAAATCGCCGGCGGCCAGAGCTCGACGCGACACCTGATCAGCCACGGCCACCGCCGCATCGCCACCATCACGGGCGAACCCTGGATGCAGGCAGCACAGGACCGGCTGAAAGGCTACCGCCGCGCGCTCGCCACCGCCGACATCCCCTTCGACCCCGAACTGGTGGTCGAGGGCGACTGGTCGGCCAGCGCCGGCTACGCCGCGACAGTG
The DNA here is from genome assembly GCF_000230995.2 of Mesorhizobium australicum WSM2073. Lineage (NCBI taxonomy): Bacteria > Pseudomonadati > Pseudomonadota > Alphaproteobacteria > Hyphomicrobiales > Phyllobacteriaceae > Mesorhizobium > Mesorhizobium australicum. Next base: position 616,727 of record NC_019973.1, on the reverse strand, counting down.
AAGCTCTTGGCCCTGAAGGACCGCCCGACCGCCATCTTCTGCCAGAACGACCGCACCGCGATCGGCTGCTACGAAGCCCTGAAGGAAGCCGGCCTGCACATTCCCGCCGACATCTCGGTCGTTGGCTATGACGACGAGGAAATCGCCCGGCATTTGTTCCCGCCGCTGACGACGTCGATCCTTCCGCACATGGCCATGGGCCAATGGGCGATCGAGCAGCTGGAAGCGCCTGCGATAGTGGGGCGGGGGCGATATCCAATCACCAAGCTGGAATGCCCGCTGGTGGAGCGCGAGAGCGTGGCGGCATTCAAGGGTGTCGCATAAAGAGCCGGACTTTTCCTCCCGCACTCGGAGGCAGGCGTCCGCCGTGCGCTCCCCTGCCTTGGCTTCATCCTGATAGAGGTCTAGCCTGCGCCCGCAGCCAAGGGAGGCGCATATGACGTCGAGTTTCACCGTTCATGACGCGTCCGGCTATGAGCAACTCATGGGCCGCTGGAGCCGAAAGCTCGCGCCCAGCTTCATCGGTTTCGCCGGGTTCGCCCCTGGCGAAAAGATCCTCGACGTCGGCTGCGGCACCGGCAGCCTGACGTTCGAACTGGCGAAATCCGCCGACCTCGCGGCGATCGCGGCCATCGACTTTTCGCCTGTTTTCGTCGAGGCCGCAAAGCGACGCAACACCGATCCGCGCATCGAGATATCGCAGGCCGACGCCACCGCCTTGCCGTTCGCCGACCATGCGTTCGACCGCGCGCTGGCGCTGCTGGTGCTTCACTTCGTGCCGGAAGCCGGCAAGGCGGTTGCCGAAATGCGCCGGGTGACGCGGCCGGGCGGCGTGGTCGCGGCCGTGGTGTGGGACCATCTCGGCGGCATGGCGGGCATGCGCATGATGATCGACACGGTCGCCGCGCTCAGCGAGAGCGGGCGCCAGCTGCGCGGCCGCTATTGCTTCCAGCCGATGATGCAGCCCGGCGAAATGAAGCGGACCTTCATCGAGCAGGGGCTGGCCGACGTGACCGAAACCGAGCTGATGATCCGTATGGATTACCAGGACTTCGCCGATTACTGGACGCCGATTTCAGCCGGCGAGGGCTCGCTCGGCAAATACGTGACCACGCTGGAGGCAGCCGAGCGCGAGCGCACCGAGGCTGCCGTCCGCGATGCCTATCAGGCCGGGCGACCGGACGGCCCGAGGTCGTTCGCCAATGTCGCCTGGGCGTGCAGGGGCGTGGCGCCCTGACCACCCAGGCGGCGAAGCGCCTTTGAACCGCGATCAGGCCTGCCGAGCAACCAGATCGGCATAGCGCTGCAGGTAAAGCGGCCAGCCCTGATCGCCGGCGACGCTGTCGCGCACACCTTCCCAGCCCTGGCCATGGCGCTCCAGGTTGCGGTGCTCGATCTCGACGCGGGTACGCCCAGCCGTTTCGGCGGTGAACCGCACTTCCCACTCGCTGGTCTTGGCCGGGTCGGTCTCGATGCGCCATTGCGGGCTGATGTCCCAGCTCAGGAGCACGCGGTTGGGGGGCTCATAGGCCAGCACGCGCGCCCAGCGGCACTCGCTGCCGTCGACGCCGCGGTCATAGACGTGGCCGCCGACGCGAGGCTCGAACACCGTCTCGGCGATCTGGGCTGCAAGCAGGTTATGCTCGGGCGGTTTGAAACTGCCAAAATCCTCGGTGAAGACCTTGAAGGCGCGCTCGATCGGCGCCTCGACGACGACGGATTGTTTCACGGAGGCGATGGGGATCTGGGTGTTCATGGTCACTCCTCTGGTGGGGTCTCGACGGCCAGCTTGTAGGCCGCGAGCGTCTTGCTCCAGAACCGGTCGAGCCAGGCGCGCATCTGGCCCAGCCCGTGCGGATCGATGTGGTAGACGTTGCTGGCGCCCTTCGGCTCCGCGCGCACCAGCCGCGAGTCGCGAAGCACCTTGAGATGCTGCGACACCGCGGACTGCGACACGCTGACCTGCCGCGTGACCTCCGCCACCGAGCGCGGACGCTCCGCGATCAGCTCGAAAATCTGCCTTCGGGTCGGATCGCCCAGGGCGGCAAGCTGTGCGCTATCAACAGTCATGACTTATGATTAGTGCAGACTGATAGTTAAGTCAAGCTACGGTGCCAGCGGCCAGGTGGCGGCGGGGAAATTTCTAACGAGATAGAGGTTACACTTCATTACGGTGAAAGGAGTTGCGCCAAGGTGGAAATCCGCCAAGGCATGAGACTGGCCGCGCCGTCTATCCCTTGCGTTCTTCAAGGCTGTTGCCGCCATCGACCACCAGCAAGGCGCCGTTGATATAGCTGGCGCTCTCGGAAGCCAGGAACACGACCGCCGCCGCGACCTCGTCGGGCCGGCCGGCGCGGCCCGGCGGCGCATGCAGGGCCGTCATCCGCTCCGCCTCGCTCGACGCGCCGGTTTCGATCCAGCCGGGCGCGACGGCATTGGCGGTGATCCCGTGGCGCGCCACTTCCAGCGCCAATGTCCGGGTCAGGCCGACCATGCCGGCCTTCGCCGCGGAATAGGCGGCGGTGCCCTGGTAGGAGACCAGCGGCCCGGTCACCGACACGACGTTGACGATGCGCCCATACCCCGTTTCGACCATCGCCGGCAGAAACGCCCTGGTGACGAGAAACGCGGTCTTCAGGCTGGTCTCGATGCCCCGGTCCCACTCGGCCTCGCTCATCGCCAGGAACGTCTTGTCCACGGACGGCGACGCCAGCGAACCCATGCCGGCATTGTTGACCAGGATAGCGACAGCGCCGACCTCGGCCCGCAGCCGCTCCACCTCCGTCGCGATGGTAAGATCGGCGACCGCGGCCGTGGCATCGACGCCCTCGCCGCGAAGCTCGTCAGCGCGCTCCAGCACCCGCGCGCTGGCGCCGGTCAGGAAAACCGCATGCCCGGCCCGGCCAAACTGCCGCGCAATGGCAAAGCCGATGCCGTCGGCAGCGCCGGCGCCGGTGATCAGGACACGCCTGGTGGTGGTTGTGGCCAAGTCTGGCTCCAAAACCCGTTCGGGTCAGAAGTGTTACCATGTCTCCGATATAAACCGTAACCTATGTGTCCGGAACGGACCCTGTGCCCTTCCCGAGAGATGGGTGACAGTTCATTCCGGATAGATGGGTTACACTTTCGGCCCTTTGCAAGGAGAGCAAGGTGCCTTGGAAGGAGTGTAACGTCATGGACGAGCGGCTGAAGTTCGTCGCGCGGCTGCTGGACGGCGAGAAGATGGCCGTGCTTTGCCGTGAGTTCGATATCTCGCGCAAGACCGGCTACAAGATCCTCACGCGCTACAATGATAGCGGCTTGGAGGGGCTGACGGATCGATCGCGCCGGCCCTACCGCCATGCCAATCAGCTTCCGTTTCAAATCGAGAAGCTGATTGTGCGTCTGAAGCAAGACAAGCCGACTTGGGGTGCGCCGAAGATACGCGAGCGGCTGGCCCGGCTATATCCGGATGTGCACCGGCCCGCGATTTCGACCGTGCACGCCGTGCTCGACCGGCACGGGATGGTCGAGCACCGCAAGCGAAGGCGCAACAGGGCGACGGGAACACCGCTTTCCAACGGCTGTCGGCCCAACGATCTTTGGTGTGCCGACTACAAGGGCGAGTTCATGCTCGCCGATCGGCGCTATTGCTATCCGCTGACGATCACCGACTTCGCCAGCCGTTATCTCATCGCCTGCGAGGCGCTGTCGACCACGAAGGAAGCCTATGCCTTCACCGTGTTCGAAAGGGTTTTCAAGGAGTTCGGCCTGCCCAGCGCGATCAGGACCGACAATGGTGTTCCCTTCGCCAGCCCCAATGCGCTGTTCAACCTCAGCAAACTGTCGGTCTGGTGGCTGCGCCTGGGCATCGACATCGAGCGCATCAAACCGGGCTGCCCGCAGCAGAACGGGCGCCATGAACGCATGCACCTGACCCTGAAGAAGGAAACCACCAAACCGGCAGGCGCCAACTTTCTGCAGCAGCAGGCCAGGTTCGATGACTTCATCGACGAGTTCAACTCAGAACGCCCCCACCAGGCCCTCGGCATGGACTGTCCGGCAGAGCGTTACGCACCCTCAACGCGACCCTATGCCGGCCTGCCAGATCTCGATTATCCGTTTCACGACAAGGCTGTCATCGTCACTACCTGCGGCCGCATCTGCTATAACAGAAAGAAGATCAACCTCAGCCTCGTTTTCGCCGGCCAGAGCGTCGGCATCAAACAGGTCGAGGACCATATCTGGCTGGCTAGCTTCATGGACTATGATTTGGGATATTTCGACGATGAGACATGCAGGCTCGAACCACTCCAAAACCCCTTCGGGCCAAAAGTGTTACCCATGTCTCCGGTATAAACCGTAACCTATGTGTCCGGAACGGACCCTGGAAGCATGGCGCACCCGACAGGATTCGAACCTGTGACCTCTGCCTTCGGAGGAAATTTCTGCGGCTTTCCGATACGTTTCTCTTTGTACGCCGTAGCCCTCCATCCGTCTGATTCCACACATTTATTTTGACCATGGCGCCGAAATTGGTAGGCTGCAGCAGGTCGAGATTTTCTCCCGCCTGCTTCCATGGTGCTTCCGCGGAAGCAGGCGAGAGGTGTGCAGGAAGGGCAACTCATGGCCAGACTGACAAAGCGCGTTGTCGATGCTGCCGAAGTACGCGATGCGGACTATTTCATGTGGGACGACGAGTTGCCGGGGTTCGGACTACGCATGTTTCGGTCTGGAAAACGAAGCTACCTCGTCCAGTACCGCGCCGCCGGTCGTACCCGCCGCTATACGATTGGGCTTCACGGCGTCTGGACACCCGAAACCGCCCGTCGAGAAGCACGCATACTCCTGGGGAAAATCGCCCAGGGCGAAAACCCGTCAGAGGAACGGCGCCTCGATCACCAGGCGATTACCGTCAAGGAACTTTGTGAGCGATATCTCGAAGATGCTGACAAGGGCTTGATCCTGGGCAAGGGACGTCGACCGAAAAAGGTATCGACATTGACGATCGACAAGAGCCGGATCCGTCGTCACATCATCCCGCTTCTGGGCACCCGTCGTGTGAAGGACATCGCTTCAACCGACGTCAACCGCTTCGTCCGGGACGTCACGGCCGGACGGACCAAGGCCAATGTGAAGACCAGAGCGCGAGGTCGCGCGATTGTTCGTGGTGGGGCCGGAACAGCCGCCCGTGCGGTAGGTTTGCTCGGTGGTATTTTTACCTACGCGATAGAGCAGGGGATCATCGAGAAGAACCCAGCCCACGGCGTTCGGAAGCAAGCTGATCGCGTCAAAGATCGCCGTCTGACAGAGCAGGAGTATCGAGAACTCGGAGCGATTCTACGGAAGGCAGCTGAGAATGACGCTTTGGGTACCTCTCTCGCCATCATCCGGTTCCTTGCCCTCACGGGCTGCCGACGGAGCGAGATAGTGAGCCTGAAATGGACCGAGGTCGATGTTGAAAACAGCTGTCTTCGCTTCGAGGACAGCAAGGAAGGTGCCTCGGTAAGGCCTGTCGGGCTGCCGGTTCTGGACATGACGGACGACCTGAGCAAGGATGAGCAGGACACCTTCGTTTTTCCGGGCACGGTCGAGGGCAAGCCGCTGGTTGGCTTCCCTAAGTATTGGAAGAAGGTTCTCAAGGGGACCGCACTCGAGGACATAACGCCCCACGTGCTCCGCCACAGCTTTGCCAGTGTCGCCAACGACCTCGGTTTCACAGAAGCTACCGTTGCGGCATTACTCGGTCATTCGCGTGGCACAGTGACGAGCCGATACATCCATACCGTTGATACCGCGCTGATCATGGCGGCTGACACGATCGCGGGGTACATTAATGGCCTTCTGGACGGAATGCGCTTCACGCGAACATCGTACGCCCTCGATCGCCCGGCAAGAGGGGCCGCTCTTTCGCGTCTGTTTTCTGAGGTCGCGGCTGACGAGGACGCTGACGTCGAAGCACTTGCTGCGTAGATTAATGCCGCGCGTGACCTGGCCAAATCGCCTCGCCGCTCGACGGGTTAGCCTGCCTCGGGCCGCTCCACTGACCAGTTCCGCCTTCAGATCAACTTTGTGGAGCGCGTTTAGCGAACGGCTGCCGAGAGGCGTTGGATAGTAAAATGTGGGTGGGCTCGCTCGATGCCAGAAACAAGATCGACGAAGCGGAGGCTCCGCGCTTTCGCGCCCGCTTAGGCGCGGTCCGAAATCGGGCTGACGCCAGCCTTAGCAGGGTTCAGCACAATGCCGCATTATGCTGTCAGCGACTGCAGCAAGACGGTTAAATTCAGCCGCCGCAATTCGGGATATGATACTTCCGCGCAACTTCTTTAGAGGGAAGGTGCCCTTTCACCCGACCATCTTTCTTTATGGTTACGATGGGACTGTCACCGGCTTTCGTCCAGCAACACCCTTGAAAGGCATTTGCCATCGCCTCACTGAGGCTGAGGTTACTCGCAGTCCGGCGCGAATTCAGCACTGACGCACAGTGGAGCAGGACGGCTGCCACATCGTCATTATGCATTGATGAGATGTCGAGATTAGCCATCAGCGAGTTGAGCCTAACCTTCGTGAGCTTTGTGGCAGCCTTCGGCTTTTTGGGTTTCGCGCTTGACGCCCCCTTCTTCTCATCCGTCTTCGTTGTTGCGGGTTTCGGCTGCACCTCTGATTCTTTGCTCAACTTTCTCTCCTATAGCTGCGTCTATTGCTGGACAATAATTCCGACCTTCTTCTGCTCGTTGATATGCCAAGCCTCACCCAAGGGAGACAAGGTTTGCTTGTCATCTGCCAACTGGGCGAACGTAAAGACGATCTTGTGTGTTCGCTCCCGTCCTGCTGAGAAGAGTTTGCCAGATGCATTCACCGTAGAAGTCGTGAATTTCCAGGTCGGCGTGATGTCGCCGGATATCGTTTCTTTGATCGATACTGTCTGTTGAAGCACGTTCTTCCCGCCCTTGATCACTTCTTTTTTGTCGGGCGCGTCAGCGATATGCAGCTGCACCGTTTGAATACGTGATTCCAGCAGCGGCAAAATTCGCAGATCGATATCTACGAGCGGCGAGCCTTCCTGATGGCCCGCTGGCTGACGGCACGGCCGCTCCTTGGTGTCTGTTTTGAAAATATCCGGCTTATAGAGAGCGGATAGGGGGTAGAATACGTTGAAGGTATTGACGTTGGTCGCCACCGCTCCTTTGCTGATCCCGCCAGCCAGGCTGAATTGGGAAAGCGGTAGCCAAGCCGTCGTAGGATTGATGGTTGTGTTTTCTGAAACCGTGAAATCCGTCGCGACTTCCACACCCCAATCATAGAGGAAGCTGCCATAGAGCTTGTGATTGCTCCTGTCTTCTGCCTCCTCGCGGTCATTTTTAATTGCAAGGGTCACAGCATAGCTCAACTCGCATACAATGCTGCTGGCGAGTTCCGTATTCATATTTTCGACATCACCTGAACTGGTTTTTGGCCAATCTCGCTGACTGGGAATGTATGTTCCACAGGCAGCTTGGGATAGACAACACGATGCGGCGACGATTAGATTCTTCAGCTTGATCAATGTAGTGCCCCCGCTGGCATCAAGATTTTTCTTTCTTCGGCCGCCAAATAAACTCTAGCCTTTGGCGTCGCCTAAAGACCCGGCAGACGCCCCCAGAACATTTTATTTCTTGAAAAATATTCGTCTTTACCAACTAAAGTCTGTAGCATTTAAGCAACAGATAATATATTATCTTGCTCTAAGAGGACCCAAGGGAACCGACGCCGAGCAAAGGCGGACGGGAACCACCTCCGCAACCTTTCGGCGTATCAAGCGCTAGGTGGGGCTCACGTCGAGCAAACGAACAACGCCGCCCGCTGCTCGCACAACTTATTAAAATGTATTGACGTAGAAACTGTCTCCCTCATTCACGCCGACAGAAGGTTCGGTCTTGGCTGGCGGCGGATCGCCATCGGTTCGAACACTGGTCCACTTGATCTTGGCCTTTCTGTCTCCGTCGAGTTCAACCGCCAGGTTTTCCTGCTGGCCATCATTTAGCCGGTGTTTGTCCCAGACCAGTTTGTTGTCGGCGGTGTTCAAATCCCAGATCGACACGAACAGATCCGCGTGATCGTCATTGACGGCGGCTATGGTGCCCGAACCTGCGTGGGCTGGCGTGAACATGCAGACAGAACAAGCTAGAGCAAGAGCGAGCGATTTCATTTCCAGTCCTCCTAACGTCGACCTCAATTTGTGATGCTATACTGCGGACGAACAGCTAATCGACAGAAACGCGTGTCGCCGCTTGCCTGTGGATTTCGCCTTCCGGAGCAAGGGACTTTGTTTCGTCGATGTCCCGCAGCTCATGTCGCAGAGCTCTGATGCCTTTTCCGACATCCCCCATCAGCGTCGAAATGCGGCCCCTTCCGAAGAAGAGCATCATCACCACTATGACGATCAGCCAGTGCCATATGCTTAGCGTTCCCATTTCCTGTTCCTTCCACTTGTTCGAGCCCGAGTCGGTCTTCTTTGCTCCCATCACAGCGATCAGCAGCCGCCTTCAGGGAATGCCGTCAGCGACGTCCTCGGCAAAATATTCAAGGCTGTCGGCGTTTCGTCTTGCCTTTTGCGGCGCGGATTTCGCGAGTTGCTCAGATTGCGAGGGGCCATATTCGTTATCGACGATTCTGGCGCTGGTTGCCTGATGAGACGCCTCATGGATGATGGCCCCGCCTTGCGAATTTGCGCCTGTTGCAGGCAAGGCGAAGAATCCCGACTCCAAGAAAACCTCTGAGAACGACCCCTTGGGAACAAAAGCGAGTGTTCCTAGATCATCATCCGGCATGGATTTGTTCGGACACCAGAAAGTTTTGAACGTCAAAAACCCGTTAACTTCCAGATACACATTCTTTATGATTGGATCATCGTCGCCCTCTGCGCCGCCGAACCAGCGCTGGAACTTGGCTCCAACGTCCGAATTTACGGCGGGTAGACTGTCGATAGCTGATTTCAACTTTCTATGTGCTTCATCCACCGCAGCTTGTGCCGCGCTTGATTGAGTAGTGTCACATGCGACTCGATAGTCATCGAAGCTGTCGGCCCGCACGTCGATTGACCAAAACAAGGCCGCCGCTCCCGCGACAAGACTGATTGGCTTTTTCATTTCACTTCTCCCAGTTCGTTTTGGGTTGCATGAGGACTTGTGCTTGGCGCTTCAAACGGGACGCGCGCCGAGAAGCGTGGACCTGACTCGGTCAGCGTGCTGGCGGTGAACATCGTTTCCGGCTTGATCGGTTCGGCAGCGTAGGTCGCCGGCATGCGTCGCTCGACCTCCTCGAAGTAGGCGTAGAACTGGCCCGGTCCTAGCTCGGCGAGACGTCCTGCGGCGATGGAGAGGTTCAAGGTCCACTGCGCGATGCCATGTTCTATATGGGGGTCGGTGTCGACCGCCTGGTAGGCGGCGAGATTGACTGGCGTGCGCCTTAGCCGGCCCTTGCCGTCACTCGCTTCGTGAACCACCGCCATACGCATATGCGGCTTGTCGAGAACATCGTAGATCGGATGCCCGGTCTTTTCGTAGCGTGTGTGGTGCCGCACCCGTTCCGAGGCCTGACCGCTGACGGTCGCACAGACGCTGAGACCGCCCCTCTTTTCAGCCATCGGCGTCAAGGTGACGGAGCGGCTGGGCAGGATCTGGCTCCAGACCACCACGGGCTCGGAGACCTTCAGGATGTCCGGTGCATGCGGCTGATAGCGGACCAGGCCCAGCCGGATGAATGGATCGGTCGACTTCGAAGGCGTGATCTCGATGTCGACAAACCATTCCTCGCGGTCGGCGTCGAAGCACGGTTGGTAGGTTATGAGGCTCACCTGCGCCATCTCGAATTTCGGCTTGGCGCCTTGCTGGCCGGATGCGTCGTTTTCGTCCGCGGGCACGGCGACCGGCATCAGCACGTCCGTCTCTATGCGGGGATCGTGCGGCGATGCCGACAGTCGCTCGATGACCTCGGGTGCCAGCGGCGGGCTGCCGGGCCTGCGCACGAGATGGGCGACGTCGGCGAAGTTTAGCGGCCCTATCAACGGTTCGGTGTCGGGTTCGCTGTCCCAGCGGATCGGATCGCCGCCCCAGCGGGTGATGAAGCCGCCGAGATTGCCGAGGAACTCGTCTGATAGCTGGTCGAGCTGGACGTCACGGCCATAGTAGTCGCGCAACTTGCGCGCCAGCGACGCTCGCGGATCGTCGAACTGGTTCGGCGGCCAGACCACGACTCCCAACCGCTCCTCCTCGCCGGAGGAGAACCAGCCGCGCGACAGGTAGACGCGGGTTACCGAACCGCGCTTCAGCGTATGGACCGGCAGGCCATGGTCGTCGACCGTCAGCCGCTCGGTCCGGAATACCGGCATGGGCGAACGGACGACGCACTTGGCCGGGCGCTCGCTCGCTGGAAGCCAGACCTCGAGCTGATCGCTTTCGCGGATCTGCTGCGCTCGATTGAGCGGCTGACGGCGGGCCAGCTGCTGCACGTTGGCTTCTTTCGGCCCGCGCCAGCGGTCCGCGGTTTCCCAGTCGGCGGCGAAGCGCGAGAACGCCACCGCCTTGACCAGTAGCTTCCTCGCCTTAGCGTCAGGGAACGTATGCACCTGGTCCGACTTGAACATCAGGCTTGGCTGGCCACCACCAGCCGGTGGTGGCGTACTCGGCCCGTCGACGACGATCACGCCGCGTCGCGCCGCCTCATGCACCATGGCCAGGCTGATGACGGAACGCCCCTGCAACCGCGGCCAGCGCGGTATGGCGCCATCGACCGGCAGGGCCTCGCAACGCAGCAGCGTGACCTGAGAGCGCCTGAGGCTGACGCGCTTCTCATCGTCGATGCCGGCAAAGCCATAGACGTCCTGCACCGACAGGAACCGGCGCTGGCCGGTGGCGTCGAGCAGGCTCGGCCAACGGCCGGCGCGCCTGGCCTTCAGGCTTCGGCGGCGACTGGTATCATCCATGACGGAGCTGCGGGGCGAGACCGTCTCGGCGACGATCTCGAAACTGTCGGCGTCGGTCAGATCGAGGGAGATGGCGCCGGTGAGCAGGAACTCCTTCGAGCCTTCGTCCGCGCGCGGATCGAACACCATCTTCGCCACGTCCAGGGCGTCCCTCGTGCGTATGCCGCTGCCTTCCTGCCGGTCCTCGACGGGGGCGGGCCGCGTCGCCCCGGGAGCGCCGAACAGATTTCTCGCCGATCTCCGCACCTCGGCATCGTCGCCAATCCATTCAACGGCGGCGATGGCAGCATCGAGGTCCTTGGGCAACGGCGACACCGCCCATTGCGGCGCCTGGGCCGGCCGGCTGGCCACGCAGGCGGCACGTATCGAGGCGACTGCCGACAGTTCGGCGATTGGCTGGATGCAGGCCATGTGTTGCAAGAGTATCCTGGAGACTTCGAGCAAAAGATCGTCGTTGGCGCCGACGTGACCGCCGAGCGAACAATGGCAGTCCGTTGCCTTTTCATGGGTGGCCAGGCACGCTTTCAGCGCGTCCGCCGCCGACCGGCCAAACATGGCTTCGAGAGCCTTTGCGTCGATCGGCGTCCCCATCGGGTTCATCAGCGCCCCCAGCGTCTCCGGCAGGCTGAACCATTTCGCCAGCCGCTCGGGCGACGGCACACAGAAAATCTCGAGCATGAAGTCTTCGGAAGGTGCAACACGCATCTCGACCACCCTTACGCGCGCTCCGGATTTCGCCAAGGTGCCGTCGGACGACAAGAACTGGTCGGGCGCTTTCGCCAGCGTCAGCACGTCATCGAGCGAGCTGGGCGCGGGCCGGTTCTTGACCTGTGTCATGACGATGGCCAGAGGCCGCGCGTTCGGCCATTTGGCCAACCCGCCATCGTAGACAGATATGGGCAGCGACCCGTCCAGATAGGCGCCGGTGGCGCGGTGCTTCAATCTCAGCACATAGGTCTCGGCCGCCGGATCGGGCAGGAACGGCTGACGCCGCCCGACATCGTGGCCAGGCACGAACACTGTTTCGGCCGGCCCGTCCTCACCCAGATAGACGATGTCGCGAACCTTCTCCGCTCCCGTCGATCCAAAGCCGGTCGGCTTGCGAGTGACGGCGACCGGAAAGCCAGCCGGCACCAGCACATCGTCCTTGAGAATCTGACGGTCTCGCCGCACGTCGAGCAAGCCACCTTTTAGCCGCGCCGCGAAATCCGTGACATCGAACATGCCATGCCGGACCGCGTCGTCCTGCGCGATCGTCGGAGGTACGACGATGCGCATGGTCTGGCGCGGATAAGCGCGTTGGTCGGCAGGCCGGTAAGGCGCACCGGCAATGAACTCATCGGAGGATACGGCATCGGAATTGTTGAACCGTAGGACCGCGCGCTCGGCCTGTTCAAAACCGATCGCTCCATTGTTCTTGGTGGCGATATGCTGGGGAAGGAGGATGTCGGGATGGCCGACAGCCTCGTGACGCAGGAAGCGCCTCCGTGCGGCGGGAGACTGTTCGTCGCCGAACTTCGCCGGAAATGCCAGCAGCGGGGCCATCGGATGGATTTTGGTCGTATTGAACTGCCGCTGCAGATGACCGCCGTCCTCCCGCATCGGCACCGAATGGCCGCCGAGGAAGGTCGAACGCATGGCGAACCGGTAGCCGACGCCATAGCGAAGCGGTGGCGGTCGCGAGGCTGGATCGGTTTTGGCGTCGGGAAGGCTGAGAGTACGCCGAAACGGCAATCGCCGTCCTGTTGGCTCCGGCCGTTCGGGGGCACACAGTACGGCCATGGGGGTGCCATCCCACTGAGCAACGGCTTCCTCCACCACGGCGTCGACATCGACGCTGGCATCCTGGGCCGGTGCAGGGCCGCGCGGCACCAGCCGCGAGACGAACGTCATGCTGCTGGCATCGAGATCGCGCCGCTCCGGTGTGCCCGGTGCGCCGATCAGCATATCGAGCGCGGTCCTGACGCCGGGCTTGGCCTTGCCGGCGACGCGGAAATCATAAGAGACGGTTCGATTCATGAGGCTGCGCCAGCGATCGTCGCTCTTGTTGCCCACGGCGACGTCCAGCCGCCGGCCGATGGTCAGATCCTCCGCAAACAGCAGCGCGCGCACGCGATGCTCGCCGTCCATCGGCGTCACGGAATTCTGGGCGCTGGTGCGCGCGGCCGTGCGAACCGCCTCGTCGGCGCGCATGCGGTCGAGAATGGTGAAGCCGGCGGTCTTGAAACCATTCGCATTGCCGCCGGCGTCGTCAACGCTGTCGCTGCCCGTCAGTTCGGCAGCCCGACGCATGTCGAGCGAAACAAGACCGAAGCGTGGATTGTTCTGCGCGGCCGTCGCGCTTGCGCCGGCTCCCATCATCGCTATGCCGTCGAACTGGTCGAGACCGGCGATCTGGGGCCAGATGAAGGGATCCCAGCTTTCATCAACGAGCGCGACCTGCGGCACGTCAATCTCGTCCTTGGGCGCTGGCCAGAAATGATCATTGGCGATCTTGGCCGCCGTCCACACCAACGGCGTCGCACGCTCGGGCGCATCGCTCTCGGCTGCCAGGAAGACATAACCGGCGTCCAGTTTCTCTACTTCGAGATCGATCGTCAGGCAGAACAAACGCGCAAAACCGGGATCGCCCTGCAAGGCATAGAAGGTATGCGCCACATGCTCCTGGCGTTTGGCATCCGACCCGTGGTCAGGGGCCTGAGGCGCCTGCGCCCAGCTTCCGTAGAGCTGGGTCTTGGCAGCCTGCGCCCGCGTGGCTGGCGCCGGCTGGCCTGGATCCTGGACCTTGGGTGTATCCTTCGACACCGGCTTGCATAGTCTGCTTAGTGCCCGGTCCGTGACTTCCTTGAACTTGCCTGTCGCCCACTTGCGATCTTCCTCGGTTGCATCGACGACCGCCATCAACTCGTCTTGCTTGCGCTTCTTCAGTTCAGCCAGCAGCACTTCGGCGGTGACGGGACCGGCCGGGGGTTCCACGGCCTTCGGTGCGTTCAACGCAAGATCGGACAGCTGTGGCAACGGGGCGCGAATCTGCTCGGCGACGCGGCGTGCCCGCTCGGCCTCGAGATGGAAGGCGAGATCACTCTGACGCGCCGGAATGATGGTCTTGATCACCGTGGTGTTAGTCGGTGTCGCTTGCGACGGCCGCATGCGGCCGCGATCCTCGATCGCGGCGGGATCCGCCTTGTCGCTGAGATCGGCGGTGAAGGTCTTGCCGGTCAATGACCGGTCGATCAGCGTTTGCAGATCCGTCCATGCCTTGTCGTCGGCAACGCCGACGAAGGCCTCCTGCCAGATCGCGTCGATGTCAGTCCAGACGGTTGAAGATTTCGGGTCGCCGAGCCGCTTGATCGCGGCCGTTGCGGCCACCTCTCGAATGGTTGCGATGTCGGGTTCGGCGGCCGTCCAGCAACCGGTCGATGTCAGCACTTGCGTCGCCTTGGGCGCGATCGCGATCTTGACCTGGAAAGGGCCAGGCTTACCGCCGTCACCCGACAGGGCGATGCCACGGGCAACCAGCTTGGCCATTTCGCTTGGCCATTTCGAAAGCGGGAAGCCGCCTTGTAAGGCGCGTTCCGGCGTCGCGACGAGGCTCATCCGGTGCTTGCCGTTGCCGGCAAGACCATTGGCGACCACGCGGAAGAAGGGGCGGACGGAAACGTCGGTCATGCTGCATCCTCCAGAAGGTCGACATCGAAATAGTTGAAGTATTTTTCCGGATCCTTGTCCTGGCCGACGGTCAGGGCCCTGGCGCCGGTGACAAAGCCATTGTCGTCGGGGATCGTGCCGGTAATGATGGAGCGGTCGATGCCATCGGCATTCGCAAAGCGGGTCGGGCTCTCCAGCGCCGCCTGTTGGCTTCCCAAGGCAGGCTGGCTGTTCGAGACCCGCACGCTGTAGTCGTAATCGACGATCCCCATGGAGAACGAGAAGGAGAACACCGCCTCGCCTTGCATCGCTCCATCGTTGGCACCGCCTGACGTCATGCCAAGCTTGACGTAGAGCGAAGCGTAGCAGGAGAAAATCCATATGCTGGCGGCGCCACCGGCGAAGAAGGTGCCGGAGATGTCCGTTACGCGGCCACTGGGCAGGGACTGCGTGCGGATGAAGAAACCGCACATGATGCGGCCGTAGGCGACGAGCGGCCCGAACGTGAAGTCGGCGCTGCCGCCGAACTCGAATGACGCCTCGAAACCGACGATGCTCCTGGCGTTCGCGGTGATGGCGAAGTAGCCGGCGCCGCCGAATGGCGGCACGCTGATGATGAAGGGCGCCAGGCGGCGCGCCAGCGAGGCGCGGAACTGGGCTTCGCTGTCCGTGAACGGCAACAAGGCGGCAACGTTCAGCGATACGTTGGAAAACGAGATGCCGCCAAGCTGGATGGTGCCGAGGTTGAGGCCGTAACCGGCTTCTATTCCCGGTAGTCTGTCCAGCGGCTGCAAGTAAAAGCCGCTGTCGCTCGGGCTGAGGAACGATTGCAGTTTCTCGGCGAATTTGAGCTGGGCGCCGATCTCGAAAGTGTCGTAGTCGACATCGAAGGACGGCTTGCCACCATCTTCGATGAGGAACGACGCGCCACGGAATTTCAGCGTGACGGCATCGAAGATGCTGCCAAGCAGGTTCACCTGGAAGGCACCGAGCCGTGCATCGGCGCGGAACTTGACCGGATCCTGGCCAAGCAGGTCGATGTCGACGCGAACGGCGACGTTGAAGGTGCTGCCGGGGAGAAGTTGGAAGATTTCACCCTTTTCCGTGCCACTACCCGAAGCCAGGTTCATGTCGTAGGCGAGCGTGGTGCGCAGCGGTACCAGATTGGCCAGCGCGTCCTCGATCTCGTCACGCAGGGCAGCGACGTCGATCATGCTGAGGATGTCGCCGCTGGTCGCCTTGACGACGAGCTTCTTGAGATTGTTGGCGATCACTTGCGGCGCGGCGCTATGGGTGCGCCAGCCTTCCAGCAGGACAGCGAGCTCCTTGCGGATGTCGGCCTGACCGAAATCGGTCGCCTTCGCCACGTCGGCAATCCAGCCGGCCTCCTGCCCGAGCCGATCCGATTTGTCGCCATCGTGCGGGAAGTTCGGATCAGGCTCGACCAGGAGCGCTTCGCGAACCATCGCCGAAGCGAGGCCCTTGGCGATCGAGGGATCGGCCAGCACCTTGTCCCGGGCGGCGACGATGCTCTGATAGCCAACGGACAATGGCGCGAAGGCCAGCTTAACCAGGCGAAAGGCCTCATCACGCAAGCTCGCAGGCAGTGCCGATGCCCGGTCGAACAGGCTGCGATAGGCTGAAATGGCGGTTGCCTCAGCCGCCCGCAGCTTCTCCCGCACGGTATTGAACTCGGCCGACCCGCCGCGGCCGAAGAAGAATGCCTCGACTGTTGTATCCTTCTTCACGGTCAAGGCCAGGAATTCGGCAATGGTCTGGGGATCGATGCCGACCCCGAAATTCTCCGGCAGATCCGACGGCACCGCCGCTTCAAGAGCGGTGAGCGCGTCAACCACGCTCTGGCGTTCGGGGTCGAACACGCTGGGCAGGTCTGTGAAGAGCTGTTTGAGCGAGGCAATGCCAGCCGTGGTGAGCAGACAGCTTTCGCCAAGCAGCTTCAACACCGAGCTTGCCACAAGCGTCAGGCTGCCCGCGATCTCGGCCTGGGCGGACTTCAGTGAGTCCTGGACAGTCTCGACGGCACTCTGAATATCGGTGCTCGCGCCCAACTTCGCCGCGAACGCCAGAGCCAACGCATCCACATTGTTGGGCTTGCCGATGATGTAGGCGTTGAGAGCCTCGCGGACCGCCCGCAACACACCGGACAAGCCATCCACAGCACTCTCGATGATCCCACGCGCAGCTTCAAGTCGCTGCAGAAGTCTTGTCAGGTCAGGCGTATTGCCACTTCCAGGCGTCAGCTTTTCGAAGTCTCGCAACGACCGCGAAACCATCTGAAGCCCTCGTCCGAGATGCACCGTGTGCCGATAGGCCTCCCCGATCTGCGCTTTCAGGACACCGATGAACGTCTCCGTATCGGAAAGCACGCCATCCACGTCGTGCTGCAGCGACAACGGGAGATCGTCCTTGTGGTCGACGAATGCCTTCCTGGCGGGAGCAAGGTCCAAGGTGAGCTGCCCTGCCGCTTGCCACGCCTTGGCGACCTTCATGAGGCCGCTGCCTGTTGCGGGCAGCGTGTCCGGTAGCTTGAGCATCTCAGCCGCTTCGGCCTCGTCGTCCGTCGGCCATTGCTGCGCCGTATCGCTGGTGAACCCGAGCAGCCGAGCCAGCGCGTCGAATGCGTTCGCAGCCTCGCCGGCCGATTTTGTGAGGGGGTTGCTCAGGTCGACTTCCACGCCGAACAGTTGGCGTGCAACGGTTCCGGAGGCAGCGAGTGCCGCATCGACGTCATTGTTCTTGACGGCCTGAACGAGCGAGATTACCGACTTGCCGCCATCCTGCAGGCGACGCAACTCGGTTACCAATTGCAACAAGGCGGGAGGCAAGCTTGCCGAATTCAGATCGTGCATGGGGATAGCAGCATCGATTTCCTGCAGTCGGGCGCGGTAAGCCCCGACGGCGGCGAGAAGCCTGGACTTGTATGGCTCGTTGGCATTATCCCTGACGTAGACGAGCGCTCCGTCGACGGCGCCGGAAGCGATACCGATCGTCGTCTTGGCGAGGCCCGCTGCTGCCGCCTCTGGTGTCGTGCCGCCCGTCGCCAGATCGACGATCACCTTCTCGACGGCGGCGCGCAAGTCACCACCGGCAGTGGAAACCGCGGTTCGAAGCAGTCTGGCGGTCTCCCGCGCCACGGCTTCGACATCGGCTGGCGTCGCATCTGCGACGACTCGAACCGCCGCAACAAGATCCGGAACCGGCACTGGCAGTGGGATGATGTCGTCAAAGAAGTCGACGGCGGCGATAAGCTCGGCCGCCACCGCCGCAACCGCCGCCTGCGCATCGCCGTTGCCTACCGCCTCAATCTTGGCCAGTACCGTTTCGAGCGCAGTCTTGGCGGCGAGAATATCCGATATGCCGCCGAGCAGCGTATTGCGCACGGCTTCCTGCATCCGCTCGGGCGCATTCGCGGCAAGCGCTGACAGCAGTCGCGCGAACCGCTTGCCCGCCTCATAGACGGCCGAAAGTCTCTTGGGCAGGGCAAGGAGGTCGTTCTCCGCCAGCGCATCGTCCAGCAACCGGCGCAAGCCGGAAAGCCCATCCTCGATCTCGGGAAAATAGGTCTTTATCGAGATGATCTGGACATCGGCCTGGCCGACGAGTTTCGCCTGTTTTTTCTGTTCAGCCTGCAGACGCTCGTCGAGTGCGTCCCACTGCGTTGCGATGGCATCGACGGCGGTCCGCAACGGCAGCAGCACGTTGACCCGGACCAGGGCCAGGGCATCGGATGTCGTCTTCTGCAGCGCCGAGCCAAATTCCATTGTCTCCTTCAGCAGCGGCAGGTCCGCGCCGGCCAGATCAAAGGATGACATCAGGTCCTGCAGCTTGACGATGCCGAGCAGCTTGGCATCGGACGAGAAGAAGTTCTTGAACACGTCAAGCTGGCCATCCGCGGCCGAGCCGCCGCCAGTTGCTGCTGGCGCGACCGCGGTGGGTGTCGTCGGCGTCACGGGGACCGCCCTGCTGAAGTACTTGGCCAGTGAGACAATGTCAGATCCGGGACGGGTCTCGACGGTCGGCTTCTCGGCGCCGAGCGGTCCCCTGCTTCGCGACAAAGCCTGGATCGTCGAATTCGGCCGGGCGATGCCGCCGGAGCGGTCGCCGCTGCCCCCCATGTCCAACTTTACCGATGTGATGAGATCGAGAAACACTTCCGCCGGGTTGTCCGTGGCGGCGACGTCACTGGCATCTTTCGCGCTCACGCCTTTCTCCCGCGGGAAACCGTGTGCAAGAAAATGTCCGTCGTAGCGCACCTTGGTCGCGTTGGTTGCGGAACCGGTGAAACGCTCCACCTGTTCGATGTGGATGTCGGCGATTTCGACAGCCGGATAAAATGGCGGCTGCTCGGCGCCTTCCAGCACGCCCGTCGTCTCGTAGAGGGTATTGTCGCCCTCCCAGCTGGTTCCGCCGGGACCTTGCCGGCCTTGCGCAACCACCGTCACACGATCGGTGGCGAACGTCGTGTCACCGCTCTCTTTCTCTTCCGCGTAACGCAGCTTTTGGCCGTTCAACGCCATGTCGCGGCGTACATTCGCATGGGTGTTGTAGTATTCGGCAACCTTACGCACGCTTCCTGGTGTGGTCGCAGCCACATTGTCCAGGAACAGCAGTGGCATCGACGTCTTCTTGTCATCGAGCGTGAACTGGAAAGAGATGAGGCCCTGATCCGTGAGATTGACCTTCGGCCAGAACGCAAGGCCGGGTTGATCACCCAGCGACAGCATGCCGTTGGGAGCGACTTCGCCCTCCTTCGGAGATGGACCCACCGGCGTGGTCGGATCGACGATATCGGGGGTGCGACGGGTGAGCATCATCACGTCGCTGGCGCACCACTGACGGCCGGAATTGGGTTGACCGACAGCGGGATATTTCTTCTCGGGCTTGCCGACACGCAGGAACATGCGCTGGCGCAACAGCGCCTTGTAGCCCTGGTTCTTGGTCAGCAGGAAGATGCGCTCGGTGAGCTTGACCAGCGATGCCCGGTGGCCAAGAGGGAACAGATAGCCCTTGTAGACGACCTCGGCGCGGATGTCGCGGCCAAGCACGATGTCGTGCTGCCAACGCTCGATGGTCATGCCGTTGAAGAAGGGAAGACCATCGATGTCGAGCGCCGTCGCCGGCGGATTGAAATGCGTGTCGTGCGTAAACGAGCCACCGAGCGTCGACAGCGTCAGCTCAGTGGCATTCAGGGCGACAGGCCGATAGATCGCCTCGTCGCTGCGACCGTCGAGCAGCGCAAAATCCGCTCCGGGTTCGAACTGGCCGGAGCCATCGACCAGGGTGCCGGACAATTCCACGTCCTCGCCCATGGCCTGGCGCTTGCCGGTGACAGGTAAACCGTAGGCGGATGTCAACAGCACCAACTCGTGCCGGTCGTAGGCGTCGAGCGAGGTGCGGAAGAATTCGATGTCCCTTTCAGTCTCGGAGCGGATGCCAAGACGGCGGCACAGCCAGTCGACGAGGCGAAGCTTCCTTGGTGGCTGAAAGTCCTTTGCCTTCACGCAGAACGCGTCGTCGGAGACATCCTTCCACTGGTTGTCTGCGTCGCCAAACCGGGCGACATAGGCATCACGGGGCGATGATGCGCCGGACGTCGCCTGCTCCTTGCCCAGGAACCATGGCGCATAGGCACCGCGCGGAGGCGCAAAATGGCCCGGCAACAATACACGGCCATCGCGCGTCGCCGGTTCAAGGGCCATCGGGCGAAAGTCTGGCGTGCCGACCACGCGCAGGCCGGGCTGCACGTCCTCGATCAGCAAACGCGCGGTCCACAGATCGCGGCTGTGGGAGGCGATCGGCGCGCCTGGCTGGGTAACCTCCGCACCGAATTCGAGCACGGCCGGAGGATCGGCAAAAGTCGTATCCGGTCCTGGGATGGGAAACCGCCGCGTCGTCTGCCAGACCGCATCCTGCGCGGTCGACAGCAACAGCCGCGACGGAATTTCGATTGCCGTTTCGAGGGCGTTCGGCGCCGTGGCGAGCGAGGCGCGAATTTCGCCCATGCGCTGAGCACCGGTGACGTCTTCTCCGGCGCTGAGGCCCTGGTAGTCCAGCATGTGGCGGTCGTCGAGGTCGGCGGCCTGCTCGCCCAGCGGGGGCACGACGCCGCTGGGCAATTCGCGAAACAGCTTTTCGGCACGACGGGTAACCGCAGGCTCGTGATGCGACCAGTCGGTGAGCGCGGCAAATGTGAAAGGCATGCCGTCGAAGGCGACGCCCGCCGCGCCGGGGTTGGCAGGCGACGCCTTGGGCGTCGCTGCCAGGCCGTTGGCGTCGTTGTTGTCGCCTGCTCCCGGCCGGCAGTTGAGGCGGAAAGCAAGCCGGGTCGGACCGGAGAGGCGGGCCTCGACAATATCGGGAATTTCGTCACGACCGGCAGCGAAGTCCTTGAAGTTCTTGCGGGCATTGCTATCGCGCCGGATAGCCCGCGCCAGGTCGTCGCCCACGACGCCGTCCCGGTTGTTTGGATGGAAGTATTCCGTTGCGGCCTCGCCCGGGAGCGGCGGCTCTGCCGCCTTGGCTTTCTCGGCGGCCCCGGTCATCAGATCGCGGTAGAAGCTCCGAAACAGGGCGTAGAGCGGCAGGCTGGATTCGACAGTGCTCTCCAGTTCGAGGCGCAGGCCAAGATCTGTGATCGGCCGCTTGAACTGCGTGTGGGCGGCGTTGGCACCGGCCGAGGCCAGGATAGCGGCGATCTGATCTCGTGCCTGGATATCGATGAGTTGATTGACAGCCTTTTCGATCGTCTGGCCGAGCGATAGGGCCTGCAACTTGCGCGCGGCTTCGAACGCGTCAGGATCCAGCCCGTCTGGACCGATATAAATCTTCTGCGCTTCAGGAAGAAGCTTCGTCTCTTCCGCGGCGGCAAACGCCGCGCAGAAATCAACGAATGAATGGTCGTTGCTCGCGTCTTTTGCCTCCTTGGCAATTTTCGCGTCCTGGATCGTCTTACGGCCCGTCACATCGTCGGCGTTGCCAGTTTCTTGCTGGTCCGCTGGAGCCAGGGCCACGTCGGGCAAAGGTGGCGGCTCGGGCAGGAAGATTGCGCGCTCCATGACGTGCTGGGGATCAAATTCGACAACCAGAACCGGGCGCGTGTCGACGCGCGCCGGCTCTGGCTGCGCCCGCCCTTCCCCCTCCGGCATGTCTGCGCGCTCGTGGCGCGGCACGACAACCACCCCGCAATCGTCGCTTACCGGGAGGAAGGCTGGTAGCGGCGAGAATGCCAGGACCATGTCGGAGAAGCGGAAGCGAAGCCGCATCTGGTCGTAGTCGCGCGCCGCAACCAGCGTGGCGCGCGCCAGGTCGAGTTTGGCGACGCGCACCCCGTCCGCCGCCCCGCTCAGCGAGACGAAGCTGGAGCGTTCGGGTGTTGGCGCTTCGGCAATCAGTCCACCGAGCGGATTTCCGTCGGAATAGGCAAGGCACAGCTCGGCTCGTTCGAACAGCAGGCGGCTGTGGCTGACATCCGGCAGGGCGGCAGAAGCCTCGAGGAGATGCAGGTCCACCGCTGCCCGGCGCAGGGTTTGCCGGTTGTCGATCTTCACGCCGCCGGTCTTTCCTTCGCCGGCTTTGCCATTGCGATCAGCTACGATCCAGAGCGTTTGTCCAGGTGCGCCTGCACGGTCGCCGCATGCGGCAAGCATGATCTTGCCGAAATCGTCCTCGCCCTTGCCCGGCCCAACCTCGCCACCGGGCGTCCCCTCGCCCGGTTGCAATTGCAGGACCTCGTCATATGCGCCATCGACGCGGATAGTGCCGATAGGCGTTTCGACAGGCCCGCCTTCGCCCTTGGGGTCAACGACGCTTCTGGCCGATAAAACCGTGCGGACAATCGGCGCCTGGCCGGGGAGGGCCACCGCGGTCTCGGTGGCGACGGCACGCTCCAATGCAAGCGGTCCCGCGATCCGCACGCCCTTGTCCAGGAATTCGGCACCCGTCTTGTCGATGACGATACGTGACACTGTCTGAAACGTGTCGGGCATAAGAGCCGAGGGACCTCGGCGAATCTCAACTTGCCAACCCTTGTCGAGGGTTGGTTCAGGATTCAGCAATCGAGCTTGCGGTCCTGTTTTGTCGCCGGCGCGCAGATCAAGAACCGACGCTGTCATGCCAACACCAGCGAAGTAAGGTCCTTGCTCGACGCCTGTGCCAGTCTTGCTCGGCTCGTAGTTCCAGCCAAGACTGAAGTCCGTGATGGCGACCTGCGTGGCAAACGCTGTCAAAGGCTTGCCGATCGTGCGCAGGTGCCACTGAAAGCTGTTGGTCAGCCCGACCACGACGTCGTCGTGGCTGCTGCCGGCATCGATGCGGCCGGAGAACATCCGCCGGAAGGTCTGGCTGACGCGCGACGCCCATAAGGTTTCGGTGGCTTCGGCACGTGATGCGAGAAAGTCATCGAGGAACACCGGGCTTTCCGTCTCGTATTCAAGCGAGGCTCCGTCGCTGTCCAGCCAGACATCGGTGAGGATGCGAATTTTCCATCCGCCGGCATTCTCGAAAAACAGCACGATCTTGCGATGCTCAAGATCGCCATAGGTGATGTCGCGAACATAGACCGCGTTCTTCTTGCCTTCGGCATCTGGAAGCGACAGGTCGAACCAAGCCTTCGGCCCGAACATGTCGAGATTCATTTTCAGAACATCGAGTCCGGCCACTGGCTTTTTGTTTTCGGCATCGACGCGCACCACCTGGAGTTCACGCCCATCGGACGAGAGATCGAACCGCAGCAGCAGTCGCGAGTCGTCGGTTCTGTCGGCCGCGAAAACGCGGGAAATACCAGGAAGTGCTGGGGTTGCGGCCAGAAGCCCGAGAAACTGGCGCCGGCTCACCGGAAGCGCGGGGTACCTGTGTCCAGTTACCGGGGTTGCGCACAACGGGAGGTAAAGACTGTTCCTCATGGTTCACCTCAAGCCGAGCGGCCCGGCTCAGGGAGCCCGCCGCCTTTTGAAGCGGCGCCTTGATGACGGCCGCGAACGTGACGGGCCAAGTGAGCAGCGGCTGGCGTGACACAGCCGTTACACGACGCAACCGGCAGGTTGAGAGCAGCGCGTTTGACGAGTTGTCGCTGGAATGGGAGGCAGAACCTGATCGGGTTGTCAGGGCCGCCGGGAATTGGCATATCTTCGCGCACCTTCCGAAGAAGGCGGCAAGGTTCGCTCCGTCATCGAGCGATGCTGCTATTGGCGCTCAAGCACATTGGTTGCGCAGCGGATAGCACCAGAGGATTGGTGGAACGCCATCCAGCCGTCGACAGGCCTCACCTCAAAGCCAAGGTCGCACCAGATTTTTCGATTTGCCGCATCAGTATCGGCAAATTCGCCATTCGTGGAAAATTGCGGAAGCCACACAATGTCGGGACCGGTCTGAACAATGGTGTTGTTGTAAGCCAAAGGTGCGTTCTTATACCGTGTCGGGTTGTTGATGACCTTATACCCGCTGCCGCGCAGGTATTCCGACAGCGCCCTGAGACAATCAGCCATTGGACCTTCCGATTGGCCGCCGTTCCCCGTTGGCATGATTTCCGCGACCAGAAGCGTGCCCTTCGTTCCAGCTTCCCGGCGGCCAGTCACAGCAACTACCTGATCGGTGTGCAACCAGCTTTGGGTCAGCCGGTTCAGCAATAGATCAGTGATGGTGGCGATCAATGCTCGCATCATGGCGAGCGAGATAGGCAAGGTGGGTGGAATGCCTGCTGCCAGCGGCGCCGAGCCACGGCTTTCTTGCATTCGGCGTTGCAGCTCGAACTTTATCCAGCTGGATTTGTCGCGGATACTTTGGGGAAAATAGCCCACGACAGTAAGCGGTCTGGTGTCGAGGGCCTTTAGCCGGGCCAATGCGACTGCTGGCTTACAAAGGTATCCACCGATTTCGTTACCTGTGCGGTACAACGCAGTCTTTCCGACTAACCGAAAATCCGGCCCGACAAGGCTATCACCACCATCCAAGTAAGTGTCCGGCACTTTGACGACGGGAGTTCCGTCGATTGCTGAAATCCAATTGGCTTGGTCGCCTCTGCCCGCACTGATGACGCATTTTACGTAAGTTCGTCGGCCGCTGCGTTCACCTCGGAGAAAAGCATCGCGAATCCACGACGGGGTGTTCGTCACCTCCCCATCAGGGCGCGCGGTGACGGCGGGACAGCAAGACAAATTGAGGCCAGCCACCCAACGATTGACATCCACGGCACTCGCGCTATCGGCAAAGAGTTGAACATCCATGCCAGCAGGAAAGGCCTGCAACAGATTTTGATACGCGAGTTTCATGTCGGATTGTTCAGGTGAGAGCAAATCCGAAGAAATTTGAAGCGCCATCCGTGTGATGCGTCCTGTGACCTCGTCGGCGAGTGTATCTTGGTTCATCAGCCAAGGTCTCCGGCTGGTGGCTGCGCAGCAATCGTTGTCTCAAGCATGTCAAAATAAATTGTTCGGTTCAGTTCGGACGCTGTGATTGTGTGCCGGGCGATCTCGGGTTGGCCTAGACGCGCAATCAGCTCTTTGGCGTCAAGCGTCTTCTGGCTGACCTTGTGGCGACGCAGATTGCACTCCATCGTCTCCCTGCCGAGTCCGTCGAAGCTCGCGATGTCCAGAATGCGGGCCCATGTCCTCCGCTTGAAATGTAGCTCGGCCGCGGCGTTGAGGAGCGCCGCCTCTTGCGAGGGCGCCAGCAATCGCAGGGTAGACAGACGCGCGATGGTTGCCTCGACATCCACGAGCGCCACCGTGAGTGGCTGATAAGCGAGTTCCGGCGGAGCATGCAGAACTGCGACATCAGCGTCCGCAATTCTTTCGCCTGATAGATATTGTGCGAAGATGATCCCTACACCCTGCATGCCAAACCGATGGCATTCGGCAGCCCTGAGGGCTCCCATGCTGGCCGCACCGAAAACCTCGACACCAAGCGCAAGGGCAAACAATATCTCTTTGTGCCAGACGGATGGGCACGATTCGAACACGCCATCGACAAGACCAATTCTTGAGACACGGCTCTGGCACGCGCGCAGAATATCACCGCAGGCGGCCGGCGGGCGTAGATCCGCCCACACAAGATCTCCCTTTTCTATGCCGTAAATGCTGGGGCCGGCAAAGATGACTGGTTTCACGGCGCCACTTTCTCCGGTGACCACAACGCCTCGAGAGCATTCATGCTTACCCGCACAACATTCTGTCCGACCGCCGACTGCAGACCGGGCACCAGAACGCGCACGGCCCTGACCGTATCAGAAAACCCACCTAGCGGAACGAATATGATATCGCGAGCGCCGGATTGCAGGATCGCTGAGAGGACGACATTGAGTTTCTCGATCGATGTCGCGTTGGCAGGCAGGTCGCATCGAGGTATCTCTTCGAGAGTGCGTGCATGACCCTTTGGGCGCTCAAGTAGGCGCTCCTCACGGTAATCGTCGGGAGAAAGGTCGTCGCGCGCGCCGGCGATCTGTGTAAGCCTGGATTGAACCGCCTCCAGCAGGGCCGCGAACGCTGCCTCCTCGGGCGAAAGTCTGCATGCAAACCCGGCAAAACCACGAATTCCAACTCCGGCGTGGTTCCCCTCGGGCGTGGAGACAAAAGCAGCCAACGTAGGTAAGGCAACGTGGCCAGATACGACGGCGAAGAAACAGTCGAAACCGGCGGTCCGTACTCTGGCGACAAGGTCGTCAAGTTGTTGATGGCGACCGGGCCGATATACGACCGGTCGCGCGAAGCCCGAAAGCTTGCCGAACACATCCACCAATGCTGTCGCGTCATTTTCGACCACCTCAAGCATTGCATGAAGGGCGGCATCAGCCATCGAGGACCCTGCACCCAAACCGACCGTGGACATATTATAGGAGGTGTGATCCCATCGTGTCTCGACCCGCAGATCGAATCCGACGAGCTCAAAAGGCACATGCACCGGCTGGCCGTCGACCATCGAGAGCCCCGTCACCCAACACCGTTCGCGTCGGGGATCCTGGGCGTCGGCGGTCGTTCGCAGGGTTTCCGATGCGTCGATGCATCTCAATCCACGGCGTTCCATATCTTCCTGGTTGGCTACTTGCGAGACGAGATCCTCGTGTCGTTCGGCCAGCGCCTGCTCGATGGCCTCCATGACCGCGCCAACCCTAGCATTTTCGGAAAACACGCCCTTTCCCACGCAGACAGATAGTGATCGGGAATTCGGGCGTGTCGCGGAGAAGACTGGAACGCCGATGACATCGAGTCCGGTCAGATCCCCCACGCGTGTGATGCCGAAACACGACAAGTGCGGCTCGATCGCAGCAAGCAGTTCGGGTAGTCCGGCCTGGGGACAGGCCCGAACTCCCTCCACCGAGTTTGCAGTTGCTCGAAGTGCTCTGACTTCGTCTAGCAGATTATCCCGCCGGCCAAAGACCTCAAGCATGGTCTTATTTCAGTCCTGCGCCAGTTCTGCTATTGGCATCCCTGACGCAAAGAGCGGCGCAGACTCCAGCAATGTTCCGATCGTCGGCTTGATTGGAACGAACCCATTGCGGAAGGTCTTCCATTTCTTATCATCCACTTCAGACACGAAACAAAATTCCGCGTTTGTAATCATTTTTCCTGTAGAGAGTAAGTACTCTATGGAAATATGCGAGAGTACGTCCAAATCGTCAGGTGTGTCACCATTACCATCCGTCTTGCGGATCAGGCCGTGAATAGCCGCTGCGACATAAGAAAGCGCCTGCGTATAGGTCTTGTTATGACTCGCTCCGTAGCTTTGAATCTCCTTCTTTGTCACCAGGGCCGCGCGTAGTGGGTCGAGCATGACAATCAGAACACCTTCGTCCTTGTCGCCAATAACGTAAACTTTCGCCATTTAATCCCCCTTTTCATACAACCCCAGCCAATCTGAGGCCCTCTAAATTCAATCGTCGATGATCTTCCAGACGATCGGGAACGACGGTTGCACTCTTCTCGATCGCCATTCCACCTGGAAAGAGATCTTTGATCCTGCTTGCGTAGTCACGAGCACGGCCCAGGTCACCCATCAATGCATGGGTCGATGCCAGCATTGACAGGACGGGTTCATCGTCGGCGAGCTTGCCGCAGAGATCGATGGTTTTCTGGTAATCCTTTTGATGGAAAGCGATACTGGCGCCCGCCCACCAATAGTGATCCGGTGGAAGTGGATTCAAGTCGAGCGCCCGCTCGAATTTGCGCCAACCCGTGTCCGGGTCGCCAAGATGAGATAGTGCATCGCCGTACTGGAGTTGCAGATCCGCTGAATTCGGGCATAGGGCTTCGGCCTCTGCCAACCTCGACTCGCATTCTTCGAAATCGCGCTGATAAAGAGCTACGGTGGCCTTCATCCAATATCCAATGGCATCGTTGGGGTCCAACGCCAGGGCAATGTCGGACTGTTCGCGGGCCACATTCAGCAGGTCCGGATCACGTCCGCCGAGCTGTATCCATTCGAGATAGAGCGTCTGCGCTATGCGTGCCCTGGGCGGAGCGAAGGCAGGATTTGTATCGACCGACTGTTTGAACGACTTGCGGGCTCGGCGCAATTTGGGAAGGTCGCAATTGGAAAGCCACTTCTGCCCCTCGAGATAATGTAGATATGAGCTGCCGCCGAAATTGGCCCGAGGGGCCGCCAAACGATCGCGTTCGATCGCAGAGCCGAGATTTGCAGCTATTCGAAGCGACAGAAGGCTAAAGGATTTCGACAACCCTTCGGCATCGATCGGAAACTCCGCGGCCCATACCACCTCTCCGCCAGAGCATTTCGCCATCCGCAAGGCGAGCGCGGTTACTCCCTTGTCCGGCTTTATAAAGCCGCTGACTGTGTAGTCCGCGCGCAAAATCGAGTTGTCGACCGGCATTCCGGAATGATGATCGATCTTGAAGGAACTGTGTGGCGCCAGGGCCAGGAAGGCGCGATTCCGGCCCAACTCGTTGGCAACGTCCTCGACAAAGAATTTGATCAAGTCGCCGTGTGGGGTCATGTCAAGGCGCAAGGGCGAAAGAAAGGCGACGCGCGGCCGTTCGTCTGTCGGGTTGATTGGTGCTATCGCCGGACCGTATGAAAAGCGGGAGGCAAAGACGCGCCGGGTCACGGCTACCGTTTCAGGCGACGGTGTTAATCCGTACTCGCGCTGCAGCATGACGCAGAGCGTGCCATGGATACGCCTGGCCTCGTCGAGCATCCCGTTACGGCCGTAAGCCTCGATGAGCGCGCGGTAACTTTGCTCCCGCTCCGGCTCGAAGGTCAGCATTCTCTCAGCAATCAGCTTAAGGCTCTTCTCGGGCGCTCGACCGTACTTTGTAAGCTCTATTAGACATGCCTGGACCATGAGGAACAGCCGGTCCCGAAGGGCTACACGTTCTCTGGCCAGCCAATGTGAGAATTGATCGGTCATATCATCGACGCCCTCGAGCAAGTCTCCTCGAACCAATGGCATAGCATCGACGCATGCGGATGGATTGTCATGGCCGGCGCTCGACAAAAGACGGCAAACATCTATCTCATCTCGATCTTGCCCAAGGGTCACGGAATAGGCATCAACCTCCAAGAGTCTTTTTTCGACGGGGATGGCTTTCTTAATCCGGGCAATAAGTTGCCTTAAGTTTGAAAGCGCCGTCCCCTCGGAATTGCTCGCCCACAGAAGATCTGCGATCTCCCGACGGGATACCCTTCCGGAGGGGGATAGACTAAGTATGGCAACCAGTTGAAAAGCTTTGCTTGGAAAAAACGCCCCGGCGGGCCGTCCAGCGATTGCTGGAGTGCCCATTATGCGAACTGACGGTTCCCCTACTATCGTCATTTTTCAGGTTCTTTGTTCCCGATCACAACATTATCCGAATGCTTTCGCGGTTCAAGTAATTTGAGTTCACGCTGCTAGCTCGTTCAAGCCAGCAAGATCAATGACATCAGTTCAATAGTTTGCGACTACCAAATGGTAGTGCCGCCACGCCAAGTCACGTTGGTGTCACGCATGGCACCTTGTGATCAGGACGAGGAATGAACCGACGCGCGATCGCGGTGTGAAAAGCCGGCGCTGCTTCAACAGATTTTACCGATGGCCCGGGCAGATGGGTGGATCGATCTTTGAATTGTGCAGAGCGGGAGGCACCAAGACCGTGGGCAACGAAATACTGCCCCTCCTGTGTCCGGACTGGCGGACGGCGACCCTGGTGATCGATGCGGAGGATGGGACGGTAGCATTTGCAAACTCGCCCTGCATCGAAATGCTGAGACGGAAGAGGCCGGCACGCCTTGTCCGGGGGCGTCTTGCATTTGACTCGCCGGATCTCGACCGGCGGTTTCATATCGAACTATCGCGGCTGCTTTCGACGGGGAGGGAAAGCGCCTTTCTGTTCGAACGCGACGTGGCGTCTGATACTTGGCTCTCGGTCTCCATTCGCAATGGGCAAGGCTTCTTTCGCGACGCAATCCACACCGGGCTCGGCGCAGCTTACGGCCCGAGCTTGATGGTGGTCGAGTTGTTCATCCGCGGCGAGGGGATCGATGCGTTGGCGTTTGCGACTTTCGCTACAACGGCCTCGCTGTCCAAGGCGGAAGCGCAACTGGTCGATGCAATTGCCGCTGGGAATTCACTTCAGCGAGCCGCTGAATCGCGAGAGGTTGCCATCTCGACCGTCAGACAGCGTATGAAGAGCATTCTCTCCAAGACCGGATGTCGAACCCAGTCCGAGTTGATTCATCTGGTCCTGTCGCTTTGCCCGCGACGTTCTAATTGAAATTCCTATCGGCATAGCTTGTCGAGTGCCTCTGAAACTTCATGCGTGCGATCAAATGTTGAACGCCGTACGAGAATTTAGGCTACCTCGCCGCTTGTCTGCACGTCGATATCCAGAAGCTGGCAGTCCGACCCACGGACCTGAACTTTCGCGATCGGCGCGGAACACGCGCAATGATGGCTTGCCCGGAGCCTCGGAGAACTTGAAGTGATGCCGAGGTGCGGGGAAGGTCTGTTTAGGCCGGCAAACGTCACCCCCACCGAGTGCGCTTCGTTGAACGGCCGCGGCGCATCATTTTGATGCGAGAAGTTCCTGCGCCATCGCCTGGCTGGTCACGAGGCTGTGAATGTAGCCCGCCTCGATAGCGATGCGGACTGCCCGTGCCTTTTCCATGTCGTATGCAATGTATCGATCAGGAAATCGGTGACGCCGGATTACATTGTCTGCCTAGAGGATGGGAAGAAGTTCAAATCCCTGAAGCGACACCTCAATGTGCACTACAAGTTCAGCCCTGATGAATACCGGCAGAAGTGGAGCCTGCCTGCCGACTATCCGATGGTAGCACCGAGCTATGCTGCCACTCGCTCGGCGTTGGCAAAGGCTGCCGGGCTCGGGCGTAAGCCAGCAGAGCCCGCGCCAGCGATGACACCCAAGCCGAAACGGACTGCTCGGGTGGTCGCCGCGGCGACAACACCGGTGGCCGCGAAGTCGCCGGCCAAGAAACCGCGCAAAATTGCTGCCAAGGCCTAGCCTGCTGCGTCGAACTGACTATCCTTTGGGTCGTGGCGGATCTGAACATGGCGAAGCCCCGTCCACCGGACGGGGCTTGTCTTTTGCTTCGTGCCGATTTCACTCGGCGGCGCGGCGGGACCAGATGAGGGAGAACTCGCCCTGCGTTTCGGTCTCGACCAGGCTCGCATAGATCGGAGCGGGAAAGCTCGGATCGTCGAGCTTGACGGAATGGTAGTCGCGGCCTCGCGCGAGGTCTTCTTCCAAGCCGCGCCGAACTCGGTGGCGCCGGCGAAGATGCGGTAGTCCGGACCCTTTTCATTGTCGCCTTCGGCGGGGACGAAATCGACGGCCTTGACGTTGAGGTTGAGGGTCTTGACCGAGCCCTTGAAGCCCTTTGCGGTGCTGGTGAACATGCCGATGGTGGCCATTGTGGTGGTTCCTTCTGTTGGATCGGGCCGCGCCGATCGCGACCTCGATGGGGGTCTTGAGACCGGAGACGATCGGTCTGCACCCACCGGGGTCCCCGTTGCGCTTGCGCAATGGGGTGGTTTGGGCTGGAACGAAGTGGAAGGCGGCCAGCGCTGGCTTTTTTGCCTCGCGATGCAAAGCCGGCCTCTTGGGCCGGCGGCGGAAAAAAGCCAGCGCTGGGCGTTGCAGGAAGTCGATCGAGGCGAAGCCGGTTTTCGGTCAGACCCAGTCCATTCGAGGACGCAGTGGGCGTGGCCAACCAGCAGACAGCAGGAACCACCACAATGGCTACTTGGTAGCGCTTCGCCTTCAGATCGTAAGAGGTTCGTGAGCCGGTCCGAAAGCACTAGTACCTGCCGGCAAGACGGTGGTGCTGTCCGCAGAGACAATGGAAATCGAAGGCAAAACGCGCTCACTGCCGGTCGCCCCGCCTGTCGCACAATGGAAAGAACCTGCAGCCAAGACGCCCAGACTTTCACATCTTCCAGCCAGACGCCGATCCAAGCACCTGATCCGCATAATGCAATACGGGCATAGTCGAGCTCAGCAATAGGGCGGATGCGCCTCAAGCTGGACCGATGGACTGCCGTGGTACTCGCCACAAGCTGCAAATAGGCTTGCGATGGACGAGGCATCGCCAGGAAAGGAGCCGCCACCGCTTGCCGTGTTTCCCATGTCGTGCGGTCGAGGTCCCCAGCCACGCTGAACAGCGTGGCCGGAAATTCTAGCCGTAACCGGAGCCGCCCTAACGGCCCGGGTACTGCCCTTCATTCGGCGGCGACGTCGAAGCCCTCACCTGCCTTGCTCGCACCGTCGCCCTCGGAAGAGGCCGCATGTGTGTCGCCCAAGGATACTTGGTCGGCAGCGGAAGCCTCGTCCGCCACAGCGTCCCCGGCCTCGACATAGGGCTGACCGGCAACCGTCGCGGGCTTCATGGTCCGAAGCAGCGCGGGTACCCAACCGGTCCCGGCCAGCAACTGTTCGGCGGCCTCGGCCATCGGCTGCTTTTTCAACGCCGCAAGCCTCTCCGCCGCTTCACCGCCGACAGCTTCGCCAACTGCCGCGAGGATGTTCGCCTTGGTGATCCGCCCGAGATAGGTGCGCACGGTGGGCGTCCAATGTGCCGTCATGTCGAGCCCAAGCGCTGCCGCCAGCCTGTCCGCCGTCTCGTAAGCGCGGAGCTTGCGCTCCCAAGGCTGCTTGACGGCATTGACGGTCAGTGAGGCGCAATGCGCAAACAGCGCCAGGACGCTGGCGGGATCAAGCGCGGCGATGCAGCCCCACAGGTCCGCCACATTGGCCGGCATGTCCGCTGCCCATCCGGCATGCCGATCCGCCAGCGCCTTGGCCGCTGCCGTGTCTTCGATGCCATCGGCGTGGTCGCCAAGATAGGTGCAGGTCGGTCGGATTTCCAGGCAATGGGCTTCCAGGCCTTGATAAAAGGCCTGCGCGGCGAGCGTACCCCTACCACGAAAGACCTCCTGCCTTGGCAGTTCACTCTTCCGAGATCGTCCACCACTGCTACCCGAAGCGCTCTTTAAGCAGGGGAAGCTCAGCCATTTCCTCAGCCGTCAGGATGAGCGCCTTTTTGGGCGTCTTCATCTTCCGCTCGACAAGCTCCGTGGCGAGCTGCTCGATCATCAACCCCTCGGCGCTGATGATCTGAATGGTCTCCATCCAGAGCTCCTTGAGCAGCACGTGCACCTCTTTAGTGGCTTCTTCGATGTCGCTGTCCGGGTAGAGGATGTTGCGGAGCAACTGAATGTTTTCTATTGCCTTGGTGTAGTCGTCTTGCCCTCCGCCGTGTTCCAACTTGTTCTCGGACTGCGCCTCTACTATGACGGCGTCTTCCATCTCTCCGGCTAACACGCCAGCAAGGGCTACCTTGCATCGATCGCGAGAGTAGGTGACGATTTCTTCTTTGGTGCGCAACGGTCGCATCATGTTCGTCGAAGACGAACCGCCGGGGCCGTATATCTGCAGCGTGTCTTGGCCGATCTTGAAGTCGCCAACCTTAAAGCCGACGATCCGCGCCATAACGTGGTGGCCGAGCTCGTGTCGCGCCAGATGCATCAGGAGATCAGTCTCCCGCTCGCGCTCTTCGTCCTCAAAGTTCATCGGTCGCCCCTCAGTTCTCGCCAGTACTTAGCTCTCAAAAGAGTGGGAGATGGCGCTCGCGATGGCGCTAAAAAACGTCGGGCCCAATCCGCGCCATGACTGGTTCGAAGTCAGCGATGTCAAGGTTCCGGCCGACCGTGCCCATGTGCTGGTAGGTGTGGAGGTGCACAAGACGATACGCGCTTGAGTAGCCGTACTGGCTGATATGCCTAGGCAGGTGCTCCACGTGGACCATTCCGTTGCCAGCGAGGAAGCTCACCGCGCGCTTAATGTCGTCGTGGTGGATGCCGGTGTATTCCTCGATCTTCTGGTGCGTAATATGCGCCAGATTGTTATTTCTGTCGCGCCTGGAGACGATCAGAAGGTAGAGCTTGATGGCATTCAATTCGACCTGCCTACGCAACTTGAGTTCTTGGAAGAAGTCGATCTGGCCCTTGCTGTTATAGAGCGGCTTCGCCGGCAGCAGCGCATAGCCACGCAACGGGTCGAAGTCGCGGAGCCGGAACTCGCTCTGCCGGTCACCACGTTCGATGAAACGCGTCTCTAGGAGGCCGAGCCCGGCCGCGATCGTCGTCCGGCTGAGGCCGGTCGCGCGATGCAGGTTATCGTAGGTGATCTTCACCGCACCCGTCTCCTGGTCGGTATGCTGAGCGATCACCATGAGCGTCATGAGAGCAGCTAGGCACTCGACTCGGTTCTCCCTGCCCCAGGTGAAGCCCTTGAGGCCACGGTCCTCGATCCAGGCATTCGGCAGGCGGACGAAGTTCTGCAGGGCCATTAGCGCTTCCCCTTCGGCTTGGTGTGCTCGTGAACGACCCAGATCGTGAAGGCAGCCAAGCCGAAGGCTGCGAGCGCGATCATAAGGGCGAGAATGACGGCCGGCGTGTTGGCCAGAGTAGTGATGAGTTCAGGCGCCTTTTCCATTGGCGAGGATCCTTTTGGTTCGCGTCGATGCTGCGAAAAAAGCCGATCCCAACCATTCTATCTAGAACCAGTCCCCCCTTGGAATCGGCCAATCACGCTGCACAAGCGTTCTAAAACAATGTTTTAAGAGCAAATTGGCTATTCCATGAATACCTCTAAAGTAGTCCATGAACGCCCCGCTGTGAACTAAAAACCTGGTCCCGACATGTTGTCCGGGGTGCAGCATATACGCGCTCTGCCTGTGCGGGGCTTCCGCAGCCGACTCATCGATGGAGATGTGGCCCTGCGGCTTGCCGTCTTCGTCGCGGACCGGTACCGCCACTAAGCCTCACATCCTTAGGTCAACACAGCGCTAGAAACACTCTCCCCCGAACGAAATGGGCAGCCTTCGGCTACCGCGTCATCGTCGAGCAGAGCTCCATTGCATTTTTCCACAGGAAGGTACGTCGAAATTGGTACGGTCTATTGTGCTTCCGTAGTGCTTCCGCGCAAAAAACACGAGGACACTTGCGAAAATCGTGATCGGATAACTATTTGATATTTATGCTGAGACTGGCGCACCCGACAGGATTCGAACCTGTGACCTCTGCCTTCGGAGGGCAGCGCTCTATCCAGCTGAGCTACGGGTGCTTTCAGGGCGAAGAGCCCGGAAAACGAACCAGCCGGCAAACCGGCAAGTCACGGCTTCTTAGCGGAAGCGGGCGCGGGCTTCAACGGGCAATTGGCGGCGTTGCGAACTTGGCTTGATGCGTCTGGGCCTCGCGTACGGCATCCCGCCCTTCGCAGGCTCAGGGCGTTCGAAGCTCGAAAGGCCAAGCAGTTGGCTTTTCGTCCGCTACACAGACCACTCCTCACCCCCTTACTGCTCTACCGGGCTCTTCACCGGCCGCCGCCCGCGCACCGCCCGCTTTGCCTTCTTGGCGCTCGCCAGCTCATGCATGGCATCGAGCTGCATCTGCTGCATCTCGGCCAGCCGCGTCCATTGCCGCGAGATGAGGTAGTCGAGCTTTTCGTGCAGGTGGCGGACTTCCAGTTCGGCCTTGAGGTTGACGCGGTAGTCGTTGAAGGAGCGCAGCCGATCCTTGGCCTCCGTCCGTCTCTGGCTCATCATGATGATCGGCGCCTGGACGGCGGCGATGCAGGACAGCAGCAGGTTGAGCAGGATGAAGGGGTAGGGATCGAAGGCCCCCGCCATGCCCGCGATCAGGTTGATGCCGATCCACACCAGGAGCACACTGGCGAACGAGATCAGGAACCACCAGCTGCCGCCGAATGCGGCCATGTTGTCGGAAACGCGGTCGGCGAAGGAGCGGTGCTCCTCGAATTCTTCTTCACTGTTCTCCGAGATCGTGTCCTGCCGGGCGATCGATTCCACCACCTGGCGGTCGAGCTCGGAGAATTCGCCGTGCTCCTGCTGTAAGAGCTCCTCCATGTAGCGCATGCGGTAGCGGCCGAGCTCCTCGCGGCTGATGCGCGCGCCCTTGGGCAGGTCGGGGTGGTCCGAATGAATGCGGTCGGCGAGGCTCGGGCGCAGCGTGTCGATGCGCACAAGGTCGCGCTTGCGGAATTTGCGGCCCGAGATCGCCGATGGCTTTTTCTTCGGCTTCAGCCGTGATGCGCCGGGGCCTGACGGTTCGGAGTCCGGCACTTCGGGCGTGTCGAAATGCTCGTCGGAAACCTCGTGCAAATCCTCTTGCGTGGTCGGCGCCTCGAAATACTCGCCGCCGCTGTCGTTCTCATTGTCGGCCGACTTCTGCTCGGATGCCTTGGGAACGGTGCTCATGATGGGCTCCTGCGCTGTAAGTTAGGATACGCTGAGGCGACGGCGCTTATCCACTGTCGGATTCGCAGCCTATGCCACGTCTTCCGCACGATTGCGTGACAGTCGCAAGATGGTAGCCGGCGGCGTGGTTTTCGCGGGGACCAAGGCACGACCTGGATGGCGGCCGGCCCTTCGCAGGCTCCTTGCACTTTGGGCGGACCGTGCCTTCACCGTTCGTCGTTCAAAAAGCCAGGCAAGTGGCTTTTTGTCCGCTGCGCGGATCACGCCTCACTTCACTGCTGTTCGGCGAACATCAGCCTGGTCTTGGTGTCGGCCATGGTGGGCGACAGGCTGCGCTGGATCAGCGCTTCGACATGGTCGTTGCGCTGGCGGGCACTGTCGGCGCCCATCACCACCACGATCAGCTGGCGGCCGTCGGCATCGTAGGAGGTGACGATGTTGAAGCCGGAAGCCCTGATATAGCCTGTCTTGATGCCGTTCACGCCGCGCACGCGGCCGAGCATGTCATTATGGCCGCGCACCAGCCGGCCGCGAAACATGAAGTCGCTTTCGGAGAAATAATGGAAGTGCTGCGGGAAGCGCCGCTGCAGCGACATGCCGAGCACCGCCATGTCGTGGGCGGTCGTCATCTGGCCGTCGTCGGGCAGGCCCGATGCGTTGCGGAAGGTGGTGCTGCTCATGCCGAGCTGGCGCGCCTTGGATGTCATCATGGCGGCGAACTGGTCTTCAGAGCCGCCGAGATATTCGCCCACCGCCACCGCCACGTCATTGGCCGATTTGACGACGATGGCGCGGATGGCGGAATCGACATCGATCGTCTCCCCGCGCCGGAAACGCATCTTGGTTGGCGGCTGCGAGGCGGCGTGGTCGGAAACCGGGATTTGCGTTTCCTTGGTGACGCGGCCGGTCTCCATCGCCTCGAACAGCAGATAGAGCGTCATCATCTTGGTCAGCGAGGCCGGATAACGCTGCGCCGTCGAATTGACCTCGAACAGCTGCTTGCCGCTCTTTCCGTCGACGACGATGGCCGCGTATTTCTGCGGCGGCGCCGGCACGGCCAGAACGCTGTCGGGCGGGGCCGTCGTCGAGCAGCCGGCCGTCAGGGCCGCCAGGGCCAGGACAGCCAGGATTTTCTGGAAGAGCGGAAAGAGACGCGGCAAGGACAAGGGCTGGACTGTTCTGGCGATGCTGTTGCTGAGATAAGGCGAAGCTAACGTAACGCGGCGGGTGCGTCCATTTGGTTAATGCCGGTTAGCCCCGGGAATGTCGAGTGCCGGCGCGACCTGTTTCCCCACCCGCCAGAGGCCAGGGAGAGGAACCAAGCCTTGCCACCGCCCCGAAATCGCCCGTTTCCTGTCTTTCCTTGCCAAAGCCGCGTTTCCCGTGGGAAGGAGCGTGGCATCTGGCGGCAGGGGGGCTCGCAAAATGGCTGACATTGGGGCTGGCGCCGCGCCGTCATTGATCAGGGCGTCGCTCAGCCGCACCGGCAAATGGGCCGGCAGCATCGCCTTCATCGGCGGCGCCGTTTCCGACATCCTCAACCCGCTGGCGCCGTTCGCCGCCTATATCGCGCTGGCTGCCTCGATCGCGGCCGTCATCATCGCCATTGCCATCGTGCTCAGGCTCGTGCTGGCGGCCAAGGCGCTGCCGGCGCTGGTGTTCGCCACCAGTGCGGCGGCGGTTGCCGGCGGCGTCTACGCCGTGCAGAAGGAGACCAATTCGCAGAACGGCATCATCGCCAGCCTGGTGCCGGCGATCGCCCAACTGCAGCAGTCGATTGGCATCGTCGCCGAAAAGGTGGCCAGGATCGAGCAGACGGTCACGCAAACCCAGAAGACCGTCGAAGAGGTCAAGAAATCGACCGACACGGTTGCCCAGAAAACCGATCAGATCGCCTCCGCCCAGCAGCAGCAAGCGGCCCAAGGCGCCGCGACGCAAAGGACCGTCGAAGCGGTCAAGCAAACCACCGAGACACTCGTGGGCGGCCAGCAGCAGCAAGTGGCCCAGGCCGAAAAGCTTCAGGCGACGACTGAGCAGATCGCCGCCTCGATCGACACGATAGCCAAGGGGTTTGCCACCTTGGCCGCGCAAGGCGGCGCCATCGCCGAGCCGAAGCGGCCGGACGAGTTCTACCACAATGCCCGCGTCTACGAGCTCTCGGGCGACATGCTCAACGCGCGGCGCTCCTACCTCGCCTTTGCCGGCTTCGATGTCGACGCCATCGACCCCTATACGCGCTTTGCCACACTTCTGCGGGTCCAGGATGGCAAGGCCGGCGCCCGCGAGGTGTTCGGCCAGCTCGCGGAGAAAGCCAAGGCGCCATCGATCAAGCTCGTCCACCTGCTGCAGTTCGACGATACCCAGCGGCTCGACAAGCTCAACGCCTTCATCGCCGCCAATCCGGACTATGCGCCCGCCTATTTCCTGTTGGCGCAGGAGTTCTCGGAGGATCGGCTCGGCAGCCAGACGCTGGCCGATAAGCGCAGCGAAGCCCAGGCGCTGACCAAGTTCGTCTCTTACGAGAAGGATGGCGGGCTGCTCGGATATTTCGTCGACCAGACCCAGCTTGCCGACTGGCTGGACCGCGGCCGCAGCCGGCTGGCGGCCCTTGGCGACGTGCTCGACCCCGCCCGCTTCGCGCCGTCGCTGACGCCGATGCGTTCCAACCAGGGCTGGTCGATGACCATTTCGCTGCCCGAGCCGGCGACCGCGATATCCTGGCGTCTTGGCGGCACCGGCCCCTTCACCGACACCGGCTTGCTGGCGCTCAACGACCAGCGAACCGGCAAGCCGATGCCCAATCCGAGCTTCGAATTGCCCGACAGCACGGCGCAGACCACGATCGCGATCAAATACCTCGACATCAGGGGGCGCGAGACCGGCCCGTTCGACATAGACTTCGACCCGGATGCCGCCCTGCAACAGGGCAACAAGCAGATCCTCGACCAGTTCTGGACGTCATGGATCGCCTTCGACGCCAGCGGCAATCATGGGCTGGTCTATTTCACGCAGATGCTGTCCTACCGCTGCGCCATCAAGGAAGTGCATTACAGCCTGAATGGTGCCGCGCTCGACAAGACCCTTCCCATGCCGCCCTGCAATGCCAGGGACCCCTACGCCATCCCCGATGATTTCCAGCCCTATTTCAAGGTCGTCGAAAGCGTGACTTCGATGTCGGTGCAGGTGACCTATACCGACGGGACGAAATCGCCGGTGCGGGACTACAAGCGGCAATGAGCTCGCATTTCCGACG
The DNA here is from genome assembly GCF_000230995.2 of Mesorhizobium australicum WSM2073. NCBI lineage: Bacteria > Pseudomonadati > Pseudomonadota > Alphaproteobacteria > Hyphomicrobiales > Phyllobacteriaceae > Mesorhizobium > Mesorhizobium australicum. Next base: position 577,140 of record NC_019973.1, on the reverse strand, counting down.
ACGGCGAGCGCAAAACCGATGCAAAATACGCGCCCGCGCGCTTGCGCGGTGCGCCGAACGGGTTCTTCTTGGCACCCGTCGGATTCGGGTGAGAGATCCATGGATACAGTCACGATCAACGCCAAGGGCATTTCGGTTTCGCTCGACCTCACGGTTGGCCACATCGCCGACATGGTCATCGAGAGCGGCGCGCGCCGGTTGAAGCCGCTGCACCGTGCACCCTGGGTCGACGCGGGCGAGACGCTGCCTCCAGACCTGCCGCGAGGCACCGTCAGGCTCTCCGGCGACTTTCTGTGCGCGCCGTTTTCGCGCAGCGATGTCGAGGAGGCGCCGCTGCATGGCTGGCCGGCCAACAGCGCCTGGGATGTGGTCGACAGCGGCGCCACGGATGGTGGCTGGCGCGCGGTCTTCCGGCTGCGCCACAAGGTGATGGGCGCCAGCGTCGACAAGATTTTCACGCTGCGCGACAACCATCCTTTTCTCTACCAGGAACATGTGTTTTCCGGCGGGTCCGGCGCGATCTCGGTCGCCCATCACCCGATGACGGCAATGAAAGGCGGCGGCAGTCTGGCTTTCTCGCCGAAGCGGCTTGCCGCCACGCCAGCCGATCCGCTGGAGCCGGACCCCGCGCGCGGCCGCTTCATGCTGGCCTACCCCGGTCGGTCGTCGGACCTCGGGCATTTCCCTGCTGCCGGCGGCGGCACGCTCGATCTGACGGATTACCGCATGGATGACCGGCGCGAGGATTTCCTCACCCTGGTCGAGGCCGACCATGGCGGGCCGGGCTGGACCGCGCTGGCGCGCCAGGCCGAGGACGATCTGGTGCTGGTGCTGAAGAACCCGGCCGAACTGCCTGTTACCATGCTGTGGTTCAGCAATGGCGGGCGCGACTACGCGCCGTGGAGCGGCCGCCATCTCGGCGTGCTCGGCATCGAGGATGGGCGCACCGCGGTCGGCCACGCCGCCTCGCTGGGCGACAACTGGCTGAAGCGCGAGGGCGTGGCGACCGCGTTCGAGCTCGGCCAGGATCGCGTCTCGTTCCGCCATGTCATCGGTGCGTTGCCCCTGTCGGGTGGCGGGCCTCCGCGCGCGATCACCACGGCGGGTGGCCACCTGCGGTTGGCTGGCGCCGCGGCATCGGAGGTCCCGTTCGATAGCGAATTTCTGCGTATCGGCCAGCCAGCGGCGCGCTGAAGACAAAGCCGTAACGGACTAATCGCAGTCGCCACTGCTGACTCCACAACCGGTCGCTCTAAATCGTGCAAATCGCGGTTTGAAATTTCAAGCGACCGCCGACAAGATGCGTCCAAAATCTGCGGAAGGAGCCGAAAAATGTCCGAAATCGCCCACCTCGCCGCCACCATCTTCAAGCGTGCCGGCAAGGCAAATCGCTTCATCGTCGCCATTGCCGGGCCGCCGGGCGCCGGCAAGTCGACACTGTCGGCAAGCCTGCATGACCTTTTGCCGGAAGGCGCGGTGGAGGTCGTGCCCATGGACGGCTTCCACTATGACGACATCGTGCTCGAGCGGCGCGGTCTGCGGGCGCGAAAGGGCGCGCCCGACACGTTCGACTTTGGCGGCTTCGAGACGCTTTTGAAGCGCATCCGCGCCGGCGAGGCCGAGATTGCCATTCCGGTGTTCGACCGCGGCATGGAATTGTCGCGCGCCGCCGCGGCAATTGTCGGCGCCGAGACCAAGTTCATCCTGGTGGAAGGCAATTACCTGCTGCTAGACGAGGAGCCGTGGTTGCGCCTGGCGCCGCTGTTCGATTTCTCGATCTTCGTCGACGTGCCGCGCAACGAGCTCGAACGCCGCCTGATGGAACGCTGGCACGAGCATGGACGTTCCGAGGCGGATGCGCGCGCCTGGATCGCCTCCAACGACATGCCCAACATCGAACGCGTGCTTGCGCGGCGCCGGGCGGCCGACCTGGTCTTTGGTCAACCCGGTTAATTTTCAGTATTTTTCGGCCGGAACCTTAAGACTTACAACGCGTTATCCCGATCAGGCAATCATGCCAGAAGAGGGATTCCGTCCGATGGCAACAAACGCAAAAAAGCCCGCCAGGGGCAAGTCGGCACAACCGAGGGCGCAGTCGACGGCCGGGGCTGGCCCGGCGATCGCCCAGCGCTCCAAGGATGCGAAGGCCTTCGGCAAGGCGGCGCCGAAAAAAGTCGTGCCAGGGTCGAAAGCGACCGTGCCGAAAGCGGCCGCCAAGCCCGCCCAGGCGAAGAAGCCGGCCGTGGCCGGCGGCTCGAAAGCAGGCGGCGGCTCGAAGGTTCGCACCGCGGCCAATGTCGCCGCCGGCGCGGTCGTGGCCACAGCGCGGGGCGTGGCATCCCTTGCCGCCTCCGTGGTCGGCAGGGGCGGACCCAAGGCGAAAGCAAAGTAGGCCGCTCTTCCCGTGGGCTGACGGGTTCAGCCTCGCGCCGGAATGGTCAGGCCTTTCTGCACCGCCGGCCGCGCCAGGCCTCGCTCCAGCCAGGCTGCCAGATTGGCGAAATCGTCGAAGCCGACCAGATCGCGGGCTTCGTAGAAGCCGATCAGGTTGCGCACCCAGCCGAGCAGCGAGATGTCGGCGATGGTGTAGTCATTGTCCATGATCCACTTGCGGCCCTTCAGCCTGACGTCGAGAACGCCGAGCAGGCGGCGCGATTCGTCGCGGTAGCGCTCCAGCGGCCGCTTGTCGGCGATCTCGCGGCCGGCGAATTTGTGAAAGAACCCGACCTGGCCGAACATCGGCCCAATCGCCGCCATCTGGAAGAAGACCCACTGGATCGTCTCGTAGCGCCGCGCCGCGTCGACAGGCATGAGCAGGCCGGTCTTTTCCGCCAGGTAGAGCAGGATCGCACCGGATTCGAACAGGCCGATCGGCGCACCGTCCGGTCCGTCGGCATCGATGATCGCCGGGATCTTGCCGTTGGGATTGAGCGACAGGAATTCCGGGGTCCAGCTCTCGTTCTTGCCGATGTTGATCAGGTGCGGCTCATAGGGCAGGCCGATTTCCTCCAGCGCGATCGAGATCTTCACGCCGTTCGGCGTCGTTGCCGAATAGAGCTGGATCTGGTCCGGATGCTTGGCCGGCCAGCGGCTTGCGATCGGAAAGGCGGACAGGTCGGCCATCGGGAACTCCTGAGCGGGGGGATGCGCACCAAGCGGTGCGATATTGGCGGGTCGGCCAAGAATTAGGGCTGCGGCGAGGCCGGATCAATATGGCGGCGCCGCTTTCACCACGCACGGACAGTCACCCAATTCGGACCGCGCGAACGGTGGTGACCGCGCGGCCAGGTGGTGACCGCCCGGCCGGTGGTAACCGCCCGGGGTCAGATTGCCTTGAAGGCCAGCACGGCATTGGTGCCGCCAAAGGCAAAGCCATTGCTGATGGCGGCGCGCACCTTGCGCTCGCGCGCGACATTCGGCGTGACGTCGAGATCGCAGTCGGGATCGGCCTCGCGGTAATTCGCCGTTGGCGGCACGACGCCTTCGCGGATCGCCATGACGCAGGCGATCATCTCCAGCCCGCCCGAGGCGCCGAGGCAATGCGCGTGCATCGACTTGGTCGAGGAGACGGATAGCGCGCGCGCATGGTCGCCGAAGACGCGCTTGATCGCGAGGGTTTCGATCTGGTCGTTGGCCTTGGTGCCGGTGCCGTGCGCGTTAAGGTAGTCGATGTCTTCGGGATTGAGCCCGGCATCCGCCAGGCAGAAGCGCATCGCCGCTTCCGGCCCCTCGACGGTCGGCGCGACGATATCGGAGGCATCGGCCGAAAGGCCGGCGCCGGCGATTTCAGCCAAAATGGTGGCGCCGCGTGCCATCGCATGGTCGTAGCTTTCCAGAACCGCCATGCCGGCGCCTTCGCCCAGCACCAGCCCCTGGCGGTCGGCCGAGAACGGCCTGCATGTGTCGGGCGAAAGCACACGCAGCGCCTCCCAGCCCTTCAGCACGCCCCACACCAGCGGCGCATCGGTGCCCCCGGCCACCATCACGTCGGCGCGCCCGAGCCTGATCTGGTCGACCGCCGATGCGATGGCATGATTGGCCGACGAACAGGCCGAAGTGACGCCGAACACCGGTCCGCGCAAACCCAGATGCATGCTGACCTGACCGGCGGCGGCGCCCGGCATCACTCTTGGAACGGTGAAGATACCGGCGCGATTCTTGCCCTCGAGCAGGATGGCGCGATAATTCTCCTCGACGGTCTCGAAGCCGCAGACGCCAACACCGACAATGGTTCCCATCCGATAGGTGTTGTCCGCATGCGGGACCAATCCGGACTGCCGCATGGCTTCTTTCGCCGCTAGCACCGCCAGCAGGCTGAAGCGATCCATCGACACCAGTTGCTTGCGCTCGATGCCGTGATCCGGCAGGGCTTTGATTTCGCAGCCGGTCTTGACCTTCAGGTCGTGCAGGAAGGGGTTGTCGATCGGGCCAATCGCCGACCGGCCGGCCCGCATCTCGGCCCAGATTGCCTGCGCATCGGTGCCCAATCCGCACAGTCCACCGATGCCGGTAATGACGACGCGCTTCAGCATTCGGTCAGGCTTTTTTCGCGATCAGCGCGCGAACGGCCTCGACCATGTCGCCGACGTTCTTCAGGTTGCTCCAGGCATCGACCGTGTTCATCTCGATCTCGATGCCATATTGCTCCTCGAGGTCGAAGATGATCTCGGTCAGCTCCAGCGAATGGATGCCGAGCGCCGTCAATTCGGTTGTGGTGGTGATTTCCTCGCCGCCCGGCTCGGCATGGGCCTTGATCTTCTCGATGATGTCCGCTGCCAGCTGGTCAGCCATTCGGTTTCTTCCCCACTGTGTCGTTTCCCGACGCCAACTGAACGGCGCCTTCTTGTCCTCGATATCAGGCCGCGATCTTCGCCTTATCCCTCCGCCAAGCGTCGCCTGACCGTACCAAGGTGGTTCCCTCTATAGAAACGGAAACGCCATCAAGCAACAAGCTATATGTCGACAAAAGCGCCACAGTGCTTAACCTGACGGCGTGGATACGATCGAAAATACCAGGTTTTCAGGTCAGCTGGCCCAGCGCGCGGCGGGCAAGGCGCGGCTAGGTTGCGCCAGCATTGACGGCCGCACGCGGCTGCGGCGCCTCTATCAGGACGGCTCCGCCAAGATAAGGCTGCCGTATGTTTCGGCCGGCCCGCTGGAGGCCGTCCTGATCAACACCGCCGGCGGGCTGACCGGCGGCGACCGCCTCGGCTGGGATGTCGATGTCGGCCCGCATGCCAGCGCGGGGATAACGACCCAGGCCTGCGAAAAAGTCTATCGCGCCGCATCGGACCATGCCGAAGTCCGGGTCAGGCTGACCGTCGGAGAGAACGGCAGCATCGCCTGGCTGCCGCAGGAAACCATCGTCTTCGATCGCGCCGCGTTTGTCCGTACGTTGGACGTCGAGCTTGCCGCGGGGGCCGAGGCGCTGGTGCTGGAAGCGGCCGTCTTCGGCCGCCTGGCCATGGGCGAACGTGCCACACAGGGCACTTTTCGCGACCGCTGGCGTATCCGCAGGGAAGGAACCCTCATCCACGCCGAGGATTTCCGCATCGGACCTGATATCGCCGACATCATGGCCCGTCCGGCGATAGCAAATGGCGCGATCGCCGTGGCCACGCTGCTGCTGGTGTCGCCGCGCGCGGAAGCCCTGCTCGATCAGGCCAGGGAGATCATTGGCGACCGGGGCGGCGCCAGCGTCTGGACCGTGAAGACATCTGGCAAGCTTCTTGCGAGGCTTTACGCCGGGGACGGCTACCAGCTGCGCCAGCGGCTGGTCCCGCTCGTCGGATTGCTCAACGGAAAAGCGGGGCTGCCCAAATTATGGTCACTGTGACTGTGTCCGCATCACTTCAGGAAGACGCATGAACCTGACGCCAAGGGAAAAGGACAAGCTGCTGATCGCCATGGCGGCGATCGTGGCGCGCAAGCGGCTGGAGCGCGGCGTCAAGCTCAATCATCCAGAAGCGATCGCGCTGATCACCGATTTCGTCGTCGAGGGCGCCCGCGATGGCCGCCCGGTGGCCGAGCTGATGGAGGCCGGCGCCCATGTCGTCAGCCGCGCGCAGGTGATGGAAGGCATTGCCGAGATGATCCATGACGTACAGGTGGAAGCGACCTTTCCCGACGGCACCAAGCTGGTGACCGTGCACGAACCGATCCGGTGAGGAGAGAGACATGCTTGAACTGCGCCCGAACTGTGAATGCTGTGACAAGGACCTGCCGCCGGAAGCGACGGATGCGCGGATCTGCACCTTCGAGTGCACCTTTTGCGCCGGCTGCGTCGAAAGCGTGCTTGGCGGCGTCTGCCCGAACTGCGGCGGCAATTTTACGGCCCGGCCGATCCGCCCCGCCGCGATGCAGAAGAAATATCCGGCTTCGACCAAACGCGTGCTCAAGGCCGAGGGCTGCGGCCCCCGCAAGGCCGCGTGACACCGCAAAACGAAAGGCAAGTAAAATGATCCCCGTCAAACGCCTGTGCCTCTCGGCGATCCTGCTCGTGGCCGCGGCCATGCCTGCCTACGCCCATGTCGGCATCGGCACGACCTCCTCCGCCATGGCCGGCTTCACGCATCCGCTGTCGGGCCTCGACCACATGACGGCGATGCTCGCCGTCGGTCTGTGGGCAGCCCTCAAGGGCGGCAAGGCGATCTGGGTCTGGCCGGCGGCGTTCGTCGGCGTCATGCTGGGTGGCGCGGCCCTGGGCATGGCCCATGTGCCGCTGCCCTTCGTCGAGCCGGGTATACTGGCCTCCGTCGTGGCGCTCGGCCTGCTGGTGGCGCTGGCGGTCGATCTGCCTGTTTCGGCCGGTGTCGCCATCATCGGCCTGTTCGCGCTGTTGCACGGCCATGCCCATGGCACGGACGTGCCGGAAAATGCCGGCGGCCTCGACTATATGGCCGGTTTTGCCGTCGCCACCGTGCTGCTCCATGCGATCGGCATCGCCGTCGGGCTTGGCCTCGGCATGAGGTCCCGCGGCGTGGCCCGCGTCATGGGCGCCGCCTGCGCGGCGATCGGCATCGGCCTCGCCTTCGGCGTCGTGTGAGGTCCCATGATTCCAGGCGAAATCATCCCCGTTCAAGGCGACATCGAGCTCAACAAGGGTCTGCCGACCGTCATCCTGAAAGTGGCCAACAGTGGCGACCGGCCGGTCCAGGTCGGCAGCCACTATCATTTCTACGAAACCAATGAGGCGCTGAAATTCGATCGTGAACGGGCGCGCGGCATGCGCCTCGACATCGCCGCCGGCACCGCCACGCGTTTCGAGCCGGGGCAGGAACGGGACGTCACGCTGGTGCCGCTTGGCGGCAAGCGTGAAATCCATGGCTTCCAGCAGAAGGTGATGGGCAAGCTGTGAGGGCTTTTTATGCGTGGCCGGCAAGGCCAGCGGGCGCAAGCGCTGCGTGGGGCTCAGCCCGGGGGCTTGGCGGCCGCATAGATGACGATCTTTCCCGGATCGTCGAACTCCACGGCGAGAACGTCCTGGGCAAGGACGCGCCGCGAATCGAGGGCATTGAAAAGCAGGGCGTTGGCCTCGATCTCCTTGCGCAGCTCGGTGACATCGTCCTGATGCTGCCGAACCTTGTTCTCGATGGCCGGCGGCGGGCCGCCTTCGCTGCGCGCCGCGTCGGTGAGGAACACGATATCGACCTTGTCGAGCTTGGACGTCTTGCGCACCGTGCTGATGTTTTCGCGCGTGCGGTCGATCGCCGAACTGACTTTTCCGATTTCAGCGGTCGTCTTGGCCTCTTCCTGGTTGACTTGCGATCCGACGATGCGGTCGACGGTCTCGGGACTTTCCAGGCCCTGCGCGTTGAGCGCCGCCCGCGGGACACTCGCCGCCAGAAACGCAGCCGCGGCAATGACATGCAACCATCGCGCATGGCATCGGGCATCGGGCAGGGCGTCGAGGGTCATCGTTCGCTTTCGCAGTTTGCTTCAAGACCTTTGAAACGAAACGTCCCCAGCCCTGTCACGGTTCCCTCTCCGGTTCGGTGGGCGGACCGGATACCGGCCCGCCGCGCCGGCTCTTCAGCTGGCTTTCTTGGTGATCAGGGTCAGCGCGCCGTTCGGCTCCATGCTGGCCGCAACCACCTGGGCCGACGTCATTCCCTTGGCCTGGAGGGCGGATTTCACCTTGGGGGTGGCATCGATCGAACTGCGCAATTTCTGCAGGCCGGCATCGCCACGCTGGGCGATGACCTGGTTGACCTGCGTCTGGGTGTCCTTCGGCAACTCGCTAATGTCGATCACGTTGACGCTCTGGATCGCCGGCGCGGCCTGCTGACCGCCGGGCGCGGCTGGAGCCGGCGTAGTCGGGGCGGGCTGTTGCGCGGGCTGCTGCTGGGCGCTGGCGGCACCCGCCAGCATCAGGCTGGCGGCGGCTGCAAGAATTGTCGTTTTGCGCATGGATTTTCCTTCCATCGATTTGGCAAACGGTCGTTTTGGGGTGACCCTTCAACCTCAACCGCCAAATGGGTCCGGAAGGTGTCGCCCAGCGGGTCATTGCGTGACCATTGGAGGGCGGCAATGTGCAGCCCGGCTTCACCAACACCGCATTTCGGGAGCAACCGCTGATGGCCAGACTAACGCGTGCCGCCTACGCCCAGATGTATGGCCCGACGGTCGGCGACAAGGTGCGGCTAGCCGACACCGAACTCTTCATCGAGGTCGAGAAGGATTTCACCATCCATGGCGAGGAGGTGAAATTCGGCGGCGGCAAGGTCATTCGTGACGGCATGGGTCAGAGCCAGGTTTCCCGTGCCCAAGGTGCGGTCGACACCGTCATCACCAATGCGCTGGTGATCGATGCCAGCGCCGGCATCTTCAAGGCCGATATAGGTTTAAGGGATGGCCGCATCGCGGCCATCGGCAAGGCCGGCAATCCGGACACGCAGGACGGCGTCACCATCATCATCGGCCCCGGCACGGAAATCATCGCCGGCGAGGGCAAGATCCTGACCCCGGGCGGCTTCGACGCGCATATCCACTTCATCTGCCCGCAGCAGATCGAGGAAGCGCTTATGTCGGGCATCACCACCATGCTCGGCGGCGGGACCGGTCCGGCGCATGGCACGCTGGCAACGACCTGCACACCGGGGCCGTGGCACATGGCACGCATGATCCAGTCCTTCGACGCCTTCCCGATGAATATCGGCCTGTCGGGCAAGGGCAACGCCTCGTTGCCGGCCGCGCTCGAGGAGATGGTGCTGGGGGGCGCCTGCTCGCTCAAGCTGCACGAGGACTGGGGCACGACGCCGGCGGCGATCGACTGCTGCCTGTCGGTGGCCGACGATTACGACGTGCAGGTGATGATCCACACCGACACGCTCAACGAGAGCGGCTTTGTCGAGAACACGGTGGCGGCGATCAAGGGCCGCACCATCCATGCCTTCCACACCGAGGGCGCCGGTGGCGGCCATGCGCCTGATATCATCAAGGTCTGCGGCCTGCCCAACGTCATCCCGTCCTCGACAAACCCGACGCGGCCCTACACAGTCAACACGCTCGCCGAGCATCTCGACATGCTGATGGTCTGCCACCACCTGTCGCCGTCGATCCCCGAGGACATTGCCTTTGCCGAAAGCCGCATCCGCAAGGAGACCATCGCGGCCGAGGACATCCTGCACGACATCGGCGCCTTCTCGATCATCTCGTCGGACAGCCAGGCCATGGGCCGGGTCGGCGAGGTGGCGATCCGCACCTGGCAGACGGCCGACAAGATGAAGCGCCAGCGCGGGTCGTTGCCGCAGGAGACGGGCGACAACGACAATTTCCGCGTCCGCCGCTACATCGCCAAATACACCATCAATCCGGCCATCGCGCATGGCCTGTCGAAGGACATCGGCTCGATCGCGGTCGGCAAACGCGCCGATCTGGTGCTGTGGAACCCAGCCTTCTTCGGCGTCAAGCCAGACATGGTGCTGATCGGCGGCATGATCGCGGCCGCCCCGATGGGTGACCCCAACGCCTCGATCCCGACGCCGCAGCCGATGCACTACCGGCCGATGTTCGGCGCCTATGGCAAAGCCCGGACCAATTCGTCGGTGACCTTCGTTTCGAAGGCCGCGCTCGAGTCCGGTTTGCACGGCCGGCTCGGCGTCGACAAGCAGTTCGTCGCCGTCGAAAACACGCGCGGCGGCATCGGCAAGCACTCGATGGTGCTCAACGACGCCACGCCGCATATCGAGGTCGATCCGGAAACCTACGAAGTTCGCGCCGATGGCGAACTCTTGACCTGCGAGCCAGCGACCGTGCTGCCGATGGCGCAAAGGTACTTTCTGTTTTGAGACGTTCCGCTGAAATTCATGAATGGGCAATGAACCGCCATGAAAGCGCATGCGCTTCGTCAACTGCGGCAGCGGAATGTTGCGCCGAAGGGTTCGGATAAGGGTCTACCTTTTCCGTTTGGCTTGGAAATTACGTGCTTTGAGAGCAATATCACTTAAATGAACAAGATTTTTCGAAAACAGCAATTGACGCCCTATGAGGCCGATTATGCTCAGTGGTGCGCCGAGCAAGGCGCGCTGTTGCGCGAAGGTCGCCTCTCAGACCTCGATCGCGATAACCTGGCGGAGGAGATCGAGAGCTTGGGGCGGAGCGACAAAAGAGAAATTGCGAGTAGACTTGGCACCTTGCTCCTGCATTTGCTCAAATGGGAATTTCAGCCCGAAAGGCGCAAAACTGGATGGTTGCTGACCATCCGCGAGCAGCGATTTCAGATCGAAGATCTGCTCGTTGAAAGCCCTAGCTTGAAAGCCTATCCGGGACAGCGGCTCGGACGAGAATTCAAAATAGCGAGATTGAAGGCGGCGGACGAGACCGGCCTGAGGGAGGGCAATTTCCCCGCGGACTGTCCGTATTCGATCAGGGAAATTCTCGACCATGACTATTTTCCCGGCACGCCGTGGTCATCGGATCAGCTTATTCGCGAATAGCACCACGTGGTCCGCTAGAGCTTTTTCATAGCATCGAGAGCATTATTAGCTGCCTATGGACCAGCAAATAGCCTCCGCCCACGACATTTTCCCGCATATTCGCATCGTCATGGGCATGGTGATCGGGCTTGGCGTCGCGCGCCTGCTGTCGGGGGTGGCGCGCATTGTCCAGCATCCCGGCCAATACCGTCTCTACCCCGTGCATCTGGCCTGGGTCGCCTCGGTGCTGTTGATGCTGGTGCACTTCTGGTGGTGGGAGTTCGGCCTCTACACCATCGAAACCTGGACCTTCGGCAAGTACCTGTTCATCATCTTCTACGCGATCACCCTGTTCCTGCTCTGCGCGCTGCTGTTTCCGGATTCGATGCTCGACTACACCAGCTACGAGGATTTCTTCTATTCGCGCCGCGCCTGGTTCTTCGGCCTGCTGGCGGCGACTTACCTGCTCGACGTGGTCGACACTTTGCTGAAGGGGCCTGAGCATTTCGCACGCTTCGGCACCGAGTATCTGTTCCGCACGCCGGTCTTCGTCGTGCTGTGCGTCGTCGCGATCCTGGTGCGCGACCGCCGGTTCCACATCGCCTTCGTCGCGGCGGCGCTGATCTACCAGATATCGTTCATCCTGCGGCTCTTCGACACGATCGTATGACGGCCGCGGATGCACTAGGCTGCTCGGGAAAGGCAGGGTTCAACGATGTACAAGGCCGTCGGATCGCGCGGATCCCGGGTCAGTCGCGTCCTCTGGATGCTGGAGGAACTCGGCCAGCCCTATGAGTTCGTCGAGGTCAAGCTGCGCTCGCCCGAAGCCTATGCGCTCAGTCCGTCGGGCAAGGTGCCGATCCTCATAGACGGTGAATTGACGGTGACGGATTCGGCGGCGATCTGCGTCTATCTCGCCGACAAGCACGCCGATAAAGGTATGGGCGCCAATCCCGGTCTCGCTGGCCGCGCCGAAATGGATTCCTGGATGCATTTTGCCCAGAGCGAGTTCGAGGCGCCGCTGTGGAACAAATTGCGCCACCGTTTCCTCCTGCCCAGGGAAGTGCGGGTCGATGTCGGTCCTGCCGCGGCCTTTGACTTCGCCACGGAGGTCAAGGCGCTGGAGCGCCGGCTCGGCGACAAGCCGTTCGCGCTCGGCGACAGGTTTTCCGCCGTCGACGTGCTGCTCGGCGACATGGGCGGCTGGGCGCGTGCCGGCAGTTTCCCGATCGACTCCGAGCGCGTCAATAGCTATTTCGATCGCCTTCTGGCGCGGCCGGCCCGGACCCGGGCGCAAGCCAATGCATCGGCCCGAAAATCGGAATCGATTTTCGGAAAGCACGATGCATAGATTCAAACATGTTAGAGCATCCTTTGCGCGTCCAAGGGGACGCGCGGCGCTCTGATGGAGGTTCCATGAAATGAAGCTCAACCTCAACACCGACTTCACCAAATTCCCGCGCGCCGTCTCCGTATTGCCCGCCGGCACGGCCGCAACCACCGCGCCGTCCGGCCGTGCCGTTCTCGCCCATGACGAGCGGCATCTGCGCCGCCGCGCCATCGAACTTGCCGACGGCGGCAAGGTGCTGGTCGACCTGCCCGAGCCTGTCGCTCTGAACGATGGCGACCGGCTGGTGCTGGAGGATGGCGGCCATATCGAGATCATCGCGGCGCCCGAAGAGGTCTATGACATCCGCGCCCGCGACGCCGTGCATCTCGCCGAACTCGCCTGGCATATCGGCAACCGCCATCTCGCCGCAGGCATCGAGGCGCACCGTATCCTCATCCTGCGCGACCACGTCATCAAGGCGATGCTGGAGGGACTCGGCGCCACGGTGCGCGACGTCTCCGAGCCGTTCAAACCGGTGCGCGGCGCCTATTCCGGCGGGCATGATCACGGCCACGCGCATGGCCACAGCCATAGCGAAGCGCATGCGCACAGCCACGCGCATTCGCACGATCACCTCCATGATCATGACTGACCAGCCGTCCGGCATCGCCCTGCTACGGCTGATGGCGTGGCTGTCGCCGGCCTTTCCGGTCGGCGGCTTTGCCTACAGCCATGGCCTCGAGCGCGCGGTGCAAGATGGGCTGGTGACCAATGCCGCCGGCCTTGCCGGCTGGCTGGAGGCGCTGGTCGAGATGGGCTCGGGCTGGAACGATGCCGTGCTGTTCGCCGAAAGCTGGCGCCGCGCCCGTGAAGGTGGCGATCTGGCCGAGGTTGTCGCACTGGCCGAGGCACTGGCCGGCTCGCGCGAACGCCACGCCGAGACCATGCTGCAAGGCGCGGCCTTCCTCAAAGCAGCCGCCGCCTGGCCCACTGCCGTGCTGGAGCGCTTGCCGGCCGATTGCGCCTATTGCGTGGCCGTCGGAGCCGTGGCCGGCGGCAATGGCATCGCGCTTGAGGACGCGCTGTGCGCCTTCGCGCAAGCCTTCTTCTCCAACCTCGTCCAGGCCGCGATCCGGCTCGGCATGATCGGCCAGAACGAGGCGACGACGCTGCTCGCGGGTTTCGAGCCGCTGGCGCTCTCGACCGCTGCCCGCGCGTCCCGCTCGACATTGGACGACCTCGGCGGCTGCGCCTTCGTCTCCGACGTCATGGCCATGAAGCACGAAACCCAGTATTCGCGATTGTTCCGCTCATGATCCTCCTCGCCTTCGTCCTCTCCTTCGTCCTGCTGCTGGTCACGGCGCTGCATGTCTATTGGGGCATAGGCGGCGTCTGGCCGGGCAGGGACGCGGCGTCCTGCGCCCACGCTGTCGTCGGCTTTCGCGGCGTCGACGAAATGCCGACGCCGTTCGCCAGTTTCGCCGTTGCCGCCTGCCTCGGCCTGGCAACGCTGTGGCCGCTGGCGCTCATCGGTTTCTTTGCCTCGCCGTTTCCCAAGCAGGGCCTCGCGGCCACCGCGATGCTGATCGGACTGGTGTTCCTGGGGCGCGGCATTGCCGGTTTCACGCCCTGGTGGCGCCGGCTGGCGCCGCAACAGCCTTTCGCTCGGCTCGATTCCAGTTTCTATTCGCCGCTCTGCCTGTTGATCGGGCTCGGCTTCGCAGTCCTTGCCATCACGGAGTTTCCGACATGACACAACCCAACGGCCCCCTTCGCATCGGCATTGGCGGCCCCGTCGGTTCCGGCAAGACGACGCTCACCGAAAAACTCTGCAAGGCGCTGCGCGACGAGTTCTCCATCGCCGTCGTCACCAACGACATCTACACCAGGGAGGACGCCATGATGCTGGCCCGGCTGCAGGCGCTGCCGGAGGACCGCATCGTCGGCGTCGAGACCGGCGGCTGCCCGCACACCGCCATCCGTGAGGATGCCTCGATCAATCTGCAGGCGATCGCCGAGCTCAACCGCAAATTTCCCGACCTCGACATCATCTTCATCGAATCCGGTGGCGACAACCTTGCCGCCACCTTCTCGCCGGACCTTGCGGATCTCACGCTGTACGTCATCTCGGTCTGCCAGGGCGAAGAAATCCCGCGCAAAGGCGGCCCGGCGATCACGCGGTCCGATTTCCTGGTCATCAACAAAAGCGATCTTGCGCCCTATGTGAACGTCAATCTCGACGTCATGGAGAGCGACGCCGGCCGCATGCGCGGCAAGCGGCCGTTCGGCTTCACCGATCTTTCGCGCGGCAAGGGCCTGCGGGAGGTAATCGATTTCATCATCGAGCACGGCGGACTGCGAACCGTTGGCGCCGCAAGCACCGCGGCATAACTGGCCTTCTGCACCAAGCGAAAGCGGTTGCGGGCACCAGCGGCGCGCGGCATTCTGGGCCAAACCGGAGGATATTTTCGATGAGCATCGCCCGCCTGCAGAAGGAAACGCTCACCAACCTGCCCTTCTACGAAGAGCGCGTCGATCTCGCCTGCGCCTTCCGCTGGACGGCGCGGCTCAACATGCATGAGGCGGTGGCCAACCATTTCTCGCTGGCGGTCAACGACGACGGCACCAGGTTCCTGATGAACCCGAACCAGGTGCATTTCTCGCGCATCAAGGCGAGCGACCTGATCGAGATCGACGCCAACGACCCCGAGACGCTTTCCGGGCCGAATGCACCCGACCCCACGGCATGGGGCCTGCACGGCGCCGTCCATCGCAACGTGCCGCACGCGCGCTGCGTCATGCACGTCCATTCGATCCACGCCACCGTGCTGGCCTCACTTGCCGACTCGACGCTGCCGCCGATCGACCAGAATTCGGCGATGTTCTTCAACCGTCACGTCGTCGACGCCCATTATGGCGGACTGGCCTTCGAGGAAGAGGGCGAGCGCTGCTCGCAGCTTCTCGCCGACCCCAAGGTCAAGGTGATGGTGATGGGCAACCATGGCGTGCTGGTCATCGGCGACACCGTCGCCGACGCCTTCAACCGCATGTTCTATTTCGAGCGTGCCGCCGAGACCTACATCAAGGCCCTGTGGACGGGCCGGCCGCTGCGCACCTTGTCCGACGCGATCGCCGAGAAGGCGGCGAGCGAGATGGACAACTATCCCGGCCAGGCCGAACGTCATCTCGCCGAGTTGAAGGCGATCCTCGACGAGCAGGAGCCGGTGTACCGGAACTGAACGCTACAGTCCGAGCTGAGCCCGCAATTCCCCGGCGCTGTTGATGACAATGGCGCCGGGCGGTCCTTCCATCGGCTTTTCAGGCCAGAAGATCGTCTTCATTCCCGCCGCCAGGCCCGCCATGGCGCCCGGCCAGCTGTCGTCGACCGCGACGGCGTGCGCGGGGTCGACGTCTGCCAGATAGGCGGCGCGAAGGAAAGGCTCCGCGTGCGGCTTGCCTTCCCGCACATCGTTGCGGCTGATCGTCTTCATGCCGGGGTAGGTCAGCCCGACCATATGCAGATTGGCGTCGACGATCATCCGATCCGAGTTTGAGACCACCGCCTGCTGCACGCCGAGCGCGCGCAACTCCTTGAAGATCTCGATGGCGCCTGGGCGCGGCTTCAGCCCCTCGACCAGCGGCAGGTAATGCTCATATTTGTGAACGATCCATTCGTCGAAGGGCAGTTGCAGCCCGAACTCGTCGCGCATCATTTCGTAAACCGGCCAGGCGGCGACGCCGAGCACGCGTTCGTGCAGATCGGCCGGAGGCGTGAGGCCGGCATTGCGCATCGCAGCGATGAGGGCTGCCTCATGCAGCGGTTCGCTGTCGACCAGCGTCCCGTCCATGTCCCAGAAAACCGCCTTTGGTGTCATGCAGCGCTCCTTTTTTCGATCCCTTAAAGGGTTTGCGCCGCGAGATAAACCTTTGGCGGCCATTGAACATGCCTTCAGACGGAGAAACGGACCCGCGGCGCTTTCTCCGATAGGATGTCGGCGGAGAAATCACCGCTGCTTCGGCGCAAGCATTTGCTCTTGAGATTGACAATTGCGCAGGCGGTCATTCCCTGCGAAACTGATACGACCGCCTGATGATCGGCGGTTTGGGGAGGCAGGACGTGAATACCCGGCAGGATGGCGGCAGCAACAGGCTGGACGACGCGGCGCGCGCCGGCTGGCTCTATTATGTTGCCGGCAACACACAGGACCAGATCGCCGCCACGCTCGGCATATCGAGGCAGACGGCGCAGCGTCTGGTGTCGCTGGCGGTGTCGGAAGGCCTGATCAAGGTCCGCGTCGATCATCCGATCGCCAACTGCCTGGATCTCGCCGCGCGGCTGAAATCGCGCTTTGCGCTCGACGTGGTCGAGGTGGTGCCGAGCGATCCCAATTCATCTTCCACGACCATCGGCATCGCCGAAGCGGCGGCCGCTGAGATCGAGCGGCGGCTGCGGTCGCCGACGCCGATCGTCATGGGCATCGGCACCGGACGGACGCTGAAGGCGGCGATCGAACAATTGCCGCCGATGGAATGCCCGCAGCACAAGGTGGTGTCCTTGACCGGCAACATCTCGCCGGACGGGTCCGCTGCCTTCTACAACGTCATCTTCACCATGGCCGACAGGGTCAAGGCGCGGTCCTTCCCGATGCCGCTGCCGGTCATCGCCTCTTCGCCGCAGGAGCGCGAGATGCTGCTCAACCAGCCGATGATCCAGCCGACACTGGTGCTTGCGGCGGAGGCCGACGTCACCTTCATCGGTATCGGCGACCTCGGCCCGAAGGCGCCGCTCTACGAGGATGGCTTCATTTCCGAAAGCGAACTGAAAGCCTTGCAGAAGGCCGGCGGCGTCGCTGAAATCGTTGGCTGGGTGTTCGACCGCGAGGGCCGCATGATCGACGGCATCACCAATGACCGGGTGTCGTCGGCGGCGCTGCCGTCGCGGGAGAAGTCGCTGGTGATCGCGCTCGCCATGGGGGAGCGCAAGCTGCCCGGCATCCTGGCGGCGGTCAACCGACGGCTGGTCAACGGGCTCATCACCGACGAGCGGACGGCGGCCGCCCTGCTAGCCAGTATCTGACGGCTTCGCGATAAAGCCAGCAAGGCTATTGGTGCCGGCCGAAAGGGTCGTTGCCATCGAGGAAACCGAGGTCGCGCTGCAGATGCGGCGACAGGTCCCTGACGTCGAGATGCGCCCTTTTTCGGGTCGCGAACCAGCCGAATCCGTCCGCAAGCCACGAAATCCAGCGATGATCGGGGGCGGGAGTGCATTTTTGCTGCGCCATGGTCATGATCGTCAACCTTCGTTATCCTGAACCCGAATGACGGGTTGAGGATGAATGTCGGCCTTGCCGGCCGCTTTTGCCAATCGAACGTCGATAACGATCCATAAGGAGGCTTTATGCCTGATCTCAGCGCGCCGCAGGTTTCGCAGCTGCCGCCGTTACAGGCGATCCGGGTGTTCGAGGCGGTGGCGCGGCATCTTTCCTTCACCAAGGCCGCCGGCGAACTCGCCATGACGCAAGCGGCGGTCAGCTATCAAATCAAGGTGCTGGAGGAGCGCGTCGGCGCTCCGCTGTTCCTGCGCCGGCCGCGGCAGATCGAACTGACCGAAGCCGGCCAGCGCCTGGCGCCGGCGGTCAGCGAGGCCTTTGCCATTCTTAGCCAGGCCTATGCCGCCGCGCGCGGCGGGGCGGACGGGTTGTTGTGCGTCACCACGGTGCTGACTTTTGCCTCGAACTGGCTGGCGCACCATCTGGGCGCATTCCAGATCGCGCATCCCTCGCTTGCCGTGCGGCTCGACACGTCGAGCCGGCTGACGGATTTCGCCCGCGAGGATGTCGACCTCGCCATTCGTTCTGGCGGCGGCAAATGGCCGGGGCTGGAAGCCCACAAGCTGCTCGATGCCGATTTCACGCCCATGCTGAGCCCGAAGCTCGCTGCGAGCATCGGCGGCATCAACGAACCGGCCGACCTGCTCAAGCTGCCGATCCTCGATCCCAGCGATATCTGGTGGACGCAATGGTTCGAGGCCGCCGGCGTGCACAGCCACGACCTTGCCAGGCGGCCCGGCAGCAGCATGGGCGCGCAGGCCTATGAAGCCAACGCGGCCATATCGGGCCATGGCGTGGCGATCCTGACCCGGGCGCTGTTCAAGGCCGAACTCGCCGACGGCCGGCTGATCCAGCCATTCGACCTGGTCGGCGACGACGGGCACGCCTACTGGCTGGTCTACCCCGAGGCGCGCCGCAACGTGCCCAAGATCCGCGCCTTCCGCGACTGGCTGCTGGCCGAGATCGCCTGCTGACCGGCACATAAGCTGACGTCGGACCGGGGCAACAAACGACATCCCGCTCGAGAGGCTTTGGTCCCGCCGCCTGGACTCCAGACGGCGGCAACCCGAGCCCTGTCTTCGAACCTCCGCCCCATTCGCCGGCCGTGTGCTGCGCTGCAGCATCGAATCCGGCTTGACATAATTAAGACTAAGTGAGTAATTGCTCACAACCAAGGCAAATGCTCAACTTGGTTTATGGGAGGAATTTGATGAAACTTCGCACGCTCACCCTGGGCTTGTTGTCGGCCAGCACGCTTGCGTTCGCCGCACACGCCGAATCCATCACCATCGCCACCGTCAACAATGGCGATATGGTCCGCATGCAGAAGCTGACCGACGACTTCACCAAGGCTAACCCGGACATCCAGCTCAACTGGGTCACGCTCGAAGAGAACGTGCTGCGCGAGCGCGTCACCACCGACATCGCCACCAAGGGTGGCCAGTATGACGTGATGACCATCGGCACCTACGAGGTTCCGATCTGGGCCAAGCAGAGCTGGCTCCTGCCGCTCGACAAGCTCGGCGACGACTATGACGCCAAGGACATCATCCCGGCAATTGCCGGCGGCCTTTCGGTCGATGGCAAGCTCTATGCCGCGCCCTTCTACGGCGAGAGCTCCTTCGTCATGTACCGCAAGGACCTGATGGAGAAGGCTGGGCTGAAAATGCCCGACGCCCCGACCTGGGATTTCATCAAGCAGGCGGCCGACAAGATGACCGACCGCGCCAATGGCGTGAACGGCGTCTGCCTGCGCGGCAAGGCCGGCTGGGGCGAGAACATGGCCTTCCTGACCGCCATGTCGAACTCCTTCGGCGCCCGCTGGTTCGACGAGAACTGGAAGCCGCAGTTCGACCAGCCGGAATGGAAGAAGACGCTGCAGTTCTATGTCGACCTGATGAAGGCCGACGGTCCCGAGGGCGCCTCGTCCAACGGCTTCAACGAGAACCTGGCGCTCTTCCAGCAGGGCAAGTGCGGCATGTGGATCGACGCCACCGTCGCCGCCTCCTTCGTCTCCGACCCGAAGAACTCTACCGTCGCCGACAAGGTCGGCTATGCCCTGGCGCCGGATAATGGCTTGGGCAAGCGGGGCAACTGGCTGTGGGCGTGGTCGCTGGCGATCCCGGCCGGCACGCAGAAGGCCGACGCCGCCGAGAAGTTCGTGTCCTGGGCGACCAGCAAGCACTATGCCGAGCTCGTCGCGTCGAAGGAAGGCTGGGCAAACGTGCCTCCGGGCACGCGTTCCTCGCTCTACGCCAATCCCGAGTACCAGAAGGCGGCTCCGTTCGCCAAGATGACCCTGGACTCCATCAATGCCGCCGACCCGACGCATCCGACCGTCAAGCCGGTGCCTTATGTCGGCGTGCAGTTTGTCGCCATCCCTGAATTCCAGGGCCTTGGCACCACCGTCGGCCAGCTCTTCTCGGCGGCTCTTGCCGGCCAGTCGAGCGTCGACGATGCGCTGAAGCAGGCCCAGGACGCCTCCACCGCGGCGATGACCGAGGGCGGCTACATCAAGTAAGGCTCCTCCCGGTGCCGAACGCCGGTCACCTCCTCGACCGGCACCGGCCGCCCGAAACCCAGTTCGGGCGGCCGCCTTTCCAGAGCCTGTGAAAATTCAGCCTGATCCTTGAAGGGTGACCGTCATGGCTACTCAGCAGACCCGTTCGCTTGCCCGATTCATGATGGCGCCTTCCGTGGTGCTGCTGTTCGTCTGGATGATCGTGCCGCTGGTCATCACGATCTGGTTCTCCTTCCAGCAGTACAATCCGCTCAACCCAATGCGCGACGGGTTCGTCGGCTTATCCAACTACGCGCTGTTCTATTCCAATCCGGCCTTCCTGCAGTCGATCCTCAACACGCTTGTCCTGGTGGTCAGCGTGCTGCTGATCACGGTGATCGGCGGCATCCTGCTGGCGTTGCTCATCGATCAGCCGATGTGGGGCCAGGGGATCGTGCGCATCCTCGTCATCTCGCCGTTCTTCGTCATGCCGCCGGTGGCCGCATTGGTGTGGAAGAACATGATCATGCACCCGCAATATGGCGTGTTCGCCGACATAGCGCGCTTCTTCGGAGCACAGCCGATCGACTGGTTCGGCCAGCATCCGATGACGGCGATCATCATCATCGTCGCCTGGCAGTGGCTGCCTTTCGCGACATTGATCCTCTTGACCGCGCTGCAGTCGCTCGACGGCGAGCAGAAGGAAGCCGCCGAGATGGACGGCGCCGGCTTCATCAGCCGCTTCATCTATCTGACGCTGCCGCACATGTCGCGGGCGATCACCGTCGTCATCCTGATCCAGACGATCTTCCTGCTCTCGGTCTACGCCGAGATCCTGGTCACCACCAATGGCGGCCCTGGATACGCCTCCACCAACCTGCCCTTCCTCGTCTACCAGAAGGCGTTGCTGGAATTCAAAATCGGCCAGGCATCCGCGGGCGGTGTGATCGCCGTCATTCTCGCCAACATCGTCGCCTTCTTCGCCATGCGCGCCGTCGGCAAGAACCTGGACAAGTAAGGGAGGATACGATGGCACGCTCAGTCACCACCCAGCACAAGACAATCGCGACAATTGCCGCCTGGACCGTCGCGCTGCTGATCTTCTTTCCGATCCTCTATACGATCATCACCTCGTTCAAGTCGGAACAGGAGGCAATCCAGGGCTTCAACCTGATCCCGTCCGGGACTTTCGAGAGCTATGCCGAGGTCCAGGCGCAGAGCGGTTACTTCAAGTTCTTCCTGAACTCGGTGCTGCTTTCTGTCGGCTCGACCATCCTGGCGCTGTTGGTCGCCATTCCGGCGGCATGGTCGATGGCGTTTTCGCCGACCAAGCGGACCAAGGACATATTGATGTGGATGCTGTCCACCAAGATGATGCCGGCAGTCGCCGTGCTGTTCCCGATCTACCTGATCTTCCGCAATCTCGGCCTGCTCGACTCGCGCATCGGCCTGATGATCATGCTGATGCTGATCAACCTGCCGATCGTGGTGTGGATGCTCTACACCTACTTCCGCGAAATCCCAGGCGAAATCCTGGAAGCCTCGCGTATGGACGGCGCATCCTTGTGGGGTGAAATCTGGTACGTGCTGACGCCGATGGCGGTGCCGGGCATTGCTTCGACCATGCTGCTCAACATCATCCTGGCCTGGAACGAGGCGTTCTGGACGATCCGGCTGACCACCACGGAAGCCGCCCCACTCACCGCCTTCATCAGCTCCTTCTCCAGCCCGCAAGGCCTGTTCTGGGCCAAGCTTTCGGCCGCCTCGACCCTCGCCATCGCGCCGATCCTGATCATGGGCTGGTTCAGCCAGAAGCAGCTGGTGCGCGGCCTGACATTTGGCGCGGTGAAGTGACGGAAATTGCCTGAAGCAATCGGCGAAAAACAGCCCTCGGGGAGGAAACCATGGGAAACATCACGCTCAAGAACGTCTCCAAGTCCTTTGGTTCGACGTCCATCATCCCCGGCCTCGACCTGGTGATCGAAAACGGCGAGTTCGTCGTCTTCGTCGGCCCGTCGGGTTGCGGCAAGTCCACGCTGCTCAGGCTGATCGCTGGCCTTGAGGACACCAGCGGCGGCACCATCAACATCGATGGCCGCGACGTCACCGGCGAGGCGCCGGCCAAGCGCAAGCTTGCCATGGTGTTCCAGTCCTACGCGCTCTACCCGCATATGACGGTGGCCAAGAACATCGCTTTCCCGCTGAAGATGGCGGGCGAGGACCAGGCGACCATCGACAGGAAGGTGAAGGACGCGGCGCGCGTGCTCAACCTTACCAACTACCTCGAACGCCGCCCCGGCCAGCTCTCCGGCGGCCAGCGCCAGCGCGTCGCCATCGGCCGCGCCATTGTGCGCCAGCCCTCGGCCTTCCTGTTCGACGAACCGCTGTCCAACCTCGACGCGGCACTGCGCGGCACCATGCGGCTGGAGATCAGCGAACTGCACCATCAGCTGAAAACCACGATGATCTACGTCACCCACGATCAGGTCGAGGCGATGACCATGGCTGACAAGATCGTCGTGCTCAACGCCGGCAATATCGAGCAGGTTGGCTCGCCGATGGAACTCTACAAGACGCCGAAGAACCTGTTCGTCGCCGGCTTCATCGGCTCGCCCAAGATGAACCTGATCGAAGGCGCGCCGGCTGGCAAATACACCGCCAAGACCATCGGCATCCGGCCCGAACATATGCAGATATCGACCACGGCGGGCGACTGGAAGGCGACGGTCGGCGTGGCCGAGCATCTGGGCTCCGACACGTTCCTGCACGTTCAAGCCGACGGCGTCGGGCCGCTGACGGTGCGCGCCGACGGCGAACTGGCGGTCCGCCATGGCGACACCATCTATCTCACCCCTGACAAGGCCAAGCTGCATCGCTTCGGCGCTGATGGCAAGGCGATGGCCCAGTGAGGGTGGGCCAGTGAGGATGGGCCGGTGAGGATGGGACAGTGAGGCTGCAAGGCAAATCGGCACTGGTCACGGGATCGGCGCGAGGCATCGGCAGGGCTTTCGCCGAAGCCTATGTGCGCGAGGGCGCCACTGTCGCGATCGCCGATATCAATCTTGAAGCCGCGCAGAAGACGGCCGCCGCGATCGGCGACAACGCCTATGCCCTGAAACTCGACGTCACCGACCAGGCATCCATCGATGCCGCGGTGAAGGCGGTGGAGGACAAGGCGGGCGGTCTCGACATCCTGATCAACAACGCCGCTTTGTTCGACCTGGCCCCGATCGTGGAGATATCTCGGGCGAGCTATGAAAAGCTTTTCTCCGTCAATGTCGCGGGCACGCTGTTCATGCTGCAGGCAGCCGCCCGGTCGATGATCGCGCGGGGCAAGGGCGGCAGGATCATCAACATGGCAAGCCAGGCCGGGCGTCGCGGCGAGCCGCTGGTCGCGGTCTATTGCGCCACCAAGGCCGCGGTCATCTCGCTGACCCAGTCGGCCGGGCTCGATCTGATCAGGCACCGCATCAACGTCAACGGCATCGCGCCCGGCGTCGTCGACAGCGACATGTGGGACGAGGTCGATGCCCTGTTCGCCAAATACGAGAACCGGCCGAAGGGCGAGAAAAAGCGGCTGGTCGGCGAAGGCGTGCCTTACGGCCGCATGGGCAAGCCGGAAGACCTCGCCGGCATGGCCGTGTTCCTCGCCAGTGACGAAGCCGAATACATCGTCGCCCAGACCTACAATGTCGATGGCGGCCAATGGATGAGTTGAAAAGAACGATTTGAGGGGGACGGCGCCTCTTTCTTTCCTCCGGAGAAGGCGCCGCGGGGGCGGGTGAGGGGCCGCATGCTGGAACACCAGGTGCGGCCCCTCATCCTCGCCCTCCCGAAGGAGGCGAAACAGTCGGGCTGCAAATCGGCCAAAGGGTAAAGCAGATGACCGTGAAACTTTCGTCCTCGAGCCTCGTCAGGCTTCCGCCTAAGGTCGCAGGTCCGAACTATGACCGCTCGGCGCTGAAAGCCGGCATCGTGCATTTCGGTGTCGGCAATTTTCACCGCTCGCACCAGGCCGTCTATCTCGACGACCTGTTCGGTCAGGGCATCGGTCATGATTGGGCGCTGGTCGGCGCCGGCGTGTTCGACGGCGAGAAGATCGGCCGCGGCAAGCTTGAAGAGCAGGATTGGCTGACCACAGTGGTCGAGCAGGACGAGGGCCATATGAGCGCCCGCGTCACCGGCGCGATGATCGATTTCCTGATGCCGGGAGATGCCGCCGCCATCATCGATCGGCTGGCTGATCCGGCGATCAGGATCGTTTCGCTGACCATCACCGAAGGCGGCTATTTCATCGACCCGGCCTCCGGCGTCTTCAACCCGACCCATCCCGACATCGTCGCCGACGCGCAGCCGGGCGCCACACCGAAGACTGTGTTCGGCATTATCCTGGCCGGGCTGGTGCGACGCCGCCAGGATGGTATCGTGCCGTTCACCGTGATGTCCTGCGACAACATTCCCCACAACGGCCATGTCACGTCGGATGGTGTTATCGGCCTTGCCCGCCTGATCGACGAGGATCTGGCGAGCTGGGTCAGCGAGACGGTCGCCTTCCCGAACGCCATGGTCGACCGCATCACGCCGGCCACCAGCGACCGCGAGCGCAAGATCCTCGCCGACGATTTTGGCATCGAGGACAACTGGCCGGTGTTCTGCGAGCCGTTCCGGCAATGGGTGCTGGAAGACCATTTCACCGATGGCCGCCCGCCGCTGGAAAAGGTCGGCGTGCAGTTCGTCAAGGACGTCGCCCCTTATGAGCTGATGAAGATCCGCATCCTCAATGGTGGCCATGCCACGATAGCCTATCCGGCTGGGCTGATGGACATCCACTTCGTCCATGAGGCGATGCAGGAGCCGCTGGTGCGCGGGTTCCTCGACAAGCTCGAGCACGACGAGATCATCCCGACGGTGCCGCCGGTGCCGGACACGGTGCTGGAAGACTATTACCAGCTCATCGAGAAGCGCTTCTCCAATCCCAAGATCGGCGACACGGTGCGCCGGCTCTGCCTCGACGGGTCCAATCGCCAGCCGAAATTCATCATCCCGACCATCGCCGACCGGCTGAAGGCCGGCAAAGGCGTTGCCGGACTGGCGCTGGAATCGGCCCTTTGGTGCCGCTACTGCTTCGGCACGACGGACAGCGGCGCCGTCATCGAGCCCAACGACCCGAGCTGGGACCGGCTGAAGGCAACGGCAAAGGCGGCAAAGGACGCGCCCGCCGCGTGGCTTGCGATGGACGATATCTATGGCGACGTCGGCCGCGCCGCCGCCTTCGTCGAGGCCTTCGCCCACGCGCTCAACGTGCTCTGGGCCAATGGCACGCGCGCCACGCTGACGCGCTACCTCGCCGGCAAGCTCTGAGAGCCAGCCGGCATCATGACGCCTGAACTGGTCATCTTCGACTGCGACGGCGTGCTGGTCGATAGCGAGGCGCTCTCCGTCTCGGCGCTGCTCGGCATGATCGAACTTGCCGGCGGCAGTCTTGGCGAGGACGCTGCCTACGAGCATTTCCTCGGCAAGAGCATGAAAAGCGTGCGCGAGATCCTCAGCCGCGACTTCGGCCTGGAGATCACCGACCAGCATCTCACCGCCATGCGCGTCGACCTCATGCGAAAGTTCCGCGAGGAGCTGATGCCGATCCCCGGCGTCAAGGAGATGCTGCCGAAGCTCGGCCTGCCGTACTGCGTCGCCTCTTCCGGCACGCTAGAACGCATTCGTTACGCGCTCGACGTCACCGGTCTGCTGACGCTGATGGAGCCGCATCTGTTCAGCGCGGCCATGGTTGCCAAGGGAAAGCCGGCGCCCGACCTTTTCCTCCACGCCGCCGCCACCATGCGAGCCCATCCGCGCAGGTGTCTCGTCATCGAGGACAGCCCGGCCGGTGTCGCCGCCGCACGCGCGGCAGGCATGCGCGTCCTTGCCTTTACCGGCGGCGCGCACGCTGGCAATCCGGCATTGAAAGCGCGGCTTGCGTCGACCGAACCGGACTTTATATTCGCTGACATGCTGCAATTGCCCGATCTGATTGCAGGCCTGGGAGCGAGAGTTAGAGCATCTTGACGAAACAGTTTGTCTGCGCGGTCGATGTCGGCACCGGGAGCGCTCGCGCGGGCATTCTCGACGCCAGTGGCACCTTGCTCGGCCGTGCCGAGCGGCCGATCGCCATGAACCAGCCGAAGCCGGATCATGCCGAGCACGATTCGCGCGATATCTGGTCCGCCGTCTGCACCGCCGTGCGTGCCGCGCGGGAAAAGGCCGGCGTCGCCGCCGGGGATATCGCCGGCATCTCCTTCGATGCCACCTGTTCTCTGGTCGTGCGGGACAGGCAAGGCGGCCAGCTCAGTGTGTCGACCACCGGCGACAAGCGCTGGGACACCATTGTCTGGCTCGATCACCGCGCCATCGCCGAAGCCGACGAATGCACGGCGAGCGGCCACGAGGTGCTGAATTATATCGGCGGCGTCATGTCGCCCGAGATGGCGACGCCGAAGCTGATGTGGCTGAAGCGTAATCTACCGAAGACATGGAATGAAGCCGGCTACCTGTTCGACCTGGCCGATTTCCTGACCTGGCAGGCAACGGGCTCGCTGGCCCGCTCGCAATGCACACTGACAGCGAAATGGACTTATCTGGCGCACCAGGACAGCGCATGGCAGCGCGATTTCTTCGAACTCGTCGGCCTCGACGATCTTTTTGACCATGGCAATCTGCCCGAAAAGGCAAGCCCGGTTGGCGCCGATATCGGTCCGTTGACGGCGCAGGCAGCGGCGGAACTCGGCTTGACCGAAAACTGCCGCGTCGGCGCAGGCGTCATCGATGCCTATGCCGGGGCGCTTGGCGTGCTCGGCGGTTTTGCCGGCGACGACCAGAATATCGGCCGCCATCTGGCGCTGATCGCCGGCACGTCCTCCTGCGTCATGGCGATGTCGCCCGACCCGCAGCCTTTCGCCGGCGTCTGGGGCCCTTACTACGGCGCCGCGCTGCCGAAGCTGTGGCTATCGGAAGGCGGCCAGTCGGCGACCGGGGCGCTGCTCGACCACATCATCCGCTGGCACGGCGCCGGCGGCGAGCCGAACGCGGCCATGCATGCCAGGATTGCCGGGCGCGTCGCCGAACTGCGCGCCGCCGAGGGCGAGAACCTTGCCGCGCGGCTGCATGTGCTGCCGGATTTCCACGGCAACCGCTCGCCGCTGGCCGACCCGCACGCCGTCGGCGTCGTCAGCGGTTTGACGCTGGATTCGTCGTTCGACAGCCTGTGCAAGCTCTACTGGCGCACCGCCGTCGGCATCGCGCTCGGCGTGCGCCATGTGCTGGAGGCGCTGAATGAGAACGGCTACCTGATCGACACGCTGCACGTCACCGGCGGCCACACCAAGAACCCGCTCTTGATGGAGCTCTATGCCGACGCCACCGGCTGTACGGTGGTCGAGCCGCTGGCCGACGAGGCGGTTCTGCTCGGCACCGGCATGGTGGCGGCGACCGCTGCCGGGCTGTTCCCCGATCTCAACGCCGCCTGCCTTGCCATGCAGCAGGGCGGCAAGGCACGCGCCGCCAACCCGGCGGCCGGCGCCCGCTTCGATCGCGACTACCGCATTTTCCTGGAAATGCACCGGCAGCGGCAGGTGCTCGACGCCATCCGGTAGGTTTTGTCGCTCTACTGCTTGCGCAGGGACGCGCCCGATGTCGCGTCGAACAGGTGGATCGCTTCCTCCTCGAACGTATAGCGGACGGGCGCATGCAGCACCGGGCATTCGCGTGCCGGAACCAGTGCGCTGATCTCCTTGCCGCCGGAGCCGAAGGTCACCAGCGCGTCATTGCCATGGAATTCGATGAGATCGGCGGTGCCTTGCAATATGCCGGCGGCGCCGGCGCCGGCCGTCTTCAGGTCCGGCGGGCGGATGCCCAGCACGGCGCGATCGCCCGGCTGGACATGAAAACCCGCCCCGTCCATCGAAAGCACCGTTCCGGCGCCGGTCAGCGTCCAGCCGTTGCCGGCTCGGGCGACCGTCACATCGACAAAATTCATGTTCGGCGTGCCGATGAAGCCGGCCACGAAAATATTGCCCGGCCGCCGGTAGATTTCCGCCGGCGAGCCGATCTGCTCGATGACGCCGTCCTTGAGCAGCACGATTCGGTCGGCGAGCGTCATCGCCTCCAGCTGGTCATGGGTGACATAGACGGTGGTGGTCTTCAACGACTGGTGCAGCCGCGCGATCTCGACGCGCATATGGTTGCGCAATTTGGCGTCGAGATTGGACAACGGCTCGTCGAACAGGAACACCTTGGGCGTCTTGATCATGGCCCGGGCGATCGCCACGCGCTGCTGCTGGCCGCCGGAAAGTTCGGCCGGTTTGCGGCCGAGATAGGGGTCGAGCCCCAGCGTCCCCGACACCGCTTCGACCCGCTTGCGGATCTCGGCCGCCGGCACCTTCTGGCGCCGCAGCCCGAAGGCGATGTTGTCGAAGATCGTCATGTGCGGATAGAGCGCGTAGTTCTGGAACACCATGGCGATGCCGCGATCCCCCGGATCGAGGTCGTTGACCACCTTGCCGCCGATCGAGACCTCGCCGCCGCTGATGTCCTCCAACCCCGCCAGCATCCTGAGCAAGGTCGACTTGCCGCAGCCGGACGGGCCTAGGAACACGACGAATTCGTGCTCTTCAATGCTGAGGTTGAGATCGCGGATGACCGTGGTGGAGCCATAGGCCTTGTCGACGTGGGAGCAAACGATCGCGGACATGGTCAGCCCTTTTCGCCTGTAAGCAGGATCTGCAGCTTGACGTCCTGCGGGTTGCCTTCGGCGGCCCGTTCGAACGCCTTGATGCTGTCGGCGAAATCATAGGTGCCGGTGATCAGCGGCTTGAGGTCGACCTTGCCGGAGGCGATGAGCTGCAGGGCGCGGTCGAAAATGTTGGCATAGCGGAACACCGTCTCGATGCGCACTTCCTTCGAGATCGCCGCCGGTACGTTGAGGGCCACCGGCTCCACCGGCAGCCCGACCAACACCGCCGCGCCACCTGGCCGCACGACATCGAACAGGTCGGCGAAGGCCTTGGGGCTGCCGCTCGCCTCGAAGACGATGTCGGCGCCCCAATTGTCGGTGGCCGCCGCGACGACGTCGACCAGCGACTGTTCGCCGATATTGACCGGCACGATGCCGGCATATTGCGCGGCGATCGTCAGCTTGGGCGCGGAAAAATCGGAAATCAGCACTTTCGAACAGCCGCCGGCAAGGGCAGCAAGCGCGATCATGATGCCGATCGGGCCGCAGCCGACGACGACGGCGACATCGCCTGGAACGATGCGGGCACGACTAGCCGCCTGCATGCCGATGGCGAAGGGCTCGACCATGGCGCCCTCGGCGAAGGAGACATTGTCGGGCAGCCTGTAGGTGAAAGCCGCCGGGTGCACGGCATAGGGAGCAAGGATGCCATGCACCGGCGGCGTCGCCCAGAAAGTGACGTCCGGGTCGACATTGTAGATGCCGAGTTTTGTCGCGCGCGACGACAGGTTCGGCACGCCGGGCTCCATGCAGACGCGGTCGCCGACTTTCAAACTCCTGACATTGACGCCGACCTCGACGATTGTGCCGGCGGCCTCGTGGCCGAGCACCATCGGCGCCCGCACGACATAGCTGCCGATGGCGCCATGGGTGTAATAGTGCACGTCGCTGCCGCAGACGCCGACCGTGTGGATGGCGATCCTGACGTCGTCGGGTCCGACATCGAGCGGCAACGCGATCTCGCGCAGCGACAGTTCGCCTTTTTTTTCAAGTACCAAAGCCCGCATCGGGTCGTCCTCACTTCAAGTCTTTTTTTGCCGGAAAACGGAATTCAGGAAACCGCTGAGCACGCCGAGGAAAAGCAGCGGCGGCAGCGACAGGAGCACGACCGAGGCGTTCAAAATCCCCCACGGCACATTCATGCCTTGCTGGGAGAGTTCGGAGGCGACGATCGGCAAGGTCTTGGCATTGGAACTCGACAGCATCAGCGCGATCAGGAACTCGTTCCAGACCAGCACGAAGCTGAAGGCAATCGCGCCGATCAGCGAACGGGCAGCCACGGGCAGCGCGATCCGCCAGAACACCGCGTAAGCGCCGTAACCGTCAACGAAGGCGGCTTCCTCGACTTCCTTCGGCACGGCCTGGAAGGCTGGAATGGCCAGCCACATGATCACCGAGATGGTCAGCAGGGAGTAGGTGACGATCAAAGCCGGCAAAGTGTCGTAGAGGCCGAGTTGCAACCAGATCACCATCAGCGGGATCGCCACCGCCACCGGCGGCAGGAAACGCAGCGACAGCACGAAGAACTGGATGTCGCCGGCCCAGCGGTTGGGATAGCGCGCCACCGCGTAGGCCGCGGGCAGGCCAAGCACGACGCCGATCAGCACGGCCGAGCCGCAGGCGATGACCGAATTGTAGAGGCCGGTGATGACGCTGTCGCGGCCAAGGATATAGCTGATATTGGCAAGCGTCGGCGTGAACACGAGGCGGGGAACGCGGGTGATGATGTCGACGCTGTTCTTCAGCGAATTGAGCGCCGTCCACAGCAGCGGGAATACCGCGAGGAAGCCGGCGAAGGCCAGGACGGCCTTGGCGATGATGCGGCCGGGCCTCATGCCTGCACCCGCTTCCACAGCATCGTGAAGGTGATGACGGTGGCGATCATCATCAGCACGGCCATCGCCGAGGCGTAGGAGACCTTGCCGGACTCGATGAAGCCTTGCGAGAAGGCGTACATGTCGAGCGTTTCGGTTGCCACGCCCGGCCCGCCGCGGGTCATCACATAGATCAGGTCGAAGGAGCGCAGCGACTCGATCATCTTGACGAACATCAGGCTGATCAGCGGCGCCTTCAGCATCGGCAAGGTGACGTAGGCGTGGATCTGCCAGCGCCGGGCGTGGTCGAGTCGGGCCGCCTCGATCGGCTGCGGCGGCAACGTCTCCAGCAGCTTGAGCACGATGACGGCGAAGAATAGGCCCCACTGCCAGACATCGACCGAGGCGACGGCGAACAGCGCCGTCGAAGGCTTGGACAGCGGATCAAAGATCAGCCCGCCGGTGAGCAGCCGGTAGGGGTAGGTGGCGATGCCGTAGAGTGGATGATAGGCGAACTTCCAGACGAAGGCCGCCGAGACGCGCGGCAGCAGCACCGGGATGATGAACAGCAGGCAGTAGAGATTGCGCAGGCGCGGCGAGGCGGCCTCGAACATCAGCACGCCGAGCCCGATCGCCACCACCATCGTTGCCACGACGGTGACCACCTCCCACTTCACTGACACCCAGACGGCGTTGAGGAAGCGGCGGTCGGAGAATAGATCCAAAAAGTTCGAGAACCAGACCCAGGAATAGGCCGTCGAGCTCAGCTCGCGGTTCTGCAGGGCGATGATGATCGCGTAAAGCGTCGGCACCATCGACAGGATCAGCAGAATGACCAGCGTCGGCACGACAAAGGTGACCGGCAGGGATGAACGTCGAGGCATTGGTCTCAGGCCTTGCTGTGTCTCTGATATCTGGACATGACGGGCAGGCCCTCCTGCGACGCACAGGTTCCGGCGGTCCCGAGACTGCCGCGAACCGCGCGCCGCAAGAGGGAGGGACCTACTTCTTCACCAGCTCATTGGCATAGGCCTCGAGCTCGTTGAGGCTGCCCTTGACGTCGGTGCGCGTGCCGGCAATCAATTCCTCGAGGATGATGCCCCAGCGGTCGCCGAGATCCGGCCAGCGTGGATCCTGCCAGAAGTTCACCGCCGTCACCTTGCCTGTTTCGGCAAGCGCCTGGCCGAGATCGGCGCCGTAGATGTCGGCGAACTCCTTGCTGGCCAGGATGCTGGTGCGGTTCAGCTCACCGAACTGGTGGGCGTCGAGCCGGCGCTTCTCGTTTTCCTTCGACGTTGCCCAGGCGATGAACAGGCCGGCGCATTTCTTCGAAGCGTCGTCGGCATTGGCCTTCGCCGCGATGGCGAGGCCATGGCCGTAACCGCCGCCGGGAAGTGGCGAGGGCGGCGGCAGGAAGCCGATCTTGCCGACCACTTGCGAGGTTTTCGGATCGACCGCCATGCCCGAAAGCGGCGTCGATTCGACCAGGATCGCGACCTGGCCCGACAGGAAGGCGCCGGTCGATTCGTCCCAGCTGCCGGTCTGCGTGCCGGGTGCCGAATCCTTGAACAGCTTCAGATAGGTCTCGGTTGCCTTGACCGCGGCCTCCGAATTGAAGGCCGGCTTGTCGCCGTCGAACCACTTGCCGCCATAGGCCTTGAAGAACGGCATCCAGCGCCAGACATTTGCGCCCGACCCGCGGGCGCCGCGCAACGCGATGCCATACATGCCCTTGTCGGCATTGGTCAGCTTCGGCACGTCGGCGATCAGCTCGTCCAGCGTCTTGGGCGGCTGGATGCCGGCGGCCTCCAGCACGTCCTTGCGGTAGACCATCAGGTCGCCGCCGCCGGTCAGCGGCGCGAACCAGACCTTGCCGTCATAGGTCGCGACCTTCTGGCGGCCTGGGTCGAAGTCGGCATAGTCGTAGTCGGCCGGATAAAAATCGGTCAGCGGCACGATCCACTTCGACGAGGCGAAAAGCGCCACATTCGCTTCATCGACATAGTAGACGTTGTAGTTGCCGACGGTGGACGCGTCCGCGCGCGACTTGGCGCGGCGATCGTTCTCGTTGAGATAATCGATCTTGAAGCTCGCGCCGGAGAGCTTCTCGAACTCGGCCTTTGAGTCCTCCAGAAGCGTCAGGCCGTCGCGTGGCTGCGCCAGCACCTTGACCGGTGCCGAACAGACCGGCGCCTGCGCCAGGGCTAGGGTTGAAACGGTAGCGGAAAGCACGAAAACTGCGCCAAGGCTGGCAGCGAGCCGAACTGGTCTCATGATCTTTTTCTCCTCCAGGAATACGTCGCAGGAAACGCAGGTCCTCGGGTTGCGCGATCCTCACCATCGCCCGAACGACATGCCACCCATCGCCAAAATGCGCAGTTGTGAGGGGTCAAGCTAGAAGCCCCGTTGCAGCAGACCTGTACTTTTATGCATTGTGCAGCGCAAAAAACGGCACCCACATAGGGGACGCGTCACACGAGTATCGATCTGGTCCAAAATGGTGATTCAGGATGCGCTTATGCGCGCATCGCCAGACGCTGCCGCGACAGCTTGCGATAGGATGACGGCGTCATCTTGTGCTTGCGCAGGAACGCGCGGTTGAAGTTGGATATGTTCATGTAGCCGACCTGGAAACAGATGTCGGTGATCGGCACATCGGTATCAGCCAGGAG
The DNA here is from genome assembly GCF_000230995.2 of Mesorhizobium australicum WSM2073. Taxonomy (NCBI): domain Bacteria; kingdom Pseudomonadati; phylum Pseudomonadota; class Alphaproteobacteria; order Hyphomicrobiales; family Phyllobacteriaceae; genus Mesorhizobium; species Mesorhizobium australicum. The sequence goes on along the minus strand of NC_019973.1, from coordinate 543,796 downwards.
CTTGCACGCCTGCCACAGCCTGAGCTTGGCAAGATGGTCGCTGAAGGAATTGCCGGTGTTCTTCTGGAAGAACCGCGAGAAGGTGCTTTCGCTCATGCCGGCCAGCTCGGCCACGTCAGGCAGCTTCAGATCCTCCGCGAAATGCTGGAACAGATAGGTCAGCGTGCGCTGGATGATGTCGAGCGAGGCGGCATCGAGAACCGGCTGGAAGTTCGGTGATGACAACAGCTCATACTCATCGGTCCGGGCCAGCAGGTCGACCAGTTCGAGGAACAGGCAGAACCGGGCCAGCCCATGCACCGTACCCATCCGCTCCATCAGCGCGGCGCCTTCAAGCGCGGTCCCGCCGTGGAAGACCATGCCGCGCAGCGACCGTTCCAGGAACGGCTCCAGTTCGCGCAATTCCGGCAGCATGTCAGCCGATCCTCGCAGCCGCTCGGCATCGAATTGCAGCACGATGTCGCGACCCTCGATCAACTCGCCTGGCTGCACCGCGGTGACCCAGTCATGCGGCAGGCCACCACCGACGATGGTGAGGTAGCCCGGCCCGAACTCGCCAATATGGTCGCCGACCAGGACCACGCCGGAGGATTTCCGCAGCAGGTGGATCTCGTATTCCGGATGGAAGTTCCAGACGTTGCGCTCCCAGGGATAGTCGTCCAGCCGCCACAGGAAACTGTCGCTCGCCTCGGTGACGATATGCTCGAAGGAAGGCGCCGTGCGCGGGATCGCCGCCGTGTTCTTTCTGCGTCTGAACGCCATCCTGCCTCCCATATTCGCCCGCCGCCGACGTTTTAATCCGGAGCAGTCCGGGCCGGCAAGGGAACGAGGCGACGCCTCCCGGCAATGGCGCTGGCTCAATCTGTTCTCGCGCCCCTCCCTTGCCTTCATGTCGCATTTCGTTCAAGAGACGGCGCAAACGCCGCGAAACCGAAGGTTTTGCCGTTTGCAATGCGGCTTCCGGCTCTTTGCCGACGCGCCGCAACCTTGAAAGAGCAGGACAATGTCCGCGATCGAAGCCGGCGCTCGCGCGCCGGAAAATCTTTGGCGTCAGGAAATCAGGGCGACGCTGGCGCTGGCCTGGCCGATGGTGCTGACCAATCTCGGCCAGACGGCGATGACCGCCACCGACGTCATGATGATGGGCCGCCTCGGCGCGGACACGCTGGCCAGCGGCGCGCTCGGCGCCAACCTGTATTTCATGCCGCTGATCTTCGGCCTCGGCCTGATGCTGGCGACCTCGCCGATGATCGCGACCGAGCTTGGCCGCCGCCGCTATTCCGTACGTGACCTGCGCCGCACCGTGCGCCAGGGCCTGTGGTTGGCGATCCTGATCTCGGTCCCGATCTGGCTCGTGCTGTGGCACGGCGAGGCCATCCTGCTGGCCATGGGCCAAGAGCCGGCGCTGGCGCGCCAGGCCGGCATTTACCTGCGCTGGCTGGAGTGGGCGGTGCTGCCCTTCTACGGCTACATCGTGCTGCGCTCGTTCATCTCGGCGCTGGAGCGGCCGGGCTGGGCGCTGGTCATCGTCTTCGTCGCCGTGGCCTTCAACGTGTTCGCCAACTGGGTGTTCATGTTCGGCAATCTCGGTGTTCCGGCCATGGGCATCGCCGGCTCGGGCCTTGCGACCTCGCTGTCCTCAACGCTGATGTTCGCCGGCATGGCTGTCGTGGTGATGTGGGAGAAAAAATTCCGGCGCTATCACCTGTTCGGCCGCTTCTGGCGATCCGACTGGCCGCGCTTCAAGGGCCTGCTGCGGCTCGGTCTGCCGATCGCCGGCATCCTTGCCTTCGAGGTGACGATCTTCAATGCCGCCGCCCTGCTGATGGGCCTGATCGACGCGGATTCGCTGGCCGCGCACGCCATCGCCATCCAGATCGCCTCGATTTCCTTCATGGTGCCGCTCGGCCTCAACCAAGCGGTGACGGTGCGGGTCGGGCTTGCCCATGGCGCCGGCAATCCCGAAGGTGTGTCGCGTGCCGGCTGGACCGCCTTCGTCATCGGCGTTTCCTTCATGGCGCTGATGGGGCTGGTGATGGTGCTTTGGCCGCATCTCCTGATCAGCGCCTTCATCGACCTTGGCAATCCCGCCAATGCCAGGGTGATCGCGCTAGCCGGTTCGTTCCTGGTTTTCGCTGCCCTGTTCCAGGTCTTCGACGGCGCGCAGGCGGTTGCCGCCGGCATGCTGCGCGGCCTGCACGACACCAAGGTCCCGATGATCTATGCCGCGATCGGCTATTGGGGTGTCGGCCTGCCGCTCGGCGTGCTGCTCGCCTTCCATTTCGCCTTCCACGGCGTCGGCATCTGGATCGGCCTGTCTTCGGGGCTGGCCGTGGTAGCAGCGCTGCTTCTGGCCCGCTGGCTGCGCCGCGACCGCATCGTGCCGTCAGGCGCGTTCGGACATTGAACCCGGTGGCCGGTTGCCAGCCTTCCGGCATGTCCTAACATTGCCGCCCATTAAAACGACGCCTTCAGACCGGACCACGGACGCCCGCTAAGAGAAGGCCCTGGCATAAGATATTGAACGGTTCCCAAGCGGCAAACGTTTCCACCAAGAGACAAATGACCGAGGAGAATTATCATGAAGGCAATTGTGGTGACGGACCAGGCTGCGGGAACGGCCGGGATGAAGCTGGTGGAGCGGCCTGAGCCGCAGCCAGCGATAAACGATGTCGTCGTTCAGGTTCATGCTTCGGGATTCGTCCCGACCGAGCTGGCATGGCCCTCGACCTGGACCGACCGCCGCGGCCTTGACCGAACACCGTCGATCCTTGGGCACGAGCTGGCCGGAGTTGTCATCGCACTCGGGTACGGCACAACGGGACTGTCGGTAGGTCAGAGAGTATTCGGCCTCGCCGACTGGCATCGCGACGGCACGCTCGCGGAGTATGTAGCCATGGAAGCACGCAACCTCGCGCCGCTGCCGGGCGACGTCGACTTCACGGTGGGCGCAAGCCTGCCGATCTCGGGTCTCACCGCGTGGCAGGGACTCTTCCAGCATGGCCGCCTTCAGGCGGGGCAGAGCGTCCTCGCGCACGGTGCGGCCGGCGCGGTCGGGTCGATGGTGACGCAACTTGCACGAGAGGCGGGCGCCTACGTCATCGGCACCGGACGCGCCGCCGACCGTCAGACGGTGCTCGACTTTGGCGCGAATGAGTTCGTCGACCTCGAAAACGACGCCCTCGAAGACGTGGGCGAAGTCGCTCTCGTGTTCGATGTGATCGGCGGGGAAATCGGGAAGCGGTCCGCCGGCCTGATTCGAGCCGGAGGAACACTGGTGTCCGTCGTCGGATCGACAGAGGCGCGGCCTGCCGACGGCCTGGCGGTTGACTTCGTTGTCGAGTCCGATCGTGCCCAGCTGAGCGAGATCGTCCAGCGGGTGCGGGACGGACGACTGCGGACGAACATCGGCAACGTTTCGACCCTCAACGATGCCGTCGCCGCCTTCAACCCTACCGGGCGACGCACTGGGAAGACGATCATCCGCGTTCGTCCGTGAGGATTTGGAAACGGCGAGGGGCAAGGGTCCTCTTCGGTCGAAAGCTGAGCATCCAACAGATCAAATGACCTTCAAGAGGCGTTCGAACGCCAGGCACCGGGAGTTTGCGGCCGCCGTCGATGTTGGCCAGCGCAACACGCCGTCGGACTCAGCGCACCGGAGCCCGCTTCTCGAGCCGTCGCGCATACTGCGTCAGCGGGAAGCATAGGGCGAAGAAGATCAGCGCCACCAGCCCATAGACCTTGAACGGCTCGAAGGTGGCGTTGTTGATGGCGTTGGAGGTTCGCACCAGCTCCTCGAAGCCGATGATCGAGGTCAGCGCGGTTGACTTGATCAGCTGCACCAGGAAACCGACCGTCGGCGCGCGGGTGATCGCAAACGCCTGCGGCAGGATGATCAGCCTGAGCTCCTGCAGATAGTGAAGGCCGAGGCTGGCGCCGGCATCCCATTGGCCTAATGGCAGCGCATCGACGCCGGAGCGCCAGATTTCGGCCAGATAGGCGCTGGCGAAGAAGGTGAGGCCGAGCACCGCCGCCGTCCACGGCTCGATGCGCAGGCCAAGCATCGGCAGGCCGAAGAACATCAGGAACAGCTGCATCAAGAGCGGCGTCCCCTGGAACAAGGCGATGTAGCCGGAGGCAACGCGCCGGCTCCACTTGTTTTTGGCGATCCTCAGGAACAGCACCGCCATTCCGACCACCGCGCCGCCGACGAACGCGGCCAGCGACAAAAGCACCGTCCAGCGCGCGGCAAGCAGAAGGTTGCGCACAATGTCCCAGAGGGTGAATTCGATCATGACACGCCAGCTCCGAGCGCGCGGCGGCCGCCTGCAACCAGCAGCCGCCGCAAGGCCATCGACATCAAGAGATAGACCAGCGTGACGACGAAATACGTCTCGAAAGAACGGAAAGTGCGCGCCTGCAGCATGTCGGCCTCATAGGTCAGCTCGCGCACCGCGATCTGCGACACCACGGCTGATTCCAGCATCATGATGACGATCTGGCTGGTCAGCGCGGGATAGATGATCTTGAGCGCCTGCGGCAGCACGATCTTGATGAACACCTGGCGCGGCCTCAGCCCAAGCGCCAGGGCCGCTTCTGTCTGCCCGTGCGGCACCGCGTCAAGGCCGGCGCCGACGATCTCGATCGTGTAGGCGGCCATGTTGAGCGTCATCGCCAGCATGGCGGCCAGGATCGGATCGAGCCTGATGCCGAGGCTAGGCAGGCCGAAGAAGATGAAGAACAGCTGCACCAGGAACGGCGTGTTGCGCATCACCTCGACATACCAGCCGATGGCCCGGCGCAGCAGCGCGGGGCCGCTTCGCCGCCCGGCGGCACCGAGGATGCTGAGCAGCGTGCCCGCAAGCGTGGTGACGGCGATCAAAAGGATCGTCGTCGCCGCGCCGTGCGCGATGTCGGCCACGGCACCTGGAAGCCAGCCGAAGGCCACGGCAACTCAATCCTTGAGGTTGTCGGGATTGAGCGGCGTCTTCAGCCAGGCCTTCGAGCTTTCGTCAAGCTTGCCGTCGGCCAGCATCTTGGCAATGGCGTCGTTGACCGCCTTCTTGAGGGCATCCTCATGCTTGTTGAGGCCGATATGCGAAGGCGAGGTCAGAAGCTGAAACTTCTGCTCCGGCTTCAGCGCATCCTGCTTGGCCAGCACCTGCGCGCCGACATCGTTGCCGACGACCATCAATTGGGTCTGGCCTGAGATGAAGGCCTGGATCACTGAATTGTAGTTGTCGAAACGCTTGATGTCCGCCGAGGCCGGTGCTGCCTCGGTGAGCGAGGTGTCTTCCAGCGTGCCGCGATTGACGGCGATCGACTTGCCGCCGAGATCTTCCTTGCCTTTGACTGGCATTGCCGCCGGACCGATCACCGCGATGTAATAGGGCGCGTAAGCAGCGGCGAAGTCGATGACCTGCTCGCGCTCTTTCGAGTAGCCGACGCTCATCAGGATGTCGACGCGATGGTCGTTCAAATAGGGGATGCGGTTCTGGCCGGTGACGGCAACGGTGTTGAGCTTCACCTTGAGCGTGTCGGCGATGTACTGCGCCACATCCATGTCATAGCCCTTGAGGCTCATGTCGGCACTGGCCGAGGAGAAAGGCGGGAAGTCGGCGAAGACGCCGACATTGATGGTGCCGGCCTTGGTGATGTCGGCCAGCGCGTCGGCATTGGCGGCTTGCGTGGCGAAGCCGGCTAACCCCACGAGCAGAACGGCGGCGATGGATGATTTGCGGTGGATTGTCATTGTCATTCCCCTTCTGGAAGCTTTTGATTGTTTGGGTCGGCCGCCGGCTCCAGTGCGGCGGCCGCCTTTCTCTGTCAGGCCCCCTTGCCTGATACTGCCGGGCTGAACACCATCAGGCTCAGGATCTCGAACAGCACCTGCGCGCCGGCGTGCGCCGTGTTGGTGGTGGCGTCATATTGCGGCGCCACCTCGACGACATCGCCACCGACAATGTTGAGACCCTTGAGGCCGCGCAGCAGTTCGAGCACTTCGCGCGTCGTCAGCCCGCCGACTTCCGGCGTGCCGGTGCCCGGTGCGAAGGCGGGATCGACGCTGTCGATGTCGAAGGACACATAGGTCGGGCCGTCACCGACTATTCTGCGCGCCTTCTCGATGATGGCGGGAATGCCGAGACCGGTCACTTCCTCGGCATGGACCACGGTCATCCCGGACTCGTAGGTGAATTCCCACAGATATTCGGCCGAGCCGCGGATGCCGATCTGGATGGTGCGCGTCGGATCGAGCACGCCGTCCAGCACCGCGTTGCGGAACGGGCCCCCATGGTGGAATTTGGTCAGGTCGAACAGGCCGCTGGTGTCGCAATGGGCGTCGATGTGGATCAGGCCGACCGGCGCCTTCTTGCCGACCGCCTTCAGGATCGGGTGGGTGATCGAGTGGTCGCCGCCGACCGACAACGGGATGACCCCGGCGTCGACGATCTGGTTGATGCGCCGCTCGATATCCTCATGGCTGGTCTCCAGTCGGTAGCGGCTCTGGAACGGAACGTCGCCGATGTCGGCGACCCTGAGTTCATGCGTCGGCGCGCATTCCAGCACATGATTGTAGGGGCCGATGCGCTCGATCGCTCGCAAGGCGCGCGGCCCGAAGCGCGAGCCCGGCCGGTTGGTGACGCCGAGATCCATCGGCACGCCTGTTATCGCCACCTGCAGGTCGCCGAAGTCCGGATTGTCCGCTGCAATTTCGCGGTAGGGCGCGGTGAGGAAAGTCGGGATGCCGGAATAGGGCGCCAGCCGCGTGCCGCTCTTGGAAAAGATCTTGTCGGCGACCTTGCGGAATTTCGGGTCGAACATCTCGCCGCCATGGCTCTCGCCATATTTGCGACGCAGCGCATCGAGCTTGCCGCGATCGTATCCCATATCCGCTTCTCCTCGGCTGATGCAGTGGTGCCGGCGGTCATTTCGGGCGAACCGACCGTCATCCGGCCGGGCCGTTGTCCCGCTGGCAGTCTGCAGATTTCACGTCTTGATATTGCTCCGGATCAAAGTGTCCGGCAGCCGCTTTGAAAAAGCAATTGATATTGTTAGGGTGTTTCCTGTGAGAAAATCTCACAGTAAAGCCGAGCATCCATGGCCAAGCGCCTGCCACCACTCAACCCGCTGCGCGCCTTCGAGGCCACGGCCCGCCATGCCTCGCTGACCAAGGCGGCGAACGAACTGAATGTCACGCACGGCGCCGTCAGCCACCAGATCAAGGCGCTGGAGCAATCGCTTGGCGTCAAGCTGTTCGAGCGCGTCGGCCAGCGGGTCAAGCTGACCCCGCATGGCGCCGAACTTTTGCCGGCGGTATCGGTCGCCTTCGACGGTATCGCCGCCGCCACCCAACGGCTGACGCGGCCGGCAAGCAGCGGCGCGCTGTCGGTGTCCTGCGTGCCTGCGTTGCTGCTCTTGTGGATAACGCCGAGGCTGGGCAGCTTCACCGCGCAATATCCCGACATCCAGCTGACGCTCATTCCCTCCAACGATCCCAGGGATAGCCGGGCGCCGCATATCGATGTCTGCGTGCACTATGGCGATGGCAGCTGGACCGACTGCTGGATGCGCAAATGGTCTGGCCTGGAGCTGTTCCCGGTGGTCAGCCCGACGCTGATCAACAACCGGCCGATCCGCAATGTTCGCGACCTCGCCGAACATGTCTTGCTGCATGGCGACGATGGCCGCGAGTGGCACACCTGGCTGGCCGCCGCCGACGCGCTGGACCTGGAGCGCGGCCGGCGTCATCATCTCGGCGATGCACGCATGACGGCGGAAGCCGCCGTCCATGGCCACGGCGTGGCGCTGGGCGACTCGGTGACGGCAAGCGCCCTGCTGGCCAGGGGCATGCTGGTCGCGCCGTTCAGCCTGTCGGTGCCGGCGGTCGACGATTTCTATGTCGTTTGCCGCAATGAAATGCGGGCGACGCCGATCGTGCAGGTGTTCATCGACTGGCTGTTTGCCGAGAAGGCCGGGGATGACGGCCGCGCCGACGCCCCGGTTGCGGGCCGCCTCGTCACCCGCCGCAAACGTCCCGCGCTCAAGGTGATGGGCGGCAAACCCACATAGCCGCATGCAGGGCTTTCTTTTTGTCGGGCCAGCCTGAAAGCGGGCAGCGTTTTTGCCAATTCGATGCTATGAGGCCTGTCGCGATTGTGGGTGGCAGGCAGCGAAGGCGGCAGCAAGCATGGCAAAGACCGATATTGCGCGGCGTGTCTATAACCACACCTGGAAGCTCGACCCGATCGTGCGCAGCCTGCTCGATACGGATTTCTACAAGCTTTTGATGCTGCAGATGATCTGGGGCATGTACCCCAAGGTCGACACCACCTTCTCGCTGATCAATCGGACGACTTCGGTCCGCCTCGCCGACGAGATCGATGAAGGCGAGCTGCGCGAACAACTCGACCATGCCCGCACCTTGCGCTTCTCCAAGAAGGAAATGATCTGGCTGGCCGGCAACAATTTCTACGGCCGCAAGCAGATTTTCGAGCCGGAATTCCTCGCCTGGCTGGAAGGCTTCCGGCTGCCCGACTATGAGCTTTCCAAGCGTGACGGCCAGTACGAGCTCTCTTTCTCCGGCCCCTGGATGTACACCACGCTTTGGGAGATCCCCGCGCTCGCCATCATCAATGAATTGCGTTCGCGTGCCGCTTTGCGATCGTTCGGGCCTTTTACGCTCGACGTGCTCTATGCCCGCGCCAAGGCCAAGATGTGGGCCAAGACCGAACGGCTGAAGGCGCTGCCCGGCATCCGCATCTCGGATTTCGGTACCCGCCGGCGCCATTCCTTCCTGTGGCAGCGCTGGTGCGTCGAGGCGCTCAAGGAAGGCATCGGCGAGGCTTTCACCGGCACCTCCAACGTGCTGCTGGCCATGGACAATGATCTCGAAGCGCTGGGCACCAACGCGCATGAACTGCCGATGGTGTTTGCCGCCCTTGCCAATTCGGAAAAAGAGCTGAAGCAGTCGCCCTACAAGGTGTTGCAGGACTGGCAGCGCTACTATGGCGGCAATCTCTTGATCGTGCTGCCCGATGCCTTCGGCACCGCCTCGTTCCTGCGCGACGCGCCGGACTGGGTCGCCGACTGGACCGGCTTCCGCCCCGACAGCGCGCCGCCGATCGAAGGTGGCGAAAAAATCATCGACTGGTGGCGCGAGAAGGGCAAGGACCCCAGGCAGAAGCTGCTGATCTTCTCCGACGGGCTTGAGGTCGAGACCATCGAGGAGACCTACCGTCATTTCAAGGGCAAGGTGCGCATGTCCTTCGGCTGGGGCACCAACCTGACCAACGACTTCGAAGGCTGCGCGCCGACGCAAACCAACAGCCTCGACGCCATATCGCTGGTCTGCAAGGTCACCGAGGCCAATGGCCGGCCGGCGGTCAAGCTTTCCGACAACCCGGCCAAGGCGACCGGCGATCTCAAGGAGATCGAGCGGTATTTGAGGATATTTGGGCAGAAGGATCGCGTGGAGCAACTGGTCAAGGTTTGAGGGTGGTCGGGCTCTTGGACAGTTCGAGTTCTGTCGTAGAACGCCTCCGTCTGCCGTTCGCCTTATGGTTCTCGGCCTTGTGGCTCGTCTCCCCCACTCTCGCCTTCGCCCACGCCTCCGACCGCGGCCACGTCCTGCTCCTTCCTACCGGCTATTATCTCGCCGGCGGCGCTTTCGCCGTGGCCGCCAGTTTCCTTGTCTTGGCATTGCTGCCGTCCGACACCCTCGACCGTTTCTGGCGCCGACGCCTGCCGCTATTCGCCTTCGGCGACAGCGTCCGCGCAGCCATCAGCCTGGCATCCTTTGCCGGCTTTGCAATTCTCCTCGCCGCCGGCTTCATCGGCAGCCGCGACCCGCTCTCCAACCCGCTGCCACTGGTGGTGTGGACGCTGCTATGGGCCGGCCTGACACTGCTGCAAGGCGTGTTCGGCGATATCTGGTCGTGGCTCAACCCCTGGTACGGCCCGTGGCGGCTACTGTCGCGGCTGACCGGCGGAAGCGATGACGGGTTCAGGCAACTTCCGCAATGGCTCGGCTGCTGGCCGGCTGTCATGCTGTTTTTTGCCTTCGCCTGGTTCGAACTCGTCTATCCCGCTCCCGACGATCCGGCGCGGCTGGCCTTCGCCGCCGGCCTCTACTGGCTGTTCACCTTGGTGGCGATGCTGGTGTTCGGCTACGACAGATGGGGTCGAAGCGGTGAATTCCTCGGCATCTTCTTTTCGGTGGTGGCGCGCTTCGCGCCGATCGAGCGCGGCGACAAAGGCCGTCTTGCGCTGTGCTGGCCGGGCGCCAAACTGCTCCGGGCCCAGCCGCTGCCCGCCAGCGGCATCGCCTTCCTGCTGCTCGCTTTGTCCTCGGTCTCCTTCGACGGCCTGTCGAAGACCTTCTCCTGGCTCGGCCTGTTCGGCATCAATCCGCTCGAGTTTCCGGGCCGCACGGCCGTGATCGGCAGCGGCACGCTTGGGCTCGTTATGACATTCGTGCTGCTCGCGGCGGTGTTCCTGCTTGCCGTCGTCCTCGGCCAGCGTCTTGCCCGCGGCGGCCAGCCTTTCGCCCAGGCAGCCGGCATGCTGGTGTGGTCGATCGTGCCGATCGCGCTCGCCTACCATGTCGCGCATTATCTGACGGCGCTGCTGGTCGACGGCCAATATGCGCTGGCCTCCCTATCCGATCCCTTCGCGCTGGGCTGGAACCTGTTCGGCACCGCCGACATGCAGGTCGAGGCCGGCATCGTCGCCGGCGCGGCGTCGGCATGGGGGCTGTGGAATGTCCAGGCGGGCGCCATCATCCTTGGCCATGTGCTCGCTGTCCTCGTCGCGCACGGCTTTGCCTGGCGCCTGCATCCCCAGCCGGCCCGCGCCGCGCTCAGTCAGGTTCCGCTCACCGTGTTGATGATCGCCTACACCATTTTCGGTCTCTGGCTGCTTGCCACGCCGACAGTCGGATGAGACAAGCCATCTCCTGTGAGCCATGCCCCGACGGAAAGCTCGCTTGCCAGGCCAAGCCTTTGGTGATTTAGTTTGTACACATGCAATTTTGCATCCTCTTGCCGAGGATGTTTGAGCCGCCTTATCGTTGGTCAAAACACAAAAACAGGGGAACGAACGTGACTGACAAGAACGGATTTTTCGATCTCTCCAAAACCACACTCACCCGCCGTACCACGCTGAAGGGCCTCGCCGCCGGCGCTGGCCTCGCCATGGCGCCCGGCTTCGTCCGCTACTCCCAGGCACAGAGTTCGGCGCCGATCAAGATCGGCTTCCAGTCGCACCGCACCGGCATTGGCGCCGCCTATGGCCGCTGGTACGAGAAGACGACCGCCGCCGCGATCAAGGCGATCAATGCCGCCGGCGGCATCAATGGCCGCCAGGTCGAGGTGATCATCGAGGATGACGGCACCGATCCCGGCCGCGGCGCCGAAGTGGTCGGCAAGTTCGCCACCCAGCACAAGACCGACATCGTCTTCGGCACGCTGTTCTCGCATGTCGTCATCGGCTCGGCGCCTGCCGCCGGCGAAAACAAGATGCCCTACTTCGTCGTCAGCGAAGGTCACCACGTCGCCTCGACCAAGCTCAACCGCTATGTCTTCCAGCCCGGCATCACCGACGTGAAGAGCCAGATCCAGTCGATGGCGCCATGGATCGCGGCCAATGCCGGCAAGAAGGTGACGCAGATATTCCCCGATTTCGCCTTCGGCTACGACCATCGCGACTACCTGCCGCCGGCGCTGAAGGCGCAAGGCGCCGAGGTGATCGCGCAGATCGCCATTCCGCCGACGGAATCGTCCTTCACCAAGTACTTCCCGCAAATCCCGCCCGAGACCGAGGTGATCTACCACGTCATGGTCGGCCCGGCGGTGCTCACCTTCGTCAAGGAACTCGGCGAGTTCTACGGTTCCAACCGGCCGCAACTCTTCGGCTTCATCGATTCGCTGGAAGCCGTGGACATCAACAGCCCCGGCCTCGAATTCCTCGACGGCAGCCATTTCTGGGAAGGCTCGCCGCGCTACGCCCAGCCCGACGACACCGAAGCGCAGAAAGCCTATCGGGCCGCTGTCGGAATCGACGACAATGGCGCCGCCGTCGGCGACGCCAAGGATGTCTCCACCGCCGCGCACATGTTCGGCTGCTGGGAAACGCTCTACGTCGTCAAGAAGGCGATGGAAGACGCCGGCTACAAGGGGCCGGAAGACCGCGCCAAGCTGGTCGAGGCGACCGAGGCGCTGAAGGAATTCGCCGAAGGCCCGGAGCATCCGCAGGGGCCAAAAACCTTCAATGGCAAGATCCACCAGTGCTTTGGCATCCAGAACATCTCCAAGGTCGAGGGCGGCAAGCTGAAAGTCGTGCACAAGACCAAGATCGAGGATGGCCTTTACGAGGCCGAAGGGGATTACACGACGCAGGCGCTGTGAACTTGGCCATCTAGCAAGCGTGAGCGCCAAGGCACCCCCCTCTGGCCTGCCGGCCATCTCCCCCGCAAGGGGGGAGATCGGCAGTTCGTATGGCAGCGCCCATCTGCCCGCGTTGATGATTGGCGAAACCAGCGAGGACATCGCATCTCCCCCCTTGCGGGGGAGATGCCCGGCAGGGCAGAGGGGGGTGCCTCGCGCATCCGTTGGTGCATAACAAATGCACTTTGGACCCCACCTTCTCCTCGCAACCCTTGAAGGCCTCGTCACCTCGGCCGTGCTGGCCTTGACGGCGCTGGGCTTGTCGCTGGTGTTCGGCGTCATGCGTGTCGTCAACGTCGCCCATGGCGAGTTCTTCATGCTGGGCGCCGTGCTTGCCTGGGCGATCACATCGGCAATTGGCGGCCATCCGGCTCTTGGCTTCCTGGCGGCGCTGGTGATCGCGCCGCTGATCGTCGGCGCCATCGCGCTGGTCGCCGAACGGCTGGTGCTGAGCCGGCTCAACTACAATCCGGAAGCCACCATCGTCGCCACCATCGGCATGCTCTACATCATCCAGCAGCTGGCGCTGACCTTCTATGGCCCCGAAGCGCGGCCCGTGGAGCCGCCGTTCAGCTATCGCATCCTTCTGCCGTGGTTCGGCTATTCCGGCTACAAGCTGTCTATCATCGCCGCATCCGCTCTTCTGCTGATCGCGACACGGCTGGTGCTGACGCGCACCAGGATCGGCCTCATCATGCGTGCCACGCAGTATGACAGCGAGACGGCGCAGGCCTTCGGCATCCCGGTCGGCCGCGTCTATGGCGGCGTTTTCGCGCTCGGCGCCATGCTGGCGGCGATCGCCGCGGTGCTGATCGTGCCCATCAGCCAGGCGCACTACCTGATGGGTCAGGATCCGCTGCTCTTGTCCTTCATCGTCGTCATCATCGGCGGCCTCGGCTCGTTGCGCGGCACGGTCGTCGCCGCCGTGCTGATCGGCCTCTCCGATGGCATCATCTCGATGTTCTTCTCGCCGACGCTGGCCAAGATCATCGCCACGCTGCTGGTCGCCATGGTGCTGGTGTTCCGGCCGCAAGGCCTGTTCGGGACGGCATCGCGATGAGCGAAGCTTCGCCGGCAAAGGCCTATGCGCTGCATCTCGGCGTGATCGCCCTGCTCTTCATGCTGAGCTTCCTCTTGCCGGGCTATTATCACGGCCTGCTCGCCCGCATCATGGTGCTGGCGGTCTTCGCCATGGGCTACAACATGCTGTTCGGCTATGTCGGCCTGCTCAGCCTCGGCCACGCGATGTTTTTTGGCGCCGGGCTTTATGGCGCCGGCCTTGCCGTCATCCAGCTCGGCTGGAGCGTGCCGCTGGCGTTCCTCGCCGGCATTGCCTGCGGCGCGGCGTTGGCGCTGGTGATCGGGCTCCTGGCGCTGCGCACCACGGGCGTGGCCTTCATGATCGTCACCATGATGTTCGCGCAGGTGTTTTATCTGGCCATTCTCTACTTCGCGGCCTGGACCGGCGGCGATCAGGGTCAGGTCGTGCCGCAGCCGGCGCGTGTCCTCAATCTCGGCGCCACCTCGCTCGATCTCACCAACCCGACCGTACGCTACATGACGGCGCTGGGCTTGTTTTCGCTCGTGCTGCTGATCACGCTTGCCGTCGTCCGGTCCAGATACGGTCGCGTGCTGATCGCGATCCGGGAGAATGAGGAACGCACGAAGATGCTGGGCTACGACACCTTCTCCAACAAGCTTGCCGCCATTATCGTCTCCGGCATGATCTGCGCGGCGTCCGGCGCCGCCTACGCGCTGCTGTTCGGCTATGTCGGGTCGAGTTTCGCCTCGGTACAGTATTCGATCCTGCCGCTGCTGTGGGTGCTGCTCGGCGGTGCGGCCACAACGCTTGGACCACTGATCGGCACGCTGTTCATGTACTATGTCATCGACGTCACCAGCGGCTACACGTCGGCCTACCTGCTGATCGTCGGCATGGCACTCATTCTGCTGGTGCTGTTTTTCCCGAAAGGCATTCTCGGCACCATCCGCCAGCGCTGGCTCGGATGGCTGCCATGACGCCGCTGCTGACCACCAAGGGCCTGTCGCGCAGCTTCGGCGGCCTGCGTGCGGTCGACAAAGTCGACTTCACCCTGATGCCGGGCGAGATCCGCGCCGTCATCGGTCCGAACGGCGCCGGCAAGACAACCTTCGTCAGTCTGATCAGCGGCCGCATCCAGCCGTCTTCGGGAGCGATCGTCTTCGACGGTGCCGACATCACCGGCCTGCCGACCTATGCCAGGGTCCGCCGGGGCATCGCCTACACCTTCCAGATCACCAGCGTCTTTGCCAATCTCAGCGTCTATGACAATGTCGCGCTGCCGGTGCAGCTCACGCTCAGCGATCGCCGCTCGAAGGCTGAGCTGCGTGCCGGCGTCATCTCTGCGCTTGAACGTACAGGGCTGGCCGACCGCACCCATATGCCGGCCGGGCAATTGTCCTACGGCCATCAACGATTGCTCGAAGTGGCGATGGGCCTGGCGCTGAAACCGCGCCTGCTGATCCTCGACGAGCCGACGCAAGGTCTGGCCGACAGCGAGATCGACAATTTCATCGAACTCGTGCGCGACATCGCCAAGAGCGCCACCGTGCTGCTGATCGAGCACAACATGCCGGTCGTGATGCAGCTTGCCGATCGCATCACCGTCTTCAACGCCGGCAGGATCCTGGCCGAGGGCACGCCCGAGGCGATCCGCGAGAACGCTGCGGTTCAGGATGCCTATCTGGGAACGGCGCCATGACGGAGGCGAGCACAGTCGAAGCGCTGACGATTTCCGGGCTCGATTGCTTCTATGGCGCGGTCCAGGTACTCTATGGGCTCGACCTGGTGCTGAACAAGGGCGAGGTGCTGTGCCTGTTCGGCCGCAACGGCGCCGGCAAGACGACGACGCTGAAGGCGATCATGGGCCTGGTTCCCGCGCGTGCCGGCTCGATCAGGCTCGCAGGGCAGGAATTGACCGGCCTGCCGGCCCATGAAGTGCCGAAGGCCGGTGTCGCCTACGTGCCGCAGGGCAGGCGCCTGTTCGCCGAGATGACGGTGGCCGAAAACATCGAGATCGGACTGATGGCGCGCGGCAAGGGCAAGGCGACGCGCGAGAACGTTCTCGACCTCTTCCCGCTGCTGCGTCAGCGGCTACGGCAGCGCTCGGGCACCTTGTCCGGCGGCGAGCAGCAGATGCTGGCCATGGCGCGCGCGCTTTGCCTCGAGCCGCAGGTGCTGTTGCTCGACGAGCCGACCGAAGGGTTGATGCCGTCGATGATCGCCAGGATTCGCGAGACGGTGTCGAAGCTGCGCGAGATGGATGTCTCCACCATCCTGGTCGAACAGCGGGTCGATGCCGTGCTGTCGGTCGCCGATCGTGTCTGCTTCATCGAAAACGGCCGCAACCGCGAGACGGTCGATATCGAGGCCCTGCGCGTCGACCCCTCGGCGGTCCGGCGCTATGTCGGCGTGGGTTGATCAACCGAAAAACAGAAAACCCGCGACCAAGAAGGTCGGGACCAGCACCAGCCCGGACCACAGCATGTACCCAAAGAAGCCCGGCATCTTGACGCCGCGATGTCTGGCAATCGCATAGACCATGAAGTTGGGTGCGTTGCCGATATAGGTGTTGGCGCCCATGAACACGGCGCCGGCCGAGATCGCGGCAAGCGTCGAGGCGAACTCCGTCATCAGGTGGCGGGGATCGCCGCCCGCCAGCTCAAAAAACACCAGATAGGTCGGTGCATTGTCGAGGAAGGACGACAATGCACCGGTCAGCCAGAAATAGGCGAGGTCGTTGGGCGTGCCTTGCGCCGAGGTGACGAGCGCGACCAGCGGCGCCAGCGCACCGTTGTGGCCGGCCCTCAAAATTGCGACGACCGGGACGATGCAGATGAAGATGCCGGCGAACAGTTTGGCCACTTCCGCGATCGGACCCCAGTTGAAGCCGTTCGCTTCTCGGTGGCTCTTGTAGGAGAGCGGAAGCGATAGCAGGGCCAGCGCGAGGATGATCGCGTCGCGGACCAGGTTCTGCAGTTCGAGACCGACGCCGAACACGGAAAAACTCACGCCCGGCTTCCACGCCGCCGACAGCAGGATGGCCCCGATCACGCCGGCCAGCAGCGGGAGGTTGGCCAGGCCGCGCAGGCGCACCGTCGTATCGGGTGTCGGATCCTTGATCTTCGGTGCGCCGGCCTCGCGCCGGTGCAGGATGAGGTCGATCGCCAGGAACGCCGCCAGCACGACGACGCCAACGAACAGCGTCTCCCGGTAGAGGTTGGTGGTCGTCCAGAAGAAATCGACGCCGCGCAGGAAGCCGACGAACAGCGGGGGGTCGCCGAGCGGCGTCAGCGAACCGCCAATGTTGGACACCAGGAAAATGAAGAAGATGACGACATGGGCATTGAAAGGCCTGTTGTCGTTGGCGCGCAGGATCGGCCTGATCAGGATCATCGAGGCGCCCGTCGTTCCGATCACCGAGGCCAGCAGCGCCCCGACGATCAGCAGCCCGGCATTGACCAGCGGTGTGCCGTGGATGTTGCCGGCAAGCAGGATGCCGCCTGAAATCGTGTAGAGCGCAAACAGCAGGACAATGAACGACATGTATTCCGTCAGCAGCGCGTGCAGCACCGCCTCGGTTGCCGCGGGAGTACCGAAGGCAATCGCGAGCGGCACGATCACCAGCGCCGCCCACAAGGCCGCGATCTTGCCGTAGTGGTGTTCCCAGACATGGTGGAACAGCAGCGGACCGGTCGCGATCGACAACAGCAGCCCGGCAAAAGGCAGCGCCCACCACAGCGACATCGCGCCGCCAGGCAGGCCGTGCTCTTCGGCCGCGAAGGCCTGGGCTGGCAACAGCATCGCGACGATGAGCGCGCCGCCCGCCCCGGTCGCTATCGGCAAGTATCCCCTTCTACCCCCCACGAGTCAGCCCGAAGTGCGATCTTCGAGCGTCACGCCGGCATCGCGCATCTTCGCCAGCATTGTCTCGAGCGATCCGTTGAGATCGATGCCACGGCAGGCATCGAGCCTGACCGTGGTTCTAAACCCTTGTTTGACCGCGTCCAGCGCCGAGAAGGCGACGCAGAAATCGGTCGCCAGGCCGACCAGGGTCAGTGTGTCGATGCCGCGCTCCCGCAGATAGCCGGCGAGCCCCGTGGGCGTCGCATGATCATTCTCGAAGAAGGCGGAATAGCTGTCGATGGCCGGGCGAAAGCCTTTGCGGATGACGAGTTCGGCCTTGGTCCAGGCAAGTCCGGAATGGAAATCCGAGCCGAGACTGCCCTGGATGCAATGGTCCGGCCAAAGCGTCTGCTGACCATAGGGCATCTCGATCGTCGAATAGGGCTGCGACCCAGGATGGCTGGAGGCGAAGCTGGAATGGCCGGCGGGGTGCCAGTCCTGTGTCAGCACGACATGGTCTGTCCGCCGGATCATGTCATTGACCAGCGGCACGATCTCGTCGCCGCCGGCAACGGCCAGCGCGCCGCCCGGGCAAAAGTCGTTCTGCAGGTCGATGACAACGAGCGCTTCGTCGGCCATGGGCTTCCTTCCTGTCAGGCTGGGGTCGGGCTCCGAACGAGGCACCCGGCGAAAGAAAAAGCCGCTGGCGCGACTGGAGGAGAAACTTGACCAGATGGCGGTCCGCGTCAACCTCCAGCGGCATAACAAATGCGTGGCGATGCCAGCCGGACGGATGCCGGCGCAAACTCTGGCTTTGACAATTTCCGCCGTCTTGATATCATTTGCATACGAATGAATTTGCCGGTCAAAGCCGGTAAAGACTTTCCCTAGGCAAGTGCCTCGGGAGGGCCAGTTTCGGGCAAAGCCCATTTTATCGGGAAGCCCCACCTTATCGGGAAGCCCCACCTTATTGGGAAGGCCCACCTTATTGGGAAGGAAAGCGTGATCCGTTACGCGAAACCCACCACGGTCGACGAGGCGCTCGCGCTGCTTGGCGGGGGCGCTTGGCGTATCCTTGCCGGCGGTACGGATTTCTATCCGGCGCAGGGCAGCAAACCGTTTCGTGACAATGTCCTCGACATCAACGGCCTGACAGCGCTGCGCGGTATCGCCGAGACCGGCAGCCACTGGATCATCGGCGCGCGCACGACATGGACCGACATCATCCGCCATCCGTTGCCGCCGGCCTTTGATGCGCTGAAACAGGCCGCGCGGGAAGTGGGTTCACCACAAATCCAGAACGTCGCCTCGGTCGCCGGCAATCTCTGCAACGCCTCGCCGGCCGCCGACGGTGTGCCGGGGCTGCTGGTCCTTGATGCCGAGGTCGAGCTGCGCTCGGCGACGGCGACGCGCCGTCTGCCCTTGTCGGCGTTCATCCTCGGCAACCGCCGTACGGCCTTGCGGCCTGGCGAGATGCTGACGGCCATCCACGTGCCGAAGCCCGCCGGCACATCGGCCTTCGTCAAGCTCGGGGCGCGGCGCTATCTCGTTATTTCCATTGCCATGGTGGCGGTGCGTCTGGTTGCCGAGAATGGCACTGTCGCGCAGGCGGCCGTCGCCGTCGGCTCGTGTTCGGCCGTGGCGAGGCGGCTTGCCGGTGTCGAGGCGGCGCTGCTCGGGCTTCCCCTGGACGCCGGGCTTGTTGCCGCGGTCAGGTCTGCGCCGATGGCTGAGCTGCAGCCGATCGCCGACGTGCGCGGCAGCGCCGAATACAGGCTCGACGCGGTGCGCGAAATCGTTGCGCGCGCCGCCCTTGAGGCCGCGGGCAAGCCTACGGACGACAAGGTGGCCGCATGAGCATGGAACGCGCCGACATCGCCTTCGCGGTCAATGGCGCCGCCGTCTCGGTCAACGTGCCGCCGCTGCGCCGGCTGTCCTCGGTGCTGCGTGACGAATTGCGGCTGACCGGAACAAAGGTCGGCTGCGACGCCGGCGACTGCGGCGCCTGCACGGTGCTGGTCGACGGCGCTCCCGTCTGCGCCTGCCTGATGTCGGCGGCCTCTGCTTCCGGCACTATGGTGACGACGGTCGAGGGCCTCGCCAATGGGCGCCTGTCGGCGCTGCAAGCCTCGTTCCTGGCGCATGGCGCCGCGCAATGCGGCATCTGCACGCCGGCGCTGCTGGTCGCGGCGTCAGCGCTGCTGGACACGAAACCCAGGCCGACCGAGACCGAGGTGCAGGATGCGTTGGGCGGCATCCTCTGCCGCTGCACCGGCTACCGCAAGATCATCACCGCGGTGATGGAGGCTTCCCTCCAGACCGCGAGCCTGGACTTCCGTCTGCCTCGGTCCGGCCACGCCATCGGCGCGTCGCCGGTCAGGCTCGACGGTGTGCCAAAGGTGACCGGTGCCGAGAAATTCGGCGGCGATTCCTTCCCGGCCGATGCGCTTGCGGTGCTGGTGATCCGCTCGCCGCATCATCATGCCGGCTTCGCATTCGGCGAGATCGATGGCTGGGCAAGCAGCCATCCCGGTATCACGGGTGTTTTCACGGCCGCCGATATCCCGGGAAAAAACTGCTTCGGCGTTATCGGCCCGTTCGCCGACCAGCCGGCGTTGGCCGAGGGCTTTGCCCGGCTTCGCGGCGAGGCTGTCGCGCTGGTCGCCGGCGAACGCGAGGCGATCCTCGATCTCGATCTGTCGGATTTCCCCGTCCGCTGGACCGAACTGCCGCATGTTCTCCAGCCCGGCGATGCGCAGGCCGAAGGTGCGGCGCTGATCCATGAAAACCGCCCGGCCAATTTGCTGACCAAGGGCTTCGTCGAACGCGGCGATCCCGAGTCGGCACTTGCCGATGCGGCGTTCATCGCGAGCGATACGATCGAAACCTCCTATGTCGAGCACGCCTATATCGAGCCGGAAGCCGGCTATGCATATCTCGACGGCGGCACGCTCGTCGTCGTCGCCTGCACGCAGGCGCCTTACATGGATCGCGACGATACGGCGAAAGTGCTCGGCCTTGCCGTCGACAAGGTGCGCATCGTGCCGACCGCGACCGGCGGTGGCTTTGGCTCCAAGCTCGACGTTTCCCTGCAGCCGCTGATCGGCCTTGTCGCGCTGAAGACCGGGCGGCCCGCGGCCCTCGCCTACACCCGCAACGAATCCATGATGTCGACCACCAAGCGCCATCCGGCGCGGATGAAGGCCTCCGTCGGCGCGGATGCCGAGGGCCATGTCACCGGTATGATCTTCGAAGGCGATTTCAACACCGGCGCCTATGCGAGCTGGGGGCCGACGGTCGCCAACCGCGTGCCGGTGCATGCCTCCGGTCCTTATTTCACGCCGAATTACCGCGCCGAGGGCCGCGCCATCCACACAAATGGGCCGATTGCCGGCGCCTTCCGTGGCTTCGGTGTGCCGCAGGCGACGATCATGCAAGAGACGCTCTATGACGAGCTCGCCGGCAAACTCGGTATCGATCGGCTCGATTTCCGGCTGAAGAACTGCCTTCGGAACGGATTCGAAACGGTTACCGGGCAGGTCCTGGAGTCCGGAGTTGGCATCGCCGAATGCCTCGAAGCGTTGCGACCGCATTGGGCGCGGGCGACAGCCGATGCCGACGCTTTCAACAGCGCCAACCTGGACAGAAAACGCGGCGTCGGCGTCGCTTCGTGCTGGTATGGCTGCGGCAACACCTCGCTGCCCAATCCGTCGACCATCCGGGTCGGCATCGCGGCTGACGGCGCGGTCATCCTGCACCAGGGCGCGGTCGATATCGGTCAAGGATCCAACACCGTCATCACGCAGATCTGCGCCGACGCGCTCGGCCTGCCGCTGGAAAAATTCCGGCTGAAGAGCGCCGATACGGCGATCAGTCCCGACGCTGGCAAGACCTCGGCCTCGCGCCAGACCTTCGTCACCGGCAAGGCGGCCGAGAAGGCGGGCCGCGCCCTGCGCGAGAAGATCCTGCGCTTTGCCAATGTCTCGGAAAAGGCTTCGCTTGAACTGGATGGCCCGGCGATCGTCATCCGCGAAGGCGAGGCGACACGAAGCATCGATGTTGGCTTACTCGACGTGGATGCGCACGGTTTCGTCTTCCACGCCGAGGAGACATACGACCCGCCGACGCTGCCGCTCGATGCCAAGGGCCAGGGCAAACCCTATGCGGTCTATGGCTATGGCGCGCAGATCGCCGAACTTGAGGTCGACCTCAGGCTCGGCACGGTCACGCTGATCAGGATCATCGCCGCGCACGACGTCGGCAAGGCGATCAACCCGCTGCTGGTCGAGGGCCAGATCGAGGGCGGCATCGCGCAAGGCATCGGCATGGCGCTGATGGAAGAATACATCCCCGGCCGGACCGAGAATTTGCATGACTATCTCATCCCGACCATCGGCGACGTGCCGCCGATCGAGACCATCCTTGTCGAGGTGCCCGATCCCGAAGGGCCGTTCGGCGCCAAGGGCCTGGGCGAGCACGTGCTGATCCCCACGGCGCCGGCGATCCTCAATGCCATTCGTCACGCCACCGGCGTGCTGGTCACCAAGGTGCCGGCAACGCCAAGCCGCATCCTGGCGGCCATCCGCGAGAAGGAGGCACGCGCATGAGCGAGCTTGCCGAGCGTTTCGAAACCCATCATCCCGGCGAGAAGCTGGTGGCGGAGAAGATCCGCTGCGACGCCTGTCCCGTCATGTGCTACATCGCTGACGGACGGACCGGAGCCTGCGACCGCTATGGCAATATCGCGGGCCGCATCGTGCGCATGGACCCGCTGACCATCCTCGACCATGCGGCCGAGACCGGGGCCGCCATGGTGCCCTTTGTCGCCGAGGGCGAGCAGTGGGATGGCGAACTCATCAACACCGGCCGCCGCTTCGTCACCGCAATCGGCGCCGGCACAACCTATCCCGACTACAAGCCCGCTCCCTTCATCGTCAGCCAGGAAGTGGAAGGCGTCGATCTCGTCACCGTGGTGACCGAAGGCATCTTCTCCTATTGCGGCGTCAAGGTGAAGATCGATACCGACCGTCATATCGGACCCGAAACGGCTGTTGTGCGGGCTGAGGGCGAAGCCATCGGCCATGTCACGACGGGAGAATACGGCTCGCAGATGCTGTCGCTGGGCGGCGTGCATCATTTGACGGGCGGCTCCAAGGCGGAAGGCCGCGCCACCTGCGACGCGCTGCTCAACCTGTGCAACTGCAAACCGGTGGAACTCACCATCGACGGCGGCGCCACGGTCATTGTCGAAGCCGGCAAACCGCCCGTCATCGACGGCAAGCAGGAACATCGCATGCGCGTCGGCTGCGGTTCGGCCACCATCGGCATGTTCGCCACGCAATGGCGCGGGCTGGTCGACGAGGTGGTGGTGGTCGACGACCACATTACCGGCGTCGTTTCCGAACACCAGGCCGGCAAGGTGCTGGGCTGGCAGGATACCGGTATCAAGATCGTCGGCCGCCGCTCGACACCGGGCCGCTATTTCAAGGTCTCCGAGCCCGGCCTCGGCTGGGGAGGCACCAGCATTTCAGATCCGCTGTCGATCCTCGGCGAATGGAACGCCAAGAAGGGCGCGCGGCCGGGCTTGTCGCTGCTGATGGTTTCGACCACCGGCGAGCAGTTCGCCTATTACGAGCTCGACGACGACTTGAAACCGGTCGAAAAACCGTTTCCGGAGCGCCTGCGAAAATCGGTCAACCTGATCGAGGACAATTGCGAGCCGGCTTTGTGCACCGTGCTGTTCATCGGCGGCGCCGGCGGGTCACTGCGTGCCGGCGTCACCGAAAACCCGGTCAATCTCACCCGTTCCGTGCAAGGCCTGAAAACCTACGTCACCGTCGGCGGCGCGCCGGTCTATGTCTGGCCGGGTGGCGGCATCACGCTGATGGTCGATGTCACCAGGGTTCCGCCAGGCGCCTTCGGCTATGTGCCGACGCCGGCGCTCGTGGCGCCGATCGAGTTCACGCTGCGCCGCGACGACTATGTCAGGCTTGGCGGCTACGAGGCCGAAATCCGCAGCGTCGCGGATATTGTCGCCAAGGGCGGGGAGTACCTCAATCCCCGGCGCGGCACGGGTGCCCTGGCCAGCAATCCATGGCCGCCGCTGGCGCAGTTGCGCCGCGCGGGCTCGGATGGGGCCGGCTGATGGAGGGCCCGCAAGCGCATTGGCTGCAGGATGGCAAGCGGCTGCATCTCAACCATGGGCCGATCGACCTGATCGTCGAGGCCTTTGGCGAGGCTGACGAGTGTCGCGCCGCCTATGCCCAAGCCGTCGCGCGCTTCCAGACGATCCTGATCGAGTTGGTCGAGGAGCTTCCCGAACTGCGCCTCCCAGCATTTTTCTTGGCGCCGCGAACCTTCACCGGCCCGACGGCGCGCCGCATGGAAGCAGCCGTCATGCCCCTGGCGGAATGCTTCATCACGCCGATGGCCGCCGTCGCCGGATCGGTAGCCGACGAAATGCTTGCCGCGCTGCTTGCCGGCCGCAAGCTCGACCGCGCCTATGTCAACAATGGCGGCGACAGCGCCCTCCATCTCGACAAGGCCACGTCGATTGGCTTGGCGGTCGCCGGGACCGGCAACGGCATGGCCGACCGGATCACGATCCGCGCGCAAGATGGGGTGCGTGGTGTCGCAACCAGCGGCTGGCGTGGCCGCTCCTTCTCGCTTGGCATTGCCGATGCCGTCACCGTGCTCGCACGCACCGGCGCCGAGGCAGATGCGGCGGCGACGCTTATCGCCAACGCCGTCGACCTGCCCGGCAATCCTGCCATCAGGCGCACTCCCGCAAGCGACCTGTCGCCCGACAGCGATCTTGGCGCACGGCTGGTGACACAAGGCGTCGGCACGCTCGCCTCTGGCGAGGTGGCGCGGGCGCTGGACAATGGCCTCGCCGTCGCCGAAGATTTTCGCCGGCGCGGCCTGATTGCCGCATCGGCGCTGTTTCTCGGCGGGGAGGCCCGCATCAGTGGCTCCGTTGCACTCGGCCCGCCCAACAAGCACGAACCGGAGGAAGTTGCCCATGCCTGAGTTTCCGATCCGCAAGATCGCGGTGCTGAGCGAAGAGATTTTTCACGACGGTGGGCCTGTCACTGACGTGCCGCGCCGGCGTGCCGCCGCCATGGCGGTGGTCAAGAACCCTTTCGCCGGGCGCTATGTCGAGGAGCTGCAGAGCGCCATGGACGATCTGAAGCCGCTCGGCCTGCTTCTTGCCGACCGGCTGATCGCGGCGCTCGGCGGCGACGTGAAACAGATCGACGGCTACGGCAAGGGCGCCATTGTCGGCAGCGCAGGCGAGCTGGAACACGGCGCGTTGTGGCATGTACCCGGCGGTTACGCGATGCGCGAGCGGCTGGGCGATGCCAAGGCGATCGTGCCCTCGGCCAAGAAGGTCGGCGCCTTCGGATCAAAGCTCGACGTACCGCTCGGCCACATCAACGCCGCCTATGTGCGCAGCCATTTCGACGCCATGGAGGTCGGCATCAGCGACGGCCCGCGTCCTGACGAGATACTGTTCTGCCTCGCCATGACCTGTGGCCCGCGCATCCACAACCGCATGGGTGGCCTCGCTGCGGATGACATAAAAGCCTGGGACGGGCTGCGGTGAGCGGCGAGGACAACCTGCTCAAGCTGGTCGAGACCGAAGAGGCCGACGATCACGACTACCTCCTGCAGGAACAGGTCGGCTTCATCCTGCGCAAGGCGCACCAGCGCCATGTCTCGATCTTCGCCGCCCGTATCGCCGATCTGACGCCGCCGCAATTCGCCGCACTGGCCAAGCTGCGCGATGTCGGCGAGACCTCGCAGAACCAGCTTGGCACGTTGATCGCCATGGATGCCGCGACGGTGAAGGGCGTCATCGACCGGCTGAAGGCGCGTGGCCTGGTCGAGCTGTCCCGGCATGAGGTCGACAAAAGGCGCCTGCTGGTCAATTTGACCGCCGAAGGCCGCGATGCCATCGAACGGCTGATCCCGCTGGCCCACGAGATCACCAGGGAAACACTGGCGCCGCTCTCGGCCAAGGAGATCGCCACCTTCACGAAGCTGCTGGCGAAGCTGGCATAGGGCGATCCTGCCGCGAGGATGGCCCGGCTAGCAAGGTTTTATGTAATATAGCGATAGGAGAGGAGGTCGCCTCCGGAGAATGTGGTTGGCTCGCCACTTGTCGATTGACACTAAAGATGGTTGGATCGATCAAAACGGGGGTGCTGGTGGGACAACTTATTCAAGGCGACGATGGATCGCCTGTAGAGGAGGTCGGCGCCTGGGCCAAAACCAAACACGAATATCTATGTCGTTATGTCGACATCAGTCGTGGTGTCCGATCGAAATGGCTCGATCACGGAAAGGCCGGAGCAACTCTGATTGATCCGTTCTGTGGACCGGGCAGATGCAAGATTCGCGGCACCAATGAGTTCATCGATGGCGGAGTTGTTGCTGCCTGGAAGAAGAGTGCAGACGGCCAAACGCCATTCTCTGCGGTATATATCGGAGACATCGAAGCCGAGCGGGTTGAGGCTTGCGAGAAACGGCTACGTGCGCTGAACGCCCCAGTCGTAGCTTTCACAGGTAATGCTGTGGCCACCATCAAGACGGTCGTCAGCGTTGTGAACCCTCATAGCCTGAACTTCGCGTACCTGGATCCATACAACCTGGAGACACTGAATTTTGAGATGATCAGGACGCTGTCAGGCCTTCGGTACGTCGACATGCTTGTACATGTCAGCCAGATGGACCTGCAGCGGAACCTCGACAAATATTCGTCGGGCGACTCAACGGTGTTCGATGCCTTCATTCCTGGCTGGCGTGACACCATCAAAGCGGGGAACGTCAGCGCAACACGTCAGGCAATTCTGCGTTATTGGTCCGAGCTTGTTGGACGACTAGGCGTGTGGCCCTCCTTGGAACCCAAACTAGTAACCGGGCCGGGCAACCAGCCGCTATATTGGCTTCTGCTGGCCGCCAAGCATGAGCTCGCTCTAGCGTTTTGGAAGGTGGCTGCCAACAAGCAGAGGCAAGGCAACCTTTTCTAGGCGGTAGCTGCCGGCATCTCATCGTAGATACGACCGTTGAGCATACGGCCGGCGGCTTTCTTGTTGTTGCCTCCCCACTGCTTGAAAAAGAATGCCGTGCCCGCGTGTCGGCACATTGTTTCGATCTCGCCAACCCAGCGAGGATCCATATACCGTGCCCCTGGCCCGCTTTCACCGCCAACAATCGCCCAATGAATATTGACGAGATCGGCACCGGCTACAGATCCAATCAATGGCTCCAGAGAAACAAAACGGATTGCTGCTGGCACTCGGCGAAGGTCGTCGAGTCTATCCAGCACTCGATGGTCTTCAACGCTGGTTCCGAGCCAGACATTCGGCAGAACAGGAAAGTCACCCCGTGTTAGAACCTTAGCCATGACTTCCGGACGCTTCGTTAGAATCTGATACGTATGCCGCGGCGTCTCTTCCATCACAGTCCATACCTGCCGAATGAAATCGGCTGGCACATCTACATGAAAGAGATCGGACATCGAATTCACGAAGACGCGGCGTGGTTTTGACCAAGTTGCGGGGATCGACAGCGATTTCGGATCGGTGATGACCTTACCGGTCCACTTCGCTCGACCACCCGTCTTGCGTGTTAAACCCTGGTACTTGTTCATGCCCATGGCATCTAGTCGTGCCGCCATGCGCATCGCGTAGCAGTTCCTACAGCCGGCGGTCAGGATCGTGCAGCCGGCCACAGGATTCCACGTTGCGTCGGTCCATTCGATTGAAGTCTCAGCCATAGGAAGATTCTCCTTCACGCTGATGGTTAATTCAAGGTGATGAAGCTTCCGTTATCGAATCAGGCGGCTGAGGAAGGTCCGGCCACAGCTGTCCCACCAAGAAGCAGGAGAGCTATGGCCGAGTTCTAAACACCGGAGCCACCTTCTCCGGCAACAGCACTCACAGGCCGTTGTCCTTCAGCACCTGGGCGGCGTTTTCCTTGGTGATCTTCTGCGTCGGCAAGGTGATGGTCTTTTCCACCTTCTCGCCGTTGAGGAACTTGATCGCCTGGCGCAAGCCTTCCGCGCCTGGGGTGACATAGGTGAAGGTCGCCGTCAGCTCGCCCTTGTTCACCATCTGCACGCCTTCGTTGGGCAGGCCGTCGATGCCGATGAACTTGATGTCCTTCTCGCGGCCGACATCCTTGGCGGCCAGATAGGCACCGTAGGCCATCGGGTCGTTGTGGCCGTAGACGAGATCGATCTTCTCGTTGGTCTTCAGCGCGTTGGCCATCAGATTGTAGGCCTGGTCCTGCTTCCAGTCGCCCGACTGCTGGTCGAGCAAATATTTGATGCCCGGTTCCTTGTCGGTGAATTCATGGAAGCCGTCATGGCGGTCATGCGCCGGCTGGGTGCCCATGCCGCCCCAGATCTCGACGACATTGCCTGCTGCCTTGCCCTTGCCGCCGAGCAGTTCGACGGCGTATTCGCCGGCCGCGCGGCCGATCAGCTTGTTGTCGCCGCCGACGAACTGCGTGTAGTCCTTGGTGTCGACATTGCGGTCGAGCACGAAGACCGGGATCTTGGCGTCGATCGCCTGCTGCACGACGCCGGTCAGGCCGGCGGATTCTTTCGGCGAGACCAGCAGCGCGTCGACTTCCTGGCGGATCAGGTTCTCGACGTCGGCGACCTGTTTCTCCGTCTTGTCCTCGCCGTCGGTGATGATCAGCTCGACCTCCGGATGCTTGGCGGCCTCGGCAATGATGTCCTTGTTGAACTGGGCGCGCCAGGGCTCGATGGTGGTCACCTGCGAAAAGCCGATCTTCCACTTCTTGTCCTGGGCGAAGGCATGGCCGGTGGACAGCAGTGCCGTGGTGGTCAGCAATGCCGCGCCGAGTGCGGCAAGCTTCAGCATGTCACGTCGTTTCATTTCTTGTTTCCTCCGAGATTGAGAGACGGTGTCTCTTGCGACGGCCGTTTTGCGGCGGCCGTTTCCTTGTGCGCCGCCCCGGGCAGGCGCAGATAGGCCATGAGATCGCCGGCATTGCGCTCCTGCACGAGCACGGTGCCGATGATGATCATCCCCTTCAGCACCAGCTGAAGGTTCGAATTGATGTTGTGGAGCTGCAATATGTTGGACAGCAGCCCGAAGATCAGCACGCCGCAGAAGGTGCCTGTCAGGCTGCCGCGCCCGCCCATCAGGCTGGTGCCGCCGATGACCACGGCCGCGATGGCGTCGAGTTCCAGCCCGGCGCCGGCATCCGGCTTGCCTTGCCGGTACTGCGCCACGTAGAGCACCGCGGCGATTCCGGCGAGCAGGCCTGATATGGCATAGGTGGCGATCTTGACGCGGCCGGCGGCGATGCCGGAGAGCCTGGCCGCCTCCTCGTTGCCGCCGATCGCATAGACATAGCGGCCGAAGGGCGTGAAGCGCAGCATCGCGCCATAGATGACAATGGCGCCGAGGAAGAACAGGCCGGGCATCGGGATGACGCCGAACACCAGCGAGCGCAGCAGCTCGAAATCGGCGGTTGCGTTGGAACCGGTATAGACCGGCAGCACGGCATTGTTCTGGCCGGCGGTGAGCCGGGCGATGCCGAGCGCCGTCACCATCATTGCCAGCGTGACGATGAACGGCTGCAGCCGCCCGCCAACGATGATGAAACCGTTGATGGCGCCGAACAGCAGGCCGACGCAGGGCGCCACCAGCAGCACGCCGAGAACGCCGAATTTGGGCTCGATCTGCGGCAACAGGTACCACAGCGAAAGACAGCACAGGACGACGCCGACGGTTGCCGGCGTGACCAGCCCGCGAACGGTGTCCAGCCTGACATCGCGAACGGCGGCATCCGCGCCGGCGCGGGACTTCTCCACATTGAGGAAGATGAAGCGCGTGACGACGAAGCCGAGGCACAGCGCGACCAGCGCGACGGTCGGCACGCCCAGAACGACGCCGGGCGTCACGCCCGGAACCGTCAGCAGCATGGCGCACACCACCGAGCAGATGGCCATCAGCGAACCGACGGAAAGGTCGATGCCGCCGGTGATGATCACCGCGGTCATGCCGGTGGCGATCAGCCCAGTGGTCGACACCTGGCGCAGCACGTCGAGCAGATTGCCGTAGGACAGAAAGATGTTGTTGCCCTTGGAACTCACCGGCGAACCCAGCACGCCGATCAGGAAGATGGCGATCAGGCCCCAGTAGAGCTTGGTGCGGGACAGGAGTTTCAGTGCGGTCATGCGGCGGGTCTCGATAGGGTCCGGCGCGGTGCCGCGAGGCGCATGATGGCCTCCTCGCTCGCCGCGCCGCGCGAAAGGATGCCTGTCTGGCGGCCGTCGGCCATCACCAGGATGCGGTCGGAAAGATGCAGCAATTCCGGCAGCTCGGAGCTGATGACGGCGATGGCCAGGCCATCGCGCGCCAGCCGGAAGATAAGGTCGTAGATTTCGCGCTTGGCGCCGACATCGATGCCGCGCGTCGGCTCGTCGAGCAACAGCACCCTCGGCCTGGTCGCCAGCCACTTGCCGATGACGACCTTCTGCTGGTTGCCGCCCGACAGCGTGCCGGCAGGCTGGTCGATGTCCCGGCAGCGGATGCCGAGCGCCTTGACCGCCTGCCGCGCCAGCCCCTGCTCGCCGGCCAGCGAGCGGATGCCGAAGCGCGCCAGCGCGCCGACCAGCGGCAGCGCCACATTGTCCGATATCGAGGCCTGCAGGTGCAAGCCCTGCGTCTTGCGGTCCTCGGTCACCAGCGCGATGCCGAGGCGTCTTGCATCGCGCGGCGAGCGGATATCCACTGGCTGGCCGTCGAGCCGGATCTCGCCGCCGGCACGGCCATCGCTCGAGCCGAAGATCGCTTCCATGATCTCGGTGCGGCCTGAGCCCAGCAACCCGCCAATGCCGAGGATTTCTCCGGCGGCCAGATCGAAGCTGACGCCGCCGACCACCTGCCGCCAGCCCTGGCGGTCGGGCTTCGACAGCGACAGGTCGCTGACCGAAAGCACGGTCCTGCCGCCGGGATCCCGCTCACCTTGGGAGGATGCGAGCAGGTCCCGTCCGACCATCGCAGAAATGATGGCGTTTTCGTCGAGTTCGGCCATCGGCCGCGTCAGCACATGGCGTCCGTCACGGAAGACGGTGACGCGACCGGCCAGATGCATCACCTCGTCGATGCGGTGCGAAATGTAGACGATGGCGACGCCGCTATCGGCAAGCTGGCCGATGATGCGGAACAGCCGCTGGCATTCGGCCGGGGACAGGGCCGAGGTCGGCTCGTCCATGATCAGGATGCGCGCCGACATCGACAGCGCCTTGGCGATCTCGACCAGTTGCTGTTCGCCGACACGCAAGGCGCCGACGCGAGCGTCCGGATCGAGTTCGATGCCGAGCCGCTGCAGGAGGGCGCTTGCCGCGCGGCTGCTCGCCTTGCGGTCGACGATCAGCCCGGCGATCAGCTTTTCACGGCCAAGAAAGATGTTGTCGGCGACGCTGAGCTCCGGCACCAGGTTGAGTTCCTGGTGGATGATGGCGATGCCGGCATCCTCGGCGTCGCGCACGCCGGCGAAGCCGACCGGCCGGCCATCGACGCTGACCGTGCCTTCATAGCCGGTATAGACGCCGGAGAGGATCTTCATCAGCGTCGATTTGCCGGCGCCGTTCTCGCCCATCAGGGCATGGACCTCGCCGCGTCGCAGTTCGAAGCCGACATCGACGAGCGCGGCGATGCCGCCAAAACTCTTGGAAATGTGCTCGGCGCTCAGAACGATGTCCGGCCGATCCGATGCCGCATTGCGCGTCGAAGAAGGGGAACTGCTCTCTTGCATGACAATGGCGGCCTCCCTTCCGTCGTCGTCAACTCCAGGCAAACGCTAATCTAAACGTTTCGATAGTGTCAAGCCGATATCAGGTGCCAGAAGTTTGATGCATTTCGATTCTTGCTTAAAAAGACAGGATTCCGTAGGTATTGGCGGCAGAGGGGGGACGAAACGTTTCGAAAATGACAGCGTCAGGGCGAAAAAAACAGCGCAAATCCACCGCGCCCACCATGCTTCACGTGGCGGAGGCCGCGCGTGTCTCGGTCGCCACCGTGTCGGCGCTGATCAATGGTACGGCGACCGTCAGCCCGGAACTCAGCCAGCGTATCGAACAGGCAATCCGCGATATCGGCTACAAGCGCAACGCCATCGCCCGCAGCCTGAAGATGGGCACGACCCGCACCATCGGCCTGACCGTCCCGCACATCACCAACCCATTCTTCACCGCCGTCGTTTCGGTGATCCAGCAGGCCTTCGACCGCGCCGGCTATGCCGTCATGCTGTGCTGCACTGACGAGGATTTGAACACCCAGGACGACCAGATCAGGCTGCTGCTCGACCGCATGGTCGACGGGCTTATCGTGGCGCGCGTCGGTGGCGGCGCGATCCTCGAGCGGATCGTCGTCGACGCCAATGTGCCGGTCGTGTTGCTGGACCGTCTGTGCGAGGGCGTCGACACCGACGCCGTGGTTCTCGACAACCAGCGCGCGGTGTTCGACGCCATCAGCTATCTGATCAATCTCGGCCATCGGCGGATTGGCTACATTACCGGCACCTCGGATATTTCACCCATGCATGACCGGATGACCGGATATTGCGAGGCGCTCCAGGCCGCCGGCTTGCCGGTGGCCGAGGAACTGGTTCGTTCCGGCAATTTCCACGAGATCGACGGCTACAACGCGACCATGCAGCTGCTGTCGCTGCATGAGCGGCCAAGCGCCATCTTCTCGGCCAACAACCCGATGGTGATCGGCACGATGAAGGCGATCCGCGACATCGGCCTGTCCTGTCCGGAGGACATTTCGGTAGCCTGCTTCGACGATTTTCCCTGGTCCGACGTGTTCCAGCCGCAACTGACGACGGTGGCGCAGCCGGTGCAGGCGATCGGCGAACAGGCGGCCAATCTGCTGCTCGACCGTCTCGCCGGCAACAGGGACGCGCCGCCGCGCAAGCTCGTCCTCAAGGGCCGTTTGATGATCCGCAATTCATGCCGCCCGCTGGGGACAGTGGTGCAGAGCGTGAGCGCCTGAGCATGCCGAAAGTGTGAAGCGGTTTTCGGGCAATTCCCGGGATTTGATCAGGGCGTGAAGACACCGGAACACAGTTCCTGCAGCTTCGAAAAGACGCCTTTGCCGCCGGTGATAATCTGTGTCCCTCTCTGCAGCACTGTCTTCGGATCCGCCTTCAGCACAGTGCCGCCGGCCTCCTCGATCAGCAGCATGCCGGCGAGGCAGTCCCAAGGGTTCATGTGTTCCTCCACATAGCCAAGCAGCCGGCCCGAGGCGACATAGGCAAGCATCAGCGCGCCTGACGCGTTGCGGAAGAAGACGCCGCCCTCGGCCAGGATCTTCTTGATCAGCACGGCGATGTTCTCCGCTTCGGCCCGGTTTGAGAAGCCGGTGCCCACCGAGCCCTCTTGCAGGCTGGTGGCCGCGCTCGTTTTGATCGGCTTGCCGTTGACGAAGGCGCCGCCGCCCAGCCTTCCGTGGAAGGTCTCGCCGGTCGACGGCTCGTGGATGACGCCGACGATCGTCTCGCCATTCCTTGCGCAAGCGATCACCACGCACCAGGCCGGAATGCCGCGTACGAAATTGGCGGTGCCGTCGATGGGGTCTATGACCCAGGCATGGCCGGTCGAGCCGGCGACCGAGGCGTGCTCTTCGCCGATAATGCCGTCTTGCGGATAGTCGGCGGCGATTGCCGCGCGGATGAACAGCTCGACCTCGCGGTCGGCCTGCGAGACCAGGTCCTGATGGCCCTTGCTCTCGATGGTCAGGCTGTCGAGATCGCGGAAATATTTCAGGCCGAGTTCGCCGGCGCGTCGCGCCAGGTCGATGGCAAACTGCTCGCGTCTATCGAGGTCATGGGGCAAGGCAAGGCTCGCTGTTGCGAAGGATACCCGCACTTAGCAGAGCATCGACGTCGGCAAAAGCTCCAGGCCGCCTGTTTCAGGCCGCTTGCGACAACGATCTATGCGCCTCGGCCAAAATCTCGAAGGAACGCACGCGGGCGGCGTGGTCCGATATCTGCGCCGTGACCATCAACTCGTCGGCGCCGGTGCGTCGCACGAACGCATCGATGCCTTGCCGGACTGTTTCCGGTGAGCCGACGACGGCGCAGGACAGCGCCTGGCTGAGCATGGACTTGGCCATCGGGTCGAGATCCCGGTCATAGTTCTCGACCGGGGGCGGCAATTTTCCGGGCCTGCCGGTGCGCAGATTGACAAAGGCCTGCTGCAGCGAAGTAAACAGCAGCCGCGCCTCTGCGTCGGTGGGTGCCGCGAAGACGTTGAGGCCGAGCATGACATGCGGCTTTTCGAGCTGCTCCGACGGCTGGAAGCGCGAGCGGTAGATGTCCAGCGCATGATCGAGTTCCGCCGGCGCGAAATGCGAGGCGAAGGCGTAGGGCAGGCCGAGCATGGCGGCGAGCTGCGCGCCGTAGAGGCTCGACCCAAGAATCCAGATCGGCACCGTCTGGCCCTCGCCGGGCACGGCGCGCAGACGCTGGCCTTCCTCGGCCGGCAGGAAATAGCCCATCAGCTCTACGACATGCTGCGGGAAATTGTCGGCGCCGGCCTCGAGATTGCGCCGCAGCGCGCGCGCCGTGTTCATGTCGGTGCCGGGAGCGCGACCGAGGCCAAGGTCGATGCGGCCAGGAAACAGGGCGGCGAGCGTGCCGAATTGCTCGGCGATCACCAGCGGCGCATGGTTGGGCAGCATGATGCCGCCGGCGCCGACACGAATGGTTTTGGTGCCGCCGGCGACATGGGCGATGACGACCGATGTGGCCGCACTGGCGATGCCCGGCATATTGTGATGTTCGGCCAGCCAGTAGCGCTTGTAGCCCAGCCGCTCGGCGTGGCGGGCGAGATCGAGCGAATTGGCGAGCGATTGCGAGGCATCGCTGCCTTCGACGATCGGCGACAGGTCGAGAACGGACAGTTCGGTCATATACTGGTCTCCACGATCTTCTTCTCGCGCACCTGGGCCTCGAAGGCCTCGCGGTCGGGAATGGTGATGCCGAGTTGGCCTTCCAGCGTGTCGGCAAGTTCGGCGGCGGTGGCGATCTGCTTCTGCTCGGTGCGGCCATCGACGTGATGGATCGATAGGCGATCGCCGCGCAGCGCATAGCGCCGGTCGGGTGCGGCGCGGGCCGCTATGACGGAAGTGAGGAAATGCGATGCCGGGTTGTTCGACAGGAAGTAATTGGCGACGGAATAGTCGACCTCATAGTGCGGCTGCAGGTCGAAGCGATATAGCGAGCGCCAGTCGCCGCCGATCAAGGCCTGCAGGCGGAAATGATCGCCGGCCTCGACGATGCGAAATGTCTCGTGCGGCGTTTTTTGTTCCCGGCCGGGCTTCAGCAGCAGCGGCGCCGTAAGCGTCAGGCCGCCGAATCCGACGTCGGCGATATAGGTGTGGCCGTCAAGTTCGACGCGCAAAAGCATGTGGCTACGCGCCGTGATGGCGTCCTCGCTCTGACCCCAAAGCACACGCGCGGCAAGGCCGCCGACCTTGAAGCCGAGCGCCTTCAGCGCGTGCATGAAGACGAGATTGTGCTCGAAGCAATAGCCGCCACGCCCACCAAGGACGATCTTGCCCTGCAGCGAGGCGACATCCAGTCCGACCGGGCGTCCCAGAAACGGATCCATATTCTCGAACGGGATCGCCTGCGGATGCAGGAAATGGAGCGTCTTCAGCGTGTCGAGCGAAGCTTGTCCGGAACCGGCATGGCCGATCCGGGCGAAATAGGCGTCGAGGTCGAAGGGAACGTCATTCATCGGGAAGGGCACCGGGCACTGATCGGCCGGATATAGGCATTCGATCCCGCCGTCGCAAACCGTGCGCCGGTTATCCGGCTGCCGCGGCGTCCTGCTCGTCGGCTTCGTCCTCAACGACCGCTGTATGTTGTGCGGCGAGAAAATTGCCGACATGACTGAGGCTCTCGAAATGATCGCAGAACACCTTGACGACGACCAGCAGCGGCACCGCCATCAGCGCGCCGACGAAGCCCCACAGCCATGACCAGAATGCGATGGCGATGAAGATCGCCACGGCGTTGATCTCGAGCCGCCGCCCGACCACCATCGGCGTCACGAACTGGCCTTCGATGATGTCGCACAAAACCAGGAAAGCAGGCGCCAACAGCGCATAGGCGATCGTGTCGAAGGTGATGAGCGCGATGACGGTGACCAGGACAAGCGTGATCATGGCCCCGACATAGGGCAGGAAATTGAGCAGGGCGGCCGCCGCGCCCCAGACCAACGGATTGGGCATGCCGAGCGCCCACAGGCCGAGGCCGATGACCGTGCCGAGGCCGGTGTTGATGATGGTGACGGTGAGCAGATAGTGCGAGATTTCCCGCTCGACGTCGTAGACGACGCGCAGCGCCCGCTTCTTTTCGGTGAGGCTGGCGAAGGACTGGATGATCTTCTCGTAGAACATCGTGCCCGAGGCGAGCAGGAACAGCGACAGCACGAAGATGATGGTCAGGCTTGTTCCAGCCGACAGGATGTTGCTCGCCGCCGACGAGAAGAAGCCGGACTGCGCTACCGCGACCTTTTGCACACCCGGTTCCTGCGATGTCTCGGTCAGCCCCTCGATTTGGTGCGCGATGTCCATGATCCTCTCGAGCGGCCGTCGCAACTGCGCCAATCGCTCGGTCAGCTGCTGGCCGATGGACGATGTGTTGTTGATGAGATCGATGACAGGCCCACTGAGCACATAGCCTGCACTTGCGAAGACGAAGATCGACACAAGCACCAGAAGCGTCGCCGAAACCACTTCGGGAATGCCGCGCTTGCGCAGCAGCCGCACGATCGGGGTCAGCGTCAGCGCCAGCAGGAAGGCCAGAATGACCGGCATGAAAAAAGCGCGCGCGAAATAGAGCGCATAGACGGTCATGAACAGGAAGATACCGATGAGCAACGAGCGCATGAGACGCGTATCGGCACGCGCCGCCACTCGCGATTCTTCGGCTTCGGCAACGCCTGCGCCCAAAGCGGTGGGTTCGGCCTTCATCGCGATCCCCTCGGCGGGCACATCACAACTGATGCAATCCGCAGACGGAAACGCCAGCGCGGCTTCAAGGTTCCGTTAGCCGGCACTGACGGCGTGGCCGCCGCCGAGCGGGCGCCGTCAATATAGCTCAGACCGACGGCTCGGCTGCGAGCGTTCCACGATTACATGCCGTGTAATTGAGTCCGGGCAGCTGGCGGGCCTGGCACGGGAGCAGGCCAGTCGGCACGCCCCAAACCGTCGCCGCCCAGGAACTGCGCATCGAGTGCCTGTTCCCAGCCGACGAGGCGACCGAAATCCATCATGCCGCGATGATGAATGCGGCCCTACACCGGGCAACGCGATAAGCATCCTCATCCAGGGCTCATGGAATGAGGCTCGCGGGCCTCCTTAAGTTCACGCGACAGGCGCCGCCACGGTCGGCGCGGATTTCGCGGTTTCCTTGCGTACGATCGGCGCCACCTTGGTGCCGTAGAGCTCGATCGCCTTCATGATCTTGGCGTGCGGCATGGTGCCGATCGCCATCTGCAGCAGGAAGCGGTCATTACCGAACACCCTGTGCTGGGTCACGATCTTTTCCGCCACCTGCTCCGGATTGCCGACGAACAGCGCGCCGTCGGGACCACGCGACTGGTCGAAATGCGCGCGCGATGTCGGACCCCAGCCGCGCTCACGGCCGATGCGGTTCATCACCTCGGCCTGGGGGCCGTAGAAGTCGTCCGCCGCCTGCTCGGTCGTATCGGCGATGAAGCCATGCACGTTGATGCTGGTCGCCAACCCCGTCGGATCGCCGCCAGCGCGCTTGGCGGCCTCACGGTAGAGGTCGAACAGCGGCGCGAAGCGCGCCGGTTCGCCGCCGATGATGGCAAGCGCCAGCGGCAGGCCGAGCGCGCCCGCCCGAGCGGCCGATTGCGGCGTTCCGCCAATGGCGATCCAGACCGGCAGCCTGTCCTGGAAGGGCCTGGGATAGACGCCGCGATCGTTGATCGGCGCGCGCAGCCTACCCGACCAGGTAACCTTCACCTGATCGCGGATGGCCAGCAGCAGGTCGAGCTTTTCGGCGAACAGCTCGTCATAGTCTTCGAGGTTGTAGCCGAATAGCGGGAAGGATTCGATGAACGAACCTCGCCCAGCCATGATCTCGGCGCGGCCGCCCGACAGAAGGTCGAGCGTGGAAAACTGCTGGAAAACGCGCACCGGATCGTCGGAGGACAATACCGTCACCGCACTGGTCAGCTTGATGCGCTTCGAACGCTCCGCCGCCGCGGCCAAAGCCACGACCGGTGCCGAGGCGGCATAGTCCGGCCGGTGGTGTTCGCCGAGGCCGAAGACGTCGAGCCCGACCTGGTCGGCAAGTTCGATCTCCTCGATCAGGTTGCGCAGCCGCTCATGCGGACCGATGGCGCCGGGACCCGGCACAGGGCTCACATCGGCAAAAGTGTAGAGGCCGAGTTCCATTTGGATGTCATCCCAGTGTGTTGATTGTTGCGCTAGGGTCGGATGATTTTAGCTCTGTTCGACCTGAAATCTGAATCCGACCCTAAATCGAAGAGATAGATAGAGCATGATATCGTCCGAAAACCGCTTTCCCCTTTTCGGCATCATGCTCCAGAGGTAGCGACGCGTCCGTCGCGCCGCCAGAGGCTGGCTGGTGAACAGTGCATGTCGATTTCGGCGGAAAATGCGTCTCCCGGGTGCAACATCCCGGAATTTCATGGCTGGCATGCCGTTTTGGCGCTTGAACTCCCGGTTTTCGCGCGTATGTAAGCGTCGCGAATAGACTTCAAGGAAGTGGACTTGGCTATCTACAGGGAAAAAGACATTTTCGAGCGGCGCAATGCCGCGACCGAGGCAAAGAAGGCGCTTCTGGAGCGCTTCAAGTCAAAGCCGGCAGCAGACGATCCCGCGGTGCTGGCACGACAGGCCGAACGCAAGGCGATCCTTGCGGCTCGTGAGATCCGCGAGGCCGAGAAGGCCAAGCTGAAGCAGGAAAAGCTGGCACGCGAGGCGATTGAGAAAGCCGAGCGTGAGGCAGCAGCCGAAGCTGCGCGCATTGCCGCCGAAGAGGCAGCGCAAGCGGATGCCAAGCTTCGGGAAGCTGAAGAGAACGAGCGTATCGCTCGTTTGCTTGCCGATGAAGCAGAGCGCAAGGCAAAGCGCGACGCACGCTATGCGGCACGCAAGCAGCGCACCGGCAGGACACCGCCCGGCTTTACGGGTCGCTAACAGCGCACTCGCCTCGATGGATGATGAATGAGGGACGCGCCAAGGCGCGGCCCTTTTTCGCGTTTATCGGTGTTGCCCACGGGAAGCCTCCCTGCATCCAGGGATGTCGATTCATGGATGTCAGCTCGATCGATAGCGTCAGCCGGTGGACAGGCCGTTCAGGCCGCGAATTTCAGCCCCATGATACCGCAGACGATCAACGCGATGCAGCCGAGCCTGATCGCCGTCGCGGGCTCGCCCAGCAGCCAGACGCCGAGCAGCGCCGTGCCGACGGTGCCGATACCGGTCCACACCGCATAGGCGGTGCCGACAGGCAGCGTCTTCAGTGCCAGGCCAAGCAAGGTCAAGCTGACGATCATCGACGCGACCGTGAGCACGGTCGGAACAAGCCTGGTGAAGCCGTCGGTGTATTTGAGCCCGATCGCCCAGCCGATTTCGAACAGGCCGGCGAAGAACAGAAGAATCCATGGCATCGGAACGCTCCATCCAGAACATCCGGCCGAAAGGTCTTCGGATGCTCAATCAAACAATGGGCGGGCCGTCCCAACCGGATTCGGGAAATGCGAGGTCGTCCCCGCATCGTCGATATAGGGTGTCTGAACGCCCAATCAACAATTCGCCGGCGGCATGTCGGACGCCGCCGGTGAAATCCATGCACGCTCTGCGATATCTACTTTTCCTTGATCCTCGTCGCCTTGACCGGCGGCGCCTTCAGGGCCGGAGCGGCTACAGGCTTCTTGGCGTCTTTCTTTGGTTTGCGGGCTTCCTTGCCTGCCTTCATCGCACCTTTAGCCATGATTCGTTCCTCCAGTTGCGGGAAACGGAGTGAAACAAGACAAACGCCAGACTGCAAGAGGCGAGTGCCTGCTGCCGGCGCCGGCAGGCCGCTTTCAACCGGTTTCTAATTTGCTCGTAAACCCCGGCAGTCCATGCCATGCTTGTCTTCGCACTGCAGCATCGACCCGTGCACCGCCGGGTGATCGTCAGGCAGGCCCGTCAGGACGACAATGCGGATCCATATCGGCTGCGAGATGAGCTTCGACTTTCCGCAGGAAACGCCGCTCATCTCAATGCTCAATGTACACTATTCCCGCGCCTCCGATCTTGAGCGCCCGGATTTCCTGACCTCCAACCCGCCAGTGCCGATTGAGAGTTATCGCGACAGTTTCGGCAACTGGTGCAACCGGCTCGTCGCCCCGCCCGGGCGTTTCACTTTCGGTACGGATGCGGTGATCCGCGACTCCGGCACGTTCGAGATGGGCGAGTTGATGGCGTGGCAGCATGAGGTGCGCGACCTGCCGGCTGAAACGCTGCTGTTCCTGCTGCCCAGCCGGTTTTGCGAAAGCGACCTCTTGGCAAGCGAGGCATGGCGGCTGTTCGGCCATATGCCATCAGGCATCCCGCGCGTGCAGGCGGTGTGCGATTTCGTCCACAACCACATCGTCTTCGACTACGGCAACGCACGGGTGACGCGCACCGCCGCGGAAGCCTGGCGCGAACGGAGCGGCGTGTGCCGCGATTTCGCGCATCTTGCCGTCACGTTTTGCCGGGCACTCAATATCCCGACGCGCTACTGCACAGGCTACATCAGCGACATCGGCATGCCGAAGCCTTGGGCGAGCATGGATTTCTGCGCCTGGATGGAGGTTTATCTCGGCGGCCGCTGGCACGCTTTCGATCCGCGCAACAACGCGCCACGCATCGGCCGCATCCTGATCGCCTCCGGCCGCGACGCGGCGGATGTGCCGCTAACCCATATCTTCGGGCCAGGGTTGCTTGCGGGCTTCAAAGTGTGGACCGACGAGATCCAGGAATAGCTGGCCTTCCCGCCAGCAGGTTTCGAACACATTGAACGACCCGACGATTGGCGCGTTGTGATGGCTGTGCAACTCCGCGGCAGAGCCGCTACACTGCCTCGAAGAGGATAGAACCTGCATGGCTGGACACGGCGGCTCCAGAACGGTTATCTACGCGGCGCTCGCCGGCAATCTCGCCATAGCGTTGACCAAATTCGCCGCCACCTTTTTCACCGGCAGTTCGGCCATGCTGTCGGAAGGCGTGCATTCGCTGGTCGATACAGGCAATGGCGGCCTGTTGCTCTACGGCATGCACCGGGCGGCACGCCCCGCGGACAGCTCGCACCCGCTCGGCCATGGCCGTGAACTCTATTTCTGGAGCTTCATCGTCGCCCTTCTGGTCTTCGCGCTGGGCGCTGGCGTGTCGTTCTACGAGGGCATCATCCACATCATGGCGCCGGAGCCGGTCGCCAACGCTAGGGTGAACTACATCGTTCTCGGCCTGTCCTTCCTGTTCGAAGGCAGCTCCTGGCTGGTGGCGCTGAAGGAATTCCGCAAGCAGAAGGGCAAGCAGGGCTGGCTGCAAGCCGTGCAATCGAGCAAGGATCCGAGCGTCTATACCGTGCTGTTCGAAGACAGTGCCGCCCTTCTCGGCCTGGCCGTCGCCTTTGCCGGCATATTGGCGGCGGAGATTTTCGAGATGCCCGAACTCGACGGCGCCGCCTCGATCGGCATCTCGCTCATCCTCGGCACGACGGCAATCTTCCTGGCGCGTGAAAGCAAGGGCCTGCTCATCGGCGAGCCGGCCTCACCCGAGGTGCAGAGGAAGGTGCTGGCGATCGTCCAGCAGGATCCGGCGGTGCAGCGGGCGAACGGCGTGCTGACGGTGCATATGGGTCCGGAAGAAATCGTCGCCGGCCTGAGCATCGAATTCGAGGACCATTTGTCGGCGCCGGAGATCGAGGCCTGTGTCGAGCGCATCGAGGCGCGGTTGAAGAAGGAGATGCCTGAGATCACGCGGCTGTTCGTCAAGCCGCAGACGTCAGGCACCTGGGAAAAGCGGCGCAAGCTGATCGAATCCGCGTCCGGATAGATTCGAGTACGAACTTTGCGACACCGCGGTGCACTTTTCGGGATTCTGGCCTCTGGACCAGCGCCCTGCCGTTGCCTCGGGTCTCCGTGCCGCTAAAATCAGCCGATCGAAGTTGGAGGAATGACAATGAAGATCGACGGCGGCTGCCATTGTGGCGCCATCACCTATGAGGCGGAGGTCGACCCGGAGAAGACCTCGATCTGCCATTGTACCGATTGCCAGCAACTGACCGGTACGGCATTTCGCGTTACCGTTCCTGCGACGGAGGATCACTACCGGATCACCAGCGGCGAACCGAAGATCTACATCAAGACCGTGGCGAGCGGCGCCAAGCGAACGCAGGCTTTTTGTGCCGACTGCGGCTCGCATCTCTATGCGACATCGGTCGGCGACGGTCCGAAGGTCTATGGGATCAGGGTCGGGACCTCGCGGCAGCGCCAGAACCTGGTCCCGAGACACCAGAAATGGCACCGGTCGGCGCTGCACTGGCTTCCGGAATTCGAGGGTATGACGACGGTCGAAGAGCAGTAGCGTTCAGTCGTCGCCTTCGACGACCCTCAATCTCAGCTGCCCGGTCTTTGAATCGGCAGCGCGCGGTGCGGCCTCCACCTTGGCAGGGGCGCCGCCGCGCGGGGCGTCGGGTTCGCCTTCTCCGAATTCCAGCGCCTCGATCTTCTGGCCACGCTTGGTCACTTTCGAGGTCGAGACGAGTATGTCTTCGATGTCCTTGGCCGACTGGCCGAAATGGCCCTGCAATTTGCGCACCCGCTCGTCGACACGCTGGACGTCTTCCATCAGCCTAATGACTTCGCCCTGGATCAGATGCGCCTGCTCGCGCATGCGCGCATCCTTGAGGATCGCCTGGATGACCTGGATCGACAGCATCAAGAGCGAAGGCGAGACGATGATGACGCGGGCACGGTGCGCCTTCTGGACAACCGCTTCGAAATTCTCGTGGATTTCGGCGAACACCGATTCCGACGGCACGAACATGAAGGCGGTGTCCTGGGTTTCGCCCTGGAGCAGGTATTTTTCCGAAATGTCGCGGATATGGACCTCGATATCGCGGCGGAAGGCCTGGGCCGCGACCTTCTGCAGGTCGGCGTTATCGGCGGCCCGGATGGCATTCCACGCTTCCAGGGGAAATTTGGCATCGATGGCAAGCGACGGCGCGCCGTTCGGCATTTTCACCAGGCAGTCCGGCCGGCTGCCGTTCGACAGCGTCGCCTGGAATTCGTAGGCGCCGTGCGGCAGGCCGTCGGCGACGATCGCCTCCATGCGCGACTGGCCGAAGGCGCCGCGCGTCTGCTTGTTGGAGAGGATCGCCTGCAGCTGCACGACCTGGCCGGCCAGCGACTGGATGTTGCCTTGCGCGGTGTCGATGACCGCCAGCCGCTCCTGCAGTTTCGCGAGGCTCTCATGCGTGGACTTGGTCTGCTCGGTCATGGTCTGGCCGATGCGGCCGGTCATGGCGTCGAGCCGCTGGCCGATCGACTGCGTCAATTCGGCTTGGCGGGCGCCGAACACTTCGGCGATGGCGCCCATGCGGCCCTGCATCTCGGCCTGGGATTGCAGAATGCCGGCCATCCGCGCCTCGGCGTCGCGGGCATGGTCGGCGGCTTCCGCTGCGGCGACCGCGCGCGCCTTGGCCGAGCGCCACAGCGCGATGACGAGCGCCACGAACAAGCCGAGAAACAGCAATGTGGCGACGGCCAAGACGTGGCCGAGCGTGATAGTCGAGGCGCCGAGCCGTGCGGCGGGCTCCGAAAGGATGGTGCTCAGATCATTCATGTGGACAGCATAGCCGATTCGGCGGTCTGGCACAGATCAAAACGTGAACGAGGCGCAGGCGCACCGGTTGACGCCTTTCTATTGAGGTCTTAGGTGAAACGCCATGCCGATCAAGCCGCTTATCATTCTTCCCGATCCCATCCTGCGCCAGGTCTCCAAGCCGGTGGAGCGCGTCGACGCGCCGGTACGCAAACTGGCCGACGATATGCTGGCAACTATGTATGACGCACCCGGCATCGGGTTGGCGGCAATCCAGGTCGGCGAGCCTCTGCGCATGCTGGTGATCGATCTCGCCAAGGAAGACGAAACCCCGGCGCCACACGTCTTCATCAACCCGGAAATTCTCGAAAGCGCCGACGCGCGGTCCGTCTACGAGGAAGGCTGTCTGTCGATCCCTGATTACTATGCCGAGGTCGAGCGCCCGGCTTCGGTGAGGGTCAAATATCTGGACCGTGACGGCAAGCTGCAGGAGATCGAGGCCGAGGGGCTGATGGCAACCTGCCTGCAGCACGAAATCGACCACCTCAACGGCGTGCTGTTCATCGACCACATCTCGAAGCTGAAGCGCGACATGGTGGTGAAGAAGTTCAAGAAGCTCGCCAGGGACAAGGCGCCAGGCAAGCTGGTGGGATAGGGCAATGCCCCTTCGCGTCATCTTCATGGGCACGCCGGAGTTTTCGGTGCCGACGCTGCGCGCCATCGCCGAGGCTGGCCACGAGATTTCAGCCGTCTACACGCAGCCACCGCGCGCCGCCGGCCGGCGCGGGTTGGAACTGACGCCGTCACCGGTGCAGCGCGAGGCCGGGCGGCTTGGCATCGAGGCGCGAACGCCGGCATCGTTGAAAAGCGAGGCCGAGCAGGCTGCTTTTGCCGACCTCGGCGGCGATATCGCCGTGGTCGTCGCCTATGGATTGCTGTTGCCCAAGGCAATTCTTGACGCACCCCGGCTTGGCTGCGTCAACGGCCACGCATCGCTTTTGCCGCGCTGGCGTGGCGCCGCGCCGATCCAGCGCGCCATCATGGCTGGAGATACCGAGACCGGCATGATGGTGATGCGCATGGAGGCGGGGCTGGATACCGGCCCGGTGGGACTGGTTGAAAAATGCGCCATCGGCCCCGATATGACAGCCGGCGATCTGCATGATCGGTTGATGAGTGTCGGCGCTGCCCTGATGGTGGAAGCGTTGGCGCGGCTGGAACAGAACACCCTGGCATTTACCGCGCAGGCGGCCGAAGGGGTGACTTACGCCAGGAAAATCGATAAATCCGAGACGCGCGTGGAGTGGACACGGCCCGCGGCCGAGGTTCACAATCACATTCGTGGCCTGTCGCCGTTTCCCGGCGCCTGGTCCGAGATTGAAATTGGCGGCCGTATGGAACGGCTGA
Source organism: Mesorhizobium australicum WSM2073 (assembly GCF_000230995.2). Classification (NCBI taxonomy): domain Bacteria; kingdom Pseudomonadati; phylum Pseudomonadota; class Alphaproteobacteria; order Hyphomicrobiales; family Phyllobacteriaceae; genus Mesorhizobium; species Mesorhizobium australicum. Next base: position 499,145 of record NC_019973.1, on the reverse strand, counting down.
AACTGCTTCGCTCGACGCTATCCGAAGGCGTGTCGCCTTCGGAAGATTTGGGCGGGTCGGGAGGAATTCTCGATGACCGGCTGACAGTCGCCTGCGGAAAAGGCGCGGTTAGGCTGGTCGAAGTTCAACGTGCGGGCGGAAAGCCCGCCGCCGCGTCGGAATTCTTGCGCGGAGCCAAGATCGAAAAAGGACTGAAATTCTCATGAGCATGATGTCGATACGCGCGGCGACGCCGCGGGACCGCGAGGCCATCCGCCTCGTCGAGGAACACGCTTTCGGCCAGCAGACGGAGGCCGGACTGGTCGACGCGTTGGTGACCGGCGGTGACGCCGTCGTCGAACTGGTGGCGGAAGAGGACGGCCAGGCCGTCGGCCATATCCTGTTTTCGCGGCTGTTCGTTCAGAGCGGCGGTAAGAGTTTTGCCGCCGTGGCGCTTGCGCCGCTGGCGGTGGAGCCTTCCTTCCATGGCAGCGGCATCGGCGGAGCGTTGATCCGCGAGGCCCATATTCGGCTCAAGGACGCCGGCGAGACACTGGCCGTCGTGCTGGGCGATCCGGCCTATTACGGCCGTTTCGGCTATAGCCACGCCCGCGCAGAAAAGTTCGAAAGCGAATACCAGGGCGAGGCGCTGCAGGCGCTGGCCTGGGGCGAAGCTCCCGAATCCGGCAGGCTGGTCTACGCCTCCGCCTTCACCGCTCTCGCCGCCTAGGCGGGGGCGTATAGCCGACCGGCATGCCGCGTTTTCGCCTCGATATCGAATATGACGGCAGCCTGTTTGCCGGCTGGCAGCATCAGGCCGACCAGCCTTCGGTGCAGCAGGCGATCGAGCAGGCGATCGAGAAATTCTGCGGCGAGGCGGTCCGGCTGCGCGCCGCCGGCCGCACCGATGCCGGCGTGCACGCGACCGCGCAGGTGGCGCATGTCGACCTTGCCAAGGCGTGGCCCGACGACAAGGTGCGCGATGCCGTCAATGCACACCTGCAGGCGGCCGGCGCGCGCATAGTCATCCTGAAGGCCACGATCGTCCCGGACGATTTCGATGCCCGTTTCTCCGCCATTGGCCGGCACTATCTCTACCGCATCCTCAACCGGCGGGCGCCCTCGGCGCTGGAAAAGGGTAAGGTGTGGTGGGTGCCGAAGCGGCTCGATGCCGCCGCCATGCACGAGGCGGCGAAGCTCCTGCTCGGCCGGCACGACTTCACCACCTTCCGCTCGACGCAGTGCCAGGCCAACAGCCCGATCAGGACATTGGAGCGGCTCGATGTGAGCCGGGCGGGCGATGATCTGATCGAGGTGAGGGCATCTGCACGATCCTTCCTGCACAACCAGGTGCGCTCGATGGTCGGCTCGCTGAAGCGGGTCGGCGACGGCGGCTGGACATCGGGCGACCTCAAGGCGGCGCTCGAGGCGCGAGACCGCGCCGCCTGCGGGCAGGTAGCGCCGCCCGACGGGCTTTTTCTCATCGGCGTCGATTATCCCGGGTAGAACCCTGGTTCTGCCGGGTAGAACCCTGGTTCTATCCAGGATAAAGCCCGGAAAGGCTCTGGGCCCCGACATCGTCCGGCACGGAGATGCCAAGCAGCATCTGCAGTCCGAACAGGACCAGCAGCGAAGCGACGAACATGCCGACGAAAACTGCGGTGCCGAAGGCAGCGCCCCTGCCGATCGTCGCGTTGGTCATGCGCCAGGTTAGCACCATCGACAGGGAAAATAACAGCAGCGACACAAGGCTCGAGACCTGGCTTGCCGAGGACAGGAAAAGCCTGATCAGCGCCGAAGGCAGCATCAGCCAGGCGGTGATCGCCGAGGCCCAGTTGCTGGCCACGACATAGTGGACGAAGCGCCCGCCAATGCCGGCGCGCCGCGCCACCAAGGCGAGCGCCACCAGCGGCAGTACCCAGGAGCCGATATCGACTGTCGCCAGTCGCACCAGCATGCTGAAGCGGCCGGCGAAGGCATCGGGATCGCCGATCTCGTTGGCGATGCCGACCCAGCCGACGATCAGCGCCGGTGCCGCGACGATGATGGCGAAGAACGAATTCCAGAAGCCGTCGGCCGTGAGGTCGAGCAGGCGCAGGCCGTCGGCCTTGCCGAGCATCAGCCGCCAGGCGCCGGTCAGCGAAGCTTGGGTTTCGTCCGCCGAAAGCATGCTGATCAGCCCTGTCCGAACCAGTCGTCGATGAAGCGCTGGTAGATCCGCGTCAGCGTTTCCAGATCGGCGATGGCCACGCGCTCGTCGACCATGTGCATGGTCTTGCCGACCAGGCCGAATTCGACCACCGGGCAATAATCCTTGATGAAGCGCGCATCCGATGTGCCGCCGGAGGTGGATAGCGCCGGCTTTTTGCCGACCACCGCCTTGACCGAGCCGCTCAGCGTCTCGACCAGCCTGTCGTCGCGGGTCAGGAAGACGTGGCTCGGCCGGTCGCGCCAGACCAGCTCATAGTCGACTGGCGTCTTCTTGCCCGGCCGGTATTTCTTGCGCCCAGCCGCCTGATCGAGGCGGTTGTGGATTTCCGCCTGGACCGTCTCGGCCGTCCAGCTGTCGTTGAAGCGGATGTTGAAGGTGGCGGTTGCCTTGGCGGGAATGACGTTGGTGGCCGGGTTGCCGACATCGATGGAGGTCACCTCGAGGTTGGTCGGCTGGAAATCCTTGGTTCCCTTGTCGAAGACGGGATGCAGCAAGGCGTCCACCAGGCTCATCAGGCCGCGCACCGGGTTGTCGGCAAGCTGCGGATAAGCGGCATGGCCCTGGCGGCCATTGACGGTGATGCTACCCGACATCGAGCCGCGCCTGCCGATCTTGATCATGTCGCCGAGCGTGTCCGGATTGGTCGGCTCGCCGACGATCGAGGCGTCCCATTTCTCGCCTTTGGACGCGGCCCATTCGAGCAGCTTGACCGTGCCGTTGATGGCAGGCCCTTCCTCGTCGCCGGTGATCAGCAGCGAGACCGAGCCCTTCGGGCCACCATTCGCCTCGACGTGGCGCGCCACCGCGGCGATGAAGCAGGCAATGCCGCCCTTCATGTCGACCGCGCCGCGGCCATACATTTCGCCATTGGCGATATCGGCGGCGAAAGGCGGATGCGTCCAGGCGGCTTCGTCGCCGACCGGCACCACGTCGGTATGACCCGCGAACATCAGATGCGGGCCATTGCCGGAGCGCCGTGCATAGAGGTTTTCGATGTCGGGCGTGCCGTCTTCGGAGAACACCGGCCGATCGACCAGGAAGCCGAGCGGCTTCAGCATCGCCTCCAGCGCGCTCAGCGCGCCGCCTTCGGCTGGTGTCACCGAGGCACAGCGGATGAGAGAGGCAAGGTTTGCGGCGGGGTCAGTCGGCAGCGTCATGGCAAAAGCGATAGTCGAAAGCGAATGGCCTGTCACGGCCAGACATAGGGCCAAGCCAATGGCCGACGATACCGCCGACATTATGGTTTTCATGTCGTATAGTTCTGGCTGATGCGGAGTAAGAGATGGCAAACGGCGAAAAGAGAATCGTCATCGCCGGCGCCGGCAGCATTGGCTGTTATGCCGGCGGCTGCCTGGCGCTCGCCGGGCGGCGGGTTGTCCTGCTTGCCAGGCCGCGCATCGAGGCAGCGCTCCGGCAGGGCGGATTGCGCGTCAGCGACCTCGAGGGCCGCGATCGCCTGATCAAGCCGGCAGAGCTTGTCGTCACCGCCGATCCGGCCGCGTCCTTGCCGGGGGCCGATGTGATCCTGGTCACCGTCAAGAGCGGCGCGACGCGGGAAATGGCGGCACTCATCAAGGCCCATGCCCGTCCCGATGCCGTGGTGGTGAGCCTGCAGAACGGCGTCGACAACGCCGACAGGCTGCGCGCGGTGCTTGGCCCGCGAACGGTGCTGGCTGGCATGGTGCCGTTCAATGTCGTGCAATCAGCCGATGGAGAGCTGCCGTTGCGCGTCCACCGCGCCAGCGACGGCAAGGTTATGGTCGAAGAAGGCAATGCCGGCCTTGCCGATCTTCTCGACACCGAAGGCCTGGCTGTCGAAACGCGTGGCGATATGAAGGCCGTGCTGTGGGGGAAGCTTCTGATGAACCTGAACAATGCGCTGGTGGCGCTGTCAGGCCTGCCGCTGGTAGCCGAACTTGCCGACCGGCGCTGGCGGCTGATCCTGGCCAGCCAGATCGACGAGGCCTTGCTGGCGATGAAGGCCTCCGGCATCGAGCCGGCGCGGATCGCCGGCCTGCGCCCGACGCTGCTGCCGAAGGTGCTCAGGTTGCCCGACTGGCTGTTCAAGCTCCTGGCCCGGCGCATGCTGGCGATCGATCTCGAGGCGCGCTCGTCGATGTGGGACGATCTGCAGCGTGGCCGGTCGACCGAGATCGACGACTTGCAGGGCGCTGTTTTGCGGCTCGCTGAAAAAGCCGGTACGCCGGCGCCGACGGTCCAGCTTATCAGCGCGCTGGTGCGCGCGGCGGAAGCCGAGCGGCTTGGCTCGCCAAGCCTGGTGCCGGAGAAGGTTGTGGCGCCGCCGTCCGGCCGTCGATCAACGTGATCTTCTGCCAGATCTTGCGCGACAGGTTGTACGCCAGGTTCTCGATGTCGTTGACGCCGTCGATGACGACGGCGTCATTGACGGATTGCGCGAACAGCGCCGCGATCTTGCCGGTGATCGACAGCATTTCGGAGCAATAGTCGAGATAGCGCGCGAGATCCGCGGCATTGGTGAGACGGGCCGGCGAATGCGCCGTCGGCTTGAAGCTGGCCGACAGCGCCGCCGGATCCTTGGTCAACTGGTGCATGTCGATGACATGGATCAGCGATCTGAGGCCGTGCAACTGGCGAAACACCTGCTTGCGCTTGATGCGCTCCTCGGTGCGGATCAGGGCCAGGAAGCCGAGCACGGCGAGGATGATCATGTTGATCGTGGCTTCGATGCCTTGCACCGACTGCACCGCGTCGTCGGCCTGGGAGATGTGAATGAGCGGCAGGATGGTGCCGACGAACAGGAAGATCAGCGCGCCCGCGATGACGGCGGCGACGATGATGCCACGCAGCCACCAGATAGGCGCTTCCAGGGCCTTGGCGGCCTTGGCCAGATCGCGCGACAGCGACACAAGTTCGGCGGCAACGCCGCGCAACCCGGCCTCCGGAAAACGGTCGGCCACACGCCCTTCCAGCCGCTCGGCGGTTTCGATGATCAGTTTCGGATCAAGCGTGCGGTAGCGCATGGCGATCCGATCGGCCCCCTAGGGCATGATGCCGAAAAGTGTGAAGCGGTTTTCCGACGACGTCATGCTCTATTTCTTTGATTCTGCCGGCTCGTTGGTGCGCCGGCCATAACGGTTGGGTCCAGGCTGCCCTGGAAACAGGCACAACACAAGGAAGGCGACGATCGAGACGACCGGCACGAACAGGATCAGCGCGGCGATACCCGGCTTGTCGAGGTCGTGCAGCCGCTTCACCGCCAGCGCGATGTTCGACCACAGCGAGGCGATGAAGGCGATGAAGAAGATGAACGACCACATGTTGCTCTCGGCCGAACCCTCCGGCACCAGCGTGAAGCGGTACAGCGGAAATGCCTGGATGATGGCGACGAGCAACCCGCCGAGAAAATAGGCCGCGCGGCTGACGCGGCCCGAGGTCTTGAAGAAAAGCCAGTTGAGATCCGATCTTTCAGGCAAGCGGGTCCGATCCATATTGATTGGCACCCCTGGTGCCTTCGAGAATGCCGAGTTCGACCAGCAGCCAGATGCCGCCGATGACGGGTACGAAGCCAATCAGCGTCCACCAGCCCGACTTGTTGCGGTCGTGCCAGCGTTTGGCATAGAGGGCAATCGCGAAATAGATCGATGCCAGCGCGAAGAGGATGCCGATGATGCCGATCTGGGCACCGCTGGCCGTGGTGACACGCGTGCCGAGGATCGCATCGAGAATGAAAGCAATAACGCCGATAACGATGAATACGCCGATGCCAGCCCAGAACTTGCTCCGGTTGATACGGCCATCAAAGCTTGTGAGCAGATATTTCCAGTCCATGTCACCCCTCCAGTTGAACCAGCGCGGCCGATTGTCGCGCTGGCGGAAGGTGCGCCTGCCGGGCGGAAAGATCAATCGCGCAGCAATTCGTTGATCGAGGTTTTGGACCGGGTCTTGGCGTCGACCCGCTTGACGATGACGGCGCAGTAGAGACCTGGGCCCGGCTCGTTGTTTGGAAATGCCTTGCCCGGCAGCGAGCCGGCGACGACCACGGAATTCGGCGGCACCTCGCCATAGAAGATCTCGCCGGTGGCGCGGTCGACGATCTTGGTCGACTGGCCGATGAAGACGCCCATGCCCAGAACCGAGCCTTCGCGCACGATGCAGCCCTCGACCACTTCGGAACGCGCCCCGATGAAGCAATTGTCCTCGATGATGGTGGGGCCGGCCTGCATCGGCTCCAGCACGCCGCCGATGCCGACGCCGCCCGAAAGGTGGACGTTCTTGCCAATCTGGGCGCAGGAGCCGACCGAGGCCCAGGTATCGACCATGGTGCCGCTATCGACATAGGCGCCGACATTGACGAAGGACGGCATCAAAACCGCGCCCGGCGCGACATAGGCCGAACGGCGCACGATCGACGACGGCACGGCGCGGAAGCCCGCCTTCTCGAAATCGACGGCGCCCCAGCCGTCGAACTTGGACGCCACCTTGTCCCACCACACGGCCTCGCCGGGGCCGCCCTTGATGATCTCCATCGGATTGAGCCGGAAGGAGAGCAGCACCGCCTTCTTCAGCCACTGGTTGACATGCCACTTGCCGTCGGCCTGCCGCTCGGCAACGCGGGCGGTGCCGCGGTCGAGCAGGTCGAGTGCCGACTGGATGGCGTCGCGCACCTCGCCGCGGGTCGCGGTCGAAATGGCGTCGCGTTCCTCGAAGGCCCTGTCGATGGTCTTTTCGAGGCTCGCCAGATCGGGCTTCGACATGAATTTGCTCCATTACCAAGCTGTTAAGGGCTGCGCCTTAACCTGTTTAAAAGTCGCGCGGACCCTATGTTAAGGTGGAATGGGGGTCAATCGCGCCAGCGTCATGGGACGGCGCAAGTAAAGGAATGGACGGGTGGATTCGATGACTCCCATGGAAAAGGCGGGATGGACGCCGCTGCCGCACTCGGATGAGGATCTGGAGCGGTCGAAAAGCGTGCCGGACACGCCGCAAACGCGGGCCGAGACCTACCGCCTGGCCTGGAACGATCCCGACTTCATGACCCGGCGCGAGCTGCGCGCCGTCAGGCTGCAACTGGAACTGCTGAAGCCGGAAATGATCCTCGCCGAGCGCGGCATTCGTTCGACCGTGATCCTGTTCGGCGGCGCGCGCCTGCCGGAGCCCGGCGGCGAGGCCTGGGCGGCCAAGAACGAGATGCAGAAGAAGAACCTTGAGGAAAACAGCAAATATTACGAGGAGGCGCGCAAATTCGCCCGCCTCTGCTCGCAGCAGTCGGCCACGTCATATTATCGCGAATATGTGGTGGTGACCGGTGGCGGTCCGGGCGTCATGGAAGCGGGAAACCGCGGCGCCGATGATGTCGGCGCGCCGTCGATCGGGCTCAACATCGTGCTGCCGCACGAGCAGGCGCCGAACCCCTATGTGACGCCGGAGCTCTGTTTCAACTTCCACTATTTCGCCATCCGCAAGATGCACTTCGTCATGCGCGCCAAGGCCGTGGCGGTGTTTCCCGGCGGCTTCGGCACGATGGACGAGTTCTTCGAGACGCTGACGCTGATCCAGACCGGACGCATGGAGCGCGTGCCGGTGATCCTGTTCGGCAAGTCCTTCTGGAAGCGGGCGATCGACCTCGACTTCCTCGCCGAGCAGGGCACGATCAGCCCGGGCGACCAGGATATCATCGATTTCGTCGACACAGCCGACGAAGCCTGGGGCATCATCAGCCGCTTCTACAAGCTAGGGAGTGAGTGAGTGAGTAGGCAGTGGGAATTAGTGAGTAGGGATTAGTAGTGAGCGAGCGAAAGGTGTGCTCCTCCACTACTCACTACTCACTACTCACTACTCACTACTCACTATTCCCGTCAAAAATTCCGCGAGATCGTCGGTGACGTAGTCGACGTCGTCTTCCTGCGCCGGGTCGCGTTCCCAGATTTCCGAGAAGGTCGGCTCGAAATTGCGCGGCACCACGAGAACCGTGGTCATGCCCAGCGACTTCGGCACGGCCAGGTTGCGGGCGAGGTCCTCGAACATCACCGCATTGTGGCCGGTGACGGCGTGCAGTTCGGCGAACTTCTCGTAGGTCTGGCGCGCCGGCTTGGGATTGAGGCCGGCAGCGACGATATCGAAAATGTCGTCGAAATGGTCGAGGATGCCAAGTTGGCGCGCGGTGCGCTCGGCATGCCTGCGGTCGCCATTGGTGAAGATGAATTTGCGGCCGGGAAGCTGGCGGATGGCGGTGCCGAGAACAGGATCGGGCACCAGCCACGAATAGTCGATGTCATGGACCTTCTCCAGAAAGTCGTCGGGATCGATGCCGTGGCGCGTCATCAGCCCGTTCAGCGTCGTGCCGTATTCGCGATAGAGCTCCTTCTGCAGCTTGCGCGCCTCCTCGCGCGGCAGCGCCAGCAGTTCCCCGACATAGGCGGTCATCTTGACGTCGATCTGGGAGAACAAATTCGAGTGATGCGGGTAGAGCGTGTTGTCGAGGTCGAACACCCAGTCGGTGACATGGGCGAAGCGGGCGGGATCGGGAAGCGTGGTCATGCGCTCCTTATGGCATGAAACAGGGATTCTGAAAGGGACTTTATCCACAACTTATGCGCGTCGAGAGTGGCGGAAATGGCCTCACGATTCAAATTTTAGCCATCCCGGAAAGGTGGCCTTCAGGGCTTGCTGGCACAGAGACAAGTCCTGTGGGGAGCCCGCGATGAATAGCATTATTCTCAAATCCGCCGCCATCGCCTTGGCCTCCGTCGCTGCCTCGCTCCTGCTGACATTGATCATAGTCCCAGCGATGGGATTCCCGGTCACGCGCACGATCTGGCTGACGTCGACGGTCTGTCCGCTGGTCCTTGCCTGGACGGCATGCGCCGGCACGTTCTGGCAGAGCGACAGGTTGAAAAATGCCCATCGCGAATTGGCCCGTGCCCATGCCCAACTCGCCGCGGCGCACCGCCGCCTGGCGGAAAAGGCGAGCCGCGACGACATGACCGGCATGCTCAACCGGGAAAGCTTCTTTGCCGCGCTGGACGGCTCCCGGCGCAAGTCCGACCGCGGCGCGCTGCTGATCATCGACGCCGATCATTTCAAGAAGATCAATGACAATTTCGGTCACCTGACCGGGGATGACGCGCTGCTGTTGATCGCCAGCGCCATCGAGCGCGGCGTGCGCAGCGGCGACGTGCTCGGCCGGATCGGCGGCGAGGAGTTCGGCGCGTTTCTGACCGGAGCCACGGAACAGGAGGCCAAGCGCGTTGCCGAACGGATCCGTCGCGAGGTCGAGCTGATCCGCTTCCGACCCGTCGATGAGCGAACCATTCCGTTGACCGTTAGCATCGGCGGCACCGTGTGCGGCGAGGATGTCAACGTATCGGACCTGATGCGCGCCGCGGACCGGCGCCTCTACCAGGCCAAGCATGCGGGCCGCAACCTGACGATCCTCGATACCGACATTTCCGAAGCCGCATGAGCGGGTTGGCCAGCACACCCGGCCGGTTAAGAAATCTCTAACCCTGTTTGCATCCGGTTGTGCCGCTTGTCAGGCTTTTTACCGCCGTGAGGCCATGCTTGGCACAATACTGGCTTCCGTGACGATGCGTGTGCCGTTCGGGGAATGTCATGCGCGCATCGAAGCCCCAGCCGAGAGGCCTGTCATGAGTTTCTTCATCAAAAGAATGTCGCGCCGCACGCTCGTGCAGGCGCTGATCGCCCTGCCTGCCCTGTCCTTGTTCCGCAAGCTGCCTGATGCCGACGCCACCCATGCCGGTTCATCCCGGGCCAATCCCGACGAGATCGTCGAGGTCAATGGCTGGATCCTGAAGCGGAGCGACCTGGCATGATCTTCGACAGCTACGACGCGTATCGCGCCGCCAATTTCGCGCCAAAGGTCTGTGTCCTTGGTTCCGGCCCCGCCGGCACCACGATCGCCAGGAAACTTGGCGCGGCCGGCATCCCGGTCGTGGTGCTGGAAGCCGGCTCGCGGGAATTCAGCGACGAGTCGCAGGATTTCTACCGCGGCACCACGGTCGGCGATTTCTACTTCGACCTCGATATCACCCGGTTGCGGTTCATGGGCGGCAGTTCCAATCACTGGGCCGGTTGGTGTCGCGTGCTCGACAAACAGGATTTCGAGCCGAAAGCCTGGGCACCCGACACCGGCTGGCCGATCCGGCGCGCCGACATCGAACCCTATCTTGCGGAAGTGCGCGATATCCTCGACCTTCCCGATTTCCGGCCAGATGTGCCGATCTCGGACGACATTCGCTGGGTGCAGCTGATCAAGAGCCCGGCGGTCCGGTTTGCAGAAAAGTTCGGCGACCAACTCGACCAGAGCAAAAACATCGCCGTCGTGCTCAACACCTACGCCACCGAGCTTGCCGGAGATGGCAAACGCGTGACCGGCGCCAGATTATGGTCCAACGGGCAGGACGCCGGCCCGTTCAGCGCCGACTATTTCATCGTCTGCACCGGCGGACTGGAGAATTCCCGGCTGCTTTTGTGGTCCAACCGGCGCTCCAACGGCGGCGTCGTGCCGAACGCGACGGCGCTTGGCCGCTACTGGATGGAGCATCCGACCTTCGAGGGCGGCAATGCCATCCTGGCCGACGACGGCGCGTTCGAGGTCGATGCCGTCAAGGAGGCCTTCTTCTCGCCGATGGCTGCCGCGATGGAACGGCTCAGGATCATGAATTTCGGCATCAGGCTGATCGAGACTCCCTATCCGGGCGTCAAGAGCCTGATCGCTGATCTTGCCTGTACGGCGCCGCACATGGCGGAATGGGTGTCGGGCAAGCTCGACCAGAACCTGCGTTGCGCCGCTCAGCTTTATGTCGCCTGGGAACAGGCGCCGCTGGCTTCGAACCAGATCGAGCTGTCGAAGACCGAGGTCGACCATGCCGGCGTGCCGCGCATCGAACTGCACTGGAAGAAATCGGAACTGGAACGCCGCACCCTTCTCGAAGGCTTAAGGCTGTTCGGCACGACGCTTGCCCAGAAGAACCTGGGCCGGGTGCGCATTGCCGACTGGATCTCGAAGGGCGACGATTATCCGACCAACGAAGAGACGGCGGGCCACCATCATATGGGCGGCACGCGCATGGGCACCGACGTCACCAGGAGCGTGGTGGACGCCAACTGCAAGGTGCATGGCATGGACAATCTCTATGTCGGCGGCTCTTCGGTCTTTTGCACGTCGGGACAAGCCAATCCAACGACGACGATCACCGCGCTCGCCTGCCGGCTGGGTGAGCATCTGAGCAAGGTGGTCACGGTCTGAGCGCAGTCGTCGTCCCTGCTCGGATCACCACCCGTTCTGCCGACGCCAAGGATGGCGCCGGCAGAGGCTCAAAAGCCGTAGAGGGCGATGCGCACCAGCACGGCGGCGGCGGCGAGCGACACCAGCAGGATGCCGAGGCCGATAGGCGATCCCCAGCCGTACCATTCCATCGCCAGCTTCGCGTATCTGAACTCTTCCTCATGCGAGAGAGGCGTACGCTGTTGGATCAGGCTCATTTTCCACTCCTCGTTGGCGGCCGCCCCTTGCCTATCGCAAGCCGTGGCCGCATATTGCTATAATAGTCTAAATATTAGACAGATTGATAATTAGATGATCGAACTAAATTCGTCAAGCGGAGATCGCGCCGAACTGACCGCCGCGATCGGCCTTGCCATCATGCAGTGGCAGGACGCGACGCAGGCCTATGACGATGCGGTAGGCGCGAGACTCGGCCTCAACATGGCCGAGCGCCACTGTATCGGACTGCTGCATGGCGGCCCGCAATCGGCCGGCGCGATCGCGGCCGCGACCGGGCTGACGCCGGCCGCGGTGACCGCGCTGATCGATCGGCTGGAGGCGCGCGGTCTCTTGACGCGCACGCGCAGCCTCGAGGACAGGCGCAAGGTGGTTATCGAGGCAACGGAGACAACACGGGAGCTCTCGGCGCGCTATTACGGCGCCATCGCGCGGGAAGGTGAAAAGCTCATTGCCACGTTCGGCGACGCCGAGCTTGCCACCATCCGGCGCTTCGTCACCGCCGCGCTCGAGCTGCAGCGCGACCAGCTTGTGCGGCTGAAGGCCGAGGCACCGCAGCCGCGCTGATTTTAGGCGTCAAACCCCTAGCGGTCCGATCGGCCGAAGCGCCGTTCGAGATAGGCCTGGCCGAATTCCAGCGCGATCGACAGGATCCAATAGATCATCGAGGCGGTGATCAGCATCTCGATATGGCGGAACTCCGTCTGGCCCATCGTGCGGGCGAGATACATGATCTCCCAGACGCCGACGACCGACACCAGCGAGGAATCCTTCAGCATGGCGATGAACTGGTTGCCGGTCGGCGGGATGATGACGCGCATGGCCTGCGGCAGGATGACCAGCGCCATGGTCTGGCCGGGGCTCAGGCCGAGCGCCGTGGCGCCTTCGCTTTGGCCGCGCGGGATGCTTTCGATGCCGGCGCGGAAGATCTCGGTCATGTAGGCGCCATAACACAGCGACAACGCAACGATGCCGGCCGGCACCGCGCCGATCACATAGCCGACCTGCGGCAGGCCGAGATAGATGATGTAGATCTGCATCAGCAACGGCAGGCCGCGAAACAGCGACGTGTAGAAGGTGGCCAGCCCGTAGACGATGCCGTTGCCGGTCAGTTTGGCGATGGCCCCGATAAGCGCGATGGTCGTTGCGATGAGAATCGAGATCGCCGAAATGTAAAGCGTCGTGGTGACGCCCTGGGTGATCAGGAAGCCAACCTTCCTGGCAATGAAGGCAAAGGAGAGGTCGAAGGAATAGAAGAACAGCATCAGCAGCGCGAACAGCTCGATCCAGACGCCGGCGATCTGCTGGCGTCGGGGCATGAGCAGCAGCAGCTTGCAGTTCACCAGAACCAGGAGCGCGATCAACACGGCCGAGAGGGCGCGCGACAAGGCTGGATTGGCCTGCAACCAGTCGGATGCAAGCGGCATCACCGAGCCGATCCAGCTCGACTTGATGCCCATGGCGTAGAGGGCCGCGGCCAGCAGCGCGGGAAAAAGCGCGGCCGCCGCGTGGCGGGCAAGCCCTGGATGGGAGAGCATCAGCCTGCCGATCATGCCGTCACCTTGTCCTTGGTGGTGGCGCGGCGTTCCCGCCACCAGTCCTGCGCCTGCAATTTCCAGTAGGTGAGCTGCGCGGCGGCTAGGCCACCGGCGCCGCCGGCCCAGCTCAGTCCGAATGGCGCGAATTGCCGATACCGGTCCGAAGCGCCCAGAATGCCCTCGGCGACAATTTTTCCGGCAATCGCCGTGGTGTTGAGGCCATGGCCACCAAAAGCGGTGCAGTACCAGACGCCCGATTGCAGCTCCCCGATCTGGGGCATCAGATGCCGGGCATAGGACATCAGCCCCGACCAGGCCAATTCGGTCTTGAGGCCGGCGAGCTGCGGGTAGGTGCCGACCATTTCACGGCGCAATTCGCGCGCCAGCGCGTCGGCGGAAGCGGCACGCGTGGTGATGCGCCCGCCCCACAAAAGGCGATTGCCGCTCTCTACCAGACGATAATAGTCGCCGGCCCGCCTGTTGTCGCCGACGGCATCGGTGGTGGCGACGGCTTGCGCGATGAGGCGGGGAGCCGCCTCGGAAACCATCACATAGGTCGCGATGGGCAGAAAGGCGCGGTAGAGCTGGCCGAACACCGGGCCGGTATAGCCGCCGGTCGCGAGCACGATCTGGGGCGCCCGAAGCGTGCCCTGGCTCGTGCGCAGCATCTTTTGCGGTCCCGACAGGTCGCATTGCACGACCTCGGAACTCTCATGGATCTTGCCGCCCAGCCGCTCGATCTCGTCGGCCAGGCAACGCAGATAGTTGAGCGGATGGATGTGAAAGGCGTTTGGGTCGCGCAGGCCTTGGTGGTAGCGAGCCGACTTCAGCACCGCGCGCACGTCTTCGCCGCGCAGGTATTGAAGCTCGTAACCGTGGTCGCGTGCCATCTGGTCGGCATAGGCCTTCAGCGCATCGCCGCCGTCGTAGCGCAAGACGCTGAGCAGGCCGGCACGCGGCTGGGCGGCCGATATTCCGAGCGCTTCGATGGTGTCGCGCACGAAGTCCATGCCTTCGATCGACAGCCGGTGCAGGTCGCGCGCTGCCTCCCCGCCGACACGTGCGGCGATAGTGTCGCCGCCGGTGGCGAAGCCGGGTGTGACGAAGCCGCCATTGCGTCCCGAAGCGCCGAAACCAACGACCTGGGCTTCCAGCACGACGACGTGCAGTCCGGCGCGCGCCAGTTGCAGCGCTGTCGTCAGCCCGGCCAATCCGGCGCCGACGACGGCCACGTCACATCGCGCCTCCCCTTTGAGCGGGGGCCGCGTCTTCCGGTCGGTCAGGGTGCGGGCGTAATAGGTGTCCGGATAGGCCATGGCGACTTTGCGGTGAGGGCATTCATGAGGCGAGGTGACGCCCGCCGGCTGCCAAGGAGGCAGCCGGCGGAATGACTTTACTTGGCGCTGTAGTCCTTGCCGTACCACTTCGTGGTCAGCGCGGCGAGCGTGCCGTCCGTCTTCATTTCGGTGATGATGCCCCCGACCTTCGCGGTCCACTCGGGATCCTTCTTCTCGGCGATGACGACGAGCGGCTCGCGGAAGGCGTACTCGCCTTCCAGGATCTTCACGGGATAGCCGTTCTTGATGGCGTTCTGCGCCGTCTGTTCCGGCGCGATCACGGCATTCAGGCGCACGCCGTCGCCAAGCCGCAGGTCATCGAAGGGAAGCATGGAATCCGCGTAGGTGCGGATCTCGCCCGGCTCGAGCTTGTATTCGATGGGAGCCAGGCCAGGCGCGTCGATTTCGAGCTTGCGGCGGATGAAATCCTCCGAGGTGGTGGCAGTCTCGACGCCGATGATCTTGCCGTTGAGATCGGCGACCGACTTCGCGCCGCTGTCCTTGTGCAGGACATAGACGTAGGGGCTGTAATAATAGATGCCGACAAAGTCGATCACCTTGGAGCGGGCTTTTGTCGGCGTGACCGATCCGACGCCAAGGTCGTAGCGTCCCTGCCAGCGCCCGCCGGTCAGCGTCGCCCAGTCGGGCGTTTCGAACGAGACCTCGACGCCAAGCCGCTTGCCGATCTCGCGCGAGACATCGATGTCGAAACCGGCGAGTTCGTTGCTGTCGTTGAGAAAGCTCTGTGGCGGCCAGGCCGCGTTGGTGGCGATGACCATCGCCTTTTTCGACGTGACGCGGTCCAGGGTTTCACCGGCCATGGCTGCCGTCGTGATGGCGAATGTCGCGGCGGCAAGAACGGCTAAATTGAGCAGTTTTTTCAAAGTTATCCCTCCCTTGTGGTTGAACTGATAGGTTGAGTGGCCGACGTCGAACCTCAGCGCTTCAGCTGCAGGTTCAACCGGATCGGTTTCGGACTTTGCCCATCACAGCCGAAGCTGATTCCCCCTGACGGACCGGCGTTCGTGACCCCAGACAGTCAGGTCGCAAAAAGAAGGGTTCCACCCGGCGAAATGCGGGATATTGGCGATCGCGCAGTCATTGCGTCCCTTGGGATGACAAAGTGCCGGATATGTTGGCCTTGTTCCGTTCGCCGCTGCCAGTATTGCGGATTGTCGCGGGGGCTGTTCAGCCGATAGGATCGCGCGGTGGTTACTAAGCGGATCGAGCGAGAGGTTTTGTTTGTGGAATTGACCGAGAAGGATCGTCAGTTGCTCGCGCTGATGCAGAAGAACGCGCGGGAGCCAGTCGCGTCACTGGCACGACAGCTCGGCGTGTCGCGCACTGCGCTGCAGGAGCGGATCCAGAAGCTGGAGGCCGGCGGCATCATCGAAGGCTATACCGTCCGTCTGGCCAAGACGGTGGCCCAGAACGCCGTCCACTGTTTCACCCTCGCCGCCCTGAACAACAAGAGCTATCCGGACGTCTCCAGAAGGATCAAGGCGATGCCCTCGATCCAGGCGGTCTATGCCATAACCGGTGAATGGGATCTGATCATCCACCTTGCCGCCGAGACGCTCGAGAAGCTGAACCGGGAGGTGAATGCCCTGAATGAAATCAGCGGCGTCGTCAAAACCGCTTCCCACGTGGTGATGGAGACGAAGTTCAACCGGACCATCTACGCTCTGTAGGAATGGCGGAATGTTCCGGCGGCCGGCCGTTCCACTGGAACTTGTCGATCTGGTAGCCGGTGCGCATCACTGTTTGCAGGTCGAAAGGCACATGGTGGTGTCCTCGACCCCTGCAAACGTGGGCAGGGGACGCGACTAGTTCGGCTGGACTCCGTAGACGGCCAGAAATGCCTCCACCGAGGCATCCGCGTGGCGTTCCAGTTCGGCCTTGGAGCGCCGGTTGCCTCCCGTGAACATGGCTTCATTCATGGGGATCCAAAGAAGCATTCCAAAAAGATGGCTGGCTGCCAGATAGGGATCACTTGTTTGTATCAGTCCTCGACTGGTGAGTTTTTGAAAGCAGGACGCCGTCGAGGCAAGCATGCGCTCAAACCCCTTTTCGTACCAAGCGCGGCCAAGCTGCGGCATTCGATCCGCGTTGGCGATGATCAAGCGCCGCAGCTTCAACAACTCTTCATCCATGAGAACCGCTATCAGGCGTCGGGCAAGCTGCTGCAGGCCGCCTTCCATGAATTTCGCCTCGGAAAGCAGCGTCGTCACGGACTCGATGATGTCATTGACCTGGGTAGCGGTTGACAGAACGACTTCGCCAAACAGCGTCTCCTTGTCGGTGAAATGCTTGTAGACGGTCTGCTTGGAGGCCCCCGCCTTGGTGGCGATTTCCTCCATGCTGGTCCCGTCATATCCCTTGCTGGTGAACGCCGCCGTGGCCGCCTGGATGATCTCACGATCCTTGCGAGCCGATCTGGTCTCACCGTCGATTTTCATGGCGCCCTCTTAACCAGTACTAGACGGTACCGTTCTCTCGTGGTAGCCCCATGAAACGGTACTGGACTGACTAGTACCTGTCAACGAAGGCAAGGCTTAGACCGATGACCAAGATGATCTTCATAAATCTGCCGGTGCGGGATCTGCAGGCAGCGACCAATTTCTATCTCGCGATCGGGGGCACGCTCAATCCGCAGTTCTCGAACGACCAGGCCAGTTCGGTCATGTTTTCCGACGCGATCGGGGTGATGTTGCTGACGCACCAGCATTACGGCCAGTTCACAACCCGCCAGATCGGCGACGCCAGGCGTGACAGCCAGATGCTGATCGCACTCACCGCGAGCAGCAAGGACGAGGTCAATGCCACGATCGAGAAGGGCGTCGCGGCCGGCGGCCGCGCCGATCCCAACCCCGCTCAGGATCTCGGCTTCATGTTCAACCGCCACATCGAAGACCCTGACGGCAACGTCTGGGAGCTCCTGTGGATGAACCCCGCTGCCATGCAA
The DNA here is from genome assembly GCF_000230995.2 of Mesorhizobium australicum WSM2073. Lineage (NCBI taxonomy): Bacteria > Pseudomonadati > Pseudomonadota > Alphaproteobacteria > Hyphomicrobiales > Phyllobacteriaceae > Mesorhizobium > Mesorhizobium australicum. Next base: position 481,609 of record NC_019973.1, on the reverse strand, counting down.
TAGCCCAGCGCGATCAAAGCGTCCAAAGCGCGTCGCGTTGAGACAGATTCATGCGACGCGCTTTATGTTTTAGACCGTCGCCGGGTCGAGCGCCGGCTGGCTCTTGCGGCGCGCGACGATCGCTTCGAAATCCGCCGTCTGGAAGGCATCGCGCAAGGCGTCGAAGGACGGCAACACGAAATAGGCGCGCTGGAACTTGTCGATCTCGTAGCCGGTGCGCATCACCGTTTCCAGGTCGAACGGTACATGGTGGGCGTCCTTGCTCTCGACAGCGAACTGCAACTCGGTGAACGACGACATCAGACCGGCGCCAAACGCCTTCAGCTTCTGGCCGTTCTCCTGCATCAGGCCATATTCGGCCGTGTACCAGTAGAGCCGGGTGATCATCTCGTCGCCGCCCAGCGCAATGATGTCGCCGGCCTTCTTGCCATACATCTGCATGAAATCGGCAAACACCGGCTGCGAGAGAACCGGCACATGGCCGAAGAAGTCATGGAACATGTCCGGCTCGACGACGTAGTCGAGTTCCTGCTTGGTCCGCAGCCAGTTGGTGACCGGGAAGCGGCGGTTGGCGAGGTGGTCGAAGAACGGTGCGGCCGGGATGAGGCCCGGCACGGCGACGATTTCCCAGCCGGTCAGCTTGCGCAGTTTGGTGCTGACGTCCTCGAAATCGGGGATGCAGTCGAGCAGGCCGAGCTTCTCGACGCCGTTGAGATAGGAGTGATGGGCGAGCTTTTGCGTCAGCTTGGTCTGGCGGTCGCACAGCGTGCGCCACACCGCCTGCTCCTCGGTCGAATAGTCATAAGCCTGCGCCACGGTGAAATCCGCGCGGCACACCGAATAGTCCCCGCGCAACCCTTGCGCCGCGCAGTCGCGGGCGTATTCGGCAACGCTCATCGTCGTCATGGGTTTTCTCCTCGCATCAATGGTTGACGTGCCGCAAGGCTAACCCGATCTGCCGAGGCAATTCGGTTTTGATGGTGGCTCCTCCGCCACATTCGAGATATCATTCACTCACAATTCGCATCGGATGAGTGAAAATGCCTCAATTCGACGATTTCGAGATCAAGATGCTGGATGTCCTGCAACGCAACGGTCGCAAACCCGTTTCCGAGCTGGCGCAGGAGGTCGGCCTCTCCACCACGCCCTGCGCCCGGCGCTTCGAGGCGCTGCAGGAAGCCGGCATCATCAAGGGCTTTGCCGCGGTGATCAGCCGCCGCGCCGTCGGCCTGATGGTCGAGGTATTCATCCAGGTGCGCCTCGTCAGCCACAGCGACGGCTCGCCCGAGAGCTTCATTGCCGCCGTTCAGCGCATGGATGAGGTGTCGTCGTGCTGGACGATGACCGGCGACCACGATTTCCTGCTGCATGTCATGGTGCCATCGGTCGACGAGCTCAACGCCTTCGTCATGCATCGGCTGATGCGGCTCGACGGCGTGCGCGACGTCCACACGCAACTGGTGCTGCAGAACATCAAGGGACCCGGCCACGTGCCGCTCGCCCATCTCAGGCGGTGAATCGCATCCGCGTTTCTGCGGAAAAGCTGCAAGCAAACTGCTGAAACGGGCCCTTTCGGCGACCAGCTCTCCAACCAGCATGCACGGACCATTCCTCCAGGAGGTCCGCCATGAAAATCGTCCTGATCAATCCGCCGCACACCGCCATCGGCAGCCGCGTGCCCGACGATCACTTGCCGCCGCTTGGGCTGCTGGCGATCGGCGGCCCGCTGCTCGACGCCGGCCATCAGGTGCGGCTCGTCGATGCCGAGTTCGGGCCGATGCCGCTCGCCTCGGTTGTCGCGGAAGCCCTGAAGGACTATCCCGACTTCGTTCTGATCGGCCATTCCGGCTCGACCTCGGCACATCCGACCGCCTTGTTGATCGCCGGGATGGTCAAGGCGCGCGCGCCGGCGACGATCATCCTCTATGGCGGCGTCTTCCCCACCTATCACTGGCGCGACATCCTGGCGTCAACCGACGCCTTCGACTTCATCGTGCGCGGCGAGGGCGAGGCGACCGTGGTGGCGCTGGTCGAGGCGCTGGAGATGCGCCAGCCGCCGGCAAGCGTTGCCGGCATCGCCTGCCGCGACGATCTTGACCGTCCCTTCGCTACGCAAGCGGCGATGACCATCGCCGACCTCGACGCCTACCGCGTCGGCTGGGAGCTGATCGACCACCGCAGATACAGCTACTGGGGAGGCAAGCGTGCGGTGGTCATGCAGTTATCGCGCGGCTGCCCGCATCTGTGCAATTATTGCGGCCAGCGTGGCTTCTGGACCCGCTGGCGGCATCGCGACCCAGTCAAGTTCGCCAAGGAGATCGCCTGGCTGCACCGCGAGCATGGCGTCGAACTGATCAACCTGGCGGATGAAAATCCGACGGTTTCTAAAAAGGCATGGCGCGCCTTTCTCGAAGCCTTGATTGCCGAGAACGTGTCGGTGCTGATCGTCGGCTCGACCCGCGCCGACGATATCGTGCGCGATGCCGATATGCTGCACCTCTACCGCCAGGCCGGTGTCATCCGCTGGCTGCTCGGCATGGAAAACACCGACGAGCAGACGCTGCAATTGATCCGCAAGGGCGGCAGTACCTCGTCCGATCGTGAAGCGATACGGCTGCTGCGGAAGCACGGCATCCTGTCCATGGCAACCTGGGTCGCCGGCTTCGAGGATGAGGGATTTCGCGATCTGTGGCGCGGCTTTCGCCAGCTCCTCGCCTATGACCCCGACCAGATCCAGGCGCTCTATGTGACGCCGCATCGCTGGACGCCGTTTTTCCGCATCGCGCGGGATCGCAAGGTCATCCAGAGGGATGCCCGCCTGTGGGATTACAAGCACCAGGTGCTGCAGATGACCCGGCTGAAGCCGTGGATGCTGTTCTTCTCGGTCAAGCTGATTGAGCTCGCCGTACAGTCGAGGCCGAAGGCGCTGGCGCGCATCCTGTTCCACCCCGATCCCGAGCAGCGGCATTCGATGCGCTGGTACACGCAGATGGGTCGCCGCGTCTGGTTCCGCGAGGTCTGGGGTTTTCTGGTGACCGACCGCCGGGTGAAAGGCGGCCCGACGCTCGCGGAATTCTGGGGCGCACCGCAGGACAACGAGGAGGAATCGATGGTTGTCCGGCGGCCGGTTACAAAGCCGGAGCTTCCCGCGGCCGTAAATCGCGGCCTGCCAGGCAGAAGGTTAGCCGGCTGACAACAAGCATTATGGCACGATCAGCGTGCCGGCGCCGTGTTCGGTGAACAGTTCGAGCAGCACCGAATGCGGCGTCTTGCCGTTGAGGATGACGACGCCTTCGACGCCACGCTCGATCGCCTCGATGCAGGTCTCGACCTTGGGGATCATGCCGCCGGAAACCGTGCCGTCCTTGATCAGCGCCTTGGCCTCGGCGACCGTCAACTCGTCGATCAGCTTCTTGTCCTTGTCGAGCACGCCCGGCACGTCGGTGAGGAACAGCAGGCGCGAGGCCTTGCATGCGCCGGCGATGGCGCCGGCGAAAGTGTCGGCGTTGATGTTGTAGGTATGGCCATCGCGGCCGGGCGCGACCGGCGCCAGCACGGGGATCATTTCGGAGCGCGCCAGAAGGTCCAGCAGCGTGCGGTCGACCTCGACCGGCTCGCCGACAAAGCCGAGATCGAGCACGCGCTCGATGTTGGAATCGGGGTCGATCATCGTCTTGCGCGCCTTTTCGGCGAACACCATATTGCCGTCCTTGCCGCACAGGCCGATCGCCCATTCGCCCTCGGCGTTGATCAGCGCGACGATCTCCTTGTTGATCGACCCGGCCAGCACCATCTCGACGATCTCGACCGTCTTCTGGTCGGTGACGCGCAAGCCGCCCTCGAACTTGGATTCGATGCCCATCTTGGCCAGCATGGCGCCGATCTGCGGTCCGCCGCCATGGACGACGATTGGGTTGACGCCGGACTGCTTGAGCAGCGCGATGTCGCGGGCGAAGGCCTTGCCGAGTTCGAGATCGCCCATGGCATGGCCGCCATATTTCACCACGACCGTCTTGTGCTCGTAGCGCTGCATGTAGGGCAGCGCGCGCGACAAGAGGGCGGCCTGCATTTCGGCGGTGGCGGCGACGTCCGTCATCAGCGTGGTTCCCTGGTATTTGGTTTTATGCATGTCGTTGTCCCAAACCGCTGGGCACATTTGGGCGACATGCATCAGGTAAGGACGGCGGCGTCTTAGCCGGAATTGACGCGAGCCGCAAATGGCATTGCTGTCATAGTCGGTTCACGGTGTCGTCATTGTGACGGCACCATCAGCGGCGCCCGCCGCGTCAGCCAGCCCGAGATTTTCTCCATCTGCGCGGCCAGCGACAAAAGCCTTTCCTCGTCGCCCGGCCGGCCGGCGGCCTGGATCCCGAGCGGCAGGCCGGCGTCCGTGACATGGACGGGGAGCGCGATCGACGGCTGGCCACTGACATTGTGGATCGCCGGCCAATGCGTGAACCAAAGACTCTTGTCCATCAATTGGCCGAACAGCGGTTTGATCCTGAGCAGCGCGGTGAGGTGAAGCTTGTCGAGCAGGTTTTCGATCAGTTCGTCGGCGCCTTTCGGATCCATGGCGCCGCAGGCGAGCGGCGGGTGCGCGATAACAGGCATCAGTACCGCATCATAGCGCGCGGTCTCCGTGATCAGTTGCCGCGAGGTGGCATGTAGGCGCTGCAGGCCGGCATAGGTTTCGCCGGCCGAGATCATCTCGCCCAACCGGCCGAGCACGCGCGTGGCGCGCTCGATATCGCCCGTCACCGAGCGGCCGACGCGCAGCGCTTCACCCCGCAACGAGCCGGCGACGGCGGAAGCGACCGTCGTGCAGAAATCGGCGAAGAAATCGCGGCCGATAAAGGGCAGATCGATGTCCTCGACCGAGTGGCCGCCCTCGCGGGCGAGCGCCACGGCAATGTCGAGCGCCTTCAGCGTCTCGGCCGAAATCGGCAAGCCCAGCGGCGACTTGCGGTACACCGCCAGCGTGAGCTTGCCGGGATCCCGCGCGGCAGCGGCGGCGAACGAGCCCTTTGGCGGGCGCGCGGCATAAGGCGCGAGCGCATCGGGACCATGGGTGAGGTCGAGCAGCAGCGCGCAGTCGCGCACCGAGCGGGTGACGGCGTGATCGACGACCATGCCGTACCAGCTTTCGCTCACCAGCGGGGACAGCGGGACACGGCCGCGCGAGGTCTTGAGGCCGACAAGGCCGCTGCAGGCCGAAGGCACGCGGATCGAGCCGCCGCCATCCGACCCATGCGCCACCGGCACGACGCCGGCGGCGACCAGGGCTGCCGAACCGCCCGACGAGCCGCCGGTGGTGTGGCCGGTATTCCAGGGATTGCGGGTGACGCCAAAGGCCTTGGATTCCGTCATCAGCCGCAGCCCGTGCTCGGGTGACGTCGAGGTGACGATCGGAATCAGCCCGGCGGCGAGATAGCGCTCGGTCATCACCGAGTTGAAATCGGGTACCCAGGCCGGAATGCGGCTGCCGCCATGCGAGGGCACGCCCTTGATGGCGATGCCGAGATCCTTGATGGCGAAGGGGACCCCGGCCAGCGGCAGCGAACGGTCGATGCTCTTTGCCCGGGTCCGTGCCGCCTCGTAGAGCGGCTCGGCCGTGGCATTGATTTCGGGGCGGGTGGCCTCGGCACGGGCGATCGCCGCTTCGGTCAACTCGATCGCCGATAGTTCGCCCCTGCGCACCAGACCGGCAAGGCCGGTTGCGTCTTCTTCCCAAAGGATTCGTTCGACCGACATGTGCGCTCCCCCATTGCTGCCAAGCTAGTCAGCGGCAATTCCCTTGGCAATCCAGGCTGATAGTGTCTCAGTTTGGAGTTTGGCGGCGACTTTTAAACGGCTATCTCCCGGCGTTGGAAGGGGGCGCAATCGCCCCCGGAACAATGTCGGTGTTTTGGGCAACCTTTATCCGCCAGCCCGACTGTTCTTCCTTCAAAACCAGAAGCAGAATGCCTTCTCGTTTTCCGGCGGATGAGCCGTCCGGAGCGGATGCGCCGGTCAGGATCCATGAATAGTGCACCGATGCAATGCCGGAAGACAATTCAACAACTGACGAGACAACACCCTTCAATCGGCTGTCACGAAACATGGTTTCATGAGTTGCGCGGTGCGCCCTTTCGATCTCGGTGCGGTTCTTCCACCACATGCCCACGACATTGACGAAATTGGCGTCGTCGGCGAACAACGCCGCGAAGTCGTTCATATCGTGTCTATTCCAGGCATCGGCAAAGGCAGTGGCGACATCCTCAGGTTTGGCGAGCACCAATCCCATGACAAATCTCCCTTGCTTCGGCTGAAGCGTAGCATGTCGGGGGAAGCGCCTCAAACGCGATTGCCAGCTTTTGACTTCAAACCGGGACACTGTCTCGGGGCAGGTGTGCGGACGCCGAACTTTAGGTGCACAGCATATTTCCGGCGTTGCAAATACAGCGCAATTGCCTAATTTGGCGCGCATGACGCCGCAGGACATTACCAAGCTGATCGTCCGGACTTCGATGAAAGATCGGGCAGCGTTCGATCTGCTTTACCGGCACACCAGTGCGAAACTTTTCGGCGTATGCCTTCGTGTATTGAACGACCGGGGAGATGCTGAAGAAGCGCTGCAGGAAGTCTTCGTCAAGATATGGACGAAGGCGGATCGCTTTGCTGTCTCCGATCTGAGCCCGATCTCCTGGCTGGTGGCAATCGCGCGCAATCATGCGATCGATCGCATCCGAGCGAGGCGCAAGCCCGCCGCCGATATCGATGCCGCGCTCAATGTGGCCGATCCGGCGCCGGGACCTGAAGCGATGGTGGTGGCGGGCGACGAGACCGAGCGGATCCATCATTGTCTCGATGAATTGGAGAAAGACCGGGCGGCGGCCGTCCGGGGCGCCTATCTCAAGGGCGAAAGCTACGCCGAACTGGCGGAACGCCATGGCGTGCCGTTGAACACGATGCGCACCTGGCTGCGCCGCAGCCTGATGAAACTCAGGGAATGTCTGGAAAGATGACGCTGGCAGAGGACAACGGACCGGAACGTGGAGGCGACGACCTGTTCGCCGCCGAATACGTTCTTGGCGTGCTGCCGGTCGAAGAGCGGCAGATAGCCTCCAGGCGCATCGACGCCGAGACCGATTTCGCGCGGCTGGTCGACGGCTGGGAAGTTCGCCTGTCGCCGCTGGGCGCGGCCTATCTTGAAATCGAGCCGCCGGCTTCGGTGAAGCCGGCGATCGACCGCCGGTTGTTTTCATCCGCCGCCACCACGCCTGCCGAGCCACGCGCCGGCCTGTGGTCCAGCCTCGCCTTCTGGCGCGGCCTTGCGGTGGCGGCTGTTGCCGCGCTGGCGCTCTACGTCGCCGTTCCCTATGTCAACCGGCCGGCTGAACAGCCGCAGGCGCGACTCGTCGCTTCGCTGGCCGCCGACGGCAGCGACGTCAAATATCTCGCCGTCTATGATTCCGAACGGCATGAAGTCAGCCTTTCGCATGTTTCCGGCGTGCTCGCCGCCGGCAAGGACTTCGAACTCTGGATGATCGAGGGCAAGAACGCGCCGGTCTCGATGGGCGTCATCCCGGCGGGTGCGACGGCGCATATTGGCGTCTCGCCCACCACGCAGCGGAAACTCGCGCAGGGCGCCGTGCTGGCCGTCAGCCTCGAACCCGCCGGCGGTTCGCCGACCGGGCAGCCCACCGGGCCGGTGGTTGCCGCGGGCGATTTGAAGGGCATCTGATCGAGCCTTCGCACTGGCGGCGCGTGGATAGAACAGGCTCAGTCTATCTCCGTTCCATATGTCTAAATGGACCGGTAGCCGGCGAATTGCCAAGGCAGAAAATACATCCACAGTGAAAATAAATCAAAAATCCGCGAAATATTCTGAAACTCACGCATCTGTGTTCCGTATCTCCTTGCGTCCCCAAAATGGGAAGAGAAAACCCGAGGAGTTTTGATACAATGCGTAGATTCGCCACCCTTTTGCTCGCCGGCACGATCGCTGTCTCCGCGCTTGCCACGGCTGCTTATGCTGAAAACCCGATGGTCGGCGGCGCCGCCATGTTTGCCAACAAGACCATCGTCGACAATGCCGTCAATTCGAAGGATCACACGACGCTGGTCGCCGCCGTCAAGGCGGCCGGTCTTGTCGAGACCTTGCAGGGCGCCGGCCCGTTCACCGTCTTCGCGCCGACCAATGAAGCCTTCGCCGCCCTGCCGGCCGGCACGGTCGAGACGCTGCTCAAGCCCGAGAACAAGGACAAGCTCGTCAAGATCCTGACCTGCCATGTGATTGGCGCCAAGGCGATGGCGGCGGATGTGGTGTCCATGGCCAAGGCCGATGGCGGCACGCACAAGGTCAAGACGGTCGGCGGCTGCGAGCTGTCGCTGAAGGCCGACGGTGGCAAGGTCACCGTCACCGACGAGAACGGCAATGTCGCCAATGTGACCATCGCCGATGTCGAACAGTCCAACGGCGTCATCCACGTCATCGACAAGGTTCTGCTCCCGAAGATGTGATCGGGCCGAAGATGTAACGAGGCGCTTGTCGCGGACGAACCTGCTGCAAGAGCTCTCCGTCGATCGCGCCGTCTCGCTCCCGTGATCCGCAATCGACACGCGTGCTCCGCGCCGCCCACGATCGAAAGTGGACGGCGCGGAGTGTCGTTTGGGGCAACCGTCACCGGCTTTTGACTTTCGGGCGGCGGCATAGTTTGGCAAAACAGACGACAGGAGGAACTGGTCATGAACCGTCGCGACTTTCTTTTGAGCGGTGCCGCCGCTATCGGCGTCATCGGAACCGCGGCAGCAATGCTGCGCATGGGCAGCCCGCAGGCCGCGCAGGCCGCCGAAAAATTCGAGGTCGCCAAGACCGAGGACGAGTGGAAAGCCATCCTGTCGCCGGCCGCCTTTAACGTCCTGCGCAAGGAAGGCACCGAATATCCAGGCACCAGCCCCCTGCTCAACGAACACCGCAAGGGCATCTTCGCCTGCGCCGGCTGCGACCTGCCGGTCTATCCCTCGGAGACGAAATTCGATTCCGGCACCGGCTGGCCGAGTTTCTGGCAAGAGATCGCCAATGGCATCGGCAAGACCGAGGACCGGTCGCTGGGCATGACCCGCACCGAAGTGCATTGCCGCCGCTGCGGAGGCCATCTCGGCCATGTCTTCGATGACGGTCCGGCGCCGACCGGCCTGCGCCACTGCATCAATGGGGTGGCGCTGACCTTCAAGCCCGCCGCCGCCTGAGGACCCAAAGGCAATAAAAAAACTCCGGGCTTTGCGGCCCGGAGTTTTTTGCGTGGGTCGGAGCTTTCGGGCGTGGACTGGAGGAGCTTCCCGAAAACCGCTGCCACGATTCCTTGCTTCAGTGCCCGCCGCCTCCGCCGCCACCGGGCGCGGCCGGCTTCCTGATCAGCATGGTGAAGAACCCCAGCGTCCCGAACAGCACGGTCAGCAGATAGAACACATCCATGAAGGACAGCAGCGCCGCCTGCTGCTGGACCATGCCCGACAGCTTGGAGATCGCGGCACTGGTGGCGTCGAGGCCGGTGGTCTGCTCGAAATTGAGCGTCATGTTCTGCAGCTTGGCCTGCGCGGCGGCACTGCCCCACTGCACATGCTCGGAGAGCCGGGCATAGTGGAAGGCATTACGGTCGATCAGCACGGTGTTGATGAGGGCGAGGCCGACGGCGCCGCCGAGGTTGCGGGTCAGGTTGAACAGTCCCGACGCATTCTTCAACCGGTCCGGCGGCAAAGTGCCGAGCGCGATGTTGTTGATCGGCACCATGCACAGCATCATCGAACAGCCGCGCAGGATCTGCGGGATGAGCAGCTCGTAGAAATCCCAGTCGGCGGTCAGGTGCGTCATCCACCAGGTACCGGTGGCGAAGCCGAACAGCCCGATCATCATCATCAGCCGCAGGTCCATCTTGCTCGACAGGATGCCGGAGATGGGCGCGGTGAGGAACATGGCCAGGCCGCTGACGAACAGCGCTTCGCCGATCATCATCGAATCGTAGCCGCGGATGCGTCCGAGGAAGACCGGATAGAGATAGGTCAGGCCATAGAGACCGATGCCGATGACGAAGGAAAACAGCGAGCCGAAGGCGAAGTTGATGTTGCTGAACGCCTTGAGGTCGACGATCGGCTCCTCGGCGGTGAAGACACGCCAGAAGAAGATCACCGCGCCGATGGTCATGACGATGGCGCAGATGAAGACGCCCTGGTCCTGCAGCCAGTCATTGTTCGGGCCTTCTTCAAGCACGTATTCCATACAGCCGAGGAAGGCCGCCATGCCGGCCAGGCCCCACCAGTCGAACTTCGAGAACAGCTTGAGATTGGGCTTGTCGAAATCGATCAGCGACCAGGCAGCGGTCGCCACGAGGATGCCCGGCACGACATTGACCAGGAACAGCCAGTGCCAGGAAAAAGCGTGGCTGATATAGCCGCCGACGGTCGGGCCGATGGTCGGCGCCAGTGTCGCCACCAGGCCGATCATCGGCGAGACGATGGCACGGCGCGAGGGCGGGAAGATGGTGAAGGCCGCGGCGAAAACGCTCGGGATCATGCCGCCGCCGATGAAGCCCTGCACGGCGCGGTAGACGATCATCTGGTCGATGTTGGTGGCGGTCGCGGCAAGGGCGCTCGCCGCGGTGAAGCCCGCCGCCGCGACGGTGAACAGCACGCGTGTCGACAGCATGCGGCTGAGGAAGCCCGACAGCGGGATCATGACCACCTCGGCGATCAGGTAGGCTGTCTGCACCCACGGGATCTCGTCGGAGCTGGCGCTGAGGCCGGCCTGGATCTCGGCCAGCGAGGCCGAAACGATCTGGATGTCGAGGATCGCCATGAACATGCCGAACACCATCGCCAGGAAAGCGATGACGCGGCGCGTCGAAATCGTGTCGGGGGCAGCCGGCATTGCCGGCGGCGATCCTGCGGTGATGGTTGCGGTTGCCATTTCCTGGCCCTCCTTGGGGCCCCGTTGAGGCAGGCCGGGCGGCTCGGTGCTTCAATCAGCCACCAAGCCGCCCTCCGAAAAGCGATCAGTTACTGGTGGCGGCAGGCGCGGTACGGCTGTCGACGGCGACGACGACGCTCAGGCCCGCGCGCAGCTTGCCGGTCTTCAGCGCATCGGCCGGTACGTCGATGCGGACCGGAACGCGTTGCACCACCTTGGTGAAGTTGCCGGTGGCGTTTTCAGGCGGCAACAGCGAGAACACCGCGCCCGAGGCCGGCGCCAGCGAGGAGACGGTTCCCTGGATGGGCTGGCCGTCGATGGCGTCGACCGAGATGTTGACCTTTTCGCCGGGCACGAGCCTGGCAAGCTGCGTCTCCTTGAAGTTGGCGACGATGTAAAGCTTGTCCATAGGCACGACCACGGCGAGCTTTTGGCCGGGGCTGACCAGATCGCCCTGTTCGACGGAGCGGTTGCCGACGACGCCGTCATAAGGCGCCTTGAGCACCGTGAAGGAGAGGTCGCGCGCGGCCTTGTCGCGGCCGAGCTGCAGGGATGCCAGCGTGCTGGCGGATTCCGCGCGCTGTGCCTCGAGCACACCGATATTGGCCTGCGCGGCGGCGATCTGTGCGTCGGCGCCGACGAGCGCGGCATTGGCCTGGTCGAGCGCGGTCTGGGCGTCGTCCAGCTGTGCCTGCGTGCCGACATGGGTCTTGACCAGTTGCGCGGCGCGCTGCTGGGCCCGGCCGGCATTGTCGGCGGCGGCCCGATCGGCGACCTTCTGCGCCTGCGCCTGCTGAAGCGAGGCTTGCGCGGCCTTGGTCTGCGCGTCGATGCGGTCGAGCGTCTTGGCCAGCGTGGCGATCTGCGCCTCGGCCTGGGCGACGGCGATCTTGTAGTCGCCGGCGTCGATCGTCAGCAATGGATCGCCGGCCTTGACCTGCTGGTTCTCGCTGACGAGGACCTGGTCGACATAGCCCGAAATTTTTGGCGAGACGAACGCCATGTCGGCCTGGACATAGGCGTCGTCGGTGGAGATCATGAAGCGGCCCGTGGTCCAGTAGTCATAGCCATACCAGGCGCCGCCGCTCAGAAGGGCAAGGCCGATGATCGGCAGCAGGAAGGAGCGCACCGAGCGCTTTTTCTTGGCCGGAGCTTCCGCCGGCGGCGGTGCGACGACCGGCTGGAGGGGAATTTCCGGAGCTTCCGTCGCCGGCGCGACCTTGGCGTTGGGGAAAGGGCGGACTTCGGCTGATGTTGACGCGGTCGAGGACATGACATCTCTCTAAAGTTATAATACTGAACCGTTCGGTTCGATCAGGCCGTTGACATAGCGCGTAAAGAGGACCATATCAAGGGGCAATCGAACCGATTGGTTCGAATTATTTCGAGGTCCGACTTTTATGGTTGAGATTGTACGCAACAGCGAAACCGATCCGTGCGAAGACCTGCTGGACGGTCTGCGCCGCGGCCGCCCGGCCGCTGGACAGGACCCGGTCAAGCGCAGCCAGATCATCGATGGCGCCCGTCGTGTCTTCATCGAAAAGGGCTTCGAGGCCGCCTCGATGAACGACATCACCCGCGAGGCCGGGGTCTCGAAGGGCACCATCTACGTCTACTTTGCCAACAAGGAAGAGCTGTTCGAAGCGCTGATCGAGGAAGAGCGCGGCACCATCTTCAAGAACATGTACGACATGCTCGACCGCGCCGACGACTTGCGCCAGACGCTGGTGAAGTTCGGCAAGGTTCTGTCGATGAAGATCACCTCGGCCAGGGTCATCCAGGCGCAACGCACGGTGATCGGCGCCTCCGACAGAATACCCGATATGGGCGCGCGCTTTTACGAACGCGGACCCAAGCGCGGCCATGACAAGGTGGTGACGTTCCTCAACGCCGCCATCGAGCGCGGCCTGCTGGAGATCGACGATGTCGACCTCGCCGCCTATCAGTTCACCGAACTGTGCCTGGCCGGTCTTTTCCGGCAGTGCATCTTCGCCTATCGCACCAAGGCCCCGACCCAGGACGAGATCGACCACATCGTCAGGTCGGGCGTCAACATGTTCCTGAAGGCCTACGGCACCGAAAGGCTGGCAGAGGAAGAAAGCCACGAGATGATTGCAATCGAGGCGAAATCTTAGAAGCAATCCAGAAAATTGCGTGCAGGTTTCCGTCCGAATGCGAGAAAACAGGGAGATAGAGCTGCCCGTTCTGATGGCCGACCTATCCCAGCTTTTTACCCGCCATTGGCCGCAAGCACGATCGCGGCCTGCAATTCCTCCAAGCCTTCGCCTTTTTCCGATGACGTCGCCAGCACGAACGGGAACGCTGCAGGACGCTTCTTGATCTTGGCCAGCGTCTCCTCGATCAGCCGCGGCACGCCGGCGGCCTTGATCTTGTCGGTCTTGGTCAGCACGATCTGGTAGGACACCGCCGCCTTGTCGAGCAGCGACAGCACTTCGTCGTCCTTGGCCTTGATGCCGTGGCGGGCATCGATCAGCACATAGACCCGCTTCAGCGTGACCCGACCCTTGAGATAATCGAAGACCAGCTTGGTCCACTCGTCCACCTTCTCCTTGGGCGCGGTGGCATAGCCGTAGCCCGGCATGTCGACCAGCGCCATTGGCGGCAGGTCGGTGCCCTCGCCCGAAAATCCATCCGGCACGAAATAGTTGAGCTCCTGCGTGCGCCCTGGCGTATTGGAGGTGCGCGCCAGGCCCTTCTGGTTGACCAGCGCATTGATCAGCGACGACTTGCCGACATTGGAGCGGCCGGCGAAGGCGATCTCGGGCGGCCCTTCCGGCGGCAGGAACTTCATGGCCGGCACGCCGCGGATGAAGATCCACCCGCGCGTGAACAGGTCGGTGCCGATCGCGGTGCTGTTGGGAACGTTCAAGCTGCTGCCTCCAGAAGAGAAATATCGGCGCCCCTGATGGCGTCGAGGTTGCGGCCGATCTTGTCCACCGGCCAATCCCACCATGCCACCGCCAGCAGCCGCCGGACCGTCCTGTCGTCGAAACGCATCTTGACCACTTTCGCGGCGTTGCCGGCGACGATCGCATAGGGCGGCACATCGTGCGTCACCACCGATTTGGCGGCGACGATGGCGCGATGCCCGATTTCCACGCCGGGCAGGATCACAGCCTCCATGCCGATCCAGACATCGCTGCCGACCATTGTGTCGCCGCGCACTTCCTTCGACCACGTGGCTGGGTCAAAACCGTTTTCCCAGCCATGACCGAAGATGTTGAACGGATAGGTTGAAAAGCCGGACATCGCGTGGTTGGCGCCATTCATGATGAAGCGCGCGCCTTCGGCTATGGCGCAGAACTTGCCGATGATGAGCTTGTCGCCGATGAAGGGATAGTGATGCAGCACGCATTTTTCGGCGAACTTGTCCGGCCCGTCGGGGTCGTCATAATAGGTGAAGTCGCCGATCTCGATATTCGGCACTGTCACCAGAGGCTTCAGGAAGCCGACGCGTGTGTGCATCGGGATCGGGTGCTTGATGCCGGGGTTGGGTCCGTCCATGTCGAAGTCCGTCCAGGAATTGATAGCCACGCCGATCCGCAATCCGCGCGCCTGGTCAAAATAACGTGATCCGCCCTATAGCACCAATCGGCTGACGAGCGAGCCTTCCTTGCTCGCCATGCTCATTTGTCGCCGCGGCAGATCACGATCGGATTGGACAGCGCGCTGTCGAACCCACTGCCCTGATACACCTGCACGTTCGACGCTCCGGGCGGCAGCATGAAGCTGCCTTCGACGACTTTTTGATCGCCCGCCATCGTGTGTAGATCCCAGCTAAACGTGCAGAACTGCGGCGGCGCCTTGGATTCGACGTGGCTGCAATTGAGCTGTGCGCCGCCCAGCATGGCGGCGCCGCCACAACTGACCGCATCCTTGGCAGCCGCAGCGCCGGGGCACCCAACGAGAGCCGTGACGGCCGCGATCCCAATCCAATTCATCGCCAAAATCCTTGCCGGCAAATCCACATCGCCAGGCGGCCTTCGCGGTGCCGTGGCCCATGCGTTTTTTCCTGCCCGACGCTTAATCGGTCTTGCGCGGGGCGTCCAGCAGGATTATGTGCATGATGATAATAAGCATGCTCACGAAAAGTTGCCTGTCGACCCCGATCTCCCGCCATGCCATCTTCCCCCAATATCAGCTTCGTGCTGCACGACGTTGCGCGCCTGCTTCGCAAGCGGTTCGAGCAGCGGTCGCGCGCTTCGGGGCTGACCCGCGCCCAGTGGCAGGTGCTGGCGTACCTTTCGCTGCATGAAGGCATCCACCAGAACAAGCTCGCCGACCTTATCGAGATCGTGCCGATCACGCTCGCCCGGCTGCTCGACAAGATGGAGGCGCGCGGCCTCATTGAGCGCCGGCCCGATCCCGCCGACCGGAGGGCGTGGCTGCTTTACCTGAAGCCGCAGGCCCGTCCGCTGCTCGAGATCATGCGCGGCAACGGCCAGAAAAGTCGAGACGAGGCCTTCGCCGGCCTTTCGCCTGAAACACAGCAGCGTCTGCTGCAAACCCTAAGCTTGATCAAATCCAATCTGCTCGCGGCTTGCACCCAGCCGGCCGTCGACCGGGAGAAAATACATGGCTGAATCAACATACCCCAAAAAGCCCGCCGGAGACGAGACGCCAGCGGGTCGGACAGACCAGATCATCCGGCTCGACAATGAGCGGGAGCAGCGGCGAGCCAACGTCGTCATCGACAATGACGAGCTGGAAGCGCCGGTTGCCCTGGAGCCTGCGGCACTCGAGGCTCCGGCCAAGGAGCCGCAGCCACGGCAGACCCCCGCCGCCGTCGCCCCTCCTGTTCCGGCCAAACCGAAGCGCAGCCTGACACGGCCGGTCCTTTTTGCCCTGCTTCCGGTCGCGCTCGTCGTCGGTGGCTATTACTATGTCACCGGCGGCCAGCTGATGACGACCGACAATGCCTATATCCAGGCCCAGTCGCTCGGCGTCTCCACCGACGTCTCCGGCACGGTGCAGGAGATCGACGTGCATGAGAACCAGGCCGTGAAGAAGGGCGACGTGCTGTTTCGCCTGCGTCCGGCCTCCTTCGAGACCGCTCTCGCCGCCGCCCAGGCCCAGCTCGGCACCGTGCGCAACCAGGTGCTAACCCTGGAGGCGAGCTACCAGCAGTCGCTCTCGCAGATCGAGCAGGCGCAAGCCGACATCCCCTATTATGAGGCCGCCTTCCAGCGGCAGCAGGATCTGCTCAAGACCTCCACCGCCTCGAAGGCGTCTTTCGACAGCGCCCAGCACGACCTCGTCGCCGCGCGCCAGAAAGTGTCCGTCGCCAAGGCGCAGGCGCAGGCCACGCTGGCCCAGCTCGGCGGCGACGCCAACCAGCCGGTGGAGAAGAACCCCTTCTACCTGCAGGCCAAGTCGGGCGTCGACGATGCGCAGCGCAACCTCGGCGATTCCGTGGTCAAGGCGCCGTTCGACGGCATCGTCACCAATGTCGACGCACTGCAGGTCGGCAAGTACCTGCCGGCTTCGCAGCCGGCGTTCAGCCTGGTCTCGTCGACCGACCTGTGGATCGCGGCCGAGCCGAAGGAAACCGAGCTGACCTATGTCAGGCCGGGGCAGACGGCGACGATCAGCGTCGACACCTATCCGGGCGCCGTGTGGCACGGCACCGTTGCCTCGATCAGCCCCGCCTCCTCGTCAAGCTTCTCGCTGCTGCCGGCGCAGAACACCACCGGCAACTGGGTCAAGGTCGTGCAGCGCATCCCGATGCGCGTGACGATCGATGGTATCGGGGGCAAGCCGCCGTTGCGCGGCGGCATGAGCGCGGTGGTCGACGTCGAGACGGGCCATGCACGCGGCCTACCGGACTTCGTCACCAATCTCATCGGCCTGTTCGGACAAAAGTCATGACCAGCGCGTCCGCGACAGCTGCCACGCCGGTGGTCGCCAATCGCGGCGCCATCACTGCCTGCGTGATCCTGGCCGTCATCATGCAGGCGCTGGACACCACCATCGCCAATGTCGCGCTGCCTTACATCCAGGGCAGCGTCTCGGCCAGCGCCGACCAGATCAACTGGGTTCTGACCTCCTACATCGTGGCGGCGGCGGTGATGACGCCGCCTTCGGGCTACCTCGCCAACCGCTTCGGCCGCAAGCGCATCCTCCTGACCTCGATCACCGGCTTCGTCGTCGCCTCGGTGCTGTGCGGCTTCGCGCAATCGCTGCCGCAAATCGTCGGCTTCCGCCTGCTGCAGGGCCTGTTCGGCGCGGCTCTGGTGCCGCTCTCGCAGAGTATCCTGCTCGATATCTACAGTGTGGAAGAGCGCGGCTCCGCGATGGCGCTGTTCGGCATTTCGGTGATGGTCGGGCCGGTGCTGGGCCCTGTCATCGGCGGCTGGCTGACCGAAAATGTCAGCTGGCGCTGGGTGTTCTACATCAACGTGCCGATCGGCGCCTTGGCCTTCGCCGGCGTGTCGCTGTACGTCCTGGAAACCAAGCTGGACTTCAAGGCGAGGCTGGATTGGCTGGGTTTCGGCATGCTCAGCATCACCATCGCCGCCTTGCAGATGTTTCTCGATCGCGGCGAGCAGCTCAACTGGTTCTCGTCATCCGAGATCATCGTCGAGGCGGTGATCTGCGCATCGGCCTTCTACATCTTCCTCGTCCACACCTTCACCGGCCGCAACACCTTCGTCAATCCGAGGCTGTTCCTGGACCGGAATTTCGCCGTCGGCATGATCTTCATCTTCATCATCGGCATCACCTACTTGGCCTCGCTGGCGCTGATGACGCCCTATCTGCAGACGCTGATGGGCTACCCCGTGGTGACGGCCGGCATCATCATGGGGCCGCGCGGGCTTGGCACGATGGCCTGCATGTTCCTGGTCGGCCGGCTGATCGGCAAGGTCGACACGCGCTGGCTGCTGCTCATCGGCCTGCTGATCACCGCCTGGGCGATGTACGATATGACCGGCTGGACGCCCGACGTTTCGCAATGGACCATCATCTCCACCGGGTTCATCCAGGGGGCGGGGCTCGGCTTCCTGTTCGTGCCGCTGACCACCATAACCTTCGCCACGCTGGCGCCGGAGCGGCGCGCGGAAGGCACCGGCCTCTACAATCTGTCGCGCAACATCGGCTCCAGCGTCGGCATATCGGTGGTCACCGCGCTCCTGATGCAGAATGTGCAGATCAACCACGCCAGCATCGCCACCTATGTGACGCCCTTCAACCAGGCGTTCAACGATCCGGCGATCTTCCAGGCGATGAACCCCTACACCGCCGCCGGTCGCGCCGCGCTCGACGGCGTGGTGACGCTGCAGGCGACCGTTATCAGCTACATGAACGACTTCAAGCTGATGATGCTCCTGTCGCTGGCCGCCATCCCGCTGGTGCTCCTGCTGCGCAAACCGGGAACGCCGGCCAAGATCGACCACAGCGCTGTCATGGAATGAGGCGGTGGAAGCGGTCGGAAGTTGAGCGTCGCTGACGCCCATTCGCCCTCACAGGACGCAAAAAGAAACCGGGGTCCTGTGAGGGACGACAGGACCCCGGCCTCGCCGATACGGCTTCCCAAGAAACATGGCACCTCGTCACGGGGCGGGGATGGCGGACCGAGAAAGCCCCAACGGCCTGCCAACGCCCCCTTTCGCCGGACGCCGTTACTTCGGCAACAGCACCTTGTTGACGACGTGAATGACGCCGTTCGACTGGTTGACGTCTGCGATCGTCACCTTCGCCTCGCCGCCGGACTCGTCCATGATGTAGAGCTTGCCTTTCTTGATCTCGGCGGTGAGCGTGTCGCCCGAGACGGTCTTCATCTCGTATTTGCCGCCCATCGCCTTGGCCTTCTTCATCATCTCGGCGCCTGAAATCTTGCCAGCCACGACATGTGCGGTCAGCACCTTGGTGAGCTTGTCCTTGTTCTCGGGCTTGAGCAGCGTATCGACGGTGCCGTCCGGCAGTGCCGCGAAAGCCTCGTTGGTCGGGGCAAACACGGTGAACGGACCCGCGCTTTGCAACGTGTCGACCAGGCCGGCGGCCTTGACGGCGGCGACCAGCGTCGTGTGATCCTTCGACTTGACCGCGTTCTGCACGATGTTCTTGGTGGCGTACATCGGCGCGCCGCCGACATTCGGGTTCTTGGCGTGGGCTGGGGCGGCAATCGCCATGCCGGCGACAAGGGCTGATACGGCGATGGTCCTGAATGTGGGCAAGCGCATGTGGTCTTCCTCCGGGTGAGGGCTGATCGGAATTGATAGCCTTTGGAAACGCACAGGCAGTCACGCCGCGCGAGTGCTCGCAGTTTCGCCGATCACGGGAACGTGAACGGAGCCCTGCCCAAAGAAAATATCTGGACGAACCAGGCTTTTTCGACAGGCCGCGCGATTGCGGACAGGCCGACCCGTCAGGCACTGGAAGTAAGTCCCGGACATTCAGATGCCGAAGGGAAATGTATCCGGTACCTTGCCGATGCTGTCGGTCGGCTTGCTGAGCGGCGTGACCGCGGACGTTCGATCGAACCAGACAAAGGCATCGAACTGGCGGGAGACGGACGAGTCCATGTAATGGCTGAGCCGTTCAGTCTCAGGCCTGTAGATAACGCCGATATAGCGTTCCGGCCTCGGCGCCGCCAGGTCGGCGCCGAGCTCGCCATGGCGCTCAAAATCCAGCAGGAACGACGGTTTGCCGCTCTCGTGACACAGCCGCTCGAAGCTGCCCGGCAGCGACGGATTTAGGTCCTTTACCTCCATCTCACGGTCCCAATCCGAGGCACAGGCGACAGTACCGGTATCCGTCCCGAAGCCGATCAGCGCCGCCTGGGCACCGAAGCGCTCCCGGCAGAGCTGGCCGATGTTCAACTCGTCACGGACAGTGCCCATGTCGGTATGCCGCGCGTCCCCGATATGCGAGTTATGCGCCCACACCACGGCCTTCGACTTCGGTCCATGCGCTTCGAGAAGTTGATCGAGCGTTTCAAACATGTGCCGATCGCGGAGGTTCCAGGTCTCGGCGCCACCATAATACATCACGCGGTAGTAGCGCTCGGCCGATGCGACCAGACGTGCACTCTGCTTGGCGTCGAGGAGATCGCCGTCGCCCTCCATCATGGATCGCTCGAACAGATCCATGCACTGTCGCACAACGGCCTCTTCGCAGGTTCTGTAGCCCGGCCGCAGCGCCGCGCGTCCGTAGGTGCTGGGCTCGTTCTGCCAGGGCATCAGACAGCCATAGCGCTCGCGCGCGACGGCGGCCGCTTCGGGATCGACCTTGTCCAGATAGGCAAGCACCGTGGCGATCGAGCCGCTCATATTGTAGAGATCGAGCCCATAAAAGCCTGCTTTCCGCGCATGACCGGGCACATCCCGGTTGTATTCATGCAGCCAGCCGATGAATTCGGACACCTCGGCGTTGCGCCACATCCAGGTCGGGAAGCGCTGGAAGAGCGGCTGCGCATCCGACCGCCGCTCCCCTCCGCGAACATACCGGTTGATCTGCGCCGCATCCGGCCAATCCGCCTCGACGGCCACGATGGTGAAGCCGTGTCGCTGGAGGAGGCGTCGGGTGACAGCCGCACGGGCACGATAAAATTCCGAAGTGCCGTGGCTCGCCTCCCCGAGCAGGACGACGCGCCGGCTGCCGAACCGATCGAACATCGCGCCGAAGGCCGGATCGTCGATCTGCGGCAAATCTTCGGCCGCCCTTGCAATTTGCCGCGGCAATGGAGGAGCGCGCGCCTCGCGCACCGATGCGTTTTCGTCGTGTCCGCCGTGCTCGCCGATCAGCGGCACGAACATGACACCACCGAGGTCCTCCTCCTCGAACTTGTTTGCAGCGATCCGCGTGACGCGAACGAGCCGCTGGGAGTAGAGGTCTTCACCGACCGGGATGATCAGCCTGCCGCCGATCTCCAACTGCTCCTGCAAGCCGAGGGGGATGGACGTTCCGGCGGCCGCGACGACGATGGCGTCAAACGGCGCCTTTTCCTGCCAGCCTTTTGTGCCGTCGCCGACCCGGACCTCGATATTTCGATACCCGGTGGCATTGAGCCGCCGCTCCGCCTGCTGCGCGAGCGATCGATGCCGCTCTATGGTGAAGACGTGTTCAGCAAGTTCGGCCAGCACGGCCGCCGCGTAGCCCGAGCCGGTGCCGATTTCCAGCACGCGATCGGTCGCCTCGATCTCGGCGATCTCCGCCATTTTCGCCACGATGAAGGGTTGCGAGATCGTCTGTCCGCTGCCGATCGGCAGCGGGCTGTCCTCATAGGCGAATTCCTCTAAACCCTCGTCGACGAATTGCTCTCGCGCAACCCGGCGTACCGCATTCAGAACCCGCCTGTCATGCACTCCACGGCGCGCGATGTGCGCCTCCACCATCCGATGCCTGGCGTACTCGAAATCCAGCATGAGAGCCTCCAATCAGGCGATTGATCGGATCGACGTGATGTCATCTGAAGAGCGAAGGCGTTTCGGTGGCATTCGCTCTCCCGGCTCCGGCAGACCATCCGGTCTTCCTCGGCAGCCCACGTCGATCGCGCAGGCTTATTGGTTGGTTCGCCCGGTCTGCCGGGGATTGACGCCGCCTTGCGGCGTGGTGTCGTTATCGACATCTCCCTTGAAAGTGTTCTCGCCGTCCAGTTCCTCGTCCTCGTCGAGAAGATTGCCTCCCTTGATCGTGCCCCTGGAGGCGCCGATTCCGGGATTCTGCTTCAAATCCTTGTTGGTGGGCTTGGCCGTCTTTGGGTGAATGTTGCTGCTCATCGGAATGCCTCTCTGCAAGTTGCATGTGATGAGGTCGATCCGCTGCACTGCCTTGAATTTGGATGGGCGCGCCGACCTGATCCTCTCACGCGGGAGCTTAGGAAGCCTTTTGCGCGAACTCTTGAACGCAGGATAAGTTCCATGCGGAACAATCCGGCAGCGGCGAGGGCCGGCTGATTTGCCGGCAATGACGGAGACCAGGAATTGCCGACTCGGTGCCTGTTTTATCGCGTGCCGGACCACCGCATCGCTGAAACTAAAAGGCTGGGCCCTGTAGAACACAGGACCCAGCCGTCAAATCTGTTTGCTTGCCGAGACCGTCCAACTTTATGGCTCAGTCGCTGGGGCGGGCTCTCTTGCCAAAGAGGCGCCGGCTATTCCGCCGGTGACGGTTTCTTGCGGAACAGCGCCACCAGATTGTCCCACAGCTCGATCTTGGCGCCCTGGCGCTTCATGATCACGCCCTGCTGCAGGATCGACAGCGTGTTGTTCCAGGCCCAGTAGATGACGAGACCGGCCGGGAAGCCCGCCATCATGAAGGTGAAGATGACCGGCATCCAGGTGAAGATCGCGGCTTGCGTCGGGTCCGGCGGCGTCGGGTTCATGCGCATCTGCAGGAACATGGTGACGCCCATGATCAGCGGCCACACACCGATCATCAGCATATGCGGCAGCGTGACCGGAACCAGCCCGAACAGGTTGAAGATCGAGGTCGGATCGGGCGCGGCCAGATCCTGGATCCAGCCGAAGAACGGCGCGTGCCGCATCTCGATGGTGATGTAGAGCACCTTGTAGAGGGAGAAGAAGACCGGGATCTGCAGCGCCACCGGCCAGCAGCCGGCGAGCGGATTGATCTTCTCGGTCTTGTACAGCTCCATCATCGCCTGCTGCTGCTTCATCTTGTCGTCCGCGTATTTCTCGCGGATCTCGAGCATCTTGGGCTGCACCTTCTTCATGTTCGCCATCGACGCGTATGACTTGTTGGCGAGCGGGAAGAAAATGGCTTTCACGATGACCGTGGTGGCCAGGATCGCCAGCCCGAAATTGCCGAGGAACTTGTAGAGCGTGTCGATCAGCCAGAACATCGGCTTGGTGATGAAGTGGAACCAGCCCCAGTCGATCAAAAGGTCGAACCGCTTGATATGGCGCTCTTCGGCATAGGCGTTGATCTTGCCGACTTCCTTGGCGCCGGCGAAGATTTCGGTCTCGACGGTCGCCGACTGGCCGGCCTCGACATTGATCGGGTCGGTCAGGAAGTCGGACTGGTAACGGTGGCGGCCATCCTCGAAATACGCATAGCGCGGCTGGAACGGCTGCTTCTCGGTCGGCACCAGCGTGACGGCCCAATATTTGTCGGTGATGCCGAGCCAGCCGTCGGTCGACTTGCCAGGCTGGTACTGCTTGTCCTTCTCGACCGAGGCGTATTTGTGTTCCTGCAGGCCTTCCGTGCCGGTGAAGCCGATGAGGCCTTCATGCAGCACATAGGTGCTGGCGACGGCTGGCTTGTCGTAGCGCGTGACACGGCCATAGTTGAACAGCGAAACCGCGCTCGAGCCTGAATTCTGCACCGTGTCCGACACGGTGAACATGTAGTTTGCGTCGACGGAGAAGGTGCGCTTGAAGGTCAGGCCCTTGTCATTGGTGTAGGTGAGCGTCACCGGCGTCGACGGGGTCAGCGTCGGATTGCCGTCCACGCTCCACACCGTCTCCGCACCCGGCACCGCGCCGGTCTTGTCGTTGCCGACAAAGCCGATCTCGGCGAAATAGCCGGTGGGCAGCGCCTGCGGGTTGAGCAGCTCGATCTCGGGCGAATTCTTGTCGACCGTCTCGGTGTAGTGCTTGAGCTTGAGGTCGTCGAGCCGCGCGCCGGTCAAATTGATCGAGCCCTCGAGGCTCGGCGTGTCGATCTTGACGCGCTTGGATGCCGCCAGCGCCTGATCGCGGCCGGCCACGGTGACCACGTCACCACCGGGCGCGTTGGGAATGGCGCCCGGGGTGGTCGCGCCTGGGGCCGGTGTCGATGCGCCCGGATTGGCCGCATCGGCCGCCTTCTTCTGTTCCTCGACGCGCTGCTGCTCGATCTTGGCGGCCTCGCGCTGCGCCTCGCTGCGCGGCAGCACGTAGAAGTACTGCCATACCGCCAGGATCAGCACCGACAGGGCGATGGTGATGAAGAAGTTCCGGTTGTTTTCCATCGAGAGCCCTTGGCCTATCGTGTTCCGCGAAGTCGGCGGGAGAGTTCGGCCTTCAACTGGCCGAAAGGGGCGCGCAGCGCATCATCGCGCCCGACGATGACATAATCATTGCCGGGCACCATGTCATCTGCGGCATGGACGCGGACGGCTTCTTTCAGCCGGCGCCTGACGCGGTTGCGCACAACGGCGTTGCCGACCTTCTTGGTGACGGTGTAGCCGACGCGCGGCACCCCGCCATCGCCGCGGTCGAGGACCTCGACGAGGAAAAACCGTCCGCGTCGCTTTTCACCACGACGGACGGCCAGGAATTCCGCGCGTTTCAGAAGCCGCTCGGGATTTTGCCCCACTGGCTTGCCGGTTGCGGGCAACGATCTCGTCTCGCTTAGGCGCTGAGCCGCTTGCGGCCGCGGTTGCGGCGAGCTGCGACGACGCCACGGCCACCCTTGGTGGCCATGCGGGCACGGAAGCCGTGCCGGCGTTTGCGGACGAGTTTGGACGGTTGGTAGGTACGCTTCATTTGTTTTAATACCGCGGGGTGCGGCCCTTCTTGATTCTGTCACTTTGTAACAGGAGCTTTGCCGGGCCGGTTTTGGCGCGATCGAAACCGCGCCGGGACGAATGGCCCGAGCGTGAGCGGGCTTATAGAAAGAAGGGTTTTGGAAGTCAATCCGGCGTCGGCGCCCTAAAGACGCACCTGTTTTGGAGCATCTATTTTTCCGACCAATGGAGAAATTGGCAAAAAAGCCGTAATCGCCTAATCTTGGCTGATCAAGTGATTGTGAAGATCGAGTCGCATGAGCGAAGCCAGCCAAGCAGGCGAAGGGACCGGACCGGCGTCAGCCGCTGTCCGCACGGTACCGCTGTCGCGTGGTCTGTCGACGAAGCTGCTGCTGCTCACCATCGTTTTCGTGCTGCTGGCCGAAGTGCTCATCTTCCTGCCCTGGATCGCCAGCTACCGGCTGAGCTGGCTCAAGGAGAGGCTGAGCACGGCCGCAGCCGTGTCGATCGTGCTGGTGCAGGGCGAGTCGACCTCGCTGTCGCGTACGGCCCAGAATGACGTGCTGATGGCGATCGGCGCCAAGGCGATCGCGGTGCGCGACGGCGGCGTGTCGCGGCTTCTGGTGGTGGCCGACATGCCGCCGCAGGTCGACGAACACATCGATCTCGCCAGCGTCGGCATGGTCAAGGGCATGACCGGCGCGCTGGATACGCTTTTTTTCGGCGGCGACAGGATGCTGCGCGTCTTCGGGCCGGTCGGCGACAGCGACAAGGAGTTCGAGCTGATCATGCCGGACTATTCGCTCCGCAAGGCCATGCTCATCTATTCGCGCAACGTCGCTTTCGTCTCGCTATTGATCTCGCTGTTCACGGCCATGCTGGTCTATGCCGCGATCGACCTGATCATGATCGGGCCGATCCGTACCATGACGCGCTCGATGCTCTCCTTCTCGGAAGCTCCCGACGACCCTGGACGGATCATCCGCCCCGCTGCTCGTTCCGACGAGATCGGAGTGGCCGAGCGCGAACTGTCGCAGATGCAGGAGCGGCTGCAAAAGATGCTGGCCGAGCAGAAGCATCTGGCCGACCTCGGTCTCGCCGTGTCGAAGATCAACCACGACATGCGCAACATCCTGGCCTCCGCCCAGCTGATGTCGGACCGCCTTCGCCTGGTCAAGGATCCGACCGTGCAGGCCTTTGCGCCGAAGCTTCTGCGCGCGCTCGACCGCGCCGTCTCCTATTCGGAGGGCGTGCTTCATTACGGCCGCACGCAGGAGCCGCCGCCGTCGCGCCGCAGGGTGAGGCTGCGCCAACTGGTCGAGGACGTGCACGGCCTGCTCGACATCGAGCAGGGCATCGAGTTCATCAACGCGGTCGAGATGGCTTTCGAGGTGGATGCCGATTCCGACCAGCTCTTCCGGGTGCTCACCAATCTTTGCCGCAACTCGGTGCAGGCGATGGCGGCCGATACCGAAAGCGCCGTGGTGCGGCGGCTGGCGGTCTCGGCCGAGCGCATGGGCAGCGTCAGCCGCATCGCCGTCACCGACACCGGCCCTGGCCTGCCGCCCAAGGCGCGCGAAAACCTGTTCGCGGCCTTCCGCGGCTCGGCGCGCAGCGGCGGCACCGGCCTTGGCCTGGCGATCGCGCATGAACTGATCAGGGCGCATGGCGGCACGGTGGAATTGGTCGAATCGATCGGCGGGCGCACCACATTCGCCGTCACCATCCCCGACCAGCCGGTGCGGCTCGACCAGGCCCGTGGCAGCCTGCGCCGCCCAGCCTGACGGCTTCCGTCCCGTTTCCCGAGATTACCACCTTGCGGACCCGTCGCTCTCTCCAACAGTTCCCGATCGCCAGGATCAGGCCAGTCACAGCGGCTCGAAGTGCCGGGATGAGCGCCGGCATCGCCGCATGACAGGCTTGCGACAAAACTTTTGCCGGATCGGCTTGCTTTTCGCGAATTCAGTCGTTAGGGAACTGCACACATTCGCGGCCGGTCTTTCGGACCGGATCGCGGGGCCGTCGAAAACATGGCCTGATGCGCGCCCGTAGCTCAGCTGGATAGAGCACCAGACTACGAATCTGGGGGTCAGGAGTTCGAATCTCTTCGGGCGCGCCAAATCTCCTAAGCCGCGGTTTATTGGGTGCACGGTCGATGGCAGCGGCTCAGCCAAGTGCCGGCAACACGCCGCTGTCTCACCCCACCGAACGTGCCGCCGCCCGGCCGGCGCTGCGGCCCGAGAAGATACAGCCGCCCAGGAATGTGCCCTCAAGCGCCGCGTAGCCATGCACGCCGCCGCCGCCGAAGCCCGCCACTTCACCGACCGCATAGAGGCCCGGCACCGGCTGGCCGCCGGCATCGAGCACGCGGCTGTCGAGATCGGTCTGCAGGCCGCCCAGCGTCTTGCGGGTCAGGATGTTGAGGCGCACCGCGATCAGCGGTCCGTTCGCCGGGTCGAGCATCTTGTGCGGCTTTGCCGTGCGGATCAGGCGGTCGCCGAGATAGGCGCGCGCGCCGCGCAGCGCGGTCACCTGCATGTCCTTGGAGAACGGATTGTCGAGTTGCATGTCGCGGGCGCGGATCTCGCGCTCGACCGTTGCGACGTCAAGCAGCGGTTCGCCGCCGGCCAGCGCGTTCATGCGCGCGACCAGTTTCGAAAGATTGGCCTCGACGATGAAGTCCTCGCCCTTTTCCATGAACGCCTTGACCGGGCCGGGAATGCCCGACGTGGCGCGACCGAGCACCTGGCGCCAGCTTTTTCCCGTCAGGTCGGGGTTCTGCTCCGAGCCCGACAGCGCGAATTCCTTCTGGATGATCTTTTTCGTCAGGATGAACCAGGAATAGTCGAAGCCGGTGCTCATGATATGGCTAAGCGTGCCCAGCGTGTCGAAGCCGGGATAGAGTGGCACTGGCAGGCGTTTTCCCCGGGCATCGAGCCACAGCGAGGATGGGCCGGGCAGGATGCGGATCGCATGGTCTGTCCAGATCGGCGCCCAGTTCTTGATGCCCTCGACATAGTGCCACATGCGGTCGCGGTTGATGACCCTGCCGCCGGCCTGTTCCGATATGGCCAGCATGCGGCCGTCGACGTGGTCCGGCACGCCGGTGATCATGCGCTGCGGCGCGTTGCCCAGCCGCGTGGGCCAGTTTTCCCGCACCAGCCGATGGTTGGCGCCAATGCCGCCGGAGGCGACGATCACCGCCTGCGCTTGCAATGCGAAATCGCCTGATACGTCGCGCGGGCTCTTGTGGCCGCGCTCGACAGGGCTCGGTTGCAGGATGTCGCCCTGTACGCCGGTCACGGCTGCACCCGTCCGCGTCAGGGCATTGACCCGGTGACGAAACCTGAAGTCGATCAATCCCCGCTTTTGCGCCTCGCGCACGCGCAGCACGAAAGGTTCGAGCACGCCGGGACCGGTGCCCCAGGTGATGTGGAAGCGAGGCACCGAATTGCCGTGGCCGATGGCGTTGCCGCCGCCGCGCTCGGCCCAGCCGACGACAGGAAAGAATTTCAGCCCGCGCTCGATCAGCCAGGAGCGTTTCTCGCTGGCGGCGAAGCCGACATAGGCCTCGGCCCATTTGCGTGGCCAGTGGTCTTCCGGCCGGTCGAAGGCGGCGGTGCCCATCCAGTCCTCGAGCGCCAGGTCATGGGAGTCGCGGATGCGCATGCGCCGCTGCTCCTGTGAATCGACGAGGAAAAGCCCGCCGAAGGACCAGAACGCCTGGCCGCCCAGCGATTGCTCCGGCTCCTGGTCGACGATGATGATTTTCTTGCCCGCTTCCGCAAGCTCGGCGGCGGCGACCAGTCCGGCAAGGCCGGCGCCGACAATGATCACATCCGCGTCGTCAGCCATTTTTCCTCCCCAGGATTAGCCGGCTATGTAATATGGGTTTCAGACGGTCTCCCAGCCGCCTGTGTCGCCGGCGCGGAAGATGGCGTCGATGACTTTCTGGTTGAGCACGGATTCTTCCAGCGTGAAGACGCGCTCCTTGCCGCCAAGAGCTGCCCGCGCGAAGGTCTCGACCTCGAGCCTGTATTGCTGCGTGCCGGGGAAGCGGAACACCTGCGCCTCGGTGTGGTTCTGGTTGTGCAGTTCGACGCGGTGATGGTCGTAGAGCCCGGCATTGAAGGGCGAGAACAGTTCGATGAAACCCTTCTCGCCGTGGAACACCATCATCTGCCGCGCCGCCATCTGCGTCGACAGGTAGAAAGACAGCTCGAAATCGCCGAAATCGGCGCGGATCGATGAATAGATGTCGGTGCCGAATGTCTTGTCGCGCTCGATCGTCGCCTGTACGCGCAGCGGCTCCTTGCCGGTCGAGAAGCGTGTCGACACGGTCGGGTAGACGCCGATGTCGGGCAGCGCGCCGCCGCCGAGATCGAGCTTGTTGCGCATGTTGTTGGGGTCGACATTGTAGTAGGAAAACGCGCCCTGCACATGGCGCAGCCGGCCGATGGCGCCGCTGGCGATGAGATCACGCACCTTGATCCACTGCGGGTGGTAGATAACCATGAAGGCTTCGCAGACCAGCACCTTCTTCTGGTCGCGCACCTTGATCAGCGGCGCGATGTCCTTGGCATCGAGTGCCAGCGGCTTTTCGACCAGCACATGCTTGCCCGCTTCGATGGCTTTTGCAGTCCATTCGACATGTTGCGAGGTCGGTAACGGGATGTAGACGCCATCGACCTCGTTGGAAGCGAGCAACTCCTCATAGGAGCCGAAGGCATGGCGCGCGCCAAAGCGGTCGCCCAATGCCTTGGCCTTCGCTAGGTCGCGGCTGGCGATCGCCGACAGCACGCCGTTCTCCGCTTCGACGATTGCCGGCAACAGCTGCTCGCGGCCGATCTTGGCCGTCGACAACACACCCCATCGGAACATCACGCTTCTCCCTATAGACTACAGGCAAGGAGGTTTGCCTGAAATCGCTGGAAAAGCCAATGCAGGTCGCTAGGTTCCTCGCCCCACGAAAGCGGGCAAGGAACCCAGGCACCTCAGCCGCGCGCTAGCCCCTTTTCCCGGTCAGCGTCATGTCGAAATCGACGACGTTGGAATAGAGCGGCGTGCCGACATCCATGCCGTAGCGCGAGCGCAGCACCTTGCCGGTGACATGGAATTTGATCGTCCCGCCCTTCAACCCGTCGAGCTCGGCGGTGAATTTTTCCGGAAACGTCTTGCCGCGCGCCGTCAGCCTGCCGGTGACAAGGGCCGACGTGTCGCCGGTGCGGGTCACGCTGGTCGAGCGGAACTGGATTTCGGGACTGTTGGCCGCGTCGAACACCGCGTCGGAGCGCAGGAACGCATCGATGCGGCCTTGGCCGGTGCCCACGCTTTCGGGATAGATGGTCAGGTCTACCTTCGAACGGCCGACATCATTGTTGTCGATGCGGATCATGCCCTTGAAACGGGCAAAGGCGCCGTCGAACCCGCCGCCGCCGGCCTTGCCGATGGTGAAGCGGATCGCGGAGCCAGTTTGGCTGATCGTATAGCTGCCGGCGGCATCGCCGAGCACGACCGCCGCATAAACAGGCATGGCTAGGCAGGCGGCGGCAGCCGCCAATCCGAGGATTCGCGCACGCATTGGGTTGTTCCTTGTTAGGAGGAAGCGCTCTCTGGCGTCCTCACCCCACAAACGAGACCAAGGCGCGTTCTATTCCCCGGCTGACGAAGGCGTGATCATACGCGTGAGCACCCCGTCGCGAAGCAGGAAATGATGGCGCAGGGCCGCCGCGACATGCAGGGCGACAAGCGCCGCGCCGGCATAGGCGAGATACCAGTGTGCCGACGTCCAAAAGCTTTCGGCGGCATCGGATTCGGCGAGCGGCAGGTTCGGCATGACGAACAGGTTGAACGGCATGCTGGGAATCTCCAGCGTCGAGACCGACACCAGTGCCCAGCCTGACAGGGGCAGGGCGACCTGGAAGGCATAGAGCGCCAGATGCGCCAGCGGCGCCGAGCGGCGCTCCAGGGCGCCGACAGAAGGCGGCAAGGGCGGTGCCGCATTGCCGAGCCGCCAGGCTATACGCAGGATGATGAGCCCCAGCAGCAGGAAGCCCAGGGATTTGTGCAGCTGGATCAATTCGAAGGCCGTGCGTTGGCTCGGGGTCCTGACCATGACGAAGCCGAGCATGAACTGGCCGATGAAGATAATCCCGATCAGCCAGTGGAGGACGATGGTTGCCCATCCATAGCGGGTCGCGGTGTTGGTGATTGAAGCCTGCATGCGAGGCGAACGTTGGCGCGGCCAGCTTTCTTCCCCTTGCCGACGAGGAGGAGAGTTGCCTACCCACCCACCTTGAAGAAATCGACGAAAGCCCTCAGCGCCGGCCGCATCTGGCGGCGGCTCGGGTAATAGACGAAGAATCCTTGGAAGGGTGGGCACCAGTCCTCCAGCACGCGGATCAGCCGTCCGTCGGCGAGCGGCGCGCGGACATAGTCCTCGAAAACGAAGGCGAGCCCGGCGCCGTCGACCGCGGCCTGGGCGATCAGATGGTCCTCGTCGAGGATCAGCGGCCCTTGCACCGCCATCTCGACCTCCTCGCCGTCCTTTTCGAATTCCCAGCGGTAGAGGATGCCGCTGGAGAAGCGGAAGCGGATGCAGCGATGCTCGGCGAGGTCGCGCGGGTGGCGCGGCCGGGGCATGGCCTCGAAATAGGATGGTGCGCCCACCACCGCGCCACGAATGTCCGGCCCGATGCGCACCGCGATCATGTCGCGCTGCAGGCTCTCGCCGAGCCTGACACCAGCATCGAAACCGCCTGCCACCACGTCGGTGAAGCGATCCTCGATGATGATCTCCAGCACGATGTCGGGATAGGCCGATGCAAAGGCGCTGAGCCGTGGCGTCAGCACCAGATGCGCTGACGTGCGCGGCACGCTGAGCCGCAAGTTCCCGGCGGGCCGGTCGCGCGCCTCGACGGCCGTCTCCAGCGCCAGGTCGATCTCGGAAAGCGCCGGCCGCAATCGCTCCAGCAATTGTGCGCCTTCCTCGGTCGGAGCGACACTGCGTGTGCTGCGCGCCAAAAGGCGCACGCCAAGCCGTGCCTCCAGGCTGGAGACCGCGTGGCTCACCGCGGAGGGAGCTATCGCCAGTTCCCTGGCCGCGCCGCGAAAACTGCCGCATTGGGCAACGGTTGCCAGCACCGCGAGCTGTGAGAGATGTGCCCGATTCATTGATCTATTTCATGGAACGACCCGTACGAAGAAGAGCCGATTATCGAACGTGCTGCAAGGCGTTATTTCCTAGGCATCACAACAAGGAGATGCGTGATGAAAACCCGCAAGCTAGGAACTGAACTCGAAGTCTATCCGGTCGGCCTCGGTTGCATGGGCATGAGCTTTGCCTATGGCGGCCAGCCGGAAGCCGAGGCGATCGCCACCTTGCACCGCGCCGTCGAGATAGGTGTCAACTTCTTCGACACGGCCGAGGTCTACGGCCCCTACGAGAACGAGATCCTGCTGGGCAAAGCGCTGAAATCGGTTCGCGATAAGGTGACGATCGCGACCAAATTCGGCTTCAAGATCCTGGAGGAAGGCACCGGCATGGATCGCATGGCCGGTGTCGACAGCCGTCCCGAGCACGTCAAGGCCGTCGCCGAGGCGTCGCTGAAGCGGCTCGGCACCGATGTCATCGACCTCTACTACCAGCACCGCGTCGACCCGGACGTGCCGATCGAGGATACGGTCGGCGCCATGGCCGAGCTGGTGCGCGAGGGCAAGGTGCGGGCGCTTGGCCTGTCGGAGGCAAGTGCCGCCACCATCCGCCGGGCACACGCAGTGCACCCGATATCAGCAGTGCAGAGCGAATACTCGCTGTGGAGCCGCGACCCGGAAGACGAGACATTCGCCGTCTGCCGCGAGTTGGGCATTGGCTTCGTGCCCTACAGCCCGCTCGGCCGCGGCCTGCTCACCGGCACCATCGCGAGGCCGGAGACCCTGAGCGACGACGATTGGCGCCGCACCTTGCCGCGCTTCCAGGCCGACGCCATGGAAGCCAATGCCAAGGTGATCGCCACGCTGGAAAGGATAGCGGTGGAGAAGGGCGTCACCTCGGCGCAGCTGGCGCTGGCCTGGGTGCTGCACCAGGGCGACTTCATCGTGCCGATCCCGGGTGCGCGAAAAATCCGCCACTTGGAGCAGAATACGGCCGCGGCTGACATCGTGCTCAGCGCGGCAGAGGTCGCGGCGATCGGCGATGCGCTGTCGCCCGACAAGGTTATGGGCAAGCGCTATACGGAGGAGTTGCTCGCGCTGGTGAATGGGTGAAGGTGGAAAAGGGCGCGCCCTTTTATGCAGCGAATTAAAGGGCGTTGGCGCGAGGCACCCCCCTCTGTGACAGAGGGGGGTGCCTCGCGCCAACCTGAAACTCTGTTAGCTCACCACGGCACCACCGTAATCTCCGGCCAATACGCCCGCGCTCGCGCGCCCTTCTCCTCATGCGTCTTCCGGTTATCCATCAGCCGGCTGGGCGTAATTCGAAACGAAAAAAGGTCGTCGAGCCCGAACGGCGCCACGAGGTCCAGCTGCCCGTCGGCGTCGTAGCGCACCCCGACCGCATGCGTCTTCGAGGCAAAATAGCTGACGGATTGGCTGGCACTCGTATAGCGCGGGCACGGCTGCCCGAACTTTTGCGGATACCACAGATGCACGCGCGCCTGGTTGCGTACTTCCACCGGCAGTGGCAGTCCTTCGAAATGCCTGGCGGCCCGTTGGATCACCGCGTCTTCGGCCTCGTAGGACAGGTCGGAGTCGTCGAAATAAAACAGGTCGACATCCCTGATGCCGTAGCCCGATGGCTTGCCGGTCAGGTGGTTCCAGACGCTGTTGTAAAGCGCGCCGGAAACCACCAGCCAATCCGGCAGCGCAAGCGCGCGCACCCTCGCCAGCGTTTCGGCAAGCAGCGGGTCAGCCGCGACGATGTCGAGAAAAGCCGTACGCTGTTTCTCGAAGGAGAGCCCAGAATAGCGCAGATGGTCCATCGCCCCTTGGAGAGCGATTCGCCATCCGCTCGCAAGTCTCAGCCGCGCAGCACGCCGCCCGTCTGCTTGCCGACATTCTCGACGATGCGCTTGGCCAGCGCCTCGAAATCCTCGTCGGTCAACGTCTTCTCGACCGGCTGGATCGAGACTTCGATGGCGATCGACTTCTTGCCTTCGCCCAGCGACGCACCTTCGAACACGTCGAAGACCGAGACAGCCGTGATCAGCTTCTTGTCGGCGGCAAGCGCGGCACGTACCAGCGTGCCGGCCTCGACCGCTTTGTCGACGACGAAGGCGAAGTCGCGCTTCACCGCCTGGAAAGCGGACAGGTCCAGCCTGGGCTTGGTCTTGGTCGGCTTGGCCTTCGGTTCGGGCACGGCGTCGACGAACACCTCGAAGCCGCAGAGCGGCCCCGAGACATCGAGCCCTTCCAGCGTCTTCGGATGGAACTCGCCGAACGTGCCGAGCACGGTCTTCGGGCCGAGCTTGATCGTTCCGGAACGGCCGGGATGGTACCAGGCGGGTCCGCCGGCCTCGATCTGCAGCCGGTCGACCGGCGCGCCACAGGCTTCAAGCGCGGCGATCGCGTCCGCCTTGGCGTCGAACACGCCGACCGGGCCCGAATTGCCGGCCCAGTTGCGGCCGGAGCCGTCGAGCTTGGCCGTGCCGCGGCGCACGCCGGCGGCGACGCGCCGCTGCTGGTCGGCGCCGTCGCCCTCATAGGTGCCCGAGACCTCGAACAGCGCCACGTCGCCGATGCCCTTGTCGGCGTTGCGCTGCGCGGCCGAAATCAGCCCCGGCAGCAGCGAGGGCCGCATGTCGGACATGTCGGCGGCGATTGGGTTGGCAAGCTTCAGCGCCGTCTGGCCGCCGCCGAACAGTTCGGCGTGTTTGGCCGGGATGAACGACCAGGTAACGGCCTCCATCATGCCGCGCACCGCAAGCGAACGCTTCGCGGCACGGGTGCGGATCTGCAGCGTGGTCAGGATCTTGCCGTTGACCACGTCATGCGCGCCGAGCGGCTGCGGCGCGATATTGTCGACGCCATGGATTCGCATGACCTCCTCGACCAGATCGGCCTTGCCGTCGACATGGGGCCGCCAGGACGGCACGGTCACGTCGACGACGTCGCCCGATCCCTGCGCGTGGAAGCCGAGACGCGACAGGATGTTGAGGCTCTCCGCCTTTGGCACCTCGATACCGGTCAGCCGTTTCACTTCCGACAGCGGAAGCGACACGATCTTCGGCTGATGCCCGGCATAGCCGGCCACCTCGGCCTCGGTCGGCGTGCCGCCGCAGAAATCGATCACCAGCTTGGTCGCCAGTTCGATGCCCGGCACCATGAATTCAGGGTCGACACCGCGCTCGAAACGGTAGCGCGCGTCGGTGATGATGCCGAGCGTGCGGCCGGTGCGGGCCGTGGTGATCGGGTCCCAAAGAGCGGATTCGATCAGCACGTCCGTCGTGTTCTCGTCACAGCCGGAGTGTTCGCCACCCATGATGCCGGCAATGGACTCGACGCCATTGTCGTCCGCGATCACGCACATCTCCGGCGTCAGCGTGTATTCGCGCCCGTCGAGCGCCTGCACCTTTTCGCCATTCTTGGCGCGGCGCACCATTAGGTTGCCGGCGACCTTGGCGGCATCGAAGACATGCAGCGGCCGTCCGCGATCGAAGGTGACGTAATTGGTGATGTCGACCAGCGCGCTGATCGGCCTCAGCCCAATGGCGATCAGCCGCTGCTGCAGCCATTTCGGCGAGGGCC
Source organism: Mesorhizobium australicum WSM2073 (assembly GCF_000230995.2). Classification (NCBI taxonomy): domain Bacteria; kingdom Pseudomonadati; phylum Pseudomonadota; class Alphaproteobacteria; order Hyphomicrobiales; family Phyllobacteriaceae; genus Mesorhizobium; species Mesorhizobium australicum. The sequence continues at coordinate 446,489 of NC_019973.1, read as the reverse complement.
CGTTCTTGACATCCTTGACCAGCCTGAGTGCGAAGCCGGGGCAAAGCTCCGGCGCTTCGATCGTCACCTTCACCGGGCACATGCCGTTGCCGACATGCGGCATGATCGCCCCGCCGACAAGGCGGCCAAGCCCGCTCGCCGCCAGATCCCGGGCGATGCCGTAGACGCTGGTGGCGTCGGGCCGGTTCGGCGTCAGATTGATCTCGATGACCGGATCGTCGAGATGCGCATAGGACGCAAAGCTGGTGCCGACCGGCGCATCCTCGGGCAGGTCGATGATGCCATTATGCTCGTCGGACAGTTCCAGTTCGCGCTCCGAACACATCATGCCATGGCTTTCGACGCCACGGATCTTGCCGACCGTCAGCGTCACGTCGATGCCGGGCACATAGGTGCCGGGCGCGGCGAAGGCGCCGATCAGGCCGGCGCGGGCGTTCGGCGCGCCGCAGACGACCTGCACCGGCGGCTTGCCGTCGCCGGTATCGACGGTCAGCACCCGCAGCCGGTCGGCGTCGGGATGCTGCACCGCCGTCAGCACCTTGGCGATGACGAAGGGTTTCAACTCCGCCTTATCGTCGACATGCTCGACCTCGAGGCCGATCGAGGTCAGCCGCTCGACGATTTCGGCCAGCGTGGCGTCGGTTTCAAGGTGATCCTTGAGCCAGGAGAGGGTGAATTTCATTGGGCTGTTCCGTGGTAGCTGGCAGCAGGAGTCTTCAGGGCCGTCACGCGCTCAGGCCTCCGAACAGCGTCGGCATGTCCAGCGGCCGGAAGCCGTAATGCGACAGCCAGCGCACATCGGCGTCGAAGAAGGCGCGCAGGTCGGGCATGCCGTATTTCAGCATGGCGATGCGGTCGATGCCCATGCCCCAGGCAAAGCCCTGGTACTCGTCGGGATCGAGCCCGCCGGCCCTGAGCACATTGGGGTGCACCATGCCGCAGCCCAGGATCTCCATCCAGTCGGAGCCTTCGCCGAAGCGCACTTCGCCGGGCCTGGAGCGGTCGCACTGTATATCGACCTCGAGGCTTGGCTCGGTGAACGGGAAGAAGGAGGGGCGAAAGCGCATCTTGACCTGCGGCACCTCGAAGAAGGCCTTGCAGAACTCTTCCAGCACCCACTTCATGTTGGCGACGTTGGCCGATCTGTCGATCACCAGCCCTTCGACCTGATGGAACATCGGCGAGTGGGTGGCGTCGGAATCCTGGCGATAGGTCTTGCCCGGAATGACGATGCGGATCGGCGGCTTCTGCTTCTCCATGGTGCGGATCTGCACCGGCGAGGTATGAGTGCGCAAAAGCTTGCGCTCGCCCTTCTCGTCCGGCTGGAAGAAGAAGGTGTCGTGCATCTCGCGTGCCGGGTGGCCCTCCGGAAAATTCAGCGCGGTGAAATTATAGTAGTCGGTCTCGATATCGGGTCCTTCGGCGATGGCGAAGCCGAGATCGCCGAAGATCGCGGCGATTTCGTCGATGACCTGGCTGATCGGATGGATGCGGCCGCGCTCGGCCGGCGACTGCCGCACCGGCAGCGTCACGTCGACCTTCTCAGCCGCCAGACGGGCGGCGATCGCCACATCCCTGAGTTCAGCCTTGCGGGCCGTCAGCGCCTCGGTGACACGATTTTTCAGGCCATTGATCGCCGGGCCCTTCACCTGCCGTTCCTCGGCGCTCATCGCGCCGAGCGTCTTCAGCATTTCCGAGATTGAGCCCTTCTTGCCAAGCGCCGAGACGCGCACCGCCTCGATCGACGTCTCGTCGGCGGCCGAGGCGATGTCAGCCATCAGGGTATTTTCGAGTGCATCAAGGCCAATGGTTGCGTCGTTCACGATCAAACTCGCTGCGTTGGAAGTCGGCTTAAAGTGAAAGTCACTTTAAAAGTGAAATTTCAGGCAGAGACAAAAGAACCCGCGCCAGCCGTGCCAGCGCGGGTTCCCCAAATCAGAATTTCGAATGCTTGGGAAGCGCTGGGCTCGGAGCCCGATCCCGAAAAGTTGCAGACTTTTCGGAAAAGATCGCGCTCCCCGCTAATTTCCCTGGAGCATGATGTTGTCCAAAAAGTCAGAAACTTTTTGGCATCATGCTCTAGGCGACAGCGCTTTCAAAAGCATTCGGAGTGGTGTTCTTGAGGTACTCAAGAGCAACCTTGGCCTTGGCCACCAGGGCGGCGAAAGCCTGCGGCTCGTGGATGGCCATGTCGGACAGGATCTTGCGATCGATCTCGATGCCGGCCTTGTTCAAACCGTCGATGAAGCGGCCATAGGTCAGGCCATGCTCGTGCGTCGCGGCGTTGATGCGCTGGATCCACAGCGCGCGGAACGAGCGCTTGCGGTTCTTGCGGTCGCGGTAAGCGTACTGCAGCGACTTTTCCACCGCCTGCTTGGCAATGCGGATGGTGTTCTTGCGGCGGCCGTAGAAGCCTTTCGCGGCTTTCAGGACCTTCTTGTGCTTGGCGTGCGAGGTGACGCCTCTCTTTACGCGTGCCATGTCATGATCTCCTTAAAAGCAATTCCAGGTGCCTGGCGGCGTTCCGTTCGAAATTGCGTAAAACTGATGCGTGTCCGGACCGTATGCCTTAGAGGCCGTTCGGCAGAAAATTCTTGATGACCTTCTTGCCATCCGGTTCAGCCAGAACCATCGTGCCGCGGGCATTTCGAATGAACTTGTTGGAACGCTTGATCATGCCGTGACGCTTGCCGGCCGCAGCCGACAGGACTTTACCCGTACCTGTGATCTTGAACCGCTTCTTGGCGGCCGATTTGGTCTTCATCTTGGGCATTTTGCTACTCCGTATTGTTGGCGCACGATCGCGCTTCTTGTTCGCTCCGGGCCGACCAAAGCCCGAAAAGCAAATGAAACCGCCACGGCATGCCCTGCCGGGCGGTTTTCTTGGAACGGCGGTGCTATAGATCAAAGATGGCGCGGGCGCAACACCCTCAGCACCGTGCGACGCACTGTCCCCGGTCAGGGCAGCCTAAACCAGACCGGCAGCATGCCCGACAACTGCGCGCCGTCGATCAGTTCGAAAGCCGGCAGCGCGATCAGGAACACCAGCCCGTCGAGCAGTGTGGTCAAAAGCAGGCTCGGCCTGAAGCTGCCGGTGTCGCCTTCCTGGTAGAGCGAAAGCTTGGGGAAGAAGCGCGGCACGCGTGCCAGATAGTCGGCATAGGGTGCACCGAGCGCCTCCTTGAGGAACTTCTCCTCGCGCAGGATGACGATATGGAAGGCACCGGCGCACAGAACCGCGAAAAGAATGATGCCGGAGAACGAGCCGATCTGCGCGCCGACGCCGGCGGCGGCCACGGTCGAGAACACGTAGAGCGGGTTGCGGGTGATCGAATAGGGGCCGCCGGTCACCACCTCGGAGGATTTGCGCCCGCCTATATAGAGCGTCGCCCAGAGGCGCCCGACGATGCCGAGGAAAATCAAGAGCACGCCGAACATCTCGATCGTTTCGTGCACCGGCGTGTCCGGCGGGAAGGTCGACTGGCCGAACAGCAGCGCCAGAAACAGCACCACCACGAGCACGGCAAGCACCAGCCGGCGCATCTGCTGGTAGTTGCCCAGCCCGTGTTTGACGTCCTTGACGTCCGAAACCTTTTCGTTGGCCATGCGGGAATCCGATCGTCGAAGAGCTTTGCCGGCGATCGCAGCTTTGAGCTAAGAAATAAGGCGTCCCGCCGATCGCCGGGACGCCCTGTAGCACAATTCAGGCGGATTTAGAGCGCGATGTCCGGGCCTGACGTCATCGTGATCCAAGTGCGTCCCGCAAACCTTAGCGCGGCGCCAGCACCATCATCATCTGGCGGCCTTCGAGCTTCGGCTCGGCTTCTACCTTGGCGATGGTCGCCACCTCCTCGCGCACCTTGTTCAGAAGCTGCATGCCGAGTTCCATATGCGCCATCTCGCGGCCGCGGAAGCGCAGCGTCAGCTTGACCTTGTCGCCTTCCTCGAAGAAGCGGCGCACCGCCTTCATCTTGGTTTCGTAGTCATGGCTGTCGATGTTCGGGCGCATCTTGATCTCCTTGATCTCGATGACCTTCTGGTTCTTGCGCGCCTCGGCCGCCTTCTTCTGGTTGGCGTATTTCAACTTGCCGAGATCGAGGATTTTTACGACGGGGGGGACCGCGTTGGGCGATATTTCGACGAGATCGAGCCCGGCCTCTTCGGCGAGCAGCAATGCGTCGTTGATGGAAATATCGCCGCGATTCTGGCCGTCGGCGTCGATAAGCTGGACCCGGGGAACCCGGATGTCACGATTGGAGCGCGGCCCATCCTTGGTCGGCGCCGCTGCTTTGAAAGGTCTGCGAATGGTCGTGGTCTCCTTGGCCGTTTCGTTCGGGATTTGTCGGTCTTGATACGTGGACGCGCCAATGTGGTGAGCGCGCGGGCGGAGTCAATAGCACAGCATTGACAGAAAATCACCCTGATCGCTGGCCTGCACCAAACAAAGAAACAGCGCGAGTACTTTTCGCCACGCCTCCGGCTGTGCCACAAGGACCGCGTGCCAAAAGACGGGCCTGAGGAAAAACCATGATCGCCACGCCCCCATCCTCCCTGGCTCCAACTTTTCTGGATGTCGACGGATCTGATATCGCGGTGCGCCATTCAGCCGGCTCGACGCCCGGCATCGTCTGGCTCGGCGGCTACAAGTCGGACATGCTGGGCACGAAGGCCGAGACGTTGTCGGACTGGGCGGCACGGCAAGGCCGGGCCTTCCTGCGGCACGATTATTCGGGCCATGGCGAATCCGGCGGCGCCTTCGCCGACGGTACGATCTCGAAATGGCTTGCGCAAAGCCTTGCCGTCTTCCGGCATTTCGCCAAGGGCGCTCAGATCCTGGTCGGCTCGTCGATGGGCGCCTGGATCGCGCTGCGCATGGTGCAGGAATTGCGCAAGGCGGGCGACGCAAACGTCGTCGGCCTGGTGCTGCTGGCCCCGGCGCCGGATTTTACCAGCGACCTGATCGAGCCGGTGCTGACCAAGCCACAGAAGCGCGATCTCGCCGAAAAGGGCTTCTTCGCGGAACCCTCGGATTATTCCCCCGAGCCTTACGTCTACACCCGCGCCCTGATCGAGGATGGGCGCGACAACCGGGTGATGACCGGGCCGATCGACACGCATTGCCCGGTTCACATCTTGCAGGGACTGGCCGACGCCGACGTGCCGTCGAGCCATGCCTTGAGGCTGGTCAGCCTGCTGCCGGCCGACGATGTCACGCTGTCGCTGATCCCTGACGGCGACCACCGCCTGTCGCGGCCGCAGGATCTCGACATGCTGGTGCGGGCTGTCGGCGATATGGCCAGGCGAGGCCAGTGACGATGCGCCTGTCCATCCCGATCTCCGCCTTCGTCGCGGCCATCGTCGGTTTCGGCGGCACGCTGGCCATCGTCATTGCCGCCGCCAAGGCGGTCGGCGCGACGCAGGTCGAGACGGCAAGCGGTGTGACGGCGATCTGCCTGGCCATGACCGTCGAGTGCCTGTGGCTGTCATGGCGCACGAAAATGCCTGTCATCACCGCCTGGTCGACGCCGGGCCTTGCACTGGTCGCCGCCTCGATCGGCTTCTCGATGGGCGAGGCCGTCGGCGCCTATATCGTCACGGGCGTGCTGCTGGTCGCTACCGGCCTGTTTGGGCCGCTGACCCGGCTGATATCGAGAATACCGGCTTCGGTCGCCTCCGGCATGCTGGCCGGCATCGTCGTCACTTTCGCCATCAATGCCATGAAGGCCATCCCGGCGGACCCTTGGCTCATCCTGCCGCTGATCGCGGCATTCTTCGTCATCCGGCTGTTCAATCCGGCGCTGTCGGTGCTGGCGGTGCTGGTTGGCGGTGGCCTTGCCGCCTTCCTTACGGGCCGTGTCGGCGGCCTGCCCGCGCCCGAACTGTCGACACTGACGTTTATCGCTCCCCATTTCACCGCCAAGGCGATCATCGGCCTGGCGCTGCCGCTCTACCTCGTCACCATGGCTTCGCAGAACCTGTCGGGGCTGGCGGTACTGCGGGCGGCCGGCTACCACCCCGAACCTGGCCCGCTGATCGGCGTCACCGGCCTGTTTTCGTTCCTGTCGGCGCCATTCGGTGCCGGAACCACCAATCTGGCGGCGATCTCGGCAGCCATCTGCACCGGCCCTGACGTCCATCCCGATCCCGCCGAGCGCTGGAAGACCGGGCCGTTCTACGCGCTTGCCTACCTCGTCTTCGCGATTTTCGGGGCTTCGCTGGTGGCGATCTTCGCCGTCCTGCCGCAGAGCCTGATCGTGCTGGTGGCGGGACTTGCGCTGATGGGGTCGCTCGCCAACGCGCTGGCGATCGCGCTGAAGGACGAGGGCGAGCGCATGGCCGCAACCGTCACCTTCGTCGTCACCGCCTCCGGGCTGACGCTGTTCGGTGTCGGCGCCGCATTCTGGGGCCTGATCGCCGGGTTGGTCGTGCTTTTCCTCGATATGCTCAAAAAGCGATAATCATTTCAGGCCCTTGTTCGGTTTTGGCGGACATTGTCTTGAATCGCCGTTTTCGCCTTCCCATTTCGATTCCACGCAGCCGGTTCTGGCTGTCTCCAACCGAAGGAATGGGAGAAAATGAACACATCTGCATTGATCCGCCCGGCCTGGACGCCGGCGACCATCGCGTTGATGGTGATCGGTTTCATGGTGTTCTGGCCGCTCGGCTTTGCCATGCTCGCCTACATCATCTGGGGCGACCGGCTCGAGGGCTTCAAGCGTGACGTCAACCGCGCGACCGACGGCATCTTCGCCGGCTGCCGCCGTGGCTCCGACAAGGCCGCGCGCTGGGGCAACGGCTCCGCCCGCACCGGCAACGTCGCTTTCGACGACTGGCGCGAAAAGGAGCTTGAGCGTCTGAACGAAGAGCGCCGCAAGCTCGACGAGATGCTGACGCAGTTCGACGAGTATGCCCGCGAATTGCGCCGCGCCAAGGATCAGGACGAGTTCGACCGGTTCATGGCCAACCGCAACAAGTCGACAGCGCCGGCCAAGACCGATCCGAGCACCGGAACGGCCCCCACCAAGCGTGGCAAAGGCTCGAACCTGCTCGACGACTGAAGCTCGGCGACAGGGCCAAGGTATGATAACGGCGTCGCGCGAGCGGCGCCGTTTCTTTTTTGTTCTATTCGTTCTCCTCGAATCGCGTATCGTCCCGCCATGACCATCGGGTTCTTCCGCAATCTGACGAAGCCCAAACCCACGCCTGTGGTGGAGCGGGAATATTGCGTCGCCGGCCGCACGCTGCCGCTCAAGATCGTCGAGAGCGCCAGGGCAAAGCGTCTGACGCTGCGCATCGATTCCGGCGGACAGGGCCTGCGCATAACCGTGCCGCCGGGCCTGCGCCGCGGTGAAGTGGACAGGTTCCTCGACCGCCACCAGGACTGGCTGGAACAGCGGCTGGCCAAGGTGCCGACGCGGCCGCAGGTGCGTCCGGGCATAAAGATTCCGGTGCGCGGCGTGGCCCACCGTATCGTGCATGAGCCGTCAAAGCGCGGCACTGTCACCATATCGCGCGACGACCGTGGCCCGCTGCTGATCGTGCATGGCGACCGCATCCATCTGCCGCGCCGCATCGCCGATTTTTTGAAGCGCGAGGCCAAGAAGGAGATCGAGAAGCTGGTCGTCAAGCATACGGAGGCGCTTGGCAAGCGCGCCAAGGCGATCCGCTACAAGGACACCTCCAGCCGCTGGGGCTCCTGCACTTCGGAAGGCAATCTGTCCTTTTCCTGGCGCATCATGATGGCGCCGCAGCCTGTCATAAACTACCTCGTCGCGCATGAGGTGGCGCATCTCAAGGAGATGAACCACGGGCCGAAATTCTGGAAATTGTGCGAAAAGCTCTGCCCCGACACCGATCGCTGCAAGGATTGGCTGAAGCGCAATGGCGGCGCCCTGCAGGCGATTGTGTTCGAGTAGGGCGCCTCAATCATCATTCGCCGCATTGAGCTCATCCGGCCGCAACCCTTCGTCGCCATGGTGCGGCCAGGGTAGAAAGTTCCGGTCGAAAGCTTCGCCGCCGAAATAATCCAGCGCTCGATGCGCCTCGGCGCCATTGAAGGCGGCCCTGTCCATGAGGTGCGCTATGACCTCGCGCGCCTGCGCGATCTTCTGCTTCAGTTCGGCAACGGTCTGGTCGGCCATGGCTGTGCTCCCGCCTTGCATGCTGTCCAATCCATAGGTAGCGCCTTTGGCCCTGCCGGCAAACAGCATGCTTTTTCTCGACTCTTGGCGCTTTTCGTGCCAATTCCCGCGCCATGGCGCTCGACATCAAGATCTGCGGCTTGAAGACCGACCAGGCAATGGCCGCGGCCCTGGCCGGCGGCGCCAGCCATGTCGGGTTCATTTTCTTTCCAAAAAGCCCGCGTTATGTTGAGCCGGCCGAAGCCGGCCGTCTGCGCGAAGCGGCTCGTGGCAAGGCCTTGGCGATTGCCGTCACCGTCGATGCCAGAGACGCCTTCCTCGACGAAATCGTCGAAAAGCTGCAGCCCGACATGCTGCAACTGCACGGCTCCGAAACCCCCGAGCGAGTGGCTGAACTGAAAGCCCGCCATGGGCTGCCGGTGATGAAGGCGTTGCCGCTCAGCGAGGCCGCCGATCTCGAACGGTTAACGCCGTTTGTCGGCATCGCCGACCGGTTCCTGTTCGACGCCAAGCCTCCAAAGGGCTCGGAGCTGCCGGGCGGCAATGGCGTCGCCTTCGACTGGCGCATTCTCGCCGGCCTTGACGCCGGGATCGATTACATGCTTTCCGGTGGGCTCAACGCCGCCAACATCGGCGATGCCCTTAGGCTGGCCAATCCGCCCGCGATCGACATTTCGTCAGGCGTGGAAAGCGCCCCGGGCGTCAAGGATCCGGCGCTGATCGAACAGTTTTTCCGGGCCGTCAGGGCCGCGCGGGACGACCGCGCTGCCTGAACAAAATTTCGAACCCTGAGCATGTCCCGGAAAAGTGGGAACCGGTTTTCCGACAGGACATGCTCAAAGTACAGATCTAGGAGATCGGCGATGAACAAGCCGGCGACACCCAATTCCTTCCGCACCGGACCCGACGAACAGGGCATGTTCGGCATTTTCGGCGGTCGTTTCGTTGCCGAAACGCTGATGCCGCTGATCCTCGACCTGGAGAAAAACTGGAACGAGGTCAAGAACGATCCGGATTTCAGGGCCGAATTGACCGGTCTTTCGACCCACTATGCCGGACGGCCGTCGAAGCTCTACTTCGCCGAGGGCCTGACCAGGCATCTTCGTGAGGTTTCCTCGGCGAAGGGTCTCGGGGGCGGCGCGAAAGTCTATTTCAAGCGCGAGGATTTGAACCATACCGGTTCGCACAAGATCAACAACTGCCTGGGCCAGATCCTGTTGGCCAAGCGGATGGGCAAGAAGCGCATCATCGCGGAGACCGGTGCTGGCCAGCATGGCGTGGCGTCGGCGACCGTCGCGGCCCGCTTCGGTTTTCCCTGCGTCGTCTATATGGGCGCGACCGACGTTGCCCGGCAGAGCCCCAACGTCTTCCGCATGAAGCTGCTCGGCGCCGAAGTGCGGCCCGTCACCGCCGGTCACGGCACGCTGAAGGACGCCATGAACGAAGCCCTTCGTGATTGGGTGACCAATGTCGAGGACACCTATTATTTGATCGGCACCGCCGCCGGTCCGCACCCCTATCCCGAACTGGTGCGCGATTTCCAGTCGGTGATCGGAACCGAGGCGCGCGCGCAGATCCTCGAACAGGAGGGGCGGCTGCCCGACACCATCATCGCCGCCGTCGGCGGCGGGTCCAATGCCATCGGCATGTTCCATCCCTTCCTCGATGACAAGGAAGTTCGGATCATCGGCATCGAAGCCGGCGGGCGCGGCCTCGACGGCATCGAGCATTGCGCCTCGATGAATGCCGGCTCCCCCGGCGTGCTGCACGGCAACCGCACCTATCTCCTGCAGAATGCCGACGGCCAGATCATGGACGGCCATTCGATTTCGGCCGGCCTCGATTATCCCGGCGTCGGCCCGGAGCATTCCTGGCTGCGCGACTCCGGGCGTGTCGACTATGTGCCGATCCTTGACGACGAGGCGCTCGAGGCCTTCAAGCTGACGACCCGCGTCGAAGGCATCATCCCGGCGCTGGAATCCGCGCACGCCATCGCCCATGCGGTCAAGATCGTGCCCGCCATGGACAAGGACCAGATCGTCATTGTCAACCTGTCCGGCCGTGGCGACAAGGACGTGCACACGGTGGCCTCGATGCTGGGCATGGAGATCTAGGCCCTTTGGACCATTCGACCTGGGAGTTGATTATGAGCAAAATTCGTCCAAAGGGCCTGACATGACAACCCGCATCGACCGCCGCATGGCGAAGCTGAAGGCCGAAGGCCGCCCGGCCCTCGTCACCTATTTCATGGGTGGCGACCCCGACTATGCAACCTCGCTGTCGATCATGAAGGCGCTGCCCGGCGCCGGCTCCGACATCATCGAGCTCGGCATGCCGTTTTCCGACCCGATGGCCGACGGCCCGGCGATCCAGGCGGCGGGCCTCAGGGCGCTCAAAGGCGGCCAGACGCTGGTCAAGACGCTGAAGATGGCGTCGGACTTCCGCGCCGGCGACGATGAAACGCCGATCGTGCTGATGGGCTACTACAACCCGATCTACATCTATGGCGTCGACCGCTTCCTGAAGGACGCGATCGCCAGCGGCATCGACGGGCTGATCGTCGTCGACCTGCCGCCGGAGATGGATGAGGAACTCTGCATCCCGGCGCTGAAGGCTGGCATCAATTTCATCCGGCTGGCGACGCCGACCACCGACGACAAGCGCCTGCCCAAGGTGCTGCAGAACACGTCCGGCTTCGTCTACTACGTGTCCATGACCGGCATCACCGGCTCGGCGCTTGCCGACACCGGCAAGGTCGCCACAGCGGTCCAGCGCATCAAGGGTCACACCAAACTGCCGGTCTGCGTCGGGTTCGGCGTCAAGACCGCCGAACAGGCGCGCGTGATCGGGGCCAACGCCGACGGCGTGGTCGTCGGCACGGCGATCGTCAACGCGGTCGCGAACGTGCTGGGGCCGAAGGGTGAAAAGACCGCCGATCCGGCGGAGGCAGTCGCCACGCTGGTCAGCGGCCTTGCGCAAGGCGTGCGCTCGGCCCGCCTTGCTGCCGCCGAATAGTTTCCCTACGTCTTTACCCAACTCTTCGTCAGGACAGGAGCCGAAGCGATGAACTGGATCACCAATTACGTTCGCCCGAAAATCAATTCGATGCTCGGCCGGCGCACCGACATGCCCGAGAATCTCTGGATCAAGGATCCCGAGACCGGCGAGATGGTGTTCCACAAGGACCTGGAATCCAACCAGTTCGTCATCCCGTCTTCCGGCCATCACATGAAGATCTCGGCCAAGGAGCGGCTGAAATTCTTCTTCGATGACGGCAAGTACGAGACCCTGGACAATCCCAAGGTCATGCAGGATCCGCTGAAGTTCCGCGACGAGAAACGCTATGTCGACCGGCTGAAGGACGCCAAGGCCAAGACCGGCCTGGAAGACGCCATCATCAATGCGCTGGGGACCGTCGAGGGCTTGCCGGTGGTGGTGACGGTGCAGGATTTCGCTTTCATGGGCGGTTCGCTCGGCATGGCTGCGGGTGATGCCATCGTGCATGGCTTCGAGGTCGCCTTGCAGCGCAAGCGGCCGTTGATCCTGTTCGCCGCCTCCGGTGGCGCGCGCATGCAGGAAGGTATTTTGTCCCTCATGCAATTGCCGCGCACCACGGTTGGTGTCGATAGGCTGAAGGAAGCCGGCCTGCCCTACATCGTCGTGCTGACCAACCCGACCACCGGCGGCGTCACCGCCTCCTATGCCATGCTGGGCGACGTGCACATCGCCGAGCCCGGCGCGCTGATCGGTTTTGCCGGGCCGCGTGTCATCGAACAGACCATCCGCGAGAAGTTGCCGGACGGCTTCCAGCGCTCCGAATATCTGATGGAGCATGGCATGGTCGACATGGTGGTGTCGCGGCTGGAGCTGCGCGAGACCATCGCCCGCCTGTTGAAGATGCTGCTCAAGATGCCGGAAGAGCAGAAGCCTCTGGAACCGGAAATCTTGCCGCCGGCCGTGGTTGCCGCCGAAGTCCGGCCGCAAGCTTGACGCTACATCGACATGACGCGAGACTGGCCTGACGTGAGACTGGCCTGACGCGACATTGGCCGCCGCGAACAGCGATTGCGCGGCATCCGTTGCGCGCTGTAGCCTTTCGATAGCCGTGGTCTTTGCGGGAGCGATTCTGGCTCCAGGCCATGCACGGGATTTGCCATGACGACGCTTGCCGCGGACCGCGAAATCGAAGCCCTGATGGCGCTTCACCCGAAGGGCTTCGACCTTTCGCTCGACCGCATCTCGCGGCTGTTGGAGCGGTTGGGCAATCCGCAGGACCTGCTGCCGCCGGTCATCCACATCGCTGGCACCAACGGCAAGGGTTCCTGCGCCGCCTTCTCGCGGGCGCTGCTGGAAGCCTCCGGCCGGCTCGTCCATGTCCACACCTCGCCACATCTGGTCAGCTGGCACGAGCGCTACAGGCTGGCCGCCGAAGGCGGCGGCAGGCTGGTCGACGACGACATCTTCGCGGAGGCCATTGCCCGCGTTGCCAAGGCCAATGCAGGCCAGAAGATCACCGTCTTCGAAATTCTCACCGCCGTCACCTTCATCCTGTTTTCGGAACATCCGGCCGATGTCGCGATCATCGAGGTCGGTCTTGGCGGCCGTTTCGACGCCACCAATGTGATCGCGCGGCCGGCCGTGTCGGTGATCATGCCGGTGTCGATGGACCATGAGGCCTATCTCGGCGATCGCGTCGAACTGATCGCCGCCGAAAAGGCCGGGATCATGAAGCGTGGCTGCCCGGTGGTCATCGGCGCGCAGGAAAGCGAGACGGCGCTGCAGGTGCTGATCGACGCCGCCGAGCGGCTGGAATGCCCGACCCTCGTCTACGGGCAGGATTTTCTCGCCTTCGAGGAAAACGGCCGCATGGTCTACCAGGACGATGATGGGTTGATGGATCTGCCGCCGCCGCGCCTGCCCGGTCGGCACCAGTTCGCCAATGCGGCCGCCGCGATCGCCGCGGTCAAGGCGGCCGGCTTCGAGATCAGCCACCGCGCCGCCGAGAAGGCAATGACCAACGTCGCCTGGCCGGGCCGCATGCAGAAGCTGGCGCAGGGCCGGCTGGCGGAACTGGCGCCGAAGGGCGCCGACATCTGGCTCGACGGCGGCCATAATCCCGGCGCCGGCGTCGTCATCGCCGAAGCGCTGGCCGAGCAGGAAGAAAAGAACCCGCGTCCGCTCTTCCTCATTTCCGGCATGATCAACACCAAGGACCAGGCCGGCTATTTCCGCGCCTTCAAGGGCCTCGTCCGGCATGTCTACACCGTGCCCGTGAGCATGAGCGATGCCGGTGTGCCGAATGACGAACTGGCGATCCGTGCCACGGAAGCCGGGCTGACGGCCGAACCGGTAAGCTCCGTCGCCAGCGCCCTGATGCTGCTGCGCGACACCTGGGACGGCCCCACGCCGCGCATCCTGATCGGCGGGTCACTTTACCTGGCCGGCGCGGTTCTCGCCGAGAACGGCACGCCCCCAACCTGAGGCCGTCCATCGCCTCGTTATCCCCCGGAGTAGCGAGGAGCGAAGCGAAGCAGCGCAGACCCCAGGAACCGCGACTTCAAAGCGCCGCAGCGGTGCGGAATTTCCTCCGCTGTATTCGTCGATGGCCGTCACAGCATGGATACCTGGGTCTTCGCGACGGAGCTTCGCTCCTGCTTCGCCCTGGTATGACGAAGTTAGGGAGGTCTCGCTCAGCGTCAGAGGTGCCGCTTACTTCAGCTCAATCTCGATAAAAGCGTACTCGCCCTCATTGGCGCTGACGACGTCGTGTTCCACTCCCTCCTTGCGGAAATACGGCGCGCCTTTCTTCATCTCGGCGAAGGTTTCGCCGTCCTTGGTCACCAGCTTCAGCTTGCCGTCCATCAGTGGCACCACGACATAGTCGTGGCCGTGGCGATGCCAGCCGGTGTTGTCGCCCGGCTGGAAGCGGTACTCGGTGACGATGACGCGTTCGTTGTCGATGAAGACGGTGGCCTTGGCGGATCCGGTCATTTCTCTCTCCCTGCTTCTGCTGCCAACAGAGGACATGGAGTGGCCCGATGTGAGGGCCAGAGCGGCGCACCGATGACGCCAACAAAAAGCCCGGCGCGATGGCCGGGCTCAATGCTTCGAATTCAGATGGCATCAGGCGAGATTGCCGTTGACCCAGTGCGACAGTGCGGTCTTGGGCGCGGCGCCAACCTTGATGTCGGCCACTTCGCCGCCCTTGAAGATCATCAGCGTCGGGATCGAGCGCACGCCAAACTGGGCGGCAAGCTCGGGATTTTCGTCGATGTTCAGCTTGGCGATCTTTACCTTGGCGCCGAGCTCAGTGGCGATGTCTTCGAGCGCCGGTGCGATCATCTTGCAAGGGCCACACCATTCCGCCCAGAAATCAACCACAACCGGCACCTGGGCATTAAGCACGTCAGCCTGGAAATTGTTCTTGTCGACCTTGACGGTGGTCATGCGGAAATCCTTTCGAAATTTTTCGTCCCACCAAATGTGGTGGTTGTCGCGCCCTTCTTCAAGCAGTTCTTGTGTCACGCTCCCGTGAGTCGGGCAAGGGCGTCGTCCATGGCCCGGGACGGCAGTTCGATCAGCCTTGGCGCTTCGGTGAACAGCAGGGCTGCCTTGACCTCCCGCCCGGGGTAAAGCGGCTGCAGCAGGGCGCGATAGAGCGCGAGCTGAAGCAGATAGGCCGGCGGGACTTCCGCCAGGGAGGCGGGTGCGGGCCGGTTGGTCTTGTAGTCGACGATCGAGACCGCGTTCGGGGTCACCGCCAGCCGATCGATCTTGCCCGAAATGGAGCGGATCTTGCCCTTGACCTCCAGGCTGCCCATGATCGCGACCTCGGCGCGCGAGGAGGGCGCGAACAGATGACCGAGGCCGGGGTCGGCAAGGATGGCGATGACCGATGCCAGGGCCTTTTCACGCTCGGCCTCAGGCCACGCCGCACCCGTTCGGGAGAGATAACGCTTCGCAGCGTCCTCCCGTGCGTCCTCGGCGATGCCGGGCAGCATCTGCAGCAGTTTGTGCAGGGCGAGCCCGCGCAGCACGGCAAAACCCGGCTCGGCAGCGGCGTCCAGCACCGGCGACGCCTTGTCGACAACCGCTTCCTTGCCTTCCTCGATCAGCGCCGAGGCGCCCGACGGCGACAGGGGACGCGGCAGGTCCTCGAAAGGCGGCAAGGGCCTGAACAGGGTCGCCGGCAGGGGGCTGAAAGCATCGGCCTGCCGCGCCTGTTCGCCCGGACTTGGCGCAACCGGCGGCAGTTTGGTGACGTGGAAACGGTAGACAGGCTCCCCGTCGGCAGGATGCGGACGCTGTTCGCTTTCGGGCGCGCCGCTCAGCGCGCGGCTGACGATCGAATGCCAGGTGCCGGCGTTCGGCGCCCGCTTGCCGTGATAGCCGCAGACGACAAGCCGGTCCTCGGCGCGCGTCATGCCGACATAGAGCAGCCGGCGGTACTCGTCGTCGGCGAGTTCGCGGGCGCGAGCGGCGGCCGTCTTCGAGAAGCCGTTGGCGACGTCGCTGGCCGAACGCCAGAGATAGCCCCTGCCATCCCAATGTCGGCCAGAGCCGTCGAAAGGCATCAGGCGCGGCAAATGCTGGTCGCTGAACGGGGCGGAACCGCCGTCGACCAGGAACACCACGGGCGCCTCCAGGCCCTTGGCCGCATGCACGGTCATGACCCGGACTTCATCGCGGGTCTGGTCCATCTCGCGCTTGATCTCGGGCCCGGCGTTTTCCAGCGTCGACAGGAAGGCTTCCAGCCCGGGCAGGCCAGTCCGCTCTTCGGCAAGGCAGAAGCTCAGGAACTCATCGAGGATATCGCCGGCTTCCGGCCCGAGCCGCGCGATCATCTTGCGGCGTACGCCATCGCGCGCCAGCAGGGCGGCATAGAATTCGAACACCGGCTTGAAGGCGGCCTCGTCAGCCCAGCCGTCGAGTTGCGCGACGACCGCCGCGAGCGTTTCGCTTTCGCCGGCATGCTGGCGTAGCGATGCCGCCAGCGACACGCCGGGCGGCCGTTGCGCGGCGAGCGTGAACAGTGTCTCTTCCGGCAGGTCGAAGACCGGGCTGCGCAGCAGAGCGGCGAGTGACAAGTCGTCCTGCGGCTGGATCAAAAGGTGGCCGAGCGCGATCAGGTCCTTGACGGCAATATGGCCCGACAGGCTCAGCCGGTCGGCGCCGGCAACCGGGATGTCGCGGCGCTTGAGCGCGCGGGTCAGCGCGTGGACGAAGCTGTCGCGCTTGCGCACCAGCACCAGCACGTCGCCCGGCCGCAGCCGCTTGCCACGCCCCTCGATGATTTCGCCCTTGCCGATCCAGCCGGCAATGGTGACCGCGACGTTCTCGGCGACCCGCACCGCCGGCGCATGGGCATGGTCGATCGCTTGCGCCCAGTCGTCGGGCTCGTCGACGGCCTCGGCACCGATCGACGGCCAGACCTCGACATAGCCTGGCGCATCGGTGCGGATCGCCTTGTGGTTCAGTGGATCGGGATCGTGGCTGATGCCGCGCCGCACGATGGGATCGGCAAAGACCCGGTCGACGGCGGCCAGCACATCGTCCGTGGAGCGGAACGACCAGGTCAGCTTGAGGTCGGCGAAGGACGCTTCGGCATCGCGCACACGCCCGGCGAATAACAACCGGCTGTCGGCGAAGGAGTCGGGTGCCGCACCCTGGAAGGAGTAGATCGACTGCTTCTCGTCGCCGACGGCAAAGACCGTGCGGTGGACCCGCTCGCGGGCGCCGAAGCCGGCAAAGAATTCTTCCGCCAGCCGCTTCACCACCTCCCATTGATCCGGGCTGGTGTCCTGCGCCTCGTCGAGCAGGATGTGATCTATGCCCTGGTCGAGCTTGTATTGCACCCATGGGCCGGCATCGGGCCGCGCCAAAAGATTCACCGTGCGGGTGATCAGGTCGTTGAAATCGAGAAAGCCGCGGCCGCGCTTCAGCACTTCGTAGCGTGCGATCAGCCAGTCGGCGATGGTCAGGGCCGCGCGGGTGCCCTCCAGCATCCGGAATAGCGCCAGCCGGTCGACAGTCTCCATGATGGCGCTGGCGGCCGACAGATAGCGCTCGGCCAGCTCAGGCAGCCGGTCGGTGAGCGCCTTTTTGAACGCCTTTGCCGGATCATAAGGATCGCCGTCGGTCTTGAGGAAGGCTCTTGCAAGCAACTGCAGCCGGCGGAGAGGGTCGCTCTCGGCGAAGGCCTGGCGCGCATAGGGCAGGATGTTGTTCAACACCGACCTGGCGTCGGTGGCTTCGGCTGCCTGGGCAAAGCCGGCAAAATAGTCCGGCAGGAAACCAGGCAGCGGCCATACAGATGCCGCTATGCCTTCGGCGGTCTGGCCGGGCTGGAAATGGAATTCATCGAACAGCGGCTGGAAGCCGTCACGCCCGACAGCATCGAGGAAATGGCGCAACCCGTCACGCTTGCGCACGATCTCGCCAAGCAAGGCGTCGAGACCGGCTTCACCGCCGCGTTCCAGGACAGTGGCGAAGGCCTCCGCCAAAGTCCTGTCGCCGGCGGCGGAGATCATCTCGCGGCGCGCAGCGGCAAAAAGCGAGGCCTCCATCTGGCTGTCGAGCATTTCGAAATGGGCGGGGATGTTGGCTTCCAGGGGGAACTGATGCAGAACGGATTCGCAGAAGGCGTGAATGGTCTGGATTTTCAACCCGCCAGGCGTCTCCAGCGCCTCGGCGAACAGGCGGCGGGCACGGCGCATGGTGTCGCGATCGGCCCGGCGCCCTTCCAGCGCCTCTATTCTGGCGGCCAGCTCCAGATCACCCAGCGATGTCCATTCCGACAGCGTGGAGAAAACCCGGTTCGACATGTTGGCGGCCGCGGCCCGCGTATAGGTCAGGCACAATATCTTCGAGGGATCGGTGCCGTTGAGCAGCAGCCGGATGACGCGCTGGGCCAGCACGTGCGTCTTGCCCGATCCCGCATTGGCCGACACCCAGGCCGAATTGCCGGGATCGGCGGCCCGGGCTTGGCTTGAAGCCGTATCGCTCGGGATCGGATAGGCTTTCTTCATGCCTCCCCTCCCTCATCCCCGGCGTCGCCGCCGGCGGACCATTCGAGCACGCGGGCGAGGTGGTCGTAATCGCCATCGGTTTCGCCTTCGCGAAACGGCAGCGCGCGCGACAGATAGCCGGTCGCCGGGTCGGCATAATGGATCAGCAGTTTTTCCAGCCGCGCCCAGGCCTCTTCGGCAAGATCGGCGGCGGTGCGTGGTTGGCGGTTGTGTTCGAGTATGGACTCCTCGAACACCTCGCCATTCGGCTTCAACCTGATGAAGGCCAGTTGCGACGGTTCGCGCGTGCCCAAATCCTTGAATGCGCCACGCCTGAGCAGCGCCCCTTCCAACGCCAGTTGCGGCGCCAGTAGCGTATGGGCCTGTGCCTTGGAAGGCGAGGAACCCGTCTTGTAGTCCAGAATGTCCGCCATGCCGCCGGCCAGCAGGTCGACACGGTCGGCATAGCCGGACAGCGTTACGCCGGACTGTCCGACCACAGTCTTGCCGGCGCGCTCCTCGGCATGCCGCTGGATGACCGCGTCGGCGCGCGTTCGCTCCCATTCGATGATGTTGGCGGCGAGCTTTTCGAACCGCGGCCACCACACCGCCTCGACATCGGCCGGAAGCGCCGCCTCGGCAAAACAGGCGCGGCCGGCGGCGATGAGCCCGGCCAATGCGTCCAGCGCGCGCGGGTCGGCCACCTCGGACGAAAAGAGATGCAGGATGGCGTGAAACAGCGTGCCGCGCTCCGCCGCACCCGGATCGCGGACGAGCGGATCGAGCGGCGTCAGGCCAAGGATCCTCCGGGCATAGACAGCGTAGGGGTCGCGGCGCAGCGTCTCGACCTCGGTGACGGAGAAATGCGTCGGGCGAACCGAAAGCGGCGGCTTCGGCTGCGGTCGTGGCGCGAAATCCCGCTTCGGTCCCGTGTCGAGCGCGCGCGCCCAGGCAAGCAGCTCATCGCCGCGCCGGCGCAGTGCCGCCGCCTGATCGTTGCCGATGAAGGTGAGCAGCCGCTGCAACCAGCGCGACGGCACGGCAGGTGCGTCGCCGGCACGCGCCGAGCGGGCCAGCACCACATGTCTCGCGCCCATGGCCATCTGGAAATCATGCGCGGCAAGCCCGATGCGCCGCTCCGGCGGTTCCAGGTCGATGCCGGTCTTCATCAGCCGCGACATGAAGCGGTCGCTCTCCGGCTTGCGCGGCCAGACCCCTTCGTTGAGCCCGCCGATGACCAGCGTGTCGACATCCTGCAGCCGCGCCTCCAGCGCACCCCAGATGGCGATGTTCCTGTCGGTGCCTTGCGCTGGCTTGACGGTCTCGGGCGCGATCAGCGCCTCCATCACATCGGGCCATTCGATTGCCGCGAACGACAGCGGCGCCGAAGCCGCGACCAGCCCGCGCAGCAGTTCGGCGAGCTTTTCGCCGGCATCGCCGGCGTAGAGTTCGCCAAGACCACCGTCGGCGGAACGGCCGAGATTTTCCAGGGCAGCGACGCTGGCTTCGACCAGCGCGGCAAGGCCGGCCTCCGCCTGGCCGCGAAAGATCGAAAGCGGCGCCAGCGCGTCAGCCAGGCGTGCGAGAAGGGTCCGCGCAACCTCAATGGAGCGCACGGTCAGGCGGGCAAACCAGAACGGCGGCCGGCTGCCGTCGCCTAGCCCGGTGAGGCGGGCCTCGAAAAGATCCGGCAGCGAAGCGATGTCAGGGCGGCCGGTGCCGCCGCGCAGCGCCACCAGTTCGACCAATTCCGCCGCGTGGCGCACGTTGACCCGTTCCAGACCCAGGCCAAGCAGGGGATGCTTGAGCAGCGACAACAGGCCGACCGGATCGCCCGGCCGGAACACCGCTTCGAGCGCCAGCCTGAGCAGGCTGGCCGCCGGCGTGTTGGACAGCGGCGTGCCGCCGGAATCGTCGGCAACGACACCGAAGCGCTTGAGCTCGACCGAGACGCGGCGTGCCAGCGCGCGGTCCCCAGTGACAAGTGCCGCTCTCTGGCCGGGCTCTTCGACCGCGCGCTTGAGCGCGACGGCGATCGCGACGGCTTCGTCGCGCTCGCTTGCCGCCTCCAGCAGCGTCACGTCGGCGAAGGCGCCGGCAATATCGGACGCTGAAAACCCGTTTCGTGTTTCCGCCCACAATTCCGTGGTCTCGGCCGGCCGCAGCGCCTCGCCGACAAGGGCGGCGCGGCGCGCGAGCTTCGGCTCGGCCGCACCGATCTCCTCGACGTCGCCGCGCAGCACGCCGATCTTGCCGATCAGCTTTGCCAGGCCGTATTGCGGATGGCCCAGCACGGCTGGACGCGCGCCGGGAGCGACGAGAGCCTGGAAGGAGGCTTCGTCGAGCATCTGGTCCAGGCCGGGCAGCACGATGGCACCGCCGGACAGGCCGGCGATGGTCGCAAGCAGTTCCGCCGTGGCGGGTATGGAGCCAGTGGACCCCGCGGCTATGACCGGCCCGGCGGGTGGATTGCGCCGTAGCCGCGCGGCCTCGGCACGGATCAAGGCGCTGCGATGCGCGGCTGGGTTGGAGCGGTCGCTCTCTGCGAGGAATTTCGGCCAGGCATCGGTGACGATGCCGAGGAATTCGAGCGTGACCTGCCACCATCCGGCAAGGTTGCCACTGACGAGGCCGGCAAGTTTGGCCCAATCGGTGCCTTCCGTCTCGATCTCGTCCATCAGCCCGGCCAGATCGCGCGCCAGCCAGATCGCGTCGGCGGTGGAGGCTGGGACGACGATCTCCTCGGCGAAAAGGGCCGCGACATGGGCGGGCAACCGGCGTTTCCACGCCCGCACCAGCGGCGTCAGCAGCAACAGTCGCTCGGTGGCGGTGATCGGGGGCGCGAGATCGATTGCCGCCGTTGGATCGGCCTCGAATGCGGCCTCATCCTCGTCGAATTCGCCCAGCGGCCGGATCACCGGCAGGATCGCCGAACCGCCGCCGCCACGCGCCTTCAGGCTGTCGACGAAGACGCCGCGCAAGGCACGTGCGGCCCGGCGCGTCGGCACATAGATGGTAACATCGGACAAAGCGAGGGGGTCACCGTCGAACCGAAACCCGGGGACAAGGCGGCCGTCAAGCAGCGCCTCGGCCAGCGTCGGCAGAAACGGCGCTCCGGAGGGAATGGAGAAAACGCGGCTTGAGCCGCTCATTGCGATCCGATGAGTGCGCCGGCCACTGCGTCTTCGGCGAGCGGAATGGCATCGGGCGTGCCGACGGTTATCCAGTGGCCATGCATCGGCATGCCGAACAGGCGGCCGCCGGCAATCGCCTTGTCGAAATAGGCATTGAGCGAATGCGGTTCGGCGGGTGCGTTTTTGAACAGGCGCGGATGGATGATCGCGGCGCCGGCATAGATCAGGCCAGCGGGATCGCCTTTCGAACGCCGCAGGGCACCATCCGGCGCCACCAGGAAATCGGTGCTGCCACAGTGCCCTGTCGCCTGATGGAGATCCGCCAGCATCAGCAGAATATCCATTTTCGCGGCGTCCCATGCAAGGGCAAGCCGCCCGAGATTGAGCGGGCCGTGGTCGATCCAGAATGTATCGGCGTTGAGAATGTAGAACGGCTCCTGGCCGAGCTCCGGCAGCGCCTTGACGATGCCGCCGGCGGAATCGAGCAGCCGGTCGCTCTCATCGGAAATGACGACGCGCGGCGCGCGGCGCGCGGCCACATGAGCGACGATCTGTTCGGGAAGGTAATGGACATTGACCACCGCCTTGCCGACGCCGGCCGCCGCCAGGCTGTCGAGGCCCCAGTCGAGCAGCGTCTTGCCGGCGATGCGGACCAGCGGCTTGGGCATAGCGTCGGTGATCGGCCTCATGCGCTTGCCGAGCCCGGCGGCAAGGACGATGGCGGTGTCCGGTTTCGTTGTCACAGCGCTCGTTCCTCCAGCAGCCCGTGCGCGCTGTAGAAATCCCGCAGGTCGGCGAGCGCGGGATGCGACAGCGCCCGCCTGAGATAGTCACGGATGCGCGGCAGGTGCCTGAGATAATAGGGTTTGCCGTCACGTTTTTCGAGGCGCACGAAAATACCCAGAATCTTGGAATTGCGCTGCGCGGCCATGATTGCATAGGCTTCGAGGAAGCTTTCTTCGTCGAAGCCGCCTGCTGCATGACGCGCGGCGACATAGGCGTCGAGCGTCCGCTTCTCGATCTCGGGCACCATGGTGACGCGGGCGTCCATGGCGAGCGAGGCGACGTCATAGGCGCAAGGCCCGATCAGCGCGTCCTGGACGTCGACGATGCCGAGCCGGTCGAGGCCGGATCGCTCGCCGCGCCAGATGATGTTAGGCGAGTGGAAGTCGCGCAGCATCAGCGTGTATTCGCTGCCTTGCAGCCGGTCGAGAAGCGCATTCCATGTCTTGTGGTAGCCGGAACGCAGCGCCTTGCTTGCCGGCTCGCCCGTTATCGCCGGCACGTACCAGTCGATCAGCAGGTCGGCCTCGATCAGCATGGCGTCGCGATCGAAGGGCGGCACGTCATGAACGACGCCGGGAGCCGCCGCCATGCGGTGAGGCCAGACCTTGCCATGCATCATGGCAAGCAGTTCGGCCGCCGCCTCGTACCGTTCGGCGACCGGCTCGCCATTGCCGTCGAGGAAACCTTCCGAGCCCAGATGCTCGAGCAGCAGGAAGCCCTGGTCGAGATCCTGCGCGTCGATCCTGGGCACCGCGACCCCGGCGGCCAGCAGCGCACGGTCGATTGCGACGAAGGCGGACACCGACTGCGCCGTATGGGCGATCACGGCATAGGGTTTGCCGTCGCGCACGGGCGGGCCGAGCACCAGCCGCGGCGAGTTCATCAGCACGCGCGGCGCCTCGCCGGCAAGCGTTACGATCTCGTAGGAGCGGGCCGAGGCATCGCCGATGAAATGCCGGCGCCGCGCTTGCCCCCAGCCGGCGCTCTCCAGAAAACCGCGCATGGCCAGCGAGCGCGCGACACGGTCGAAGGTAACCCCTTGCCCCGACAGTCGGGCCAGCCGGCCCTCGCCATGCTGGACGAGTTCGATCAGCACCGTCGCTTTGGGCAGATAGCCCTCAGCCCGTTCCGGCCATTCGATCAGGGCGGCACCTTGCGCCAGCGCCTCCTCGAAGCCGAGTTCGTCGAGCTCGGTCGCCGAGGACAGGCGGTAGAGATCGAAATGGTGAACCGGCACGCGGGTATCGTAGCTCTGTACCAGCGTGAAGGTCGGGCTCGGCACTTCGAGACCGGCATCGTCGGCCAGCGCCCGGATCAGTGCCCTTGCCAGCGTCGACTTGCCGGCGCCGAGATCGCCCTTGAGCGCCAGCACGTCGCCCACGCGCAGCGCCAACGCCAGATCCTCGCCCAGCCGGGCTGTCTGGGTCTCGTCGGCGAGCAAACGCTCCAGCACCGGTTCCGTCATCGAGCGCGCTACTCGGCCGCTGCGCGGATACCCGGCATGTCGGGAAAGGTGCAGATGACGGTCGTGCCCTTGTCCTTGCCGGTTTCGATGCGAACGGCGCCGCCATGCAGTTCGACAAAGCTCTTGACGATCGACAGGCCGAGGCCGGCGCCGCGCCGGCGGCCGCCATTGGCGCGCGGTTCGAAGCGGCGGAACACCGAATCGAGCACATCGGGCGGCATGCCAGGTCCGTCGTCGTGAACCGAGAACTCGACCCCGTCCGCCAACTGACGGCAGGCCAGCCGGATGGTGCTGGCCTCCGGCGCGTAGTTGGCGGCGTTGCTGAGCAGATTGTAGAGGATCTGGCGGATGCGCGTTTCGTCGCCATGGAACGTCTTCGGCGCCGCGGCGGCATCGACCGCGAGCCGGATCGAATGCTCCTCCAGCCGGTCGGCGACAAGCTCGGCGGCAGCCGCGATGGTGCGGTCCACATGCACCTCGGAAATGTCGAGCTGCATGATGCCGGCATCGACGGTCGCCAGGTCGAGTATGTCGTTGACGATGGTCAGCAGCACCGAGGAGGACGAGCCGACATGTTCGACATATTCACGCTGCTTCTGCGTCAGCGGGCCAGTCGCCGGCAGCGACAGCAGCTCGGTGAAACCGATGATGTTGGTCAGCGGCGAACGCAGTTCGTAGGACACATGCTGGACGAAGTCGTTCTTGAGCTGGTCCGATTTCTCCAGTGCCTCGTTCCTGTCCTTGAGCGCGCGTTCGACATGGACGCTGTCCGTGACGTCGACGAAGGTCATCATCACTTGCCCGTTGGGCAGCGGAATCACCGCGTAGCGCAGCACGGTGCCGTTGTTGAGCTCGGTCTGGCCGTGACGCTCGCGGCGCTCGTCGTCGAAGCCGGTGATGGCGGCGACAAAGCCGGGCCAGGGGCTCTCGACCGCCTGCCGATCTGAGAGCTCGCGTATGGTCGATACGTGCACATTGGGCTTGGCGACTTCCGTGCCCAACCCCCACAGCGTGGCAAAGGCCGGGTTCGACAGCCGCAGCCGGCCATCGGGACCGAACACCGCCACGCCTTCGGCCAGATTGTCGAGCGTTTCGCCCTGGACCCGGACCGCGGTGCGGTAGCGGCTTTCGAGATCCATCTTCTCGGTCAGGTTCTCGAACACCCAGGTGACGCCGCCCTTGGGTTGCGGGTTGGCGACGACGCGGATGGTCTTGCCGTCCGGCAGGTGCCACCAGTGTTCCTGCGATTCGACCGCACGATAAGCGCCGAGCAGGCCTTCCTTCCAGCGGCGCCATTCCGGCTGTTCGGCGATCTTGCCCTCGCTGCGCAGCCGGTCGAGCAAAAGGGCGTTGTCGGGCGCGCTGTGCAGGAAGCCGCTGTCGAGCCCCCACAGTTTCTGGAAAGCCTGGTTGAAGAAGCGCAGCTTCTCGTTCGTGTCGAAGATGGCGACTGCCGTGTTGAGCTGGTCGAGCGTATCGGCATGGCTGCGCACGGTCCGCTCATATTCGCCGCGGATGGCCTCGATGGCGCTGGTGTCGCAGGCAAGGCCGGCCGAACCGTCGGCGCCGGCAAAGTCGGTCACGGCAAACACGCGGCGGTCGCCTTCGATCACCGTCGAAAGCGATTGCTCGAACACCGGATGCGATTTGTGCTGGGCGGCGATGGCCTCGCGCGCCTGGCCGCCGAGGAACTCCTGGGCGTCACGCACGGCGGCTTCAGCGTTCTCGGCTTCGACCGCGTCGGCATAGGCCCGGTTGACCCATTTCAGCCGGCCATGCTCGTCACGCAGCCATGCCGGCATCTTCAGCGCCTCGAGCAGGCCGATCATCGTGTCATGGTCGGCGGCCAGCCGCTGGTTGTCGATCTTGAGCCGAGCCTGGCTGCGCTGTGTCTCGGACAGCGAGACAAACCGCACCAGCACATGGGCCGCGCTCTTTCGGCCATGCACTTCCAACGGAGCGCCGGCCTGCGATTCCACCACCAGGTCGAACGCCCTGCCTTTTTCCCGCAAACCCGTCACGGCATGTTCGAGTGCCGCCGCCGAGCGCGGCATCAGCCAGCGCCCAAAGGCTAGGAATGCGGCCCGTTCCTCCGGCGCTCCGCTTTCGGTCGGCAATGTGCCGATGAGCTCGGGTTTCTTGTTTTCCGAGGCCCAGACCACCACACGCTGGTCGCGCAGATTGAGCAGCGCTTCCGAACGTCGCAACGCCGCGCTGATATCGGCGACGCGGCTTCTCAGCTCGACATTTTCCGCCGAGGTGCGCGCGCGTTCGCGAATGAGAACGATGGCCGACAGGAATGCCGCTCCCATCACTCCGGCAAAGACGGCTAGCTGCATGACCTCGATCGTGCTGACCGAAAGGCTGGCCGCCACTTCGGCGCCTTGGGCGCATGCAACCCCACCAAGCAGCGGACCGGCAAGTGTGGAGCCGGCAAGCAGCAGCCCCGCGCGGCCACGCCACGAAGGGCGCCGCGAGCCAGTGGTCTCCGAATCCTGATGGCCGCCGGAAACGGCCTGTCCCGCGTGAAGCGGGTTTTCCCCCGGCATGTCTTGGTCCTCTTCGCCGCCTGAATGCAAGACCGCCCTGACGCGTGCGCCGGTCCTCGCCCCTGGACCCGCGAATCACAACAATAGCGCCTGCTGGAATCGGCGTGAAGAATCATTCGGCGCAAAAATAATGCCGGGCGAAAAGTCAATCGCCCGGCATCAATATCTTGTAGCAAATTCGGCTTTGGTTAATAGCGGTAGTGTTCCGGCTTGAATGGCCCCTGCGGCGTGACGCCGATATAGGCGGCCTGCTCGCCCGACAGCTCGGTCAGGCGGGCGCCTAGCTTGTCGAGATGCAGGCGTGCGACCTTCTCGTCGAGATGCTTGGGCAGCACATAGACCTGGTTCTGGTACTGCTCGCCCTTGGTGAACAACTCGA
This sequence comes from Mesorhizobium australicum WSM2073, assembly GCF_000230995.2. NCBI lineage: Bacteria > Pseudomonadati > Pseudomonadota > Alphaproteobacteria > Hyphomicrobiales > Phyllobacteriaceae > Mesorhizobium > Mesorhizobium australicum. The sequence goes on along the minus strand of NC_019973.1, from coordinate 420,028 downwards.
TCTGCGCCAGCACCTGGTTGGTGAAGGAGGCCGACATGACGAAGCTCGGGTGGCCGGTGGCGTTGCCGAGATTGAGCAGGCGACCTTCCGACAGGAGGATCATGCGCTTGCCGTCCGGGAAGGTGATCATGTCGACCTGCGGCTTGACATTGGTCCACTTCAGATTGCGCAGCGACGCAACCTGGATCTCGTTGTCGAAATGGCCGATGTTGCCGACGATCACCATGTCCTTCATCGAGCGCATGTGGTCGAGGGTAACCACATCCTTGTTGCCGGTGGTGGTGATGACGATGTCGGCGGTCGGTGCCGCATCTTCCAGCGTGACCACTTCAAAGCCGTCCATCGCCGCCTGCAGCGCGCAGATCGGATCGACCTCGGTGACCTTGACGCGGGCGCCCGCGCCCTTGAGCGAGGCCGACGAGCCCTTGCCGACGTCGCCATAACCGCAGACGACCGCGACCTTGCCGGCCATCATCGTGTCGGTGCCGCGGCGGATACCGTCGACCAGCGATTCCTTGCAGCCGTATTTGTTGTCGAATTTCGACTTGGTGACCGAATCGTTGACGTTGATGGCCGGGAAGGGCAGCAGGCCCTTCTTCTGCAACTGGTAGAGCCGGTTGACGCCGGTCGTCGTCTCTTCGGTGACGCCGCGGATCGCTTCCTTCTGCTTGGTGAAGAAGCCCGGCGAAGCCTTCAGCCGCTTCTTCACCTGGGCGTAGAAATATTCCTCTTCCTCGCTCTGCGGATTGGACAGCACGTCCTCGCCGGCTTCGGCACGGGCGCCGATCAAGATGTACATGGTGGCGTCGCCGCCATCATCGAGGATCATGTTGGAGAGGCCGCCATCGGCCCACTGGAAGATCCTGTCGGTGTAATCCCAGTACTGTTCGAGGCTCTCGCCCTTGACGGCGAAGACCGGAATGCCAGTCTCGGCGATGGCCGCGGCGGCGTGGTCCTGGGTCGAGAAGATGTTGCAGGAAGCCCAGCGGATGTCGGCGCCGAGCGCCTTCAGCGTCTCGATCAGTACCGCCGTCTGGATCGTCATGTGCAGCGAGCCGGTGATGCGCGCGCCCTTGAGCGGCTTCTTGGCGCCGAATTCCTCGCGGCAGGCCATCAGGCCCGGCATTTCGGTTTCGGCGATATCGAGTTCCTTGCGGCCCCAGCCGGCAAGAGAGATGTCGGCGACCACATAGTCCTTGCTACCCGTCATGGCAGTGCTCCGATGCGAATTGTCTTGCTGTGAATTGATCGTTTGGCTTGCGAATTGGTTGCGGATGCGCCCGCGCCGGTCGGCGCGTCGAAGGGCGCGAATTGCCGGCCTGACTAGCAGATCGGGCTTCGCACGACAATGGGATATAAAGAAATCTTTATTCGTGCATGTCTCGGATGGCTGACTTCCGGGTCAGCACTCCTCGCCGAAACGGGAGGCGACGAGCTGCTCCAGCGCGTCCATGACCTCGAGCGCCTCCGGGCCGCTGGCGGTGACGCGGATCGAGTATCCAGGGCTGGCCGCCAGCATCATCAGGCCCATGATCGAGGTGCCGCCGACCTTGACGCCGTCCTTCTCGACATGGACCGAAGCGTTGAAACCGCTGGCAAGCTGGACGAATTTCGCCGAGGCGCGCGCATGCAGGCCGCGCTGGTTGACGATCGGAAACTCCCTGACGATCTGGTCCTTGTCAGGCGACAGCGTACTCATTTGCTGCTCAAAAGCTGGCTGGCGACGTTGATATATTTGCGCCCCGCGGCTTGCGCTTCATCGAGCGCGGCCGCCATGTTGTCGCCCTTGCGGATCGACGACAGCTTGATCAGCATCGGCAGGTTCATGCCGGCGATCACCTCGGTGCGGCCGGACTCCATTACCGAGATGGCAAGGTTGGACGGCGTGCCGCCGAACATGTCCGTCAACACGATTACACCCGCCCCCGTATCGACACGGGCGACGGCGTCGACGATGTCGCGGCGACGCTGTTCCATATCGTCGTCGGCACCGATCGCCACGGTTTCGAAATTGTCTTGTGGCCCGACGACATGTTCGACGGCATGTCTGAACTCGGTGGCCAGTTGACCGTGCGTTACAAGCACGAGTCCGATCATTCTTTGGTGGCTCCCGTCATCGCCGCTTCACAGGCGCATTTTATGCTCGCCAGCCAATCCAGGCGGCGGGAGCGCTATCTTGTCGACGCGCGGCCCGTTGACAAGCCCAAAATTGCGCCGGCCCACGCCATTTTGACGCATTGCAGCAAAAAACCCAGCGCGGATCATAGAAAAGGCGGGATCGACAGCCGCGCCATCACTGCGAGCAAGGCGGCCGCGACATTGCGCTCGGCCAGATCGATGCGCGCCACCGCACAGCCGGCGATGTCGTCGCTTGCATCCTCCTGGAAGCGTGCGATTTCGCCGGCCGGCAACAGGCGCACGTGCAGATCGACGACGCAGGCCGGTTCGAACGGCAGGGACCGTGGCCCATGTCCCGGCACCTCGGCAAGGCCTTCGATGGTGCCGGGCGCACGGCACACCAGCCGCCCGGCATGGGCTTCGACGAAGAGCTGATCGTCGCCGACCAGCCGTGAGAACAATCCGCGTTGCAGGCAATGGCTGATCAGCGTCAGCGCCAGCGTTGTCTTGCCCGACCCGGATGAGCCGCTGATGAGAATGCCGCTCTCGCCGATCAGCAGCGCCGTGGCGTGTATGTTGTCAGACCGCACGTCGCGATCCCTGGCGATTGGCGGTCATCCCTCGGCCGGGAGCGTCACGACGAAGCGTGCGCCCTTGATCTCGCCGGGCTTGGTGCCTGGTATGTTTTCGGCGGTCAACGTACCGCCATGGGCCTCGACGATCTGCCTGGAGATGGACAGGCCAAGGCCGGAATTCTGGCCGAACGCCTCGCCGGCGGGCCGGTCGGTGTAAAAACGTTCGAAGATGCGGTCGATGGCGTCGGCGCGGATGCCGGGACCGTTGTCGTCGACGGTCAGGATGTTGAACTTGCCGGCGCGCGCCAGCGACAGGCTGATATGGCCATGGTCCTCGGGGACGAAGGAACGGGCGTTCTCGATCAGATTGGTGATGACCTGGCCGATGCGCAGATCGTGACCGACGACGACATAGCCCTTGGCGCCCTGCGGCAGCTTGGCGACTTTGAGCTCGATCTCGACCGCCTTCTTGTTACGCGTGGTTTCACGCGAAACAGCGACGAGGTCGGTGACGAATTTCTTCAGGTCGACGGTGCCGGCATCTTCGCGCGCCAATTCCGCATCGAGGCGCGAGGCGTCGGAAATGTCGGTGATGAGGCGGTCCAGCCGTTTCACGTCATGCTGGATGATCTCCATCAGGCGCGCACGGGAGGTGTCATTCTTCGCCAGCGGCAATGTTTCGACAGCACTGCGCAACGACGTCAGCGGGTTCTTCAACTCATGCGAGACATCGGCCGCGAAGCTTTCGATCGCCTCGATGCGCGCATAGAGTGCGTTGGTCATGTCGCGCACGGCAATCGACAGATTGCCGATCTCGTCCTGGCGGTCGGAAAAGTCTGGGATTTCCTCGCGGCTCTTGACGCCGCGACGCACCCGTACGGCCGCCGCCGACAGCCGGCGCAGCGGGTTGGCGATGGTGGACGCCAAAAGCATCGACAGGATGGCTGTGACGAGCGCCGCGATGCCGAAGACGCGCAGGATCGCCTTGCGTTCGGCGGCGACGATCTTGTCGATATCACCGCCTTCGGTCGACAGCATCAGCACGCCGAGCACGGCGCGAAAACGCTGGATCGGCACCGCCACCGAGACGATCTGCTCGCCCTGTTCCGAGACGCGCACGATGGTCGACGGACTGCCCGTCAATGCCTTGACCACTTCCGGGAAGGCGGCGCCGTTGCCGCCGGGCTGTTCGTGATAGACCGGCAGGTCGGTGTTGCGGAAGAAGTCGAAGATGAATTTCTGGACGCGCTCGACAAGGTCGGGCTCCTCCTCCTCGACCGGCGGCAGGTCGTAGCGCAGGATCTGACCGCGCGAATAGAGATGGCGCGAATCGAGCAGCAAATTGGCGTCGCGGTCATAGATGCGGGCTCGGGTGCGGGTCGGCGAGATCAGCCGCCGCAGGACCGGCGCCACGCGCTCGGGATTGATCGGAAAATCCAGATTGTCGAGTTGGTCCGAGCCAGGCCCCAGGCTTTCGCCGGCCTGCAGCTCAAGCAGTTTTTCCGGGTCGATGCTGATCGAATCCGTCTCGACCGTCGCCGACGCCGCAATCGCGCCGGCGATGATTTCGCCCTGCGTCATCAGGCTTTCGACGCGCGCGTCGATCAGCCCGTCGCGGAAGGTGTTGAGATAGAGGATGCCGGTGACGAGCACCGCCAGCCCGGCGAGATTGAGGAAAAGAATACGCCGCGTCAGGCTGGAAAAGATATGGTGGCCGAGGAAGCGGCGCATCGGCACCGTGATTTTCGACACGAAGGAAGGCATGATGCGCGACGGCCGCCTGGCGGCGCCCGCCGGTCTTGTTCGCTGTGCTTCCACTGCCATCGAACAGCAGCTCCCGCTAGTCCCAGGTTTGATGTATGTCGCAGCCCCACACTGGGGACCGCTTTTGCTCGACATACATCAAATTACGCTTCGCGGAACCGATATCCGACTCCGTAAAGGGTTTCGATCATCTCGAAGTCGTCGTCGACAGCCTTGAACTTCTTGCGCAGCCGCTTGATGTGGCTGTCGATCGTGCGGTCATCGACATAGACCTGCTCATCATAGGCCGAATCCATCAGCGCATCACGGCTTTTTACCACGCCGGGACGCTGCGCCAGCGAATGCAGGATCAGGAACTCCGTGACGGTAAGCGTCACCGGCTCACCCTTCCAGGTGCAGGTATGGCGTTCCTGGTCCATGACGAGCTGGCCACGTTCGAGCGAGCGGGCCTGCTGACTCGGCGCTTTTGCCGCGGCCTCGCGGGCACTGGCACGGCGCAGCACGGCGCGCACCCGCTCCACCAGCAGGCGCTGCGAGAACGGTTTGCGGATAAAGTCGTCGGCGCCCATCTTGAGACCGAACAATTCATCGATCTCGTCGTCCTTGGAGGTCAGGAAGATCACCGGCAGGTCGGATTTCTGGCGCATCCGGCGCAGCAGCTCCATGCCGTCCATGCGCGGCATCTTGATGTCGAGGATGGCGAGATTAGGCGGCCTGGCCGCCAGGCCTTCCAGCGCGGACGCACCATCCGTGTAGGTCTCGACACGATATCCCTCGGATTCGAGGGCGATCGACACCGACGTCAGAATGTTGCGGTCGTCATCGACAAGCGCGATTGTTGCCATTTCAAGCGGCTCCCTCATGAGCTGTCCCTTCTGTCGTAGAGAAGGGGCTTTTGCAGGACAAATTAGGTACAAAATGTGGCATAGGCCTTAACCGCTGTCACGCGCGGGGTGCCGCCGGCCACAATCCGACCTCGACATGGATTGGACGAACGAACCTCGCCAATCCTTTGGGCAACCGTGAAACTTTTCGCATATATAAACGATTTAAACAACTTTCAAAATATTTAAATCGATTAATGATTTGATATCATTTGGCTTTTCTGGTTCTGACCATCCGAGCCTGCTTAGTGGGTGTGCCGGAAATACGCCGGCAAAGATGCGGCAAATCTTGAGAAGGGTCACCAATGTCGGAAGTCGGCAAACGCAATCCTGCCTGCGCGATCGATCGTGTCGGTCTGAAAACCTCTGGCACGGTGCGCTACAATTTCGGCGCGGCCGCGCTCTACGAGGAAGCGATCCGGCGCGGTGAAGCCCGGCTGACCGCGCATGGCGCGCTGCTCGCCGAGACCGGCCAGCACACCGGTCGCTCGCCCAAGGACAAGTTCATCGTTCGCGACGCCGCCACCGAGCCGCAAGTCTGGTGGGACAACAACAAGGCGATCTCGCCGGCACAGTTCGACGCCTTGCTCGCCGATTTCCAGGCCCATGCCGGGGACAAGGACCTTTATGTGCAGGATCTGGTCGGCGGTGCCGACGCGGAGCTAAAGCTGCCCACCAGGGTAATCACCGAACTTGCCTGGCACTCGTTGTTCATCCGTAACCTGCTCATCCGTCCCGAGGCGGCCGAACTCGAACACTTCGTGCCCGGGATGACGATCATCGACCTGCCGTCCTTCCGCGCCGATCCCGGCCGCCACGGCAGCCGCACCGAAACGGTGATCGCCGTCGACCTGACGCGCAAGATCGTGCTGATCGGTGGCACCTCCTATGCCGGCGAGATGAAGAAGTCGGTGTTCACCATGCTCAACTACCTCCTGCCGGAGAAAGGCGTGATGCCTATGCACTGCTCGGCCAATGAGGGACCGGCCGGCGATGCCGCTATTTTCTTCGGCCTGTCGGGAACCGGCAAGACCACGCTGTCGGCCGATCCGTCGCGCACCTTGATCGGCGATGACGAGCACGGCTGGGGTCCGCACGGCATCTTCAATTTCGAAGGCGGCTGCTACGCCAAGACGATCAAGCTGTCGGCGGAAGCCGAGCCGGAGATCTTCGCCACCACGCAGCGCTTCGGCACCGTGCTGGAAAACGTCGTACTCGACGCCGATGGCATGCCGGATTTCAATGACGGCAGGCTCACCGAAAACACACGCTGCGCTTATCCGCTCGACTTCATCCCCAATGCCTCGAAGACCGGGCGCGCCAGTCACCCGAAGAACATCATCATGCTGACCGCCGACGCTTTCGGCGTGATGCCGCCGATCGCCCGGCTGACGCCGGCGCAGGCGATGTATCATTTCCTTTCCGGCTACACGGCCAAGGTGGCCGGAACGGAAAGGGGCGTGACCGAGCCGGAAGCGACTTTCTCGACCTGTTTCGGCGCGCCGTTCATGCCGCGCCATCCGTCGGAATACGGCAATCTTCTGCGCGAGCTCATCGCTCGCCACGGCGCCGATTGCTGGCTGGTCAACACCGGCTGGACCGGCGGTGCCCATGGCACCGGCAAGCGCATGCCGATCAAGGCGACGCGCGCCTTGCTCGCCGCTGCCCTCGACGGCTCGCTGAAGGCAGGCGCTTTCCGCACCGACGCCAATTTCGGCTTCGAGGTGCCGCTGGCGGCGCCTGGTGTCGACAGCGCCATCCTCGATCCGCGATCGACCTGGGCCGACAAATCGGCCTATGACCGGCAAGCGGCAAGGCTGGTCGGCATGTTCGCCGTCAATTTCGAGAAGTTCGAAAGCCATGTCGACGCCTCCGTCCTCGGCGCGGCGCCGCACATGCAGGAAGCGGCGGAATAGGCGCAGGCAGGACGTCGGTGCCGTCAGCCGTCGGTCGAGACAGTGACAGACTTCCACACCTCGATTTCCTGCCGGAGACGTTCGATTCTGTCCGACACGAGCTTGAGAGCATCGCTGCCAAGCAGAAGCTGCGGCGGCGGATCACTGGCGTCGACCAAGCCTAAAACGGCGGCTGCCAGTTTATCGGGATCACCGAGCTGCTTGCCGCTCTTTACCTGTCGCGCCTCACGTATCGGATCAAAAAGCGCGTCGTAGTCAGTGATTGATCTCTCTGTGCGGACCATTGATCGTCCAGCCCAATCCGTCCGGAACGAGCCGGGGCAGACCGCGGTCACGCGGACACCGAACGGGGCCATTTCCGAACGCATCACCTCCGATATGCCCTGGAGCGCAAACTTGCTGCCGCAATAGTAAGCAATGCCGGGCATGGTAATCATGCCGCCCATCGACGTGACATTGACGATGAATCCACGACGTCGCTCCCGGAACCGGGGAAGAAAAGCCTTAGCGACGGCGACAGCGCCGAAGACATTCACGTCGAACTGACGCCGCATCTCTTCGATCGGCGACTCTTCAAGCACTCCCTCATGCCCATAGCCGGCATTGTTGATCAGCACGTCAACCGGTCCATGTTCGTTCTCCGCCTGCCTGACGACGTCGGGTATGGCGTCGAATTCCGTTACGTCGCACAGTACCGGTCGAACTGCGGTAAGAACGTCGGCGAGCGCTGCGCGTGATGTCTCCGAGCGAACGGCGCCAATCACCTTATGGCCGATCTGGATAGCCGCGGAAGCTATGGCCAAGCCGAAGCCGGAATTCGCGCCGGTGATAAAGAAGGTCTTCTGTGACATGATCCGCAAGCTTTCCTTGATTGGTGATGAGTTGACAAATATTATGAGGAACCGAGCGTTTCGATCGCGGATTCTCTGAATTTGTTGCCAAATCCTATTCCTCCCAAACACGGACGATCCAAGCTGGTCGAGTTGGCCGGAGCTCTCGCCCCTCGTCGCGGCTACAATCCGACCGCGTTCAGCCGCGTCCGCATACTCCGGACGGAAGCCGTGCTTCACGACATACCGGTCCTCTATAAGCCAGGCGCGGTGTTCGTATTACAGGGAAGCAAGCAAGGTATCCTCGAAAGGGAAATCTACCTCTACGACGAGGAACACTATCTGGCGGTTTCGGTGCCCGTTCCATTCCGCATGAAATCGATGGCCAGTTCGGAGCGACCATTGCTTGCGGTCTATGTTGAGTTCGATATGCAGATGGCAGCCGAGCTCGCCATGCAAGCGCAGATGCATGCCGAACCGGCGAGCGGCAAGTCGCGAGGTCTCGTGTCAAGCAGGATGGCCCCCGAAATAGAGGATGTCCTGCTGCGCCTCCTTGTAGCACTTCGCAGCCCCGTTGAAGCTCTCGTCCTTGGTGACGGCATTCTGCGCGAACTGCATTACCGGGTGCTGGTCGGCCCGCAGGGCGGTGCAATGCTCGCGGCGCTGCAGCAGAAAGGCACGTCTGGAAGGATTGTCCAGAGCCTGGCCTGGTTGCGAGAGAACTACGGTTCTGAAATTTCGATCGGCGATCTGGCAAAAGACGTGGGCATGAGCGTTCCTTCCTACCATGTCCATTTCAAGAGCCTGACCGGCAACAGTCCAATGCAGTACGTGAAGGCGATACGGCTCCACGAAGCACGATTGATGATAGCACGCCAGAACAGGACGATCGCAGAGGTCGCGGCTTTGGTAGGCTATGCGAGCCCGTCCCAATTCAGCCGCGACTTCAAACGGCATTTCGGGCGCACGGCGTCGGAAGAGACGAAATGGCTTCGTCGCCATCTTGGCGAACTCGCCTGGGCGTCGTGATCAGGATCGTATATGCCAGTTAGGGGCTGCGCTTTCGATCGGGCCTTTTCTTTTTCGGTCCGCCGCGCCATGACTGCGGCATGCCGATCGACGACGACATCATCATATCGGGCGAAGCCGTGATTCACCCGGGCGACCTGCACGAGGATTTCATCCGCTCGTCCGGTCCCGGCGGCCAGAACGTCAACAAGGTGGCGACGGCGGTGCAGCTTCGCTTCGACGCGCGGAACGCCGAGGGCCTGTCGGACCGCGTACGCGAGCGGACCATAAAACTTGCCGGCCAGCGCGCCACCAAGGATGGTGTCATCGTCATCGAGGCCGGACGCTTTCGCACACAGGAGCAAAACCGCGCCGACGCACGGACCAGGCTGGCGGCACTGGTCGCCAAGGCCGCAGAACCGCCGCCGCCGCCGCGCAAGAAGACACGGCCGTCGAAAGGCGCGGTCGAGCGTCGGCTGAAGAGCAAGGCGGGGCGCGGTACGATCAAGAAGCTGCGCGGTCGCGTGGAGAACGATTGAGCAACACGCAAATCGTGCCCGCAAAACCACTTTCAATTTTGCGTTGCGGATGCGAGGTTTCCCTTGTTGCCACAGCAAGGGAGACCTAGAGATGGGTATGTTCGATTTCGTCAAGAACGTCGGCAAGAAGCTCGGCATCGGCGGCGACGAGGAAGCCGCACCCACCGCCGACACGCTCAAGAAAGAGCTCGATTCACACAAGCTCGGTACCGATGGCGTGCAGGTCGTTGTCCAGGGCGATACGGCGGTGCTGAAGGGCGTCGTCAAGGACCAGTCGATCTTCGAAAAGGCGGTCATCGCCGTCGGCAACACGCTGGGCGTTTCCAAGGTGCAGGCTGACGAGTTACAGGTCGCGCCGGCTTCCGGCACGGCGGCCGCAGCCAAGGAGCCGACCTTCTATACGGTCCAGAAGGGCGACAATCTCTGGAAGATCGCCGAAAAGAGCTATGGTAAGGGCCAGGGCGCCAAGAACACGGTCATCTTCGAGGCAAACAAGCCGATGCTGACCCATCCCGACAAGATCTATCCGGGCCAGGTTCTGCGTATTCCAGAGCTTGGCTAATCGCCGGGCATGGTTGTGTCAAAACGCTGAAATCAGTGCGCCGCGCGTCCGAAAGGCGCGCGGCGTTGCCTTTACCAGCGGCGCTTCAGCGAAGCCGTGATGTTGCGGCCCTGGCCCATGTAGCAATAACCGGAATTGCACACCGTCGCGCGGTCATCGGCAATGTTGCGGACGGCGAAAGCGGCCGAGACACCTTCATACCTCTTGTCGATGGCGCCGAAATCGTAGGACGCCGAGGCATCGAGATAGACGGCGGCATCGTTCTTGGCGGTGTTTGACGTGTCGGTATAGGTCGCGCTCTGCAGCCGCACGCCGGCTCCCACCGAAAGGCCGGGTGCCGCACTGCCCTCGTCGAATTTGTAGTTCGCCCAGAGGCTCGCGACATGTTCGGGGGTGACGGCGGGGACCTTGTCCAACTCCGTCGAGTCAGGGCCTGCGCCCGTGATCTCGGCATGGTTGTAGTTATAGGCCGCGATCACGTCGAGCCCGTCCATGACGGCCGCGCGGGCTTCCAGTTCAAAACCATTGCTGGTGACCTCGCCCAGTGAACGATAGGTGCCCGCATTGGGATCGACGACTACCGGCTTGTTCTTCTCGACCAGATGGTAGGCGACCGCGGACAGCAGGATATCCGTTCCCGGTGGCTGGTACTTGACCCCCACTTCGAACTGTTCGCCCTTCGTAGGCTGAAGAATGCCGCCGCCATCGGCCGAGCGGTTCGAGATCGGTTCGAATGACGTCGCGTAGCTGGCGAAGGGCGCGACGCCGCTATCGAACAGATAGAGGGCGCCGGCCTGCATGCTGAAGGCGTTCTTGTCCACCGCTTCGGAACCGCCCCCAAAATAGTCGCGCGTCTGCTCGACCCAGGTCTGGCGGCCACCGAGCGTGAAACGCCATTTGTCCAGTTCGACCTGATCCAGCGCATAGACGCCGGTCTGGCTCAGATCCGCGTCGGACGCAGAGAACGTGGTGTCCGGGGTCGGGCCGGAGAAACCGTAGGTCGGGTTGGCAATGTCGAAATCGTAGGCCGGATCGGGCGGATCGAACCCATAGCCGAAGGACGAGGTCAGGTTCGTGTAGTCGAGGCCGAGAAGCAGCGTGTGGGCGAGCGCCCCGGTGTCGAACCTGGCCTCGACCTGGTTGTCGGCCTGGAAAACGTTCATTTCGTCGCGAATTGAGGTCGCATAACGATGCGCGACCGTACCTGTCCAACCGGAAACCGCGAGATAGCGCGACCTCAGGTCGAGATGGGAGTATCGTACATTCTGGCGCACCGTGATGCCGCCGCCGAAGTCGTGCTCGAACTTGTAGCCGACCTGCTGCTGCCGGATCTTCTGATGGTCATAGTCGGGGTCGCTCTCGCGCAGGGTGTGGACCTTTCCCGACGGATCGGTGATCACGCCGACATTGGAATCGGTCTCGTCCGCCTGCACCAGCCCATAGATGGTGAAGGACGTCGCGGCGTCCGGATTCCAGGTGAACGACGGCTGCAGCAAATAGCGGTCGTCGGCGATGTCGAAATTGGTGTCGCCGTTTCGCGCCAGGCCGACGATCCTGTAGAGGAAATCGTCACTGCCCTTGGTGACCGGACCGCCGAAATCGAAGGCGGCCTGCGCCCTGTCCTTCGTGCCATAAAGCAGTTCGACTTCCCTGATCCTGTCCTCGGTCGGCAGCTTGGGCACCTTGTTGACGATGCCTGCCGGCGTTCCCGCGCCGTAAAGCACCGATACCGGTCCCTTGATCACCTCGACGCGTTCGAGCGAGTAGGGGTCGGTGCGGAACGTGCCGTAGTTGATATAGGGCTGGCGCAGGCCGTCCTTGTAGTCGCCGAGCGTGGTTGCGTCGTAGCCCCTGATATAGATCTGGTCGAATCGCGGGTCGAATCCGTAAGCGCCGGTGCTGACGCCTGAGGAATAACGCACCGCCTCGATAATGTCCTGCGCGCCGCGCTCATCGAGTTCCTTGCGTGTCACCACCGAGACCGAGCGGGGCGTTTCGATGAGCGGCGTGTCCGTCTTGGTCGCACCGGAGCTGCGCTTGGCGGCCACCGTCTTGTCGTCCTCGGGGGACGTGTCGCCGCCGGCCTCGCCGCTGACCGTAATGGGCTCGAGCACGGTGGCGCCGCCCGATGCCTGGGTGCCTGCCTGCTGGGCGGAGGCTTGGTAGGCACCAGCCAGCGTCGCCAGGCATGTCGTGGCAAGCAGCCCTCGCCGCGACCAGATGCAGCCCCGTTCGATCGCGTTGAAGCCTTGAAGAAATGTCACTTCCATATCCCTCGCTCTCGTTGGCTGCCCGCGGCTTCTCTGGACGCGGAAGCTGAAAATTCTTGCGTCAACCGGTCCGGTTCTAAATCTTGACTATGTTAGTCATCTTTGTTCGTCAACCGCCATTTGGCCAAGACGAATTCGCTGCGGCCATCGCTCGTAAAAACCACGACCGCTTTCGGGTCGCCGTTTTCGTCTGGCGGTGGCATGCTGAGGCTCCGAACCATTCACATGAGCCAACCCATGCTCGTTCTGCCCAAAGGCATCCGTCACATGCCGGCCCATCTGTCCCGCGCCGTCCAGGAGACGCTGGTCGAGGAGGTGAGAAGCATTGTCCAGCAGGCGCCGCTGTTCGTGCCGGCCATGCCTCGGACCGGCAAGGAGATGAGCGTGCGCATGACCAATTGCGGCCCTCTCGGCTGGGTCACCGACAAGGAACGCGGCTATCGCTACCAGCCGACGCATCCGCTGACCGGAGAGCCGTGGCCGCCTATCCCCGACAGTCTGCTCGACCTGTGGCGGCAGGTGTCGGGCTATCCCAATCCACCGCAGGCCTGCCTGATCAATTTCTACACGCCGGAAGCGAAGATGGGCCTGCATCAGGATCGCGACGAGGCCGATTTCTCAGCACCCGTCGTCTCCGTCTCGCTGGGTGACGATTGCCTGTTCAGGGTCGGCCAGACTACCCGCGATGGCGCCACCAAATCGTTCAGGCTCAAAAGCGGCGATGTCGTCGTGCTTGGCGGCGAGGGCCGTCTTGCCTTCCATGGCGTCGACCGCATCTACCCTTCGACCTCGGCGCTGCTCAAGAATGGCGGCAGGATCAATCTGACGTTGCGGCGGGTGACGAAGCCCGACGAGGGCGCCGTATAGGCGAGGGTTCGCGCCCCGCACGGCGCCGCCGACCTTTGGGCGACCAGCGATAGTTCAGTTCAGCGCAGCGGTGAAAAAATCGCCGAGACCAGATGGAAAGGCAAAGCGCCGTAGGCGGCGACCGTCGCCTGATCGTCCCATTGGCGGAACTGCCGGGACGGCCGCGCTTCCAGCGTCAGGGCATGCTGTCGGCCATCGAACGTAACCTTGCCGCGAAAGCACAGCACCCGCTCTCCACCAGACCGGCTGATGGCCATCGCACGCAGACGCGCGACGTGGTCGTCGCCCACATTGATCTCCATTTCGATGCGGCGCCGGACCGGCGGGACGCTGATCCTGATCGTGATGTCCAGCATCATCTCCCCTGCCGTCGCAGGGCACGGTATGGTCTGCGAGAAGGCCAGGGGCGACTGTCCTTCCAGCGGCTCGCGAGGTGCCTGCCTGCCGCGCCATGCTCTGCCGCGCCATGCCTTGGCGGGCGGCTCCTGCCGCAGCCGACCGCTCTTGCGTCTCAGCCGCAACTGCTTGGCGAAGCCGCGCGACAGCCAGGTCAGCCTGCCGAAGTCGGTTCGCGGCTTGGCCTGCAGCACCGCCGACCAGCGTGCAAGGCCGGTGCGGTCGGCCATCTCCAGCACGCGCGCCAGCACCTTGTCAGGCACCGTCACGCCAACATCGAGCGCAAGGTAGGAAAGCGCCACCGCCGCGGCAACGGCAAGGCCACGCCTGGCGACGACATCGAGGAACACGTCCCAGTCGACGCCGCCGGCGCGAATGGCCACCGCGCAATCGACCAGCCAATCGCTGTGGGTGTGGGCATCGAGCCCGCCATGCGCGATGGCGAGCGCGACGCGGTCCGCCGGCGACGGCACCAGCACACCGACACCGCTGAATTCGGCCGCCGCCGCGCGCCGCCAGATCGCCTGGTCATCCTCGTCGCTTTGCTGCGAACCGTCATAGGCAAGCTGGTGCAGGTCGATATCGCCATAACTGCCCTTGAAAAAATTCATCGAGCGCAGCGACGCCAGCCTTGTCCTCAGATATTGGGGACTCACCCCGGTGGCGATCTGCCAGTCGCCGTCGCGCAGCACGCCGAACGCCGCCGGCATGTCCTGCGGCCGCACCAATATGTCGATGTCGTGCGCCACCCGGCCACGCTGCGCCGAGGCGTTCAAGGCAATGCGGCTGGCACCCTTGATCAGCATCACCAGGCAGCCGGAATCCGTCATCGCCTGCAGCGTCGGTTCGGCCTCGCGCATCGCCATGCGCGACTTGGTCCACAGCATCTTTTGCAGGCCGACAAGGCGCGGATACGCGGAATGGCCGGCCAATTTCCGGCCGAACCGGTCGCAGATCGCGGCCAGCAGCCGGTGTTCCCTGAAGGAGACGAGGTCGATGTCGTTCGCGCTTAGCCACTGCAAGGCGCAACCGGCAGCCGCGCCCTCATCGGCAAGAAGGGCGGCCTTGAGCAGTTGGTCGAGCCCGCCCGTCGGCCAGGACCAGCCATAGTCCGGGAAACGTCGGCTGATGCGGCGAATGCCCGCCATCAGCCCGCGCCGGCCTTGTTCCGGGCCCGTCGCAGCATGGCGAGCCGCGCCACTTCGAGATAGCCGCGGTCGCGCGCCGCATCGCGGCCATAGGACAGGCTGCCGGGCCTGATGCGGCGCAGCGCCAGCACCTCTTCCACCATGTCGAGGGCAAGGCCCGTCTCGCGTGCCCGCGCGATCCAGTCGATCATTTCGCCGCGGCCGCCCGGCGGATCGACGATTGGTCCGACGGTCTCGGCGGCCTCGCGCCGGATCAGCATCGTGGTCCGCGACCAACCGGGTACGATCGCGTCCTCGGGTGCATCGGGCCGGTCATTGCGGAAGTTTCGCAAATGGCAAAAAACGCCCGACGTTGCGGGATGCCTTTCGAGATGCGCGAGCTGTGTTTCGGCCTTGCTCGGCAGCCACAGATCGTCGGCATCGAGTGTTGCAATGAGCGGCGTCGACAAGGCGGCGATGCCCCTTGTCGTGGCGCTCCCAGGTCCGGCATTTGCCTGGCGCAGCAATTGCAGCGGCAGGTCCGTTCCGCCGATCGCCGCCGCGAGATCGTCGCTGGATCCATCGTCGACGATCACCACCAGCTCAGGCCGCACTGTCTGCGCCGCGACCGATCGCAGCGTCTCGGCGATGGTGCCGCTGGCGTTGAAGGCCGGTATGACGACGCCATAGCTCCGCATGCTACATGAAGCGCCAGTTGGCGAGTTCTTTGACATCGAATATGCCTTCGATCCCGCGCAGTGAAGGGTCGGCCTTGCGCCGTTTCATCGATTTGTGGATGGCCCGCAAGAATTCCCGAAGGGATGTGTCGACCTGCTTCGTCATGTTGCCGGGATGACGTCGGTAGTAAAGCGATACGGTATCCGGCAGGACGAATCTGGGGCCGCTTTCAAAGGTGCGCAGCAGGTAGTCTGTGTCTTCGGCCTGGCCGAAGGCCTCATCGAAGCCGCCGATCCGTTCGATGAGCTTACGCGAGAAAATGCCCGACGACAGATGAATTCCCCGCACGGTCATGAAATGGCTGCCGGGGCAGGGTTCCAGCAGATCGTCGTCGATGTGTTCGACCATCATCATCAGGGAATAGGTAAGCTCCAGAGCGGGGTCGGCGTCAAAGCATGCAATATCGGCCTTGAATCGTCCCGCAGGCGAGACATCATCCGAATCGAGGAACGACACGAGCTCCGTTTCCGGCGTGAGCAGTCTGAGACCAGCGTTGCGAGCCCGGGTCACGCCCATGTTCTCTTGCCGGAAAAGACGAATGCAGGGGTTCTCGGCCATCATCGAACGCACGGCCTCCGGCGACCCGTCGGTCGAGCCGTCGTCGATCACGATGATGTCGAGATCGGCGGCATCTTGCTGCCGCACGAGCGAGCGCAGCGCCGAGACGACATAGCGCTCGCGATTGTACACAGGCATGATCACGCTGAGCTTCACCGGGCGCCTCGTGTCAGGAAATCCTCGATCGTGCGGGCGATCTCTGCCGGGTCGATGCCGAGGGACAAACGGAAGCACGGCAGGTGGCGCGTCAATTCGCTGAAGAAGCGAAAGCCGCTTTCGCGCTCGCCCGGCATCTGGGCGATGCCGGACGGCGCCAAGGCAATCATGGCATCCCTGCGCGACACCGGCATAATCGAACTTGCTCCGCCTCCGCTGATATGTGGCACCACCAGCGCGACGATGTCCAGCATGGCGGGCACCGGCCGAGGCGCGATATCATGAATATGGAACGTGTGCTTGCCTTGCCAGTTCAGCGGGCCTTGCGCCGTTAGCCGCTGCCGCAGGCCAAGCCGGGCGAAACCTTCCGTGTCCTGCTTCAACGTCGAAAAAAGGGGGCGCGCGGTCACGCCGTCGGTGAGATCGATCAGCACATAGTCGTCGCCGACACTGTCGAGCCCGTTAAGCAGGCCGGCGGCGACGGTCCCCGATTTCCCGGCCCCGCCCGAGCCGGCAAGCAGAATACCGTTGCCGTCGATGCCAAGCGTGCCGGCATGCGTCAGCCGCATGCCGCGCGCGGCATATTCCCAGTGCAGGAAGGCGCGCAGCGGTGCTCCCGGCTCCCAGGGCGGAAAGGCATCGGCCGAGGCCATCAGCTGCACGCCGACGCGGCGGTGCGGATCGTAGACCTGCCAGAAATCCAGGTCGTGGAAATGGTGCCCGCGCAAACCGGCTTCGGCGAGCCGTTTGGCAAAACCGTGCTCGGTGAAATGGGCATCGCCCCAGTGCGCCGGCTCCGGGATGCCGTCAACGCCGGGATGCGCGATGAAGATGCGACCCGTGGACGGTGCCGGCTGGTCATGCCCGGGCTCGACAAAAGCATGGCCCAATGCATCGGCAAGCACGCCGTGACCGAGATGCACGGTCAGTTCAAGCCAGGGCAGGCGAACCTTTCGCATGGTCGGATAGCACGCGGCCGCGCCTTCAGCGGCGGCGATGAGATACCTGGCGTAATCCGGCAAGGTTTCGAGCGTGACGCGCGGCATCAATCGCCTTCCATCACGCTGCGGCCGCCCCGTCAGGAAGCCTGCTTGACCGCCGGCCAGCCGAGAGGTTCCTCGACCTCGTGGATGGGATCAACGACGATCAGGTCGGCGAGGTCGTCGTGAATGCTCACATTGAGCGGCTCGTTCGTGGCGGCAAGCTCGGCAGGCAAATCGCCCGGCAAAGGCTGCGCCGCCGCGTCCAAGCGCACCAGCAAACCCAATTCGACCAATTGCGATATGAAGCGTTCGAGTTCGGCCTGGCCTATTGTCGAGCCGCCGGCGCTCAGCCCGACCAGAGCCTGGGCGTCCGCGCCGGATGAAAGCGCCTGCCATACCTTGCTGCCGGAATCGGAAAAGCCGAAATATTTGCCATTGGCAAGATTGAGCACCACGGCCTCGCCATCGAAAGATTCGAAAACGATATCCCGGCTCGCTACCGCATAGGCGTGGGAGTCATGCGTCATTGTTGCCCCGTCCTGCATTTCCTGCCCGCCAGCAGGACCGCTTCCACCAACAACGCCTGTAAACTTTCAGGTCTTCCTTGGCAAGGTAACCTTTGCCGGCAACGCGGGACCATTTCCGGGTTCAGTCGAAAGCCGGGCGGATCAAGCCTCGATTTCAAGCGGCGACAATGGCTTGGAACAACAGGCCAGGATGAAGCCATCATCGATCTCATGATCGAGGATGCCGCCATTGTGGCTCATCTCGACGCTGCCGGAGACTTTCTTCACTTTGCAAGTTCCGCACAGGCCGAATTCGCAGGCGGCCGGTATTCGCACACCCGAGGCGCGCGCCGTCTGCAGCACGGTCTGGCCGGCGACACAATCGGCGTCGACATCCGAAAGCGCGAAGCGGATCGGCGTCGCGGCTTGGACGCAAATCGCCGCGCCGTCTTCAGCCGGCGAGGCAAACGGCGCCGGGATTTCCTCCGCCGCCGGCGCGGCAAAGCTCTCCTGATGGTATTTTGCCATGTCGAAACCGGCGGCCTCCAGCATGCCGCGCACGGCGCGCATGAAAGGGTCGGGGCCGCAGCAGAAGATTTCGCGTTCGCGGAAATCGGGCGCCAGGAGCGGCAGTCGGATGGCGTCGATGCGGCCCATATGGCCGTACCAGCCCTCGCGGCTCGACCGCTCCTCGATCATGAAGCCGAGCGACAGCCCCGGCATATGGCCGCCGAGCAGTTCGAGTTCCTTGCGAAAGATGATCTCTTCCGGACGCCGTGCGCAATTGACGAAGCCGACATCGGTCCACGGCGCGCAGTCGTTCAGCCAGCGCAGCATCGACATCATCGGCGTCACGCCCGAACCGGCCGAGATGAACAGGTATTTCGCCGCCGGGTGGCTGTGCAGCGAAAAGTCGCCGCCCGGTCCATAGGCCTTGACGTGCGAGCCGGGCGTCAGGTGATCGAACATCCAGCGCGTGCCGACGCTGCCCGCCTGCGCCTTCACCGTCACCGCGATCGAGAATGGCCGTGACGGCGATGACGACAGCGTGTAGGTGCGCATCAGCGGGCCGTCCGGTGTCGGCAATTCCAGCGTGACGAACTGGCCCGGCTTGTAGCGGAACCAGGTCTGGTTGTCGGAGCGGAAGGTGAAGGTCTTGACGTCGGGCGCCTCGTCGCTGACGCCGGTTACTTCCAGCACCTGCAGCCTGTCGTTCCACGGCGCCATCTGGTCGAGGTGGCGATAGAGGCCAAGATCAGTCATGGCGTTCATCCCTGCATACCTTTCATTTTGGGCGTGTCGTGATCCCAAAGCCGCTGCACAGTTTTGGCCGACATGCGCTAGGCGACACTGCGCAGAGCAGGCCGGCCGTCTTCGGAAAGCCGTGGGCCGATAAAGCGCGCGTACCAGTCAACGAACTGGATGACGCCGCCCTCGTGCAGCTCCGAATAGGGACCGGGCTCGTAGGCCGGCGACAGGATGCCGAAGGCGTTTTCCTCGACGATGCGGCGGTCCTGGTCGTTGGTCTCGGTCCAGACATGGGTGAGTTCGGCGAGATCGTAGTCGACGCCTTCCACGGCATCCTTGTGGACCAGCCATTTGGTCGTAACCGCTGTTTCCGTGGCGCTGACCGGCAGCACGCGGAACGTCACCGCATGATCCACGAGGATATGGTTCCAGGTTGTCGGGTAGTGATAGTGCATCAGCGTCCGATCCGGTCGGCCGAGACGCTGTCGGACAGGTTCTTCTTCACCGCCCGCTTGCCGGTCATCGTGTAGCTCTGGGCATCGCGCAGCAGCGGCGCGCGGGTGGCGCGGTATTGTCCAGCCGGGTCGATGCGAAACTTGCTGGGCAGGCCAACAGCTTCGCACCTCGCCCAGTGGGCCAGCATCTCCGGATCGCTGTCGGCGCCTTGCACGCCGGTCACGGTCGGCGCTTCCGGGAAGGTCTTGCACAGCTCAGGATGATTGCCCGCGCAATGGTAGCATTCGCGGTTGTTTTCCCAGACCAGCTTCCAGTTGCCCTTCTCGATGATCGTGCTCTCGAAGGCGATCTTGGCCTCGCTCAGCCGGTGCGGCAGGAGATAGGGCTCGATCATCGCCCGCATCGGCGCGAAGTCGGCGGGCTCCTTGGCCAGGCAGATGAAGACATAGCCGGCGACGCTTTCGCAGGCGACCGGCTTGAGCCCGAACTGGCTCTTGTCGAACCCATCGGCCATCTGGCGGGCGAACAGCAGCCGGCCGTCGAGTTCGTAGGTCCACTGGTGATAGGGACACACCAGTTTGGCGGCCATGCCCTTGTCGGTGTTGCAGACGCGGCTGCCGCGATGGCGGCAGGAATTGTGGAAAGCGTTGATCTTGCCCTGCTGATCGCGCACCAGCACGACCGGATAATCGCCGATCTGCACGGTGATGAAGCTGCCCGGCTTGGGCAACTCGCAATCATGGCCGATGAACAGCCAGTCGCGATACCAGATCAGTTCCATGTCAAGCTTGAAGTAGTCCGGGTCGGTATAGAAGGGCTGTTCCAGCGAAAGGCCCTGTCTGCGGCCGTTTAAAAGCCTCAGCATGTCGTTGCGCGCGTCCATGTCCTGTCCTCATTTTCAAGGACTGAACTGGTGGTGATGGAGGAAGGACTGGGCGCAAGCCGGCGAAAGCCGGACAACACCATCCGCCCCTTGACCGCCCACCGCGATCAGTCGAGTTCTAGCGATCTCGGGCTGGTTTCCGGGCTCTGGAGTTGTCCTGGCGGACCATCGCGACACCTTCCCAGGCTTTCGCCCAGTGGTCTCCCGTTGCGACTTGAACTCCACCACCGTTGCGGGGGCAGCGCCGGAATCTGACCGGCTTCCCAATTCTCCGCTCCGTCGTCACGCAGCGGCACCTGAGATCGCTCGATCTAATCACGACAGGGTTTGCGACATCGGCACGAAAGCGACATCGCATCCATGCGGCGCGACACATACGCGGGATCGTCCCGGCGCGGTTGCAGCGGGGGAATCGCCTTTTCTCGCCAGGCGCGCGGGCACCGTTTTCGACCCTCAGCCGGGCCGGAAAAGGGTTAATGGTTTCGAAAAGTGACTATTAGCAGAGTCTAAAATCGAACCGAACGGTTCGTTTCTGTTGACGGTGCGTGCAGGACGGTGTGAACGCCCAGCCTTCCGACACAGTTGGTGATCGGGTCGTGACCTTAGACAACTGTTTGATATCAAATGGAAAAATGAGACATGTAGAAGGCGTTGGTACAATTTCAAGTGGTGGAGTCATGGTCCACGCTGAACAACTTCGTGATTGGAAACGGCAAGGGGGCTCTCCCACATCGGGGCTGTCCGAACGACGCGATTTAATCCCAAGACACGCCGCTAGACGGACGGGAAAAATACTGGAGTACAAAAATGAAAAAGATCATTCTCACTGCCGCCGCCCTTCTGGCTATTTCCGGCAGCGCCTTCGCTAGCAGCGACCATTATGGTTCGAACGCCGCGACCCCCACGGCCACTGTCGACAGCTCCTACACCGCTTCGACCAAGAAGTCGGAGCCGGCTGCCCAGACGCCTGTGACGGGCGCCGACCACAACCTCTTCGGCAACAATTAATAGCCATCCCTGGCACGCGGCGGGTGACCCTGCCGCGCTGGTGGACCTACAAATTCAGGAGTATTAAAATGAACAAGATCCTCATTGCTGCCGCCGCCGTTCTGGCCCTCTCCGGCAGCGCTTTCGCCGGCAGCGACAACTATGGCTCCAACGGCGCCAACCAGGCTGCTGCCGCTTCGACCGACAATTCGAACACCGCGTCGATCGGCAAGTCGGCTCCGGCCACCTCGGCGCCTGTCCAGCAGGGCAGCGACCGCAACCTCTTCGGCCATTAACGGCCATCCCACGGCCGGTGGGCTCTGGCCCGCCGGCAGCCGGACTTCCAAAATTCAGGAGTACCTAACATGAACAAGATCCTTATTGCTGCCGCCGCCGTTCTGGCCCTTTCTGGCAGCGCTTTCGCCGGCAGCGACAACTATGGCTCCAACGGCGCCAATCAGGCTGCTGCCGCTTCGACCGACAATTCGAATACCGCGTCGATCGGCAAGTCGGCTCCGGCCACCTCGGCGCCTGTCCAGCAGGGCAGCGACCGCAACCTCTTCGGCCATTAACGGCCATCCCACGGCCGGTGGGCTCTGGCCCGCCGGTCCGCGGGACTTCCAAAATTCAGGAGTACCTAAAATGAACAAGATCCTCATTGCCGCCGCCGCCGTTCTGGCCGTCTCCGGCAGCGCCTTCGCCGGCAGCGACAATTATGGCTCCAACGGCGTCAACCAGCCCACTGCTTCGTCGACTGTCAATGTCGATACGTCGCATACAGGTGCGATCCGCAACAGCGATTCGCCTGTCTACAAGCTGCTCAACTCGTCCGGCGACGTGCAGAAGCCGGCCCATCAGGGTGCCGATCGCAATCTCTTCGGCAACAACTAACCAGCCTGTGCAGACAAGAAGAGCGGCGGGCCAGGCCCGCCGCTCTTGTTCTTTCATTACCGGACGGCCGTCTTCAGGCCGCCTTTGCTTCCGCTTCGTGGAGGGCAAAGGAGCGACCATCCGCATCGAAGATATGGAGATCGCCGGCATTGGCGGTCAGCCGCAGCGTCGAGCCGCGCTTGACCTCGACATTGCCCGGCAGCTTGGTCACCAGCGGCAGGTCGGCCCGGCCGATATCGACATAGACCAGCTGGACCTCGCCAAGCTGTTCGAGATAATCGACGGTCCCCTCGAACAGATAATCCGCACCGCTGGCGATCGCGAGATCTTCCGGCCGTACGCCGAAGCTGACCGCCGCTCCCTTTGCCGAAGCAGGTGTCGCGATCGGCACCGTCGCCTTGCGGCCGCCGACATGGCTGACGATGGTCGGATTGCCCGTCTTGTCGACCGTCGCCGGCAGGATGTTCATGGCCGGCGAGCCGATGAACTGGGCGACGAAGAGGTTGCCGGGGTTCTTGTAGAGTTCCATGGGCGTGCCGACCTGCTCGATGTGCCCGTCCTTCAGCACGACGATGCGGTCGGCCAGCGTCATCGCCTCGACCTGGTCGTGCGTGACGTAGATCATGGTCGTGTTGGGCATCGATTCCTTGAGCTTGGCGATCTCGATGCGCGTCGCGACGCGCAATGCGGCGTCAAGGTTCGACAGCGGTTCGTCGAACAGGAACACCTTCGGATTGCGCACGATGGCGCGGCCGATGGCGACGCGCTGCCGCTGGCCGCCCGACATCGCCTTGGGCAGACGGTCGAGATATTTGGTCAGCTGCAGGATCTCGGCGGCTTGCCGAACCCTTTTGTCGATCTCGGCCTTGCTTTCCCCACCGATCTTCATCGAGAAGGCCATGTTGTCGTAGACGGTCATGTGCGGGTAGAGGGCATAGGACTGGAACACCATGGCGATGCCGCGCTTCGAGGGTGGCACGTCGTTGACCACGTGGCCGTCGATCTTGAGTTCACCCGACGTGATTTCCTCGAGCCCGGCGATCGAGCGCAGCAAGGTCGACTTGCCGCAGCCCGACGGGCCGACGAAGACTATGAACTCGCCCGATTTGATGTCGAGGTCGATGCCGTGGAGAATGTTAAGATTGCCATAGGACTTCTTCACTTGTCTCAAATTGACATCGGCCATTGGTTTCCTCCAGTGATTCCTCGGATGTTTCAGCCTATGCGTCCGAACCAGGCGCCATAGCCGCCGAGCTCGACCGACCCGGTGCTCGCCTGCCCGGAGAACCCGTGTCCCGGCAAAGGTTGCAGGGTTCGGTTGCCGAGGTCAACCTTCGCCGGCCTTGCGCCCAGATTGAAGACGCAGACGATCTCCTCATTGCCCGACCGGCGGGTGAAGGCGACGGTGTCGCCCTGGCTTTCGATGAAGGCGATGTCCCCCTTGGCCAGCGCCGGATGGGCGCGGCGGAAAGAAAGAAAGCGCCGGTAATGCTCAAGCAGGGAGGTTTCGTCGCCTTGCTGCACGTTGACCGCCTGCGGCAGATGCTCGGCCGGTACCGGCAACCAGGGTTTTGCCTGGGAGAAGCCGCCATTCCTTGCATTGCCATCCCACACCATGGGCGTGCGGCAGCCGTCGCGGCCCTTGAATTCAGGCCAGAAACGGATGCCGTAGGGATCCTGCAGATCCTCGAAGCGCAGGTCGGCCTCGCCGAGGCCGAGTTCTTCGCCCTGGTAGATGCAGACCGAACCGCGCAGCGACATCAGCAATGCCGAGATGACCTTGAGATAGGCCGACGGGTCCGCCTCGTCGGCGGCCCAGCGCGAGGCCGGTCGCATCACGTCGTGGTTTGAAAACGCCCAGCACGACCAGCCATCGCTGGCCACCCGGCCAAAAGCTTCCAGCACCGAGCGGACCTTGGCGGCACTGATCTTTTCCGGCGCCAGGAAGTCGAAGGAATAGCACATGTGCACGCGCTTGCCGCCGGCGGTATAGGCGGCGACCACGTCCAGCCCGCGTTGCGAATCGCCGACTTCGCCGACCGCTGCGGTCGCCGTGTACTCGTCGAGCAGCGCGCGAAAGCGCTCGAGGAAGGCGAGGTTTTCCGGTCGGCTTTTGTCGTAGATATGGTCCTGGTAGTTGTAGGGATTGACCGCCGGCGCCGTCTGGTCGTTGCGCTGTTCCGGCGGCAGCGGCGGGTTGTTTTCCAGCCCCTGGCTGTGGAAGTAAAAATTGATGGTGTCGAGGCGAAAGCCGTCGACGCCGCGTTCCAGCCAGAAGCGGGTGACGTCGAGCAGCGCGTCCTGGACTTCGCGGTTGTGGAAATTGAGGTCGGGCTGCTCGGCCAGGAAATTGTGCAGGTAGTATTGCTGGCGGCTGGTGTCCCATTGCCAGGCCGAGCCGCCAAAGATCGACAGCCAGTTGTTGGGCGGCGTGCCATCGGGTCTTGCATCCGCCCAGACATACCAGTCGGCCTTGGGATTGGTGCGGCTCGAGCGGCTTTCCTTGAACCAGGGGTGGATGTCGGCGGTATGCGACAGCACCTCGTCGATCATCACCTTGAGGCCCAGTCGGTGCGCCTCCGCCGTCAGCGCATCGAAATCCGCCAGCGTACCGAACATCGGGTCGACGTCACAATAATCCGAGACGTCATAGCCGAAATCCTTCATTGGCGATTTGAAGAAAGGCGAGATCCAGATGGCGTCCGCGCCAAGGGCGGCAATGTAGGGCAGCCTGCCGATGATGCCCTTGAGGTCGCCGATGCCGTCGCCATTGGAATCCTGATAGCTGCGCGGATAGATCTGGTAGATCACCGCGCCCCGCCACCAGTCGCGGTCGATGGCGGGGTCTGGTTTCGAAGTCGCCTTCAAAGCCGATTGCATGGTCTCAACCTCCTTTCACCGAGCCGGCCAGCAGCCCGCGGACGAAATAACGCTGCAGCGAGAAGAAGACGATCAGCGGCACGATGATGGTGATGAAGGCCGATGTCGTCAGGATCTCCCAGTTACCGCCACGCGAGCCAAGCAGAGCATTGAGCTTGGCCGTCAGCACGATCTGATCGGGCGCCGTTCCGAGGAAAACCATTGCCACCAGGAGATCGTTCCATACCCACAGGAATTGGAAGATGGCGAAGGAGGCAAGCACCGGGAAGGACAGCGGCAGCACGATCTTGACGAAGATCTCGAAATCGCTGGCGCCGTCGATGCGCGCCGATTCCATGATCTCGCGCGGCAGGCCGGCAATATAGCTTCGCAAGAGGTAGATGGCGAAGGGCAGTCCGAAGCCGGTATGCGCCAGCCAGATGCCGAGGTAGGTCTTGGACGGCACGCCGAAGAACGTGCCGACGCCATTGTAGAGCTTCAGCAGTGGAATGAGCGACATCTGCAGCGGCACCACCAGCAAGCCGATGACGACGGCGATCAGGAGCGCGCGGCCTGGAAAGCGCATCCAGGCCAGTGCGTAAGCCGCAAAGGCCGCGATCAGGATCGGGATGACGGTCGCCGGGATGGTGACCGTTAGCGAATTCATGAAGGAGCGGCCGATGCCTTCGGAAAACAGCACGGTCTGATAATTGTCGGTGGTGAATTTCGGCGGCGCCGACGAAGCGTAGTAGACGCGCTGGCCCCTGTCGCCCTCGAACGCCTTTGGCGAGGCCATGACGAAGCTGCCGTCGGCGTTGATCTGGAGGGTCACGCCGTCACCGAGATCGGCTGATGTGCCGGCAGGATACTGCGTCGGTGCCGCCGCCTTGACGCCGAAGGCGCTTATCGCGCGCTTGGCCCCGTCGCCGAAGATGTTGCCCTGGAGAACGAACTTGCCGTCCTTTTCTACCTGTGTGGAGGCGGCCGGCAGTCGCCCGGCTTCCGTCTGGCTGGAACTGGCGAAGGAATTCCACCAACCCGAGGCGATGATCTGGTCCTTGTCGCGCAGCGACGAGACGAGGATGCCGAGCGTCGGGATGGTCCAGATCACCACGAAGACGAGCACTGCGATATGGACGCCGAAACGGCTGGCGAAGGAATTTCCGGTCGCGACGGCCATCTCAGTGCCCTCCCGTCTCTTTGTTGGCCTGGCGGATGTTCCAGACCATGATCGGAATGACGGCAATCATGATGATGATGGCTATGGTCGCGCCGCGGCCGAAATCGCCGCCGCCGCGGAACATCCAGTCGAACATCAGATTGGCCAGCACCTGGCTGTTCCATTGACCGTTGGTCATGGTCAGGACGATGTCGAACACTTTCAGCACCAGGATGGTGATGGTGGTCCATACCACCGCGATGGTGCCCCAGATCTGTGGCACCATGATCTTCCAGAAGATCTGGAACGGATTGGCGCCGTCTATGACCGCGGCTTCCAGTGTTTCTTCGGGGATGCCGCGCAGCGCCGAGGACAGGATGACCATGGCGAAGCCGGTCTGGATCCAGATCAGGATGACCATCAGGAAGAAGTTGTTCCAGAACGGCAGCGATATCCAGACCTGCGGCTGGCCGCCGAAATACTGGATGATGGCGTTGAGCAGGCCGATCTGGATCTGGCCCTGGCCACGATACTCGTAGATGAACTTCCAGATCACGCTGGCGCCGACGAAGGAGATGGCCAGCGGCAGGAAAATCAGGCTCTTGGCGATCGTTCCCCACCATATTTTGTCGGTGAGCACGGCGATGATCAGGCCGAGGAAGGTGCAGGCCGCCGGCACCACCGCCAGCCACAATATGTTGTTGCGGATGGCGTTTCGCAGATCCGGATCGCGCAGCGCCCATTCATAGTTGGCGAATCCCACGAAACTCGTGCCGCCGCGATCGAAGAAGGACAGCCACAGCGTCGCGATCACCGGATAGACCAGATAGATGGTCAGGATGATCAGCGCCGGACCCACGAACAACCAGGGCCGCACCAATCCCTGCCGGCGCAGATTGTTGACGGCGGCCGTTCCGGACACCCCGCGCGCGGGGAAGATCAGGTCAAGCAGTTTGTTGGCGCCCCAGAAATAGGCGACGCAGCCGCCGACGCCGATGATGATGACGAATATTGCCGAGAAAATCTGAGCCGCCATGGGTCCCTCTCCCTGCGCGTGACCGGCCAGCGATGCTGGCGACCAATGCGCCGACTTTCAGTTATTCGGAACAATCGAAACGCGAAGCTTCCGGCGTGCCCCGCCGGTCGGATCCGGGCCGTAGCCCGGATCCAGCAGCAAGATGAGGAAAGATCAGGTCGCGCCGGAGCGGCCTATTTGATGGCGTCCCAGCTCTTCTGGATGTCGGTGGCGACGTCCTGGGCGGACTTGCCGCCGACCAGGTCGATCATGCCAGTCCAGAACGAGCCGGCGCCGACCTTGCCGGGCATCAGGTCGGAGCCGTCGAAGCGCACCGTCGTGGCGCCGACCAGGATCTCGCCCTGCTTCTTCAGCGCATCGCTGCCATAGGCGTCCTTGTTGGCCCCCTTGAAGGGTGTGACGAAGCTCTTCTGTGCCATCCACAATTCATGCGCGAGCGGCATCTGCAGGAACTTGATGAATTCGCGCGATGCCTTGGAATCCTTGGTGATCATCACCAGCGTTCCGGCGACTTCCAGCGGCGTCCCGAGTTCCGGCTTGGCGGCGTAGGGCGGGTAGGGGAAGAAGTCCGCATCCTGGCCAAGCTTCACGCCCTCCGGGAAGAAGGAGGGGATGAACGATGCCTGATGGTGCATGTAGCACTTCGGCGGTACGGTAAAGAGGCCCTTCGGGCTGTCGCGGAAGTCGGTCGCCGCGACCGCCTTGGCGCCGCCGTCGACCATCTTGTCGTCGGTGGCGATCTTGCCGAAGATGTCGATGGCGTTGACCACGGCCGGGTCGTTGAACGGAATCTCGTTCTTCACCCACTTGTCGTAGACTTCGGGAGTCTGCGTGCGCAGCATGATGTCCTCGACCCAGTCGGTCGCCGGCCAGCCCGTCGCGCCGCCCGAACCAAGCCCGATACACCACGGCTTGCCGCCATCGGCGATGATCTTCTTCTCGAGTTCGGCAAGTTCTTCCTGCGTCTTCGGCACCTTGTAGCCAGCTTCCTCGAAATTGTCGGGCGAGTACCAGACCAGCCCCTTCACGTCGATCTTGTAGGGAAAGGCATAGAAGCCCGGCTTGCCGTCCTTGCCGTTGTAAGTTCCGAGCTTGGCCCAGGAGTCGCCGGCGGCGTAATTCTCCTTGACCCAGGCTGCGACGTCGTCGCCGAGCGGGGTCAGCACGCCCTTGGAAGCGAGGTCCTGGATGAGGCCCGGCTGCGGCAGGACGGCGATGTTGGGCGGGCTGCCGGCCTGGGTGTCGATGACGATCTGTTGCTCGTAATTCTCGGACGAGGAATATTTGACCTCTGCGCCGGTGGCTTCGGAGAAATAATCGAGTACCGACCGGACAAGCGTCTCGTCCTCGCCACGCCACGGTCCGAAGATGGTCAGGGTCTCGCCCTTGAGGTCGACTTTCTTGAGGTCCTCGTAATTCGCCCAGTTGAAGCGCTTGTCCTCGCCCGGCTTGAACTTCAGTTCGGCATGCGCGGGCGCGCTCAGGGCGAATGCGGCAGACGCAACACCCAGCAAAAGCATTTTCTTCATCGGTATTCCTCCCAGTGGGTCACACACACCGGACGGAACCTCCATTCCGCCCGCCGACGCCGCAGGACTGTGACTCAGTCGCAAGGGAACCGCAACCTTTCGAACAGTCTTCCAAAGCGCTTTGGCTTTGTTGATCTCGCCACTGAATCGGGCGGGTGTCAAGGGGGAGCAGGAACTAATCGATTTAGTCGCCGTCTGCCAGGGTCCAAAAATTTGCACCGCAACATGCTTTTTCGGCACTGCAGCAGCAATTTTCGTTTCAAACAGGGCCCCGGCACGCTTATGGTCCATGTGGAGTTGGCCACGCCCTTGTGGCGTTTGGGTCGATTCAATTTAAAAGCGCTTTGAGGCAGGGAGGCCTCTCGTGAACCTCAAGCAACTCGCGCATATGCTGGCGCTTTCCCAGACCACGGTAAGCCGGGCGCTGAACGGCTATCCCGAAGTCAACGAGGAAACCCGCAGGCGTGTCGTGGACGCAGCCAAGCGCCACGGCTATCGCCCCAATCCGAGTGCGCGCCGGCTGGCCACGGGTAAGTCCGGAATGATCGGCTATGTCCTGCCGACGGGTGCAGCCGTCGACATCGATCCCCATTTCGTCGAATTCCTGTCCGGTCTTGGCGACTATGCCCGCTCGCACGAGCTCGACCTTGTCCTGTCACCGACCGATGCCGATGACCAGGAAACGACCTACCGCCGCATCGTCGCCAACCGGCAGGTCGATGCCGTCTACATCTCTTCGCCGAGGCCGCAGGACCGGCGCGTGGCGCTGGTCAACACGCTCGGCATTCCTTTCATCGTCCATGGCCGCAGCGAGGGCCTGAATTTCGACTATCCCTTTCTCGACATCGACAATGAAGGCGCCTTCCACGAAGCCGCGCGGCTGCTCGTCCAACTCGGCCACCGGCGGCTGGCGCTGATCAATGGCGACGACCGCGAGACCTTTGCCATCCACCGCGAGCGCGGCCTGCGCCGGGCGCTGGCCGCCAGTGGCCTGGCATTGGACGATCGCCATGTCTGCTCGCTCGTCATGACCGAGGAGAACGGCTATCGCGCCGCCCGGCGCCTGCTCGAACAGGAAGGCGCGCCGACGGCAATCGCCTGTTCCAGCCTGATCATGGCGCTCGGTGTCGTGCGCGCGGTGCGCGACCTTGGCCTCAGCATTCCCGGCGACGTCTCGCTGATTGCCCATGACGACGTTTTTCCCTGGCTGAAGCCGGAGAATTTTTCCGTGCCGCTGTCCACGACGCGCTCGTCGATCCGGCTGGCCGGCGCACGCATCGCCGAGCGGCTGGCGGCGCGGATATCGGGACTGGAGGAGGGCGCGCGCGGCGAGGTCTGGCCAGTCGACCTGGTGGTCAGGGGATCGGTCGCCGGCGCGCCGGCCTGACCACTCGCCAGCGGGGTCAATTGCTGGAACGACTTCTGCGCTGCCTCTACCCGTTGTCTCAGACCGCGGATTTAAGATGATCGATGAAGGCGCGCAGCTTCGGCAGGACCTGACGCTTGCCAGGATGATAGAGGAAGACGCCAGGTGTCGCGCCGGCAAAGTGTTCCAGCACCGGTTTGAGTTTTCCCTGTTCTATTGCGCCGTCGGCGACAGGCCGAGGCGTCTGCGCCAGGCCGACGCCTTGGATCGCGGCCCCCAGCAAGGTTGGATAGTCATGCGCGATCAGCGGGCCCGAGACGACCGCCTCGATCGCCCCGCTGCCGTCGGCGAAGGACCAGGGTGCGACGGCGCCGTTCGCGCGGCGCAGGCGCAGGCAGGCGTGGTGGCGCAGATCGGTGATCTGTTCTGGCTGGCCGTGGCGCTCGAGATAGTCCGGGCTGCCGACGACCACGAAGGAGAAGGGCGGCGTCAGCCGCACCGCGATCATGTCGGGCGCTATGAACTGGCCCAGCCGGATGCCGGCATCGAATCCGCCGGCGGCGAGATCGACCATCTCGTCGCTGGCGGCGATCTCCAGTTCGATCTCGGGATAGGCCCGGCAGAACGACGCGATCATAGGCTCCAGGACCAGCGGCACGACCGCGCGGGGCAGGGACAGTCGCAAAAGCCCGGTCGGCCGCTGGCCGACATCGCGGGCGACCTCGCCTGCGGCCATGATCTCCTCGAAGGCAGGTCCGGCGCGGTCGAGGAACCGCTGGCCAGCCTCGGTCAGGCCGACGCTTCGGGTCGTGCGGGCAAACAGGGCCGCACCGATGCGGGCTTCCAGCGCGCGCACCGCCTGGCTTACCGCGGACGGCGTTACCGCCAGTTCGGCCGCGGCACGGCGGAAGTTACGATGCCGCGCGACGGCCAGGAATACCTCGACCCCGTCCAACGCACCGTGCCGGATTGTGTATCTCTGCTTCATAGGCTGTTCTGATTACAGCGGATGGCCGAACTATGAAAGCAGTCTTAGCTAACGGTCGAAGTGCGCGGGACCGCATGACCACCTGTTGCGAGGAAACCGATGTCAACGCCGATGCTGTTCCAGATCCAACTCGTCCTGGGCTATGTCGCATGACTGCTTTGCTTCGGTGCATATGGCCTGCCATGGCTGGACTCGATGGATCGCATGGCGGCGCAACGCGCCATTGCCACGCTGCACAGTTTCCGCTTCTTCGGTCTCGTGTTCCTGCTTCCGGGCGTAGTCGGCCCCAATCTGCCTGCCGGCTTCGCCATGTTCGCCGCCTATGGCGACTTCGCCACCGGGGTGCTGGCCATGCTGGCATTGCTGACGGTCAGAGTTCGCCTGCTCTTCTGGGCATTCGTCGTCGCCTTCAATGTTGTCGGAATGGCTGACCTTGTCGTCGACTATTACCACGCCATCCAGACAGACCTTCCCGAGCATGCGGAGCAGTTGGGAGCCACCTATGCGATTCCCATCATCTACGTGCCGCTGCTGATGATCACGCACATCGCCGCGTTCTGGTTCCTGCTTCGTCCCGGCAAAGCGCGGCCTGAGCCGTCGTTGGCTATTCCTTCGCCGTCCCTGCAGCCTTGATGTCCAGCAGGCCGTAGCCGAAATCATTGTCGCGCCCCTTAAGCCCGAGATCCTTCGCGGTCGCCGCAAGCGCCTTCTCGATGTCGTCGGCCGAGCGGTCGGGCGTGGCATGGATGAGGTTGGCGATGGCGCCACTGACGATTGCCGCGGCAAACGAGGTGCCCGTGACGACGTCCGAGCCGGCGCCGCTCGGCGCCACCATGTCGACGCCCGGCGCCGAGATGAACACATAGGCGCCGCGATTGGCCTGCGGCATCAACGCATCCTTGGCGTCGGTGGCCGTCACGGCGATGACGCCGTCAAAGGCGGCCGGATAGCCGTAGGGCGCCTTCGGCCCGTTATTGCCGGCCGCCGCCACCAGCACCATGCCAAGCGCCCGTGCATTGCGGCAGGCGGTGCCGAGCAGGTCGTTTTTCGGTCCGACGAAGCTCATATTGATGATGCTGACATTCTGGTCCGCCGCCCAGTCGAGCGCCGACAGGATGACGTCCATGGTCGACTTGCCGCCCTCGAAGGCGCGCGCATGGTAGATCCTGGCGCCCGGCGCCATGCCTTCCAGCGGGCCGACGCCGGCAATCAGACCGTCGATCGAAGTGCCGTGGTCGCGCTTTTCGATCGGCACGTCGGGCATGGCGTCGAACTGCGCGGCGATGACGCCGGCAAGCGCCGGATTGCTGTCGTCGATGCCGGTATCGATGACGGCGACGCGCACGTTCTCGCCGCTGGCCTGTTTGGCGTCGAGCGCGATGCGGTCGAAGGCATAGTTGACGATGCCGGCCGCCTGCTGCAGCGAGTAGATGTGGTTGGGCTCGCGGCGCCGCGTGCGGCCGTCGGCGGCAAGCTGCGCCAGCACCACGCCGACAGGGCGGCCATCGGGAATGCCGAAACGCACCAAAGTGGCGCCAAGCAGCCGGGACTGGCGCTGCGAGCGTACTTCTAGGCCGAAGGAAGCGGCGATCTGCTGCACGGCACCGGCATCGCCATCGACCGTCACCAGCACCTCGTCCGGCACGAACTCCCCGGTCACGGCGCGCCGCGACTGGACGGTGATGAGATCGGTCGGCGAGACGATCGGTCCACTGGCTGGTGGGCCGGCCTGGTTGCCCCCGGGGGAAGTCGCGGGCTCCGGCCGTGGTGCCGGCACCGGTGTAGGAGGGGCGGCCGGATTGGGGAAAAGGTCGACGATCAAGGCGGGCAGAAAAACGGCGCTGGCCTGGGCCGCACCCGACCCGCCTTTGGTGGCGCCGCCGTCCTTGACGCAGTCGGCCGCCATTGCATTGGCGTCGTTGCTGCAATCGATTTTGGCCCGCTCGGGATTGCCGTCGTTGGTCTGCGCCGACACAGGCACGGCGGCGATTGTCATCGCCGCCGCAAGGACAGCCGCAAATCGAATGACCGCCTCAGCCGCCATCAACAGGTTTCCTTCCCTCGATCACAGTCTCGGCGAAAGGCTGGGCGGCAATAAGGCTGCGCGCCTTCTCGTAGTCGGCGGCTGTCGTCGCCGGAATGGCGAGCCTGAAGATGCCATCGGCGGTCGGTCCGCCGATGAACTTGAGCTTGTTGGCGTCGAGGAAGACGGCAATGTCGGCCATCCTGGCGTCCGGCTTGAACTTGACCAGCGCAAACGGCAATTTGGCCAGATCGTCTTGTGCGCCGGCGATCTCGAAATTGCCGCCCTTGCCGCCGGGCTGCACCAGCGACTGCACGGCGATCAAGGCCAGCAGAACCGCGGCCGCCGCCCAGGCGACGCCGACCGGCACCGCCATGAAACGGCCCCACGCCTGCGCCAGCCAGGACGATCCGGCCGGCCTGCGTGCAGGCCCGGCCTCCGCGTCCAGCGCCTTGGCGAAGCGGCTGAGCGCATCGGCCGGCGGGCGGATCGCCTCATTGGCCGCCGCGGTGCCGGAGAATTCGGCTTCCGCCTCGCCAAGCGCGGCAAGTGCCGAGGGATCGTTGGCCAGCCATTCCTCGACGGCTTCCAGATCCGAACCTTCGAGCGAGCCGTTCAGGTAGAACGGCAGCAGCGTTTCCATTTCGTCGCGGCGCGACATCTTTTCAGCGGCGCTCATGGCCACCCCCTGTCGTAACCGGCGGCCTTCAGGGCTTCGCCGAGTTTCTTGCGGGCGTAGAACATACGGGTCTTGACGGTCGCGACCGGAATGTCGAGCACCTCGGCGATCTCGATCACCGACTGGCCTAGATAATAGGCGAGATCGATCACCGTGCGGTGCTCCTCGGGCAAGGCATCAATCAGGCGGCGCAAGGCGGCGGCCTTATCCTCCTTCATGGTGACGATCTCAGGCGTGTCGGCGCTGTCGGGCACCGCGGCGGCGGCCTCGTCGTCGATCCAGTCTTCCTTCTTCTTGCGCAGCAGCGACAGCGCCTTGAAGCGGGCGATGCCGAGCAGCCATGTCGAGACTTCGGAGCGCCCTTCGAAACCCGGCGCCTGGCGCCACAGTTCGAGAAACACCTCGTTGGCGATATCGTCAGCCATCATTTCCGATCCCGTCTGGCGCGCCACGAAGCGGTAGATCCGCGCGTGGTGACGCATGAACAGGAGCCGCACGGCGGCCCGGTCGCTCTTCGCGACCCGGTCGACAAGCGCGC
Organism: Mesorhizobium australicum WSM2073; assembly: GCF_000230995.2. NCBI lineage: Bacteria > Pseudomonadati > Pseudomonadota > Alphaproteobacteria > Hyphomicrobiales > Phyllobacteriaceae > Mesorhizobium > Mesorhizobium australicum. The sequence goes on along the minus strand of NC_019973.1, from coordinate 385,589 downwards.
GATCGGTCTCCGTCGCCGCTGTCATGGCCGGTCGAGCCGCCTGGCTCCTGTTTGCTCTGTCGCCGATCGGTCCAAAAAGGTTCATCCTCCGCCAAGGAATTTTGGGAGGCTAACCGAAGAGCGGGGCGGTTGCCAGAGCATCCCTTCGCGCCGTTTAGGGGGAGAAGGTGCCGGCAGGCGGATGCGGGAGGCGCCAGCCGCCCGATCAGGTGAGAAAAGCCTTCGCCTTCATCGTCGCCGGCACCGGCACGCCCAGCCGGCTCAACACCGTTGGCGCCAGTTGCAACTGGTCGAGCAGCGTGTCGGCTTCCGGCCCTTTGCCTTGTCCGAAATAATACAGTGCGAAATCCTGCATCTCGTCGTCATGGCCGCCATGGTGACCGCGGTCGGTCTGGCCATGGTCGGCGGTGACCATGACCTCGTAGCCGGCTTCGATCCAGCCCGGCAGGAAGGCCGCCAGCATGCCGTCCATGGCGTAGCAGGCATGGTCCATCTCGTGGCAGTCATGACCGAAGCGGTGACCCATCGAGTCCAGCGTGCAGGTGTGCAGGATGCCGTAGTCGATGCCGTGGCGCCGGGTGAGCATGGTCAGCGTCGCGAACAGGTCGACATCGCTCGGCGTCATCTGGTTCCTGAGATTATAGCCGGTCATGGTGTGGAAGCGGCCATGCGTGATCGGTCCGCCGGGCTCGTCATATTCCATGTCCTCGACGAGGTCGAAGGGATAGGAACGGAAGAATTCAGACCAGTAGGAATGGGTAACCGCGCCGGTCCTGCCGCCGGCCTTGCTGACTTCCGAGAAGATATCGGGCTGTCCGACGCGAAACCGGTTTTCGTTGGACAGGATCCCGTGCACCTGCGGCGAAACGCCGGTGTGGATCGAGGCATAGCAGCAGGCCGAGGTCGACGGCAGCACCGAGCGCATCTTCCACACCCGCGCCTCGCCCGATTGCACCCAACCCTCGAGATTGCCCATCAGCCGGCGCCAGTTGCGGTAGGGAACGCCATCGAGGATGATCAGCAGAAGCTTGGATTGGATCGCCACCGGTTGCTCCACGCGATTGCCTGTTGAAACGAGTGCGCCGCGTGTCGTTCGGACACGCGGCGCTTTTCAATATGAGACAGATGTCAGGCGTTCAGCCAGCATTCTCCCAGCGCGTACCCATCCATCATTTCTCCGATCGGGTTCTTGACCCAGCCGCTGATCTTGTTGGTGGCGGCCGCGTCGATGAACTGGTTGAAGAAGGGCACGATCAGGCCACCTTCGTCGCGCATCATGACCGCCATGTCGTGGTAGATCGCCTTGCGCTTGTCCTGGTCGAGTTCGCCGCGCGCCGCAAACAGCATCTTGTCGAATTCCGGCCGCTTGAAGCGCGTGTCGTTCCAGTCGGCCGTCGAGACATAGCCGGTGGAATACATCTGATCCTGCGTGGCGCGGCCGCCCCAATAGGAGAGCGAGAAGGGCTTTTTGTTCCACACCTCGGACCAGTAGCCATCGCCGGGCTCGCGCTTGATCTCGATCTTGATCCCGGCTTTGGCCGCACTCTGCTGATAGAGCTGGGCGGCGTCGACGGCGCCGGGGAAGGCGACATCGGAGGTACGCAGCAGGACCGAGCCGCTATGGCCCGACTTCTTGTAGAGGGCGGCGGCTTTTTCCGGATCGAATTTGCGCTGCTCGATGGCGGTAAACAGCGGGTAGGCTTCGTTGATCGGGAAGTCGTTGCCCACCGAGCCGTAGCCGCGCAGAATCTTCTCCAGCATTTCCTCGCGGTCCATGGCGAGCTTGAGCGCCATACGCAGATCGTTGCTGTCGAAGGGTGCGGTGTCGCAGAACATGTTGAACGGGTAGTAGCCCTTGCCAGACACGTTCTCGATACTTACGCCGGCAATGCGCTTGACCAGATCGACAACCTTCGGCTCGACGCGGTTGATCATGTGGACCTGACCACCCTGGAGGGCAGCGAGACGCGCCGTCGCGTCATTGATGACGACGATCTCGACCTGGTCGGCATGGCCGGCCTTGTCGCCCTGCCAGTAGTTGGCAAAGCGTTCGCCGCCATGGCGCACGCCCGGCTGGTTGACGGTGACCTTGTAGGGACCGGCGCTGATGCCGGCATTCGGGTTGTCCTTGCCGCCATTCGGCTGGATGACGAGATGGTAGTCGGCCATCAGATAGGGGAAGTCGGCGTCTGCATCGCCGAGCGTGACGATCACTTCCTTGCCGCTCGCCTTGACGCCCTTGATGTTCTTGAGGATACCGAGCGCGCCCGACTTCGACTTCTCGTCGGCATGGCGCTCGATGGTGGCGGCAACGTCTTCGGCGTTTACCGTCTTGCCATTGTGGAATTCGATGCCGTCACGGACCTTGATCGTCCACGTCTTGGCGTCCTTGGAAGCGCCGATGTCTTCGGCGATCAGGTTTACCAGCTTGTTGTCTGGGGTTAACCGGGCAAGATACTCGCCCCACTGCTTGCTGAAACTGTAGGTGACCTGGCTGAGGTTCAGGGCAGGGTCGAGGCTGTTGGTCGATTCACCGCCCTGCAGGCCGGCCTTGATGATGCCGCCCTTGACCGGGCTCTGCGCGAAGGCCCTCCCGGCCAGCGTCGTTGCCAGCGCGGCGGACACGCCGAGCGCCGCGGTGCGGCCAAGAAAGTCGCGACGCGATATCCGGCCCTGGCCAGCGAGATCGGCGAGATGATCGAGTTCAGTCTTCATGTCCTACCCCTTGTTGAAAACAACGCCGCACCAGTGGCGCCCGTCCAAAGGACGTGTGGCGCCCTAGTGTTGCATGCGGATGACGGCCGCCATCTCCCCTGGTTGGCGGATCGGCGGGTGCCTAGAGCAATTCCAGGAAAAGTGTGAACGGCTTTCCATCCGGAATTGCATAAAAACAAAGAGATAGAGCAGTTCACCGTTCCCGTGAAACCGTGAACTGCGCTAGTTCCCGGCGCTGGCCATGCGCCGCCCCTTGATCGCCTTTTCCAGCCAGCCGATCTCCATCTCCGGGACCGATGACAAGAGAAGGTCGGTGTAGTCGTCGAAGGGGGGCGTCAGCACCTTGCTCTTCGAACCATAGCGCACCACCTCGCCGCGATACATCACAGCGATCGAATCGGCGATCGACTTCACCGTCGCCAGATCGTGGGTGATGAACAGATAGGCGACGTTCTCCTCCTTCTGCAGTTCAAGCAGAAGCTTCAGGATGCCGTGCGCCACCAAGGGGTCAAGCGCCGAGGTCACCTCGTCGCAGATGATCAGCTTGGGTTTTGCCGCGAGCGAGCGGGCGATGCAGACACGCTGTTTCTGGCCGCCGGAAAGCTCGGCCGGGTAACGGTCGACAAAGCCCTTGCCCATTTCGATCTTGTCGAGCAGTTCGGCGACGCGGGCATCGCGCTGTTTGCCGTGCATGCCGAAATAGAATTCGAGCGGCCGGCCGATGATGGTGCCGACGGTCTGACGCGGGTTCATCGCCACGTCGGCCATCTGATAGATCATCTGCAGCTGGCGCAGGTCCTCCTTCGGCCGGTCGGCAAGCCGGTTGGCCAACGGGCGTCCGTCGAACGTGACGGTGCCTTGCTCGGGTGGCAAAAGTCCGGTTATGGCGCGCGCCAGCGTCGATTTTCCTGAGCCGGATTCGCCAACCACGGCCAATGTCTGGCCCGGGTAGATATCGACCGAGACGTTCTTCAGCACCTTGACCTGGCCGCCGCCATAGGCAGCGGTGACGTTCTTGACCGACAGGAACGGCGTGGTGCCGGGGTTCTGCTCGGCATGTTCGATCTCGTGCACCGAAACCAGGGCGTTGGTGTATTCCTGGCGCGGTTCCTTGATGATCTGGCGGGTGCCGCCCCATTCGACCAGCCGGCCGTGGCGCAGCACCATGATCTCGTCCGAGACTTGGGCAACGACGGCCAAATCGTGCGTGATATAGAGCGCCGCCACATGGGTGTCGCGGATGGCGTCCTTGATCGCCGCCAGCACGTCGATCTGCGTCGTCACGTCGAGTGCCGTCGTCGGTTCGTCGAAGACGATCAGGTCAGGCTCCGAGCACAGCGCCATAGCCGTCATGACGCGCTGCAGCTGGCCGCCTGACACCTGGTGCGGAAAGCGTTCGCCGATGGCTTCCGGGTTCGGCAGGCTGAGCTTCTTGAACAGCGCGATCGCGCGTTTCTCGGCCTCCGCCCGTGTCGCCGTCCCGTGCAGCAGCGTGGCTTCCACCACCTGGTCCATCAGCCTGTGCGCCGGGTTGAAAGCGGCCGCCGCCGACTGCGCGACATAGCAGACCTCGCGGCCACGCAGCTTGCGGAAACCTTCCTTGCCGCCCTTCAGGATGTCGCGGCCGTTGAGCAGCACCTCGCCGCCGGTGATGCGCACGCCGCCACGGCCATAGCCCATGGACGACAGGCCGATGGTCGACTTGCCGGCTCCGGATTCGCCGATCAGGCCGAGCACCTTGCCCTTCTCCAGCGTCAGCGAGACGTCGTGCACGAGCACGATATTCTTCGGCGCCTCACCTGGCGGATAGACCGTCGCCTCGATGCGCAAATTGCGGATATCGAGCAGAGGGGTGGACTTTGCCTTCACGTCGGCCATCATCCGCGTCCTCCCTTCAGGCTTGTCGTGCGGTTCAGCACCCAGTCGGCCACAAGATTGACCGAGATCGCCAGTGCTGCGATCGCGGCCGCGGGAATGAGCGCGGCGCCTATGCCGAACACGATGCCGTCCTTGTTCTCCTTCACCATGCCGCCCCAGTCGGCGTCCGGCGGCTGCACGCCGAGGCCGAGAAAGGACAACGTCGACAGGAACAGCACCGCATAGATGAAGCGCAGGCCGAGCTCGGAGATCAGCGGCGACAGCGCGTTGGGCAGGATTTCGCGGAAGATGATCCAGGCGCTGCCTTCGCCGCGCAGCTTGGCGGCCTCGACATAGTCCATGACGTTGATGTCGACGGCGACCGCGCGCGACAGGCGATAGACGCGCGTCGAGTCGAGAATGCCCATCACCAGGATCAGCGTCACCAGGTTGGTTGGCAGCACTGAGAGCACCACCAGGCCCATGATCAGTGTCGGGATCGACATCAGGAGATCGACGAGGCGCGACAGGATCGTATCGAACCAGCCGCCGAACACGGCCGCCGAAAAGCCAAGTATGGCGCCGAGCGAGAACGACAGCGCGGTGGCCAGCACCGCGATAAACAAGGTGATGCGCGCGCCATAGATCATCCGGGACAGCAAATCGCGGCCGAGATTGTCGGTGCCCAGCCAATGCGCCGCCGATATCGGCTCCCAGACATCGCCGACGATTTCGGCATTGTCATGCGGTGAGATCCAGGGCGCGAAGATCGCCGCCAGCACGAACAGTGCCGTCAGGACGATGCCGATCAGCGCGGGGATGGGGATGCGTTTGATATCGAGCATATCAGCCCCCCTATTTCGGATGGCGGAGACGCGGATTGGCGACGATCGCCGCTATGTCCGCGATGATGTTGAGACTGATGTAGACGGCGGCGAAGATCAGGCCGACGGCCTGTACCACCGGTACGTCACGCTTGGTGACGTGATCGACGAGATATTGCCCCATGCCGGGATAGACGAAAATCACCTCGACCACGACGACGCCGACGATGAGATAGGCGAGGTTGAGCATGACGACGTTGATGATCGGCGCGATGGCATTGGGGAAGGCGTGCTTGCGGATGACGTTGAACGCCGACAGGCCTTTCAGTTCCGCCGTCTCGACATAGGCTGACTGCATGACATTGAGGATCGCCGCTCGCGTCATGCGCATCATGTGGGCGAGCACCACCAGCGTCAGCGCCGTCGCCGGCAGCGCGATCGCCTGCATCCGCTCACCGAAGGGCATGCCTTCGTAGACAGTCGAGATGCCGGGAAAGATCTGCCACTTCACGGCGAAGAAATAGACCAGCACATAGCCGATGAAGAATTCGGGGAAGGAGGTCGAGGCCAGTGCCAGCCCGGAGATCAGCTTGTCGACCCAGCCATTGCGGTAGCGCACCGCGATCAGGCCCAGGATGATGGCCAGCGGTACGGCCACGATCGCCGCCCAGAAGGCGAGGAACAGTGTGTTCCACAGGCGCGACTTGATCGAGGTTGCGATATCCTGCCCGCTCGACATCGCCGTGCCGAGGTCGCCGGTCAAGACGCCGCCGAGCCAGTGGAAATACCTGACATAGGCCGGGTCGTTCAGCCCGAGCTGCTCACGCAGATTGGCGAGCGATTCCGGCGTCGCGGATTGTCCCAGAATGGCTTGCGCGACATCGCCTGGCAGAATCTGCGTGCCGGCGAAGATCAGGACCGAGATGGCCAACAGAAGGAGGATGCCCAGCGCAATGCGCTGGGCAATGAGTTTCAGGATGGGTGAAGACATCTCTGCACAGCCGGACTCAGGCCTGCAGCCAGCACTTCGCCAGGGCGTAGCCGTTCATCAGTTCCTGGTGCGGATCATCCACCCAGCCATCGACCTTGGCGCCGGTGGCGTCGATGAACTGGTTGAACATCGGCAGGATCAGGCCGCCGTCGTCGCGGACCATGACAGCCATGTCATGGTACATCTGCTTGCGCTTGGCCTCGTCGAGTTCGGCGCGCGCCGCCAGCACCATCTTGTCGAAATCCGGGCGCTTGAAACGCGTGTCGTTCCAGTCTGCCGTCGACAGATAGGCGGTCGAATACATCTGGTCCTGCGTCGAGCGGCCGCCCCAGTAGGAGGCGCAGAAGGGCTGCTTGTTCCAGACCTCGTTCCAGTAGCCGTCGCCGGGCTCTCGCTTGAGCTCGATCTTGATGCCGGCCTTGGCCGCGCTCTGCTGGAACAACTGGGACGCATCGACGGCGCCGGGGAAAGCCACGTCCGAGGTCCTGAGCAGAACGGTGCCGTCATGGCCTGATTTCTTGTAGTGGAACTTGGCCTTGTCGGGATCGTACTTGCGCTGCTCGATCTCGCTGAACAGCGGATAGGACGCGTTGATCGGGAAATCGTTGCCCAGCGAGCCGTAGCCGCGCAGCACCTTGGTCAGCATCTCCTCGCGGTCGATCGCCAGCTTCAGCGCCATCCTGAGGTCGTTATTGTCGAACGGCGCCGTGTTGCAATGCATGATGAACACGTAGTGGCCGGGACCGGCGTGGTTGCGGATGGTCACGCCCGGCACGCGCTTGATCAGGTCGACGATCTTCGGCTCGACGCGGTTGATCATGTTGACCTGGCCGCCCTGCAGCGCTGCCGTGCGGGCGGTCGCGTCATTGATGACGATGACCTCGATCTGGTCGGCATGGCCCATCTTGTCGCCCTGCCAGTAATTGGCGAAGCGCTCGCCGCCATGGCGCACGCCAGGCTCGTTGGTCTTGACCACGTATGGCCCTGCCGAGATGCCGGCATCTGGCTTGTCCTTGCCGCCATTGGGCTGAACGATCAGGTGATAGTCGCTGAGCAAATAGGGAAGGTCGGCATTGGCCTCCTTCAGCGTCAGCACCACTTCCTTGCCGCTGGCCTTGATGGTGTCGATGCCCTTCATGTAGCCGAGCGCGCCGGATTTCGACTTCTCGTCCGAATGGCGCTCCAGCGTGGCGGCCACGTCCTCCGCGGTCACGGTCTTGCCGTTGTGGAATTCGACGCCGTCGCGGATCTTCAGCGTCCAGGTCTTGGCGTCCTTGGACGAGCCGATGTCTTCAGCGATGCGGTTCTCGAGCTTGCCTTCCGGCGACAGCTCGACGATCATTTCGCCCCAGCACTTGCCGAAGGCGAACGGCACCTGCGTCATCATCAGCGCCGGGTCGAGGCTGTTGGTGGATTCACCGCCGACCAGGCCGGCCTTCAGCGTACCGCCCTTGACCGGACCCGCTGCGCGCGCCGCGCTCGAAAGCAGCGCGTTGGCGAAGGGTGCGGCGATGCCAAGCGCTGCCGCCCGGCCGAGAAAATCACGACGGCTCAGTTTGCCGGACGCAACGCGCCGGCTAAGGAATTCCAGTTCGTTTGACATTTGAGTTCCTCACTCTGTTGGTTCGACTCTGCGGTCGATTTTCTTGCTTCTTGTTAAAGGGAATAATGACCGCAAGGGAAAGCGGGAAGCAAGACCGAATGCGACATGCCGTGGCGTAAATCGCACGTCGCATTTGGATCAATGATTTCAACGCTCAAACAAGCGCACGCGGGACCTTTTCGTCGAAATCGCGCTCGAAGACGAGTTTTTCGCCCTCATAGGCTTCGATTCGGGCGCTGACGATGAAGTTTTGCGTGTCCGACCACATCTGCGCCCATGTCTCGGTACGGACCGACCATCCATTTCGCGACAGGGTCTGCGTCCAGTGTGTTTTTCCCGAGGCTGACAGGGGATCGTCAGGTTGGATGGTCCAGGTTTCGCGGGCAATGCTGCCGTTGACCAGTCCGTGGTCGAGATCGCGCACTTCGCCGAAGTCGTCCGTTATCGACAGCGTGACAATCCCGGTCTTTTCGTCGCGGTCGACATGGCGTTCGGAATTGGCGGGCCGAACCGTCTCGGTCGCCCACGGCGTAGCACCTTCCGGCTCGGCGAAAACGGCTTCGTCGCCTGTTGCCAGCAGGCGCAACGGCACCGATAGCGTGGCCGCCGACACGGTCAGTCGTACCGGCTCGGGCGAGGGCCAGATAGCGGGCCAGTAGGCGGTCGAAACGGCGACGCGCAGACGATGGCCGGCCGGCACACGGTAGGCGCATTGATCGAGCACGACACGGACCGAAACCGTCTCCCCGGGGACCAGCGCCTCGGGGAATTCATGCGAGCTGCGGTGCGTCAGATTGAGCACGCCATAGGAGATCAGTTCCGAGGCGCCGTCGGGATGCACGTCGCAGAGCCGGACAGCGATGTTGGCCTGGGGCCGATCCGAGGCAAGCTGGACCTCAAGCTCCGGCGCGCCGACGATCTCGATCGGCTTGGTGAGCTCAGGCTGGTCGAAACAGGCCGACAGCCCATCATCGGGACGCTGATCGCCCGGCAGTTCCGGTCCGAAGGTGAACGGAAAGTATTCGCCGCCGGCAAGCCCACAGGTTTGCGGCGAAGCGACGGTTGAAGGCCCTGCACCCGGAGCCATGAGCTCGAGCGCTTCAATCGTTATGTTGGACGATGGCCATTCCTGCTCGGCTATCCAGCGGCCGGGCCGCTCCGGATGCCAGCGCGCGGGACGCACGCTGTCCATCACATAGGCGCGGTAGTCGGGATCGGCCTCGACGCCGGTCTCGGCGCCCTTCAGCCAGCGGTCCCACCAGCGCAGCGCTTCCTGGAGGAAGCCGATGGCTGGCTTGGGGCCGGCATAGTGCGGGTATTTGTGGATCCACGGTCCGACGATGCCCTTGACCGGTGCCTCGATGTTGCTGACGAGGTGCGAGATCGTGTTGCGGTAGCCGTCGTGCCAGCCGCCGATCGACAGCACAGCCGCCTTGACGGCCGAAAAATCCTCGCAAATCGAACCGCGCTTCCAATAGCCGTCGCGATGCTGGTGGCTGAGCCACAGCGGCGCCATGAAGGCCAGGTTCTCCAGCCGGGTCATCCAGAGGTCGCGCCATCTGTTATCGCCGGCAATCAGCGGATCCGGCGGCCGCGACGAATAGGACAGCATGGTCGAGGCCCAGCCGAAATTTTCGTTCAAAAGGCAGCCGCCCTTGTAGTGGATGTCGTCGGCATAGCGGTCGACGGTCGAGCACAGGCTGATCACCGCCTTGAGCGCCGGCGGCTGTTTGGCCGCCACCTGCAGGCAGTTGAAGCCGCCCCAGGAAATACCCATCATGCCGACATTGCCGTTGCACCAGGGCTGGGCCGCCGCCCAGGCGATGACATCGCAGGCGTCCTGCAGTTCCTGCTCGGAATATTCGTCGTCCATCAGCCCTTCGGAATCGCCATTGCCGCGCATGTCGACGCGGATCGAGGCATAGCCGTGGCCGGCTAAATAGGGATGGGTAAGCTGATCGCGAAAGATCGTGCCGTCGCGCTTGCGGTAGGGCAGGTGCTCGAGGATGGCAGGCACCGGATCGTCGCCCGCGTCCTCCGGCATCCACACCCGAGCCGACAGCCGGCAGCCATCGGGCATGACGATGCCCATATCGGGAAATTCGACGACCTTGCGGGGAAATTCGGTGATGATTTTCATGGCAGGCATAACGCTCCGCGGCACGAGAACTTTCAATCGCCATTCGCGACTGGAGCAGCGAAATATGCGACCTGTGCCGCTACCGCAATTCGTCGAGCAGTTCGGGATGTTTCTCCAGCAATGTCATCAATTGAATGGTCGGGCCACTCGGTTCGATCAAGCCTCTTTCGTACTTGTCGAAGGCGTTCTCGCCGACCTTGAACAAGGATCCGGCCTCGCGCTGCGACAGCTTGAGCTTCGTGCGCATGCGGCGGATGGTTGACGGGGCCGGCACGCCGTCGATCTTCTCCTTGAGCGCGCGCAACCCGGCATCAACGGCGGCCATGTCGTCGCCGACATGCACACCCTGGCCATCCGATGGAGGATAGTAGCCGGGCAGGTCGACGATCATGCTCTCGCCCTTATAGGTCACGGTGAATGGACGGACTCCGCGCATCAACGTTTCTCCGGTTTCGGGGGAGACCATCCTATTCGTTTCACTGCTCTCCCTTGTCGCCATGGTCATGTCTCCTTGAATGACATGATCGTGAATTCGGTCACGACATCCGCCTGGAATTTCACATAGAGAAGCATGTCACGCGCTGGCACGTGATAGACATCCTGCCACACTCGATGATCCGCGAAAGTCGTCATCGACTTTACAAACATCTTCCGCGTCATGCTGTCGATCACCTCGATCAAACCGGCGCGATCGAAGCCCAGCCCAACAGCATCCCGCAGTGCGGACGTTGTGATCGCCAGCGTGTCGACAGACCCAAATGTCGTCTTGATTGCATCAAGATCGTAAGTGGGTCAGCGTTTATCCATAATCCAGTATGCCCCCATAAAGGGGGTAACACAAGCGGCGATTGTTGAGATGGAAGCTCAGTTCAGCGGAATGTCGTTCTCAGCCTTGCTCGCCTGGTAGTCGCCCGACAATTCGTCGTAGCGCGCCGAGATTTTCCCGATCCGCTCCTCCAGTCGCTGGCGTTCGGCCCCGGCCAGCGCCCGCACCAACCTGCGGATCGAAAAACTTTTCCAATAGGCGTTCTCGGCATTGTAGCCGCCGGGGTCGAGGGTGAAGACTTCTTTCAGAATTTTGAGATCATGCGGGATGGCAAAACTGTCACGCGAATCCTCGTGGCTGAACAAATAGTAGAAGTTGTCAAAGCCGGCCCAGGTGATCGCCGACAGGCAGAGCGAGCAGGGCTCGTGTGTGGCGAGAAAGATGGCGTCCTTGGTGTCGACGCGCTCGGCCCTGGGCATCTCGTAAAAGCGCATCAGGCAATGCACCTCGCCATGCCAGAGCGGGTTTTCCATCTCGTTGTTGGTCTCGGCCAGTACCAGCGAATGGTTGTCCTTGCGCAGGATCGCCGCGCCGAACAGCTTGTTGCCGTGGGCGACGCCTTCTGCCGTCTTCGGCACGATGTCGTGCTCGATGACGTCGAGCAGGCGGTCGATCAGTGAGATGTCGGTCATCACAAGCTCTCGTCGGGGAGGTGGATTTCGTAGGCGTGCGAGAAATGGAATTCCTCGAGGTTGGAGCCGTCGCCGCCACGGTCGACGATCAAAAAGTCCTGAGGCTCTCCGAGCGGCGTCAGCACGCCGTGCCAGAGATTGCGGAAATAGTTGATGCCTTGCCCCGGTGCGGTGACGAAGGCATGCGGCTCGCCAGGCCCGTCCTTGCCGTCAGGGCAGACGACGACCAGGAACGGACGCGGCGACAGCGGTATGAAAGCCTGGCTGCCCAAGGGGTGGCGCTCCACCATGGTCAGCTTCAGCGGCATGTCATAGGGCGTGCCGCGCACCATCGAGATCAGCACGCGCGCATTCGGCCCCGTGGCTTGCGCGGTGGCGAGGTCATGGTAGCGCTCTGCCTTGCCGCCATTGATCGGATAGTGGTTGTCGCCGCCCATGTCGATGACATCGCCGAATTCGGCAAAGGCCCCACGGGTCAGCGGCCGCGCGACAATGCGGCTCATGACGTCCGCTTCGCGATGCCGGCCCCGCCGAGCTTGGCGTGCCGATTGACGTCCTTGTAGAGCAGATAGCGGAATTTGCCGGGGCCGCCGGCATAGCAGGCCTGCGGGCAGAAGGCGCGCAGCCACATATAGTCGCCCGCCTCGACCTCGACCCAGTCCTGGTTGAGCCGATAGACAGCCTTGCCTTCGAGCACATAGAGCCCATGTTCCATGACATGCGTCTCGGCGAACGGAATGACCGCGCCCGGCTCGAGCGTGACGATGGTCACGTGCATGTCGTGGCGCAGATCGGCGGGATCGACGAACCGCGTCGTTGCCCAGCGGCCCTCGGTGCCGGGCATCGGCGTCGGCGCGATCTCCTGTTCGTTGGTGAAGAAGGCTTGCGGAATCTCGAGGCCGTCGACCGCCTCATAAGCCTTGCGTATCCAGTGGAAGCGGACAGCCGCCTTGCCTTCGTTGCGGACTGTCCAGCCGCTGGCCGGCGGCAGGAAGGCAAAACCGCCGGGGCGCAACACATGTTTCATGCCGTCGAGCAGAACCGTCAGCTCGCCCTCGACCACGAACAGGGCGCCTTCGGCGCCGGCATCGGGCTCCGGCCGCTCGCTGCCGCCGCCTGGCGCGACCTCGACGATGTATTGCGAAAACGTCTCGGCGAAACCGGACAGCGGCCGTGACAGGATCCAGACACGGGTCTTGTCCCAGAACGGCAGGACGCTGGTAACGATGTCCTGCATCACGCCCTTGGGGATGACCGCATAGGCTTCGGTGAAGACGGCGCGGCCGGTCAGAAGTTCGCTCTGGCCAGAATGGCCGCCCTTTGGGGCATAATAGGTTCGCTCGGGCATCCTGATCGTATCCATGGGTTCAAACCTATTGTGGAAGCATGTCCTTGAGGCGCAGCAGCGCGATGCGCTCGACCTGTTTGCAGGCGGTTTCGAATTCGACGCCGCGGCTGTTGCCGATGCGGGCTTCGAATTCGGCGAGGATTTCCTCCTTTGTCTTGCCTTTCACCGCGATGATGAAGGGAAAGCCGAAGGTGGTGACGTAGGCGGCGTTGAGCTTGGAGAACAGTTCGCGTTCCTTGTCTGTCAGCGCGTCGAGACCGGCGGAAGCCTGTTCCCTGGTCGATTCCGCCGTCAGTCGCCTGGCCTTGGCCAGCTTGCCGGCGAGGTCGGGATGGGCGTTGAGCACGCCGAGCCGTTCGGTCTCACTGGCGGAACGGAAGATGCGGCAAAGCGCATTGTGGAGGCCGCCCGCCGTGTCGTGCGCCGGGCCGAGCTCCAGCTCGTAGGCCCGCTCGGCGATCCAGGGCGAATGTTCGAAAACGCCGCCGAAGCTGTGAACGAACGTCTCGAATTCCATCTTCGAGGGGCGTAGCGCGGCCGGCTGATAGGGGTGGTTTTCCTGCCAGTGCTTGGCGATGTCGATACGCCGCGCCAGCCAGACCTTGTCGTGCGATTTGACATAATCGACGAAGCGTTTCAGCGCCGCCACCCGGCCCGGCCGCCCGACCAGGCGGCAATGCAGGCCGATGTTCATCATGCGCGGCCGGCCGGCCTTGCCCTCGGCATAGAGCGTATCGAAACTGTCCTTCAAATACGCAAAGAACTGGTCGCCCGAGTTGAAGCCTTGCGGTGTGGCAAAGCGCATGTCGTTGGCGTCGAGCGTATAGGGGATGATAAGCTGCGTGCCGTCCTCATGCTCGAACCAGTAGGGCAGCTCGTCGTCATAGGTGTCCGAGACGTAGTCGAAGCCGCCTTCCTCCGCCACCAGCCGCACCGTGTTGATCGATGTGCGGCCCGTATACCAGCCGGTCGGGCGCTGGCCGGTCACCTCGTAGTGCAGCTTGATCGCCGCTTCGAGGTCGCGGCGCTCGTCCTCGGCGTCGTGGTCGCGGTAGTCGATCCATCTCAACCCGTGCGAGGCGATTTCCCAGCCGGCTTCCTGCATCGCCGTGACCTGGTCGGGTGAGCGCGCGAGCGCCGTGGCGACGCCATAGCAGGTGACAGGCACTTGCTCTTCGCTGAACAGGCGCAGCAGCCGCCAGAAGCCGGCCCGCGCCCCATACTCGTAGATCGATTCCATGTTCCAGTGGCGCTGGCCCACCCAGGGCGCCGCGCCGACGATCTCGGACAGGAAGGCTTCAGAAGCTTTGTCACCGTGGAGCACGCAGTTCTCGCCGCCCTCTTCGTAGTTGACGACGAACTGCACGGCGACATGCGCGCCGCCAGGCCATTTCGGATCCGGCGGATTGGCTCCGTAGCCACGCATGTCCCTGCTGTAACGCATCGTCCCTCCGCGCCCGGCATCACCGGAAGTATGATCAGGATATCGAAAGGGTGCTTCTCGCATTCCCCTCAAAATTTTTGAAAGTGTTTTTGTCGCACTCCGCTCGACCGGGACTTATGCATCGCCTTTAATTGGCGCACAATTCATCAGTAGTGCTCGATTGTACCGGCCAATTTGTTCGTATTGGAAAATGGGAGGCGGCCAATGGCAGAGACATCGAAAGCCGATGGTGGGCGTCTGACGACCCATGTCCTGGATACCGCGACCGGCAGGCCGGCGGCTGGATTGTCCATCGCGCTCTACCGTCTCGAGGGTTTGGCCCGCACGCTTCTGAAGACGGTCGTCACCAATGCCGACGGCCGCTGCGATGCGCCGCTGCTGGCCGGTGCCGACTTCCGCATCGGCGAATACGAACTGGTGTTCGCGGCCGGCGACTATCTGCGCGGCCAAGGAACGAAGCTGCCCGAGCCTGCCTTCCTCGATAGCGTGCCGATCCGCTTCGGCATGGCGCAGGCGCTGCACTATCATGTACCATTGCTGATCTCGCCATACGGCTATTCCACCTACAGGGGGAGCTGAGGCATGGCCAAGGGCAATATCCGCAACGAAATCCGCTTCATTCTGAATGGCAGGGATGTCGCGCTGTCATCCGTGACGCCTGACGCGACCCTGCTCGACTGGCTGCGGCTCGACCGTTCGCTGCGCGGCACCAAGGAAGGCTGCGCCGAGGGCGATTGCGGCGCCTGCACGGTGCTGATCGGCAGACTTTCGGCCACCGGACTGGTCTATGAAAGCATCAATGCCTGCATTCGCTTTCTGGGCTCGCTCGACGGCACCCATGTCGTGACGGTCGAGCACCTGCGCGGCGAAGCTGGCCAGTTGCATCCGGTCCAGCAGGCTATGGTCGATTTCCATGGCTCGCAATGCGGCTTCTGCACGCCGGGTTTCGTCATGTCGCTCTACGGCTTGTGGATGAAGTCACCGGACCCTTCGGGCGCGGCCATCGAAAAAGCCTTGCAAGGCAATCTCTGCCGCTGCACCGGCTATGAGGCGATCATGCGCGCCGCGCACGCCATATCGAGCTACGGCAAGGTGGCGAAGGACCCCTTGGCGGCGGAGCGCCGGGACATCACCACACGGCTGCAGGCGTTGCACGATGGCGCCAGGGTCGAGATCGGCGCCGGCGGGACGCGGCTGGTTGTGCCGGCCGATGCCGACGATTTCGCAGCTGTCTTCGAAAAAGAGCCGACCGCCACCGTCGTAGCCGGTTCGACCGACGTTGGTCTGTGGGTGACCAAGCAGATGCGCGACATCTCGCCGGCGATCTTCATCGGCAATCTGCCGGGGCTTTGCACCGTCACGGAAGACAATGGTGTCATATCGATTGGCGCCGGCGTCACCTACACCGAAGCCTTTTCGACGCTGTCGAAACGCATCCCGGCATTGGGGCCGTTGTTCGACCGCATCGGCGGCGAACAGGTCCGCAACATGGGCACGATCGGTGGCAACGTCGCCAACGGCTCGCCGATAGGTGACACGCCGCCACCGTTGATTGCGCTCGGTGCACGGCTGACATTGCGCAGGGGCAAGACACGGCGCACGATCCCGTTGCAGGATTTCTTCATCGCCTATGGCAAGCAGGACCGCCAGCCAGGCGAGTTCGTCGAGGCCGTGCATGTGCCGGTGCCGGTAAAGGGGACAAAGTTCGCCGTCTACAAGGTCACCAAACGCCGCGACGAGGACATCAGCGCGACCCTTGGCGCCTTTTATCTGGCCTTGGCCAAGGACGGCACGGTAGCCGATATCCGCATCGCCTATGGCGGCATGGCGGCAACGCCGAAGCGGGCGTCCTCTGTCGAAAAGGCGCTGCTCGGCAAGGCCTGGACCGAAGTGACGGTGGAAGCGGCTATGGCCTGCTATGCCAGCGATTTCACCCCGCTGACCGATATGCGCGCAACCGCCGAATACCGAGCTTTGGCGGCGAAGAACCTTCTGTTGCGCTTTTACGTGGAAACCACCGGCACCAAGGCGCCGTTCCAGGTATCACGCAGCGAGGCGGCCTGATGAACAAGCACGCACCATCAAACCTCAAGGCCGAGAAGATCGTCGGCGGCGTCGCCACCGACCAGCGGCACGATTCCGCCCACAAGCATGTCAGCGGCGGCGCCGTCTATATCGACGACATGCCGGAGCCGGCCGGCACGCTGCATGTCGGTCTTGGCCTGTCCAAGGTGGCCCATGGCGTTCTGAAGAGCGTCGATCTCTCGGCGGTGCGCGCGGCCCCTGGCGTCGTCGACGTGCTGACCTATGCCGACGTGCCGGGCGAGAACGATGTCTCGCCCAGCAACATGCATGACGATCCGGTGCTGGCGGAAGGCAAGGTGCAGTTCTTCGGGCAACCGATCTTCGCGGTCATTGCCGAGACGCGCGAGGCGGCGCGTCGCGCCGTGCGCCTGGCTGGGATCGAGTATGACGAGCTCCCTGCCCTCATCGACATATGGGACCTTGATCCGACCAGGGACAAGCAGGTCACGACGCCGCTGATCCTGAAGCGTGGCGATGCGGCCGCCGCAATCCAGGCAGCCCCCCGCCGCATCAAGAACCGCATGTGGCTTGGCGGCCAGGACCATTTCTATCTCGAAGGCCAGGTGTCGCTCGCCATCCCCGGCGAGGACGACGAGGTGACCGTCTACTGTTCGACGCAAGGGCCGAGCGAGACGCAGCATCTGGTCGCCCACACGCTCGGCGTGCCGAGCAACGCGGTGACGGTGGAGGTGCGCCGCATGGGCGGCGGCTTCGGCGGCAAGGAAACGCAGGCCAACCAGTGCGCCGCGATCGCCGCCATCGCCGCCAAGAAGCTGAAGCGGGCGGTCAAGGTCCGGCTCGACCGCGACGAGGACATGACCGCCACCGGCAAGCGGCACGATTTCGCCATCGACTACGAGGTCGGCTTCGACGACGAGGGCAACATCCTCGGCGTCGATTTCACCTATGCCTTGCGCTGCGGCTTTTCCGCCGACCTGTCCGGCCCGGTCGGCGACCGCGCGCTGTTCCACTGCGACAACGCGTATTTCTATCCCGCGGTGTTGGCCAAGTCGGCGCCGCTCTACACCAACACCGTCTCCAACACCGCCTTCCGCGGCTTCGGCGGCCCGCAAGGCATGATCGGCGCCGAGCGGGTCATCGACGAGGTCGCCTTCGCGGTCGGCAAGGATTCGCTCGAAATCCGCAAGCTGAATTTCTATGACTCGATGGAGGCGATCGGCGCGCGCTGCGTCACGCCCTATCACCAGAAGGTCGAGGACTGCATCATCCAGCGCATCGTGGCGGAACTGGAAGAGAGCGCCAGCTATGCGCGCCGCCGCCGCGAGATTTCCGCGTTCAACGCCAACAGCCGCTTCGTCAAGCGCGGCCTGGCGCTGACGCCGGTCAAGTTTGGCATCTCCTTCACCAAGACCGAGTCCAACCAGGCCGGGGCGCTGGTCCATGTCTATGCCGATGGTTCGGTGCACATGAACCATGGCGGCACCGAAATGGGGCAGGGCCTGCACCTCAAGGTGGCGCAGGTCGTGGCCGAGGAGTTCCAGATCGACCTCGACCGCGTGAAGATCACCGCCACCACAACCGCCAAGGTGCCCAACACCGCGCCGACGGCGGCGTCCTCGGGCGCCGACCTCAACGGCATGGCGGCGCAGAACGCGGCGCGCCAGATCCGCCAGCGGCTGACCGACTTCGCCGCCGAGAGATATCAGATACCTGTCGACCAGGTGGTGTTCCTGCCCAACCGGGTGCGCGTCGGCAACCAGGAAGTCAGCTTCAACGATTTGGTCAAGCAGGCCTACATCGCGCGTGTGCAGCTCTCGGCCGCCGGCTTCTACAAGACGCCGAAGATTCACTGGGACCGCGGCAAGGGCCAGGGCCACGCCTTCTACTACTATGCCTATGGCGCGGCCTGCGCCGAAGTGTCGGTCGACACGCTGACCGGCGAGTATGTCGTCGAGCGCGCCGATATCCTGCACGACTGTGGCCGTTCGCTGAATCGGGCCATCGACCTCGGCCAGGTCGAGGGCGGCTTCATCCAGGGCATGGGCTGGCTGACCACCGAGGAACTGTGGTGGGACGACAAGGGCCGGCTGCGCACCCATGCGCCCTCGACTTACAAGATCCCGCTGGCCTCGGACCGGCCGAAGATCTTCAACGTCGCGCTGACCGACTGGTCGCAGGCCTATGAGCCGACCATCCATCGCTCCAAGGCGGTCGGCGAGCCACCGCTGCCGCATGGCATGGCAGTGCTGCATGCGCTGTCGGATGCCGTGGCCAGCGTCGCCGACCACAAGATCTGCCCGCGCCTCGACGCGCCGGCGACCCCCGAACGCGTGCTGATGGCGATCGAGCGGTTGAAGAAAGAGGTCAAGGCTGGCGCCTGAAGGCCGGCAAACGTGCAATCCCAGCCGAAAAAGCCTATATTTTGCATTCGGGAAGCGTGAACCATGAACTCGAACGTGCAAAGCTTGAAAACCTTTCTCGGCAGCGCCGCGCGACTTGCCCTGGTCGAAGTGGCCGGTACCAAGGGCTCGACGCCGCGTGAGAAGGGCGCTTTCATGCTTGTTTCGCCTGCGGCGATCTTTGGCACGATCGGCGGTGGTCAGCTCGAATACATGGCGATCGACAGAGCCAGGCAGATGCTCATCTCCCCCCTCGAGGGGGAGATGGCCGCGAAGCGGCCAGAGGGGGTCCTCGCAGGAGGCACCGCAAGGGGGTCGAGCACTGCCGCAACGACCCCACCCGGCGGCTTCGCCGCCACCCTCCCCTCGAGGGGGAGGGGAACCCGCATCGAAGTCGACGAAATCTGCGCCACGCTCGATGTGCCGCTTGGGCCGGAGATCGGCCAGTGCTGTGGCGGGCGCGTCGAGGTGCTGATCCGGCTGGTCGATGCAGCGCTGGCCGCCGAACTGGTTGCGGCGGCGGAAGCCGAGGAAGCCCATCTGCCGCACGTCTACATCTTCGGCGGCGGCCATGTCGGCCAGGCGCTCGCGTCTACGGTAGCGCTTCTTCCCGTGCACGGTGTCGTCATCGAGACGCGGGCCGAGGCGCTGGAAGGCATGCCGGAAACCATCGAGACGCGGCTGACGCCGATGCCGGAAGCCGAGGTGCGCAACGCCCCGGCCGGCACCGCCTTCGCCATCCTCACCCATGACCACGCGCTCGATTTCCTGATCGTCGCCGAAGCACTGAAACGCGGCGACGCTGCCTATGTCGGCATGATCGGCTCGAAGACCAAGAAGGCGACATTCAGAAACTGGTTCCTAAAATCGGCGGACGGCGCGGAGACTGAATTTGCCCGGCTCGTCTCGCCGATCGGCGGCGACGCCGTCAAGGACAAGCGCCCGCAGGTGATCGCCGCACTGGCGGCCGCCGAGATCATGACGGCTCTAGTCGTGCACGGGGCGGCCTCGAACCCAGGGCATCACGCTCCGCATGGCAAGGCGATGGCCGGCTAGCTCGGTCGCTTCAAGCCCAGATGCGCACGCAGCGTGGTGCCTTCATACTCCATGCGGAATAGGCCACGCCGCTGCAGTTCCGGCACCACCAGCGCGGCAAAGGCATCGAGCTCGCCAGGGAAATAAGCGGGCATGACGTTGAAGCCGTCGGCGGCACCGCCTTCGAACCGCGCCTGCAACTCGTCCGCGACTTGGGCCGCTGTCCCGACGATGCGCCAATGCCCGCGCGCCCCGGCGAAATGCCGCGCTAGCTGGCGAATGGAAAGACCGTCGCGGCGCGATTGCTCGACGACCAGGGCCTGGCGGCTTTTCATGCCCTCGCTCTCGGGCAGTTCGGGCAGCGGTCCGTCGATCGGATAGCGCCAGAGGTCGGAGATGCTGAGATAGCTGGACAGCAGCGTTACGCCGACATCGTCCGGGATAAGTTCCTGCAGTTCCTCGAATTTCTCGCGCGCTTCGGCCTCGGTTTCCGCCACCACGGGCGCGACGCCGGGCATGATTTTGATGTCGTCGGGCTCGCGCCCATGGGCCGCCATGCGCCCCTTGAGGTCGTCGTAGAAGGCCTTCGCCTCCTCGAAGGTCTGTGCGGCCGTGAACACCACGTCGGCGGTGCGGGCGGCGAGGTCACGGCCGACATCCGAGGCGCCGGCCTGGACCATGACAGGCGCGCCCTGTGGCGAAGACGGCAGATCGAGCGGGTCGCGCACCGAAAAACTCTGGCCGACATGGCCTGATGCTTTGCCGTGCCACAGCCCGGTGACAACCTCGGCGAACTCACGCGCCCGCTCATAGCGGTCGGCGTGAGGCTTGAGGCCCGTCGCACCGAAATTGGCGGCTTCGATCGGGCTGGCCGACGTGACCAGATTCCAGCCGGCCCGGCCGCCGCTCAGATGGTCGAGGGACAGGAAGGTCCGCGCCAGGCCGTAAGGCTCGTTGTAGCTGGTCGATGCCGTGGACACGAGGCCGATGCGGGTGGTCTGGACGGCCAGCGCCGAAAGCAGGCTGATCGGCTCGAAGCCGATCGAGCGCGACGTCTGGCTGGCGATGCCGACATTGGCCTCGCGCAGGCCGGCGGCGTCCTCGCAGAAGATCATGTCGAACTTGGCGGCTTCCGCCGTGCGCGCCAGTGCGATGTAGTGATCGATGTCGATGCCAGCGGTCACATGCGTCTTGGGATGGCGCCAGGCGGCGATGTGATGGCCCGTCGCCCACAGGAAGACACCGAGCTTCATGCGCGCGCTCATCGGTCACCTCCGCCGGCAAGGCCGAGATGCGCGCGCATGGTTGTTCCGACGTGGTTCTCTCGAAACAAGCCGCGTCGCCGCAGTTCGGGCAAAACGTGATGGACGAAATCATCGAGCACCGCAGGCTCCGGTGACATCAAGATGTTAAACCCATCGCAACTTTTCGCCCGAAATTGTTCCTCCAGCCTGTCGGCCAGCCCGATGATGCCTTCGCTGGGAAGCGATATGCAGGTCAGCACCTTCACGGTATCCGGTTCGCTCCCGCACATGGAAACGCGGTGCCGGAAGTCGTCATAGCGTGCCTTACTCTCTACCGCCGGCCATTCGTCCCATACGATGATGTCCGCGGCGCGGGCGGCGATGTCGAAGTCGGCCTCCGACAGACCGGACAGCACCAGCACCGGCGTGTCCTGCGGCGAGCGTGCGACGTTCAGCGGGCCGCGCACGGAGAAGAATTCGCCCTTGTGGTCGAGGAGGTGCATCTTTTCGGGGTCGTGGAAGCGGCCGCCGCTCTTGTCGAACAGGAGCGCGTCCGCATCCCAGCCGTTCCACAGGCGCTGGACGACGGCGATATATTCCTCGGCGCGGCGGCGAAAATCGTCATCGGAGAACTCTTCCGGTCGGCTGAAATTGCCTGCTTCGTCTGGCGCTTGCGTCATGGTCGCATTCCAGCCGGCGCGGCCATGGCTGATGATGTCGAGCGAAGCAAAACGGCGCGCCAGATTGTACGGCTGGTGAGCAACGGTCGAGGCCGCGGCGACAAGGCCGATCTTTTCGGTCACGGTCGCCAGCGCGGCGACGAGGGTGGTTGCTTCGAACGGGCTGGTCGACCGCTCGCCGTCCGGCAAGGAATCCGAGATCATGACAATCTCGATACCGGCCGTCTCCGCCTTCCGCACGAAGGCGGAGATCTCACCGAATGTCAGACCGGCCTGCCCTGTGGCAGAAGCAATGTCGAGCGAAACGGCGAGATGCATCTTGCGGCCCATCTGGCTGCCAGCGACGTCGCACAGCCATCCGGCTCCAACCTAGGCCGGCTTTCGGGCAAGGCAACCGGATCCGATGGGCCAGGAGCCCGTCACTTGCCGGCCAGGATGTCCTTGATCAGCCGCTGGCAGCGCTCCGCCATGAAGTCGAGCAGCAGGCGCACCTTGGGATCCTGCAGCTTCTTGTGCGGATATACGGCAGCGAACTGCACCGGCGTAGGCGGGGTGCTGGCGAGAATGACCTTCAGCCGCCGGTCGCGGATGAACGGCTCGACCTCGAAGCGCGGCTTGTTGATGATACCGCGTCCCGACAGAGCCCAACCGGTCAGCACGTCGCCGTCATCGGTGTCGTAGGGCCCGTGCACTTCGAATTTTTGCTGGCCGGCCGGCGTTTGCAAGGTCCAGACATATTCGCGTGCGCCGGAATAGCGCAGCATCAGGCAGTCATGTCTCCTGCCGATCAATTCCTGCGGATCCATGGGCTCGCCGCGTGCCTCAAGATATTTGGGTGCGGCGACCAACACACGTTCGCATTCCATGATGCCGCGCATCCGAAGGCTGGAGTCCTCGATGATGCCGAGCCGGAAGGCGACATCGATGCCCTCTTTCATGATGTCGACATTGTGGTCCGAGAGCCTGAGCCGCACCTCGATATCAGGGTATTTGTCGTGAAAATCGGGAATGCCCGAGGCCACCAGCCGCCGGCCGAGCCCAAGCGGCGCCGTCACCTTGATGGTGCCGCGCGGCTGGCCGGACAGTGCCGAGACGGCCGCCTCCGCTTCAGTGATCGCCTCCAGAACCTGCTTCGCGCCCGAGTAGAACACGGTGCCGTGCTCGGTCGGCATCAACTGCCGTGTCGTGCGGTTGAACAGCCGGACGCCGAGATGCTTCTCCAGTTCCTTGATACGGTTCGAGGCGACCGCCGGCGAAATGCGCATGTCGCGCCCGGCCGCCGACAGATTGCCGAGCTCGACGACGCGGACGAAGACGGCGATGTTGTCGAGATAGGCCATGCGGAGCACCTTCGCCGGTTTGCAGGGATCAACCTAGTATTTTCCAATTTTTTTTGAAAGTCATCGCACACCTCGCCTCTTTCCGTTTACGCGCCACACCTTAAAGTCGCGTCATCGGCAGGGACGACTTCAATGATGGATTTCGCGATTTTCTGGGACTGGCTGAGCTTCGCCGTGCGCTGGCTGCACGTCGTCACCGGCATCGCCTGGATCGGCTCGTCCTTCTATTTCGTCGCGCTCGATCTGGGCCTGCGCCAGCGACCAGGCATGCCCGTCGGCGCCTTCGGCGAGGAATGGCAGGTGCATGGCGGTGGCTTCTACCACATCCAGAAATATCTGGTGGCGCCGGCCGAGATGCCCGAGCATCTGACCTGGTTCAAGTGGGAATCCTACGCCACCTGGCTGTCCGGTTTCGCCATGCTGTGCGTGGTTTATTACGCCGGAGCGGACCTGTTCCTGATCGATCCCAATGTGCTGCCGATGTCGGTGCCAATAGGCATCCTGCTGTCGATGGCGACGATCGGCGTCGGCTGGGTGGTCTATGATCTCCTGTGCCGCTCGCCGCTCGGCAAAAGCGACACCGGCCTGATGCTGGTTCTCTATTGCGTGCTGGTGTTCATCGCCTGGGGACTGACGCATCTGTTCACCGGCCGCGCCGCCTTCCTGCATCTTGGCGCCATCACCGCGACGATCATGTCGGCCAATGTCTTCATGGTCATCATTCCGAACCAGAAGATCGTCGTCGCCGACCTCATCGCAGGACGCAAGCCGGATCCGAAGTACGGCAAGATCGCCAAGCAGCGTTCGCTCCACAACAACTATCTGACGCTCCCCGTGCTGTTCCTGATGCTGTCGAACCACTATCCGCTGGCGTTCGGGACGCAGTTCAACTGGGTCATCGCCTCGCTGGTGTTCATCATCGGTGTCTTGATCCGCCACTATTTCAACAGCGTGCACAAACGTGCCGGCAACCCGCACTGGACCTGGCTGGGCGCCCTTGTCCTGTTCCTCATCATCATCTGGCTGTCGACCGTGCCGAAGGTGCTGACCGGTGAACCCAAGGTTTCCGCCTCGGCGCAAGTCTATATCGCTTCGGCGCATTTCCCGGCGGTGCGCGACACCGTGCTTGGCCGCTGCTCGATGTGCCATGCCGCGGAGCCGGTCTACGAGGGCATCTACCACGCGCCCAAGGGGGTGATGCTGGATACGGACGCGGGCATTGCTGATCATGCCCGCGAGATTTACCTGCAGGCAGGCCGCAGCCACGCCATGCCGCCCGCCAATGTCACAGAGATCACCGACAAGGAGCGGGCGCTGCTGGTCGCCTGGTTCGAAGGCGCGGGGAAATAAGCATGACCTCGACACTTCTGCGCGGCCGCACGCTGTCCTTCGTGCGCTGGCCGCTAGCCATCGACGACCACTCCGCCTGGCGCTACGAGGAAGATGGTGGCCTGCTGATAAGCGGCGGCAGGATCGTTGCATCGGGCGCCTACGCCGATGTCGAGAAACAGGCGGGCGAGGGGACAAAAAAAATCGATCACCGGCCGCATCTGTTGCTGCCGGGCTTCATCGATGCCCATGTGCATTTCCCGCAGATGCAGATCATCGCTTCCTATGGCGCCGAACTGCTCGACTGGCTGAACACCTACACCTTTCCAGAGGAAACAAAATTCGCCAACGCGCAGCATGGCCGCCGCATCGCGCGCCTGTTCCTTGATGAGACGGTGCGCCATGGCACGACGACGGTCGCCGCTTACTGTTCGGTGCACAAGGCGTCGGCGGAAGCCTTCTTCGCCGAGTCGCACGCGCGCGACATGCTCAACATCGCCGGCAAGGTGATGATGGACCGCAACGCGCCCGAAGGCGTGCTCGACACACCGCAATCCGGCTATGACGACACCAAGGCGCTGATCGCCGAGTGGCACGGCAAGGGCCGCCAGCTTTATGCCATCACGCCACGCTTCGCCATCACCTCCTCACCGGAGCAGATGGAGATGGCCGGCGCGCTGTGCCGCGAACATCCCGACCTGCACATGCAGACGCATCTGTCGGAAAACCACGCCGAGATCGCCTTCACGCAACAGCTCTACCCCTGGTCGCGCGACTACACCGATGTGTACGAACATTACGGGCTGCTTGGCAAAAAGAGCCTGTTCGGTCATTGCATTCATTTGTCGGAGCGTGAGGCGGACGCGCTGTCGGACAGCGGTTCGGTGGCGGTATTCTGCCCGACCTCCAACCTGTTCCTCGGCTCCGGCCTGTTCGACTATCAGCGCTTTCGCTGCCGCGACAAGCCATTGCGCATCGCGACCGCCACCGATGTCGGCGGCGGCACCAACTATTCGATGCTGCGTACCATGGAAGAGGGCTACAAGGTAATCGCGCTCAATGGTGAGAAGCTCAACCCGTTCCAGTCATTCTGGCAGATCACGCGTGGCAACGCCGAGGCGCTGTCGGTGGCGGACAGGATCGGCACGCTGGAGGATGGCACCGACGCCGATATCGTCGTGCTCGATGCCAGGGCGACGCCGGCGATGCGGCTCAGGATGGAAACGGTCGAGACGCTGGCGCAGGAACTGTTCCTGCTGCAGACGCTGGGAGACGACCGCGCGGTGCGCGAGGTCTATGTCGCGGGGCGGCCTGCCAAGAGCGACATCGCAATTTAGCACTGCGGCGTGTTCCCCGCTTGACCCGGCGGCAGCCATCGGTCAAAGCGTGCGGCGAAGTTGACAGGGGAACGACATGGCCGTTGCTGACGACATCGCTCTGATCAAGAGACAGGAAGAGACGCTTGTCTTCACGGCCTTCGACGAGGCTGTCGCCTTCGAGATCGGTTCGGCCATCCGCGACCGGGCGCTCCGGGAAGACTTGCCCATCATCGTCGACATCAGGACCTTCGACCGGCCGCTGTTCTATGCCGCGATGCCGGGCTCGAACGCTTCCAATCCCGACTGGGCGCGGCGCAAAATCAATGTCGTGAAGCGCTATCTCAGAAGCACTTACCGGCTGGTGCTGGAGCAGCAGCGCCCCGACCGCACCTTCAAGATCGGCGAGGGGCTCGATATTGCTGACTATGTGTTGGCCGGCGGCGGCTTTCCGGTTGCGGTCAAGGGCGTCGGTGTCATCGGCGTGATCGCGGTCTCTGGCCTGCCTGAGCGCCAGGATCATGGCGTGGTGGTCGATGCGCTGTGCGATTACCTGGCCATCGATGCAGGCCAGCTTGCTCTGCCGCCGGAAGAAAAATCGTGACGTCAGCGCTGCCCCTCCCCCTCACCCTCACCCTCTCCCCGTATAGAGACGGGGAGAGGGGCGTACCAACGCTGGAGCGCTTCCCTTCTCCCCGTCACTATACGGGGAGAAGGTGCCGGCAGGCGGATGAGGGGCGGGGCCAGCCTTGCGGCTATTCGCAAATCGCCGATGGCAGCCAAGGATGACCGTGCTCGATCCCGAATCCTTCCTCATCTCCATCTTCGACGCCGCCGTCGCGGCCGCCGATCCGGAAAAGACCATTCGCGATCATTTGCCGGCAAAGCCGAAGGGCCGCACCATCGTCATCGGTGCCGGCAAGGGCTCGGCGCAGATGGCGGCGGCCTTCGAGAAGGTCTGGGATGAGACGATCGAAGGCCTGGTCGTTACCCGCTACGGCTATGGCGCCAAATGCGAGCGCATCGAGATCATCGAGGCCGCACACCCGGTGCCGGACGCTGCCGGGCTCGAGGCCTCGCGGCGCCTGCTGGAGAAGGTGCAAGGGCTGACAGCGGACGATCTGGTCGTGGCGCTGATTTCCGGCGGCGGTTCGGCGCTGCTGCCGTCTCCGGCCGCCGGCCTGACGCTGGCCGACGAGATCGCCGTCAACGAGGCGCTGCTTGCCTCCGGCGCGCCGATCGCGGCGATGAATACCATCCGCAAACACCTCTCCACCATCAAAGGCGGCCGGCTGGCTGCCGCGGCCTGGCCGGCCAAGGTGGTGTCGCTGGTGGTCTCCGACATCCCCGGCGACAATCCGGCCCTTGTCGCCTCCGGCCCAACCGTTCCCGATGTCGGCAGCCGTGAGAATGCCCTGGCTTCTATATCAGCCTATGGCATGAAACTGCCGGACGCGGTCATGGCGCATATCCAGTCGCCGGCGGCCGACGCCCCAGATCCCGGCGATCAGCGCTTTGCGCGCAACGAGGTGCATCTGATCGCATCGGCCGGCGTGTCGCTGGAAGCGGCAGCGGTGGAAGCGAGGCGGCAAGGCATCGAAGCCGTCATCCTCTCCGATGCCATCGAAGGCGAAGCACGCGAGGTCGGCGGCGTCCACGCGGCCATCGCCCGCGAAGTGGCGACGCGCAACCGGCCCTTCCAAAAGCCGGTTCTGATCCTCTCGGGCGGGGAGACCACCGTCACGCTGCGGGCCAAAGGCAAGGGTGGCCGCAATTCGGAATTCCTGCTTGCCTTCGCCATTGGCATCAATGGCATCGAAGGCATTCACGCCCTGGCGGCCGACACTGACGGCATCGACGGCTCGGAAGACAATGCCGGCGCCTTCGCCGACGGCTCGACCGTTTCGCGCATGCGCGCGGCGGGTGTGGATGCCAAGGCGATGCTGGCCAGAAACAATGCCTGGACGGCCTTCAATGCCGTTGGCGATCTCTTCGTGCCCGGCCCGACCGGCACGAACGTGAACGATCTCCGAGCAATTCTCATCCGCTAAACCGGCAGATCAAGCCGCTATCAGCTTCTTCACCTGCTTCATATCCTGCAAAAACCGCTCGCGTTCGGCTTCTTTGCCGGCGCGATCCCGAATGCGCAGGATGAAGGAGGGATGGATGGTGAGGAAGACACGCAAGCCATCCTCGCGTTCGATCACCTGGCCCCGCATCTTGGTCACCGGGACCGCCTTGCCAAGCAGGGATAGCGCCGCCGTGGCGCCGAGCGCCACGGCGAGATTCGGCTTGATCAGGTCAAACTCGTGGTCTAGCCACCAGCGGCAGGCTTGAACCTCGCCGACATTCGGCTTGGAGTGGATGCGGCGTTTTCCGCGCGGTTCGAATTTGAAGTGCTTGACCGCGTTGGTGACGTAGACCTTCAGCCGGTCGACCCCGGCATCGTCCAATATGGCATCGAAAACCTTGCCCGCCGGGCCGACGAACGGCTGGCCGGCGAGGTCTTCCTGGTCGCCCGGCTGTTCGCCGACGAAAATCACCTTGGCGTTGTCAGGCCCTTCGCCGAATACGGTCTGCGTCGCATCGCGCCAAAGCGGACAGCGGCGGCATCCCTTGGCGGCCTCGCGCAATTCGGAAACCGTGTGCGCGGCATCGTCCTCAGGCGCTTCGGTAGGCTCATGCTTAGGCCAGTGCCTCGCCTGCACCTTGGCGTGGTGCGGCGCGGGCATTGTCGGCATCTTCGCAATCATATCCCTGGCGGCCTCGTCCGCTCCTGCGATCAAGTCAGGAATGAGCGAGGCCTCGGGAAGGTTCCGCCAATATTTCTTCGGCATCTCCTTTTGCATGGCCTTCACCTTGAGGCGTGCCGGATTGAAGATGTTCTCGAAATAAGTCCTCCACAGCGTCTCGGTATCGTCCTTGTCTGGCGCATCGCCCTTGGCCGCGCCCGGCCCGATC
Organism: Mesorhizobium australicum WSM2073; assembly: GCF_000230995.2. Taxonomy (NCBI): domain Bacteria; kingdom Pseudomonadati; phylum Pseudomonadota; class Alphaproteobacteria; order Hyphomicrobiales; family Phyllobacteriaceae; genus Mesorhizobium; species Mesorhizobium australicum. The sequence continues at coordinate 356,859 of NC_019973.1, read as the reverse complement.
GCCAGCCTCTCGCCATCCCAATCGGCGGACGCGTAAGGCGTCAGGATCGTCCAGCGCATGCCGGTAAAACGCCTGACGAAGAAATCCGCATTGCGCTCGACGATGAAATGGTCGGGTTCGAACCAGGCGACATAGCGTTCATCCTCACCGTCACCGATCTTCCGGAAGCGGACGAAGGCGTGCATCTTGTGGCTGTCGCGCCGCACCGCCTTTTCCATGGTTTCAAGCCGTTTGGTGTCGGGATCCGATGCGATCGCCAGCAATTTGGGCTCGGTGCGCAGCCGCCACAGCAGCCTGTAGAGAAAGGCGAAACGTCCGGGATCGGAATGGCAGAAGGCGGTCTCGGCGTGGCCGATGAAATCGCGTGGCACAATGAGCTCAGCGCCCTGCGGCACGTCAGGCAAGTCGCTTGGCGGCCGGTCAAGACCGGCTACGACATGCCAGCTGATGTCCTCGGGTCTGACCTCATTCAACGCCAGCCGCCGAGCCGCGTCGCGCCAGCCGGCGAAATCGGTCTGGCTTTCAAGCCAAACGGTGTGGCGGGTGAGGTCGAGCTCGGCCGGCCGCATCGTCAAAACAGCGCCAGTTGTTCGCAGGATTGCACGATCTTGCCGCGCAGTCCGGCCTTGTCTGTGAGCGCGCCTGGCGACCAGCCTTCGGCGATGATGAAGGGCTTGAGCTTGGCGATCGAATGGCAGAGCCGGCCGACATCCTCGAGCCGCAGTCGCCGGTAGCGGCGGGTTTCGAGGATTTTCGCGACCACCTTGGTTCCCAGGCCAGGCACGCGCAACAGCGCTTCGCGGTCGGCGCGGTTGACGTCGACGGGGAAACGTCCCCGGTTGCGCAGCGCCCAGGCAAGTTTCGGATCGATGGCGAGATCGAGCATGCCATCGCTGCTGTCGGCCAGGATTTCAGGCTGCGAAAATCCGTAGAAGCGAATCAGCCAGTCGGCCTGGTAGAGTCGGTGTTCGCGCATCAGCGGCGGCTTCCGGAGCGGCAGCGATGACGAGGAATCGGGGATCGGACTGAAGGCCGAGTAATAGACGCGCCGCAAATGGTAGCTGCCATACAACCGGGCGCTGGCGTGCAGGATGCCGTCGTCGGAGGTGTTGTCCGCGCCAATGATCATCTGCGTCGACTGGCCACCCGGGGCGAAGCGTTCGCGTTTTTTGGTCCGCAATGTCGGCTCGGCTTTTTCCTCCATTTTCCGGCGCAAATTGGCCATGGAAAGCCGGATTGTCTCCGGCCTCTTTTCCGGCGCCAGCTTCTTCACGCCCTCGTCGGTGGGCAATTCGACATTGATCGACAGGCGGTCGGCATAGAGCCCGGCCCTCTCGATCAGGTCCGCCGAACTCTCGGGGATGGTTTTGAGATGGATGTAGCCGGAGAATTTTTCCTCCAGCCGCAGCCGCCGCGCCACCTCGACCATCTCGCCCATGGTCTCGTCAGGCGAACGGATGACGCCCGAGGACAGGAAAAGCCCTTCGATATAATTGCGCCGGTAGAAATCCATGGTCAGCTTCACCACCTCGTCGATGCCGAAGCGGGCGCGCCGGACATTCGAGGACGAGCGATTGATGCAATAGCTGCAGTCGTAGATGCAGAAATTGGTCAGCAGGATTTTCAGCAGCGAGATGCAGCGGCCGTCCGGCGCGTAGGAATGGCAGATGCCCATGCCTTCGGTGGAGCCGATGCCGCCGGATTTCAAAGAGTCCTTTTTCGCCGCGCCCGATGAGGCGCAGGAGGAGTCGTATTTGGCGGCGTCGGACAGGATTGCCAGTTTCTCACGAACAGGGAGTGCGCTCATTTGTTCATGATATGTTCCGGAAGGCCAATGCGCCAGCTCATTTGATGGTGACGGCGAAAAAGTGATCGCCGCCGGTCCCCCGCATCAGACTTCGTGCAGATAGAGATGATAGTCCAGCTCGCTCACCGTGCGCGCCACGCGCAGGTACTCGGACTGCTTGATCGCCACAAAGGTGCGGTGCAGGTCCTCGCCGAGCGCGCCCTTCAGGAAGCTGGACGCCTTGGCCGCTTCGATGGCGGCCCGCCAATCGGCCGGCATCGTCGTGCGGGTGACGGCCGCTTCATAGCCATTGCCGGTCGTTTCGGGGCCGGGATCGAGCCCTTCGTCGAGGCCCTTGACGATGCCGGCAAGCACCGTCGCGGCAATCAGATACGGATTGGCGTCGACGCCTGATGGACGATGCTCGATGCGCCGGTTCTTTGCATCGCCGGCCGGCACGCGCAACGCCACCGAGCGGTTGTTGACGCCCCAGCTCGGCGCCACCGGCGCATAGGATTGCGAGACGAAGCGCCGCCAGGAATTGGCATGCGGCGCAAACACCAGCATTGATTCCGCCATGGTCTGGATCAGCCCGCCGAGGCCACGCAGCAGCGGCAGCGACCAGCTCTCGCCGGCGGCTTCCGCAAAGACGTTTCGGCCGCCCTTGTCCTGCAGCGAGACATGGAAATGCATACCGGAGCCGGCATATTTCTCGATCGGCTTGGCCATGAAGCAGGCGGTGACACCATGGCGGCGCGCCTGCGCCCGCACCAGCCGCTTCAGCATGACCAGATCGTCGGCCGCCCGCATCACGTCCTTGCGGTAATTCAGCGTCAGTTCGTACTGGCCGGGCGCATATTCGGAAATCACCGTCTCGGCCGGAATGCCTTGCGCCTTGGCGGCGGCGTAGATGTCGGAGAACAACGGCTCCATGCCGTGCAGATGGTCGACTGAATAAACTTCGGTCTTGCCCGAGACGCGGCCATCGAGCACCGCGCGCGCCGGCTGCACCTTGCCGTCGGCGTCGCGCTCATTGGCCAGCAGAAAAAACTCGAGCTCGAAGGCACCGGCGGGATAGAGTCCCTTGGCCGCCAATATGCCGACCTGCCGGGCAAGCGCCAGCCGCGGATCCGACGACATTGGCTGGCCGTCGAGATGATACATCGCCATCAGCAGTTGGCCGCGCGGTGGCTTCGTGCCGTAAAGCGGCACCAGCGTGCCCGGAATCGGCCAGGCCCTCAGATCGCCGTCGCCGCTGTCCCAGATCAGCCCGGTTTCGTGCACATCCTCGCCGGTGATGTCGAGGCCGAGAATGGAGATCGGCATATGCCGGCCGCCCTCGAAAATGCTTTTCAGCTCATGCCTGCGCACGATCTTGCCGCGCCCCACACCATTGGCGTCGGTCAGCACGATATCGAAGGCTTCGATCTCGGGATGGGCGTCGAGGAAGGCTTGCGCCTCGGTGGGCGTCGAGCCCGAAGGTGAGGTCATGATCGCACTCAAATTTGGCTTGGGCGCTTGTCTCACGCCGAAAGCTTTGCCGCAACCGCGCCGAACGCGGCGATCAGCCGGTTGACCTGGGTGCCTGACGTTGCCGGCGAGATCAGCATCATGTTGTGGAACGGTGCGATCAGCACGCCGCGATTGACCAATGCGACATGGATGGCAGCCTCCAGTTCCGGCGCATGCGCAATTTCCGCCTCGGCACCATTGCGCAGCGGGCCGGGCGCGCAGATGAACTCGACGCGTGCCCCGACGCGGGAGACATGCCAGGGCAGATTGTAACGATCGATCACGCCGTTCAGCCCGGCATCGAGCCGCCGCGCCAGATGATCCATGCGGTCGTAATTCTCTTGCGTCATCACCTCCTCGAGCGTGGCGCGCATGGCGGCGAACTGCAGCGGGTTGGCCGACAGCGTCGTGCCCATGCCGGAATATCCCGGCTCTTTCGTCCTGTTATAGTCGGCATAGCGCGAGGCGACCTCCTCGCTCATGCCCCAGACGCTCGCCGGAACGCCGCCGGCAATCGGCTTGCCGAGCACGAACAAGTCGGGCTCCAGCCCATATTTACTGGTGTAACCACCAGGACCGGTCGAGATCGTATGCGTCTCGTCGATCAAGAGCAGGGTGCCGGCTTCACGCGTCAATTTTCGCAGCGCATCATGGTAGCCAGGGTCGGCAAGTACCATGCAGGAATTGGTCAGCACCGGCTCGGCGATGACGCAGGCAACGTCCCTGTCCTTGAGCGCGGCTTCCAGTGCGGCAACGTCGTTGAACTCGATGACGTTGGCCGTGCGGGTCAGGTCGCGGAATTCGCCCGCCAGTCCCGGCCGGTTGACGGGCTTGCCGTCGATCAGCCGCACCATCGTCTCGTCCACCGAGCCGTGATAGCAGCCGTTGAAGACCAGGATCTTCTCCCTGGAGGTGACGGCGCGGGCGACGCGCAGCGCAAAGCGATTGGCGTCGGTCGCCGTGGTCGCGATCTGCCAGAACGGCAGGCCGAAGCGCTGCTGCAGCAGCGGCCCGATGGCCAGCGCATCCTCGGAAGGCAGCATATAGGTCAGGCCGCGCCCGGCCTGGCGGCGAATGGCGCGCGCCACCGGTGGAGGCGAATGGCCAAACATCGAACCGGTGTCGCCGAGGCAGAAATCGTCGAGCTTGTTGCCGTCCATGTCGGCGATCGTGGCGCCTCGGGCGCTGTCGACCAGGATCGGAAACGGTGTCGGCCAATCGTTCATCCAGTGCATCGGCACGCCGCCGAAGAAGCCGGGCAGGCCGTTGCCGACCTTGGTTTGTGATCTCGGCCGCGCCTCGCGAAAGGCTGCCCCCTCCGTCTCGCGCAATTGCGCGATGCGGTCGCGGCTGATCCCGCCGATGGTCTTTGAACTATCGCTGCCGTGCATGAAAATCCCTCTGGCTCATTCCTACTTACCCAATCCACCTCCGCAACGGCAATTGGCCGTGCGTCCGTTCTGCATTGGCTCAGTCGCCTGCGGCGGGCGCTTGACCCCACTTGCGAAGTCGGCGCCAATGCTGTCGGCAACGACAAGCGGGGAAAGAATGCGGACGATCATCTGCGTGACCATGCTCTTCCTGTCGGCCGGTACGGCGTTCGCGACCGGCGGTATCTGGTGCACCGTCGATGATCCACAGGTCAAATTCCAGGTTGATGCCGGCGTCACCACGGGCATGGGCGGCCCGACTTTCAATTTCCGCGGCGACCTCGAAATCAAGGCAAGGCCCACGGGTGATCCATTGCGCAAGACGGTGTTCGAGGATGCGAACCTCACCCAGTATTGGCTCGACGACAAGGAACTGCGGCTAAACATCTACCACGAGCAGCAGGTCGCCAAGATCTACAGTTCGGTCGAATTGACGATCCTGACCAGGGCCAGCGACGAGGGCGTCTATGACGGGCATTACAAGCTCGCTGTCTATGACAGCACCGCCGACAAGGAAAGCGACGGCAAGCCCGTCGATCTGACCGGCAAGATCTCCTGCGGGGCCGAGTGATCGGCCATCCCGGCTAGGCCGTGATGTCGATGACGCCACAGTCGCCGGCGGCGCTGCCGAAGGCGACGCGGCGTTCTTCCCTGTCCCACATCATCGTGGTGATGGCGCCCTTGCCCGGTCGCCGCAAAAGCACTTCTTTGGCGTCGGAAAAGCGCACGGCCATCACCATGCCGTCGTCGTAACCGACTGCGACGACGTCCTGGCTCGGATGGCAGGCGACCGCCGTCACCATGGCATTGCCGCGCGTGCCGAGTTCCAGCGGCGCCTTGCCCATCGGGCCGTCCTTGCCCGAAAACGGCCAGACGATCGCCGCCGGCGCGCCGGAACTGGCCAGCCACTTGCCTTTCACGCTCCATGACAGGCTTTTGACCTTGCCGGGATAGCCGCTCATGCGCATGTGCTTGCCGTCGGCCAGCTTCCAGCCATGCAGGGCGTTTTCCTGCATGGTGGTGACCAGAAAGGCGCCGTCCGGCGAGAAGGTGATGCCGGTGTGCGCGCCCGCCCATTCCAGTTCCACCGGCTTGCCCTCGGCGGCGGGGAAATGCAGCGTCGCGCCATTGTAGCGGGCGACGCCGAAGCGCATGCCCTTGGGCGAGAAGGCCAGCCCCTCGACCGAGCGCGGATGGGCAAATTCCCGGGTCTTGCCATCGGCGAAGCGCACGAAGGCGGTCTTGCCCGTGGCATAGGCGATGGCTCCTTGCGGCCCGGCGGCAACGCTGGTGATCCATTTTTTTCCCGCGTTCGCCACCTCCTGGGTCTCGCCGCCGGCTTTCACGGCAAAAACCTTGCCGTCCTCGCCGCCGGTGATCAGCCGGTCGTTGGCCGCGTCATGGAAGGCGGCAAGCAGCCCGTCATTGGCCTGCACCGTCTTGTGGCCATTGTCGAGCCGATGGACAGCACCATCGGCCAGCGCGAAATGCGGCACGTCGCCGAGGAAGACGGCGGCGACGCAATGGCCTTCGAGATCAAGCGGGGCAACTGTGGGCATGGGTTATCTTTGTTCGACTGGATTAGAATTGTAGAGGCGGCTTACTCGACGTTTGCGGTTCCGACAACCATCGGGATTGGCAAGTGATGAAGGGGCAGGCGTCAAAGCAGCCCCTTGGCTCGTAGATCCGCAGCGAATGCTGCCAACGGCATTACCAGAGTCAAATCCGATCCTGTGAGACGCTCGGCGCCGTAGCTTGCATACCACTTTGCCGCCCGCTCGCTCTTGGCGTCGATGATGAGCAGAATGCCGCCCCCTTCTCCCGCAAGCCGCAGGCAGCGCAATGCCGCCGCGGCAAGCAACTGACCTCCGAGGCCTTGCCCGGCGACGGTGCGATCGGTGGCAAGACGGCCAAGCTTGAAGCCGGAAACTTCGTGTCGTGCCAAGCCTCTCGTCAGGGCTGCGGGAACGGCTTCATGAGCGACGGCGGACGGCGCGATCGTATAAAAACCGAGTACACGTTCCGAAGCTGTATCGCCGATCGCGCAGAAGGTCTTGGCCGCATTCTGATCATGACTCTGTCGCGCGAACCGCTGCAGAAATTCGTTCATCTGCAGGTCGCCACAATCGAAGGACGCTCGATCGTGGCGTTTTGCTATTGGCTCCTCGTGCCAGGACGGAAGAGTCACAAAGTGTCCGGCAAGGCCGCAATCGCCGCCTTGAGCCTGGCGTTGGGTTTTGGCGGGTGTTCCAGCAGGTCCAGGATGCGCTTAAAGTCGCGGTCGGACACCTTCGTCACTTCAGCCGCATCAATCACCGCCTGCGCCGCAGGCACGATCTTATCGAGGATGAAGTCTGCCATGTCTTTGTGCGAGAGCGCAGCGGCGCGCGCGATCATCGCCTTCTCCGAAGGGGGAATGCGGATTTGGTAGCGCTCGGTCTTGTTGTCCGCAGGTCTAGGCATGGTCATTCCTCATCGCGATACGTACACATGATATGTGTACGTATCGCACAATTCAAGCTTTGAATCGTGTGGCTGAACCTAGGCCTGGCAGGCGTCAAAGCTCTTCTTCAGCCGTTCAGCGTCGAGTTCGCGTCCGATGAACACCAGCCGGCTTTCGTGCTTTTCGCCGTCCTTCCAGGCGCGCTGGTGGTCGCCCTCGATGATCATGTGCACGCCCTGGATGACATAGCGCTCGTCATCGCCCTTGAGCGCGATGATGCCTTTCAGCCGCAGGATGTTGGGGCCTTCCATCTGGGTGACCTTCTCGATCCACGGGAAGAATTTCTTCGGGTCCATCTCGCCGCCGCGCAGCGACACCGACTGCACCGTCACGTCATGGATGTCGGACGGATGAGCGTGATGGTGGTGGTCGTGCCCATCGTGGTCGTGATGATCATGATCATGATCGTGGTGATCATGTTCATCATGCGCTTCGAGGAAGTGCGGATCATTCTCCAGCGCCCTGGACAGGTCGAAGGCGCCACGGTCGAGCACTTCCGACAGGGCGACGCCGGCGCGCGTCGTGCGGTGAATTTTGGCGGCCGGGTTGATCGCGCGGATCGTCGCCTCGACCTTGGCGAGTTCTTCCGGGGTGACGAGGTCGGTCTTGTTGAGCACGACGACGTCGGCGAAGGCGATCTGGTCCTCGGCTTCCTTGGAATCCTTGAGCCTGAGCGGCAGGTGCTTGGCGTCGACCAGGGCCACCACGGCATCGAGCTTGGTCTTGGAGCGCACGTCGTCGTCCATGAAGAAGGTCTGCGCCACCGGCACAGGATCGGCGAGACCCGTGGTCTCGACGACGATGGCGTCGAAGCGGCCGGGCCGCCGCATCAGGCCCTCGACGACACGGATCAGGTCGCCGCGCACCGTGCAGCAGACGCAGCCATTGTTCATCTCGTAGATCTCCTCGTCTGATTCCACGATCAGGTCGTTGTCGATGCCGATCTCGCCGAATTCGTTGACGATGACGGCGTAGCGCCTGCCGTGGTTTTCCGACAGGATGCGGTTGAGCAGCGTCGTCTTGCCAGCGCCGAGATAGCCGGTGAGGACGGTTACGGGGATCTGTGTCTGCGCTTCGCTCATGGCTTGCCTCGAAATGACTAGGCCCTGAAATTCAGGCCGCGAAAAGGGATTGTCGGTTCCATATAGGATGTGCGCCGGGCTTTTGCACGGGGCAAACCATGGGCCAAAGCTGCCGACCGGGATTGTCCCGCCATCATGGCCGCGGAAGCGGCCGCCGTCCCCGGCGGCGGAATGATCAACGGGCCTCTTGCCAGGGCTGTCCGGTCGTCGGATCGCATTCACGCAGCGGTCGCTCCGAATTCCCTTCACCCGAAACTCGTTTGTCATCTAACTGAAATAAACATCTGGCATCACCACGGCGGACACCGCGAATGCTTGCCGGCAAAGCTGTTTCGGATGCCGGAATCTTTTTCGATCGTCGATTGCCAACCGGCCGGCTGCGTCTATGCTGTGCGCACCGGTACGGCCGAAGAGGGATCACCATGGCCAAGGCGGACAAGACTGCAACGATGAGCCGGCTGCATTCAGCGGCAAGGCTGGCAAGGACCGCGCTGGCGGCACGGCTCCTGGCGCATGGCTTTTACGCCGGCCAGGACCAGATCATGCTGGCGCTGGACCGTGAGGACGGCCAGACGCCGGGCAATCTCGCCGGTCGCCTCGGCGTGCGTCCGCCGACCATCACCAAGACCATCAACCGGCTGCAGGCACAGGGTTTTCTGGAGAAACGCGCGTCCGACTCCGATGCCCGCCAAGCCCATATCTTCCTCACCGATACCGGCCGTGAAACCATCCGCGCCATTGAGAAGTCGGTGAAGAAGACCGAAAAGCAGGCGCTTAAGGGCCTCGACAAGAAGGACCAGAAGGCGCTGTTCAAGCTGCTCGCCCGCATCGAGGCCAACCTCTCCAACGAGGAACTGGTGCTGATCGACGACGACGCCGAGTCGGACGACTGATCTCTCCGGCCGTCAGGCGGCCGCGGTATTTCCGTGGATCAAGGACGACCAACGGCCCGGCGTCATGCCGAACGCTTTCTTGAATTGCCTGTTGAAGTGGCTCTGGTCGCTGAAGCCGGCCTCGATCGCGATCTGTACCAAGGGCACGCCGGCGGCGATCATCCTGCGCGCGCGCTGAAGCCGGCGCATTACCAGGAAACGATGCGGGCTGGTCGAGAAGGCCGCGCGGAAATGTCTCGACAGGGCATAGCGGTCGAGACCCGTGACGGCTTCCAACTCACCCGAACGCACGGGCCGGTCGAGGTTTTCCGTGAGATACTCACCCGCCAGTGTCGCCGCCCGCCACGCCGTCCCGGCTATTGGCTTTGCCGGCTTGCCGGCATGCCGGTTCAGACTTTGCATCAGTCGCGCCAGGAAGTCGTCGACGAACAGCTCGTCGAGTTCCTGCTCCAACGGCCCGAGCGCCGACAGCAGGGTCGCGCAGAAGGCCTCGTCCGTCACCACGCCGTCCCTGACGAAGGGCAGCGCCGTGCCGCCGAGACAGTCGAGCATCAGTGACGGCTCAAGATAGAGCATCCTGTAGCGCAGGCCTTCTTCCGTGCCGGCGCCGCCATCGTGCAACTCGTCCGGATGCAGCACGATGACCTGGCCGGGCAGGCTCAGCCGTGCCGCGCCGCGATAGCGGAAGGTCTGCACGCCGCGCAGCGTCACCCCGATCGCGTAGGTGTCGTGGCGATGCGGATCGAAGGCGCTGCCGTGAAACCGCGCCTCGATGCGCTCCATCCCCACGGGGTCGCGAGCGGAGATGATGCAGTTTTCAGCGGCATCCGCGCACAAACGTCCAAGACCCTCGAAGGCCTGGCGGTCTAGATCGAACGACATCGTCTCCTTCAGCCTCGTTACACGGGGCCTAACTTTGAATGGCTTGTTTTCTCATGTTCGATACGAAATTTGCAATCGTACTGCGGCAAGACCTGGCCGTCTGGCAGAAACTCAACGTCACCGCCTTCCTGACCAGCGGCATTGTCGCGCAATTCCCCGACATCATCGGCGAGCCCTATCGCGACCGCGCCGGCAATCTCTACAATCCACTGTCGATCCAGCCGGTCATCGTGCTCTCGGCCGATCAGGCAACGATGAGTGCGATCCATCGGCGTGCGCTGGAACGCGGCGTCACCACCTCGCTCTATGTCGAGGAGATGTTCTCGACCGGCTTCGATGCCGCCAACCGCGCCGTCTTTGCCGAGTTCGCGCCCGAAGATGCCAAGGTGGTCGGCATAGCACTGCGTGCCGAGAAGAAGGTGGTCGACAAGATAACCAAGGGCGCCCGCATGCACGCGTAGCGCCCGAAGGCTAAGCCTGACGCCGACTGTTGTTGTACCAGCGAGCTTAGGCGCGGCTGCGGGCGACAATTGGCTTGCCGGCAAGCCGCAATTCCCGCAAAGGTGGGGTTCCAGCCCAGCTTTTCCCCGGCCTGCACGTGAATCCTTCCCAAAGACATGTCGAAAGCGCGACGCCGCCGGTGGCGATCCTGTGCATGCTGACCACCTATGTCTTCTTCACCTTCCTCGACACCAGCAGCAAATATCTCGTCCTGGCCGGCGTCTCCGTCCTGATCGTCGCCTGGGTGCGCTTTGCCGTGCATGTCGTGCTGGTTGGAGCGCTGCTGCGTGGCTGGCGCGAACCGAGGCGATTTCGGCCGGTCAACCTGCCGGCGCATGTCATGCGCGGCGCGTTCCTGTTCGGCTCGACCATGTTCAATGTCCTGGCGCTGCGCTCCCTGCAACTGGCCGAGACGACCTCCATCTATTTCTTCGGGCCGATGGTGATCACCGCCCTTGCCGGGCCGCTGCTCGGCGAATGGGCCGGATGGCGGCGCTGGCTGGCTATCCTGGCCGCTTTCGCCGGGGTCCTGATCATCACGCGGCCCGGTGTCGGCGTTTTCGGCATCGGACATCTCTTCGCGCTCGGCTCGATGCTGTCGAACTGCTTCTATGTCATCATGACGCGCCGCATGTCGGCGACCGAGACTCCGGAGAGCCTGATCCTGTTCTCGGCGTTGGCGCCGACGGTCCTGCTGCTGCCCCTGCTGCCGTTTTCATTTTCCCTGCCGCATGATGGCTGGCACTGGTCCGTGCTGCTCATGCTTGGCGTGTTCGGCGGTGTCGGTCACTGGCTGCTGGTCCAGGCCTATCGGCTGGCGACCACCACGGCGCTCGCGCCGTATCCTTATTCGCAAATGGTGTGGATGATCATTTCGGGCTGGCTTGTCTTCAAGCAGTTCCCCGACCGCTGGACGCTGGTCGGCGCCGCCATCATCGTCGCCAGCGGCCTCTACATCGTCCATCGCGAACATCGGCTCAGGCTGCGCAGCCGTGCGGCCTCGGATGTCGAGGCCGAGGCGCTGGCAAAAAAACTTTGATTTGGCCCGGATCGATGGCATAAGGCCGCCCTTAAACAGTTTAAAAAGACGACGGGGAGCGAAAGGCTGGCACAGAAGATCAAGCTGTCGACGATCGCGGATGCGCTCGGCGTGTCCACGGCCACCGTATCCTTGGCACTGCGCGACAGCCCGCTGGTTGCCGGCTCGACGCGCGACCGCATCAAGGAACATGCGCGCGCCATCGGCTATATCTACAACCGCCGCGCCGCCAGCCTGCGCACCTCGCGCTCGGGCATTGTCGGTGTCGTCGTCCACGACATCATGAACCCGTTCTTCGCCGAGATTCTGCGCTCGATCGAGAGTGAGCTCGACCGCAGCCGGCAGACCTTCATCCTGTCCAATCACTACGATCAGCTCGAAAAGCAGCGCACCTTCATCGATACATTGCTGCAGCTCGGCGCCGATGGCGTCATCATGTCGCCGGCTATCGGCACGCCGGCGTCCGATATCGTCATGGCCGAGGAGAATGGGCTGCCGGCGGTGCTGATCGCACGCACGGTCGAGGGTGCCGACGTACCGGTGTTTCGCGGCGACGATGCCTACGGCACGGGCCTCGCCGCCAACCATCTGATCTCGCTTGGCCACAAGCGCATCGCCATGATCGGCGGCACCGACCAGACCTCGACCGGCCGCGATCGCTACCAGGGCTATGTCAACGCCATGGAGGCGGCCGGGCTCGAAGTCAGGCCGTCCTGGCGCATATCAGGCCCGCGCACCAAGCAAGCCGGTTTCGAGGCCGCTGGGCAGTTCCTGGCGCTGAAGGACAGGCCGACCGCGGCCTGCTGCTGGAACGACCTCGTCGCCATCGGCCTGATGAACGGCATTGCGCGTGCCGGCCTTGTGCCGGGCGTCGACATCTCCGTCACCGGCTATGACGACCTCGAAGAGGCGGCGATAGCCACGCCGGCGCTGACCACCGTCTGGAACGGCCAGCGCGAGGTTGGCCGCCGCGCCGCCAGCGCGCTGCTCGACAAGCTCAACGGACAGACGGTGCGGCCCTCGCAGGAATTGATCAAGCCGGAACTGCATGTGCGCCAGTCGACCGGCAAGCCGGTGGAGCGTGCATGACCAAGGCCGAACAATTGGAAGCCGTTGCCATTCTGGTGCCGGCCGATTTCAGCGACCACGCCGTCGCGCGTATCGACCAGACGTTCAATCGCATCGGCATCGAGCGCGCCGATCCCGCGCTGGTCACCGAGGAGATGCGGCGCGCGGTGCGTGGCATCGCATCCTTTGCCGGCATCAGTGCGGCGATGATGGATGCGTTGCCGAACCTCGAACTCATCGCCTCGTTCGGCGTCGGCTACGATTCTGTCGATGTCGGCCATGCGGCGGCGAAGGACATCATGGTCACCAACACGCCCGACGTGCTGACCGAAGAGGTCGCCGACACCGCGATCGGGCTGCTGATCAACACGGTGCGCGACCTGCCGCGTGCCGAAACCTGGCTGCGTGACGGCAGCTGGGCGAAGAAGGGCAACTATCCGCTGAGCCGGCTGACCTTGCGCGCGCGCCGCGTCGGTATTTTCGGCATGGGCCGCATCGGACAGGCCATTGCACGGCGGCTGGAGGCCTTCGGCCTGCCGATCGCCTATCACAACCGACGCCGGGTCGAAGGCCTGTCCTATCAATACCACGACACGCTGAAGGGCTTGGCCGAGGCAGTCGACACGCTGATTTCGGTGGCGCCCGGCGGTGCTTCGACACAGAAAGCGGTCAATGCCGGGATCCTGTTGGCGCTCGGCGCGAACGGCGTCTTCGTCAACATCGGCCGCGGCAGCACCGTCGACGAGGCGGCGCTTGCGGCCGCTCTCGCCGACGGCACCATCGCCGCCGCCGGGCTCGATGTCTTCGCCGACGAGCCGAATGTCCCCAAGGCGTTGCTCGACTTACCAAACGCCTCTCTGTTGCCGCATGTTGGCTCGGCCTCGGAGCATACACGCCGCGCCATGGCCGATCTATGCGTCGACAATCTGGTGTCGTGGTTCAGCGACCGCAGGCCGCTGACACCAGTGCCCGAGACGGCGCATGTGAAGGCTCGCCCTTGAGCGGTGGCACTGCCATATTTATTAACGTCGGCTTAACCCTTTGAAATCATTCTTCATCCTGCGTGCTGGATGAGGAATGATGAAAACGCTTTTTGCATTGATCGCCGCCGCCGCGCTGTTTGGCGGCGTTCAGCTGTTTCATGACGGCAGCGGGGAAAGCATTGCCAATGAGGCCACGCCTTCCAATGCCTACAGACTGATTGCTAATGGCGACGAAGGCGCATGCGCGGTCACGCGCGGCGCCTCGGTCTCGGATGGCCTGTCGCTGCTGACGGTGGCGCCGAATTGCCGACGGCTCCTGCCGGGCCTCGAGCGTGCTAAATTCTGGCGCGAGCAAAACGACGGAACCGTTGCCTTCAGCGCCAACGGCATTGATCCGATCGTCACCTTTGCCGTGGCTGATGGCGATGGCTACGAATCCTACGCGCCGGCCCTGCCGTTGCTGTCGCTGGCATCAGACGGTGGCTTGAAACCTAGAGACTGACTACTCCGCCGCCGCCCGCGCGCCGGCTTTCGCGGCGGCATGCAGGCGCACCGCATCGCCGAAAGCGCGAAAAATCTTGGCGGAATTGCTGTCCGACTTGACCCAGTATTCGGGATGCCACTGGACGCCGACGGCGAAGGCGCGGGCACCCTTGACCGAAACCGCTTCGACCGTGCCGTCGGTGGCGACAGCCTCGATCTCGAGCTTCGATCCCAGCCGGTCGATCGCCTGGCGATGCAAGGAATTGACCTTGATGTCGCCGGCGCCGAACACGCCTGCCAGGCAACTGCCTGGCTTGATCGAAATGGTCTGGTGAATGGCGAAGCGCTCATCCTGTTTGTCGCTCACCGCCGCACGGTGGTCCAGCGACCCCTCGCGCTCCTGGATCTCGGTGCCCAGTGTGCCCCCCAGCGCCACGTTCAATTCCTGGATGCCGCGGCAGATGGCAAGCAGCGGCACGCCGCGCTCGATCGCCTTGCGGATCAGCGGCAGCGTCGTGGCGTCGCGCGCGGTGTCATAGGGGCCGTTCGCTTCGCTGGCATCGCCGCCATAGAGCGAGGGGTCGACGTTGGATTTCGAGCCCGTCAGCATGACGCCGTCGACCGACGACAGAAGTTCGTCGAAGTCCAGCCGGTCGCCGAACGATGGCACGAGCAGTGGGAAAACGCCGGCACCTACGATTGCTGCTTCCAGATATTGTTGAGGGGCGGCATGCCAGGTGTAGTTGTCGAATTGACGGACGTCGGTCGATATGGCGACGAGCGGCTGCTGCATTTTGGGTCTGTCTTCCATCTGGCAAGGGATGTCCTGCCTTTAAAATAAGCGATCCCGGGGCATTTTTCCAGCCAAGTCTCAGCGTGTCGCATGGGCCACGAAACCGTCTGTTAGACTATAGTTGCAGGTCGCGTGGCTTCGCCATCAAATCCGGCCGCCGTGCTGGACTCGACTCCTTGCCCGTGTATTGTTTCGAGCGAACCGATGCGGGAGCCGAGGATTTCCCGAACGTCGGTTTGTTGGTCCAAAAGGGAGGAACTGCATGGATCGTCGTTCATTTATCCGCAAGGCCGGCGTCACCGGCGTCGGCGCAGCCGCGGCGGCGGCGGTCACGCTCGCCGCACCGGCAATCGCCCAGTCCAACCCCAAGGTGACATGGCGATTGGCGTCGTCCTTCCCGAAGTCGCTCGACACCATCTATGGCGGGGCCGAAGTGTTCTCCAAGATGCTGTCGGAAGCCACCGACGGCAATTTCCATATCCAGGTCTTTGCCGCCGGCGAGCTCGTTCCCGGCTTGCAGGCCGCCGATGCCACCACGGCCGGCACGGTCGAGGCCTGCCACACGGTGGCATATTATTACTGGGGCAAGGACCCGACATGGGCGCTGGGTGCGGCGGTCCCCTTTTCGCTCAACGCGCGCGGCATGAATGCATGGCACTACCATGGCGGCGGCATCGACCTGTTCAATGAGTTTCTCGCCACGCAAGGTCTGTTCGGCCTGCCGGGCGGCAACACCGGCGTGCAGATGGGCGGCTGGTTCCGCAAGGAGATCAACACCGTCGCCGACCTCTCCGGCCTCAAGATGCGCATTGGCGGGTTTGCCGGCAAAGTGGTGCAGAAGCTCGGCGTCGTGCCGCAGCAGATCGCCGGCGGCGACATCTACCCGGCGCTGGAAAAGGGCACCATCGACGCCGCCGAATGGGTCGGCCCCTATGACGACGAGAAGCTCGGCTTCTACAAGGTCGCGCCCTATTATTACTACCCCGGCTGGTGGGAAGGCGGCCCGACCGTCCACCTGATGTTCAACAAGACGAAATACGACGAGCTTTCTCCGACCTACAAGTCGCTGCTGCGCACGTGCGCCCAGGCCGCGGACGCCAACATGCTGCAGAAATATGACTATGTGAACCCTCCGGCGGTGAAGCGGCTGGTGGCCGGCGGCGCCAAACTGCGCCCATTCAGCCAGGAGATCATGGCCGCCTGCTTCGAGAAGGCCAACGAGGTCTACGCCGAAATGGAAGCCTCGAACGCGCCGTTCAAGAAGATCTGGGAATCGATCAAGGGCTTCCGCAAGGAGCACTATCTCTGGGCGCAGGTGGCCGAATACAATTACGACACCTTCATGATGGTCCAGCAGCGCAACGGCAAGCTGTAGGCGATTGCACTTTGCTTTTCGAAAGCCCCGGGGCATTTTTTGTTCCCCGGGGCTTTTCTTTGCTCGACGGCAACGGCAATTGCCAAATGCCGCGAAGCCTGAACCTCAGCCCATACCTGGCACCACCAGCACCTTCACTTCACCAGGAGCCGGCGGGTTGGCGATCACCCCTGGCGCCTCTTCGAGCGTGACTTGCCTAGATATCAGCCGATTGATCTCGATCACGCCCGACGCGATAAGCTCGGCGGCGCGGCGATGCGTGTAGGGATTGAGGAATGAGCCCACTACCTTGAGTTCGCGGAACAACAGGTCGAAGGGCTCGAATTCCACCTTCATGCCTTGCGGCGTCACGCCGACGATAACGACGGTGCCGCCCGCCCTTGCCAGCCGCATCGACTGCTCGACGGTCTCGCGCACACCGGCGCATTCGAACACCACGTCGGCGCCACCAGGCATCAGTCCGGCCGGACCGGCGATGGCCTCGATCACATCGGTGGCGGCGGGATCGACCGTCGCCGTCGCACCGAGTTCGCTGGCAAGCGCGCGCCGCGAGGCTTGCCGTGTCGACAGGATGATGGTGGTGGCCCCGACCAGCCGCGCCAGTTGCACGGTGAGCAGGCCGATGACGCCGCCGCCGAGCACGACCACCGAGCTGCCTGGCTTGATCTCGGCAAGGTCGACGCCGTGCAGGCAGCAGCCGAGCGGCTCGCAGAAAGCACCATGAGTTGGCTTCAGATCGGCGGGAAGGACAAAGGCCTGTTTCTGCGGCATCACCACATAGTCGGCAAAGCCGCCGTCGCGGTGGATGCCGATGGCGGTGAGATTGCCGCACAAATTGACGCGGCCGGCATGGCAATGGCCGCAGCGCCCGCAGGCGATGTTGGGGTCGCCGGTGACGCGGTCGCCGACGGCAAAGCCGGAGACGGCGGTGCCGATTGCCTCGACGATGCCGGAGAATTCGTGCCCGGGTGTCACTGGCGGCCTGCAGGGGAACTCGCCGTGGAAAAGATGCCGGTCGGTGCCGCAGACACCGCAGGCTTCGATCCGCACCAGGAGGTCGTCCGGGCCCGGGACCGGTTTGGCGATCTCGCGCAACGAGATGCTGCCCACTGCCTCCAATCGCACGGCTTTCATGGCATCGTTTCCATCAATTGAAGCTCGGAGGTTGCGACAGGTCCGGCGCGGGTGCAGCCGGCTTGGCCGGCGGCGCATCGCCGAAATTCGGGGGCTGCGACAGATCGGGCGTGCCGGGCGCCGTCGGTGCGGCGCCGCCATTGGCAGGCGCGCCGCCACCGTCCGGCGCGCCGAGCGGCGACAGGCTGGGCACCCCGGGCACCGTGTAGTCGATCGTGCCGGAATCGACGGCCGTGCCCTTGTAGCGCATCACCATTTGCGGGAAGGCGATGGTCAGGCCGATCATGATCACCTGGATGCAGACGAATGGCACCGCGCCCCAATAGATCTGGCCCGTTGTCACCGGCGCGATCTGCTTGCCGGTCAGGCGATCGAGATAGGGCACGCGGGCAGCGACCGAGCGCAGGTAGAACAGCGCGAAGCCGAATGGTGGATGCATGAAGCTGGTCTGCATGTTGACGCCCAGGAGCACGCCGAACCAGATCAGGTCGATGCCGAGCTTGTCGGCCGCCGGCGCCAGCAGCGGCACGATGATGAAGGCCAGTTCGAAGAAATCGAGGAAGAAGGCGAGGAAGAAGACGAGCATGTTGACGCCGATCAGGAAACCGACTTCGCCGCCTGGCAGCGAGGTCAAGAGATGCTCGACCCAGATCTGGCCGTTGACGCCGTAGAAGGTCAGCGAGAACACCCGCGCGCCTATCAGGATGAACAGCACGAAGGACGACAGCCGCGTCGTCGAGGCCAGCGCCTGCTTGATCACGTCCATCGACAGCCGGCCCTTCATTGCCGCCATTGCCAGCGCACCGACCGCGCCCATCGCGCCGCCCTCGGTTGGGGTGGCGATGCCGAGGAAGATGGTGCCGAGCACCAGGAAGATCAGCGCCAGCGGCGGGATCAGCACGATCACGACCTGCTGCGCCAGCCGCGACATCATGTTGATGTTCAGGCTGCGGTCGAGGATCGCGACGATGTAGATGAAGACGACGCCGACCGTCGCGCCGAGAATATCGGCATTGTCGCCATGAGCGGGCACCAGGTAACGGTAGGCGGCATAGGCGACCGCAATGGCCGCTATCAACGCGATCAGCAACGACACCACGCCATGGCCGAGCGTCCGCGCCTCGAGCGGCAGGGCCGGCATCGACTTTGGCCGGACGATCGACATGATCACGATGTAGAGCGTGTATAGGCCTGTCAGCACCAGGCCGGGGATCAGGGCGCCGGCATACATGTCGCCGACAGAGCGGCCGAGCTGGTCGGCGAGAACGATCAGCACCAGCGATGGCGGAATGATCTGGGCGAGCGTGCCCGACGCCGCGATGACGCCGGATGCCACCCGGCGGTCATAACCATAGCGCAGCATGATCGGCAGCGAGATCAGTCCCATGGCGATAACGGACGCCGCCACCACGCCTGTGGTCGCCGCCAGCAGTGCGCCGACGAAGATCACCGCGTAGGCGAGGCCGCCTCGGACGGGTCCGAACAACTGGCCGATCGTGTCGAGCAGGTCTTCGGCCATGCCCGATCGTTCGAGCACGATGCCCATGAAGGTGAAGAACGGGATCGCGAGCAGCGTGTCGTTCGACATCACCCGGCTGCCGTAGAAATTGTCCGGCAGCGCATAGAGCAGCGGCCATGCGAGATTGATCGCGCCGCCCGAATAGGGTGTCAGAAGCACGCCGATGAAGAAGAACATCAGGCCGTTGGCGGCGAGCGAAAAGGCGACGGGATAGCCGATCAGCATGAACAGGATCAGCGAGGCGAACATGATCGGCGCCATGTTCTGGGCGATGAACTCCATCACGAACGCACCTCTTCGGCGAGCGCCTTGGCTTCGAGTTCAGCCTGTTCGTGCACGGAAATGAATGGGTTGGGATCCTCAATGACGCCGCGCATGATGGCGATCTTCTTGATGATCTCGGAAATGCCCTGCAGCGCGAGCAGGAAAAAGCCGACCAGCAGGATCGCCTTGGCCGGCCACACGATCAGGCCGCCGGCGTTGGTCGACATCTCGCCGCTGTGAAACGACAGCGACACGTAGGGCACGAAATAGAACACCATCAGCGTCACGAACGGCATCAGGAAAAAGACGTGGCCGAAGAGGTCGATCCAGTGCTGCACGCGGCGTGAAAACAGGCCGTAGACGATGTCGATGCGGATATGCTCGTTCTGTTTCAGCGTGTAGGCGGCGGCCAGCATGAAGGCGGCGCCGAACAGGTACCATTGCAGCTCCAGCCAGGCGTTGGACGAGGTGTCGAACACCTTGCGGATGACCGCGTTGGCCGCACTCACCAGGATCGCCAGCAGGATCAGCCAGGATACCGATTTGCCGATGAACTCGTTCATACGATCGATCGTTCTGGATAGAGCGAGAAGCCCTGCCATGCATTCCTCCCTGATGCGGTGACGCGCGATCCCCCTTTTTCGTCGCGCCGCCTGGCCCAACCGTATGCAGTGCGTGGTCCGGTTGGTCAACACGGGGACGAAGGATGCAGGCCATCGGCGCTCGCGGCACGGTGGAAAACCGAGGCCTGACGAGAGGTCATGCAACCAAAGTCTGACGGGATCAGGCGACCTTGCCGGTGTCGCGGCCGGCGCCGATCAGGATCAGCATGGCAACCAGGAACAGATACATCCAGGCATCGCGCCATTCGACCGGGAAATAGCCGGCCCACAGTGACTCGGCCATGCCGAAAGCGGCCGCGCCCAGCGCCGCCTTTGGCGGTGAGAGATAACCGCCGACCGCCGTCACGAACAGGATCTTCAGGCCGTAGACAAGGCCGGAACCGAAGCTGACATTGCCGTAGTAGAGGCTGGCCATGACCCCGGCCAGCGCGGCGCAGAAGCCGCCGAACAGCACGGCACGCCGGAACACGCCGCGCACGTCGACGCCGCATAGGGCGGCGGCCCTGGGGTCGTCGGAGACGGCGCGCCAGCACCGGCCGAAGTTTGAGCGGGCAAATGCCCAGGTGGCGAGGGCGACCGCCGCCACGACCACGGCGCAGTCGAGCACCTGGATCAGCGTCAGCGTCGCCTTGAATCCGGAGCCTTCGGCGAAAACGATGGGCTCGGCCAGCATCGGCGGCAGCCACAGATCATGCGTGTCGGCGGCGATGCGGCTTGCTTCCGACAGGACGAGCAGGATGCCGAGTGTCGTCACCACGATGGCGTTGGGCGAGCGGTCGGCCAACGGCTCGAAGATGCTGCGCGACAGGACATGGCTGATGAGCGCCGCATAGAGGAACGCCGCGAGGACGCCGAACAGCACCGAGGCCAGCAGCGTCAGCCACAGCACCTGGTAGCCGAAGGCGACGCTCAGGATCATCGCCTGGCCGCAAAAGGCAAACAGCGCCCCATAGGCAAGGTTGGTGCGGTGCAGAATGCCGTTGGTCAGCACGTAGCCGAAGGCGAGCAACGCATAGAGCGCACCCGAGTGCAGCCCGTTCAGCACCTGCTGGAAGAAGTAAAGCATGCTCGACAACACCAGAAGCATCCCGCCCAAGAGGGAATAGGACAAGCGCGGAGCGGACAAAGGCGGCGATACCCTGCGCCGAGGTTTGCATCGTCGAATCTAACTTGTCAAACGCGATTTATCGGTTAGATGTTCGGGAATGACAGTTGCCTGGACTTCTCACCGCTTCACCGGCGGCCTGCTCGCGCTCGACACGGCGAACACCGTCGTGCTGCGCGGCGATCCGGAGCGCACGTTCGACCGCTTCGACGATCCGGCCGAAATCGTCCGCTTCGCCGACGCGGCTAGCGGCTTTCGCGCCGCCGAGCTTGGCGACAGGCGGCTGGCGGTGTCCTCGCCGGCGGCAATCGCGCCCGTCGTGCTGTCGATCCGCGAGACGACCGATAGGCTGTTTCGAGGCGCTGTGTTGAAAGGCGCGGTGGCCACCGCCGATCTGCCCGAATTCCTGCGGTCCTGCGCCGACGGCCTGGCCGCCGGCGGGACCGAGATCGGGGCGCAGGGACGGCCGTTCGGCGATCCGGCGACGCCGATCGCCTTCGAGGCGGCACTGGCGGTTTCGGCGCTTTCCCTGCTGCGTGACGACACCATCGCGAGGCTCAGGATCTGTCCCAATTGCACCTGGCTGTTCGTCGACAGAAGCCGCAATTCCAGCCGCCTTTGGTGCGACATGGCGGTATGCGGCAACAGGCAGAAGGCAAGCCGTCACTATCGCCGCCGCATGGCGGCCAATGAGGTCAGGAATGCCTAGAATTCTTTCCCGCTCGACGGTTGCTGGCGCGGCGCTGATTGCGGCGATGACGCTTGGCGCTTGCCGGGATACCGGCGGTGGAGGCAAGCTGTTCGAAGTTTCCGGCAAGATCTTCGTCTTCAACTACCGCCTCGCCAGGGCGACTTATGTCGTGACGCTGAGGCCCTTGCGGCCGATGGGCGAGGGTCAGGTGGCGGTTGCCAGCTTCCAGAACCCCGCCGGTGGTGATCCCTTCGTGGTCGAGCAGAAGATCTGGCCGAAGCTCGACAAGGTGAGCCTGGAAAGCCCGGCGCTGACCTGCGTTGTCAGGAACAAGCCCTATGCCATCGCCATCAGCATCAAGGGCGCCGATGGCGCGGTCCTGCAGGAGATCGACACCACGCTGATGTCGACGGAAGACCAGTCCATCCTGCCCGATCGGCCGCTGGTCATCGACCAGCTCTACACGGCCAACCCCGACCTCGCCGGCCATCCCGACGGCAAGCTGCCGGGCGAGCCGAAGCCGGACTGCTCGAAAGCCGGCTGACACCTTCCGAAGGCATCGATTTCGGCTGGAATTTTCGTGTGTCATCGCGCTGTCGGCACACCGTTTCATGCGTGGTCCAGCGCCCGCCGAACTGCTTGTCGCGCGTTGGCCGGTCCTTTCGATTTTGTTTGACCTGCCTTGCAAGGGAAGAAAGGATGCGTCATCCGATCCCGACGTTGGCTGCTGCCCCGCGCGGCCTTCGCAGAGGAAATGCCTGATGACGCTGCACGATGTCGCGCTCGACGACAAGTTCGATCTTGGAAAGGAGCGCATCTTCCTGTCCGGCGCGCAGGCGGTCATCCGCATGCTCCTGATGCAGCGCGAGCGCGACCGCCGCGCCGGCCTGAACACGGCTGGCTTCGTCTCCGGCTATCGGGGCTCGCCGCTCGGTGGCCTCGACATGCAGCTGTGGAAGGCGAAAAAGCAGCTCGCCGGGGCTGACATCGTTTTCCAGCCCGGCCTCAACGAAGAGCTGGCCGCCACCGCCTGCTGGGGCTCGCAGCAGACGGAACTGCTCGGCGAGGGCACCCATGATGGCGTCTTTTCGGTCTGGTACGGCAAGGGGCCGGGCGTCGATCGTTCGGGCGACGTGTTCCGCCACGCCAATCTCGCCGGCTCGTCCAGACATGGCGGCGTCCTTGCGCTCATGGGCGACGACCACATGGCCGAATCCTCGACCAATGCGCACGCCACCGAATTCCTCTTCGTCGACACCATGGTGCCGATCCTCAACCCGGCCGGTGTCCAGGAGATCATCGACTACGGCCTGTACGGCTTTGCCATGTCGCGCTTCGCCGGCACCTGGGCGGCGATCAAATGCGTCAAGGACAACATCGAATCGACGGCTTCGGTCGATGCCTCGCTCGAACGGTTGAACATCGTCGTCCCGGATTTCGACATGCCGCCGGGCGGTCTCAACATCCGCCACGAGATCGACATGCTCGGCCAGGAAGAACGGCTGCATGAGCACAAGCGTGCCGCGGCCTCCGCCTTCATCCATGCCAATGGGCTGAACAGGATCGTTTATTCGGGCGGCCGCAATCCGAAACTCGGCATCATCACGCTGGGCAAGAGCTATCTCGATGTCCGCCAGGCGCTGGAGGATATCGGCATCGACGAGGCGGCCGCCAACCGCATCGGCGTGCGGCTGTTCAAGGTCGGCTGCCCCTGGCCGCTCGACCTGCAGCACATCGCCGACTTCGCACGCGGTCTCGACACCATCGTCGTCGTCGAGGAGAAACGCTCGCTGATCGAGGTGCAACTGCGCGAAAGCCTTTATGGCACGGCCTCGCAGCCGGTCATCGTCGGCAAGAAGGACGAGCGCGGCGACTGGCTGTTTCCGGCCAAGGGGGCGCTCGACCCCAACGAGATCGCCATTGCGCTCGGCGAGAGAATCCTGAAGACCATCGGCCCGTCCGAAGAGATTTCAGCCAGGGTCGCGAAGCTACGCCAGTTCCAGGCGATGCTGGCCGATGCCACCGACATCGGCTCGCGCACACCCTTCTTCTGTTCGGGCTGTCCGCACAATTCCTCGACCAAGGTGCCCGACGGCTCGATCGCCGCCGCCGGCATCGGCTGTCACTTCATGGCGCTGTGGATGGATCGCAACACAGTTGGCTTCACCGCCATGGGCGGCGAGGGGGCGCAATGGGTCGGCCAGGCGCCGTTCTCCAGGCGCGACCACATCTTCCAGAATCTCGGCGACGGCACCTACAACCATTCCGGCACGCTGGCGATCCGCTTTGCCCTGTCGAGCGAGGCCAACATCACCTACAAGATCCTCTACAACGACGCCGTCGCCATGACTGGCGGCCAGCCGCATGAAGGCGGGCTGACGGTGGATATGATCGCCAGGCAGGTGCGGGCAGAGGGCGTCGACCGCATTGCCATCGTCACCGACGAACCCGACAAATATGCTGGGAAGGCCGAATTCCCGGCCGGCGCCGCTATCCACCACCGCGACGACCTCGACCTCGTCCAGCGCGAACTGCGCGACGTCAAGGGCGTATCGATCCTGCTCTACGACCAGACCTGCGCCGCCGAAAAGCGCCGTCGTCGCAAGCGCGGCACCTTTCCCGATCCCGACAAGCGCGTCTTTATCAACGAACTGGTCTGCGAAGGCTGCGGCGATTGCGGCGTGCAATCGAACTGCGTCTCGATCCAGCCGGTCGAGACCGAATTCGGCCGCAAGCGCAAGATCGACCAGTCGAGCTGCAACAAGGATTTCTCCTGCGTCAACGGCTTCTGCCCGTCCTTCGTCACCGTGCACGGTGCCAAGATCCGCAAGGCCGAGGGCCTGGCCGGTGGGACCGACCCGCTTGAAGGCGTGCCGATGCCAGCCGAATTTCCGCTCGGCGTCGAGGGCTGGGCGGCGATCATCGACGGCGTCGGCGGCACCGGCGTCGTCACCGTCGGTGCCGTGCTCGGCATGGCGGCGCATCTGGAGAACAAGGGCTGCGGCATGATCGACATGGCCGGCCTCGCCCAGAAGGGCGGCTCGGTGTTCACCCATGTCCGCATCGCCCGCACACCGGAGGACATCAATGCCATCCGCGTTTCGGCGGGGAAGGCCGACCTCGTGCTCGGCTGCGATCTCGTCGTGTCGGGCGCCAAGAAAGTGCTGACGGCGGTGCGCGAGGGGCATACGATCTTCCTCGCCAACACCGCCGAGATCATGCCGGGCGAATTTGCTCGATCAGCCGATTTCTCGCTGCCGATCGAGCGCCTGAAGAAGGCGATCCGCTCAGCGGCCGGTGACGACAAGGCGCATTTCTTCGACGCCACCCGCACCGCCACAGCCCTGTTCGGCAATTCGCTGGGCGCCAACATGTTCATGCTCGGCTTTGCCTTCCAGTTCGGCGGTCTGCCGCTCTCGGCCGAAGCCGTCGAAAAGGCCATTGAATTGAATGGCGAAGCGGTGGCGATGAACATCGCTGCTTTCCGCTGGGGCCGCCGCGCCGCGCATCAGCCGGATTTCGTGCGCAGCCTCATCGCCCAGCCGTCCGCAACCCTCGGCGACAAGGCCGGACAGGCCGGTCCGGTCGCTGAGACACTGGACGATATCATCGCCCGCCGTGTTGCCTTCCTCACGGCCTATCAGAACGCTGCTTACGGCAAGCGCTACGCCGACAGGATATCGACGCTGCGAGGGTCAGAAACGAAGGCCGTGCCGGGTTCGACCGACGTGACCGAAGCCGCCGCCAAAAGCCTGTTCAAGCTGATGGCGATCAAGGACGAATACGAGGTTGCGCGGCTCTATACCGACGGCTCCTTCGCCGCCGCGCTTGGCAAGCAGTTCCAGAGCTACGAGAAACTTGAATTCCATCTCGCCCCGCCGATCATGGGACGTCGCGGCAATGACGGCAAACCCAGGAAATCGAGCTTCGGCCCTTGGATGATGAAAGGCTTTCGCCTGCTGGCCGCGATGAAGGGCCTGCGCGGCACGGCCTTCGACCTGTTCGGCTACACCGCCGAGCGGCGCATGGAGCGGCAATTGCTGGCGCAGTACGAGGCCGATCTACAGCTCGTGGCCAGTTCGCTGGCGCCGGGCAAGATCGAGGCCGCGGTAGCCCTGGTCTCGGTCCCGGCGCTGATCCGCGGCTATGGCCATGTCCGGCAGGCAAGCGCCGAAAAGGCGGCGGGCGAGCGCTCCAGACTGCTCCAGCGACTGACCCAAATCATGCCGGTACCGGTTCTCAGTGCCGCTGAGTGATTTCTCACCCATGCCCGAAGCCTGCTGCAAGGCTCCTCTTGCCGAGGCGGGCCGGCCGAAGCCGTAGCTTAAGCCCCTCTGTCTAAGCCTTTCTTAAGGCGGTTGTGGCATGACAAGGCTTAGCGTTGGGCCGATCATATGGGCAAAACAAAGACCGAAAGCATCCCCGCGGATGTCTATATCCAATTTGTGCGGTCGTTGTTCGACAACGCGCACATGTTGGTGATCGGTGGCGCGTGCTACTGGATCCTCGGATTCATGATTTATCTGCGCACGCAAAATCCGTTGTTTCTGGCCTTTTCTTTTATTCTACTGCCGATCAGCCTTCTGCGTTATTTCGGTATTCGCAGCTTCCTGAAGACGGGGGGCGTGATTGCCGACGTCGAACACGCACACCGATTGGAGCGCAGTTACATCCTCAAGGGCTGCTTGCAGGGCCTCGGATTGGGTGCGCTGTGCTTCGTGTCGATCTATGTGTATCCCGACCCATTCGCCGAACTGGCGGCAATGTCGCTGACCCTGGCGACCTTGGTCACGGTTGTCGCCCGTAATTACGGGTCTCCGCGCATGGTGCGGATTTTTTCTGTAACCTTCATCGGTCCGGCGGCGCTAGCGCTCCTGCTGCGTTTGGATGCCCCGTCCGTCGTCCTTGGTCTGATGATCTTCCCGATGACGTTCATTACCATCAACAGCGCCGACCATGTTCGCAATGTGCTGTTTTCGGCGGTCATCGGCCACAAGCAGGCGAAAAGCATAACGCGCAAGTTCGACCGCGCGCTCAACACCATGTCGCACGGCCTGGTCATGCTCGGCCCTGATGGGCGCGTCGCGGTCGCCAATGCCGAGGCCGCCCACCTGATGTCGCTGAAATCGGCCGACGCGCTGCTCGGGCGCTCCATCCACGGGCTTCTGATGCGCGGCGTCGCCGGCGGCATGCTGGCGCCGAAGGACTGCCGCTACGTCGAGGCGCAGCTGACGCGCGCGCTGCGCGAGGGCAGGGACCGCAAGGTGCTTGTTTCGCTCGCCAACGGCCAGCATTACGAATTCTCCGCGCGTGAAGGCAGCCAGGAACTCGGCGTGATCACCTTCGAGGATGTCACGGCGCGCGTCGAAGCGGAGGAAAAGATCCGCTTCATGGCGCGCTACGACAATCTCACCGGCCTTCCCAACCGCGCCTATTTCCACGAACTGGTCGGCGAGCTGATGGCCTCCGGCGACCGGGATCGCCTGTGCGGCCTCGCCGTGATCGACCTCGACGATTTCAAGAGCGTCAATGACACGCTCGGCCATCCCGTCGGCGACGGGCTGATCTACGCCGTGGCCGACCGGCTGGCGGCCATCGCCGGGCAAGGCCTTACCGTCAGCCGCTTCGGTGGCGACGAGTTCATGCTGTTCTTCGACCGCATCGATGACGAAAGCCATCTGGAGAGCCTGCTCGACCAGATTTTCGCCGAGCTGCAGGGAGAGGTCGACGTGGCGGGCCACGGGTTGCGGATCCAGGCCAGCGCCGGCGCGGTGCTGTCCAAGGTCGGCGGAACCGATGTCGACGCCATGATCGTCAAGGCGGACCTGGCGCTCTACAAGGCCAAGGAACTCGGCAAGAACGGGTGGCGGCTGTTCGAGGCGGCAATGGATGCCGCATTCCGCAATCGCCAGCTGATGAAGGCGGATCTGCGCAGCGCCGTGGAAGGCAGGGAACTGCGGGTCGTCTACCAGCCCATCGTGGCGATGAACACCATGCGCATCGCCAGCTGCGAGGCGCTCTGCCGTTGGGACCATCCCGATCTCGGACCGATTTCTCCCGGCATCTTCATTCCCCTGGCCGAGGAGATGGGCATCATTTCCGAGATCAGCACCTTTGTGCTGCATGCAGCTTGCACCGAATGCGCCAAATGGCCTGACCAGACCAGCGTCTCGGTCAATCTCTCGGCCAGGGATTTCCGCAGCCGCGACGTCATCCAAAAGGTGCGCGATGCGTTGGCTAACTCCGGCCTCGATGCTAGCCGCCTGGAGATCGAAGTCACGGAAACCGCGCTGCTCGACGACAAATCCCTGACCCGCCAGTATATCGAGGAACTGAAGCAGCTTGGCGTCCGCATCGCCCTCGACGATTTCGGCACCGGCTATTCAAGCCTGAGCTATCTCCACAAGCTTCCGCTCGACAAGATCAAGATCGACCGGTCGTTCGTGATGGACGTCACCCACAATCCGCGCTCGCTCGAGCTGTTGAAGGGCGTCGTCGACCTGACCCGTGTCCTGGGGCTCACCGTCACCATCGAAGGCGTGGAAACATTCGAGCAGCTTAAGGTCCTCATGCATTCGGTGAAGCCGGATCTTGTCCAAGGCTTCCTGTTCGGCGCGGCGCTCAGCGCGTCGGGCATCGAGACGATGTCGAACGTCACCTGGCCGTTTGCCGCGGATCTGCGTCTCGCCGCCAAGCGCACAGTCGGCTAGCTTTCGTCGCAAATTCTGCCAATCGAAGTTGATAAAGCGCGTGCTTGGGTCGTGCGGTTGGTGCGAACCAGAATATTTTTATCGGCGGCGAACAAATCCAACCAAGACGCGCAGTAGTTTTGGCCGATTTTGAAGAAGCGAAAAGGTTTGACCGGATCGGCGCATCTGTCAAAGCGGAACGCTCCAGTGCTTTTCACGCCCGAGTTTGCAGCGCCTTTCATAGGAATGAAGGCTTGGATTAGAACGTCCAGGCTGCCCCTTCAGCAACCACTCCGCGGCCATAGATCTCCAGCTGTTAAGGTTAACAAGTGGTAAACCAGTGGGATCCAATTTTCGGCTTGTGTCTCATTTCAACTCGAATAGCCTGTTCACGGCGGATACGAGGACTTGAGAATGGATGCTGCGAGAAACGATGCGCGGGCTGGCGCCAGCTCCAATGCTGGGTCGGCGCTGAACCAGTCGATCATGCAATTGCTGGAGCATGTCGACTACCGTCTCATCACTGGAGGCGAGGATCTGGAGGCGATCTACCGCCTTCGCTATCAATCCTACCTGCAATCGGGCATGTGCGGCCCGATCGCCAGCGGGATGTTCGAGGATCGCTGGGACAATCTGCCGAATTCCTATCGGTTCGGCGTCTATTTCGATGGACACCTGGTCAGCACGTTACGGCTTCACTACATTTCCAGAGAGCACCCTCATTCGCCGTCCGTTGACGCCTATCCCGAAATATTGGCCGAGCGGCTTGCCCGCGGAGAGACGTTCATCGACGGGACTCGTTTCGCAACCGATCCCGACAGTGCGCCCGCGCCCGGAGTTCTGCCTTTTCTGACGCTCAGGCTTGGCATGGTGGCCGCTTCTTACTTTGGGCTTACCGCAGTGCTAACGCCGGTCAAGATCGAGCACTCCGCTTACTATGCTCGTATCTTTCATGCCGTTCAGAGGACAGAGGGCAAGGTGTTCCCGGGAGTCCTTGCGCCGATCGCTCTGTTCGAAATCCCGTGCGGCGAAAACTTGCGCCAGACACTCGAACGGTTTCCGTTCTTTAAGTCGACAGCCGTGGAACAGCGGATGATGTTCGCCAATCCGGCCATCAACCGGCTGACGCCGCTGTCCATAGTGCCGACGGCGAAATACTACCGCGATGCTGCCTGAACGGGCGTCGTCCTTGCATCTGAACCTTCCCGCAGCTTCGCCGTTATAGGTAGCGGCATCGCCATCGAGTGTCGCCGCGATCCTGCCCAACGGGCATTTCGCCCCGGGCTCCTGTCGCATTGTTCGTGGGAAGGAATACGGTCATGACCATCCACTCGCTCGCGCTCACACCGCTTATCTCGCTGATCGCCGGCGTGCTGATCCTGATCATGCCGCGGCTCCTGAACTACATCGTCGCGCTCTATCTGATTGTCGTTGGGCTGCTCGGGCTTTTTCCTCACCTTGCTGGCTGAGACGCTGGGCAGGGCTCGCGCAAAAGCCATCCCGCGGGCATCGGCCGCCAGTTTCAATTTTCCCTTGAGGGAGTTGTCGGCTGCGATGCGGCAATAGCGCCATTGCCCTGCGCCCAGCTTTTCGGTATGTGCCTGAAAGATGTCTTCGAAGGGGTATTCCTATGGCTGAGCACACGCCGAGCGGTCCTGTAGAACTGGGCGCGAAGATGGACTATGCCGAGCATGACCGCACCTATGCGGGCTTCCTGGCGCTGGCCAAATATGGCTCGCTCTTCTGCGGCGCGCTTCTCCTGGCGATGGCTTTCGGCTTCTTCGCGGGCGGCTTCTTCTCTGCGCTGATCCTGTTCGTGCTTATTCTGGCAGTCGGCGCCTTCATTCTGCGATAGACCTTCCAAAACGCTCTTGCGGTTGACGTCGCCGGATATCCCGGTCGACACTTCGCGCAGACAGGTTCCGGCCGAAAGGATCATGCGGTGGGACAGACGGTTTTCATCCCTCGTGAGCTCGATGCGAACGAGCCGCGTGTCGCGGCTTCGCCCGATACGGTGAAGCGGCTGACGGCCCTGGGTTTCGATGTGGTCGTCGAAGCCGGTGCCGGCACCGGCTCGCGTATCCCCGACGAAGAGTTTGCCAAGACGGGTGCTGTCATCGGCAAGGCCTCGGATGTCGCCAATGCCGATGTCGTGCTGAAGGTTCGCCGGCCAACGGATGCCGAGCTGAAGAGTTACAAATCCGGCGCCGCGGTGATCGCCATCATGGATCCCTACGGCAACGATGCGGCTGTCGCGGCCTTGGCCAAAGCCGGCGTCACCGCCTTCTCGATGGAGTTCATGCCGCGCATCACCCGCGCGCAATCGATGGACGTCCTGTCCAGCCAGGCCAATCTTGCCGGCTACCAGGCGGTGATCGACGGAGCCGCCGAATACGACCGGGCGCTGCCGATGATGATGACGGCGGCTGGCACGGTGCCGGCGGCCAAGGTCTTCATCATGGGCGTCGGCGTTGCCGGCCTGCAGGCGATCGCCACCGCGCGCCGTCTCGGTGCCGTCGTCACCGCCACCGACGTTCGGCCCGCCGCCAAGGAACAAGTCGCCTCGCTCGGCGCGAAGTTCCTCGCAGTCGAGGACGAGGAGTTCAAGGCCGCCGAGACGGCCGGCGGCTACGCCAAGGAAATGTCGAAGGAGTACCAGGCCAAGCAGGCGGCGCTGACCGCCGAACACATCGCCAAGCAGGACATCGTCATCACCACGGCGCTGATCCCCGGCCGGCCTGCGCCGAAGCTGGTGTCGGCGGCGATGGTCGCCTCGATGAAGCCGGGCTCGGTGATCATCGACCTCGCCGTCGAGCGTGGCGGCAATGTCGAGGGCGCCGAGGCCGGCAAGATCGTCACCACGGTCAACAATGTGAAGATCGTCGGTCATCTCAACGTGCCAGGTCGCATCGCGGCATCGGCCTCGCTGCTTTATGCCAGGAACCTGTTCGCCTTCGTCGAGACGCTCGTCGACAAGACGACCAAGACGCTTGCCATCAATCGCGACGACGATCTGGTCAAGGCAACCATGCTGACCGACGGCGGCAAGGTCGTTCATCCGGCCTTCGCCAAGGCCGACCAGCAGCCTTATGTCGAGCCGGCCGCGATCCCGGCCACGACCATGGTCGCCGATGCCACGGCCGCGCCCAGGAAGGCCGCGCCCGGGAAGACCGCCGCATCCAAGTCACCCTCGCCGAAGCCGAAAGGGACCGCGTGATGGACCAGACCTTGCAGAAAGCCTTGGATCAGCTCGACCAGGCAAGCGCTGCCGTTCGGCTCGCGGTGCAGAACCTGGCCAATGCCCCAGGCGGTGCAGAGGCGGCCGGTGATGCCGCGCATGCGCTCTCGGGCGGGGCCATCGATCCCTTCGTCTTCCGTTTCGCCATCTTCATCCTGGCGATCTTCGTCGGCTATTACGTCGTCTGGTCGGTGACCCCGGCACTGCACACGCCGCTGATGGCCGTCACCAACGCCATCTCGTCGGTCATTGTCGTCGGTGCGCTGCTCGCCGTCGGCATCGCGGCCTCCGGCGTCGCCGCCGGCTTCGGTTTCGTCGCGCTGATGCTGGTCTCGGTCAACATCTTCGGCGGCTTCCTCGTCACCCAGCGCATGCTGGCCATGTACAAGAAGAAGGACAAGTGACGTGACCGTCAATCTCGCCTCCTTCCTCTATCTGGTATCCGGCGTCCTGTTCATCATGGCGTTGCGCGGCCTCTCGCATCCGACCACCAGCCGGCAGGGCAATCTCTACGGCATGATCGGCATGGGCATCGCCATTGCCACCACGCTGGCGCTGGCAACCCCGTCCGCCGGTCGCTTCGGCCTGATCGTGCTTGGCCTCGCCATTGGCGGTGGCGTCGGCGCCGTCACCGCGCGCCGCATCGCCATGACCTCGATGCCGCAACTGGTCGCCGCCTTCCACTCGCTCGTCGGCCTTGCCGCCGTCATGGTGGCGGCCGCGGCCATCTACGCGCCGGAAAGCTTCGGCATCGGCACGGATGGCGACATCCATGCCCAGGCGCTGGTCGAGATGAGCCTTGGCGTCGCCATCGGTGCCATCACCTTCACCGGCTCAGTCATTGCCTTCCTGAAGCTCGACGGCCGCATGTCGGGCAAGCCGATCATGATCGGCGGCCGTCACGTCATCAACGCTGCCCTTGGCGTGGCCCTGATCGTGCTGATCGTGCTGCTGGTCACCACGGAATCGAAACTGGTGTTCTGGCTGATCGTTGCCGCCTCGCTGGTGCTCGGCGTGCTCCTGATCATCCCGATCGGTGGCGCCGACATGCCGGTGGTCGTATCGATGCTGAATTCCTATTCCGGCTGGGCGGCCGCCGCCCTTGGCTTCACGCTCGGCAATCTGGCGCTGATCATCACCGGCGCGCTGGTCGGCTCGTCGGGCGCGATCCTGTCCTACATCATGTGCAAGGGCATGAACCGAAGCTTCATCTCGGTCATCCTCGGCGGCTTCGGCGGCGAGACCGCCGCTGCGGCCGATGACGGCATCGAGCGCACCGTCAAGCAGGGTTCGGCCGACGATGCCGCCTACCTCATGATGAACGCGCAGAAGGTCATCATCGTGCCGGGTTACGGCATGGCGGTCGCCCAGGCGCAGCATGCGCTGCGTGAAATGGCCGACAAGCTCAAGGCCAACGGCGTCGACGTCAAATATGCCATCCACCCCGTCGCCGGCCGCATGCCCGGCCACATGAATGTGCTGCTCGCCGAAGCCAACGTGCCGTACGACGAAGTATTCGAGCTCGAGGACATCAACTCGGAGTTTGCCCAGGCCGACGTCGCCTACGTCATCGGCGCCAACGACGTCACCAACCCGTCCGCGCGCGACGACAAGTCGTCGCCCATCTACGGCATGCCGATCCTCGACGTCGACAAGGCCCGCACCTGCCTGTTCGTCAAGCGCTCGCTCGGGTCCGGCTATGCCGGCATCGACAACACGCTGTTCTACAAGGACGGCACCATGATGCTGCTCGGCGACGCCAAGAAGATGACCGAGGAAATCGTCAAGGCGATGGATCACTGACCGGTCGGTCTTGATCGTCGAATAGAAAGAGCCCGGTCGATGCCGGGCTCTGTAATTTTGGCGTGATGCTGCCTTCAGCCGTTGGTCAGGAACACCGCTTCCTCTTCATCGCGCTGCCTGCCGCCGAGCGCTGCGGCCGCACTGGCGATGAAGGCGCCGATGACCAGCGACAAGGCGCCGAGAAGCGCGAAAGTGGCGCTTGCTTTCCTTGCCGTGTCGGCCGCCTGCTTCGCCTTGACCTTTGCGTCCTGCGCCTTCGCCAGCACCGTGTCGACACGCGTCTTGGCATCAGCCTCGGAAAGGCCGGTGCGCGCGGCGACCAATTGCGCAAGATAGGTCTTGTCTTCCGCCGAAACCTCGCCGGCGACGGCGCCGGCAATCAGGATCCGCGAGGCCTGCCCGGCCGCGGCGGCTTCGTCGGCAGGATTGGCGGTGGCGAGCTTGGCCGGATCGGCAGGGCGGAACAGCGAATCCACCAGATAGGAGGTCGCATTGTCGGTCGATGCACCGCTGGCATTCGCCGAGGCGCCGGCCGACGCACCCATGGCGGCTCCCGAGGCCACGGTGGACGCGGCCTGCACACCTGAACCAATCGCGGCGGAAAGTGCCGAGCCAAGCACGCCGGCGACCAGCAAGGTGGCCAGTGCCCAGGCGAGAAAGCCGTGCGCAGTGTCACGGAAATAGACTTCGTCGGTGTGGATGCCGACCCATTTGGTCCGCAACCGGCCCGCAAGGTAGCCGCCTACACCGGCGGACAGCCACTGCACGATCACCAGCCAGACGGCGGTGGAAACCGCGAAGGTGGTGATTGACGCGCCAGAGCCCGACCATGGTGAAACCATGCTGAGCCCAAGGCCTGAGCCGAGCAGCATGAGGATGAACGTCAACGTCGAGGCCGCGAAAGCGCCGGCGATGATCGGTCCCCAGCTGACGGCGGTGGAGGACGATTCCGTGGAAGCGGATACGTCGACAGCCGATAGGGTGGACTGCATCGACGCCCCCTACCGTACGAACAGCATGATGAGGATGATGATCGGAATCGGAATGCCGAGCAACCAGAGTAGAATGCCGCGTCCCATGAAAAGCCTCCTGAAAGAAATTGTGATGGACACTGTCACAATGTCTTCGAAGGCCTTCTGTTCCGGCGCATCCTCATTATTGGCGCGGGCACGAGCTATGCCAATCTGTCAAAAAGGCTGGCGAAACCTCAAATATCCAGGTTGGCGACCGACAGTGCATTGTCCTGGATGAACTCGCGCCGCGGCTCCACCTCGTCACCCATCAGCCGCGAGAACAGGCTGTCGGCATCGGTCGCATCGTTGACCTTGACCTGCAGCAGCGAACGCACGTTCGGGTCGAGCGTGGTTTCCCAGAGCTGCTCGGCATTCATTTCGCCGAGACCCTTGTAGCGCTGCATGGTCAGCCCCTTGCGGCCGGTCGCAAAGACCGCGTTGAGCAGCGCCAGCGGTCCCGAGACTGTTTCGGACACCTCCTTGCGGCGCAGCACCGGCGGCGTCCCGTAGACTTCGCTGAGGCGCTGCGCGTAGCGATCGAGCTGGCGTGCGTCGGCGGAATTGATCAACGCCATGTCGAGATGGGCGTATTCCTTGACGCTGCGCACGGTGCGTTCGAAGACATAGCCGCCGATGCCCTCGTTCGAGGTCGACATGCGGCCGGTCCAGCCGCGCTCGGTGTCCTCGGCAATGATGTCGAGGCGTTGCGCGATCCGCTCCGCCATCGCGTTGGCGCGGCCAAGATCGGCGAAGATTTCGGGATTGAGCCCGCCGGCGATCGCAGCCTGCTCGACGACGTCGCGGTTATAGCGCGTGTGCAAGCCGTTGATGAGCTGGCGCACGGCAAGCGCATCGGCGACGGCGCCGTGCAGATCCTGTCCGGTCCGCACTTCCCCTGAGCCGAGCGTAAGGGACGCTTCCTCCAACCCCGAATCGATCAGGAATTCTTCGAAGGCGCTCTCATTCTTGATGTATTGCGAGCTCTTGCCGCGCGTCACCTTGTAGAGCGGCGGCTGGGCGATGTAGAGGTGGCCGCGCTCGATCAGCTCGGGCATCTGCCGGAAGAAGAAAGTGAGCAGCAAGGTCCTGATATGGGCGCCGTCGACGTCCGCGTCGGTCATCAGGATGATCTTGTGGTAGCGCAGCTTGTCGGCGTTGAATTCGTCCTTGCCGATCGAGGTGCCGAGCGCGGTGATCAGCGTGCCGATCATGTCGGAAGAGAGCATGCGGTCGAAGCGGGCCCGCTCGACATTGAGGATCTTGCCGCGCAGGGGAAGGATTGCCTGGTTTTGGCGCGAACGGCCGCCCTTCGCGGAGCCGCCGGCCGAGTCACCCTCGACGATGAAGATTTCGGACTTCGCCGGATCGCGTTCCTGGCAATCGGCCAGCTTGCCGGGCAGCGAGGTGACGCCCAGCGAGGTCTTGCGGGTGATGTCGCGAGCCTTGCGCGCCGCTTCACGCGCCGCCGCGGCCTGGATCACCTTGTCGACGACCACCTTGCCCTCGGTCGGATGCTCTTCGAGCCACGTGCCGAGCGCTTCGTTGACCAGTCCCTCGACCACGGGACGAACCTCCGACGAGACCAGCTTGTCCTTGGTCTGCGACGAGAATTTCGGATCGGGAACCTTAACCGACAGCACCGCCGTCAGGCCCTCGCGGCAATCGTCGCCGATCAGCGAGACCTTTTCCTTCTTGGTCAGCCCCGAAGATTCGCCATAGCCGGTGATCTGGCGGGTCAGTGCGCCGCGAAAACCGGCCAGATGGGTGCCGCCATCGCGCTGCGGGATGTTATTGGTGAAGGCCAGCACATTCTCGTGGTAACTGTCGTTCCACCACATCGCCACTTCCACGGTGATGCCGTCACGCTCGGCCCTGATGGAGATGGGCTTTCCGATCAGCGGTTTCTTGACCCGGTCGAGATATTTGACGAACTCTTCCAGGCCGCCATCATAGTGCAGTTCATGCTTCACGACGTCGGCATGACGGGCGTCTGTCAGAACGATGCGCACGCCGGAGTTCAGGAAGGCGAGTTCGCGCAGCCGGTGCTCCAGCGTGCCGAAATCGAATTCGACCATGGTAAAGGTCTCGGACGACGGAAAGAAGGTGACCTCGGTGCCGCTGCGGCCCTCATTGGTGCCTGGGCGCTTGTCCTGCTCGTAGCTGCCGATCGCCTTCAGCGGCGCATCGGCATTGCCGTGGGTAAAGCTCATCTCGAAGACCTGGCCGTTGCGGCGGATCTTGAGCTTCAGCCAGGCCGACAGCGCGTTGACCACCGAGACGCCGACGCCATGCAGACCGCCAGACACCTTGTAGGAGTTCTGGTCGAACTTTCCGCCGGCATGCAGCTGCGTCATGATCACTTCGGCCGCCGAAATGCCTTCGCTGGGGTGAATGTCGGTTGGAATGCCACGGCCATTGTCGATAACCGTCACCGAACCGTCGGGATTGAGCGTCACCGAAACCAGGTCGGCATGGCCGGCCAGCGCCTCGTCGATGGCGTTGTCGACCACTTCGTAGACCATGTGATGCAGGCCCGAGCCGTCATCGGTATCGCCGATATACATGCCCGGCCGCTTGCGGACGGCGTCCAACCCCTTCAAAACCTTGATGGAATCGGCGCCGTATTCGGCTTCAGCGCCGTTTGTGTTCTCGGTCTGGTCGCTCATGAAAACCTGTTGTCTAGATGCCGCTTTTACAGCGCGAAAAATCGGCCCCGAATCGCGCTTCTGATATGGGGTAGATATAGGCGCTAAAGGCGGTTTTTCCAAGGTTTGCAGGCATTTCCGGCGCGAATGCCGAGCCGGCAGCCGGCTATTTTTTTCGGGCGTTGAATTTAGCCAGGAGGCCGTGCAAATATTTGACCTTGGATTTGTCCCTGGGCGCCAGCCGGCCCGTCTGGTCGAGCTCCAGCGAAACCAAGTTTCCTCAGCGCCGCTTCCATCGCTTCGCCGCCTTGGGCGAGGTTGGCAAGCGGCCGGACCAGCCGGTAGTCGTCATTGGCCATGACCAATGGCCACGTGCCGCTCGGCCGCCGCGATAGCGGTGGTCGCAAGCATCAGCAGCATGGCAAACAGCAAACGCAGTCGAACCGCCCCCGGCTCAGTCGTTTGCCGACCATTCCACCTCTTTATGGCGCAAGCAAGCCGCGCTGAGGCGGCTCTCTCAGGCGGCGCGCATCGGTTTCAACGCCTCGCTCCAGCGCAACAGTTCGTCCAGCATGGTCTTGGTCCCGCCCCGCACTTGCTCGCTGGCATCGAAGGCGCCGTTCTCGTCGAGCAGTTTCTGGTACAGCGGCAGCGCGACACCTTCCGGGATAGGCATGATGCCGACCGAGGTCAGCAGCGGCTTCAGCGCCTGCGCCGCG
The DNA here is from genome assembly GCF_000230995.2 of Mesorhizobium australicum WSM2073. Taxonomy (NCBI): domain Bacteria; kingdom Pseudomonadati; phylum Pseudomonadota; class Alphaproteobacteria; order Hyphomicrobiales; family Phyllobacteriaceae; genus Mesorhizobium; species Mesorhizobium australicum. The sequence continues at coordinate 319,086 of NC_019973.1, read as the reverse complement.
CGCAGGCCGCCGGAGACACCCCCATAACTGAAGATCGCAGCGGGCTTGTATTTCCATTCGCGGGCGAGATAGTCGATCGCGTTGATGATCGCGGGTGCGGCGAAGTAATTGTATTCCGGCGCCACGAACACGAAGGCGTCAGCGGCATCCATCGCCTTCGACCAAGCCTTGGTGTGGTCGTTCTGATAATTGCCGAGCCTTGGATGATGCGGTTCATCCAGGACCGGCAGGTTGAACGCGGCTATGTCGGTCAGCACTGGCTCGAATTTTCCGTCTTCGCGTACGAACGTCTCCAGCCATTCGGCGAAAACCGGGCCAGCGCGGCCGGGCCGCGTGCTGCCGATGATGATGTTCAACTGGTGCTTCAAGGCAGGCTCCTTTGTCGGGGGGTATCCGTCGATGACTGCCACTACGGCAGAGCGTTCCAACGGGCAAGGTTGGACCCTTGACGGAATGGTCACGATCGGATGAACGGACTGTCCGCCCTGGCGTTCCCGCCGTCATCGGTCCGGTTTGCCGTTCGGTGACATGGACGCCCGAGGTGGCAGCCACTACATTGATGGGAACAGCGGAGCACTTCATGGACACGCAGCCCGCCCCATTCGTTCCTCCCGCCCCGAAGCCGCGCACGTCGCCGCCTTCGACGCTGGAAATGATCCGCATCGTCTATCGCAACCCGCTCGAACTCTGGGGCGAGCCGACCTACAACGAACCCTGGATTTCTGCCAAGGGCGCTGGTGGGCCGCTGGTCATCGCCAATGATCCGGGCCTGATCCGCCATGTGCTGGTCGACAACGCCAAGAACTACAAGATGGCGACGGTGCGCCAGAAGATACTGAGGCCGATCCTGCGCGACGGCCTGCTGACGGCCGAGGGCGAGGTGTGGAAGCGGTCGCGCAAGGCAATGGCGCCGGTGTTCACGCCACGCCACATTTTCGGCTTCGTCCAGCCGATGCTGAAACGGACGCTGGAGTTCGTCACCCGTTACGAGGCCGGCGGCACGTCCGATATCGCCCATGACATGACGCTGCTCACCTATGACATCCTGGCCGAGACGCTGTTTTCCGGCGAGATCGCGGGCGAGCCCGGCAGTTTCGCCAACGAGATCGACCGCCTGTTCGAAACCATGGGCCGCGTGGATCCGCTCGACCTGCTGCGCGCGCCCGACTGGCTGCCGCGGCTGACCCGTATCCGCGGCCGCAAGACCATGGCCTATTTCCGCAAGATCGTGACCGACACGGTCAAGATGCGCGAAGAGAAGGTCAGGCGCGACCCCGATGCCGTGCCGCAGGATTTCCTGACGCTGCTGCTCAAGGCCGAAGGCCCCGACGGACTGACGCGCCCGGAAGTCGAGGACAACATCATCACCTTCATCGGCGCCGGCCACGAGACCACGGCGCGCGCGCTCGGCTGGACGCTCTATTGCCTGGCCGAATCGCCCTGGGAGCGCGACCGGGTCGAACAGGAGATCGACCGGGTGCTGGCGCGCGAGCCCGATCCGGCGAAGTGGCTCGACGCCATGCCGCTGACACGCGCCGCTTTCGACGAGGCGCTTCGGCTCTACCCGCCGGCGCCATCGATCAATCGCGAGCCGATCGTTCCGGAAATGTGGAAGGATCTTTATATCCCCAAGCACGCCGCCGTGCTGGTGATGCCATGGGTCGTTCACCGCCACAGGAAGCTGTGGGACCGGCCCGACGCCTTCCTGCCCGAACGCTTCCATCCGGGAAACCGTGAAAAGATCGACCGCTTCCAATATCTGCCCTTCGGCGCCGGCCCGCGCGTCTGCATCGGCGCCAGCTTCGCCATGCAGGAGGCAATCATCGCGCTCGCCATCCTCTTGTCACGCTTCCGCTTCGACGCGACCGCTGAAACAAAACCCTGGCCGGTGCAGAAATTGACCACGCAGCCGCAAGGCGGTCTGCCGATGGGGGTCACGCCTCGCCCTCGCTGAGGGCCGACGCTTCTTATACCGCGGGCTTACGCTGCTGGAACTGGCCGGCGGCGCGGAAGCGCCAGAGATAGCTCGGCAGGATCGTCGCGATCGATTGCGGCTGGATGCCGAGTCCCGCCAGTGTCCGGTTGGCCTTGGCGGCTTCGTCCGAAACGACGTTGTGCTCGCGCAACTGCATCACCTGGTCCTTGGTCAGCAGCGGATTGGGCAACAGGCCGAGGATCGAGGCCTGGATGTTTGCCATCCACCACGGCACCGGCACCAGCAGGCGCTTGCGCTCGATAACCGTGAGCAGTTCCTGCATGCACTCCTTGAAGGTGAGCACGTTGGGGCCGCCGAGCTCGTAAACCTGGCCGCCATCGATCTTGCCGTCGACCGAACGCGCGACAGCCTCCGCCACGTCACCGACATAGACCGGCTGGAACTTGGTCTGGCCGCCGCCGATCAGCGGCAGCACCGGCGAATAACGCGCCATATTCGCGAACCGGTTGAAGAAGCTGTCCTCCGGCCCGAAATTGATCGACGGCCGCAAGATCACGGCATCGGCGATCGTCTCCAGCACGGCCTTTTCACCGAGCGCCTTGGTGCGCGCATAATCCGATTCGGAATCCGGATCGGCGCCGAGCGCCGAAATATGGGTGAGCCCGGCGCCGACGGAGCGCGCCGCCTCGGCGATGGCGCGAGCACCGAATTCGTGCACGGCGGAGAATTTCTGCCGGCCGCTCTCATGCAGGATGGCGACGAGATTGACGACATGGTCGGCACCTTGCACGGCGCGGTCGACCGACCAGCGCACGCGCACATTGGCCTGCACCGGCTGGATCTGGCCGACATTGCCGAGCGGCTGCAAATGGCCGGCAAGGTCGGGCCGCCGGCAGGCGACCCTGATGCGATAACCGCGCTTGGCCAGCGCCCGCACGACATGACGGCCGACAAAGCCTGACCCGCCAAAGACGACGACGAGCTTTGGGGTCTGCAGGATTTCGGTCATGGCGGGCTCCGGCGCGCGTTCCAGATGGCTTGGCTGAGCCGTTTCATAGTCCGTTTTGCGCCAAAGGCAAAGGGCGACGCGTCGTCGCGTCATCCTTGTTTTTCGCGCAAATCCAAGAAAAAGTAAGACGCGGTTTTCCTGCGACAAGCGCACGAATCATATCTTGGCCCTGCGAGCGACAAACGCAGAAAACCCCGCCGAAGCGGGGTTTCCCGGATGACATCCATGAGGTGTCAGGGGCCGACGAGCGGCCTGACCTGAGACGGTATCAGGAGGGCGTGAAGCAAGTACGCCCACCCCAGCCCTGAACATCCGACATGGTGCCACCAACCTTCTTGCATGCGGCGACGAAATCGGCGCTGCAGTTGGCGAATTTCGCATGGCCGTTCTTGCAGTAGTGGTCCTCGGTGGCGCCGCCACCCGGCGCGGTAATGACGCCCGGGTTGGCCGGCTTGACCGGTGCGGCCTTCAAATTGGCAGCCTGCGTGGCGCCCATGAAGGAACCGAGCAGGAGGACGGCGGTCAGCATGGTGGTCTTGGTGTTGGTCATGATGATTTCCTTTGATTTGAGGTTGGGTTTCCGGGACGCGAAGGGCGATGCCTTTCACGCGAAGCAGACTTTCGATTTTGATTTTGCTGTTCCCCGGTCTGGATCGGGCAAGCTCACCTTGCCCTGGACAAACGTTGGTCGCCCGGGCGCTCAAAAAGGTTCAGGACGCGCGCGAAAAAAAACGCGCACAACCGCGCGTCAGGCGGGGCGGCCAAGTAATCGTCTGCAAAGAAAGGAGAAGAAATCAGGCCGAGTAGCGTTCGGCGAATTCGGAGATGCGCTGGATCACTGCCTTGGGCGCGGTGATGCCGCGCGCCTGCGCCTTTTCGGCCGCTTCGGCGCGGGCGCGGCCTGGCACGTGAACGCCGAAGCGCCGCCGCAGCCGGTCAAGCTGGTCTTTCATGCGCTGCTCGAAGCCCGGGTCGAGCAGCTTGGGCTCGACGGCAAGCACGAACAGGCCGGTCCCGGGGCTGTCCGGGCCGCCGCTGAACCATGGCGCGTCGAGTGACCAGTTGGCGCCCGACAGGCCGGCCGCCAGCACTTCGACCATCAGCGCGATGTTGGCGCCGCGCTGGCCGCCGAAGGCGAGCATGGCGCCCTTCATGGCCGCCGCCGGATCGGTGGTCGGGTTGCCGCTGGCGTCCAGCGCCCAGCCTTCGGGGATCTTCTTGCCGTCCTCGGCGGCCTTGCGGATGTTGACGAAGGCGGTGGCGCTCGACGACTGGTCGATGACCAGCGGCGCGCCGTCGGCGGCGGGGGCGGCGAAAGACATCGGGTTGGTGCAAAAGACCGGCTTGACCGAGCCTGAGCCGGCCAGGACGGCCGGACCGTTGGTTGCGGCGAAGGACACCAGCCCCTGCGCGGCCAGTCGGCCGGTGAAGTAGCCGAGCGCCCCGCAGGTGTAGGCGTTCTTCTGCGAGAAGATGGCGACGCCGAACAGTCTTGCCGCCTTGGCGAGGTCGTCGATGGTGCGGTCGAAGCCGGTATGCGCCAGCCCGCCGCGTGCGTCCGAGAGATAGATGGCCAGCGCCGGCCGGGTGATCACCGGATCGGCATTGCCGTCGATGCGTCCGGCCTCGAGCGCTTCGAGGTAGTCGATGAAATGTGTGAGCCCGACGGCTGCAAGTCCCTCTGCCTCGGCCGCGATGATCGAGGCGGTGAGCGATTGCGCTGCTTCCTCGTTGGCGCCGGCGCCAAGTGCCGCCATCCGGCACAGCCCTTTTGCCTGGTCGAGACTGAGTTGCATGGCGATTGCCCTTAGTGAGTAGTGAGTAGGGGTTGGTGAGTGGTGAGTTGTGGAGTGCGCGGCAGCCACTTCCTACTTACCAATCCCTACCCACCACTCACTTGAACCTAGCCGATCTTGACCGGGATTCGTGCCTCGATCCGGCTGAAGGCGAAGACCAGAATGCCGGTGATCGCCATATAGATCAACGCCAGGAGCAGCAAGGGCTCATAGGTGAGATAGGTGTCCTGCCGCACCTTGGACGAGACGGCGAAGATGTCGATCACGCTGATGGTTGCCACCAGCGGCGTCGATTTCAGCTGCAGCACGGTCTCGCCGGTCAGCGTCGGCAGCGCCCGGTAGAAGGCTTGCGGCAGCCAGATGCGGCGGAAGATCTTCCAGCGGCTCATGCCGAAGGCGCGGGCGGCTTCCAGCTGCCCCTTGGGCACGCCGGCAAAGGCGCCGCGCATCACTTCGCCCTCGTAGCCGGCGAAGGACAAGGTCAGCGCCAGCACGCCGTACGGCCAGGCTTGCCTGAGATAGGGCCACATCCAGGATTCGCGGATCCATGGATATTGCGGGAAAAGCGAGCCCAGCCCGTAATAGAGCAGCCATAGCTGCAGAAGCAGCGGCGTGCCGCGGATGATGGTGCAGAAGACTTTCGCGGGTGCCGCGACCCAGATCGAGCCGGCCGCCTGCGCCAGCCCCACGGGCACGGCGATCATGAAGCCGAGCGTACAGGTGACGGCCAGGATCCACAGGGCACGCCAGATCCCCATCAGGCCCATTTCCCAATATTGCGGCAGCCAGTCCCAGCGCATGAAGAAGGCGGCTGACGCCACCAGCCCCAGCGCGATCAGGATCAGCACGATGCGATGCGGCTGCAGCCAGAGCGATGCGCGCGCCGCCGTGTCGATGATGACCGTTTCGCTGGTCATCAGCGTGCCTCCTTGATCGAAGGCATGCCGCGCCGCGCCCATTTCTCCGCGCGGCCAAGCAGGAGGTTCGAAACCAGTGTCACGCAGAGATAGAGCACGCCGGCGGCGAGGAAGAAAACCAGATATGCCTTGGTGACGCCCGCCGCCTGTCGTGTCGCCAGTGTCAGTTCGAAGAAGCCGACGACGGCCAGCAGCGCGGTGTCCTTGGTGGCGATCAACCACAGATTGGCGAGGCCCGGAATGGCGAAAGGCAGCATCGCCGGCAGCGTGATGCGCCGCAACAGAAGGCCGGGAGACATGCCGAAGGCGCGGGCGGCTTCGATCTGGCCCTGCGGGATAGCGAGGATCGCGCCGCGGATGACTTCCGTCGAATAGGCGCCCTGGACGAAGCCGAGCACGGCGATGCCGGCCACCAGCCCGCTGATGTCGACACGCTGGTAACCCATCGCCGTCAGCACCTGGTTTATCAGGTCGGTGCCGGCATAGTAGAGCAGCAGGATCAGCACCAGTTCCGGCACGGCGCGCACCACGGTGGTGTAGACCGCGAACAGGTCGCGCACCACGGGTCCGCCGTAAAGCTTGCCATAGGCACCGCAGGTTCCAATCAGCAGGCCGACGATGGTCGCGCCGACGGCGATCTCTAGCGAATGCAGGAGCCCGAGCAAGAGCGTCCCGCCCCAGCCGACGGGAGCCGGCGAGAGCAGTTCGACGATGCCGGCCGCGGAGGCCGGAAGAAAGGATTCGATCAGCTTCGCCCCCGGATTGCTGGCTCTGTCCGCCGGCACCAGCAGCCGGCGGCAAGCATGCGTGGACAGGCCGGCTGGAGGACGAGGGCGTCAGCGCCCTGTCCTCCAGCCGATGCGAGGGTCTCAGTTCGACTGCGTGGCGCCGCCGTAAATGTCGAAATCGAAATATTTCTTCGAGATCTCGTCATATTTGCCGTTGGCGCGGATCGCCTTGATGCCGGCGTTGATCTTCTCTTTCAGGGCGGTGTCTTCCTTGCGCACGCCGGCGCCGACGCCCGGTCCGAGCACCTCGTCGTCAGGGGCCACCATGCCCTTGAGATCGCAGCAGGCCTTGCCCTGGTCGGTCTTGAGGAACTCCTTGAGCGCGATGGAATCGGCCTGCACCGCGTCGAGGCGGCCCGCGGCGAGGTCGTTGTTGGCTTCGTCCTGCGTCTGGTATTCCTTGATCTCGGATGCGGTGGGGCCGAAATGCTTCTTGGCGTAGACGGCATGCACCGTCGACACCTGGACGCCGAGGACCTTGCCCTTGAGATCGTCGGGCGTGGCGCCGAACTTCTGGTCCTTGGGGCCGATGATGGCGGTCGGGGTGTTGTAGTATTTGTCGGAGAAGTCGATGGTCTTCTTGCGTTCGTCGGTGATCGACATCGACGAGACAATGAGGTCGATCTTCTTGGTAGTCAGTGCCGGGATGATGCCGTCCCAGGCGACAGGGGTGATGACGCAGTCGAGCTTCTCTTCGGCGCAGACGGCGTCGATGAAGTCGATCTCCCAGCCGACCCATTTGCCCGAAGCATCTGGCGAGGTGAAGGGCGCGTAGGGTTCGGCGGCGACGCCGATCTTGACCGGATCGGCCTTGGCCACGCCCATGGCGGCGACGCCGAGCAGCAGCGCCGTGGCGAATGTCTTCAGAACAGTCTTCATTTCAGAACTCCCAGTTTGTTGTTGGTTCCCGGTTTTCTTCCGTCCCGGCCTGTCCCTAGCCGATGTTGCGGATGAACTGCTTTAGCCTTTCGGACTTGGGCGCGCCGAAGATCTGCTCCGGCGGGCCTTCCTCCTCGACCAACCCGTTGTAGAGGTAGACGACGTGGGTCGCGACCTCGCGGGCGAATTTCATTTCGTGGGTGACCAGCACCATGGTGCGGCCTTCACGGGCCAGATCGCCAATCACCTTCAGCACTTCGCCGACCAGTTCGGGATCGAGCGCCGAGGTCGGTTCGTCGAACAGCATGACGCGCGGATTGATGGCCAAGGCGCGAGCGATCGCGGCGCGCTGCTGCTGGCCGCCGGAGAGATACGCAGGATAGACGTCGCGCTTCTCGGCCAGACCGACGCGCACCAGCAGCTTTTCGGCCTGGGCGACAGCCTGGTCGCGCTTGACGCCCAGCACATGAACGGGAACCTCGATGACGTTTTCGATCAGAGTCATATGGCTCCACAGGTTGAAGTTCTGGAACACCATGCCGAGCTTGGAGCGGATGCGTTCGATCTGCCTGCGGTCGGCCGGAATCGTATGGCCATGGCTGTCCGCCTTGAGCTTGATCTCCTCGCCATTGACCCGGATGATGCCGCTGGTCGGGTTTTCCAGGCAGTTGATGCAGCGCAGCAGCGTCGATTTGCCCGAGCCCGAGCCGCCGATGATGGCGATGACCTCGCCGTCGCGCGCCGACAGCGATACGCCCTTCAGCACATGCAGTTGACCGAATTTCTTGTGCAGGTTCTCGACATGGATGGCTTCTGCGGCGCCGTCCTGCGCCTCGCCGGATGGGACTTTGGCAGCTGCCACAGCGCTCACCAAATGACCTCCATATCGCCGCCGGCGGTTCGTCGAACGTCTATCCGGCTAATCAACATACGCTGTACTGCCTCGCTCCAGACCTCAAGCATGGACCCAACAGAGCGAGCCCGTCAATCCCGCTCATTACGGCACTTGCGGCCTTGTTGTGCAAGTGTATAAATAACCTCTCATGAAATTTTCTCGGTTTTTTTCAGCTTAAAAAGGGCATCGATGAGCGCTTTCGGATCTCAGTCCATGGCGGCGCCGCTGCGGCGCGTGCTGATGCGGTCGGCCGCCAACGCCATGCGCGACGCCGACCGGGCTGCCTGGCACTATGGTCCGGGATTCAACCCGGCGAAAGCTGCCTCGCAGCACGCAGCCCTGGCTGAACTGGTGGCGGCTTCCGGCGCCGAGATCGAATGGATCGAGGACAAGGCCGACGGACTTTCGGATTCGGTGTTCACGCACGACCCTTCGCTGATGACCGACCGCGGTGCGCTGATCCTGTCCATGGGCAAGCCGCTGCGCGCCAGGGAGCCTTCGCTGCATGAAGAAACCTACAGAAGGCTGGGCATTCCGATCCTTGGTCGCGTCGAGGCTCCTGGCCAGGTCGAAGGTGGCGACTGTGTATGGGTGGATGCCCGCACGCTGGCGATCGGGCGCGGTGTCCGTTCCAACCAGGAAGGCATCCAGCAGGTTTCCAACCTGCTGTCGCCGCTGGGGATTTCCGTCTACGGCTTCGATCTGCCGCTGTGGCAGGGCGAAGAGGCGTGCCTGCATCTGATGTCGGTTATCAGCCCGCTGGCCGACGACCTGGCGCTGGTCTATTCACCGCTTTTACCGGCCCCTTTCTATCAGACGCTGAAGGCACGCGGCATCCGGCTGGTCGAAGGCGACGCCGAGGAGTTCGCGGCTTCCAACGGCCTCAGTCTCAACGTACTGCCGACCAGCCCGCTCAAGGTCATTGCCGTTGCGGGCTTTCCCAGGACCAAGGCCGCCATGGAAGCCGCCGGATGCACGGTTGAGATCTTCGAGGCGGACGCGCTCTGCATCGCCTGCGAAGGCGGGCCGACATGCCTGACGCGACCGATCCTGCGCCAATGAATGGGCGCCGTAAGTTCCGTCGCGAGGGCGAGGAGCGGCGGCGGCAGGATCTGATAGAGGCGACTCTGGACAGCGTGGCGGAATATGGCCTTCAAGGCGCCAGCCTGCGCACCATCGCATTGCGTGCCGGCGTCACCGCCGGGCTGATCCGGCATTATTTCCCGGGCAAGGAAGAATTGCTGCAGGAAGCCTATACGGCGCTGGTCGACCGCATGACCGAGCAGGCGAAGGCGGCATTGGTCATGGATGATGCCTCGCCGCGCCAGCGTCTTGCGGCTTTCATCACCGCCAATCTCAATGCGCCGATCATCGACGCGCGGGTGTTTTCGCTCTGGGCAACCTTCATCGGCCGCGCCAGTGCGGATCCCGCCCTGGCCCGTGCCCACCGCGAAGGCTACCTTGGCTTTCGCAACGAGGTGGAAGCAGTTGTGGCCGACGTGCTCGCCGCCGAACAGCACAAGCCGGACGCAACCCAGTTGCGCCACCATGCCATCGCGATCAATGCGATCATCGACGGGCTCTGGATCGAAGGCTGCCTGGCCGGCGAGATGTTCTCGCCCGGCGAATTGGCGGCGATTGGCATCAAGGCTGTCGAGTCCGAACTCGGCCTCGCGCCGCTGGAGCAATTCCTGGAAAAATGAGAAGCGGTTTTCCCGGGAAAAGCGCGCAGCGCTTCCCCCTTGGGAATTGCGTAGAAACAAAGAGATAGGGGAGAAAACCAATGACCACTGTGGGCGAAGCGCTCATTTCGCTGCTCGAGGCGCATGGCGTCGACACCGTGTTCGGCATTCCCGGCGTCCACACGGTCGAACTCTATCGCGGTCTTGCGCGCTCGAAGATTCGCCACATCACGCCGCGCCACGAACAGGGCGCCGGCTTCATGGCCGACGGCTATGCGCGCGCCGGCGGCAGGCCGGGCGTCGCCTTCGTCATCACCGGGCCGGGGCTGACCAACACCATCACCGCCATGGGCCAGGCGCGCGCCGATTCGGTGCCGATGCTGGTGATCTCCGGCGTCAACGCCACCGACACGCTCGGCAAGGGGCTCGGCTTCCTGCACGAATTGCCCGATCAGCGCGGCATGATGGAGAAGGTAGCGCTGTTGTCGCTACGCGTGACCGGGGCCAGCGAATTGCCCGGTGCGCTGGCGCGGGCTTTCGCCCTGTTTTCCTCGTCTCGGCCCGGCCCTGTGCATATAGAGATCCCGACCGATATCATGGTCAAGCCGGCGGACGGATTGTCGGCAGCTTTGAGCAATGCCGGGCCGCCGGCGCCAGAGCGTGCCGCCATTGCCAGGGCTGCCGAACTCATCGCCACCGCACGCCGCCCGCTCATCCTTGCAGGCGGCGGCGCCAAGAAAGCCGATGCGGCGCTGCGGCGCCTTGCCGAAAGGCTGGGCGCGCCGATTGTCGAGACCACCAACGCGCGCGGTCTCATGCATGGCCATCCGCTTTGCGTGCCGGCAAGCCCAAGCCTCAAGGCGGTTCGCGCGCTCATGGCCGGGGCCGATCTGGTGATCGCCGCCGGTACCGAATTCGGCCCGACCGACTATGACGGCTATGGCGACGGTGGCTTCGTACTGCCTTCGAACCTGATCCGTATCGACATCGGCGCCGACCAGCTTGCGCGGCGTCCGGTGACGGTCGCCATCCAGGCCGATTGCGCCGAGGCGATCGAGGCGCTGCTTGCGGCGATCGATCCCGCCCACAGCGCTGGCGAAGATGGCCATGGCCGCGCCGCGGCGGCGCGAAAGGCCGCTTTTGCCGAGTTGAGCCCGGCCTATGCGGCGCAGGTGTGTGCCGTGGAAATGATCCGCGACGCTTTGCCCGGTGCCATCATCGTTGGCGACTCGACCCAGCCGATTTACGCCGCCAACCTCTATTACGACCACGACCGGCCCGGCGGCTGGTTCAATGCCGCGACCGGCTTTGGCGCGCTTGGCTACGGTCCGCCGGCGGCGATCGGTGCGGCACTTGCCGTGCCCGATGCGCCGGTTGTCTGCCTGACCGGCGACGGGGGCTTCCAGTTCACCTTGCCGGAGATAGCGGTGGCGCTCGATTCTGGAGCGCCCGTCATCTTCGTGGTCTGGAACAACAGAGGCTATCGCGAGATCGAGACCTCGATGCTCGATGTCGGCGTGGAACCTGTCGGCGTGTCGCCGGCGCCGCCGGATTTCTGCAAGCTTGCCGAAGCCTATGGCATTGGTGCCGAAAGGCTGGCCGACATCGACGCCTTGCCACAGGCGCTCAGGCAGGCCCGGGCAACGGGGCTGCCGCGCGTCATCGAAGTCACGGTCGTCTGAAACATCCGGGCCGTCCTTGCCGACAGGAAGCGGACCATTTGCCGGCTTGGTTTTTGCAAGACCTGATCCGCTTCCGGGCGGCTTCGTTATTCGGCGATGCCCTGACGCATGCAAAGACGTGACGGCTGCCATGTCGAGATATCGGTTGAGTGATCGACTGAAAGGGGCGACGCTTCGCGTCGGCGCGGCAAACCAACGACAAAAGTCATAAAAATGACAGGAGCGGTCCAGGATGACGGAAACACTTGAAGGCAGGCACATCGTTGTGACCGGTGGAACCGGCGCGCTCGGTGGGGCGGTGGTCGGCAGACTGCTGGAACAGGGCGCGATCTGCCACGTGCCGAACGCGCATGCCGCGGCACCTCAGCACTTCCCCTTCACCACGCACGACAATGTCAAACTGGCGCACAATGTCGATCTCTCGGACCCCGCCAAGGTCGAGGCGTTCTACAGCCAGGTTCCTACCTTGTGGGGATCGATCCATCTGGCCGGCGGCTTTGCCATGGCGCCGGTGGAGAAGATCGAATCGGCGTCGTTTGCCGAGATGATGGACACCAACGCCCGCACCGCCTTCCTGTGCAGCCGCGCCGCCATCCGCTCGATGCTGGCGTCGGATACTGCCGGTCGCATCGTCAATGTCACGGCACGCGCCGGGCTCGACCCGCGCCGCGGCGCCGGCATGGTCGCCTATACGGCCAGCAAGGCGGCGGTCGCGGCCATGACGGTGGCGATGGCGGAAGAATTGAAGGCCCAGGGCATCCTGGTCAACGCGGTGGCCCCATCGACGCTCGACACGCCGGCCAACCGCGCCGACATGCCGGATGCCGATTTCACCAAATGGGTCAGCCTCGAAGCAGCGGCCGAGGCAATCGCCTATCTCGCCTCGCCGGCCAACCAGGCAATGAGCGGAACGCTGGTGCCGCTCTACGGCAGGGCCTGAGCGGAGAGCGTCGAAGCCGGGCAGCCGGCGTCGGATCCATCGGCGTTGCGGTAGCTGTAGACACGCAGCGGCGATGAAGCGTCCGTGGGACACTCCCTCAACCAAGCCGGCGGCTTGCCTTCCATCAGGGCCGCCGCGAAAGGGTAGGCGGCTTCGAGACCTGGCGACGGCGCGCCTCGCCAGGCACAGATCGCGACATGTGTCGCCTTCGACGCGTCGAGAATCGCACGCGGGTCGGCGGTCATGGGGTCGAGAAAGCGGTAGCTCCGTTCGATGCCCTTGGCCGAAGGGTGGTTTGGGATCGTCACCACCTTGGGGCCGTCGGCCAGCGCGACGAAATGCGATCCGATGAGCGGTGGCGAAAAGACGATGGCGCCCGACGGCCAACCCCGTTGCGCTCCGAAATGATCGAGGTCGCAACTGTCGGCGAATTCGGCGGCGGGTATCGCCGCTTGGGAGGGTCTGACCGCCAGATGGTACAGCGCCATGGCCCCGGACAAAACCAGACCGGGCAGGATCAATGCGTATTTGCGCGATGGCGCCGGCACGGGAGATTTCAAGTAGCGCCGCAGCCCCGAACCTTGCGGCAGCAGGCTCTCCAGCACGAAGATCAGGCCGATGCCGGAGAAAATCGGGAGATAGCGGAAGTAGCGGAGATAGTCGATCGCCAGCACCAATCCGAGCAGCGAAAACAGAGCCAGTATGACCAGAGGCCGGCTGCGGCCATGCGACCCGGTGCAGATGACGACCGGCGCGAGCGCGCCGACGAACAGCAGCAACATGCTGGGAAAGCCTGACGACAGAACGAAATCGGGGCGCCGAAACAGGCTCAATTCCTGAAGAATTCTGTTGAGCATGTTGTCGCGGACATAGGCGTCCATCGACGCGTAAGGGCCGTCCAGGCATTGCGGAAACAGTTTCACCAGCGCCACCAGGCTGATGGCGGCGAACACCAGCAGAAGCGCGGCCCGCATTGCCCAGCCGCCACGCGTGCCGACAAGCCGAGGTACGACGGCGAATGAGAGCCCGGCGGCGGTCAGCGCCAGCAAATGCGGCGCGGAATAGGTATCGCATTTGACCGCGGCATAAGCCGAGGGCGCGACGGTAGCGGCGAACAGGCCGATCGCGCCGATCGCCAGGGCCACTCCAAAGCCGGTGATCCCTGTCGCACTCTCGTCGCGGCCGGCGATCCAGTCGAAGGCGTAGACGGCCATCACCAGGGCGAAGAACGGTGCGAACTCGGCGCTGATCGCGATTGCCAGGGCTGTCAGCAAGCCGTTGACGAAGGGCGAAAGGCGATTCCGCGACAGCAACAGGACCAGGGCGGCAAGCAGAAGCAATATCTGCAGATTGTGATAGTCGATCCGCCCCGGCGCGTATTCGAAGAAGGTGCGCGCGGCGAAGATCAAGGCCAACGGCAATGCAATGGCCGGACAGGCAAAGCCCACCGCGACAATCAGCCGGTTGTAGAAGTAGAGCGCGGGTACAAACAGGAGCAGCGGCACGACAAAGCTTGCTGCCATCAGCGCCGGCTCGAAGCCGGCGAACGGCGCGAGCAGCCACGCAAAAGCGGCATAGGGCAGGTCCACGATCCATGGCCAGTGCGAGATGTAGGGCTCGGGCTGGGCAATGCCGGGCATTGTCCGGTCGAAGATATTCCCGGTCACGAGCAAGGTGCGGATCTCGTGTATTTTGAGAAGGTCGTCCGCATCGGCATTGAGCCGGAAGCCCAGGGACCAGAGGACGATCATCACCGTCACCATGCCGCTGAAGCAGAAAAGGGCCGGTGCGCTCATATAAAGACGCGGCAGCCACGAAGATTGCGCTGCGGCCCTGTCGTCGTCATTGCTCATGGAAAGCTTCCCCGGGATGACTGCCAAATACGCGAGGAAGTTTATCTTGCCGTAAAGAAAGACCCCGCCGGATCGCTCCGGCGGGGTCTTTGTTCAAGCCGCACGAAAATCGTGCGGCAAGCGGTTAATCCTTAGTTGCCCTGCTTCTTCAGCGCGGCACCCAGGATGTCGCCCAGCGAAGCGCCGGAGTCGGTCGAGCCGTACTGTGCGACGGCTTCCTTCTCTTCGGCGATTTCCAGCGCCTTGATCGAGACCTGCAGCTTGCGGGTCTTCTTGTCGAAGGCGATGACGCGGGCGTCGACCTTCTGGCCGACGGTGAAGCGCTCGGGGCGCTGCTCGTCGCGATCGCGGCTGAGGTCGGAGCGCTTGATGAAGGTCTCGATGCCGCTGTCGACCAGCCGCACTTCCAGACCGCCATCCTTGACGCCGATGACTTCGCAGGTAACGACGGCGTTCTTGCGCAGTTCGCCTGACGTCGCGGCTTCGCCGACCGTGTCCTTGGCCAGCTGCTTGATGCCGAGTGAGATGCGCTCCTTGTCGATGTCGACGTCGAGCACCTGCGCCTTGACCATGTCACCACGATTGTACTCTTCGATGACCTGCTCGCCCGGACGGGTCCAGTCGAGGTCGGACAGGTGCACCATGCCGTCCACGTCGCCTTCGAGGCCGATGAACAGGCCGAACTCGGTCTTGTTCTTGACCTCGCCCTCGACCTGGCTGCCGACCGGATGGCTCGAGGCGAAAGCCTGCCACGGATTCTCGAGCGTCTGCTTGAGGCCGAGCGAGATGCGGCGCTTGGCCGGATCGACTTCGAGCACCACCACGTCGACTTCCTGCGTCGTCGACAGGATCTTGCCGGGATGCACGTTCTTCTTGGTCCACGACATTTCCGAAACGTGGATAAGGCCCTCGATGCCCGGCTCCAGCTCGACGAACGCGCCGTAGTCGGTGATGTTGGTGACGGTGCCCTTGATCTTCTTGCCGATCGGGAACTTGGTGCCGATCTCGGACCACGGATCGCTCTCGAGCTGCTTCATGCCGAGCGAGATGCGGTGGGTTTCCTGGTTGATGCGGATGATCTGCACCTTGACCGTCTGACCGATGTTGAGGATTTCGGTCGGATGGTTGACGCGGCGCCATGCCATGTCGGTGACATGCAGCAGGCCGTCGATGCCGCCGAGGTCGACGAACGCACCGTAATCGGTGATGTTCTTGACGACGCCTTCGACAACCTGGCCTTCCTCGAGGTTCTGCACGATTTCCGAACGCTGTTCGGCGCGGCTCTCCTCAAGCACGGTACGGCGCGACACGACGATGTTGCCGCGGCGGCGATCCATCTTGAGGATCTCGAAGGGCTGCGGGTTGTGCATCAGCGGGGAGACGTCGCGGATCGGGCGAATATCGACCTGGCTGCGCGGCAGGAAGGCCACGGCGCCGTCGAGGTCGACGGTGAAGCCGCCCTTGACCTGGTTGAAGATGACGCCTTCGACGCGCTCACCCTTGGTGAACTTCTCTTCGAGCTTGACCCAGCTCTCCTCGCGGCGCGCCTTGTCGCGCGACAGCACGGCCT
Organism: Mesorhizobium australicum WSM2073; assembly: GCF_000230995.2. NCBI lineage: Bacteria > Pseudomonadati > Pseudomonadota > Alphaproteobacteria > Hyphomicrobiales > Phyllobacteriaceae > Mesorhizobium > Mesorhizobium australicum. The sequence continues at coordinate 303,139 of NC_019973.1, read as the reverse complement.
CGCCCAGCGCATTTTCGATGCGCTCGACCATGACTTCGACCGTATCGCCGACCTTGAGCGTCGAGTCCTTGCCCTTGACGCCGAATTCCTTCAGCGGCACACGGCCTTCGACCTTGAGGCCGACATCGATGATGGCCATGTCTTTTTCGATCGCCAGAATCGTGCCCTTGACGACTTGGCCTTCGCCGGAATGACCGGTGGTAAATGATTCTTCGAGCAGGCTCGCGAAATCATCGCGAGTGGGATTTGCAGCAGACATTGTTTCTCCTGGAGTACCCCGCATTTTTCGCGGGGCGGGCGCCGTGGGTTAGCGTTGCGTTGGCCTGCCGGCGTTCCGGGCTGCAAAAGCCCTGGGCCGCTTTTCAAGCGGCAATTCCGGCGCATGAAGAATGCTGGCAGGCTGGTTCGTGCCCGATATGGGTATTTTCTTCGCCTCCGGCAACCGGAAGCAGCATGAAACCCGGATCAGGCCTTGTTTCTCTGGGCCAGCACGTCGTCGATGACGGACATGGCCGCGAGAAACGCGGCTTCTATAGCCATTTCGCTGGTATCAAGCAAGTGCGCGTCGGCCGCCGGCTTCAGCGGCGAGTCCGCCCGGCCCATGTCGCGCTCGTCGCGACGCTGGATATCGGCAAGGATTTCGGCGAAATCGGCGGTGCCGCCGATGCTTTCGATCTCGGCCAGCCGGCGCTTGGCGCGCACCTCGGCACTTGCCGTCACATAGAGTTTTATGTCGGCGTCGGGGCACACGACCGTGCCGATGTCGCGCCCGTCCAGCACCGCGCCCGGCGGCGTCCTTGCGAAGTCGCGCTGCTTTTCGACCAGGATGCGCCGCACGGTAGGGAAAACCGCGACCTTCGAGGCGGCCTCGCCAACCGCATGCGCCGACAGCACCGCGCGGTCGAGCTTTGCCAGATCGACCTGGCGGGCGGCGGTTTCTGCCGCCGAGACATTGTCGAGCGGTAGGCCCAGCCGCAGCAGCGCATGGGCGACAGCGCGATAGGTCAGGCCGGTGTCGAGCAGGTTGAGGCGGTAGTGATCGGCGAGACGGCGGGCGAGCGTGCCTTTGCCCGCGCCGGCCGGTCCGTCGATGGCGATGGTGAAGGGGTGGGTCATTGGCATGCAGACGCCTTACGCATGGAAGCAGGCCCCCGCGACTTCGTCATCCTGGGTCTGCGCCGCGTCGCTGCGCTCCTTGCTTCGCCCCAGGATGACGAAGCACGGGATGTCGCCAGCCAATCCCCAAGGTTTGCGATTGCCACTATCACTCGATTTCCGCGCCCAGCCCCGTCATCAGTTCCATGAACTCCGGAAAGCTCGTCGCGATCATCGCCTGGTCGTCGATGGTGACAGGCTTTTCCGTTGCCAATCCCATCACCAGAAAGCTCATGGCGATGCGGTGGTCGAGATGGGTCTGCACCGTCGTATCCCGGCCGTTGGGGTGGCCGCCCAATCCCCTGCCGCCTGGTTTGCCGCGCACGGCAAGCGAAGCTTCGCCCTCGGTGCAGTCGACGCCGTTGAGCTTCAGCCCGTTGGCGACCGCCGACAGCCGGTCGGATTCCTTCACCCGCAGTTCCTCCAGCCCCTGCATCAGCGTCTCGCCCTCGGCGAAGCTGGCGGCAACGGCCAGCACCGGGTATTCGTCGATCATCGACGGCGCCCGCTCGGGCGGCACGGCGACGCCTTTCAGCTCGGAGTAACGAACGCGCAGGTCCGCGACATCCTCGCCGCCGGCATTGCGCGGGTTCAAGATGTCGATCTGGCCGCCCATTTCCTGCAGCGTGAGAAGCAACCCGGTGCGGGTCGGGTTCATCAGCACGTTTTCGATGACAATGTCGGAACCCGGCACGATCAGCGCCGCCACCAGCGGGAAGCCGGCCGAGGACGGGTCACCCGGCACGGCGATGGTCTGGCCGGTCAGCTTGCCCTGGCCTTCGATGAAGATGTGGCGCACGCCGCGCTCGTCGGTCTCGACCGACAGGTTGGCGCCAAAGCCCTTGAGCATCTTTTCCGTATGGTCGCGCGTCATGACAGGTTCGATGACGGTGGTGATGCCGGGCGTGTTCAACCCGGCCAGCAGCACCGCCGACTTCACCTGCGCCGAGGCCATCGGCACGCGGTAGGTGATCGGGGCCGCGTGCTTCGGCCCATGCAACGTGATCGGCATGCGGTCGCCGGGCGTGGCTTTGAGCACCTGCACGCCCATCTGGCGCAGCGGTTCGAGCACGCGACCCATCGGCCGGCCCGACAGCGAGGCGTCACCGATGAAGGTCGTCTCCATGTCGTAGGTGCCGACGAGCCCCATGGTCAGCCGCGAGCCAGTGCCGGCATTGCCGAAATCGAGCGGACCTTCCGGCTGCAGCAGCGCGCCGTTGCCGGTGCCGCGGATCACCCACTCGGCGCCGCGTTTCTCGATTTGCGCGCCCATCGCCTTCATGGCCGCGCCCGTGCGCATCACGTCCTCGCCCTCGAGCAGGCCGGTGATGCGGGTTTCGCCGGAGGCGAGCCCGCCGAACATGAAGGAGCGGTGCGAGATCGACTTGTCGCCCGGCACACGGGCCGTGCCGGAAAGGGCTGGTGACTTGCGGGCAGTGGCCGGCTTGGCAGCGGCGGCGTGAGACATGGAATTTCCCTGGACGGATTGCCGGCGTGCCGGCGCTTTTCATTTGTTGCGGCGGTCTCGTATCACGGCGGGGCGAAATGGTCATCCCCATGCTCGTCACTCGGCGCGAGGCCTTTCAGTGCTTGGTTTTGTGACGCCGGCTTTTCGCTTTGACAGCGCTGCAAACTGTGGTTAAGGGGACCACTCTTTTATCGACGAGGCTTGCCGTGGCAAAAACCGAACTTGGCACAAAACGCATCGACCCGGAAACGGGCCGGAAATTCTACGACCTGAACAAAGACCCGATCGTCTCGCCCTATACGGGCAAGACCTATCCGCGCTCCTATTTCGAGGAAGGCAAGATCGCCGCCGTCGAGGAGGAAGAGGAAGTGGCCGAGAAGGAAGTGGACGCCGAGGAGGAAGAGGGCGTCGAGGTCGTCTCGCTCGAAGAGGCGGAAGACGACGCCAAGAGCGACGATCTTCCCGATCTCGGTGACGACGAGGATGACGTCGACCTCGGCGACGACGAGGATGACACCTTCCTTGCTGACGAAGAGGAAGAAGACGACGACGTTTCCGACATGATCGGCGTCGGCGACGACGACGACGAAGTCTGACAAAGGCTTCGAACGTGAGCGTTTGCCGGCTTTCACGCCCTGTGAAGAAAAAGCCGCCGATGAAGGCTTGATATCTGGGAATGGCGGGGTTAGAAGCCGCCTGCACTAACGGCGCGGTCTTCCAACCCGCGCCGATCTCTCGCCGGAAACGGCGCCGGCTGACTGCCGGGAGTGGGGCCATAGCTCAGTTGGGAGAGCGCTTGAATGGCATTCAAGAGGTCGTCGGTTCGATCCCGATTGGCTCCACCAGTTACCTTCCAGGGCAAGGAAACGCTTTGTTTCGGCGGGACATCTCCGCCCTGTTCAACCATTGGCGATCCCTGATTTGCGCGATCACGGAACGTCAGCGCCGAACTCGACGGCAAATCCCGCGTCGATCGCGCTTCGCGCAATGAGATCGCCAAGTTCCCAATCCGTGAGTTCGCAAAGCGGGAACATTCTCCTCACCTCGTGGCTCACCTCGGATATCGAAATGCACGGCCTGTCGACGGTGTCGATCAGGCAGCGGACAATCGCTTGGCGAACGTCCGACAGGGTAGGCGTCTGCGCGAGCGCAGGCATCTCCGCCCCCTACGAATGGAGTTGCGGCGCTACGCCATCGGCCGAGTTTGTGTCGAACGCCACGGGTACGCCGTGAACGAGGGATGCGGTCGCCAGCAACTCCTCCAACTCGCCGTCGGTAGCCCTGCATGCGGGTATGAGTGTTCGGATGGCGCGTATTGCCTGCGCAATGGAGAGAAAGCGTGCCTTGCCCCTGGAAAGAACATAGGCTTCGGCGGCTCTTTCAACCGTGATGGAGTGAAAAGAGTTGGTCATCGAGAATTCCTCCCTGAACCCTGACCAACATGGTTTACGGCAGGACTTCGGTGGTCTTCAAGCCTATGTCCGGTTCCAGACAATCAGCCAGCCCCTGCGCTGAAGTGCTGTTGCTCCTCCTCGCCATAGGCACCATCCGTGAGTTTTATCATTCCGGTACGGTCGACGATCGTGATCTCGCCGCGCTTGGCATGAACCAGCCCCCGATATTCGAGCATTTGGAGGGCGGTGGTAACGCCCGGGCGCCTGGAGCCAAGCATGGTCGCCAGAAATTCATGCGTCAGGTAGATGATATCTCCTTCAGCGCGATCGTTGACCATCAGCAACCAGCGGGCGAGCCGTTCCTCGATTTTGGAATGGCCGTTGACCAACGCCGTCCGCGACGACTGGATCAGGAATGCGTGGGCGTAGCGAAGCAGCGACGGGCGAAGGGTCTGGCTCTCGGCAATCGCAATGCGCAGACGTTCAACCGGCAGACACCAGCCGTTGCTGGCGACTTGAATATAGGTTTCATTGGGAGATCGGTCCTGGCCGAGAACGACCGCTACCCCGGTCATGCCGTCGCGGCCGATGATGCCGACTTCGCTTTGCCGCCCTCCGGTCATGGCGGCGACCACCGACGCGATACCGGTTTCGGGAAAATAGACATGCTCGATCGGCTGATGCGCGATCTCCAGTCGGGCTTTGATGGCCAGTTCGACGTGATGCATCGACGGCCGTAAAAGCCCGAAATCCTCAGGCGTGAGGGTTTTCAGAACATGGTTGCGAAAGGTGGATTGAGGCATGGCTCTTCTCCCTATCGGGCAAGAGCATGTACCCTCTTACTGTCGGCTGCATCCGGACAAACGGCGGCCGATGGCTGATCTTACGCTTCATGCGCGGGCTTGGCAAACGACTGCGCCCGCTTGGAAAGCTAATTAAGCGTTGACGTCAAGCGTCCCGGGGGCCGCAGCGCTGCTAGACGCCGAGAAGGCTTCAGCCGAGAAGGTCCGCGGCGACTTCGAGCGTGTTGCGGAACGAGGTTTCGAGGTGGTGTTCCATCGCTTGTGCGGCGCCCTCGGCATCGTGCCGCTTCAGGGCATCGAGAATGGTTTCGTGCTGCTCGATCGTCTGTTCGCCATAGCCGGGCTTTGGAATGGCGAGATAGCGGCCGCGGTCCATCTGCGCCTTGGAGATGTCGACCGCTCGCCAGATCATCGGCAGGCCGCAGATTTCGGCGATGGTGCGATGAAAGACATCGTCGAGTTGGATCGCGGTGGCATATCGGCCGCGCGCGATGGCGAGCTTGTGCGCCGCCATATTGTCCTCCAGCAATTCGGCGGATGCCGGCGTGAGCTTGATGGCCGCGCGCCTGGCGCTCTCCATTTCCAGCGCCCGCCGGATGACGTAGGCCTCCTCGAGGTCGGCGCGGCTGATCGGCGCGACATAGGTGCCGGTCTGCGCCAGGATATGGACCAGGCCTTCGTCGCTGATGCGCTTCACCGCTTCCCGCACCGGGGTGCGCGAAACGCCGAGCGCTTCGGCGATGGCCACTCGTTGATCACTTCCCCCGGCTTCATCTGTCCGACGACGATCAGGTTGCGGATCTTCTGATAGATCTGATCGCGCAACGGCAAAGCCCGATTGAGGGTCGAAGGGTCAAGGTCCATGGCAAATCCGTAGCGTTCGTTCACCAGAAATGATCGGAGTATATTGGAACGTAAATTGGAATGCACCCAATGCGGAGGCGTCCCTGTCGACAATGGAGGGGGTGGCCAAGTCACTCGACGCCTGAAGGAGGCCGCCAACCCTTCCAAGGCGGCGCAAGGACAACGTCAACGCGGTCGAGCCGGTCCTCTCCACTCGCAGGCGGCGGGGATGAGGAAGAATTTCCAATTGCGTGCACGGATTTGAAATAAACTAACTCTACAGATTTTGTAGAATAAGCAATCTGCATGGGCGATCTGTTTCCTGCACAGGACCACGCCATGCCAGCATTTTTGCGTCTACTCTCAACCGTGCCGGAGCCGGGCCGCTACCGCCAAACCACAGGAGGCAAGGCATGACCCAAGATGTCCCCGACCGCATCAAGGTTCTCTGGTTCCTGCCGACGCATGGCGACAGCCGTTATCTCGGCACGACCGAGGGCGGCAGGGCCGTCGATCTGCCCTATCTGTCGCAAGTGGCGAAAGCGGCCGACACACTCGGCTATTACGGCGTGCTGTTGCCGACCGGCCGGGCCTGCGAGGATTCCTGGGTGATTGCGTCGGCGCTGGCGCCACTGACAGAGCGGCTGCGTTTCCTCGTCGCCGTGCGGCCCGGCTTGCAGTCGCCGACGCTTGCCGCGCGCATGACAGCCACGCTCGACCGCATCTCCAACGGCCGCCTGCTGATCAATGTCGTCACCGGCGGCGATCCGCTGGAAAACAAGGGCGATGGGATCTTTCTCTCGCATGCCGAGCGCTATGAGGTGACGCAGGAATTCCTCCGGATCTACAAACGGGTGCTGAGCGGTGAGACGGTCGAGCACCAGGGCAAGCATTTCCGCATCGAGGACGGAAGGTTGCTGTTCCCGCCGGTGCAGGCGCCCTATCCGCCGCTCTATTTCGGTGGCTCATCGGATGCTGGATCGGCAGTCGCGGCGCAGGAAATCGACAAATATCTGACCTGGGGCGAACCCCCGGCCGACGTCGGACGCAAGCTCGATGCCGTGCGCGAACTGGCCGACAAGGCCGGCCGCAAACTCTCCTTCGGCATTCGTCTGCATGTCATCGCCCGTGAAACCGCTGAACGGGCCTGGGCCGCCGCCGCCAGCCTGATCAGTCGGCTCGACGACGCGACGATCGCCTCGGCGCAGAAAGTGTTCGGCCGCATGGATTCGGTCGGCCAAGCGCGCATGAGCGCGCTGCATGGCGGCAACCGTGACAAGCTCGAGATCGCGCCCAATCTATGGGCCGGCGTCGGCCTGGTGCGCGGCGGTGCGGGAACGGCACTGGTCGGCGACCCGGATACGATCGCCGAGCGCATCGATGAATACCGTCGCCTCGGCATCGACACCTTCATTCTGTCCGGCTACCCGCATCTGGAAGAAGCCTATCGCTTCGGCGAACTGGTGCTGCCGAAACTGCCGACCGATCATCCGGTCAAGTCGACCGGGTCGTCGGTCAATACCGGGCCGTTCGGCGAGACCATTGCCGGTGACCATCGGCCGAAGTCGCTCGCCAGCGCCTCGTGAACGCGCTGCCTCCGGTCCGCCGATCGCGCGTCGCCATAATCGGCGGTGGTTTTTCCGGCGCGGCGGTCGCTTGGCATCTTGCGCGGGCGCATGGGCCGGAGCGCCTGTCGATCTCGGTGATCGAACCGCGTTCCGCGCTCGGCGGCGGTCTTGCCTATTCCAGCGAAGAGCCGTCGCACCGCGTCAACGTCCCGGCCGTCCGGATGAGCATGGTTCCCGAAGACCAGCAGCATTTTGCGCGCTGGCTGGCCGGCAGCGGCGAAATCGAGCGGGACCCGGATGCGCTGTGGAAGAACGGCGACGTATTTCCGCGCCGGCGGGTGTTCGGTCGCTATGTCGCCGAGCAGCTCGCACCTTGGCTCGACTCGGGCGCTATCCGTCATGTCGAAGCTCAGGCCACCCGGGTAGTTCGAGCCAACAGCGCGGGCTGGACCGTACAGACCTTAGCCGGACCTGTCGCGGCCGACATCGTCGTGCTCGCCGCGACTCATCCTCTGCCGGCCATCCCGGCAGCACTTGCCCTGTTGGCTGAAGCACCTGGCTTCATCGCCGATCCCTACGCGCCGTCGGCACTCGCCGGGATCGGGCCGGAGGCGTCGGTCCTGATCGTCGGCTCCGGACTGACCTCGGCCGACATGGCGGCCGAGCTTGACCGCCGGGGTCATCGCGGCCGCATCCTGGCGCTGTCGCGCCGCGGACTGCGTTCGCGCGCCCACCCGGATATCAGACATGAGCCCTTCGGCGACTTTGCGTCGGTGCCGGCCACATCCGCACTTGGCCTGCTGAAGAACATTCGCGCCACGCTGGCCGCGGCGCGAGCCGCCAACGTCAACTGGCAGTCGGTCTTTGACCAATTGCGCATGCAAGGGCCGGTGCTGTGGTCCGCCCTCGCTCCGCCAGAGCGGGCAAGGCTGGTCCGCGAGCTGCGCGTGTTTTGGGACGTGCATCGCTTCAGGATCGCACCGCAGGTGGCTTCCGTGCTCGACCGCCGTCAGACCGCCGGCACATTCGACACCATTGCAGCCCGGCTTGTCGCGTCGAACGTCGAGGGCGACAGCCTCGCGGTCAGCTTCCAACGGCGCGGACAGACGCGCATCGAGACGGCAAGCTTCGATGCCGTCATCAACACGACAGGGCCGGCCCATGGGCAGGCGCTCCAGTCAAATCCGGCGCTGCGTTCCCTGACTGAGGCCAGTCTGATCAGGGCGGACGCATACGGGCTCGGTATCGAGACCGGCCTCGATAGTCGCGCCGTCGGTGGCGATGACAAGGCGGTTGCCGGGCTTTTCGTCGCCGGTCCGCTGGCGCGAGGCACCTTTGGCGAACTCATGGGCCTGCCGGAGGTGGCTCGCTATGCCCAAAGGGTCTCGGCCGAGATCGCGGGGCTGCTCGACACATCTTCTTCAGGCGGAGCGGTTGGCCCCAATGCCGGGGGCGTTGCGGTCGCGGGCTGACAACCGCAAGCCGGCATGGCTGGGCAAAATTGGTATTTCCGTCCCGCAAGTGCGCCAAAAACGGAAAATCCTCCTTTGTATATAAATTCGATAAACATAATATATATAGCGACATCCGGCTGCGGCTGGACCGATCAACAGCCTGACTGGGAGACAATTCATGGCACATGCAGGAACCGACGCGGTCAAATTCGCCTACTGGGTGCCCAATGTTTCGGGCGGCCTGGTGATCTCCGACATCGAGCAGCGCACCAGCCATTCAGCCGAGTACAACCGCAAGCTGGCACAGATTGCCGAAAAGGCCGGTTTCGACTACGCGCTGAGCCAGATCCGTTTCACCGCCGGCTACGGCGCCGACGAGCAGCATGAATCGGTGGCATTCAGCCATGACCTGCTGGCCGCCACCACGACGCTGAAGGTGATCGCCGCGATCCTGCCCGGCCCTTGGAATCCCGCGCTGGCGGCCAAGCAGATTGCCACCATCAGCTACCTGACCAACGGCCGTGTCGCCATCAATCTCGTCTCCGGCTGGTTCCGTGGCGAGTTCCACGCCATCGGTGAGCATTGGCTTGACCATGATGAGCGCTACCGTCGCTCCGAGGAATTCATCCGTGCGCTGCGCGGCATATGGACTGAAGACAGCTTCACCTTCCGAGGCGACTTCTACCGCTTCAACGAATACTCGCTGAAACCGAAGCCGCCGCGGCCGCTGCCCGAGATCTTCCAGGGCGGCTCGTCGCGCGCGGCACGCGACATGGCATCACGCGTCTCCGACTGGTATTTCACCAACGGCAACACGCCGGCCGAAATCGCCAAACAGGTCGATGATCTCAAGACCAAGGCAAAGGCCAGCAATCATTCCGTCAAGGTCGGCGTCAACGCCTTCGCCATTGTGCGCGAGACCGAGCACGAGGCCAAGGCGGTGCTTGCCGAGATCACCGCCAAGGCCAATCCGGAAGCCGTCAACGCCTTCGGCCACGAGGTCAAGAACGCCGGCAAGGCCTCGCCGGAAGGCGAGGGCAATTGGGCGAAGTCCTCCTTCGACGACCTCGTCCAGTACAATGACGGTTTTCGCTCCAACCTGATCGGCACACCGAGACAGGTTGCCGAGCGCATCGTCGGTTTGAAGAGCGCCGGCGCCGATCTCATCCTGCTCGGCTTCCTGCATTTCCAGGAAGAGGTCGAGTATTTCGGCAAGCATGTCATCCCGCTCGTTCGCGAGCTGGAGGATGCCGGGCAGGCGGCTTCGCTGGCAGCGGAATAGTCATCTCTCCAAGGCTGGCCGGGTAATCCGGCCAGCACCCGAATGAAGGTTTTCAAGCGCGCTCGATCTTTTCGGGCGGCATCGAGAATTCGTGCGCCTGCGGGCGAAATCGAGGACGATTGGAATGCCGTTGCCCAGCTATGCCATAGGCGTGATGGAAGCCTCGGTCTATGCGCCGGAAGTTTTCGCGCGCGGCCTGCCCTCGGCGCTGCAGCCGTCCGAAGGTCATACCGCACCGGTAACAGGCACTGCGGTGGCCACATCTCCGATGCTTTCACTCCAGGCCATCGGCCTGTCGTTCGGCGGCGTCGTCGCGCTGGCCGACATCGATCTGTCTGTTCGATCAGGTGAAATCCGCGCCATTATCGGCCCGAACGGCGCCGGCAAGAGCTCGCTGATCAATGTCATCAGCGGTGTCTACCGGCCGGATCGCGGCCAGGTCCAGCTTGCCGGAATCGACTATGCGCAGGTGCCGACGCAGCGGCTGGCGCATCTCGGCGTCGCCCGGACTTTCCAGAACCTTGCTTTGTTCAAGGGACTGAGCGTCCTCGACAATGTCGCCACCGGCCTTGCCTACAAGGTCCGTTCCAACTTCGCCGGCCAGGTGCTCGGCATCGGACGATCGCGCGGCGAGCGACGTGAGACACGCAGCCGCGCCGATCAGATTCTCGAATTTCTCGACCTCACCGCCGTGCGCGATCGTCTTGCCGGCACGCTGCCCTACGGGCTGCGGAAGCGGGTCGAACTCGCCCGGGCGCTGGTCGCGGAGCCGCGCCTGCTGCTGCTCGACGAACCGATGGCCGGCATGACATCAGGTGAGAAAAGCGAAATGGCTGCTTTCGTGCGCGCCGCGCGTGACCGCTTTGCCACCACCGTCGTCCTGATCGAACACGATGTCGGCGTCGTCATGGGCCTGTCCGACCGTGTCGCCGTTCTCGACCATGGCCGCAAGATTGCCGACGGCACACCCGACGAGGTCCGCAACGACCAGCGCGTCATCGATGCCTATCTGGGCGTCGCCTCAGACAATGAGGACGGGGCGGGCATATGATCGCCGACTTCGACTATCAGTTCTTCATCGAGGTGCTCGTCGGCGGGCTGCTCTCCGGCGTCATGTATTCGCTGGTCGCGATCGGCTTCGTGCTGATCTACAAGACCTCGGGCGTGCTCAACTTCGCCCAAGGCGCGATGCTGCTGTTCGCCGCCCTTACCTTCGTCAGCCTTGTCGAACGCGGTGTTCCGTTTGCACTGGCGTTGGTGGCAACGTTCGCCATCATGGTGGCGATCGGCATCGCCATCGAGCGCACGGTGCTGAGGCCGCTAACCAACAAGCCGCCGATCACCCTGTTCATGGCGACGCTTGGACTGTCCTACATCATCGAGGGCGCCGCCCAACTGATCTGGGGCACGCAGGTCCATGGTCTTGACCTCGGTATCGAGGATGTGCCGCTGGAAGTCGGCGGCGTGCTGATCAGCCAGTTCGATATTTTTGCGGCGGTGGTCGCGGCCGGCATGGTTCTCCTGCTGTCGCTGTTCTTCCGCTACACCCGCATCGGCCTCGCCTTCCGCGCCGTCGCGGACGACCAGTTCGCCGCACTCGCGGTTGGCCTGCGTCTGCCACTGATCTGGGCCACCGTCTGGGCGGCGGCCGGCCTGGTCGCGCTGGTCGCCGGGCTGCTCTGGGGCGCCCGCCTAGGGGTGCAGTTCTCGCTGTCGCTGGTGGTGCTCAAGGCGCTGCCGGTGCTGGTGCTTGGCGGCTTCGATTCCATTCTTGGCGCCATTGTCGGCGGGCTCCTGATCGGCGCCAGCGAGAAGCTCGCCGAGGTCTATATCGGCGATTATTTCGGCGGCGGCATCGAGAGCTGGTTCGCCTATGTCGTCGCGCTTGTCTTCCTCCTGATCCGTCCTTCCGGCCTGTTCGGCCAAAAGCTCGTCGAAAGGGTCTGAGCCATGGCCGCGACTGCAAGCGACTTTTCCGCCGCGACTGTGCTGCCGAAATGGGTGGTGCCCGTACTCCTGCTCGCCTTCGCCTATGGGGTCGTGCCGCTGATCGGCTCGAGCTACCTGTTTGAGGCCATCCTGCTGCCGTTCCTGGCGCTCAGCCTCGCCGGTGTCGGCCTCAACATCCTGACCGGCTATGCCGGCCAGGTTTCGCTGGGTAGCGCCGCTTTCATGGCGGCAGGGGTCTTTGCCGCCTATAATTTCAACCTGCGCGTCGAAGGCCTGCCACTGATCGGCAGCATTTTCCTCGCCGGCATCGTGGCCGCCGCGATCGGCATCGTCTTCGGCTTGCCGAGCCTGCGGCTGAAAGGTTTTTACCTGGCGGTTTCGACGCTTGCCGCGCAGTTCTTCGTGCAATGGGCGCTGACCAAGTTCAGCTGGTTTTCCAACAACTCTGCATCCGGCGTCATCGACGCGCCGAGGCTGTCGATTTCAGGCTTCACACTCGATGGCCCCGTCGGCCGCTATTTCTTTGCGCTGACCATCGTCGTCATCCTGACTTTCTTCGCCTATCGGCTGGTATCGTCGCAGACGGGACGAAACTTCATCGCCATCCGCGACAACGAGACCGCCGCCCGCATCATTGGCATCCCGGTCTTGGAGACCAAGCTTCTGGCCTTTGCCATTTCGTCCTTCGTCATCGGCGTCGCAGGTGTCATCTGGGCGTTCGCTTATCTCAGGACCGTCGAGCCGGATGGCTTCGATCTCGACCGCTCGTTCCAGATAATGTTCATCATCATCATCGGCGGCCTCGCCTCGATCCGCGGCGCATTCTTCGGCGCCGCCCTGATCGTGGTCTTTCCGCTCGCACTGTCGCGCCTCGGCGGCTTCCTGCTTGGCGATGTCTTCGATTCGGGCGTGCTCGACATGAGCCAGCGCATCGTGCTCGGCGTCCTCATCATCCTGTTTCTGATCCTCGAACCCGACGGGCTGGTGGCCCTGTGGGACAGGATCCGAAGACGGCTCCTGTTCGCTTGGCAATCGACCTGAGCCCTCGCAGTCCAGAATCCTATTCGAAGATGAACCAGAGGCCGGACCAAAGACGGCCCATACCGGGAGTACCTAGCCATGACCTTCCTCAGCACCATCAAGGCGGCGGCTTTGTCCGCGGCGATGATCGTGTCGGTGGCCTTGCCATCAGCTCATGCCGACGAACAATATTTCCCGCTGCAGAGCTATCGCGTCGGACCCTACGCGGCCGGCGGCACCGGCTTCTTCGGCGGCTTCATCGATTATCTCAACCTCATCAACATCCGCGACGGCGGCGTCAACGGCGTCAAGCTGACCTGGGACGAGTGCGAGACCCAGTATGAGGTCGAGCGCGGCGTCGAATGCTACGAGCGGCAGAAGAGCCATGCGGGTGCCGCTGCCTGGAACCCGCTCTCAGTGGGCATCGCCTATGCGATGATCGACCGTATCACCGCCGACAAGGTGCCGCTGATCACGGTCAACCATGGCCGCACCGACTCCACCGACGGGCGCGTCTTCCCTTACGTCTTCCCGCTGCTGCTCAACCCCTACAGCGAGACGTCAGGCATCGTGAACTATATCGCCGCCAAGGAAGGCGGCATCGACAAGCTCAAGGGCAAGAAGATCGTCGTGCTCTATCACGGCTCGCCCTACGGCAAGGAGACCATCCCGATATATGATTTGCTGGCGCAGAAATATGGCTTCACCGTGCAGCAGATCGAGGTGCCGCATCCCGGCAACGAACAGCAGTCGCAATGGCTGACCATCCGCCGCGCCAAGCCTGATTTCGTCGTCCTGCGCGGCTGGGGCGTGATGAACCCGGTGGCGCTGAAGACGGCGGTCAAGGTCGGCTATCCCGTCGACCACATCGTCGGCAATGTCTGGTCGAATTCGGAAGAGGACGTCATCCCCGCCGGCGATGCCGCCAAGGGCTACACCGCCATCACCACCCAGGCCTCGGGCAACACCTATTCGGTGGTGCAGGAGATCGTGAAGACCGTCTACGGCGCCGGCAAGGGCAATCTCGAAGACAAGTCGCGCATCGGCTCGGTCTACCACAATCTCGGCATCGTCAACGGCATCCTGAATGTCGAGGCGATCCGCGTCGCGCAGGAGAAGTTCGGCCATCGCACGCTGACCGGCGACGAAGTCCGCTGGGGCTTCGAACACCTCAAGCTCGACCCGTCCAAGGTCGAGGCGCTCGGGGCCAAGGACCTGTTCCACTCGATCAATGTCAGCTGGGACAACCACGAGGGCGAGGGCTACGTGACCTTCCAGCAGTGGGACGGCAAGAAGTGGAACGTCGTTTCCGACTGGATCGCGCCGGATTGGGCGCTGCTGCGGCCGATCATCGAGAAGTCGGCCGAGGCCTATGCCGCCGAGAAGGGCATCAAGCTGCGCACCGCCGACGATGCCAACGCCGTGACCACCAACTGATCTCCGGGCCGGGTGCCGTGGACACCATCCGCGGCGCCCGGCCCATCCGCAAAGCACGGAAACAGCCATGCCGAACGACGACATCATCCTGGCCGTGGACGCGGTCCACGCCACCTATATCAACGCCATCACGGCGCTGCATGGCGTCAGCTTCGAGATCAGGCGGGGCGGGATTCTGGCGCTGCTCGGTGCCAACGGCGCCGGCAAGACCACCACGTTGAAGGCCGTCTCCAACCTGCTGCCGGCAGAGCGCGGCCAGGTCAACGCCGGCTCCATCCGCTATGATGGCTCGGATGTCTCGCGCCGCAAGCCGGGCGATCTCGTACGCGCCGGGCTGGTCCAGGTGCTGGAAGGCCGTCACTGTTTCAAGAGCCTCACCGTCGAGGAAAATCTGGTCGCCGGCGGCATCGGCCGCAGCGGCCGCCGAGCCGAAATCAACGCGGACCTCGAACGGGTTTATTCCTATTTTCCGCGTCTCAGGGAAAAGCGCCGGACATTGTCCGGCCTCACCTCCGGTGGCGAACAGCAGATGACTGCCATCGGCCGCGCGCTGATGTCGCGGCCGCGCCTGCTGGTTCTCGACGAGCCCTCGATGGGGCTTGCCCCGCTCATCGTGCAAGACATCTTTCAGACGCTGAAAAAACTCAACCGCGAGACCGGTCTGTCGATCCTGGTCGCCGAGCAGAACTCGGCGGTCGCGCTTCGCTATGCCGACCACGCCACTGTGCTCGAAAACGGCGTCTCGATCCTGTCCGGCGCGGCCGCCGATCTTCGCCAGCGCGAGGATATCAGGGCGCTCTATCTCGGCCAGCAGCCGTCGCCCGCCGCCAAGCCATCCCGTCTCCACGCCGTTGCCTGAACCGAAATTTGAAGGAGCAATGAAATGACCGTCTCGACCGTCAAGACAGACCATGCTTCCGCCGCCGTACCGCCGGTCGCAAGGCCCTCGGCACCAGCACACATCATCAGGGACGATGCGGAGGCGATCGCCATCGCCCATGCGCTCGCCGCCGAATTCGTCAAGGGGGCGTCCAGGCGCGACCGCGAGCGTATCTGGCCGGTTGCCGAGCTCGACGCCTTCTCCCAAAGCGGCCTGTGGTCGATCAATGTGCCGAAGGAATTCGGCGGGCCGGAACTGTCCTATGCGACGCTGGTCAAGGTGATCGAGATCATCTCGGCGGCCGATTCCTCAATCGGCCAGGTCGCGCAGAACCATCTCGGCATCATCGCGGCCATCCGCACCGTGTCGGATGTGGAACAGCAGAAGCTGCTGTTCACCGAGGCGCTGAAGGGCACCCGGTTCGGCAACGCCTTTTCCGAGTTCGGTTCGAAGCGCGCCGCCGATTTCGAGACCCGCTTCACCGACGCCGGCGACCATGTCGTCGTCAACGGCCGCAAATTCTATTCGTCCGGCGCGCTGCTTGCCCATCTGGTGCCGATCGTGGCGCTCGATGACGAAGGTCGCGCCTGGTATGCCATCGCCGACCGTGGCGCGCCCGGCCTGACCGTTATCGACGACTGGTCGAGCTTCGGCCAGCGCACGACGCTCTCCGGCACCGTCATCATCGACAACGTCAAGGTGCCGAAGACGTATCTGGTGCCGGGCTACAAGGGCTACGACAAGCCGACCGCCGACGGCGCCATCTTCCAGATAATCCAGGTGGCGGTGGACACCGGGATCGCCCAGGCGGCGATCGACGAGACGGTTCACTTTGTCAGGACCAGGAGCCGCGCCTGGATCGACAGCGGCTTCGACAATGCCTGGGACGATCCATACACCATCCAGGCTGTCGGCGACCTCACGCTGCGCCTGCACGCGGCGCAGGCGCTGCTCGAAAAGGCCGGCCATGCCATCGACAAGGCGGTGGCCGAGCCGACAGCCGAAACGGTCGCGCATGCCCAGATCGTTACCGCGGAAGCAAAAATCCTGTCGACCGAGATCGCCATCGCCGCAACGAACAAGCTGTTCGAACTGGCCGGCACGCGCTCGACGCTGGCCGAGCACAATCTCGATCGCCATTGGCGCAACGCCCGCACGCACACGCTGCACGATCCGGTGCGCTGGAAATACTCCATCCTTGGCAAATATTTCCTCAACGGCGAGAATCCGCCGCTGCACGCCTGGAGCTGATCTGCCGGAGGCGGACGGCGCGCGCTGCGGTCGACCTGGTCGTCGCCGAGTGGCTTTGCCCTGACGGTTATCCCCTTCGGGATGCCGGCGGCGGGTGAAAGCTTACGCGCAATTTACGACCATCGGTTACACCGGTTCCTGTCTGATTCGTTCGGGACAGGAACCCCATGAGCAAAGCCCTCACGACCTTCGCACTCGTCTCCGTCTTGACCGCCTTGCTCATGGCGCTGAGCCTTGCGGTGGCCCGTCACGGCTATCCCTATGGGGCGATCGGCGTCAAGCGTCTCGACGGCATCGCCGACGCTGGAACGTTCATTCCGCTTGCGGCAATTTTCTTCTTCAGCGCGCTGTTGATGATGATCCTGCCGATCCGCGCGGCCAGTATCGTCCTCCTCCATGCCGCCGATGCGATCTTCTGGACTGTCATTGTGCTGTTCGCCACCATCGTCGGCGGCCTGCTCGCGCGATGGGCCTTCGGTCAGGGCAGCGCTCTTCTGGCGTTGTTGAACTGGCGGTTCCTGTTTGCCGTGGCGGTCGTCGGTTGCCACTTCGTCATGAACGAGTTACGCCGCAACGTGCTGCTGCGCAGCCTGTTCTTCGTGATCTTTGCCGCCGCCACGCTAGCCTGCCTGTTCTGGTCGTTTACGCTTTAGCCGGAACCTACCATCCTATCGCCACCTGTTCTTCGTTCCATGGCTAAGCGCTATTGGGATCACGAGTTCGGAGTCTTCGGCTACCGGCCGCCGGAGACCGCTTTCGCGACGTAGCGCGAAAAATCCTCGACATCCGCAGCCGAAGGCTCCTGGCCGGTGAAGCTGCGCAGATACGCGGCAACATGCGGCAGGCGACTGCTCATCGGTTCGTTGAGTTCGAGCGAATAGTAGCCGATCTGCATGAAATAGAGCACGCGAGCGCGAACGAACGCGTCTTCCTCCTCATAGCCATGACGCAAGAACATGCCGCGGATGGCAGTGACGCGTTCTTCGTCGGCCTCGTCGAGCGCACGCCGGATGGTGGGGGAGCGGCGAGCCCATGCCCGGATGGCGAAATCCAGCCGGGGATCGAACAGCTTTTCGTCCACCCAGCATTCGAAAATGCTCATCACCCCGCGAATGACAGTCGTGGAAGGGCGTGCGGCACGCTCGACGATGAATCGGGTATTGGTCTGCCGCCAGTGGTCCAACAATTGGTCGAGCAGATCCTGCCGGCTCTTGAAATACCAGTAGAAGCTCGAGCGCGAGACATCGAGTTGCTGGCCAAGCGTCAGCACACGGACGCGTTCGACGCCGTCCGAGATCAGGGTTTCAAGCGCCAGCTTCAGCCAGTCTTCGCGGGTAGCCTTGACGTTGCCGGTGGCGCCGGCGCGCTGGATCGTCGTTTCGAGTGCTGCCATCGTGACGACGCATGACACGCCACACCAGGCAAATCAAGATTGTGGACATGCTTGTACAGGGCAATCCGGCCTTGACCCGGAGCGCTGCCCGCCCATGTTAGCCGGATTGCTCGGCGACGCGGCTCCGTTGCCGCTGCCGCGAAGGCGTGAGTGCAGGCCCGGGGATTTTTGTCGCGGTCTCCAGGCCCAGTGCGTGCTTTCCCGCAAGGCAATTGTCTGGCAAATACCACTTCAGACAGATGCCGCCGCGCGGCCAACAGCCAGGAAGGCAAGGACATGACAGCGTTTCGAAAGAACCTCATCGATGGTGAATGGGTCGGCGATGCCGGCTCCCGCAACATCAACCCCTCGGATACCGGCGATGTCGTGGGCGAATATGCTTCGGCGGGGGTCGAACAGGCGGGCCAGGCGATAGCTGCGGCCAAGGCGGCGTTTCCGGCGTGGTCCCGCTCCGGTCCGCTGGCGCGCCATGCGGTGCTGAAAAAGGCGGCCGACGAGATCATGGCGCGCAAGGACGAACTCGGCCGCAATCTGGCGCGTGAGGAAGGCAAGACGCTGGCCGAGGGCATTGGCGAGACCATCCGCGCCGCCCAGATATTCGATTTCTTTGCCGGCGAAACATTGCGCCTGTCGGGAGAGGTGGTGCCAAGCGTGCGGCCGGGCGTCGGCGTCGAGATCACGCGCGAAGCGGTCGGCGTGGTCGGCATCATCACACCGTGGAATTTCCCCATTGCCATCCCCGCCTGGAAGATCGCTCCAGCGCTGGCCCACGGCAATACCATCGTCTTCAAACCGGCCGAGCTCGTTCCCGAAAGCGCCTGGTCCATCGTTGACATCCTGCATCGCGCCGGCCTGCCCAAGGGCGTGCTCAACCTCGTCATGGGCAAGGGCTCGGTGGTCGGCCAGGCGATGCTCGACAGCCCCGACGTCAACGCCATCTCCTTCACAGGCTCGGTGGGAACCGGCAAGCGCGTCGCGGCGGCAAGCGTCGAGCACATGCGCAAGTTCCAGCTTGAAATGGGCGGCAAGAATCCGCTGGTCGTGCTCGACGATGCCGATCTCGCGGTGGCTGTCGATTGCGCGCTGAACGGCGCCTTCTTCTCGACCGGCCAGCGCTGCACGGCCTCGTCGCGTTTGATCGTCACCGAAGGCATCCACGACCGTTTCGTCGACGCGCTCAAGGAGCGCATGGAAAAGCTGGTGATCGGCGACGCGCTCGACGCGCAGACCCAGATCGGCCCGGTCGTCGACGCCACCCAGCTCAAGCAGGACGAGGACTATATCGCCATCGGCGTCCGCGAAGGCGCCACGCTCGCTTTCGGCGGCGAACGGCTCGACCGCAAGACGCCGGGTTTCTATCTCAAGCCTGCGCTGCTGACCGAGGCCACCAACGCCATGCGCAGTTCGCGCGAGGAGATTTTCGGCCCCGTCGCCAGTGTCATCCGCGTCCAGGATTATGACGAGGCGCTTGCCGTTGCCAACGACACGCCGTTCGGCCTGACCTCGGGCATCTGCACCACGAGCCTCAAGCACGCCACCCATTTCAAGCGCAACTCCGAAGCCGGCATGGTGATGGTCAACCTGCCGACGGCGGGCGTTGATTTCCACGTTCCTTTCGGTGGTCGCAAGGGCTCGAGCTTCGGTCCGCGCGAACAGGGCCGCTATGCCATGGAGTTCTACACCACGGTAAAGACCGCCTATACGTTCGCGGGATAACCTGGCGCGCCGGCCGACCGCCGGCGGACCGTCACTTCCTCTGGAAACGGACCGGTGCAAAGGGATGACATTGCAGGACCTGACCTGGCTCAACCCGCCGCCGCACCATGCCATCGAAGGTGATGGCGTGCGCGTGCGCACCGGCAAGGAGACCGATTTCTGGCGTGAGACCTTCTATGGCTTCTGGCGCGACAACGGCCACTTCCTGTATCGGCGGGTCGAGGGCGATTTCACCGCCGAAGTGACCGTCAAGGGCGACTACGAGGTGCTTTACGACCAGGCCGGCCTGATGGTCCGGCTGAGCGAAACGCACTGGATCAAGGCCGGCATCGAATACACCGATGGCCTTGCCTATTTCTCCGTCGTCGTCACCAACGACACCTCGGACTGGTCGCTGGTGGCCATTGCCGCCGGCCCTGACGGCGTCAGGATCCGCCTGACCCGCCACGGCGAGGCGGTCCGCGTCCAGTATTTGGATGCTTCCGACGGCCATTGGAAGCCGGTGCGGCTCGCCTATTTCCCGACCTCGAAGATCGTCGATGTCGGGTTGATGTGCTGTTCGCCGCAGCGTGAAGGTTTCGAAGTCACGTTCTCCGGATTTTCGGTCGGTCCGCCGATTGCGCGGGATCTGCACGACTGACCCTGGCAACCGGGCTCCGCGTGGCGTGCGCGAACGGACCGATAGGACATTGCGGCCTCTCGGCATAGGCTGGAAGCGTTCGGGAACGCTGTCCGTCTTCCACGTCCGGTGCAGGATCGGCGGGATAATCGGCGGCTCATGGGGTGATCCGAGATGGCTGGTCGTCATCGCCGTCATTGTCCAGGGCAAGCCCGGCACGGACGGCATCGCGGATCGCCTGCGGGCCAAACCTTGCCCATACTGCCTGGTGGGCGCGCACGCGCTGCCTTGCCCGGCGCCCGGCGTCGCGTGAAAGTTGGACGGCCATGGCGGCCAGGCCTTCGTCGCTGGCCGACAGCAGCACCTCGTCGTTCTCGACCAGGCCGAGGCCCTCGGCCGCGAGCGGTGTCGCGATCACCGGCACCCCCCAAGCCATCGCCTCCAGAATCTTGATGCGCGTGCCCCCGCCCGCCCTGAGCGGGATGATGCTGAGATGCGCGCTGGACAGGAGCGGCGCCACGCTTTCGGGATCTTCAACGAGCTCGACATCGGGCAACCCGCGCAGGGCCAGCACGGCCGGTTCCGGGCCGCGTCCGGCGAGAACTAGCTTCGCGCCGGGCAAGGCCTGGCGGATGCGGGGCAATATGGTCCGGGCCAATCGCACGGCGGCGTCGACGTTTGGAGGATAGCCGAGATGACCGATGAAAAGGATCACCGGAAAGCCGCTATTGGCCGACGGTTCCGGGGGCAGCACATCGGGAATCGCCTCGACGTTGGGAATCCCATTGGGAACGACATCGATGGGCATCGCGCGCCCGCCAAAGCGCATCAGCTTCTCGCGATCCTCGTTCGAGCAGATCCAGACCCTGTCGACAAGGGCGAGCGCCTTTCTTTCGAGATGCCTGATGCCAGGCACCGATGCGGCAACGGAAGGGCGCGATGCGGTCGCTTCGGCGCGTTTCATCTGCGCGGACAAGTCGGACTCGACATTGTGCATGTCGAGGATGAGCTGCTTTGCCAGCGATCGCAAAGGCCGCAGCAGCTTGAACAGGCCGATGCTCTCGACCACCACGGTGTCAGGGCGGAATTCGAGGATCAGTGCTTCCAGCCGCGCCAGGGCCGCGCGCGAAATGCGATGCTCCTCCCTTATACGCCACCATCCGATGGAAGCCGTCCGGGGCTCTCCCTCGATCGACAGCGCCTCGGTGCGGATCAGCGGATTGGGCGCGGTCATGGCGATGGCCCTGGGCCGCACCGAAGCCAGGCAGACCGGTCCGAACGCGGCCGCCGCCACGGCATTGCGATAGTTGCGCAGATCCGCGCCGGAAGTCGGCGGAAACGCCGGCTCATGGCACACGATCAGCACGCGTCGCCCGCTGCCGCGCGCCGGCATGTCGGCATCGGGCCGCGCGCTCAAGACGGACGCCCGACGCTTCGCGCCAGGAGTTGCGCAAGCTCTTTCTCGGACGACATTAACGAGGCCCCCGCAGCCACAGAAATCAGCTTCGACTTGTTTAGCCGAACCGTGCTTTCGTCAAGCGCTGGATCACAGTCTGATGCCCAGCGCGCTTGCCTTGCGGATCGGTCGCAATGCGGATCCGGCTGGGACCGAGCGCAAAGGCTTATCGCCTGGACCAGGCCAGCCAGCGGGCCGCCAGGCGCCTGCGCAATGAAGTGAACCGTGTCCGTCGGTAAGCGTCGCCCGCCATCTTGATGCCTTGCGCCTGTGTCGGGAAGGGATGGATGACATCGGCCAACGCATGCAATCCCATGCCCGAACGGATAGCGAGGGTCACGGCATTGATCATCTCGCCGGCATGGCTGGCGACGACCGTCGCCCCCAGGATGCGGTCGGATCCCTCCCTGACGTGGATCTTGACGAACCCTTCCTCTTCGCCGTCCATCACGGCGCGGGCGACATCGTGCATCAGGACCGTATAGGTCTTGACCGGAATGCCGTTGCGCCGCGCCTCCAGGGGATAGAGACCGACATGGGCGATCTCCGGATCGGTATAGGTGCACCAGGGGATAACGAGTTCGCTGAGCCTTTCGCGGCCGCGAAACAGGGCATTGCGCACGACGATGCGCGCTGTTGCCTCGGCGGTGTGGGTGAACTTGTATTCGAGGCAGACGTCGCCCGCCGCGTAGACATTTGGGTTGGTGGATCGCAGATAATCGTCGACCTTGATGCCGCTGGCGTCATAGGCCACGCCGGCTTCATCGAGGCCCAGGCCATCGACGTTGGGCGAACGGCCGACGCCAGTGATGATCTCATCGACCGTAATCGTCGTCGTGTCGCCATCCCGCATCAGGTCGGCGGCCTTCTTCTCGCCCTCCATCCGCACCGCCACCACTTCGGTGTTCAGCCGCACCTCGATCCCCTCGCGCGCCAGCGCATCCGAAAGGATCTGCGCGGCGTCGCGCTCCTCGCCGGGCAGGAACATCGGATCGCTCTGCGCCAGGATGACCCTGGCGCCGAGCAGGCAGAAAGCCTGCGCCGTCTCGCAGCCGAGCGGCCCGCCGCCGATGACGAGGAGCCGCGGCGGGCATTGCGTAAGGTCGTACATGGTCTCGTTGTCGAGATAACCGGCCTCGGCAAGCCCCGGAATCGCGGGCCCGCTCGCATGCGCGCCCGTCGCGACCAATGCCTTCTTGAAATGCAGGGTCCTGTCCGCGACCACGACGGTGTCCGGTCCGGCGAAGCGCGCTTCGCCGAAATAGAGGTCGATGCCCTCGGCTGCGACGGAAACGGCCGAATTGGCACGGCTGATCCGCTGCCGTATCTGCCGCATCCGTGTCATCGCCCGTTGAAAGTCGACACGAAGGTGGTCTGGCGGGTCGCCGCCAAAGCTCTCGGCATCGCGCATATCGGCATAGAGCCTGGCCGTGCGGATGATCGACTTCGACGGGATGCCGCCGACATTGACACAGGCACCACCGATCAGCCCGCGTTCGATCAGCGCGACCTTCGCGCCAAGGCTCGCGGCGTCACGCGCGGCGGTCAGCCCGGCCGGCCCGGCGCCGATGACAACGAGATTGTAGGGGCCGTTCGGGGTCGGGTTCTTCCAGTGCGCGGGATGCGCGCGCCTGATCAGTTCGACGTCGTTGCTGTCGACGGGGAAGATGGCGGCTCTCGTCGGTTCACGCGACATCGCGCCCTCCGGGTACCGGCCGCGACAGCCATCCGCCGGTGAAACCCGCCTTGCCCAGGCCGCGACGGATATGGGGATTGGAACGCATCAGCTTCCAGATCAGTCCGGAACGGTGGTTTTCGATCATCATCACCGCGATGCCCTGGTCGAGCCCGTAGTGGCCTTCCGAGACCCAGCCGTTGCGGCCGAATTTGCGGCGGTTGGCCAATGTCGGGTTGAAACCGCTCGGCAGGCGGAAATCGTCGAGAACCTCCGGATAACGATCGACGAGGTGACGCAGCGCCGCCAGGCAAATGTCCGGCGCGAAAGGCAGCGACGCCGGATAGGACCATGGCGCGATTGTCCCGTCATCCGGTCCGAAAGGCGCGCCGCGCGCGGCATAGCCGGAAAACCGGTGGGTCCGCCGCTCCACGCTGGCGCGGAAGCCGCCCGGTCCGTCTCCGGCCGAAAGACCCCACAAATTCTCGCCATAGCCGTCAAAGCCGTAAGGGTTGTGCCGGGCGTAGTCGCGGTGAAGGTATGTCGAGCGGCGGCTGTTTTCGAAATAGTCCGAATTCTTCTCCCGCATGAAAGCGTCGCGGATGCCTGCGAAATCGATCCAGGCATGCGAGAACTGGTGCATGAACAGCGGCCCGCCATAGAGCACGTCGTGGCCGTAGATGTTTTCCCATTGATAGGTCGCCGTCCAGGCCTCGTAGCTGTCGTCCGAGGTCGGGCGGTCCGGAGAGGCCATCGACAGCACATAGAGGATCGTCGCCTCGTTATAGCCTTCCCAGCCATAATGCAGAAAGCCGCTCCTCGGCTTCCAGCCCTGGCGGAGCGTTGGGCTGCTGCCTTGCGCCCATCGCCAGTCGACGCGCCTGTAGAGCGCCTCGGCCAGGAGGCGGATTTCGGCTTCCTCGTCGTTGTCGCCGGAAAAATAGGCGCTCGCCACCAGCATGCCGGCGATCAGCAGGGCGGTATCCACCATCGACAGTTCGCAGCGCCAAACGCGCAAGCCGCTCCTCAAGTCGAGAAAGTGGTAGTAAAAACCCTTGTGGCCGGTGACGTCGTGGCCGCTGCCTTGCGTGCTGGTCTGGAAAAAGCGTAGCGCCGCAAGGGTCAGGCAGGCAGCCGCATCACGCGTTATCCAGCCACGTTCGACGCCGATCGGATAGCAGGACAGGGCAAAACCGACGACGGCGATGCTGCACGGCGAATTGGGCCGCGACGTGTCGGCGACCAGCCCGTTGTCGGGGTTCACGTTCTCCAGGAAATAGCCGAACGCGGCGCGTTGACAGCGGTCCAGCAGTTCGTCATCGGCCAGCGCGGCGGGATCTGCTCTAAGCAATCGATAAAAACTCCAGCCTGATGGCAGCAACGCCTTGCGCAGGTACTGTGACATCGAACAGAAGGGTATGACCGTTGAAGGCGATCGCTTGCGCCTGTTCCGGCATCGCCGAGGCCGCATGCAAATGCTCTACCATTGCTCGGCTCAGGTAATCGGGACTTCCCATTGTCACCCATAGCGCCTTGGGGTTGGCATTTGCCGCATCGACGCGTCGGATGGTTGCCGTGTCGGGCCGCCGTGCATTCTCAAGTTGAATATGCACGATCTCGTTCGCGACCGGATGCCGCGGCAAGGCGAAGTTGGAAATCAGCACGGTCAACGAATTTCCGTCGCGCACGGACCAACTGTCGACGGTGGGATGATTGCCTTGAGTCGACAGGATTTCGGTTCCAAGGCCATGTAGCATTTCGAAGGCACGGTAAGCCGGTTTGGCGACGCCGTGAAGGTTCATCAGGCCGAAACCACCATGAAAGGGTAGGGATGGAAAATAATTCTCTTCGAAAATATCCGAAAAGGTCCAGTAGCTGTAGCCCTGAACCAGCCCTCTCGCCTCCATGACCGTCTTGACGATGAAGGCGGCGGCATAGGGCTCGTCGTGCATGGGATCGCGCGGGTTCGACGATGTGCACCATTCGGTGTAGTAGAGCGGACGGTCGCCTGCCTGCCGTCGTGCGGTGCGCGCTTCCTCGCGCAGGACGCTTCGCGTGCTTTTCGAGAGCTGGGCTTCGGTGTCGTCGCCAGGCTGGCCGAAGGCATCGGTCGGATAATGGTGCGTGCTGACGAAGTCCGCGGGAAGGCCGTTCTGGCCACAGTAAGCGATGAACTCATCGATCCAGGCATTGTCGGCTGTGGCTGGTCCGCCGACCTTCAAATGCGTGTCAACAGATTTGATTGCTCTTGCCGTGTAGGCATACAGCTTGAAATAATCCTCCTGTTTGCCGCTGCCGAACGCCTCGAGATTGGGTTCATTCCAGACCTCGAAGAACCATTGCCGCACCTCGTCGAGGCCGTAGCGATCAACCCAGTGAGCGACGAGCTTCGAAATCAGCGTCGACCACTGGTCGTAGTCCTTCGGCGCGCTGACATTGGCGCGATAACGGAAGACGATCTTTCCGGACGACGACAGCATCGTCGGCGTGAAACTCAGCTCGACGAAGGGGCGCATGCCGATCGACAGCAGGAAATCGAAGATCTGATCGGCATTGAAGAACGAATAGAGCGGCTTGTCGTCCTGGTCGATGAGCGTGCCCATGTCGTCATCGAGCAGCCCGTGAAAACGGACATGGCGAAAGCCGAGTTCGTCATGCGCCCGGCGCATCTGCGCCTGCCAGTCCGCGCGCAGAGCGAGCGTCGCGTGGCCGCTGCCGACCGTATGTTCCCAGAAGTGGGGGAATTCCTCGCCTTGGACGCCGAGATCGCAGCGAAAGGTCACACCCGTGGAACTGTCTGAAATCTTTGCCGTTTCTACACCTTCCATCCCCGACTATACGTCGGCGATGGCATATCGTTGCCTGCTCACGCGGATTTGTAGTGCATCAGTAGGTGGCGCGGCCGCCCGAGACGTCGAACACAGCGGCCGTGGTGAACGAGCATTCCTCCGAGGCGATCCATGAGATCAGCGCCGCCACTTCTTCGACCTCGCCGAACCGCGCCATCGGTATCTTGGAGAGCATGAAATCGATGTGCTCCTGCTTCATCTGCTTGAAGATCGCGGTGCGCACGGCGGCTGGCGTCACGCAGTTGACCGTCACCTTGGTTTTGGCGAGTTCCTTGCCCAGCGACTTGGTCAGGCCGATCACCGCCGCCTTCGAGGTGCTGTAGGCGGAAGCGTTGGGATTGCCTTCCTTGCCGGCGATCGAGGCAATGTTGACGATGCGGCCATAGTTGCGCTCGAGCATGTGTGGCACCAGCGCCTTGTTGCAGTAGAAGACGCCGTTGATGTTGATGTCGATGACCCCACGCCAGTCCTCGACCGAATAGGACCAGGTGGTCATGTTGGGGCCGGTGATGGCCGCACTGGTGACCAGTATGTCGACCGCGCCGAAGGCGTCGATCGTCGATCGTGCGGCGACCTCCACACTTGCCGCATCCGCAACGTCCAACGTCACTCCACGCAGGCCGGGAACAATGGCTTTCGCCTGTTCGATCTGTGCGGGATCGCGATCCCAGACGCAGACGCGCCCGCCTTCGTCGACGATCCTCTGCGCGACCGCCAGTCCGATGCCCGAGGCGCCCCCGGTGATGACCGCCGACCGGCCTGAGAAGCGCCCCGCGAAATTCATTGGCATGTGTTCCCCCTGTTCATGTTGGCTGAAGGCGCCCCGCGTGCTGGCCGGTCCTGGGACTGTGAGGTGACCGCCGACCGAGTTCAAGCCGGCATGCGGCCGGATCGTCTGGGCCAATCGGCCGGATTATGGCGCCGTTCATTCGAGTTGGTCGCGCAGCGCTTCCACCATACCCACCACGGCGAGGCCGATCTAGGCATGCGCATGGACTAAGGAAACCTCAAGGGACGCGCCTCGTTCCTGATGGGCAGTCGGAGCACATGACCGATTGGCCCGTCCACGGCCGAGATCTCTCGGCGATCGCCGCGCTGTAAGACAAGGTGACCGGATTTGCCATTGAGCACGGGGTGCGATAGGTTATATTGCACTGCACAATGGAGGCGCCGTTTCTTGTACGACCCTGTTTGCGGATATGCCGGCTGGTTTGCGGCCTGCCGGTCCTGGGTCGTGTCGACGGGACCGTGAGATGAAAATTCCCAAATCCCTGCTCGTCGATCCCGAGAAGAATTCGGTCTATGGCAGCTTTGCCGTTGCCGTTTCGATCTGGGCGTTCTCCTATTCCGTCATTTTCGGCCAGGTGCTGATCCTGGCCTATTATGCCGTCTGGCTTCCGCTTATCCTGGTCGACTACCGGCGTTTCCTGCGGCAACTGTCCAGCGCCTGGCTGCCGCTGCTCTTTGCGGCCTATGTCTGCTTTTCCATATTCTGGTCGCAGGCGCCCGGCGTCACCGCCAGAACGGCGGTCCAGTACTTGTCCCATATCGCCTGCGCCTATGTCGCCGCACGCACCGTCAGCGTGCGCACCCTGACAATAGGCGCCCTGGTCGGCATATTCTTCGTCCTGCTCTATTCGCTGAAAGTCGGCGCCTATTCCGAGGACGTCCTCGACGGCACCTATAATTTCGTCGGCGCCTTCGCCTCCAAGAACCAGATCGGCTTCGTCGGCTCGCTCGGCATCTATTTCTCGGTCGTGTTCCTTGCTTTCCTTCGGCGTGGCCGGCTGAGTTTCATGCTGACCGTGCCGGTCGTGCTGTTGTCGGCCTATGTGCTGGTCGTCTCGCATTCCGCCACCTCGATGGCCTCGATACCGGCGGTTCTGGCGCTGGTGGCGCTTCTTGCGATGAGCAAGCTTTTGTCGCGACGCTACCGCCGGGTGATCTTCCTGGTCGGCGCCGGCATGATCGTCGTGGTGGCCATCGTCGCCCTCAATCTCGGGCTCATGGACTTCGTGCTTGGCATCTTCGGCAAGGATTCGACGCTCACCGGGCGGACTTATCTGTGGGAGCAGGGCTGGAACGCCGCGATGCGATCGCCGATCCTTGGCGTCGGCTATGCAGCCTATTGGGTGCAGGGCTTTGCCGAGGCGGAGCGGCTGTGGAACGAATTCTACATCAGCACCCGCACCGGCTTCCATTTCCACAACACCTATGTCGAAGCCCTTGTCGAACTCGGCTTCACCGGGGCGGTGCTGATATCGCTGATCATGCTGCGCACGCTCCTCGGCCACATCGCGGCGGTGGTCTTCAAGACATGGCAGGCCGAATCGGTGGTTCTGATCGGCGTGATGGTGCTGCTGCTCATCCGCTCCTTCGTCGAGGTCGAGATACTCAACCCCTACATCATGGGTTCATTCCTGATGTATTTCAGCTTCTTCAAGCTGGCGAGGCTGCCGGTCACCCGCACGCGATGGTCGCCGGCTTTCGAGCCGGGGGATGCCAAGGCCGGACAGGCAGCCTGGCCTCACCGTCCCGCGGCAGCCGAGTAATGATGAGAGTCCGCTAAAGCCATCGCGGGAAAACCGCGTAGCGGTTCCGTTCGGGATTGCGTCAACAGCCATTCTGGTTTTCCGGTGCTGAAAATATATCAGCAAAAACCTCCGCCAAGCAGGCTTGGCGGAGGCTCAAGGCCCTTGCGCTATGGATCGAACGCGGCGGGCCGCGCGACCTTCCGCGTCTCTACTGGCTGGCTAGCGGCGCCAGCTTGATCTTGATCACATCGCCAGGCAGTACCGGTGTGTCTTCCTTGGCGGCGATTTCGCTGGTCTTGCCGTCGACATTGCGCACCAGCGAATAGAGCAAGGTAGGTTGCTGGTCGTTGGTGATGGCGGCCGTCGTTGCCGGATCCGTGGCCTGGGCTATCAGGCCTTTTTGCATATTCACCTTCAGCGCGGCCTCGTTCAGGTCGGCTTCGGTCTGCTGGCGATCGGCGGCGAGGCTCGAACTCAAGGTGTTCTGGGCGTCGATGGCGTCCTGCGTGGCCTTGCTGATCGCCTGCTTGGCGGTCAGGATGGCTGTCTCGTAGTCCAGGATCTTGCCCTGCAGGTCGGTAACGGACTGCTGCGAATCCAGAAGCCTGGCATTGGCCACCAGTCCCTTCTGGGCCAGCGGACCGATGCTGGCCAGCTGTTGCTGGGCCAGGTCGACCTGCTTCTGCTGGTTGACGATCTTCTTCTGCAGCGATTCGATTTCGGCCTGCAGCACACCCTTGAGATCGTCGAGCGCCTCGAGCTTGAGCTTCAGCGCCTTCTGGTCGGCGGTAAGGATTGTCATCTCGTCGGCGACGATGGTCGGCAGCCGCGGATCGCCTTCGACCTCCTTGGGTGCCTCAAAACTCGTCTTGCCGGCCATATCGGCGTCGATGCGGGCGCGCTTGACGATCAGCCGAACGCGCTGGTCGTCGGAGATATCGAAATTGCCCTTGGCGGTGACCAGGTCCTTGCCGAGCTGGGGACCGTAGTCGGCGTTGCGCCTGATGCCTCCGGCGACGCTGATCGCTTTCAGCACCGTAAGATCGGGCACAAAGGGAAATTGCCCGGGATTCTGCACCTCGCCCGAAATGTAGAAGGGGCGGAACTGTGCCATTTCGACCGAGGCTTCAGGCTTGTCCGATAAAGCGAGCTTGTGCTGCAGCGCCTCGCCGATCGCCGCGGCGACCTCCGCCGTAGTCTTGCCGGCCGCCGGCAACTCGCCGACGAAAGGCACCGACAGCGTGCCTGCCGGGCCGATCGTATATTGGCCATTGACCGACGACCAGTCGCGGAACGTGCTTTCGACGGTCTGCCATTCCGCGATGCGGATGGTGAGCTTGTCCTGGGAGCCCAGACGGTAATCGTCGGCGGCGGCCATCTGGGGAAAAGCAAGCGACATCGCAAGGCAGGTCGCCACGAGCCGCGAGCGGCCGGAAAACGGGCCGCTGCCAAAGGCTTCGAAAATGTCTATCTTCAACTGAGCGTTCCGATCCGTTTTAGCCCCATCGCCCGATGAGCTTGCCGCCGGATGCCTTGATCCTGCCGGCCGATCAGTAAGAGCCGCGCGACATCCAGACGGCCGGCACTGTTCTGATGATGATGCGAACGTCCTCGAACAGCGACCAGTTCTCGACATAGTGGCGGTCGAACGCGACGCGGCTGTCATAGGAAACGTCGTTGCGGCCGCTGACCTGCCACAGGCCAGTCAGGCCGGGCCGGGACTTCAGATAATAGACAGCCGCGCTGCCATAGATTTCCAGTTCGTCCCGGACCACCGGGCGAGGCCCGACAAGGCTCATGTCGCCCTGGAGGATGTTGATGATCTGCGGCAATTCATCGAGGCTCAGCTTGCGCAGCACCGTTCCGACGCGGGTGACGCGTGGATCGTTCTTCAGCTTGCGGGTCGCTATCCATTCCGCATTGGCCTCTGGATTGGTCGCGAGATAGGCTGCCAGCACCTTGTCGCCGTCCGGAACCATGGTGCGGAACTTGAGGCAGGAGAAGAGCCGTCCGCCGCGCCCGATTCGGCGGTGACCATAGAAAACCGATCCGCCATCGGAGAATTTGACGAGCAGCGCTATCATGATGAACAGCGGGCTGAGCGCGATCAGTCCAGCCAGCGAACCGACGATGTCGAAACTCCGCTTGATGAGGCCGCCGATCGGCGGCGGAAAGTCGGTGTCGGCCTGCGAAAACCCCGCCGTGGCCGACTTGGCAATATCCCTCATACGGAAACTCCATGCGTTGAACGAATGGTTTACCGCACGATACCAAAAAAATGCTGCAGCGCAACACACAATTTCCCACGCCGCTGAAATAGTCGCGTCATGAATTGACTAAATAATAAGCTCGCGCTGCACAAATTTCGAAATGTTTAGCACATTTGTGACAATAAATGGGCAAGCATAAAAAAATCCGGGCGTTTTTAGGGCGTTTTGTGGGCGGCGCGTTCCCAGTGTCGGGATCCAGAGCATACGAGTCCTTACTGACGATGCTATATTCTGGACTATTCACCTAAAATACCATCTAATATTATGGGGTGTACTCCAGATCTGCAATGGCTGCAGGTTGAGTGAAATGCGGCCGGGTGCGTTGCAGCATGGCAGAATCGAACGCGTAAGCGCAATCAAAAATATGTGCGGTTGCCCTTGCCGCCTTCTGCTCGCCTTAATAGAATTGCAAATTATACCTGTCACGGTGGCGACAGGTTGAAAGGCCGGAAGCAACCGGTCGAGAGCGGGTGGTTTAACAAGCCCGCATCACAAGGGACGGCGCTCGGGTGGGGCTATCGTTGGATATACCCGAGCCGGTTTATGGGCTGTTGGGTATGTCGCTTCCAAAATTCATCGTTGGGATGCTGTTCGCGCTCGCGATCGTCGTCGCCTGGTCCTGGCTGGGTGGAGCTTCGCTTGGCACGACACTGCTGCGTGTCATCATCTGCGCGGTGGTCATCCAGGCCGGTTATTTCGCGGTCGTCTATGCCATGATCGCCAGGAGCGCGCCAACGCCGGCCGACAGGCTGCGCGAAGCCGAGAGAAAGCAGAACTCCACCGAAGTGCCCGAGGGCGAGAAGCTGGGCAGCGTCCGGCGGGGGCTGCATTAGATCCACGGGGACATCATCGTCCTCAGGCCACATCGGCGGGTTCGGTTTCCGACTGTTCTCCCGACAGCATCCGGGACAACCGGCTCCCCGGCTTCGCCTTCAACCGCTGATATTGCCCGACCTCCACCACACGACCATCCTCCATCGCCACCACCCAGTCGGCGAAGGCGATCATCGACGGCCGGTGCGCGATGGTCAGGATCGTCATTGCGCCGCGCAGGCCGTCGATCGACCGGGCGATAAGCGACTGGTTCTGCCAGTCGAGCGCGCTTGTCGCCTCGTCCAGGATGAGCAGTGACGGCTTGCGCAGCAACGCGCGTGCCAGCGCGATGCGCTGGCGCTCGCCACCCGAGAGGCGCACGCCGCGGTCGCCGACCACGGTATTCAGCCTCAGGTCCAGTCGGTCTACGAAATCGCCGGCGTGAGCGGCGCGGAGTGCCTTCCACAAGTCGTCCTCGCTGGCCTGGGGCGCGGCAAGGCGCAGGTTCGCCGCGATCGTATCATGCAGCAGGAACACGTCCTGCGGCACATAGGCCACCTGATCGCGCCAGCGGCGGCGATTGCCGGCATCGAGCTCGACGCCGTCGACGAGGATCTTGCCGGTGGTCGGCTCGAGCAGCCCGAGCAGCATGTCGGCGATCGTGCTCTTGCCTGACCCGGACGGGCCGATGAGCGCCGTGACCTTGCCGGCCGGAAGGCCGAAGGTGATGTCGCTCACCACTGCCTTGCCGGCGCCGTCGTCATAGACAAAGGAGACGTCGCGAATGTTCAGCCCCGTATCGAGGGTCAGCTTGCGGGCATCCGTGGATTCGACGTGGCCAGGCTCCCGTTCGGCGTCGAAACGCGCCTGCAGGTTGCGCATTGCCGTATAGGCGGGCAGGTTGATCAGCACCTGCTGGGCCTGCGTCTGCATGTCCATGAAGCGCGGCGCGATGCGCATGAAGACCAGGAGCAGCACGACGATCTCGGCCAGCGACAGGTGGAAGCTGACCAACGCCACATAGATGAAGACGCTCAAGCCCACGACGCTCGCCACCTGGAACACGGCGGTGCCGATCGAAGAGTTGCGGACATAGGCGATATTGTCGGCCTTCATCTTTTCGAGCGTGACCTGCAGCTGCGCGAAATAGCTGGCCTCGACGTTCAGGCTCTTGGCCACCTTGATGCCGCCGAGAAATTCCGAGACCGTGCGGTACTGGTCCTGGCGATTGGTCGTCAGGATCCGGCCGAAGGCGGTGGCTCGCGAGCGAAATGGCTGCAGCGCTATGAACATGACAATGCCGATGACGACGGCAAACGCCGTCATGACCGGCGAGATGAACATGGAAATCACCAGATAGCCCGCCAGCAGCACGGCGATCTGCACCAGCATCAGCAGGGCAAAAGCCGCCCCCTGGACGCGGTCTATGTCGCCGGTCAGGGCATGGTCGAGATCGGAGCCGCGCATGCGCGTGAACACGCCCCAGCGCGCCTTGCCGATGCTCTCGAACAGGTTCATGCGCAAGCGGTTGATGAAATCGAAGAGCAGCCTTGCCATGTATACCGACTTGAAGCGGTTGAAGGCTGCTTGCACGGCAACAAGCCCGACCAGCGCGCAAAGCACCGTCGTCAGCTGCAGCGTTCCGCCGGGCACCAGCCAGCGCACAAACTCGATATTGGGCAGCCTTACCGCGAAATCCTGGTCGGCACGGCCGACCAGGTGCAGCAGCGGCACCAGCAGCAGGATGGAAACGCCTTCCGTCAGGCTGCCGAGGATCAGGAACAGCAGCGCCGTCCAGGTTCGTCGTCCGCCGATCCGGGCAATGACGGCGCCGAATGCCGCGACATCGCGAAACAGCGACAGGCTGAAGACCGATGACCTAGGCATCGCCAGCCAATTCCTTTTCGATCAGCGCCACAGCCTCGCCGATCCTGTCGATGCCCGTCGGAACGTCCAGCCGGCACACGCCGACATGGTTAGCGATCGCTGAACAATGGCGAAGATGCATCGCCGCGAAATCGCCGGAGAGCGCCGCGCGGCCAAACCGCGTCACGTAGGAGAATTTGATGATGGCTGGCAAGGCGGCGATTTGAGGCAGGAGGGTGACCCTGGCCCTTTCGCCGCGCTCGAGGATGTAAATCCTGGCCGCCGGCACCTTGTTGCCGGAGAAGGCGCCGTGCAGGCGATGCTGCATCTTCTCGATTGCCGGATGCACTTGCGGTCGCACTTGCGCTTGCCCAAGCGAGATCGCCGCCGCGGCATCGGCGGCAAGCTTGATCTGCGGAAATCCCGGAACGATCATCGGTTCGTCCGGGTTGGTGAGATCGAGCGCCACGACGTCGTCGGTGAGCAGGTCGTGTCCGGCCCGGATCAGCGCGCTTGCCGTCGTCGACTTGCCGGCGCCCTTGTCGCCCATGAAGATGGCGCCCCTGCCGGCCACCGCGATGGCGCTGGCATGCAGCACCAGCAGGCCGCGCTGGTGCAGCAGCAGCGCCAGCACCGGCCCCAGCAACGGGAAGGCAAGCAAGGCGTCGTCGACGCCGGGCGCCGGCTGGACATCGATGCGGCGGGCGTCGCTGATCAGGAATGCGCCGACGGCCTCCCAGGCCAGATACTGCCGGCCAGGCTCGAAACGGAAGACGGTCGCTGCCTTCGCCGAAGGCTTGGGCATATCGATCGGGCCGATGACGATCTCGATGTCGGCCGTTGCCGGGTCCGCCGGCTCCAGTTCGGGCAGCCACACGTCGGACGCGATGAGCAGGCCGTAGGCGCGGTAGTAACTTCGTTCTCCCGCTGTCCTGTCGCGGTTGGGAAGACGGTCGAGATCGCCGGCGAACGGCTCATGGCGAGACATCATGCGGGGCTCCCGCCATGCTGGACCTGCCGCAGCCACAGCGACAGCGACGCCGAGCGCCAGACATACTGGACATCGAGCGGTGCCGCCTGGTCCGGCTGGCGCAGCAGCCGCGCATAGGCGGCGTTTACTTCCGGCAGGTTGACATAGGGTGCGATGCGACCCGCATCGCCGACCAGCAACTGCTCCAGCAGGTCGCGATGGTTGCGCACCATGCCGTTGACCAGATTGGCGGTGAAATCGATCTTGTCGCGCCGCCACTGTACCGCCGCCGGCAGGATGCCTTCCATGGCGCGGCGCAGCACGTAGCGGCCAAACCCATGACGGAGCTTCTCCTCGCCCGGCAGCCCCAGGCAGAATTCCACCAGCGGCTTGTCCCAGAAGGGATACCGCGGCTCGACGCCGAAATTGGCGGCGGCCTTGTCCAAAACTTCGAAAGAGTGCGGAACATAGCCGTTGGACAGGATCCAGCGGTGGCTGAGCGCGTCGCTGGCTTGGACGCCGGGCGGCATGTAGCCAGCCCGATGGAACCGGTCGATGAGCTCGGTTCGCCTGGCAAGGTCCGGATTGATCAGGTCGCGCCAGCTGCGGCCACGCTTCGATCGGGCAGGCCTGCGCATCCTGTTCAGGGCTCGGTTCCCCAGCTGTCTCAGCCTGGCGATGCGCCAGGCCGGCCCGTAGATGGTCAGGAACTGGAAATAGAGGCCGAGCGTGCTGTCGCCATAGGTGTTGGAGGCGCTGCGGACCTCGCGCCAAAGATCCAGCCACCTGCCGCCATTGGCAAGCTCGTGCAGATGGCCATGCCCCTGTGAAACAACTTCGTCGCCGCCATGGCCGTCGAGGAGCACTTTGATGCCCTTGGCGCCGGCCGTCCGGTAGATACCGCGGGTCAGCGTCAGGCCCGGCGCCAGGAACGTGCCTTCCTGTTCCTCCAGCACCCGTTCGAATTCAGCGAAGGGTGCATAATTGCCGACTGGGATGAACGTCGGATCGGCCTTCTGCTGATCGAGCACGGCATCGATGAACGGGCGCTCGTCCATCGAGGAACCCTTTTCGAACACGAGCGAGAAGGTCGGTAGCCTCGGCTTGCGCTCGGCCGCATTTTGCACTCCCGCCACGCAGGTGATCGAGGATGAATCGAGGCCGCCGCTCAGCATCGCGCCGATCGACGGACTTCCTCGCATGCGGTTGCGGACCGATTGCGCGAACAGATGGGCGAATTCCTCCGCGGCATCAGGCCGCGGTGCTCGCTGCGATGGTTCGATCTGCCAGTACCGGCGCAGCACCAGACGTTGCGCGGTGACGGTGAGGCTGTGACGCGCCGGCAGGGCGAAGATGTCGCTGTAGGGCGTGGACTGCGGGTCATCGGGCAGCCCGGCCAGGAACCCCGAAATCCGGTGCTCGCTGAGGCGCGCACCGACCCCGTCGAGGCCGAGCATTGGCCCGATCTCGGAGGCAAAGGCAAAGCGGCGTTCCGCTGCGTGGTAGTAGAAAGGCTTGACCCCGAAATGGTCTCGCGCGCAAAACAAAAGCTGCCGCTCGGCATCCCAGATGGCAAAGGCGAAGTCGCCTTGCAGATGCACGGGGCACGTTTCACCCCAGCGCAGATAGGCCCGCATCAGCAACGCCGCATCGGCGACCGAGTTGTCCCTGATGCCGAGCCTTGCGAGCAGCTCGTCGCGGTTATCGAGCCGGCAATCGGCGGTGATGGCCAGCTTGCCGCCGGCCATGGTCAGCGGGCCGGGGCCGGCTTCGTCGGTGGTGTTGAGCCAGGCATGGCCAAGCGCGACGCCGCTGTCCTGCCACCACGAGGTTCCGTCGGGACCACGATGGCGTATGCGCGCCAGCATCTGCTGGATGTCGCTCGCCGCTTCAGCCGGCGCGGGGCCTTGTCGCAGCAGGATTCCGGCTACGCCGCTCATCGGCTGCCGTGGTCGATCAGGTGGGCGAAACCATCGACGGATCCGCCAAGCACGATGTGGTCATCGCTGACCAGCCAGGCATGCGCCTTCAATTGCTCGCCCGTGCCGCGCTCGATGCCGATGCGGATGTTCGACGCATTGCCCTGGCGCGCGAGGAGGTATTGGCCCGACAGCGCCTGGGTCAGGCAGGTGGCGCCCGGAACGAACCGTGCTGCGGCGGCAACCCCCCAGGCGACGAGCCGCAACTCGCTCATGCTGGCACACTGGTGCGCGTTGAGCCGCGTCACCATCCCACGCACCCGGTTGTAGGAGAACAATGTCAGCCCGAGCCGGACGGTCGTGACCACCAGCAGGCAGCGGCACAGGAAAAGCGCTTCCGAGCCGCTCAAGGACAAGATCCTGGCCAGGCTGCGCCTGCCAGGCCGCTGCTTCATCGGCCGGGGATTTCTCTGCGTCACAGGTCTTTGCCGCACAGCCATGGCCTTCTGCGACGCCTGCCTAGACGAGTGCCTCATGCTCAAGCCTCGCAAGCCCGTTTTCCGCCAGGCCTTTCAGCAATGCGTCGACGTCGGCCTTGCAGCGTTCGGCGTCGACATTGTAGCGAGCGAGGACGGCGCTGCGGATGTCCGCGATCGGCTTGGGTTCCTGGATCAATTCCCAGATGAAGGCGCCGACACCGTTGAGGCTGTAATAGATATTGGACTTCAGGTTGAGAAGCGCGAGGCCATCGCCGAATTCGCAAGCAACGGCGTCCTTGGTGGCCTTTACGCAATCGTGCTCGGATGGGTTCCAGTTCATCCTAAAACCTCGTTTGCAACACACGGTCTACGCGTCATCAGGTTCAATGGAAAGTCGGGGATTTTCATCCCCGGCTCCATTTCATTGTCTTCGATCCCGGAGGCCCAACGTCATTCCTCCAGAATCAGGCTGGTCTCAGGAGAACGTCAGGTCGCCAATCGGGGTGTGCGCGGGAAACGACGCGTCGATTGCCGTGCTGCCACCACCGCCTTGGGTAATGGTTTCGATTGAACCATGTACTGTCAGGTTTGGCGTTTCGTACTCATGCTTTTCAACATTCTGTTCCATTTTACTCTCCATAAGGACTGGAAACGGCCTGTCGATTGCCGTCAGCACTTTCATGCTGCATCGCAATAGCTGCACAGCAACATTTATGAGTCAAGCCTGATTTACCGGTCGTTAATCAATTATGGGTTGCGGACGTCACCCCGCGTGTAAGAAATCCACCTATTTCGAGATGAAGCCGGGTGTGATTGCCCCTCGTCACACGAGATTCCGTAAACCATTGATTTTGCATGAACAAGAGGAAGCCATGCTTGGCCATTGCCATTGGACAACGCCGAAAGATACTCAACTTTCAGCTGATCCCATCGATGGCCCGGCTGAAGCGCTGCGCTAGGGTGGGAATTTCTCCATACATCTCATCCCCTTCCGCGAAGCTGGCAAACGCTATGGTTGCAAAATTTCGCACTGCGAAAGGAAAGGCTTTACGGCGCCGTCGTTTTTGACGATGCTTTGCTTAGCAGCTGCAGCATACGCTTCGCGCAAACCGCTTTTTGGAGACTGTGCGCTCAATGGCCTTGCCGGAAAGCTCCTATGAAAGACTGCGCGCCACCGACTGCGCCGACGAGATCGCTTATGTGCGGGCCTGCTTACGGTTATATTTCGCGGGGCCGGCCGCCTCGGCCGGTGAAACGTGGACGCCGGGCCTTTCCGACGCTGTCGTCACTGATATCGCCAGGTTGAACAAGGTCGGTACCTTCGTCTTGAAGGCGCTGTCGCGTACGCCGACGCATGAGAGGCCGGCCGAACTGTTCCAGTGGCTCGAAACTTATCGCAGGAGGACGGTGTCGATGAACGCCGCCTGCCTGATGGATTCGATCGCCATTCACGAGGCGCTGCTCGACAGGCGGATTGATTTTGTGTTCCTGAAAGGGCCGTTCCAGCAGCATCTGCTTTACGACGATCATTTCATGAAACCCTCGGGCGATATCGATATTCTGGTTTCGCCTGCCGGGTTCTTGAAGGCACGCGAAGCGTTACGCTCGATCGGCTACGAAGTATCGGGCAAGTCGCGTTCGGTCTGGTGGGTCCGCTTCCTCGGCGAACAGCACATGATCCGTGGCAATGGGTCGAAATCATCCACTGTCGACCTTCATTACCGGCTTCAGCAGCCCGGCTCGCCCAGTCCGCGCGATGCCGACGGGTTCCTGCGGCGAAAGCGGCTGGTCGAGATCACCGGCGCCGAAGTCCCGTTCACGTCGGCTGCCGACACGCTGATGCTGGCCTGCATCAGCGTCGCCAAGGCACTGTTCAACCGGGAGCCTTGCGCCGGCTACGTCTGCGATATCAGGGCCAGCGCCAGCCGTCTCGGCCACGCCGATCAGCAGCGTGTGCTCGATGCGGCGGTGAGCCAGGGGCTGGAGGACACGCTGCTGCTCGGCCTGCGTTCCGCCGATGTGCTGCTCGGCGGCACCGGCACGCTTCTGTCGGAGCGGGCCAAGCCGATCCTGTCGCGCATCGGCAATGAAGACCTGCTCAACATGGTCATCGCGCCATGGCTGTCGTCGCTGCGCTGGCCGCAGCGACGCACGGTGTTGTGGGAATTGTGCGGCCGGGCTCCGGTCCGTTACCTTTCCGAGGCCGGTTGGGCGGCGTCGGCGGACATCAGCCGCCGCATCTTCGAACGGCCAGCCGGCCCGTGAAGGCGGCGAATATCGAACGCGTACAGGGCGAGGGCAGATCGGAACCTGTGCAAGAGGCAATTCCATGTCGATGACGAAATCCCAAGTCTGCGTGATCATCGCGGCCAAAAACGCGGCGCGAACGATCGCCGTCGCCATAGCGTCCGCGTTGCGCGAACCGGAAGTCGGGGAGGTCGTCGTCGTCGACGATGGCTCCACGGACAATACGGCCGAGGTCGCACGCTCTGCCGACGATGGCAGCGGCCGGCTTGCGGTGATGCGCCTCGACGTCAATCGCGGCCCTTCTTTTGCCCGCAATGCGGCGATCGCCGGTTCACGAGCC
Organism: Mesorhizobium australicum WSM2073; assembly: GCF_000230995.2. Classification (NCBI taxonomy): domain Bacteria; kingdom Pseudomonadati; phylum Pseudomonadota; class Alphaproteobacteria; order Hyphomicrobiales; family Phyllobacteriaceae; genus Mesorhizobium; species Mesorhizobium australicum. Next base: position 263,488 of record NC_019973.1, on the reverse strand, counting down.
CCGTTCATCAGCATTCTGGACGCCGACGATTTCTTCCTCGAGGGCCGGTTTCGCAACCTGTTTGTCGGCGCCGATTGGGATTTCGCCGCCGACAACATCATGCTCATCAGGGATGACGCGGCTGGCGATGCAACCAAAATCGTCGCCCCGGATTTTGCCGCCGATCCGGAATTCCTCGATTTCGAAGGATTCGTGGAGGGCAACATCTCCAGGCGCCGCGTCCAAAGAGGCGAACTCGGCTTCTTGAAGCCGGTGATCAGCCGTGCCTTTCTCGACCGCCACGGGTTGCGCTACGACGAGAGCCTGCGACTGGGCGAGGACTACGAGCTTTACGCGCGAGCGGTCGCCCACGGGGCACGGTTCAAGGTCATCCGTTCCTGCGGCTACGGCGCCATTGTCCGCGCCGATTCACTCAGCGGCCGCCACAAGACGCAGGATCTGAAGCGGCTGGCCGATGCCGATCTGGCGCTGCTGGCGATCGACAGCCTGCCGGAAGGGTCGAAAGCAGTGCTACGGCGGCACGAGCGGCATGTGCGCGACAAATACCGGCTGCGCAATTTCCTCGACGTGAAGGCCGAGCGGGGCCTGGCTTCTGCCGCGGCCTACGCCTTTGCAAGCCAATCCAACCTCGTCCCCATCGTCCAGGGCGTGGCGTCCGACAAGATCGAGGCGCTGTTTCGCAGTGTTGGCCTGGTCTCCAGGAACAAGCACGTGCCGCCGCTCCGTTTCCTGATGGCTGGAACCAGTACCGGCAAAGGACGGTAAGGCGCGGTGTTACCTGCCGACCGCGAGGCCGCCACGCAACCATTTCCATCGGATTTATGAGTTTATGAATTGGGTGGTTGCCTCGCGGCTCTGGGGATGGCAGTCTATGTTGCGGTGCAACAAATTAAACGACCAGCCGAACTGGCCCCCGATCGGACTGGTGCGAAGTCTCTCTTCGTCAGAGGAGTTGGGCGACGCGGTTACGAGTTTTCAGCCCCGGTTGCGGGGATCGGCCAGTGGCCTGGCCTGAAAGCCGGTCCAGGAAGCCGGCGATGACGGGAATTTAAGTTCATGGCCTCGATATTCGGCTTCAGATCAAGGGATCCGGCCCGCGACAGGCAGACCGACGTTGCGCGCCTGGACCGGCTGGCGAAGCTGTTCGAGCAGATCGCCGCCGAGATCGAGGCGGAGAAAACCGGCTTGGAGAGCCGCTACCGCAAGGAAGCGACCAACGCGGCCTTTCTGGTCGAAGCCATGGAAAACGGCTCCGCCTCCGATCGCCGCTCGTCCGAAGTCAGCGCGTTGACGCAGTCGATCCTGAACAGCGAGCGCCGCATCGCTGCGCTGTCGCGCCAGGGCGGCAGGATGCGCGAGCTCCGTCATTCGCTGGACGTGGTCTTCGACGAGAATACGACCACCGATCCGGCGGCGACGGTCGAACCGGTCAGGCAGGCGGGAGCCGGCCGAAATTGAAGGCGGCGGCGGGGGACCGTTACGGCGAAGGTGATGCAAGGCTGGACGTCGGGAGGGTGATTGAAAAGGTCAAGGTTGGCCCGTTTGGAAGCGGTTCGAACGTCGACTTTGGGTTGGGGACACAGCGCAAAGGTGAGTCACTCATGAATTCGGATCCAAAGACCATGTCCACGACAGCAATAGACGCCCCTTCAGCCCTGCATTTCTGGCGGCGGTCTGGTCTGGCGGTCGCTTTGCTGCTGGTCGCTCTTGGCAGCCTGCCGGCAACCCCGTCTCATGCGCAGGATATCCAGTCCGCGCCCTCTTTCGTCGACGATTTCAAGAATTTCGACCGCGAGCGCTGGTACGTTTCAGACGGCTGGACGAACGGCAGCCATCAGAATTGCACCTGGTCGAAAGGCTTGGTCAAGCTTTCCGATGGCGTTCTTTCGCTCGGATTCGCGAAGCAGAAGACCAAGGATCGCGAGTTCGCCTGCGGCGAGATCCAGACCAAGCAGCGTTTCGGCTATGGTACCTATGAGGCGCGGATGAAGACCGACACCGGCCCTGGCCTCAACGCGGCGTTCTTCTCCTATATCGGCCCATCCGACAAGCAGCCCTGGGACGAGATCGACTTCGAGATCCTGACCAAGGACACCTCCAAGGTGCAGGTCAACGCCTATATCGCTGGCAAGGGCAAGAACGAGAAGCTGGTCGACGTGCCGGGCGGCACCGACAGTGCCTTCAACGACTATGCCTTCGTCTGGGAGAAAGATAGCCTGCGCTGGTATCTCAACGGCCAACTGGTGAACACCATCACCGATCCCGCGAAGCTGCCCAGCCATGCGCAGAAGATCTTCTTCAGCCTTTGGGGTAGCGACACCATGAAGGGCTGGATGGGAGCGTTTGCGGACCCGGGCCGCAAGCTTTCGCTGCAGGTCGAGCGGGTCGCGTTCACCGCGCTGGGTCAGCCCTGCCAATTTCCGGAATCGCTGGTGTGTAGTGTAAAAGAGCTGGGAAAGACGAATTGAACCGGCAGGGCCGAGAAGCGGTCCGCTGCCCTGGATGGGAATGAAACCGAATGAACTTGACGGTGTTTGGAATTGGCTATGTCGGCTTGGTGCAGGCGGCGGTGCTTGCCGAGGTTGGCCACCAGGTTGTTTGCGTCGATATCGACGCAAACAAGGTGGAGCGGCTCAATCAGGGCCTCGTTCCGATCTTCGAGCCGGGTCTTGAAACCATCGTCAGGGAGAATCACGCCGCCGGCCGCATCAAGTTCACCACCGATGCGGCGGCCGCCGTCAGGCACGGCGAAATCCAGATGATCGCGGTAGGCACGCCGCCCGGCGAAGATGGTTCGGCCGACCTCAAATATGTGCTGGCGGTCGCCGAGACCATCGGCCGCGAGATGGATACCGCCAAGATCGTCGTCGGCAAGTCGACCGTGCCGGTCGGCACCTGCGAAAAGGTGAAGGCCAGGATCGCCGAGACGCTGAAGAAGCGGGGCCGCGAGGATCTGAGCTTCGACGTCGCCTCCAATCCCGAATTCCTCAAGGAGGGCTCCGCGGTCGCCGACTGCATGAAGCCCGACCGCATCATCGTCGGCACGTCGAGCGAGGAAACCGAGGCGGTGATGCGCGAACTCTATGCGCCCTTCAACCGCAACCACGAGAAGATGATCGTGATGGACGTGCGCAGCGCCGAATTCACGAAATACGCCGCCAATTGCATGCTGGCGACCAAGATCAGCTTCATGAACGAGATGGCCAACCTCGCCGAGCAACTCGGCGCCGACATCGAGGAAGTGCGCCAGGGCATCGGCAGCGACCCGCGCATCGGCTATCACTTCATCTATCCGGGTCTCGGCTATGGCGGCTCGTGCTTTCCCAAGGACGTCCGCGCCCTGATCAAGACCGCCGAGGGCGTCAAGTACGACGCCAAGCTGCTGCGCGCCGTCGAGGAGCGCAACAATGATCAGAAATCCGTTCTGTTCGACAAGGTGCACCGCTATTTCAAGGGTAACCTCAAGGGCAAGACCTTCGCGCTGTGGGGCCTGGCCTTCAAGCCCAACACCGACGACATGCGCGAGGCGCCCGCGCGCGTGCTGATGGAGGCGCTCTGGAACGCCGGCGCAGCCGTGCAGGCCTATGACCCCGAGGCCATGCAGGAATGCCAGGCCATCTACGGGCTGCGCGACGACCTGCTGTTGTGTGGAACCAAGGAGGCGGCCCTGCGCGGCGCCGATGCGCTGCTGATCGCCACCGAATGGAAGAGTTTTCGCGCACCGTCCTTCGATGCGCTGAAGGATGCGCTGACCACGCCAGTCATCTTCGATGGCCGCAACCTTTACGATCCCAAGGTCGTGGCGCGCCACGGCATCGAATATCACTCGATCGGCAGAATGGCGGCATGAGATCGGGCGCGGAGAGCCGAAAGCAGGATCGGGCCAAACGCCCGGCGTAGGAGGAATTGTAGCTGATGGTGCTGGACGTAAAGCCCGAGCAAATCACCAAAGATCATTTCGATGTTGTCGCGATCGGTTCCGGCTTCGGTTCGGCGTTCTTCCTGCATGAATTCGCCAGGCGGCGTAAGGCGCGCATCCTGGTTCTGGAGTGGGGTCGCCACAACACGCATGAATGGCAGCTTGACCAGAACGTCAACACCGACATAGACGACGAGACGACCTACAGCACCAATTCCGACAAGCCGTGGAATTACACGATCGGGCTGGGTGGCGGGACCAATTGCTGGTTCGCGCAGACGCCAAGATTCCACCCCAATGATTTCAGGCTGAAAAGCACCTACGGCGTCGGCAATGACTGGCCGATCAGCTACGACGATGTCGAGCCGTTCTATTGCGACGCCGAAGACATCATGTCGATCTCCGGCGATCCCGACATGGCGGCGATGCTGCCGCGCTCGAAGCCCTTTCCGCAGCCACCGCATCGCATGTCGACGCCGGACAGGATGATGAAGGCGGCCCAGCCCGACCAGCATTTCGTCATGCCGACCGCACGGGCGCGCGTGCCGACCGCGCAACGCAGCTCCTGCTGCGCCAATCTGCGCTGCTGGCTGTGCCCGGTCGATGCCAAGTTCACCGCCAATAACGGCCTGATGCATGTCTTCGAGCATCCCGACGTTTCGGTCTGCCTCGGCTCCGAAGTGCGGCGGCTCGACCATGTCGGCGGCACGGTCCGTTCGGTCGCCTTCGTGCATGAGGGCAGGGAATATCAGGTCAGCGGCGACCTCTTCGTTCTCGGCGCCAATGCCATCCAGAGCGCGGCGATCATGCTGCGCTCGGGCCTGGGCGATGAATTCGTCGGGCGCGGCCTGCATGAATCCTATGGCTGGAATTTCGAGGTCTATCTCGACGGCGTCGACAATTTCGACGGCAGCACCATCACCACCGGCCTGAATTTCGGCCTCTATGACGGTCCGCACCGGTCCGAGCACGCGGCGGCCCTCGTCTATTTCGAGAACCGCTGGCAGCACGGGATGCGCGCAGAGAAGGGCCGGCTGCGCCAGGCGCTGCCGCTGGTCGTGGTCACCGAGAACCTGCTCGATCACGAGAATTTCGTCACCCTCGACGAGGCTGACAACGCCTTCGTCTCCTTCAAGGCGCCGTCGGACTATGCCGTCAAAGGCATGGCCCGGGCGCTGGACAAATTGCCCGGACTGCTTGCCCCGTTGCCTGTCGAACGGCTCTTCGACCGCGGCATCCGGCCAACGGAATCGCACGTCCAGGGCACATTGCGGATGGGCACCGGCCCGGCTGATTCGGTGATCGACAGCAACATGATCCATCACCGGTTGAGAAACTTGGTCGTCGTCGGCACCAGCACCTATCCAAGCTGCTCCTGCGCCAACCCGAGCCTGACCGCGGCAGCTTTGTCCCTGCGCGCGGCGAGCCGGATGGCGTGACGGGAAGGGAAGGAGGTAACCGATGATGGAAATCTCACGGCGCTCGGTCTTGGCCATCATGGCTGGTGGAGTTGCATCGACTGGCGTGGCCTTCGCGGCGGTGTCTTCGTTTTCGGACGAGGACCTGGTTCGCGTCACGCTCGAAAAATACCTCGGCGGGCTGAACATGCGCATCGAGCACCTGCAGCAGTTCGTGCTGGAGTTCCGCAACCGCAATCCGTGGCTGTTTCCCAGCGAAAAACTGGGCGACGCCGTCACTTTGCTCGAGACGGCGAAGCTCGGCCAGGCACGCAAGTTGTTGCCCAAGCGGAAGCAGCGCGACCTCCGGCATTTCGACCGCTGGGTCGTGGCCGAATTTCACATGTTGACGGACTACGCCTCGCGCAGTTCGCCTAGTGATCCCATCCGGTTCACCGGATGGCAGCCATGCACAAATCCGTTCGCGACGCTTGATCCGCCAAAGACTGCGTGAGGCTGCACTTGACGCTGCCGTTCATCGGCCGTGGGCATTGAAACGCGATAGACGAGGAGCCAGGACCATGAAAGTTCTCTTTGCAGGCGGCAATGGCTACCCACCGGAGTTCAGCGGCGGCGTCCAGTCGAGCACTCATCATCTGGCCGAGCAGTTGATCGAGCATGGGCATGAGGCCGCGGTGCTCGCCGCGCTGTTTGGCGATGGTGTCTTCGGCTTCAAGGCGCGTGCCAAGATGAAGCTTTTGCGCCAGCCGGCGGTCGTCGACAGTTTTCCCGGCTACCCAGTGATCCGGGCGTGGTTTCCGTGGGAGGCGGCGGCCTTCGCCGTCAACAGGGTCAAGCCGGATGTGGCGGTGGTTCAGTGCCACAAGTCGGTTCCACTCGGCAAGGCGTTGCAGGCCAAGGGCGTGCCGCTGGTCGTCTACCTCCGCAACGTCGAGTTTCACGAGCTTGGGGGCGACCTGCGCGACCTGCGCTCGGCGCTCTACATCGCCAATTCCGAATTCACTGCGCGCACCTACGCCAGGGAGTTCGGCATCGAGGCGGCGGTGATCCCTCCGACCATCAATCCGGCCCACTACAGCACGCCGACTTCAGGCCAGTTCGTCACCCTGATCAACCCTTATGAGGAAAAGGGCTTCGAGCTTGCGGTGCGGATCGCCGCCGCGTGCCCCGAAATCCCGTTCCTGTTCGTCGAAAGCTGGAAGCTGGCGGACGATCACCGGGCACGCATCGAACAGACGATCACGCCGCTCGGCAATGTCACGCTGGAGAACCGCACCAGTGACATGAAGACGGTCTATGGCCGCACCCGGATCCTGCTGGCGCCCAGCAAATGGGAGGAGGCCTGGGGGCGGGTTGCCTCGGAAGCCCATTGCAGCGGCATTCCGGTCGTCGGTTCGCGCCGCGGTGGCTTGCCGGAAGCGGTCGGCCCTGGCGGCACGGTGCTCGACTATGATGCCCCGCTCGCCGAATGGGTCGCGGCCGTCAGGCTCTTGTGGAACGACAACAAGGAATATCAGCGGGTCTCGGCCCTCGCGCGCGGCTTCGCCGGCCGGCCGGAACTCGACCCCGACCGTCAGTTCGTCACCTTCTTCTCGATACTGGACAGAGCGGTGCAGCAGCGCGCACGCCAGGCCGCGTAGCCAAGCAGCGACCCGATCGGTTCTGCATCAGGCTGGGCGCTTGACCCTGTTCTTCAGCGTTTCATAGCCGCGTGCACCGAGCAGGGCGCGGGCAATGGTCTTGGCGGCGCTCTTGCGGCCCTCCTGCGAATTGACCTGGCGCAGCCTCGCCGGCAGGTTTCGCGCGGCCTGGCCAAGTGCTGGCAGCGACAGCGCATCGGGAAAACTGACCATGTGCGTTTCGACGCACAGGACCGGTTTCCCCGACAGTTTGGCAATCCTCAGCGCCTGGGCATGTTCGCTTTCGATGAACAGGATGGCGTCGGATTTGCGATAGAAATCGGCCTTGAAACTGCCATGCGCGCCAAGCCGCTGGCGCTCCGCCTTGCTCGGCAGATCGAGCATGATCAGCTTGTCGTACTTGATCTCGTGCTTGGCGAGCCACGCCTCCGTCAACGCACGGTATTTCTCGAGCCGGCTGGTGACCAGCCAGCCAATCTTGTGGGTCACGGCATGAAGCGGCCGCGCCTCGCTGAGGAATTTTTCATATGCAGGCCCGTCATCGTTCTCGGCCTCGGTCGGATCGAGACACAGCACCCCGTCTATATCGACACAGCATTGCGCCAGGAATTTATGATGCATGAAGTTCCACTGGAACATGCGCGGATGCGGCACGACCTCGAACACCAGATCGGTCTCCTGATGCTCCGGCTCCAGGCCGAAGACGGCGGCAAAGGTGTAGTCAGCCTCGATACCGCCGCTCTTGATGCGGGCACGGGCGTCGCGCATGGCATTGCCGCCGGCGATGCTGTCGTCGATCACCAGCACCTTGCGCATGTCCGAAACCTTGCGGTCCAGGGCCGCGCGGCGCTTGGTGATGCCTGACGTGTAGACCCTGCCTTCGAGGAAGGAGTCCAGGTCGGTCATCGGAATATTGGCCGCAAGGCTGACCAGCGTCGCCGCCAGCACGCCGCTTCTGGGAACGCCGACCACCAGGTCGATGTCGCGTGGCAGCCGATGAAGGTTGCTCACGATGGCGTCGTTCATGTCGGAGATCGATCGGTAATGCATGGATCAGGCCTGATGCTCGGGTGAGATATGGAATAGACGACAAAGGCGCCGAAATTATTGCGCCTCGCGCGGCGTCGCCGCCGGCGCCCTTGCAGGCAGCATTTTCAAGGCCTCCCGCAAGGCTTCGCGGCCGGCGGCGAAGGTCAGCGCGACGACGATGGTGATCGCGTAGGCCAGGATGACGCCGCTTGCCAAGGCGACGACATGCTGCTGCGGCAGCATCGGCTTGACCAGCCAGACCGCCCCAAGCGCCAGATGCGCGCCAAGCACGAACGGCGCTGCCGTGCGCAGCACATGGCTGGCTCGCAGCGGTCCGCTCTTGCCGACATAGAGCCATAGGAAGGGCGTGCGCAGATACTCGCTGACCGCATAGGCGACCGCCACGCCGAGCGCGCCGTAGGGCAGGCCGAGCGCGAAGGCAAGCACCGAGGTCACCGCCGTGATGATGCCCCAGCGCATGAAGTCGCCGGAGCGGCCCTGGCTGACGAAAAGCCAACCAGCCGGATTGTTGAGCGGCTGCAGCAGGCCGGCAAAGCCGAGCGCCAGGAAAATCGAGGCGCTGGCGCGCCACTGCTCGCCGAGCACGAAGGGGATCAGCACATCCGACATCGCGGTGGCGAAAGCGACGCCGGGCAGCGCCACCAGAAGGATCAGCGGCATCACGCGCAGATAGGCGCTGCGATAGCGGTCCGGCTCGTCCTTCAGTCGCGACAGCGCCGGCACCATCACCTTCGACAGCGGATTGGTGATCTGGCTGAGCGGGAACAGGAGCAGCTTGTAGGCGCGGTCGTAGAGTCCGAGCTGGGCCTCGCCCCAGTATTTGCCGATCAACACGTTGTCGAGATTGCGGGCGAAGAAATTGGCGAAATTGAAACCGGTGATCCCGGCACCGAAATTGATCAGCTCGCTGATCCCGACGACCTTGCGCGGCATGCCTGGGCGCCAGCGCGAGCTGGCCCAGTAGCACAGCGTCGGCAGCACCGCGCCGATCAGCGTGCCGGCAAACAGCGCCCAGTAGGAACGGTCGATGAAAGTCCAGGCGATCGAGACGGCCAGCCCCGCGACGGCCCCGGCGACGTCGATGATTGCCAGGCGGCCGAACTGCATGCGACGGGTCAGCAGCGCCAGATGCTGGGCTCCCAGGCCATAAGCCAGGATCTGCAATCCCAGTGCCGCCACCAGACCGGCGACGCGCGGCTCGCCATAGAAGGCTGCGACCAGGGGTGCCGCGCCCGCGAGCACGCAGGCGAGGACCGCGCTGACGGCGACATTGATCCAGAAGAGGTAGTTCACCTCCTCATGCCGGATGCCCGATTTCTGGATGGTCGCCTGGGTCAGGCCGAAATCCTGGAACAGGGCGATGAAGGCGAGCACAGGCGCGCACATGGCCACGACGCCGAAATCCTGCGGCGACAGGAGTCGCGACAGCACGATAACGGAAATGATCTGCGTGGCGACCCGCACCGATTGCGCGATTGCGGTCACGACGGCACCGCGGCCGACCGATTTGCGCAGGGAGCCTTCCGGCGGATCGAATGGATTGGCTTCCAAATTCAGGATTCCTGATCTTTGCGCGGATTTCGGAGCCCCGAAATCCACAACCGCCGCCGACCACAAACTACGGCAATAATTTTGCAGTGCAACAGAAAACGTGGAACGGTGCGCCAAAAATGTTGCGATGCAGCAAGAGCTGTACTAGGCTTCCCCTGGGTGGGTCAAACAGCGGTCGAGTTTTCATGCTGCATGTCTTGTACCTGGTACATGATGTTTCCGACCCGGCGGTTCGCCGGCGGATCACGATGCTCAGGACAGGTGGCGCCCGGGTTACCCTGGCGGGCTTCCGCCGCGCCGCCACTCCGATCGCCGATATCGAAGGCTTGCGGCCAATCGACCTTGGCGCGACGCGCGACGGGCGATTCGCCCAGCGCCTGGTGGCGGTGGCAAAAACAGCGGTTTCGATAGGTTCGAAGCTCAGGGACGTACCGAAGCCCGACATCATCATCGCGCGTAACCTGGAGATGCTGGCGCTGGGCCGCCGCGCCCGGTCGGCTTTCGGCGCCGCTGTCCCGATCGTCTACGAATGTCTCGACATTCACCGCCTGGTGCTTCGCGACGATGTCCTGGGCAAGGCGCTGCGCGCCACCGAGCGTCATCTGGCGCGGGATGTGCGGCTGCTGGTGACCAGTTCGCCCGCCTTCATCGCCAATTATTTCAAGCCTTTCCGCCAGGTCGCGGCGCCGGTGGAACTGGTCGAGAACAAATATTTCGAGGCCGCGGCGATTCTGCCCGCCGAGCGCGAGGCGGTGGAAGCACCTCTCGCGCCGCCGTGGCGGATCGGCTGGTTCGGGGCGCTTCGGTGCCGCCGTTCGCTCGAACTGCTGGCCGGTTTCACGCGTCACACGGAGGGCCGGTTCGAAATCGTCTTGCGCGGCCGTCCGGCACTTTCCGAGTTCCCGGATTTCCATGCCTTTGTCGATGCCGAACCTTACATGTCGTTTCGCGGGCCGTATCGCAACCCGGAGGACATGGCGGCGATCTATCACGACGTCCATTTCTCCTGGGCAATCGATTTCTTCGAGGAGGGACAGAACTCCGAATGGCTGCTGCCCAACCGCCTTTATGAAGGCTGCCGCTTCGGCGCGGTGCCGATCTCGATGGACAACACCGAGACCGGGCGGTTCCTGCGGCAGCGCGATATCGGCGTTTTGCTGCCGCAGGCCACGCCCGAAGCGCTCGAAACCGCGCTTGGCGGGATGGAACAGCACCGCTTCGGCAGGCTGAAGGCGCGCGTGCTGGCCCACAATCCGAGGATGTGGAGCTACGATCGCAGCGACTGCGGCGCCCTAGTCGAAAAACTGCGCCGCCTGACCACTGTGCGCGGGCCGCTCGCGACCGAGGCCCTGGCATAGGATGGACATCGCCCGATGACGCAAGCGCTTGCCTCCACTCTGATCGTGATCCCGTGTCTCGACGAGGCGACTCATATCGGCGCGCTGCTCGACCAGCTTTGCCCGGCGGCGGAACGGCTTGACGCGCGGATCGTGGTTGCCGATGGCGGCAGCACCGACGGCACGCTGGCCATTGTCGGCGAGCGCCAGAGGAACGATCCTCGCATCATCCTGCTTCACAACGAAAAGCGCATCCAGAGCGCCGCGATCAACCTGGCGGTGGCCAAATTTGGCGAGGGTGCGCACTATCTTATCCGCATCGACGCCCATGGCGGCTATCCCGACGACTATTGCGACCGACTGGTCGAGGAGGCGTTGGCGACCGGCGCGGATTCGGTCGTGGTGTCGATGCTGACCAGCGGCAGCGGCACGGTGCAGAAAGCGGCGGCGGCGGCGCAGAACTCCAAGCTCGGCACCGGCGGCTCCAAGCATCGCCATCTCTCCGCCGGGGAGTGGGTCGACCACGGCCATCACGCACTGATGCGGATATCGGCCTACCAGGCCGTCGGCGGCTATGACGAGACGTTCAGCCACAATGAGGATGCGGAACTCGACTATCGGCTGAGGCAGGCAGGCTACAGGATCTGGATGAGCGGCAGGACGCAGATGGTCTATTATCCGCGGGCCTCGCTGCGCGGCCTTTATGTCCAGTATCTCGGCTATGGCCGCGGCCGCGCCAAGAATGTGCTGAAACATCGTGTGATCCCGAAGGTCAGGCAGATGGTGCCGCTGGCGGTCTTCCCGGTGGTTCTGCTGGCGGCCTTCTCCTTCCTGCACTGGATCGCGGCGCTGCCGCTGGTGCTGTGGGTGGCGGTTTGCCTGGGCTACGGCCTGGTGGCGGCCATCAGCCAGCGCAATGCCGATATCGCGCTTGCCGGCGTCTCGGCGATGGTCATGCATTTCGGCTGGTCCGTCGGCTTCTGGCTGCAGCTTCTCGGCCTCGGCACGCGGCGGAGGGCGGCGTGATGGCGGTTGAGGTCAAGCATCGCAGCATCGACATCGGCGTGTGCACATTCCGGCGGCCGGAACTGGCCGACACGCTGCGCTCGCTCGCCGCCCTGGCCATGCCTGACGGCTTCGAGGTCGGCGTCATCGTCGCCGACAATGACGACACGCCGAGCGCCAGGGACCTGGTGACGGTGCTGTCGCAGGAATTGAAGTTGCCGGTCCGCTACCGGCATTGCCCGGCCCGCAACATCTCGATCGCTCGCAACGCTTGTCTCGAGGCCAGCGAGGCTGATTTCCTGGCCTTCATCGACGACGATGAGACCGCTACGGCCCACTGGCTCGCCGAACTGGTGGCAACGGCCGATAAAAGCGGCGCCGCCGCGGTTCTCGGCCCGGTGCGCGCGCTCTATCGTCCGGATGCGCCGGAATGGATGCGCCGCGGCGATTTCCATTCCACCTTGCCGGTCCGCGTGCACGGCGAAATCCGCACCGGCTACACCTGCAACGTCCTGCTGCGCATGGCATCCGACAGCTTGCGCGGCCGCCGCTTCAGCCTGGCGCGCGGCCAGACCGGCGGCGAGGACACCGAATTCTTCGACCAGATGCACAAGGCAGGCGGCCGGATCGCCTTTGCGCCGGAGGCATGGGTCGACGAGGCGGTGCCGAGGGCCAGGGCCGCATTCGACTGGCTCAGCCGCCGCCGCTTCCGGGTTGGCCAGACGCACGGCCATCTCCTGGGCCGCGGCGCCAGCGGCATCGCGCGAGTAAAGCAGGCCGGCCTTGCCGCGGCAAAGGCCGCTTTTTGCTTCGCCGCGGCACTTCCGGTTGCAGCCAGTCCGGTCCGCAGGAACCGCAGTGTCTTGCGCGGCATCATGCATGTCGGCGTTGTCAGCGGTCTTGTCGGTATCCGCGAACTGCGCCTCTATGGCCAGCCTTCACCAGGGGAAGGAGGCAAGCGTGGAGCCTGACATTTCGTCCGTGCCCGATGTTTCCTTTGTGATCGCCGCCTACAATGCCGAGGCAACCCTTGATAGGGCGGTCGCCAGCGCCATCGCCCAGAAGGGCGTCAGCCTCGAGATCATCGTCGTCGACGACAAGTCGCGTGATGCCACGCTTGATGTGGCGAGGGCCTATCCCGAGCATGTCGTGCGTGTCGTGGCGCTGGAAAAGAACAGGGGCCCCGGAGGGGCCAGGAATGCCGGGCTCGACGCCGCCCGCGGCAGGTGGATAGCGGTTCTCGATGCCGACGACGCCGTCTTTCCCGGACGCGTCGCCGCCATGATCGGCCGCGCCGAAAAGGCGGGCGCCGAGATCGCCGTCGACAATCTCCAGGTCGTCCGTGAGGACGGCGTGGTCGAGGACGCGATGTTCCCGCGCCAGTATCTGGAAGGCCTGCGCGAGATTTCGCTGGCGACCTACATCGCCGGCAACGTCGTCTTCGAATCGAAGTTCAATCTCGGCTATCTCAAGCCGATCTTCCTGCGCCGGTTCCTTGACGAAAACCGGCTTCGCTATGACGAGAAGCTGAGGATCGGCGAGGACTACATCCTGTTTGCCGAAGCCCTCGCCATGGGCGGCAGATGCGTGGTGGAGCCTGAAATCGGCTATGCCTATCATATCCGCAGCGGCTCCATCTCGCGCGTGCTCGAGCCTCATCACGTCGAGGCGATGCGCAAGGCCGACGAGATTTTCGCTCAAACCCATTCGATGGACGCGGCCGCGCAGGCGGCATTCGCCCGGCGCGGCCGCAGCCTGCGCAAGGCGGCCTCGTTCCTGGCGATGGTCCAGCACATCAAGGCGCGGTCCCCGCTCAAGGCGATTCGGACGGCGCTCAGCGACCCGGCGGCGGTCAGGCATATGGGCATGCCGATCGCCGTGCGGTTGCGAAGAGTAGCGGCACAGTTTGCCGTCGGGGCGGGGAGGTGAAGATGCAGGCACATGGAGGGATTTTTCGTGGCCTGTGAATGGACTGTAGTCGATCTCCTCAGAAGGAATTTGCGATGAAGAAAATCAGGAAGGCCGTGATACCGGTGGCGGGGCTTGGAACGCGGTTCCTGCCGGCGACCAAGTCGATGCCGAAGGAAATGCTTCCCGTCGTCGACAGGCCCGTCGTGCAATATGCGGTGGACGAGGCCTTCGAGGCCGGCATCGAGCACATCGTCTTCGTCACCGGCCGCAACAAGGCGGTCATAGAGGACTATTTCGACCTGCATCCGGAATTGATCGGAACCCTGGAGCAAACTGGCAAGAAGACTCAGCTGGAGACGCTCGAAAGCATGCTGCCGGTGGCCGGCGCCACCTCCTTCATCCGCCAGCAGTCGCCGCAAGGCCTCGGCCATGCCGTCTGGTGCGCCCGCGAGGTCATCGGCAACGAGCCCTTTGCCCTGCTTTTGCCTGACATGGTCTCCTTCGGCGGGCGCGGATGCCTGGCCGAGATCACCGACCTCTATGCACAGACCGGCGGCAACGTCATCGCCGTCGAGCGTTGCGATCCCACCGAGACCAACAAATATGGCATTGTCGGCCGTGGCGCCGACATTGGCGGCGGTTTCGAGGTGACGGCCATGATCGAAAAGCCGGCGCCGGCCAACGCACCGTCGAATTTCTACATCAATGGCCGTTATATCCTGCAGCCCGAGATATTCCAGCTTCTGGGCAACCAGCAGCGCGGCGCCGGCAACGAGATCCAGCTGACCGACGCCATGGTTCGCCTGTCGCAGGAGCAGCCATTCTTTGCCCAGCCTTTCAAGGGGCGCATGTTCGACTGCGGGTCCAAGGAAGGGTTCATCCAGGCCAATATCGCCTTCGCGCTGGCGCGCGACGACATGAGGGGTCCGGTTTTCGAGATGCTCCGGGAGTTCGTCCGGACGCATGAACGCCAGGAAGAAGCCGCATAATGCCCATCTTTCGGGAGTATTGTCGGATGGCTGACGGCGCAGGCGCCGGCCGGCTCCGCGCTGTCCGGCACCAAGCGTGTGTCGCGCCTGCCAATGCTCCCGATCTCTCCGGGGCCTGCGAGCGAGACAAGCCAGAATTGGACCGAAGATGAATTATGCCAATTTTCCTCTCGACAAGAGGATGCCATTGCCGAATTCGGAAGCAGGAGACGGCGACGACTTCATCGACATCGAGCGGCTGCTTGGCATGGCCGCACGGCAGGCCAAGGTGGTTGGCGTGTGCGCCATCATCGGCCTTTTCCTGGGCATGCTCTATCTGCAGACCACGCCGCCAAAATTCGTGTCGGTTTCCAGCGTGTTGATCGATGAAGGTCTGAACAAGATCGTCGACGACATCTCGGCGGCATCGACGACGATGCAGACCGATTCCGCGATTCTGAGCCAGATCGAGATCCTGACCTCGACGCGGCTTGCCGCCGTGGTCGTCGACAAGCTCAAGCTCGACCAGAACGACACGTTCATGAACCCGCCCCAGTCGGCCCTTGCCCAGGGCGTTGGCCTGGTCCGCGGTCTGATCCAGTATGTTCGTCCGAGCAGCCCGGTCATGCCGGGTGTCGGCGACATCACCAAGCTCGACCCCGCCGCGCGCGATGCGCTGATCGCCACGTCGCGCCGCGACTACGCCATCCTCAAGCTGCAGAACGAGATCAGGGCGGATCGCGTCGGGCGAAGCTACGTTATCGCGCTTGGCTACCAGGCGACGGATCCGGCATTGGCGAAGGCCATCACCAAGGCCTATGCAGACGCCTATCTCGCCGACCAGCTCGATGCCAGCTTCGACGCCACCGAGCGCGCGGCGGTCTGGCTGCAGGGCCGGCTAACCGAACTGCGCGAGAGCTCGCAGCAGGCATCGCTGGCGGTCGAGAAATTCAGGGCCGAACACGGCCTGTCCGCCAACAGCGACGGCCAGCTGATGAGCGACAAGCAGCTCGCCGACCTGAACGCCCAGCTCATCGTGGCGCAGGCCGACACCGCGCGTGCCAGCGCCCGTTACCAGCAATACAAGTCGATCGTCGACAGCGGCTCGGACAACGCTTTCAAGGATGCCGCCATATCCAGCGACCAGCCAGCCAGTTCGGTCATTGCGGCGCTGAAGACCCGCTATCTCACGGTCGCCAAACGGCAGCAGGATGTCGAGGCGAATTTCGGCCCGCAGCATCCGCAGGCGGTGGCGCTCGCCAAGGAGAAGGCCGACATCTCGACGCAGATCTTCGGCGAACTGAAGCAGCTCACCGAAAGCTACCGCAACGAGTATGAGGTGGCGTTGGCGCGCGAGACCGCGCTCAGGGCCAATGTCGCCGCCGCGCAGGGCAAGAGTTCGATCGACAACCAGTCGCAGGTCCAATTGCGTGATCTCGATCAGAAGGCGACGGCACTCTCCACGCTCTACCAGACGTTCCTCGGACGCTACGAGGAAGCCGCGCAGCAGCAATCCTTCCCGGTCGGCAAGATCCGCATCATCTCGGATGCGTCGACGCCGCTTGCCGCCTCGAGCCCGCGCACCGTCATCGTCCTCGGCCTTTCGCTGGTGCTCGGGGTTCTGATGGGCGCCGGCTTCGGCGGCCTCAACGAGTTCAACGAGCGGTTCTTCAGGACCGGCGAGGAGGTCCGCGACCGCGTCGGCCTCAAATTCCTCGGTTACCTGCCGACCATCGGCAGCAAACCGAGCAAGGAAGACAAGCCAGCCGAACCCGATCTCAAGGTCGCCAGATCGCCGGCCGCCATCGAAAGGCGCGCACGGATGCGGGTGAGCATCGACGCTCCGGCATCGATGTTCTCCGAAACGCTGCGCAGCGCCAAGATCGCCTTCGATGTGGTGATGGAAGGGCAAGGCAGCCGCGTCATCGGCGTGATCTCGGTCCTGCCCGGCGAAGGCAAGTCGACGGTCGCGGCCAATCTCGCCGGGCTGCTCGCCGCCAATGGCTCCAGGACGCTGCTCATCGACGGCGATCTGCGCAATCCGGGCCTTAGCCGCAGCCTCGGCATGGAAGCCGAGCAAGGCTTGATGGAAGCGGTGGTGAGCGGCCAGACCTGGCAGTCCGTCGGCAAGATCGACAGGCAGACCAAGCTGGCGATCATTCCGGCTGTGCTGCGCGGACATTTCTCGCACACCAGCGAGCTTCTCTCCTCGGCCGGCATGCGTCGTTTCATCGAAAACGCCAAGGAGACCTTCGAATACATCGTCGTCGATCTGCCGCCGCTTGGCCCGGTGGTAGACGCCAAGGCCTTCGCGCCGCTGGTCGACGGCTTCGTGCTCGTCACCGAATGGGGCCGCACGCCGCGCGCCATGGTGCGCTCGATGCTGGAATCCGAGCCCTATGTCGCCAACAAGATCGTCGGCGCGGTGCTGAACAAGGTCGACCTGAAGAAGCTCGCCAAATACGGGTCGTTCGGCGCGTCGGAGAAATTCTTCGACAAGTACTCGAGCTATTATCTCGACAAGTCGGAAGTGCGTTCGAAGGCGGCGGTCTGAGATAAGGCCGTTGCCATCATGTCTTGAACCCGCGCAGCGGTTCTCATTCCGAAATCGCACAAGGTTTCGGCACCGTCCGGCCGCCGTTCATGCGGCCGGACATGAGGCGGAGCGGCGTATAGCTCGAGGCTATGCCGCCTTCAGCCGGTAACGGAAAAGCGTGTGGTCGAGCAGCAGCCGGATGCGCGGTTCGGCCTCGGTTGCCACCAGCCAGCTTGCCGCGATCATGGTCGCGCCGACCATTGCCATCGACAGGAGATAAGGCAGCCCGGAGCGCACCATGGCGCCGAGCATCGCCGCGCCGATGACGTCGTGGATCAGATAGAGCGGATAGGTCATCAGGCCGATCCGGCGCCAGCCGCTCCATCTGAGATCAAGCGTGAGCGACCACGCCATCAGCGCGATGGCCGCGAGGAAGATCAAGATTGGCGGCCCGTACGGCATCACGGCTCCGACTTTGATGCTATGGACGTCGACGGAGCTGGCGATCTGCAGCACCCCACCGCCGAGGAACAGCAGGCAGAAGCCAAGGCGAGACGCCGTCACCGCCTTGAACCGCATCAGCCAGATGAGCACGCCGACCGCGAAGAATGAGCCATGATGCACCAGCACGAGCTGCAGCCACCGCGTCTCGGCGAAGGCGGACCAGCCGAGCGGATAATAAAGGCACCAGAACAGCGTGCTGATCATGCCGATGACGATCGCAACCCTTTCCATCAGATGGAAACGGCCGAGCCGCAGCAGGATCCAGACGATGGCGTAGAAGGCGATTTCGATGCCGAGCGTCCAGTAGACGCTGTCCACCCAGGGACCATAAGGCGCGAACAGGCCGGTGCGCACGAGCCGAACCACCGCATCGGTCGGCCAGCTCAAGCCGATCAGCAGCAACAGCGCCGTGGTGATCGGGGCACAAATCCAGACCGCCGGCGCCAGCCTTTTGACCCTTGCCTCGAAAAACCGCAGCGGCGTCGAATTCTCGGCGCTGAAGGCAATGACGAAACCGCTGATGACGAAGAAGATCTCGACGCCTACCCAGCCGGACCCGACCCAGGCGCCGATCCCAGGCTGCGCCGGAACGCCACCAGTCGCTTGCGCCGAGATGCCGTCGGGATAGGCCCACACCCAGAAGCCGTAGTGATAGACCATGACCAGCACGGCGGCGAGAAACCGCAGGATGTCGATACCGCCAAAGGTTATTTTTTTCTGAGCCATGCGATCCAATCGAATGGCCCCCCGCGGAAACTGTAGGGCGGAATGTTGCATCGCACAATCTACGATTGCGCCCAGCGGTCATCACAAAGTTCGCCGCGTCGCAACATCGCGCAACGGTAGCTCCAGTCAGGTTCCCGGCAGTGCTCCTTACACGCCGATTCCGCGCTCCGTCAGGGCAGCGGTGATCTCATCGAGGATGGCGGGGTCGTCGATGGTTGCAGGCATCATCCACGCTTCCTTGTCGGCGATCTTCTGCATGGTGCCGCGCAGGATCTTGCCCGAGCGCGTCTTGGGCAGGCGCTTGATCGTCACCACGGTCTTGAAGGCGGCCACCGGGCCGATGCGCTCGCGCACCAGCGCGACGACCTCCTTCTCGATGGCGGCGCCGTCGCGCGCGACACCGGCGTTCAGCACCACGAAGCCGAGCGGAATCTGGCCCTTCATCGCATCGGCGATGCCGACGACGGCGCATTCGGCGACATCGGGATGGGCGGCCAGCACCTCTTCCATGGCGCCCGTCGACAATCGGTGGCCGGCAACGTTGATGATATCGTCGGTGCGGGCCATCACGTAGAGATACCCGTCCTCGTCGATCATGCCGGCATCCGCCGTCTTGTAGAAGCCGGGGAACTCATCGAGATAGGCCTGGCGGAAGCGGGCATCGGCGTTCCACAGGGTCGGCAGGCAGCCCGGGGGCAGCGGCAGCTTTACCACGACATTGCCGAGCGTGCCGCGCGGCACCTCATGGCCGGCATCGTCGAGCACGCGGATATCGTAGCCGGGCATCGGTACCCCGGGCGAGCCGTACTTCACCGGCAACAGGCCGAGCCCGGCGGGGTTGATCGTCATCGGCGATCCGGTCTCGGTCTGCCACCAATGATCGACCACCGGCACGTTCAGCTTCTGCTCCGCCCATTTGATGGTTTCGGGGTCGGCGCGTTCGCCGGCCAGGAACAGGGTGCGGAATTTCGACAGATCGTATTTCGGCACGAACTCGCCTTTGGGATCCTGCCCCTTGATGGCGCGGAAGGCAGTCGGCGCGGTGAACAACGCAACCACGCCATGTTCCGCGATAACGCGCCAGTAGGTGCCGGCGTCGGGCGTGCCGATCGGCTTGCCTTCGAACAGGATGCTGGTGCAGCCATGCAGCAGCGGGCCGTAGACGATGTAGGAATGGCCGACCACCCAACCGACATCGGACGCCGCCCAGAACACTTCCCCGGGCTTCACGCCGAACTCGTTTTCCATCGTCCATTTCAGCGCCACCATGTGGCCGCCATTGTCCCGCACGATGCCCTTGGGCTGGCCCGTCGTGCCTGACGTGTAGATGATGTAGAGTGGGTCGGTGGCCAGCACCGGCACGCAGTCGACATTGGCGCCGGCTGCGCGCTCACGAGCGACGGCGTCGGCATAGTCGATGTCGAAATGGTCCTTCAAATCGCAGCGCAGCTGATCGCGCTGCAGGATCAGGCAGGCGTCCGGCTTGTGGCGGGACATCTCGATCGCCTTGTCGAGCAGCGGCTTGTAGGCGACGACCCGCCCCGGCTCCAGGCCGCACGAGGCCGAGATGATCAGTTTCGGTTTTGCGTCGTCAATGCGGGTGGCAAGCTCATGCGAGGCAAAGCCGCCGAACACGACCGAATGCACTGCGCCGATGCGGGCGCAGGCGAGCATGGCGATGGCCGCTTCCGCCACCATCGGCATGTAGATGATGACGCGGTCGCCCTTGCCGACGCCGCGGTTCTTTAACACCGAGGTCAGCGCCACCACCTCGCGCTTCAGTTCGGCATAGGTGAACTTTTTCACCGTGCCGGTGATGGCGCTGTCGTATATCAGCGCGATCTGGTCGGCCCGCCCGCCGGCGACATGCCGGTCAAGGGCATTGTAGCAGGTGTTGCAGGTCGCGCCGGTGAACCAGCGGCCGTAGACGCCGGCGGTGGCATCGAACACCCTGTTCCAGGGCGAATACCAGTCGATGGCGCCGGCCGCGTCGGCCCAGAATTTTTCCGGGTCGCGTTTCCAGCCGTCATAGATCTCGTGATAGCGTGAAGCCATCCGTACCCTCCCGGAAACCATTTGCCGTCTTTGCAAACAGCCTATGCTGTTTTTTCCGGCGCTGTCTTCCCTGATTTTCGTTTGAACCGGTCTTGTCCTGACCGGGATGCCCGCTGTCCGACGATATCGAGCGGGAGGATGTGAGCGCATGCGCCATCAATGGTCGATCGGGACCAGGCTCGAGGAACCGTCCGACCTCCTACAGCCTGTCGGAATCCTGTGAATACACACCGGCAGGCAAGCCGGCGGTAATCGTCGGGCTGTGCAGCGCTTCAGCCGGGGTTTTAAGGGTGCGATCGCCGCTTGATAGCGGTGACCGGACAACCCCGCTGAACAATCTGTCGATTGCCGTCTAACAAGCCGGATTCGTTGGGCGAATGTCGACGGCGCTAGATCGGCAAGGCCACCAGCATGAGGCCGACGCCGCCGAAGATCAAAATGGCTGTCGCCAGAGCTTTTCGATGACGTTCGAAAGTCGTCGGAGCCCGCTCCCAATTGTAACGCATACGCTATCTCCCCAAGACCCGGGGAGTTCTTACCTTACTGGAGGGAAGAAAAGCAACGGGCCTGCCGGTCAGCATGCTTGCCTGGCGCGCCATTCCGACGACTATTTTCTGGGACGATTTTCGACGCTGGATGGATGTTGCGGCCTGACAAGAGCGTGCTGCAAGCATAGAGCCACGCGAGCCATCCCGGCCGGCCAATAGACAGCGCCCCACCACCGCGCTATCTCATTTCCGGGTTTTGCATGGCTTTTGGGGTTCGTTATGGAAATTGCCTCTGGAACGGTTCTGCGACTGGCGGACGATGCCTCGGTTCAGCATGTCGGCGACGGCGCGGTGGTGCTTTTGGCGCGCAGCGGCCAGCTTTATACCTGCAACGGGACGACCGAAGCCTTTCTCGACAAGGTGGATGGCGCGCGCAGCCTCGGCCAGATCGTCGGCCTGCTTTGCGAGGAGTTCGAAATCGACAAGGGCACGCTTGACGAGGACATGGCGGCGCTGGCCAGCGATCTGGTCTCGGAAGGCATTCTCGCTGCTCCAGGCTTGATGGCTGAAGGCACCGCTTGATGGTGGACGGTCCTCTCCTGCGCGCCTTGTTCCGCTGTCATCTCTGGGCAAGCGCGCGGCTGATGCCAATTCTCATTGCCAATCGCAGCTTCGAGGACGTGCTGAAATGGGCGCCGCTCGCCTCGCCGGCGCCCTATCGCGGCCTGCCTGCCCCCTACATTGTCGCCCGCGTCAACCGTGCCGTGCGTCATCCCTGGCTGATGCGTGACCGCAGATGCTTGCGGGAGGGCTTGCTCGGCCATCGCTTCCTGCGCCTTGCCGGTTTCGATCCGCAGCTGCATTTCGGCGTCGATCCGAAGTCGCTGCAAGCGTCGCGGCTGGCGGCGCATTGCTGGGTGTGCCTGGACGGCAAGCCGGTGGTCAGTGACAGCCTTCCCGGCATGGTCGAGATCTACCGTCACCCCGCCACCGCCGCCACGAAGGTGCGCTCCGCTTGACCAGACCTTCAGTATTCTATGACCTCAATGGCCAGATCCTCGGCATATCGGCCGAGCGCCCCGGCCTGTGGCAGGATTTCGACGGGATGCTGGGCACCTTGCGTGTCACAGGTCCCGTCGAGCCGGATTTTCGTCTCGAGATCACAGAGGCGGACGTTCTGGACGAAGCGCCCGGCGGATCGCTCGTCTTCGAGGGCGAGATACCGGAGGACGGCTACTGCCGGATGATCGCGGATGGCGGCACGGTCCATCTCGTCTTTCCCGAACGCCAAGCCGTTGTCGTCAATGACGAGGAGGGTTGGGCCGAACTCCGGGTTCGCCCCGGTGCGAAGGCCGCTTGGACGCCATCGATGCTGGTGTTGGACGCAGCACTCGACGCAGGCGGCCAGCATATGCTGCACACGGCCGGGCTGACGCTGCCGGGCCGCGACGCCGTCGTGCTGGTCCATGCCCCGAGCGGCACCGGCAAGACCACCACATCGCTGGCCTTGGCAACGCAAGGAT
Source organism: Mesorhizobium australicum WSM2073 (assembly GCF_000230995.2). Classification (NCBI taxonomy): domain Bacteria; kingdom Pseudomonadati; phylum Pseudomonadota; class Alphaproteobacteria; order Hyphomicrobiales; family Phyllobacteriaceae; genus Mesorhizobium; species Mesorhizobium australicum. The sequence goes on along the minus strand of NC_019973.1, from coordinate 240,857 downwards.
TCGGCCTGTGCTCCGACGACGCCATGATCCTGAATCTCGCTTCCCCCACGCCTGCCGCCTGGGGTTTGCCGCGCCATGTCAAGATCCATGAGAAGACCGCGCGGATGATCCCGCTTGTGGCGCCATGCCTCGGTCTGTCATGGGACCGCAATGGCGAACAGGCTGTTTCGCTGGAAAAGCTGAGTGGGATCGTAAAAATCGAAAGTCCGACCGCCCGTCCGGTCGCAGCGCTCCTGCATCTTGCGCGATCCGGCGACGAAGAGACCCGGCTCGCGCCCATGGCCCGGACCGACGCGATGGTGGCGCTGGCGATGGACAATGTCCGCACCGGCGCGACCGGTCTGCTGCCGCTGCAGAAGCGCAGGTTGGCGGCGATCCGCGGACTGGTGTCGTCGGTGCCGACCTTTACCCTGGAAGTAGGCGTGCGTCCGGCCGATGCGGCGGCGCTGATAAGCGCTAGGTTGGCATCACTGGACTGACGGTCCGCTCAAGCGGCGTATGGCCTGGCCTTGGCCAGCCGCTGGATCCAGCGAAAGGCATCGCGGCGTAGCCGCGAGCCGATCCTCTCCCGGGAATTGACCCTGAGCAGCGTGTTGGTCGTGATCAGCTTCTTGGCCAGTCGGATCGACAGGTCGGGCTTTATTCGCCCGGCGAGTGCCAGCGCATGCGGTTCGTCGAACAGCCGCCCGGTTACGTTGAGCACGATCGCAAGTTCGAGTTCGATGCCGGTCATGCGCGCGGCGTCGAGCAGGCGGGTTTCCGAAACCGGGGATTGCAGCGCCCTCACACCTTGCAGCACGTCGACGCAAAGCTGCAGACGGTGGAATTTGTGGCCGCCGGCGGCATGCACGATGGCGATCGTCAGAAGGGCGGCCGGCGTATCCGTCGCGTCGCCATCGATGATGCCAAGCTCGCGAAAACCCAGCGACAGGCGCCGCCGCATGCCGATGTCGTGCACAAGGTCGCCATGCAACTCGACCAGCAGGCTGGAATTCTCCTTTTCCAGCCATTTGAATTCCTGCAGCCGGTAGGATTCGGCCTCGTTGCTGGCAAGCTCGAAGCCGCATGCCGCAATCACTCGGTTTGCCCGCGCAAGGTTGGCGGGCTCGACCAGGATGTCGATGTCGGTGAAAGGCCGGTCGGATACATTGCGATAGAGTTTTCGCGCGAAGACCGGCCCCTTGACGATCCGCGCCGGAATACCCTCCGCCGCCATTCCCTTCATGATGCGGTCGCCATGGTACTGAAGCAGCATCGACTGGCCGGTGGCGATCGTCGCCCTCTGGCGCAGGTCGTCGAGTTTGTCTCGCAAACCAGTATCCGACGGCAGGTGCGCATCGCCACGCTCCCCGAGCTTGCGCAGCATGATCGGGAGGACGCCATGGAATTCGGCATTGTCGAGCAGGGCAAACAGCGCCTTCGCTGATAAATTGTCCCCGACCGCCGCAGCTTCCGGATCGGCGAAGCGCAGCAGCAGTTTTTCTTCAGCTGGAGTAAGAGACGGCAGCATCGATCCGGACAAATCCATCGTTAAGTGGATTGTCCGGAATGGTTGCAGAAAAGGGCGGCTGAAGCCAGCCTTACACGCCCCAGCGCAGCGCGGCGGTGTGGACAGGTGCGTCCCACCATTCCGTCAGTTCGTCGTCGAGCAGGCTCAGCGTGATCGAGCAGCCGGCCATGTCGAGCGAGGTGACATAGGTGCCGACCAGCGACCGGGTAACCGTCACGCCATGTTGCTCGAAAATCCGGCGGGCGCTGTTGTACATCAGATAGAGCTCCATCAGCGGCGTGCCGCCGAAGCCGTTGACGAACAGCAGCGCGGGTCCTTTCGCCCTGTCGTCGAGATCGCCCAGGATCGCAGCGCAGATTTCTTCGACAATTGCATCGGCGCTTTTCAGCCTGTCGCGCCGGCGGCCGGGCTCGCCATGGATGCCGACGCCGAATTCCATCTCGCCTTCGCCGATGTCGAAGGTCGGTTTGCCGGCAGCCGGCACGGTGCCGCTGGTCAATGCCACGCCCATCGAGCGGGTGGCGTCGTTGACGCGGTCACCCAGCGCCTTCAACGCCGGCAACGCCACCCCGTGCTCGGCGGCGGCGCCAACGATCTTTTCCACCACCAGCGTACCCGCCACGCCGCGCCGCCCGGTTGTGTAGGACGAATTCTCGACGGCGACGTCGTCATTGGTGACGACCTGCAGCACGCCATCGGACATCTCCGCCGCCATCTCGAAGTTCATCACGTCGCCTTCGTAGTTCTTGACGATGAACAGGCAGCCGGCGCCGGTGTCGACGGCTTGCGCGGCCGCCAGCATCTGATCCGGTGTCGGCGAGGTGAACACCTGGCCGGGACAGGCGGCGTCCAGCATGCCACGGCCGACAAAGCCGCCATGCAGCGGCTCGTGGCCGGAGCCGCCGCCGGAGATCAGCGCCACCTTGCCCGGCTTGAGCATCTTGCGGCGGATGAATTTGTGCTCCTCGCCAAGCACAAGGATGTCGGCATGGGCGGCCGCGAAACCGTCAAGGCTCTCGGTCAGTACCGTGTCCACCGAGTTCATGAATTTCTTCACGGCCGTCTCCTCCCGAAATAGCCAGCATCAAGGGTCGTTCAGCCGCTCTTGCCGGTGATGCTGGTGACCTTCTGGATGAATTCGTTGATCGCTCGGTCGAGCGCCGCATTCTGCTTGTCGTCGCCGAAATCCGGCACGATGAGCGAAACGTGCCTTGTCTTGCGCGCGCCCGCGGCGACCGAGATCTTCCCGGGATGTGCCTGGTGATAGGCGGCAAGAAACTGGTCCCGCTCGGCCTGGCTGAAATGGCAGACGGAAAAGATGGCCGGCAGATGTTTCGACGGAATGGGAATCGAGTAGCTCGGGCTCGAAATCTGCGTGACGAAGCTGCGGTGCTTGCCAAGCGCATCGGCGAGCCGCTGGCGCATGCCGGACGGCCGCTGGTCGATAACCTGCGACAGGATCGTCTTGTAGGCGCGGATCGCTTCTTCGGAACCGGGTTCGGGTTTGATGTCGGCCATGCCTGCCGTGCCTAGACCGGAACGTCGGCTATGGCCGCCTTGGCCATGGCGAGTTGCGCCGGCGCCACGGAAAGATCGCGCAGACCGGCTTCCAGCAGCGAGGGAATAGAGGCCGGGTCGCCGCCGGCATCGCCGCACAGGCTGACGGCAATCCCGGTCTCCCGTCCAAAGGCCGCGACCGAGGCGATCAGCCTCAACACCGCAGGATGGCGGACTGAATTCAGGTGTGCCACAGCGGCATTGTCGCGCGCGGCCGCCATCACATATTGCGTCAGATCGTTGGAACCGATCGACAGGAAGGCGACGCCGGTAAACGCCTCCGGCGCGATGGCCACCGAGGGCACTTCGACCATGATGCCGAGCGGCGGCATTTTTTGCGCGATGCCGCGCGCGGCAAGGGCTACCCGCTCCTCGGCGAACAGGGCGGCGGCGCTCTCATACTCTGCTGATGTGGCGATCATCGGAAACATGATTTTGAGATTGCCGTGCGGCGCGGCGCGCAGCAATGCCCTGATTTGAATCCGGAATATGTCGGGCCTGGCCAGCGACAGCCTGATGCCGCGCAGGCCAAGGAATGGATTGCCTTCCTCGACGGTGAAGCCTGGCACCGGCTTGTCGCCGCCGGCATCGACGGTACGGACCGTCACCGGCTTTTCGCCGGCCCATTCCAGCACCTTGCGATAGGCACGATACTGCGTCTCCTCATCCGGCAGCGTCTTGCCGAACAGGAATTCGGTGCGCATCAGGCCGACACCGTCGCAGGTCGCGATGTCGATGGCATCGACATCCCCAGGATCGGCGATATTGACCTGTACGCGCACCGCCGTGCCGGTTTTTGTCACGGCCGGCCGCGCCAGAAAAGTCCGTGCCTTACCCTGGCCGGCGGTGAAGGAAGAGGATGACTGCCGGAACGAGCCGATCTCGGCCGGCGAGGGCGCCAGGACGATGTTGCCGTGCTCCGCGTCGAGCAGTGCCATGTCGGCAACGGCGGTGAGCGGCTCGCGCAGGCCCACGACCATCGGCACGCCACGCGAGCGCGCCAGCATGGCGACATGGCTGGCGGTGCTGCCTGCCTTCAGAGCGATGCCGCCGCCATGGCTCCAGTCGGTTTCGAGAAAGCGCGTCGGCGCGATGTCCTCGCCGTAGAGGATGGCGCCGGACGGCGCGGCTTGGTCACTGTCCTCGGTCAGGGCACGCAGCACCTGGTCCCTGATATCCCGAACGTCCGTGGCGCGGGCGCGGAAATAATCCTGGTCCGAAGCCTCGTAGCCGGCGATCTCGGCATCGAGCGCCTGCCGCCAGGCCGTGTCGGCGGGTGTTCCGGAAGCGATCGATGCGAAGGCCGGCCCGCTCAGCGCGTCGTCTTCCAGCATGGCGATGTGGAATTCGAGTATGTCGGCCGCATCTTTCTCGGCGGTTCCGACCATGGCCACGAGCCGGTTCACCGCCTTGCCGATCGCGGCCTGCAGGGACGTCCTCTCCTCGACGGAGCTTGCCTTGCTAACGTAAATGCTCGCGGGCTGGCCGAGGTCGAACAGAGGTCCCTCGGCATAGCCGGCCGAGGCAGGAACACCCTCAATACGCATGGCACGCGTTCCCAGCGGGTGAGCGCAGGCGCGGATCGGCCTCAAGCCGAGCGGACATGGCCGGCGTCCTCGTCGAAATCGCGCTGCACCAGTTCGACCAGCGCCCGGATAGCATCATCGGCACCATCGCCATTGGCCCTGATGTGCAGCACCGTGCCCTTCGGCGCCTTGGCCGCCATCACCTTGACGATGCTTTTTGCATCGAACCATGGGCCGTTGGCGGCGAGTGCAATCTCCACCTCGGCGGCAAAGCTCTTGGCGAGCTTGGTGAACTTCACCGAAGGACGCGCGTGCAGGCCCACATCGTGGGTGATCAGGACGGTCGCTTCGGCGGTTGCGGACATGTGTTCAAAAATCCCATTCGCTCACGACGGCGACAATTCGTGCGCCGTCGCCACCACTTCCCGGAGCGAGGCGCCGCCGGATGCCTCGGTCGCCGCCATCACCGCGCCCTCGACGATCGGCGCGTTGCAGACGATGATTTTGTGCGCACGCGGCTCGCCGATCAATTCCACCGCCATTTCCGAATTGGTCTCGGCGCCGCCGAGATCGACAAGAATGGCGACGCCGGCGTCCGACCAGGCCTTGTCGATGGCGCCCATGATCGCCTCGACATTGGTGCCGAGCCCGCCATGGCCGTTTCCGCCGCACCACGCAAGCGGCACCTCGTCGCCGACCATTTGGCGTACCATGTCGGCCGTGCCCTCGGCGACCAGCGGCGAATGCGATACGATCACGATCCCGACATTGCTCATGCCTTGCCCCCGATGATTTGCGCCAGCGTGCGCACCAGCAGCGCGGTCGAGCGCGCGCCGGCATCCATATGGCCGATCGAGCGGTCTCCGAGGAACGAGGCGCGGCCGCGCAGTGCCTTCATCGGCACGGTGGCTTCGGCCGCGGCGTCGGCGACGTTGGCTATTTCAGCCGCCGTCCTTCCCCCGGCCAAGGCATCATGCACCGGCCGCAGCACATCGAGCATGGTTTTTTGTCCTACCTGCGACTTGCCGCGCGCGGCCACCGCTTCGATCGCCTTGCCGAAGGCAACCGACAGATTGGCGCGGTCGGGTTCCGCCGAAATCTCCTTGCCGAGCGCCATGAACAGCGTGCCGAACAACGGGCCGGAAGCGCCGCCCACCGTCATCACCAGCTTGGTGCCAATTGCCTTCAGGGCGTCCGGCAACGGCTTCGCGGCGAACACGTCGGCCTCGGCCCGTACGGCGTCGAAGCCGCGCTTCATGTTCAGCCCGTGGTCGCCGTCGCCGATCGCCTGGTCGAGCGCGGTCAGTTCCTCGGCGTGCGCGGCAATCGCATCCGCGGCGGCCGTGATAAGCCTCGAAAGGTCCAGCGCCGTCATGTCGCCCGAATTCCCGGTTTGCACCTTGCCGGCAGTAGCGAAAGAGCGGTCGTTCGACAACTGGTGCATGCGTCAGGCCGTGACAAGCAGTGTGGCGGCCGCCGCGAACACCTCTGCCACGGCATGAGCACCCGGATCGACCACGCCCTGCAATCCGGCACCGACATAGGCGGACCGCCCGGCTTTTGCCTTCTCCATGGCCGCGGTGGCCTCCGCACCGCGCCGGGCTGCTGTCGCCGCGTCGCCAAGGCCGTTGCCGTCGAAGGCCTTCAAGGCCGGCTCCAGCGCATCGACCATGGTGCGATCGCCGGGTTTGGCGCCACCGTAGAAGGTCATGCGTTCAAGCCCGGCGAGCAGGGCCTTGGGCACACTGGCGCCAGCGTCCAGGGCCCGTCCGGCCGCCGTGAAAAAGATCGACAGCAGCACCCCGCTGGAGCCGCCCATCGATGCGCTCAATATGTCGCCCACTGCACCTAGGGTCGCCGCGGGGTCGGCAAGCGGCAGCGTGTCGAGCCGATCAAGAACGCTTCGTGCGCCCGTCGCCACCGTCGAGCCGGTGTCGCCGTCGCCCGCCTTGGCGTCCAGTCCGTTCAATGCCGCTTCGAGCGAAATCAGCTTCTCGCAGACCGTGACGATCAAGCGCCTGGTGCCGGCATCCTGGCTGGCCCTGTGTGCCGCGCTTTGTCCGGCTGCTTTCGCCATCGGTACGACAGCGGGCGCAACGAGCGGCTTGGCGGGCATCCAGGCGTGCGGGCCGACCGGCGCCAGCAAGGCGGCCTCGCGTGCCGCATCGAGTCGGATCAGCGACAGCGAGAACCCGTTCATGTTGAGTGCCGTCATCAACGATCCGGGACCGGTTGTGAACTTCACTGTCTTTGCCAGCGGTGAGGCAAGCACCGCATTGGCAACCAGCGACATTTCGAGCGGCGGCACGGAGCCGAGATTGTTGATCAGCAAGGCATGATCGGCCTTCGTGTCGAGCCGCCCCGCGAGGCGCTCCGCCATGACAGCCACCAGCTTATCGGCACTCTGCACCGCGATGCGCTCGACGCCCGGCTCGCCGTGGATGCCGAGGCCGAGCTCGCCATCGTTTTCGCCAAACCTGTCCTCGTGCGGATGGCCGGGAATGGAGCAGGACGACAACGACATTCCGAGCGAGATGATATCCTTTGCCGCCGCACGCGCGGCCGCCGCGACGGATGCCAGGTCCTTGCCGGCTTCCGACAGGTGGCCTGTTATCTTGTGCACGAATAATGTGCCGGCAACGCCGCGCGGCTGGGCGATGTCGGGCAGCGCGATGTCGTCGGCGACGATCACCATCTCGACGGCAAAACCTTCGGCGCGCGCCTTCTCGGCAGCGAGGCCGAAATTGAGCCGGTCGCCGGTGTAGTTCTTGACGATCAGCAGGCAACCGGCTGGTCCGGTGACCGCGCGAATGGCCGCCATAACCGCTTCGACGCTCGGCGAGGCGAATATCTCGCCCGAGACCGCCGCCGTCAGCATGCCTTTGCCGACGAAGCCGGCATGCGACGGCTCGTGCCCGGCGCCGCCGCCGGAGACGACGGCAACCTTGGACTTGTCCCAATCGGCGCGCAGCACGACCTTGATCTCGGGATACCCGTCGAGGCGCGCGAGGTCGCCTGAGCCAATGGTGCGCAACAGGCCGTCCAGGGCCTCGGTGACGATCGTTTCCCTGTGGTTGAAAAAGTGCTTCATCGAACTCGTCCCGTATTCGCAATCTCAATCGGAAGCCGGCGTCGCCTTGGCGGGCGCCGAAGCCGCTCACATCAATCGTTGTCCGTCGGCGCCGAAATAGAGCGGCGAGCGGTAGCGGATCACCACCTTGTCGCCTTGCGCCAGATCGGTGTCGGGATCGGTCAGCGTCACCAGCTTCTTCGGCCCCACCGTCACGTGCAGATGGTTCTGATCGCCGAGATGCTCGACCCAGTCGACGACGCCATCAGCATGGCCATTCACGGCCTTCTCGATCGCCAGGTGCTCGGTGCGCGCGCCGATTGTCCTGGTGCCGGCCGGCGCGCCGCCATCGGGAAGTAGCCCCGTCGGCAAAAGATTGATCGCGGGCTGGCCGAGCCTTGCAGCGACATGCAGATTTGCCGGTTCCGAATAAATGGTTCGTGGTGAACCGATCTGCACCAGCACGCCGTCGGCGAGGATGCCGATGCGATCGGCCATGGTCATCGCCTCGATCTGGTCGTGCGTGACGTAGAGCATGGTGGCACCGAGCTCGGACTGGATGCGCTTCAATTCGAGCCTGAGATCCGCGCGCAGCTTGGCGTCGAGCGATGACAGCGGCTCGTCCATCAGGTAGATGGAAGGCTTGCGCACCAGCGCGCGGCCGATGGCGACACGCTGCATTTCGCCGCCCGACAATTTGGTCGAACGGTTGGCAAGCTTGTGATGGATGCGCACCATCTTCGCGACCTCCTCGACCCGGCGGCGGATTTGGTCTCCCGGTATTTTCCGCGCCGGCGAGCGCAGTGGGAAGGCGAGATTGTCGAACACCGACAGATGCGGATAGAGCGAATATTGCTGGAAGACGAAGGCTGTGTCGCGCTCGGCCGGCGAAAGGGTCGTGGCATTGTGGCCGCCGATCTCGATCGTGCCTGCATCCGGCCGTTCCAGCCCTGCAATCAGCCGCAGTGTGGTCGTCTTGCCGGCGCCGGTCGGCCCCAAGAGCACGACGAATTCGCCGTCCGATATATGCAGGTCGAGCCCGCTGACGGCGACATGGTCGCCGAAGCTTTTGGTCACGCCTTTGATGTGCACGTCAGCCATGCTGCGCTCTCCCCTGAGAGGCGGTGTCGTGGATCGCCGTTCTCACCGCGCGCCCGGAGCCTTTTTCGAACAGCGACAGCCGCGCGCTGTTTAGAGTCAGGCCGACATGGTCGCCAGCATTGAGCCGGATTTCGGCCGGCACCCGCGCCTTGATGATGCCGTCCGCCGTTTCCACCGCGACGATCTGGGTGGTGCCGAGATATTCGGTGCCGTAGATGGCGCCGCGCAGCTTGGATGCATCGTCGAAGCGGATGTGTTCGGGGCGAATGCCGAGCGCCATGTCGGCAGGTGCTACGTCCTCGCGCACCTCTGGCACTGCCACTGTCGCCCCTTGGACGACCACCTCCTTAGCGCCTTTTGTGAGTCCACCGCCAAATTTCAAAAAATTCATCGGCGGCGAGCCGATGAAGTCGGCCACGAACATGGTAGCGGGGCGGTCGTAGATCTCGCGGGGCGTGCCGAACTGCTCGATGACGCCGTGGTTCATCACCGCGATCTTGTCGGCCATCGACATCGCTTCCATCTGGTCATGTGTGACGTACACGGTCGTCGCGTGGATGCGGTTGTGCAGTTCGCGCAGCTCATGGACCATCAGGTCACGGAATTCGGTATCGAGCGTGCCGAGTGGCTCGTCCATCAGGAAGCATTTCGGCCGCCTCACGATGGCGCGGCCGAGCGCGACGCGCTGGCGGTCGCCGCCGGCAAGACCGGATACGGATTTGTTGAGTAGATGGTCGATGCGCAGAAGCTTCGCCGTCTCCTCGACGCGGGTGCGGATCTCGGCCGAGGGCATGCCTTGCGCCAAGAGCGGAAAACCGATGTTCTTGCGCACATTCATGTGCGGATAGAGCGCGAACAGCTGGAAGACGAATGCGATGTCGCGCTCGCGGGCCCTGAGCATGGTGACGTCGTCGCCGCCGAGCAGGATCTGGCCGCCGGTCGGCAGTTCGAGCCCGGCGATCATTCTCAGTGTCGTCGTCTTGCCGCAGCCCGATGGCCCCAGCATGACGAAGAACTCGCCGTCCTCGACGACGAAGTTGGAATCCTGGACGGCGACGAAATCGCCGAAGGCCTTTCTCAGATGTTGGACGCGAATTTCGGCCATGATTATTCCGGGAACTTCGAGACGGTGATGAACATCACCGTGCCGGCGAGCATGGTGATGAAGGAATAGGTGTAGAGCGACAGCGCGAAGGGCTGGAACAGCATCAGGAAGCCGATGGCGATCAGCGCCGTGGCAATGTTTTCCATCAACCCGCGCCTGGCCCAGCGGGGCCAGCGCGATTTCCTGGAGATGGCGGGGCGCCTCATGCGTAGCGTCCTCCCTTTTCCCCGTTCAAAGGGAGAGATGGTTGCCAGGTGGTTCCCCCACTCCGTCGCTGCTCCGCTGCGCCACCTCTCCCCCCTCCGGAGGGGGAGGAAGGGAGCCTGGCTGAATCAAGTTCGCGCCCTTCCTCTACCCCATCAATCGTGGGAGAGGTGTCGAGCGAAGCTCGACGGAGTGGGGGGCGACTTATTCCCACACTAATCATTTGCGCACCGCACCGAAGGTGATGCCGCGCAGCAATTGCTTGCGGAGCAGGATGGTGAAGACCAGGATCGGCACCAGGAAGATCGTCGTGCCGGCCGCCACGGCCGGCCAGTCCTGGCCGCCTTCGCCTATGATGGTCGGGATGAAGGGCGGCGCTGTTTGTGCCGTGCCGGAAGTCAGCAGTGCGGCGAAGGCATATTCGTTCCAGGCGAAGATCAGGCAGAAGATCGCCGTGGCGGCAATGCCGGTGGTCGCCTGCGGCAGCACGGTGCGCCAGAAGGCCTGCAGCCGCGTGTAACCGTCGATCATCGCCGCTTCCTCATATTCGCGCGGGATTTCGTCGATGAAGCCCTTGAGCAGCCACACCGCGAGCGACACGTTGACCGCCGTGTAGAGCAGGATCATGCCGAGGGCGGTGTCCGACAGGCCAAGCTCGCGGTACATCAGGTAGATGGGAATGGCGACCGCGATCGGCGGCATGAAGCGTGTCGACAGGATGAAGAACAGAAGGTCGTCGGCGAGCGGCACCTTGAAGCGCGAGAAGCCGTAGGCCGACAATGTGCCGAGAAAGACGGCGCAGAAGGTCGAGCCGAAGGCGATGATCAGCGAATTGATGAAGCGCGGCAGGAAGTTGGATGGTCCGGCGATCACCATGTTGCGCTTGCGCACGGTCTCGTCGCAGAAGCCCGTCGCCGGTCCGAGCGAGTTGATATATTCAGGCGTCTGCCTGGTGCGCGTCGTGAACAGGTTGCAGTAGCCCTCGATGCTCGGCTGGAACACGATCTTGGGCGGGTAGGCGATCGAATCCGGCGGCGTCTTGAAGCTGGTGGCGAAGATCCACAAGAGCGGCACGATCGAGATCAACGCGTAGGCGATGATGATGGCGCCGGCGATGCGCTTCGAATTCGACGAGGGCGCGACGACCGAATGGGCTGTGGTCAGGCTCATCTCTGCTTCACCTTGTTGAGCGCCTTGACGTAGATGTTGGCGAGACCGAACACCGCGACGAACAGGATGATGGCGAAGGCAGAGGAATAGCCGGTACGCCAGCTCTCGAAGGCCTGCCGTTTCAGCGTGATCGAGGCGACTTCGGTGGTCGAGCCCGGCCCGCCGCCGGTGAGCAGGTTGACCATGTCGAACATCTTGAAGTTCTCGATGCCGCGAAACAGCACCGCCAGCATGATGAAGGGCAGCGCCATCGGCAGCGTGATCGACCAGAACTGCCGCCAGTTGGAGGCGCGGTCGACCTCGGCCGCTTCATAAATATATTCGGGGATCGAGCGCAGGCCCGCGAGGCAGATCAGCATCACGTAGGGCGTCCACATCCAGGTATCGACGATGATGATCGACCACGGCGCCAGCGAGACGTTGGAAAGCATCTGGATGCTTGTCGGCGGAATGCCCGACACGAACGAGATGACATAGGAAAACAGGCCGATCTGCGGCTCGTAGAGGAAGCGCCAGAAATTACCGACCACCGCCGGCGACAGCATCATCGGCACCAGGATCAGCGTCGTCCAGAAAGCGTGGCCGCGAAACTTGCGGTCGATCAGCCAGGCCAGCGTGAAGCCGATCAGCGTCTGCAAGAGGATGGTCCAGAACACGAAATGCGCCGTCGTCTGCATGGCGATCCAGATGTCCTGGTCGCCAAGGATGCGCTGGTAATTGGCGAAGCCGAGGTTCTTCACCACCTCGTTTGGCCGGTTCGCGCGAAAATTGGTGAACGACAGGTAGATCGCCCAGAACAGCGGGAAGATGTTGATGGCGAGCAGCAACAGGATCGTCGGCGAGATGAACAGCCAGGCGAGGCCCTTGTCGCTGATGCCCCGGACCTTGCGGGCCAACGGTTCCGGGGTCGCCCGGGCAACGGTCTCCGCGGTCCGATTGAGCATGGTCAGTCTTGCTTCGGTCACTTCGTTCGTCTCTGTCATGGAATTTATCTGAACCGCGTCCCGTGCCAAGGGCGGCACGGGACGCGGGGTCATGGCTCGGGAGGAGCCTTGCGGTTGTCGCGGCTACATCTTGCCGTCGTCCTGGAAGACCTGCGTCCAGTCCTTGACCAGGCCGTCGAGCGCATCCTTGGCCGAACCCTGGCCGGCCACGACATAGTCATGGAAGCGCTTCTGCGAGGCTTGCAGCAGTGGTGCGTAGCTCGGCTCGGCCCAGAAGTCCTTCACGATCGCCATCGAGTCGAGGAAGGTTTGCGCATAGGGCTGGCTGGCCGGGAATTTCGGGTCCTTGACCACCGCGTTGAGGCAGGAATAACCGCCGAGCGACCACCATTTGGCCTGGACGTCCTTGTTGGCGAACCACTTGATGTATTTCAGCGCCGATTCCTGCTTGTCGGAATAGGAGACCACCGAAATACCCTGGCCGCCGAGCTGGGCGAACTGGGCGCCGCCGGGACCCTTTGGATTGACGAAATAGCCGATCTTGTCGCCGCCGACATTCTCGTCCTTCTGCAGGCCCGGCCATGTGAAGGCGAAGTTCATGTGCATCGCCACCTGGCCGGATTTGAAGGCATCGACGCCTTCGCCCATGTAGCTGTTCGAGGCGCCCGGAGGGGTGCAGCAATCGTAGAGCGCCTTGTAGAATTCCAGGCCTTTGACGGCGTCTGGCGAATTGACGAAGCCTTCCATCTCGTAAGGCTTCTTCGGGTTCTCGTATTGGAAGCCGTAGCTGTAGAGCACGTCCATGGCGCCCATGGTGATGCCTTCCGAGCCGCGCTCGGTGTAGATCGAGGCGCCATAGACCGTCTTGCCGTCGACCTGCCGCTTCTGGAAAAATTCGGCGATCTGCTTCAGCTGGTCGAAAGTGGCCGGCGGGCCGAGGTCCCAGCCATACTTCTCCTTGAATTCCTTCTGCAGTTCGGGCTTGGAGAACCAGTCCTTGCGGTAGGTCCAGCCGACGACGTCGCCCATGGCCGGCAGCGCCCAGTAGTTGGGCGTGTTCTTCGGCCATTCCGAATAGCCGACGACGGTCGCCGGCACGAAGTCGTCCATGCTGATCTTCTCCTTGTCGAAGAAGTCGTTCAGCTTGACGTAATGGCCGTTCTCGGCCGCGCCGCCGATCCATTGGCTGTCGCCGATGATCAGGTCGCAGAGCTTGCCATGCGAGTTCAGCTCATTGAGGAAACGGTCGGCGTAGTTGGTCCACGGCACGAACTCGAATTTCATGCCGATGCCGGTTTCCTTGGTGAAATCCTTGGACAGTTCGACCAGCGCGTTGGCCGGGTCCCAGGCGGCCCAGCATAGCGTCAGGTCTTCAGCGTGCGCGGCGCTCGAGACGGCTGTCGACGCTGCGATCGCCGAGGTCAGTCCCAACGCCAGTTTCAAGCTCGATTTCATGCCTTCCTCCCATTTGCGAAACACGTCCGGATGACGGTCTCAAGATCCCTCAACCTCTCTCCTCAGAGGCCCAAACATGGCGGCGTCGTCGCATCGCGGATGTTTAGTAATTTGTTTAGTGATGCAATTTTTACTAAACAACGCAAGCGAATTCGTTGCTGCGCCGCAACATGCAGAAGCCGGTCTCTGAAAATGTTGGGAAAAGCGCCGGGCATCAGGCGGACGAGCGCGGAACGGGATACCCCTGGCCGATCGTCCGCGGGTTCAGTCGACCCGTTTGGTGCTCACCATCACCGTCCGGATCGGTGGCGCCGGCGGCAGCAGCGCGCGGATGTCGCCGAAGGGAAACGTCGGCTCGAAGCGGAAGGCTTCGGCCAGCGAACCTTGCGCGCCGTTGCATTGGCCCGAGCGAAAAAGGTTTTGCGTCAGTGCAATGTCAACGAAGCGGTCCGGGTCCTGCGACTGGTGCATGCGGATCGCCTTGGCCTTGATGTCGGCATGGGCGGAAATATCGACATAGTGCGTCGGCGAGAATCCGGTGCCGCCCATCGTATCGGCATGCAGCACCGGAACCCCGAACGAAGCAGCGATGCGCACGCCATCCGACAGCGCGCGGTGGTCGGCATGATAGTCGTTGGGCGCGTGCGTGATCACAAGATCCGGCCCGATCTCGCTGATCAGTGTTTTCAGTGCATCGATCAGCGCGGCGTCGGCCACCAGCCCGCCATCGGGAAAGTCGAGGAAGCGGGCTGCCGCCCCGAGCAGCGCGGCCGCGGCCATTGCCTCCTCGCGCCGGAAACGAGCCAGAACAGCGGGATCGCTGTTGCCGCCCCTGGCACCATCGGTAGCCACGGCAAAAGTGAGTTCTGCGCCTTGCGCGGCATAGGCGGCCATCGTACCGAACATGAAGATCTCGATGTCGTCTGGATGGGCACCGAGCGCCAGTATTTTCAACTTTCTCTCCCGGAAATGAAAAACGTGCCGAACGGAATCCTGCTCGCCCTGATCGCCTATGCAAGCTATTCGGGCAGCGATGCCGTTATCAAGAGCCTGGGCGGCCAATTCACGGTGTTCGAGATCGGCTTCTTCTCGACTTTGTTTGCCGGCTGCTTCCTCTTCTTCAGCCGGCCGGCCAACGAGCGCTGGCGTGATTTCTGGCGCGCCAAACGTCCCTGGGCGGTGCAGGCGCGAGCCTGGGCCGGCATCGCGTCGGGCGTGCTCAGCGTCTATGCTTTCACCACCATTCCGCTGGCCGAGACCTATGCGCTCATCTTTCTGGCGCCGCTCTGCGTCACCATTCTGTCCACCGTGATCCTCAAGGAAAAGGTCGGGCCCTGGCGCTGGCTGGCGGTGGTCGCCGGCTTTGCCGGCGTCATGCTGGTTGTCAGGCCGGGCTTTCGCGAGCTGCACCTTGGTCACCTTGCTGCTTTCACCATCGCTTTCCTCGCCGCCACCAACGTCATCCTGATGCGGTCGCTGGCGCAGCAGGAAAAACGCACGACCATGCTCGGCGTGCTGATCGGCTATGGGCTGCTGTTCAACGGCATCGGTGCCGCCGCGACCTCCTTCACCGTCCCGGATGGAAAACAGCTGGCATGGCTGGTGATGGCGGGCGCCTTCACCGCCTGTGGACAATTGCTGCAGTTGCTGGCCGCCAAATACGCTCCGGCCAACCGGATTGCGCCGACGCATTATTCGCAGATCGTCTGGGCGGTCATCCTCGGCGCGCTGTTCTTCCGGGAATATCCGGACTGGCTGTCGCTTGTCGGCCTCGCCGTCGTCGGCGGATCGGGCCTGCTGACCATGGTGCGCGAGGAAGTGCGGCTGGGCACGGTGCGCTGGAATCCGTTTTCCCGCGCACGGCTCTAACCAGGCCTGGTGCGATAAAGTTGCACGGCGCCCGCGACCGCTGATATGCGGGCGTAATGACGACCAAACCCTTGCCGGAACTTCCGGTATCCGCCGTGCTGCCGGCGCTGAGCGAGGCGCTCGGCTCTGGCAACAGCGCCGTGCTGGTCGCGCCACCCGGTGCCGGCAAGACCACGCTGGTGCCGTTGGCGCTGCTCGATGCGCCCTGGCTGGGCACGAGCAAGATCGTCTTGCTCGAACCGCGACGGCTCGCCGCCCGCGCCGCCGCGCGCCGCATGGCCGAGTTGCTGGGGGAAGAGCCCGGCGCCACCATCGGCTACGCCATGCGCATGGAAAACCGCACCTCGGCGCGGACGAAAATCCTGGTCGTCACCGAGGGCGTGCTGGCGCGCATGATTCTCGACGAGCCTGAACTGCCCGGCGTTTCGGCGGTCATCTTCGACGAATTCCACGAGCGCTCGCTCGACGGCGATTTCGGTCTCGCTCTTGCCCTCGATGTGCAAGGCGCGCTGCGGCCGGATCTGCGTCTGCTGGTGATGTCGGCAACGCTCGACGGCGCACGGGTCGCGAAACTCCTGTCGGGCGCGCCGGTGATCGAAAGCGAGGGCCGCGCCTTCCCCGTCGATGTCAGATACGACGAGCGGCCGGCCGGTGTGCCGATCGAGGACGCCATGGCCAAGGCGATCCGCGCCGCCCTTGCCGACGAGAGCGGCAGCGTGCTTGCTTTCCTGCCCGGCCAGCGCGAGATCGAGCGCACCGCCGAGCGGCTGGCCGGCAAGGTCGGCGCCGACACCGATATCGTGCCGCTCTATGGCCAGCTCGACGGCAAGGCGCAGGACGCGGCGATCAAGCCGGCGCCGCCAGGCCGCCGCAAGGTGGTGCTGGCGACCTCCATCGCCGAGACCTCCATCACCATCGACGGCGTGCGCGTCGTCATCGATTCCGGCCTGTCGCGGCTGCCGCGCTATGAGCCGGCCAGCGGACTGACCAGATTGGAAACCGTGCGCGTCAGCAAGGCCTCCGCCGATCAGCGCGCCGGCCGCGCCGGCCGCACGCAGGCGGGCGTCGCTATCCGGCTATGGCGTGCCGAGCAGACGGCGGCACTTCCCGCCTTCACACCCCCGGAAATCCTCGAGGCGGACCTGTCGGGTCTGCTGCTCGACTGCGCCGCCTTCGGTGTCGCTGATCCAGTCAGTCTTGCTTTCCTCGATCCGCCGCCGGCTCCCGCGCTCAATGAAGCACGGGCGCTGTTGCGGGCGCTTGGGGCCATCGATGAAGCAGGGCGGCTGACGGACGCCGGCGCTGCGATGCGCAAGCTCGCTCTGCCGGTCCGGCTGGCGCATATGGTCGCCGAGGCGGCCAGCAGCGGTCATGGTGGTGAGGCGGCCATGCTTGCCGTGCTGCTGACCGAGCGTGGCCTTGGCGGTGACGGTGCCGACCTCGAACGGCGACTGATGCACTTTCGCACGGAAAGATCGCCGCGTGCCACATCGGCGCGCCAGCTTGCCGAGCGCCTGGCCAGGCAGGTAGGCGGTGCGAAGATCAGCGGAGCTGTTCCAGCCGGAACCCTGCTCATCCACGCCTGGCCGGACCGCGTCGCCAAGGCGCGCGGCGAGCGCGGCCGTTTCGTGCTGGCCAACGGTTCCGGCGCCATGCTCGACGCCGGCGACCCGCTGGCGGGCGAGCCGTTTCTGGTCGTCGCGGACCTGCAGGGCAAGGCGCAGAATGCCCGCATTACGGCGGCTGCGGCAAGCAGTGAGGAGGACATCCGGGCAGCACTTGGCGGCAGGATCGAAACGCGCCGGCAGACGAGTTTCGATCGCGACAGGCGCGCCGTGCGGGTGCGCGAAACCGTGCGCCTTGGCGCCATCACGCTCGCCGAACGCATGTTGCCGCCGCCGGCCGGCGCCGATGCCGACCGCGCCATCATCGAGGCCCTGCGCGAGCATGGGCTTTCCCTTCTGACCTGGAGCAAGGAGGCGCAGACGCTGCGCCACCGGCTGTCCTGGCTGCACAAGGGCTTGGGCGAGCCCTGGCCCGACATGTCGGATGAAGCGCTCATCGCGCGCCTCGACGACTGGCTGCTGCCTTTTCTGTCCGGTGCGGCCTCCCTGGCCGCCATCGATCCCGGAACTGTCGCGGCCGGGCTGGCGTCGCTCGTGCCGCATGACCTGCAACGCAAGATCGAAGCACTGGCGCCGACTCATTTCGATGCCCCGTCGGGCAGCCATGTGCCGATCCGCTATGACGGCGAATGGCCGGTTCTGGCGGTGCGCGTGCAAGAATTGTTCGGCCTCGACCGCCATCCGTCGATCGCCAACGGCACCGTCCCCTTGACGCTTGAACTGTTGTCGCCGGCGCACCGGCCAATCCAGACGACGCGAGACCTGCCTGGCTTCTGGCGCGGCTCCTGGACCGATGTGCGCGCCGACATGCGCGGCCGCTATCCCAAGCATGTCTGGCCGGAAAACCCATTGCTCGCCGCCGCCACCGCCCGCGCCAAGCCGCGCGGGACCTAGCCTTTGCTGGTTTGCGGCTGTAATCCATGGCCATGATCAACATCCTGAACACGCCCGACTTCCAGCAAAGCCAGCGACTGCGCCTCAACACGCTGATCCGGCTGCGCTGGCTGGCCATTGTCGGCCAGAGCGTGACGGTGCTCGTCGTCGCCTACGGCCTGAAATTCCCGCTGCCGGTCAGTCTATGTTTTGCCCTTATCGCCTGTTCGGCCTGGATGAACCTGTTTCTGGCCTTTCGCTTTCCGGCCGCGCACCGGCTCACGCCGTTCGCTGCCTTCGGCATCCTGATCTTCGACAGCCTGCAGCTTGCCGGCCTGCTCTACATGACCGGCGGCCTGACCAATCCGTTCTCGCTGCTGATGACCGTGCCCGTCGTCATTTCGGCGACGTCGCTGCCCCTTCGCCTCACCGCCATCCTCGGCGGGCTGGTGATGATCGCGGCGACCTTGCTGGTCTTTCGCCATCTGCCGCTGCCCTGGTACGAAGGCGCGCCCCTGGTGATGCCCTTCATCTATGTCGCCGGCATGTGGATGGCGGTGCTGTCCTCCATTGCCTTCACCGCCATGTACGCCTTCCGGGTGGCCGCCGAAGCCCGGCTATTGGCCAACGCGCTCGCCGCCACGGAACTGGTGCTGCAGCGCGAGCAGCACCTTTCCGCGCTCGACGGGCTGGCGGCGGCGGCGGCGCACGAACTCGGCACCCCGCTCGCCACGATCACGCTCGTCGCCAAGGAGATGGAAAAGGCGCTCGGCAGCGATCCGAAATACGGGGAAGACGTGAAGCTGCTGCGCTCTCAGAGCGAGCGTTGCCGTGAAATCCTCAAGCGCCTGACCAGCCTGTCGTCGGAGGGCGAGGCACATCTGTCCCGCCTGCCACTGACCTCGCTGGTCGAGGAGGTGACGGCGCCGCATCGCGACTTCGGCATCTCGATCAAGCTTCGCCCTGGCGAGCGGACCGGGCCGGAGCCGGTCGGGCGCCGCAATCCCGGCGTCATCTATGGTCTCGGCAATCTGGTCGAGAACGCGGTCGATTTCGCCCGCAAGAGCGTCACCGTGCGCTGGAGCTGGGACGAGGCGACGGTCTCCTTCTCGATCACCGATGACGGCCCGGGTTTCCCGCCCGAGATCATCGACCGCATCGGTGAACCCTACATGTCGACACGCCAGGGCACGGAAGCCGGAGGCGGCCTCGGGCTCGGCCTGTTTATCGCCAAGACATTGCTCGAACGTTCGGGCGCCACGCTCGACTTTCGCAATTCGAGCGGCCTCGGCGAAGGGGCCGTGGTGCGGATTTCGTGGCCGAGAAGCGTCTTCCTGAACCCGGAATCGGCCCCAGCCACCATGTTTGACACTGCGTAAATTGGACAATGGCCCCGCAAAACTATATCTGCGTAAAAATAAGGCAGCAGGAATTTTCGAGACGATGACAGGCGATGAGAACAGTGGGCCTATGGTTGAAGGCGAGGACACCTCGCTTCTGATCGTCGATGACGACAAGCCGTTCCTGACCCGTCTGGCCCGTGCCATGGAAACCAGGGGTTTCGTGGTCGAGACGGCGGAGAGCGTCGAGGAGGCCGTGGGCAAGGCGCGCGCCAATCCGCCCGCCTATGCGGTGGTCGACATGCGGCTGGGCGACGGCAACGGCCTCGATGTCGTCGCCGCCATCCGCGAGAAGCGTGAGGACTCCCGCACCATCATCCTGACCGGTTACGGCAACATAGCCACCGCGGTGACGGCGGTGAAGCTCGGCGCCGTCGACTATCTGTCGAAACCCGCCGACGCCGACGATGTCTTTGCGGCATTGACCCGCACCACCGGCGAGCGCGCCGCGCCGCCGGAAAACCCGATGTCGGCCGACCGCGTGCGCTGGGAGCATATCCAGCGCGTCTACGAAATGTGCGAGCGCAACGTTTCAGAGACCGCACGCCGGCTCAACATGCATCGCCGCACGCTGCAGCGGATCCTGGCCAAGCGCGCGCCGCGCTGAGAGACTGTTTGGAAATTCTGCTCTGGCGGCCATCTGGCGGCGTTTTCTGCGCTTCCCTTGCTCACGGACGAATGTCCGCTGCGCTGCGGTTCTCAACCACCATATGACCAGTCAGAGCGAATTCGAAACAGTCTCCGAGGCGCTGAAAAGGGTCCCATGCTTGCCCGGCGGCCGGACTTTGCGCATCATTGCAAATGACGCACGCCGGCAGGCGGCATGACGGAGGCGACATGCAGGATTTGAAGCGACGGCCGGTTTCCGTCTTCCGCGAGTTCCTCGACAGTGAGGCGGCCGGCGGCATCATCCTGATGGTGGCCGCCGCCCTTGCCCTGATCGTCGCCAATTCGCCGCTCGCCGGGACCTACTTCTCGGTTCTCCACGCCTATCTCGGCCCGCTCAGCGTCTCGCACTGGGTCAATGACGGGCTGATGGCGGTGTTCTTCCTGCTCGTCGGGCTGGAGATCAAGCGCGAGATGCTGGACGGCCAGCTCTCGACCTGGCCACGCCGGGTGCTGCCCGGCATCGCGGCGGCCGGCGGCATGGTGGTGCCGGCGCTGGTTTATGTCGCCGTCAACAGCAACAATTCGGCCGCACTGTCCGGCTGGGCGATCCCGACCGCCACCGACATCGCCTTCGCGCTCGGCGTCCTGTCGCTGCTCGGCAGCCGCGTGCCGGCCTCGCTGAAGGTCTTCCTGACCGCGCTTGCCATCATCGACGACCTCGGCGCCGTCATCATCATCGCCATATTCTACACCAGCGGCCTGTCGCTGGCCTATCTCGGCGCGGCCTTCGCCGTGATTGCCGTGCTCGTCCTGCTCAACCGTATGCGGGTGATGAACCTTGTGCCCTATCTCGTGCTTGGCGCCATCCTGTGGGTACTGGTGCTGAAGTCCGGCGTCCATGCCACGCTGGCCGGCGTGGCACTTGCGCTGACCATTCCGCTCGAACGCTCGGCCGGCATCGGCCACGACCTTGACCAATCGCCGCTGCACCGGCTCGAGCACGGCCTGCACAAGCTGGTGGCGTTTATCGTCATCCCTATCTTCGGCTTTGCCAATGCCGGCGTTTCGCTCACCGGCCTGAGTTTTAGCGCCCTGATCGAGCCGCTCACGCTGGGCGTCGCAGCCGGTCTCGTCGTCGGCAAGCTGGTCGGCGTCTTCGGCTCCTCCGCGCTCGCCATCCGCTTCGGCCTCGCCGACCTGCCGGCCAACGCCGGCTGGCCGCACATGATCGGCATTTCGCTCCTGTGCGGCATCGGCTTCACCATGAGCCTGTTCATCGGCCTGCTCGCCTTCGCCAACGACGTGGCGCTGCAGGACGCGGTCAAGGTCGGCATCCTTGCCGGTTCCTTCATCGCCGCGCTGCTTGGTGCCGCGGTGCTGCTGATGGCCCCGGCCGTGGGTGGTGAGGAAGAGACGGAGTAGCCGTTCCGGGCTGGAGCATCTGCTGGCAACGCCGCGCCGCCTCTCACCTGGTTGCCGCCATCTCCCCGTAAACGGGTCGAAAGGGTGGGCCGCAACACAGCCGCCTTTTTCTGCAACGCCGGCGATCGGCGAAATCCATGATGAGAGCGCCCGGCAGGCAGATGAGGGGCGGCGCCAGCATCTGACAGTTGCGGCGTCAATTTCAGGGCCGCGATTACTCGCTCTCCCCCTCCAGCACCGGCACCGCGACCCCCGCCAGCTCCGCCGCCAGCAGCCGCGCCGCGCCGGCGCGCGCGATGCGCAGCATCAGCGCCTTGCGCGTCGCCGCCGCCATACGGTGCTCGGGCGCATCTCGTAAAATCTCGGCGCCATAGCCGTCGGAGAGAATGAAGCCGCATTCCTCGGGAAAGATTTCGGCCGGCACGCCGGGATGTGTGGCGAAAAAAAAGCGATCGGAATGCAGCCGGTAATCAGGCCATTTGCGGTCGACGCGAAAATCCTCGATCGAGGATTTGATCTCGATGATCCAGATATCGCCCTGCCGCGTCAGCGCCACGAGATCGGCGCGCCGGCCGGTGGCCAACGACAACTCGGGCAGCACATGCGCGCCCATCTGCATCAGCAACCGCTGCACGCCCCGCCGCACCAGCATGGCGCGCTCGGACTGGCGACCGTCGATCAGAGGGTTCAGGAGAATCGGGGAGATGATTGGCATGGCAGGCACCATGCCAGATTTTGTTCACGGTTTGAACCCGGTTTTTAACGGCGATTATATATTTGACAGACCCAATCGGACGTGCGATAACGATTCCAAGGAGTTACCGCAATGTCCGTTCTTTCCCGCCCCTACTTCCATGACGAAGCCGCCGCGTTCGAACACGTCGAGGGTATGCTGTGGCCACAGGGTCCGGTTTGCCATCATTGCGGCTCCATGGAAAAGCACTACGCATTGAAGGGCGGTCGCACCAAGCCTTCCAAGAAGAACCCGCACGGCTTGGAAATCCACGGCCTCTACAAGTGCAGCGATTGCCGCAAGAAGTTCACGGTTCGCATGGGCACGATCTTCGAGGAAAGCCATTTGCCGCTCCACATCTGGTTGCAGGCTTTGCACGCCATGTGCGCGAGCAAGAAGGGCGTCTCAGCTCATCAACTGCACCGCGCTCTGGAAATCACCTACAAGTCCGCTTGGTTCATGTGCCATCGTATTCGCGAGGCCATGCGCTCTGGCGACTTCACGCCCATGGGCGGCGCTGGCAAGACCGTAGAGGCCGACGAAACCTATATCGGTCGCCTTGCCGGTACTCCGGTGAAGACTGGCGGCGGCGCACACAAGAACACTGTCGTTACGCTAGTAGAGCGTGGTGGCCGCGCTCGTTCGTTTCACGTCGATACCGCTCGCATTGGCACGATCCTGCCGATTGTCCGCGCCAACATCGCCAAGGAAAGCGCGTTGATGACGGACGAGGCTGGCATGTATCGCCGCGTGGGCCAGGAATTCGCTTCTCACGATGTAGTCACGCATTCCAAGGACGAATACGTTCGCTACGAAGGCGAAAAGACCATCCATACGAACACCGTGGAAGGCTACTATTCGATCTTCAAGCGCGGAATGAAAGGTGTCTATCAGCATTGTGCCGAGCACCATCTGCACCGCTATCTGGCAGAGTTCGACTTCCGCTATTCGAACCGCATCGCGCTTGGCGTGGACGATAACGTTCGTTCTCTCATTGCCCTGCGCGGTGCCAAGGGCAAGCGCCTCACGTATCGATGAGATCACGTCCGCCCGACACCTGCATTATCGCAAACCAGTGCAGCTTGAATTACCTCTGTGGCAAAACAAAAGACGCCGCAAGTAGTTGATTTTGCATGGCTAACGCCGAATCGGACGGGCCGATACATTAAAAATGTTGGCATGTCAACGACCAATGAGTTACAATGCATGTCCACAAAGATGATTCGCTGCTATGCACTTGCCCTCGAAAAAATCACTTAACTTTTCCTATCCCGTTGAGCGTGGGCTCCAGCGGTTTAGGGAGCTTATTATCTACATTTCCGATAAATCGAAGGACGATCCAGATTTTGGGTCTGTCAAGCTAAACAAGATCCTCTACTTCGCCGATTTTATCGCCTACGAACGTTTTGGAGTCCCGCTAACTGGGATGGTCTATCAAAAACTTACCAACGGGCCGGCTCCTCGTGCGCTCTTGCCAGTTCGCGCCGAACTGATCGAAGAGGGAGCAATCCGCTTAGAATCAGTTCCGACTTTTAGCTTTGTGCAATTGCGAACTGTCGCCTTGCGTAAGGCGATCACCGACTTGTTCTTTGCGGATGAGATTTCCCTCGTAGATGAAATCATAGCGGACCTGAGTGGCCACAATGCCACGGATGTCAGCCTGCGAAGTCATGACCTTCGGTGGAAAGCGGTTCAGTTGAATGACCCCATTCCATACGACTTCATATACCTCGATACCAACCAGCTAACCGACGACGATATACGTCGTTCGAAAGAGCTAGCGGGTGAATTTGGCTGGCGCTAGTTGGACGAGAACGACTGGGAAATCGTTGAGGAACGGGCCTACACAGCATCTCTGCTAAAATGCGGAGACATCACGGCTGTTGAGATGGCTCTCTATGGCGTCGACTATGGTCTTCGACGCAATCCATTGAGCTTTCCCGTCGTTCCAGGTTTAGCTGAAACATATTTCGCCAAAACTCGTTTGAGGGTGATCGAGGGTAGTGTCGTTCCGTCTTTAAGGATGTGGTTCCGGCCGAATCCGCGAGATCGGATAGTGTTCAAACTCTATGTCGAGCCATGCGCGCCCGGGGAGATGAAATTTGGCGAAAGCTTCTGGGATACAAAAGACGATGATGGCTTCCCGTTCTAAGAAATCGCAGATCGATAAGTTCCGCGAGCTAGCGCGGGAGATCGAAACCGTCGATTCCGAAGAGCCTTTGAATGAAGCGCTTAGGAAGGTCGCAAAGGTGCCGCCTCCGAAGAACGACAAGAAGCCATCCGATGAGCGGTGAGGGAAGCCGCTTGGCACTCACCGCGCTAACCTTCGCGATAGTCGCATGTGCTTTTTTCCTGACGAGCAATATGAATCCAGGCCAGCGCGTTGTCGCGCTCGTTGCCGTAGCTGTTTTGAGCCCGATTTTGATCGGTTTTCTCTACATGATTTCCATTCTCATGCAGTTTGATGGCCACTCGATGTAAATAGGTGGCGCGAGCCATCGGGAAAGATGGGTCTGTCAAATACATAATCGCCGTTAAAAAAGCGATTATATACTTGACAGAGCTGGAGGGAGTTTGCCGGCTGACCGGGGCGGCTCGGCGGTTTGGGGGGACATCAATACGGGCAAAACCGCCGAGCCTGACTGGCGGCGGCAAATTTGGGGATTTGGGAGTTCGCCGTCAGCTTTGACCAGGATATCGCAGGGTTGACCGGTTGGCGTCATTCGAACGAAGGGCGGCGTTTCCGCTCGAGTCCATGTAGCAGTGGCCCACATTGCGCCTGTGTTCGGTCCGCTCTTTCTGACCTTTCGCGGGACGTGGAGAACCATTACCGCTGCCAGAACCCCCGGTGCACCGATACAAGTTCATCCTCAATTTCGGGGAAGGGGCCGTGGACATCGATCTTCTTCTGTCCAGAGCCGAGCACAATTCGCGCGGACAGGCTCATCGTCGGATTTTCGGGATGGTCGCCTGTCAGCGCGAGAAGCTCGGTCTCCTCGAAGCCATAGACCAGCTGGCCGATATTCGCCCAGTAGAGCGTTCCGGTGCACATCGCGCAGGGCTCGCCCGTCGAGACCAGCGTGCATGTCCAGAGAAACTCCGGCGGATAGGCTGCCGCCGCGCGCCGCGCAAGTTCGGTCTCGGCGTGATGCAGGGTGTCGATATTGCCTTGGCGCATGAGGATTGCGTCGTCGGGGCCGACCAGCACCGCGCCGAACGGATGGTGGCCGTGCGCGGCAGCCTCGCGGGCGACCGCATCGGCGGCGCGAAGGTGGGCGAGCATCTGGTCGCGGGTCATGCGCTCTCTCCGGTCGTTGGGGTCACCGGCCGGCGACCAGCGGCAGTACTTTTACCCTACGCTGATATCAGAGCGCGTAATATACCACACGAACCCATGCTGGCGGCTTCACGAGCGCGTGGCAAGGCGGCTAACGCCGCCTTCGCCCAGGCCACCCTCTTCAACAGGTGGTCTATCGCTTCCGCGGTTGGGTTTGCCGCCGGCCAACGCCGCCCCCGCCATGTCATCCAAAATCGGGCAGTCCGGCCGCTCGTCGCCATGGCAGGCGTGAACGAGCTTCTGCAGCGTCGAGCGCATCGATTGCAGTTCGCGCACCTTCTCCTCGATGGCGGTGACGTGGGCGGCGGCGATTGCGCGCACGTCGTGGCTGGCGCGGCCGCGATCCTTGTAGAGCGCCATCAGCTGGCGACAATCGTCTATCGAAAAGCCGAGATTGCGCGCGCGGCGCAGGAAGGCCAGCCGGTGGATATCGTCGCCCGAATAATCGCGATAGCCGTTGGCGGCGCGCGCGGGCGCGATCAGGCCGATCTCCTCATAGTAGCGGATGGTCTTGGCCGGCAGGCCTGAGCGGTGAGCGGCGTCGCCGACATTCATGACGGATCCTCGAGTTTCGCGGGCCTGCGATTCAGGCCCATTGAATTTCCTTCACAATCCGGTGAAGTATGTTGCCGAAATGCCATAGTGATACGCATACCAGCACGTAAGTCCCCGCATATAGGCATCGTGTGCTTGGCAAGCAAAGCAAATGCCAGCATGAATGATGGCGAGAAAGCGGCCGACTCGTGCCGCTCTAGTTTGGGCGGGGCACCGGATCACCACATGCGCATGAAGTCGCTTGCAATAATCGCCGCATTGGCGCTGTCCACTGCTATTGCCGGTTGCAGCACCATCGGCGGGCAGATGTTCTCCAACGACTATGGCGCGGTGACCGATGCCGGTTACCAGCTGCCGCGTATCCCGATCGAGAAGGTCCCCTCGAAGTACCATCGCCAGGAAGTGAGTTACGACTCCAAGGAAAAGCCCGGCACCATCATCGTCGATACGCAGAACAAGTTCCTGTACTTCGTCGAAGGCGATGGCCGGGCAATCCGCTACGGGATCGGCGTCGGCCGTGAGGGCTTCGAATGGCACGGCACGGCCCATATCGCCATCAAGCGCGAATGGCCGACCTGGACGCCGCCTTCGCAGATGATCAAGCGCCAGCCCGAACTCGCCAAGTTCGCCGGCGGCATGGATCCGGGCCTGAAGAACCCGCTCGGCGCGCGCGCCATGTACCTGTTCAACAAGGGCGGTGACATGGGCTACCGCCTGCACGGCAGCCCGGAATGGAACTCGATCGGCAAGGCCATGTCGTCGGGCTGCATCCGGCTGATGAACCAGGACGTTATCGACCTCTACAATCGCGCCGAGGTCGGCGCCAAGGTCATCGTTCTTTAGACCATGATCCCGGAAAGCCTGTCCGCTTTTCCGGCATATCGTGGTTAAACTGGAAGTCGCCTTTCATACGCGGACCGTCTAGGCAACAACGGACGTCCCAAACAGAAAACCGGGCAATTCGGCCCGGTTTTTTGTTGTCCGTGGGTGGGAAATTGCCGTCTAAGAGACCTGCTCGACCTGCTGCACTTCCGGCACGAAATGGCGAAGCAGGTTCTGGATGCCGTGCTTCAGCGTCGCCGTCGAAGACGGGCAACCGGCGCAGGCGCCTTTCATGTGCAGGAACACGGTGCCGTTCTCGAAGCCGCGGAAGGTGATGTCGCCGCCGTCCTGCGCCACCGCCGGGCGCACCCGCGTGTCGAGCAGCTCCTTGATGGTGATGACGAGTTCCTCGTCGGCCTTGTCGTAGAACTCGCCGGTCTGGCTGGTCTCGGCGGCGGGGCCGGCCTTGGCCATGACAGGCGCACCGGACATGAAATGCTCCATGATCGCACCGAGGATCGCCGGCTTCAGGTGCTGCCAGTCCGGGCCGTCTTTGGACACGGTGATGAAATCGTAGCCGAAGAACACGCCGGTGACGCCGGGAATTTCGAACAGCCGCCCAGCCAGCGGCGAAGCAATGGCCGCACTGTCGGCATCGCGGAAATCGGCGGTGCCTTCTAGGAGCACTTCCTTGCCGGGCAGGAATTTCAGCGTCGCCGGATTGGGCGTCGACTCGGTCTGGATGAACATGGCCGTCTCCATGCCCGTTTGGGCAACTAGTTTGGAATAGTTCTAAATAGGCTCTATCGGCTGGACATTCAAGCGAAACGCATCGCCAGAACGGCTGGCTGGCGGAATGTTTTTGCGACTCATGCCAAGCACTGTGAAGTGTGTCGAGATTCGGGTCAGGCCGAGTCGAAAATGATGGTTTCCGAGACCGGAGCGGAGCGTACTTGAAGTACGTGAGCACCGGAAGCGCAGGAAGCCGTCATTTGCAGGCCGCCATCACCCGAATGTCGATACACTTCAGGCGAGGCTGTCGATCTCCTCATCCGACAAATTCTGTGGCACCACGGTCACCGGGATCGGAAAGGCAGCACCTTTGCCTGCCACGGCACCGACCAGCGGTCCCGGACCTTCCTTGCCGGCGCCGGCTGCCAGCACGAGGATGGCGATGTCCTGGTCTTCCTCGATCAGCTTGTGGATCTCTTCCGTCGGTTTGCCCTCACGCACCACCATCTCCGGTTCGATGCCGAGCTTCTGCCGCACCTTGTTGGCGTAGCCGTCCAGCGCCGCGCGCGCCGTGGCGTTCGCCTCCTCGCGCATGATCTTCTCGACCCCCAGCCAGTGCTGGAAGTCGTCCGGTACGATGACATAGAGCAGCACCAGCGTGCCGCTGGTGCTCTGCGCCCGCTTCGAGGCGTAGGCGACGGCGCGCTCGCATTCCGGCGTGTCGTCGATGATCGTCAGGAATTTCCTGCGGTGACCGGCTTCGCGGCTGAGGCGTTTGGAGACCATGTCTATCTACTCGGTGTCTTTTCGGCCGCAATCTGCCACCGCCGCTGACCGGCGGCAAGCCGCCGGCCTTGTGCCAGTGTTGTGCAGTGCACGGCGCCGCGATCAGCCCTGCAGCAGCCCGATAATGTCGCGCACCGTCTTCATCGTCGTTTCGGCGAGCACGCCGGCGCGTTCGCCGCCATCCCGCAGCACGGCGTCGACATAGGCGCGGTCGCCCTGGATGCGGCGCATCTCGGTGGCGATCGGCGCCAGCCTCTCCACCGCGAGATCGGCCAGCGCCGGCTTGAACACAGAGAACTGCTGGCCGCCGAATTCCTTGAGCACATCGGCCTTCGACATCTCGGCGAGACCGGCATAGATGCCGACCAGGTTCTCCGCCTCGGGCCGGCTTTCCAGCCCGTCGACCTCGCTCGGCAAGGCCTCCGGGTCGGTCTTGGCCTTGCGGATCTTCTTCGAGATGGCGTCGGCATCGTCGGTCAGGTTGATGCGCGACAGGTCCGACGGGTCCGACTTCGACATCTTCTTGGAGCCGTCACGCAGCGACATGATGCGCGCTGCCGGCCCGCCGATGACCGGCTCGGTCAGCGGGAAATAGCCGTTCACCGTCTCCTCGCCTATCCTCATCTCGACGCCGACGCCAAGACCGGCGATGCGGTCGGAGAAATCGTTGTTGAATTTCTGCGCGATGTCGCGTGTCAGTTCCAGGTGCTGCTTCTGGTCCTCGCCCACCGGCACATGGGTGGCGCGATAAAGCAGGATGTCGGCCGCCATCAGCGAGGGATAGGCAAGCAGGCCCAGCGAGGCGTTCTCGCGGTCCTTGCCGGCCTTGTCCTTGAACTGCGTCATCTTGTTCATCCACCCTATGCGCGCCACGCAATTGAAGATCCAGGCGAGCTCCGCGTGCTGCATCACCCGCGACTGGTTGAAGACGATGTGCTTCTTCGGGTCGATGCCGGAGGCGAGGAACGCCGCGGTGATCGACCGCGTCTGGTCGGCAAGGTCGTCATGGACAAGCTGGGCGGTCAGCGAATGCAGGTCGACAACGCAATAGATGCAGTCGGACGTATCCTGCAGGGCGACGAATTTCTTGATAGCGCCGAGATAGTTGCCGAGATGCAGATTGCCGGTCGGCTGGACACCGGAGAAGACGAGTGGCTTGAAGGCGGACATGGTTTTCCTCATGGCTTGTGGAGGGCCGTATAAGCGTGATTCCGAAAAGTTGCGGACTTTTCGGAGCCAATCGTGCGGCTGGAAACCGCGCGAGGCGAAAGTCTGCGACGGCGCGCTTATGGACGAGAGCGCGGGCGGGATCAAGACCGGCCAGGCGGGATGCTCGGCCGATCTATTCGTCGAGTTCTGATTTTGCCACGGACGGGCCGGCTTCTGTCCTCCGGCGCCCCACATTGCGCCGGATCATGCTGAAATCGGCGCCGCCGGTGGCGAAAGCGGTGGCGAAATAGAGCAGCGCCCCGCCGGCCACCAGCGCCAGCACCGTCGTCGCCTTGACGACCAGCGGCGAGCCGGGGCCGATCCTTGTGGCCAACCAATGTTCGGCGAAATAGAGTGCGACACCCATGACCACCGCCGACAGCACCAGCCGTGGGATGCGCCTCAACAGCGGCACGTCGCGGCCCCAATGGCCGCGCCGGATCAGCACGGCAAGCAGCATCAGCGCGTTGACCCAGCCGGCGACGGCGGAGGCCACGGCGATGCCGGGTGCACCCATCCTCGGGAACAGCGTCAGCGCGGTGGCGACGTTCACCGCCACGGAGATTGCGGCGAAGATCATCGGCGTGCGCGTATCCTCGCGGGCGAAATAGCCTGGGGTGAAGGCCTTGATCAGCACGAAGGCCGGCAGGCCGAGACCGAAGATCGCCAGGATCGCCGCCACGACAGGTGTCGAATGGTTGGCGGCGAACGCGCCGCGCTCATAGACCAGCCGCACGATCGGCTCCGCCATTACCCAAAGCGCCGCCGCCGCCGGCAAGGTCATGAACAGGGTGAATTCGACGGAGCGGTTCTGCAGATTGGCTGCCTCGATCAGATTGCCTGACTTCAGCGCCCGCGACAGTTCGGGCAACAGCACGATCGCCACCGCGACGCCGACGACACCGAGCGGCAACTGGTAGACGCGGTCGGCATAAGCCAGCGAGGACACGGCACTGTCCTGCGCCGAGGCAATGGCCGTTCCGATCAGCTGGTTGATCTGGGTGATGCCACCGGTGATCGCCGCCGGCAGCGCCAGGATCAGGAGCCGCTTCACGTTCGGCGTCATCCTAGGCCGGCGGAAGCCGATCGAGATGCCCGCATTGCGCACCGCCACCCAGACGATGGCGAGTTGCACGACGCCGGCCGCCAGCACGCCCCAGGACAGGCCGAAGCCGACAGCGTGTGCATCCAGTCCGTGATACCAGGCATAGCCAAGCACGCTGATGAGGATGATGTTGAGGAAAGCCGGCGCGATTGCCGCGGCGAAATAGCGCCGCAAGGAGTTCAGCATGCCCGCCATCATGGCGGCGAGCGACATGCAGATGAGATAAGGGAACATGATCGTCGCAAGCGTGACGGTCGTCTCGAACTTGCCCGGCGTGTCGGCAAAGCCCGGCGCCACCAGGTAGCGCACGATCAGCGGCATGGCCAGTTCCATGGCGATGGTCAGCGCCAGGAGCGCGGTGAACAGCACCCCGAACACCTCTTCGGAAAAACGCCTGGCGCCATCGGTGCCGTGTGTCTCGATCTCCTTGGCGAACAGCGGCACGAAGGCGGCATTGAACGCGCCCTCGGCGAACAGCCGGCGAAAGGTGTTGGGGAACTGGAAGGCGGCATTGAAGGCGTCCGCGACCGGTCCGGTGCCGAGTGCGGCCGCCATCAGCATCTCGCGGCCGAAACCGAGCGCACGGCTCATCAGCGTGCCGGACGCGACGGTAGCGAATTTCTTGACGAGACTCATGCGTTCGCAAACTGCCTGTGGGATTGGAAGAAGGGGATGATGGCCGTCACTCGGCGGCTGCCTTGGCCTTGCCGCCGCGTTCGAGCGCTACACCTTCGAGCGTCGCTATCAGCCGGTTGCGGATGGTGGCGATGCGGGCCGGGTTGTCGATCTTCTGACCGGTCAGGTCGGTGACATAGAAGGTGTCGATGACCTTCTCGCCGAAGGTGGTGATATGCGCCGATGCGATGTCGAGCGACAGGTCGGATAGTGTTCCGGTGATTTCCGACAGCAGGCCGGGGCGGTCGAGCCCCTCGACCTCGATCACCGAAAACCGGTTCGACAATGCGTTGCGGATTTCGGCGCGTGGCGGAATCTTGAAGACCTTGGATCCGCGCCTTGGCTTGGTGCGTTTCTCGATCATCTCCGGCAGCCAGCTCTTGCCCGACAGCACGTCCTCGATCAGCCGGCCGACACGCTCGGCGCGCCGGCGTTCGTCCTCGTCGCGGTCGAATTCCCTCGAGATCAGGATCGTGTCCAGCGCGCGGCCGTCCGACGTGGTGAAGATCTGCGCGTCGACGATGTTGCCGCCGGCGCCGGCGCATGCCCCGGCAATCACCGAGAGAAGACGGGGATGGTCCTGCGCCAACACGGTGATTTCGGTAACCGCCTCGAACTGGTGGGTCTTGACCATGGTGGCGAGCTTGTTGCCCGCCGCGTCCGCCTCGCGGATGAATTCGGCGTGGCGAAGCTGGTCCGGCAGGTCCACCGTCAGGAGGTAGTTTTCATAATGCAGCCCGACATAGCGCTTGCGCGCCTTGTCGGGCCAGTCGGCGAGCGCCTCGGCCAGGCGTTCGCGCGCCGCCGCCGTGCGTTGGGCGCGCGAGACCTCCGAAAAGCCGCCGGTCAGCAGCAGTTCGGTCTCGTAGTAGAGCGTACGCAGCAACTGGCCCTTCCAGCCGTTCCACACGCCCGGTCCGACGCCCCTGATGTCGCAGACGGTGAGGATCAACAGCATCTTCAGCCGCTCGACCGATTGCACGATCGAGGCGAAGTCCTCGATCGTCTTGCGGTCGTTGAGGTCGCGGGTCTGCGCCGTCATAGACATGACGAGGTGGTTCTCGACCAGCCAGGCGACAGTTTCCGTATCGGCCGGCGAAAGCCCCATATGCGGGCAGATCCGCCTTGCGATCCTGGCGCCGGCCTCGGAATGGTCCTCTGGTCTGCCCTTGGCGATGTCGTGCAGCAGGACGGCGACATAGAGCGCCTCGCGGCTTTTCTTCAGCCCGGGCATCAGCGCATGCGACAGCGGATGCACCTTCTCGCCGTCGCCGCGCTCGATCTCGGCCAGCACGCCGATGCAGCGGATCAGGTGCTCGTCGACCGTGTAGTGGTGGTACATCGAGAACTGCATCATGGCGACGATCTTGCCGAAATCCGGGATCAGCCGGCCCAGCAATCCCGCCTCGTTCATCCGCCGCAGGTTGAGCTCGGCGTTGCGGTCCGAGGTCAATATGTCGAGGAACAGCCGGTTGGCTTCCTCGTCGCGCCTGAGCGACTTGTTGACCAGGCCGAGCGAACGGGTGAGCAGTTTCAGCGCATCGGGATGGAATTCCAGCCCGTGCTTGTCGGCAAACCAGAACAGCCTGAGAAGATTGACCGGGTCGCGCTCGAAGACGCCGTCGTCGGCGATGTTGATGCGATGGTTGTCGACGATGAAGTCCGACGTGCCGGCAAGCTTGCGCTTGCGGCGCTGGAAGGTGAGGAAGATGCGGTTGAAGCCGGGAACATGCTTGGCCTGCTCCTCCTCCAGCGCGGCGCAGAAGATGCGGGTCAGGTCGCCGACATCCTTGGCGACGAGGAAATAGTGCTTCATGAAGCGTTCGACCGCCGACAGGCCGGGATGGGTCGTATAGCCGAGCCGTTCGGCGATCTCGCGCTGAATGTCGAAATGCAGCCGCTCCTCGGCCTTGCCGGTGAGGAAGTGCATGTGGCAGCGCACCGCCCACAGGAAATCCTCGGCCTTCTGGAACTCGCGGTACTCGGCTTCGGTGAAGACGCCTTTTTCGACCAGTTCCTCGCCGGTGCGCACCCGGTAAAAATACTTGCCGATCCAGAACAGCGTCTGCAGGTCGCGCAGGCCGCCCTTGCCGTCCTTGACGTTGGGCTCGACCAGATAGCGGCTTTCGCCGGCCTTGGCATGGCGCTCGTCGCGTTCGGCAAGCTTGGCCTGCACATATTCCGGCCCGGTCGTGCGTACCACCTCATGATCGAAGCGCAGCATCAACTCGTCGTAGAGCTTGCGTTCGTCCCACAGGAAACGGGCTTCCAGGATCGAGGTGCGGATGGTGATGTCGGTGCGCGACAGCCTGAGGCACTCATCGATGTTGCGGGTGGCATGGCCGACCTTCAGCCCCATGTCCCACAGCATGTAGAGCATATATTCGACCGTCTGTTCGCCCCACGGCGTCTGCTTGTAAGGCAGCAGGAACAGAAGGTCGATGTCGGATCCCGGCGCCAGCGTGCCGCGGCCATAGCCGCCGACCGCAACGACCGCCATGCGTTCGGCCGAGGATCGGTTCTTCACCCGGTAGACATGGGTTGCGGCAAAATCGTAGAGCGAGCGGATCAGCTCGTCCATCAGGTGCGACAGCCGTTCGGCGCAGGCATTGCCGCCGCCATCTTGCCTCAGCATGGCCTCGGCTGTCTTGCGGCCCTCGGCGAGACGCCCCTTGAGAAGCTGAAGGACGGCCGTGCGGATGGCCTTGCTGGAACCGTCGCCGGCGCTGGCCGTGGTCAGCGCGGTCATCTCGCGACGCAAGGCTTCGCCGTCGATCAGTTCATCGAGCTTCAGGGAGATTTTCGCCATAGATATCGGTTGGCCTTGCCTTTTGGGCGGCGTCTATAGCGTGTTTTCGCGGCGCTGGGTATGGGCCTGCTGTCAATCCCGCAAACGCTCTAGTCGTTTGCCTCGACTGGAGCGAGCGGGACGACAATCTGCCGCCGTAGCCTGCAGAGATCGGTGATCTGCCGCGCTGCCCGGCTGGCCTCCCTGCGGATACGCGCGAGTGCCCGTATCCTGTGTCCATTGGCGAGCCCGCTTGCGACCCACTCGGCCTCCCTACCCTGTTCGAGCAGGCTCGGCAACCTGTTGCCCACGAACTGGTCCTGCGCACAGAGCGCCGGAACAAGCTGGTAGATCGTCTTGCCGGTCGAGATCGCGAATGTGGGATCGAAGATGAGATTGTCCACCGCCACATTGACATCGGCGGTTGTCTCGAGAAGGGCGCGTGCCATCTGCCGGGAGAGCAGGTATCCGCCCGTCCCTATATGGTTCTTGCGGAGCCTGAACAGGGAAAACCCGCCGCCGACGGGAAACCTCTCCCGCTGGATCACGGTAGTGTGGAAGAATGTCTCGAGCTTGACGACATCTGCGTCGGCGGGAATCCAGCTCGTATCGGCAAGCAACGTACCGGCTTTCGCGGAAAACACCATGTCGTCCTCGAAGACGGCGCCGTAGGGCGCTTCATCTTGCGCGATGATGGCCCAGCAGGCGCGATGGCTGTGCAAGCACGCGATCTCGCAGCCGGACAGACGTCGCACCGCATATCGTGCATGCTGGCGCTGCAGCGCGAGGTCTGGCCGGTCCCTTGCATCGATTGCGGCAACCCGCTCGAATCCGAGGCCGATGCGCGCAAACTCCGCCGTCATATGGGCAAGCCGGTCAGGGGATCTATCGAGGTTGATGACCAGACACTTCATTTCTTTAACAAAACTTTTTTCTTATGGCGCTCTATAGCACATGCGGAACCAGAGTTTTTATTTATGAGAAGGACTTGGTTTTTTGTAAATAAACAGGGAAACACGGATGTTTACCATCTCCTGGCTGGAATCACTATCGATATTTTGGATAGAGCAGGATTCAATTTCTGTGTCCGCTCGCCACACGGCAAGGTGGAAGCAACGCGGAGCTCTATATTTATCTTGGCAGGCTTTGGAGCTTCCTGCCATAGATGTCGGTCGGGCTTGCCTTCCGGCGGAGCTCAAGCGCATTCCTGCGGCGCCGGATATGGACTTGCCGGCCGTCAGGCAAGATTAGTCGGCTTCCCAGTCGTCTCGAAGGGGACAACGATGTGTCGCCGACCTCTGCAGAAGCCGAGAACCCACCGCGCTGTCCGTCCGCCTTCCCTCATTATTCTTTCAGCCGTCGGGCTTCTGCGTTTCGCGGCAAGCTCATTACCGGTTCTTGCGGCATCCCGCTCTTGGCCAAGCAGGCTTGGCAGTCGGTCGCTGACGAACTGGTCCTGCACACACAGCGCAGGGACGAGCTGGTAGATCGTCTTGCTGGATGAGACCCCGAACGCCGGGGTGAAAAGTAGATCGTCGGCGGTGATATTGATCGTTTCAGTCGCTTCGAGGAGATCGCGCGCGGCCTGTCTGGAGATAATGTAACCCCCGGTCCCCGGATGGTTCTTGTAAAGCCTGAACGCGGAAAAACCATGACCGGCGGCGATCCTTCGCCGGTGGATGAGGGTCTTCTTGAAGTACGTTTCCAATTTGACAATGTCGGCATCGGGCGGAATCCATCCGTCGTCAGCAAGCAACGGACTGGCCTTTGCTGAAAAAACCACGTCATCCTCGAAAACGGCGCCGTAGCGAGCCTCGTCCTGCGCCAGCATCGTCCAGCAGACGCGGTGGCTGTGCAGGCAGGCGACCTCGCTGGCCAACAAACGCCGGGACGCATAAATCGGATGTTGCGGTTGCTGCCCGAGTTCAGGGTGGCTACGTGCATCGACCGCCGCAACGCGTTGGAACGCGACGCCGATCCGGGCGAACTCTGCACTTATGTGTGCAAGTCGGTCCGGGGACCGATCTAGGTTTATGACCAGGCACTTCATTGTCGACAAAGGTCCAGCGGGATGGGCGGCGAACGATATATTAGAAGCGGCGCGCTTTTTAGTGTGGGCGCGCGGTTGTGTACAGTTTTCGCCATTTGGTCAATCCGCTGGGTTCGGAGAACCGAATTCAAAACAGCCCTTGACCTTCCAGTTACTGGAAGCACTACCTCTGCCTCGAAGCAGGTGCATCGAGGCATTAGAGATGACGCATTCAGATCACGATCATCACACGCATGGCGCTCATGGCGGCTGCTGCGCGGCAAAGGGCACGGGCGGAGATTCGGATGCGGTTCTGCGCGATCCGGTCTGCGGCATGACGGTGGAGCCGGCCGCCGGCAAGCCGACATCCGAGCATGGCGGCCGCCTCTATCATTTCTGCAGCGAGCGATGCCGTTCGAGGTTCCAGGCCGAGCCGGAAAGCTACCTGACCGCCGTTGACCCTGTCTGCGGCATGATCGTCGACCGCGCCGACGCCAGGTATTTCGCCCGCCATGAAGGCCAGGGCTTCTATTTCTGTTCGGCCGGCTGCAAGGCGAAGTTCGAGGCGGCGCCGCAAACTTATCTCGGCGACAGGCCGGCGCCGGCGCCGATGCCCAAGGGCACGCAATACACTTGCCCCATGCATCCGCAGATCATCCGCGACAAGCCCGGCTCCTGCCCGATCTGCGGCATGGCGCTCGAGCCCATGGGCGTGCCGACGGGCGATGAAGGGCCAAATCCCGAACTGGTCGACTTCACCAGACGCCTCTGGGTGAGCGCGGTGCTGTCGGTCCCGCTGCTGATCGTCGCCATGGCGCCGATGGTAGGCCTGCCGCTTGAGGGCCTGGTCGAGGATCGCGCGAAGGTCTGGATCGAACTGGTGCTGGCGAGCCCGGTGGTGCTGTGGGCCGCTTTCCCGTTTTTCCATCGCGGCTGGGACTCGATGCTCAACCGCAGCCCCAACATGTGGACGCTGATTTCGCTGGGTGTCGGCGCCGCCTATCTCTACAGCGTCGTGGCCACGCTCTTCCCGGACATCTTTCCGCATCAGTTTCGCGGCCATGGCGGTGCGGTGCCGGTCTATTTCGAGGCGGCCGCCGTCATCGTCGCGCTGGTCTTCCTCGGCCAGGTGCTGGAACTGCGCGCCCGCGAGAAGACCGGATCGGCGATCCGAGCTTTGCTCGACCTCGCGCCGAAGACCGCGCGGCGGGTCGCCGAGGACGGCGCCGAGATCGATGTCGGGCTGGACGAGGTCAAGACCGGCGATCGCCTGCGCATCCGTCCCGGCGATGCCGTCCCGGTCGACGGCACGGTGCTCGAAGGCCGCTCCTCCATCGACGAATCGATGATCACGGGCGAGCCCTTGCCGGTCGAGAAGGCCGAAGGCAACGCCTTGACCGGCGGCACGCTCAATAAGAACGGCTCGCTGATCATGCGCGCCGAACGGATCGGCGCCGAGACGACGCTGTCGCGCATCGTCGAACTCGTCGCCAAGGCACAGCGCTCGCGCGCCCCGATCCAAGGCCTGGCCGACCGCGTTTCCTTCTACTTTGTCCCGACCGTCGTCCTGGTCGCGATCGCCGCATTCGTCGCCTGGGCGATCTTCGGCCCCGAGCCCACCCTGATCTTCGCCATCGTCTCGGCGGTTTCGGTGCTGATCATCGCCTGTCCCTGTGCGCTGGGTCTCGCCACACCGATGTCCATCATGACCGCCACCGGGCGCGGCGCGCATGCCGGTGTGCTGATCAAGGAAGCCGCCGCGCTCGAGCGCTTCGCCTCCGTCGACACGCTGATCGTCGACAAGACCGGCACGCTGACCGAGGGCCGGCCGAAATTGACCGATGTCGTTGCTGCCAGCGGCTTTTCCGAGGACGAATTGCTGAGATGCGCCGCGACCCTGGAAAAAGGGTCGGAGCATCCGCTGGCCGAGGCCATCGTCGACGGAGCCGGCCAGCGCGGCGTGAAGATCGCCGAGGCCGGCAGCTTCGAGGCGGTTACCGGCAAAGGCGTTTCCGGCACGGTGTCGGACAAGAAGGTCGCGCTCGGCAATGCCGCGATGATGGCCGATCTCGCCATCGACGTTTCCGGGGTCCTGGCCAGCGTGGAAGCCTTGCAGGGCGATGGCAAGACGGTGATGTTCGTCGCTGTCGACGGCAAGCTGGCCGGCATCGTCGCCGTCGCCGATCCGGTCAAGGCGACCACGGCCGAGGCGATCAAGGCACTGCATGGCAGCGGGCTGCGGATCATCATGGCGACCGGCGACAATGAGCGCACGGCCAGGGCGATCGCTGGACATCTCGGCATAGACGAGGTTCGGGCAGGTCTGTTGCCGGAACAGAAGGCAGCGCTGGTCGAGGAACTGCGCGGCAAGGGTGCCGCCGTCGCCATGGCCGGCGATGGCGTCAACGATGCGCCCGCGCTTGCCGCCGCCGATGTCGGCATCGCCATGGGAACGGGCGCCGATGTCGCGGTCGAAAGCGCCGGCATCACCTTGGTCAAGGGCGACCTCAACGGCATCGTCCGCGCCCGAACGCTGGCCCAGGCGACCATCGGTAATATCCGGCAGAACCTGTTCTTCGCCTTCCTCTACAATGTGCTTGGTGTGCCGGTCGCGGCCGGCGTGCTTTATCCGCTCACCGGCACGCTACTGTCGCCGATGCTGGCGGCGGCGGCGATGAGCCTGTCCTCGGTCTCGGTGATCGCAAACGCATTGCGCCTGAGAACGTTGAAACTGTGAGATTAACCCCCAGATACGAAATCCAACCGACAGGAGACCATGAATGACCTTGGCTAAAAAACTCGTGCTGCTGCTGATGGGCGCCGGAATGCTGCTTGCCGTCTTCCTCGAAAGCGTGCCGGCGCAGAGCGAGGAGATGAAGCACGACATGGGTGCCATGGCCATGGGGGCGGAAAGCCCTTCCACGGCGGGCTACAAGGCGGCGATGGACAAGATGCATACCGACATGATGGCCTACCAATATACCGGCAACGCCGATGTCGATTTTGTCCGCGGCATGATCCCGCATCATCAGGGGGCGATCGACATGGCCAAGGTCGAACTGGCCAACGGCAAGGATCCGGAAATCCGCAAACTCGCCGAACGCGTCATCGCCGCGCAGGAAGCCGAAATCAAGCAGATGCAGGACTGGCTCGCCGCCCATCCGGTGAAGTAAGGCATCAACGGCGGCGACCGGAGAACCCGAGCTCCATCCTGGATTTCTCCGTATGCTTGTGATGCCATGCGCCTCGATCGCTTACCCAGGAGCCCCCATGCCCACGACGACAAGAACCACCAAGCTGCCTTCGGGCGAAGCCGTCCAGGTGCTGGGACAGGGCACCTGGAAAATGGGCGAGGATGCCCGCCGTCGAGCCGGGGAGGTCAATGCCTTGAAGCTTGGGCTGGACCTCGGCATGACGCTGATCGACACCGCCGAAATGTATGCCAGCGGCGGCGCCGAGGAGGTGGTGGCCGAAGCCGTCGCCGGCCGGCGCGAAGAACTCTTTCTCGTCTCCAAGGTGCTGCCGTCCAATGCTTCGCGCACCGGCGTGCCGGCGGCTTGCGAGAAAAGCCTGAAGCGCTTGCGCACCGACCGCATCGATCTTTATCTCCTGCACTGGCCGGGCAGCGTGCCTTTGGCCGAGACCGTCGACGCTTTCGAGGCTCTGAAGAAGGCCGGCAAGATCCGCCACTGGGGCGTCAGCAATTTCGATACCGATGAAATGGAAGAGCTCACCGGTTTGCGCTCGGGCGGCAATGTCCAGACCAATCAGGTGCTCTACAATCTGATCCGGCGCGGCCCCGAATTCGACCTTGCACCATGGAGCCGCCAGCGCGGCATTCCGCTGATGGCCTATTCGCCGGTGGAGCAGGGTGCTTTGGCGCGCAACAGCAGGCTTGACGCCATCGCCGCCCGTCACAATGCGACCCCTGCGCAAATCGCCTTGGCCTGGGTGATGCATCAGGACGGCGTTATCGCCATTCCCAAGGCCGGCAGCCAGGAGCACGTCCGCCAGAATTTTGCCGCGCTGGACATAAAGCTTACCGCCGATGACCTCGCCGATCTCGACCGTGCATTCCCCCCACCGACGCGCAAGCGCGGACTGGAAATGATCTGACTATTTCCCCGCCAGCCCCTTCAGCCGGTAAAGCGCCTCCAGCGCTTCCTTGGGGGTCATCTCGTCGGGATTGATCTCACCGAGTGCCGCGCCCAGCGCGTCGCTCTTCACCGGCTTTGGCGCTTCCCGTTTCATCGCCACCGAAAACAGCGGCAGGTCATCGACCAGCCGGTTGGCCTTGCCGGAAACCTCGCCTTCCTCAAGCTGATGCAGAACTTCCTTCGCGCGGCCCACCACCGCTTCCGGCAAGCCGGCAAGGCGGGCTACCTGGACGCCGTAGGAGCGGTCGGCGGCACCCTTGCCGACCTCGTGCAGGAAAACGACGTCGCCTTCCCACTCCTTGACCCGCATGGTGACGTTGGAAAGCCGCGCCAGCTTGCCGGCGAGCGACGTCATTTCGTGGAAGTGGGTGGCGAAGATCGCCCGGCAGCGGTTCTTCTCGTGCAGATACTCCACCGCCGCCCAGGCAATCGACAGCCCGTCGAAGGTGGCGGTGCCGCGGCCGATCTCGTCGAGGATCACCAGCGCCCGTTCGCCGGCCTGGTTGAGGATCGCCGCCGTCTCCACCATCTCGACCATGAAGGTCGAGCGGCCGCGCGCCAGGTCGTCCGACGCGCCGACGCGTGAGAACAGCCGGTCGACGACGCCGATATGGGCCGATGTCGCCGGCACGAAGGAGCCGGTCTGGGCCAGGATGGCGATCAGCGCGTTCTGCCGCAGGAACGTCGACTTGCCACCCATGTTGGGGCCGGTCAGCAGCCAGATCGCGCCGTTCTTGGCATTGCCCTCCGGCGAGAGGTCGCAATCGTTGGCGACGAATGGGCCTTCGCCCGAACGGCGCAGCGCCTGTTCGACCACCGGATGCCGCCCGCCTGAAATCTCGAAGGCAAGGCTGGAATCCACCACCGGCCGGCACCAGGCCTCGCTTTCCGACAGAAGCGCAAGCGCTGCCGACACGTCGAGCACGGCGAGCGCGTCGGCGCCGGCGCGGATCGCCTCGGCCGCGTCGACCGCTTCCGCCGTCAGCGCATCGAAGGCGGCCAGTTCGATGCTCAGTGCCCGGTCGGCGGCATTGGCGATCTTGGTCTCGAGCTCGGCGAGTTCGGTCGTGGTGAAACGCATGGCGTTGGCCATGGTCTGGCGGTGAATAAAGCGCGCCTTGGCGCCATCGCTGCCAGTCATGACGGCGTGATGATTGGCCGTCACCTCGATGTAGTAACCCAGCACATTGTTGTGCCGGATCTTCAGGGAGCGGATGCCGGTTTCCTCGATCAGCGAGCGCTCCAGTCCGGCAATCACTTTTCGCGACTCGTCGCGCAACGCCCGCATCTCGTCGAGGTCCGGGTGGTAGCCGC
This sequence comes from Mesorhizobium australicum WSM2073, assembly GCF_000230995.2. Classification (NCBI taxonomy): domain Bacteria; kingdom Pseudomonadati; phylum Pseudomonadota; class Alphaproteobacteria; order Hyphomicrobiales; family Phyllobacteriaceae; genus Mesorhizobium; species Mesorhizobium australicum. The sequence goes on along the minus strand of NC_019973.1, from coordinate 199,175 downwards.
CGCGAACGAAGCCGCCGTCGCGTTTGAGCAGCGGCAGTTCCTCGCCGAGCGCCTGGGTGAGATGCTGGGCAAGCGCCTTGGGCAGCGCCTTGATCGCGGCCATCGCGCCGGCCAACTCCTGGGGCAGGGCGATCGCGGCAAAGGTTTCGGCGATGGCACCGGCCGCCTCGAAACCAGCGCGGAGCGCGCCGAGATCGCGTGGCCCGCCCCGGTTGAGCGCCAGCCTGGACAGGGCGCGAGGCATGTCGGCGACGCTCTTCAGGCTCATCCGCACCGCCTGGCAAAGCCTGACCTCGGAGCGGAAGAACGAGACGGAGTCCAGCCGCGCGCCGATGGCCGCCGGGTCGGTCAGCGGCGCCATCAGCCGGTCGGCGAGCAACCTCGCGCCGCCACCGGTCACCGTGCGGTCGATTGCCTTGAACAGCGAACCCTCGCGGCTGCCGGACAACGTACGCAACAGTTCGAGATTGCCGCGCGTCGCCGGATCGATGAACAGGGTCGAGCCCTGCTCCTCGCGCTCGGGCCGCGACAGCGGCGGCCGCTCGGCCTTTTGCGTTTTCTCGACATAGGCGATGGCGCCTGAGATCGCCGACAATTCGGCGCGCGAAAACGTGCCGAAACTGTCCGGTGTCGCCACCTCGAAAAAACGCGCGATCCGCCCCGTGGCCGAGGCCGAATCGAACAGGCTCGGGGGCTGTGGGCTGGCGACACGGCCGAGCACGTCGAACACCGGCTTCAGGTCGGGATCATGAAACACCGGCTCGGCGACGATGAGTTCGCGCGGATCGACACGGAAGATGTCGGCCAGCAGCCGGTCGGCGGTGGTCTCGGCGACGCGGAAAGCACCAGTCGAGATGTCGATCCAGGCAATTGCAAAGCTGTGCTCGCTGCCGCCCTTCACCCGACCCAACGCCATCAGATAACTCGATTCCGACGGCGCCAGCAGTTTGTCCTCGGTGATGGTTCCCGGCGTCACCAGCCGCACCACGTCGCGGCGCACGACCGATTTGGAGCCGCGCTTCTTGGCCTCGGCCGGATCCTCGATCTGCTCGCAGACGGCAACGCGGAAGCCCTGGCCGATCAGCTTCTGCAAATAGTCGTCGGCCGCATGCACCGGCACGCCGCACATTGGAATGTCGTGGCCCTGATGCTTGCCGCGTTTGGTGAGCACGATGCCCAGCGCCCGGCTCGCCTTCTCGGCATCGTCGAAGAACAGCTCGTAGAAATCGCCCATGCGGTAGAACAGCAACGAATCCGGGTTGGCCGCCTTGATCTCGATGAACTGCTCCATCATCGGCGTGACGGCGGCAACGCCGGGCTGCGGCGGCGTCATCGCCTCGGGGGCGGCGTCGGGCTCGTTCGGGCTGTGCATGTTCATGGCGCGGCACGCTAGCAGATGTGATGGCGGGGTTTAATGCCAGGCCATCGAAAAGCAGGGGAAGACCGCGAGCTGTCTTCATGGAACGGCTGTTCAGCTGCATTGCCCGACGCGGCGATCGCGAATATCTGTCATCTTGGGCAATAATGGCGGGGACGTCATGGACAAAGACGGGCACGAAACGTTCGAGGAGATGGTGGGACCGATCGACTCGGCGCTCGAGCGCTTCTGGCTCATGACAGCTCGGCACGCCAGCCAACGGTTGGGCAGGCTTAAGTTTGTAGCAGCCAAGCGCCTTCCTTTCGCGCTGCCGCTCAGCGGTCCGTTGTCCCACCTGGATAGCGGCATTCGGCTTGCAGCTTACGTGCTCAGCCACGATCCGCTGCTGATCTACACGCCGATCGGCGGCGAGCGCCCCCTCAACTCAGTGGTGGCAATCGGCCGTCGCCTGGCCTCGCGCCGCGCCGTGTTCCTGCTGATGCCGAGTTGGACGCTTGAGCGGCCCCATGTCGTCGCGAAGCTTGGCAGGGATCTCGCCTGGTACCGTGAGAGCTTCTCGCTTCACGAACTGATCTTTCTTTGCAACACGCAAGAGGAGCGTCGTCTGGTCACTGCTGCCGGAGGAACCGCGATCTTCTCCAACCACAATCTGATGGTCAGCGAGGACATATTTCGACCACTGCCGGACATTTCTGTCGAGTTTGATGCGGTCTATAACGGCCGCATTTCGCACACCAAGCGCCACCACCTCGCCTTCGATATCGAAAGGCTCGCCCACATTACCTTTTCGATCGGCGAGCTGCCGCGGGCCGGCGACCGTGCCTTCATCCGTCGCTTGCAGGCGCAATCGCCGCTGCATCGTATCGCCAACCCGATCGTCAATGGCCTGACTGGCTGGCTGGCGCCGCAGGAGGTCAACCGCGTCTACAACCAGGCCGCGGTTGGGCTCTGTCTGTCGGCGGCGGAAGGGGCGATGTGCTCCAGCATGGAATATCTGATGGCGGGGTTGCCGGTGGTGAGCACGCCCAGTCTTGGCGGCCGGGACGTCTTTTTCGATCCGGACTATTGCATCATCGCCGAGCCCGATCCGGCGGCGATCCGGCGCGCGGTCGAGACGTTGCGCGACCGCGCCATTCCCCACGATGAGATTCGCAACCGCACGCTGGCCAAGGTGCGGGCTCAACGGGAGGAACTCACAGTGTTCCTGTCCGACCTGTTGAAGAGGATGGGAAGCAGCCAACCGCCGCTGACGCAATGGCCGTTTCCCGGAACCAGGACGCTGCGGCGCTGGGCAACGGCCCGCCAGCATGCGGATGAAATCACGACATTGGGAACGGCGCGGAAAGGCTTCTGACCGGCCGTATCCGCTTTGAAGCAGCCTTGCCCAGCTTCGTGGTTTACACGCGGCGGCCCGTGGTCTTAATTCGCAAGCACACAGGTACCCGCTTCAAGGAGGTGCCGCACCGGCGAGGAAATCAAAAGCACCATGGCCAGGAAAACCGAGAACAACGGTCCGTCCGTCAGCGCGCAGGAAGCGCTCGAATTCCACGCCATGGGCCGGCCCGGCAAGCTGGAGATCGTCGCCACCAAGCCGATGACGACGCAGCGCGATCTCAGCCTCGCCTATTCGCCAGGCGTGGCAGTGCCCGTGCGCGCCATCGCTGAGGACCCATCCAGGGCCTTCGATTACACGACGCGCGGCAACATGGTCGCCGTCATCTCAAACGGCACCGCCATTCTTGGCCTCGGCAATCTCGGCGCGCTGGCCTCCAAGCCGGTGATGGAAGGCAAGGCGGTGCTGTTCAAGCGCTTCGCCGATGTCGATTCCATCGACCTCGAGGTCGACACCGAGGATGCCGACGAGTTCATCAACTGCGTGCGCTTCCTCGGTCCGTCCTTCGGCGGCATCAACCTGGAGGACATCAAGGCGCCGGAGTGCTTCATCATCGAACAGCGCCTGCGCGAACTGATGGACATTCCGGTCTTCCATGACGACCAGCACGGCACCGCCATCATCTCGGCCGCCGGTCTGATCAACGCGCTGGAAATAACCGGCCGCGACATGAAGACCACGAAGCTGGTCTGTAACGGTGCGGGCGCGGCCGGCATCGCCTGTATCGAGCTGATGAAGGCGATGGGTTTTTCGCCAGAAAACATCATCCTGTGCGACACCAAGGGGGTTGTCTTCCAGGGCCGCACCGAGGGCATGAACCAGTGGAAATCGGCGCATGCGGTCAAGACGGAAGCGCGTTCCCTGGCCGAAGCGCTGGACGGCGCCGACGTCTTCCTCGGCCTTTCGGCCAAGGGGGCGCTGACCACCGCCATGGTGCAGTCGATGGCCAAGAACCCGATCATCTTCGCCATGGCTAACCCCGATCCCGAGATCACCCCGGAGGAAGTGGCCGAGATCCGCACCGACGCCATCATGGCCACCGGGCGGTCGGATTACGCCAACCAGGTCAACAACGTGCTCGGCTTTCCCTACATCTTCCGCGGCGCGCTGGATGTCAGGGCCACCACCATCAATGACGACATGAAGATCGCCGCCGCCCGCGCGCTGGCCGAACTGGCGCGCCAGGACGTGCCCGACGACGTCGCCGCGGCCTATCAGGGCAACCGGCCGAAATTCGGCCCCAACTACATCATCCCGGTGCCGTTCGACCCACGCCTGATCTCGGCCATCCCGATCGCCGTGGCCAAGGCTGCAATGGATTCTGGCGTCGCCCGCAAGCCGATCCTCGATCTCGACCGTTACGCGCAGGAGCTTTCCGCCCGCCGCGACCCGATCGCCTCGACGCTGCAGCGCATCTACGACCGCGTGCGCCGCCAGCCCAAGCGCATCGTCTTCGCCGAGGGCGAGGAGGAGCAGGTGATGCGCGCCGCCGTCTCCTACGTGAATCAGCGGCTCGGCACCGCCATCCTGCTCGGTCGCGACGACGTCATCAAGGAGAACGCCAGGCACGCTGGCATCGACCTGAACAAGCAAGGCATCGAGATCATCAATGCGCGCCTGTCGCGCCGCAATTCGATCTACACCGACTATCTCTACGAGCGCATGCAGCGCAAAGGCTTCCTGTTCCGCGACTGCCAGCGGCTGATCAACAACGACCGCAACCATTTCGCCGCCTGCATGGTGGCGCTGGGTGATGCCGACGGCATCGTCACCGGCGTGACCCGCAACTATTCGACCGCGCTCGACGACATCAGGCGCGTCATCGATGCCAAGCCCGGCCACCGCGTCATCGGCGTCTCGATCGTGCTCGCGCGCGGCAAGACCGTGCTGGTCGCCGACACCGCCGTGCACGACATGCCCAACGCCGAGCAGATCGCCGACATCGCCGAGGAAGCGGCGGGCTTCGCCCGCCGCATGGGCTACGAGCCAAGGCTCGCCATGCTTGCCTATTCCACTTTCGGCCATCCGCAGGGCGAACGTTCCGAGCGCGTCCAGGAAGCCGTGCGCATCCTCGACAAACGCCGCGTCGATTTCGAATACGATGGCGAGATGGCCGCCGACGTCGCGCTCAACGCCCGCGCCATGGCGCAATACCCGTTCATAAGGCTGACCGGTCCGGCCAACGTCCTGATCATGCCGGCTTTCCACTCGGCCTCCATCTCGACCAAGATGCTGCAGGAACTCGGCGGCTCGACTGTGATCGGCCCGCTGCTGGTCGGGCTGAACAAGCCGGTGCAGATCGTTTCGCTGAACGCCAAGGACAGCGATATCGTCAACATGGCGGCCATCGCGGCGTACACGGCGGGGGCTTGAGGGGCTTCCCCCGTGTTGGACGCCTCGTGCCAGCCGCATCACCTGCTTGTGGCTGGCGATCTCCGACAGCAGCCAATCCCGGAACAGCCTGACGCTGGTTGAATTGCGGTTGCCCGGCTTCTGCCGCAGGCAGTAGCTCTGTGGAATTGCGTGGCGGATCGTGAAGGGCGCGACCAGCTGGCCGCTGGCCAGCAGGTCCTCGACCATGATGTTGTCGGCCAGCGCCACGCCGCCGCCATTCACGGCCTCACGGACGGCAAGCGCCGGGTCGTGGAAGATCGGGCTCGCGTCTGACCTTCGACATCGATTGCCTCGATCCGGCCTATCTCCCGGCACGGGCACTCATTGTCGGCGCCGACGTTGTGGAGGTGGCGCCCGCCTATGACCACGCCGATGTCACGTCGCTTGCCGGGGCGGCGGTGCTGCAGCACTATCTCGGCCTGCTCGCGGAACGAAAGGGCTGACAGCGCGCCGACTTCACCCCGGCGCGAACGCCCGCGCCGCCTCCACGACTTCCTCCGCCTGGTCCCGCCGCAGCAGGTCGATGGGAATACGCCCATCAAGGTGCGCCGCTGGACGGGTCAGCCACAGCCATGCGAGTCTCGGATTGCCGATCAGCTCCAGCACGTCGCTTATGCCCGCGACCGGCCTGCCATCGACGAACTGCGCCAGCGGGAAGACGTGCTTGCGGCCACCCTTGCGCAGAGCGATGACGTCGCCGCGCCTCTGCCAGCGGTGCAAGGTGGAGCGGGCGATGCGCAGGTTCTCTTCCAGATAGGTCGAGCCGGCGACGCGTCCGGCCCAGTCCTCGATCAGCATCGATTCGAGGTCGTCGGACTGGGGGAGCGGGAGCGGGGTTTCGGCGTCGGCCAAAAGGGCCGAGGACAGGTTGTCCGCGCCAGCGGTGCCGGCTTCGCCGCGGCGGGCGGCTTCCGCCGCCAGCGCCCGCACGAATTTCTGGGCCAGGCCCGGAAGGTCGGCATGGATGGCGTCGATGGCGCGCTGGTGCTTGGGCGACAGCAAGGTGACGGCGGACGCTATCGAGCCGGCGATCTTGCCGACCGAGACCATTGTGGGGCCGTTGATGGCTTCGTCATAATGGGCAAGCGCACGCTCGACCCTTTCCGCCACCATGTCGGCGAAATCGTCCTGCGTGATGCCGGTTGTCTTGGTCTGAAATGTCGTCTTGGTCTGAAATCTTGTCATGCATCTGTTTTCTGGGCCGCGCGCTCTCCTCCCTCGACCGCGGCCAGTTGTTGAACGGTTACGGCGGAAAGTGGAAAGTGCGACGGCAACGAATGCAGCGACCCGACAGGTTGCTGTCCTGCATTGCTTCACACCCCGATTAGCATGTCGAAATGTCAGTTACGGCACGCTCGCATTTGCGTGTAGGAGCGGTATGTGACAACTGCGCGACGATGAGAAGCTGTCCGGGCTTGCCCCCTTTCCCCAACAGCGGGCGAAGAGAAAGGCGTTGTTACAGCAACCCCGCCTGCTCGGCCTCTTTGCGCAGGTTCTGCCTTGGCCTAGGGCCGATCTGCTGGATCACCAATCCGGCCGCCAGTGAGCCAAGATCGCCGCAAGTCTGGAGGTCGCGTCCCTGTGTGTAGCCATGCAGGAAACCGGCGGCGTAGAGATCGCCGGCGCCCGTCGTGTCGACCAGTTCCTTGATGGCGGTCGCCTGGATGACCACGGTCTCGTCGCCACGCACGATAACCGAGCCCTTTTCGGAGCGGGTAACCGCCGCGATCTTGCAATCCTTGCGGATCCGCGCCAGCGCTTCGTCGAACGACGACGTCTGATAAAGCGACTTGATCTCGTGGCTGTTGGCAAAAACGATATCGACCGTGCCCGAACGCATCAGGTCTAGGAACTCGTCGCGGTAACGGTCGACGCAGAACGAATCCGACAAGGTCATCGAAACTTCGCGACCGGCCGCGTGCGCCAGTTTCGCCGTCTGCCGGATCGCTTCCTTGGCGCGCGGCGGGTCCCACAGATAACCCTCGAAATAGGTTACCTTGGCGCCGGACGCCTTGTCGGCTTCGACATCTTCCGGGCCGAGTTCGACGCAGGCGCCGAGATAGGTGTTCATCGAGCGCTCGCCATCGGGCGTGACGAAGATCATCGAACGCGCCGTCGGCGGCTCGCCCTGGAGCGGCTTGGTGTCGAAGGCGACACCCTGCGCGTGGATGTCGTGCGCGTAGATTTCGCCCAGCGCATCGCTGGAGACCTTGCCGAAGAAGGCGGCGCGTCCGCCAAACGAGGCAACACCGGCCGCCGTGTTGCCGGCGCTGCCGCCGGAGGCCTCGATCGCCGGGCCCATGCGGCTGTAGAGCAATTCGGCGCGCTGCGTGTCGATGAGATTCATCGCGCCCTTGATGATGCCGTTGGTCTCGAGGAATTCCTCCTCGCACTGGGCGATGATGTCGACAATCGCATTGCCGATGCAAAGCACGTCATAATCCGGCATCAATGTCTCCGCCAAAACCCGGGCCGGCTTCTTGCCATGCCCGCGCGGGTCTACAGCATGACCCTGAAAACTGGCAACCGATTTTCTGTCCTTGCCGCGCCAGCCAGGCGCTACGACAATTCGACCGTGGCCGAAACATTTCGTCGCGATGTCGCCTACATCTGCGCCTGTTCGATCACGGTCCGAAGGCGCGAGCCCATGCCTGCCAAAAACAACACGACCATCGACCTGGCATTGCTCGGCGTGCTGGCGGTGCTTTGGGGAGCCTCCTACACCTTCATCAAGATCGGCGTAGAGACCATCCCGCCCATCACCTTCATCGCGGCCCGCACCCTGATCGCCGGCGCCATCCTGTTCGCCATCATCCGCTGGCGCGGGCTTGCCATGCCGGGCGATGCGGCAAGCTGGCGCCGCTTCGCCTTCCAGGCCTGCCTCAACAGCGTCGTCCCGTTCACGCTGATCGCCGCGGCCGAGCGTTCGGTCGACGCCGGCCTTGCCACCATCCTCAACGCCACCTCGCCGATCTTCACCTTCCTGCTGACGGCGCTCATCACCCGTCATGAGCCGGTGACCGTGCGCAAGCTGGTCGGCGTTGGCGCCGGCATCGCCGGCATCTGCCTCATCGTCGGCACGCAGGCGCTTGGCGGCATCGGCCACCAGCTCTGGGCACAGATCGCCATCGTCGCGGCAACCGTGTGCTATGCGGGCGCCGCCATTTTCGGCCGAGGCTTCAAGGGCCTCGATCCGATGCTTCCCGCCGCCGGTTCGATGCTGTGCGGCGCTGTCATGCTGGTACCGCTCAGCCTGGCGGTCGACCAGCCATGGACGCTGGCGCCTTCGACGGCTTCCATCCTTGCCCTGCTCGGCCTGTCCGTGTTTTCGACGGCACTGGCTTTCGTCATCTATTTCCGCCTGATCCACACGCTGGGTTCGGTCGGCACCACGTCTCAGGCCTATCTGCGGGTGCCGATCGGCGTCGGCATCGGCGCCGTCTTCCTCGGCGAAAGCCTGGGGCCCACGGCCTGGCTCGGCATGGGGTTTGTCGTCGCCGGCGTGGCGGCCATGACCATACCGGTTCGTAAGCCGGGCTTAGCCCGATAGGCAGATCTGGGGAACATACGAAGGCAAGCAACGGCCCGCGCTTGTGCTCGCGGGCCGCACCGCCTATCTCGGAGGCGTCCTGCCTTGTGGCTGTGTCCGCTGACCTGGGGGTGAAGCACGGTGATTTTCGACGCTGCCCGCACCGCGGCCCTTGAGCTGCTCTCGCCTCCGTTTCGCGCCGTGTTCATCAAGACGCTCGGCCTGACCCTGCTGGCGTTGGTCGCCCTGTGGTTCGGCTTGACCAGCCTTGTCGAATGGCTTGCCCTGCCGTGGCTGCAAACATTGTTGCCCGGCATGCCGTCCTGGGCCGGCTGGTTGGGCGGCATCGTCGCGGGCATCGCGCTGGCGTTCGGCATGGCGCTTCTGATCGCACCGGTCACGGCGGTGATCGCCGGCCTGTTCCTCGACGATGTCGCCGAAGTGGTCGAGCGCACCGATTATCCCGGCGACCCGGCCGGACGCGCCATGCCGGTATTGCGCTCGCTGGTGCTGGCGATAAAATTCTTCGGCGTCGTCATCCTGGGCAACGTCGTGGCGCTGATGCTCCTGCTGGTGCCGGGCATCAACATCGCCGCCTTTTTCATCGTCAACGGCTACCTGCTCGGACGCGAATTCTTCGAATTCGCCGCCATGCGCTTTCGCGGGGAAGAAGAGGCCCGGGCCCTGCGCAGGCAGTATGCCGGCACGGTGTTTCTCTCCGGGCTGGTTGTCGCGGCCTTCCTCGCCGTGCCGCTGCTCAACCTGCTGACGCCGCTCTTCGCCGCCGCCATGATGGTGCATCTGCACAAGGCGATCTCGGCACGGGAAGTCGCACGCGCGTCGCGGCGCTAGATCTCTTCAGCGTAGTAGAAATCCCCGCCCCAACTCGTCGTCCGGCTCGACAATGAATTCGGCTCGTCCGGAATAATAGGCACGGCCGCCGACGCGGGCGACGATCGCTTCATGCGGGCCGGCCTGCGCTGTTCGCGCCACCGCCCCGGAAAAGCGGGAGCCGACGATGCTCTCGAACGTTCGCGTCTGCCCGACGGCGATCTCGCCCTTGGCATACATGGCCGCCAGCCGGGCGGTGACGCCGGAACCGGTCGGCGAGCGGTCGACCTCCGCCTCGGCGAAGACACAGACATTCCTGGTGGCCTCTCCGGAAAAGGCGTCCTTTCCATCCGTCAGGATGGTGCCATAGAGGAAGGCGAGGTCATCATGATCGGGATGCGACAGCGGAAACTTGGCCTTCAGCGGGTTCGTCAGCGCGGTTGCCGCGTCGACGAAATCGCGCAGGCGGTCGTGGCCGAACTCCAGCCCGAATTGATGACAGTCGGCCAGCGCGTAAAAGGCGCCGCCATAGGCGATGTCGAAACCGATCTTGCCATAGCCTGTCAGCTCGATCTGTCGATCGCCGGCGAACAGGAACGCCGGCACGCTCTCGAACGACACCGCGCCGGCCTTGCCATCGCTGACCGCGACCGAGGCGACGACCAGGCCGCACGGCGCCTCGATGTTCACGGTGGTGAACGGCTCCTGCTTCGCCACCAGCCCCTGATCGACGGCGTAGCGGCCGAGCGCGACGATGGCGTGGCCGCACATGGTCGAATAGCCCTCATTGTGCATGAACAGCACCGCGAGGTCGGCGCCGGGCAAATCGGGCTCGACCAGCAAAGCGCCATACATGTCATAGTGGCCGCGCGGCTCGAAGATCAGCAACTTGCGCAAATGGTCGAGATGGTCCCGCACATAGGCGCGCTTCTCAAGAATGGTGCCCTTGGGGATAGCGGGATAACCGCCCGTGACGATCCGTAGCGGCTCGCCACCCGTATGCATGTCGACAACGGTAAGGTTCATGCGGCCGAACCCATCCTAGCCCTGGGATTTGCCGAACAGCGCCTGCAGCTTGCCGAACGGCATGGCGGCGCGGGTGAAGCCGAACGTGCCGTCCTGCTGGATCTCGCGCGCCGCCGTCTCCAGCATGCCGTAGGCGAAATTGGTCAGCCATGGCCCAAGCGAAATCCGCTTGGCACCGGCCATGGCGAGGTCGGCGATGGTGAAGCCGGGCCTCGCCATGACATTGACCGGCTTGCCGACCGCAGAGCACAAGGTCCGCACCATCTCGACATCGCCGATACCAGGTGCATAGAGCACGTCGGCGCCGGCTTTTTCGAACGCCTGCAGCCGCTTGATCGTGTCGTCGAGGTCCGACTTGCCCCAGAGGAAATTCTCGGCCCGCGCCGTGAAGACAAAGTCGCGCTTCAGCGCCCGCGCCGCCTCCACCGCTGCGGCGACGCGCTCCACCGCGTGCGAAAACTCGTAGATGGGCTTTTCAGGATCGCCGGTGTGATCCTCGATCGAGCAGCCGGCAAGCCCGGCCGCTTCCGCCGCGAAAATGGTTTCGGCGGCCTGCTCGGCGCTGTCCCCCTTGCCCTTCTCGAGATCGGCCGAGACCGGCAGGTCGGTCGCGCCCGTCACCTCGCGGCAATGATGGATCATCTGGTCGAAGGTCACGGCCCCATCCGGCAGGCCGCGCGAAAAGGCAAAGCCGGCGCTGGTGGTGGCCAGTGCCTTGAAGCCGAAGGATCCGAGCAGCTTCGTCGTGCCCGGATCCCAGGGATTGGGCATGACGAAGGTCGAGGCATGCAGGTCGCGAAAAATCTTGCCCTTGTCCATGAATGCTCCCCCATAACGAGTATTGGGGCGGATGCTACCGCGCTGTTTGCTGCCGGGCAAACGAATGCGGTTGGTTCAGAAGCGTTTCTCGTTCTCTGCTGCCAATTTCTCGAAAGCGTCGATGTGGCGCATCTCGACAGGCACGGAGGTGGCATCCTTGTGACGGGCAGCGCGCTGCCGAGGTCAGGGAAGCTGACGGCTTGTGCAGAGGCCGCCATCCCCAAAGCCGCAGCAGCACCCCAGGTGAGGATGAAGCGAAGCAGGTACGTTGGCATGGCGGCGCCCCATTGTCGGGCGCGCGGAAGGTAGCACAGCGCTTCGTGGCGTCCAGTGCAGCGGATCAGTGGATCGGCACCAGCCCGGCGAGCTCGCGCATGTCGTCGAACAGGATGCCGCCGGCCTGGATCAAGCCATCGCGGTCCGAATAGGGGTCGCCATGATAGGAGAACACGCGCATGCCGGCGGCGATGCCGGCCTGCGTGCCGGCGACGCTGTCCTCGATGACGATGCAGTCGGCGGGCGGGAAGCCCATCGTTTTGGCCGCATGCAGGAACAGGTCGGGGAACGGCTTGCCGCGCGACACCATCGTGGCGCTGAACATGGCATGTTCGAACAGCGGCAACAGACCGGTCTGGCCAAGCGTTATGTGCATCTTGGAGATCCTGGCCGAGGTGGCGACGCAATAAGCGATGCCGGCCGCGCGGACCGCCTCGATGAACTCCCGGACATGAGGGATCGCCTCGACACCGTGAGCGAACAGATCCGGCAGGCCGGCATTCCAGCGCTCGACGAAATCGGCGCCGAGCCTGACGCTGGTCGTCTCTTCGATCTCCTTCTGCACCGAGACCATGCTGCGGCCGGAGAAGTTCTTGCGGCAATATTCGAAGGTCGTTGGAAAACCGGCGTCGCTCAGCCATTCGGCCAGGCGCCGGTTGGCGAGGTTCTCGGTATCGACCAGGATCCCGTCGCAGTCGAAGATGACGAGCTTTGGCAGGGGGCGTGTTTCAATCATGTTGGATCAGTCTGCCCGGCAAAACGGTTCACTGTGCCGAAACACAGCCAGGCATCAGGCGGTGCCGGTCGATCCGAATCCGCCCGAGCCACGCGCCGTGCCGCCGGCCAGCGAACGCTCTTCAACCGCCACCTGCGTCACCGCGGCGAAAACGATCTGGGCAATGCGCATCCCGCGCGTCACCGCGAAATCCTCGTCGCCGAGATTGACCAGCAGCACCTTCACCTCGCCGCGATAATCGCTGTCGACCGTGCCCGGTGAATTGAGGACGGTAAGGCCGTGTTTGAAGGCAAGGCCCGAGCGGGGCCGCACCTGGCCTTCCATGCCGTCGGGAATTTCCAGGATCAGCCCCGTCGCTACCAAGGCGCGCTTGCCCGGCAGGATCAGAAGCGGCCGGTCTTCAGGCACCGCCGCGCGCAAATCCATGCCGGCGGCGCCGGCGCTTTCATAGGCGGGAAGCGGAAGTCCCTCGCCATGCGGCAACCTGACGAAGCCGACGGTGAGACCGATGACGGAAGGTGTTTGAAGGGCTGCGCGCATAAAATCGATCCTATCGGCGCGAATGTCGATTCGGTCAACTCGACCGCGGCGCTATCAACGGCTTTCTTTCAGGCATTACTGTGGCCTAGCGGAGTTCCATAGGAACCACCGTCGTCTCCTTGATCTCCTCCATGACGAAGGAGGCGGAGACATCGGATAAAGCCACCTTGGCGATGAGCCGCTGGTAGAGCCGGTCATAGGCTTTCACGTCGGCGACGCGGGCGCGCAGCACATAGTCGAGATCACCGGACATCCGGTAGACCCCGATGATCTCGGAAAGACCGGTCACCGCCGCCCGGAATTTCTGCAGCCAGTCGGGGTCGTGATTGGATGTGCGGATCAGGATGAACACCGAAAGGCCCAGCCCGAGCTTCTCGGCATCGACCAGCGCCACGCGGCCGGTGATGACGCCATCTTCCTCCAGCCGCTTGACGCGACGCCAGCAGGCATTGCGCGACAAGGCCACCCGCTCCGACAGCTGGTCGACCGACAGCGTGCCGTCACGTTGCAATTCGGCGAGCAGTTTTCGATCAATTTGGTCGATGTCAAAGCTCATATTGGGATATTTGTCCCATGGAATAGCAAAATACAAGGATATTTTGGGACCAATGAACCGGTGAGGCGTGTCAGGATACTCATATCGAAACGAAAAGCGCTGAAGGGGAAACAGCATGTCGGTCGCAAGGATCTTCACCTCTCATCCGGCCAAGGTCGGCGAAACCTATTTCAGCCATATGGCCTTCGCCGCCTGGTTTTCCTCGCGCCTGCTGATGGCGGCGGGAGCAGCTTTTGTTCACGCTTTCTTGCCATTTCTCTTCGAGACTACCGCCAGCCGAATCATTCGCGAGCTCTACGAGCGGACGCACAACAGAGGCACGCACGCGATCAACGAGCCCGCTGCTCTTCCGGATCGCGCCTAAAGGAAGACAGAAGCGATGTGCCGGTGGGCGGCCTATCTCGGTGAAGCGGTCTTTCTCGAAGACATCCTCACGGCGCCCTGTCACTCGCTGATCGCCCAGAGCCATTGCGCCCAGGAAGCGAAGTCGCCCACCAATGGCGACGGCTTCGGCCTTGCCTGGTATGGCGAGAGGCCAGAACCCGGCCTCTACCGCGATATCCTGCCGGCCTGGTCCGATCCCAATCTGAAAAGCTTGTGCCGGCAGATCAAGTCCAGCCTGTTCCTCGCCCATGTCAGGGCCTCGACCGGCAGCGCCACCAGCCGCATGAACTGCCATCCGTTCATCTCAGAACGCTGGTCGTTCATGCATAACGGCCAGATCGGCGGTTTCGAAAAAATCCGCCGCGCGCTGGAGAACTCGCTGTCCGACGCCGTTTTCGACCAGCGCGAAGGCACCACCGATTCCGAACTCTTTTTTCTGCTCATGATCGACGAGGGCCTTTCGGCCGACCCGCAAGGCGCCGTCTCGCGCGCCACCCGCCGGGTGCTGGAAGCCTCGCGTCGTGCCGGTTTCGAGCCGGCGCTGAAACTGACCGCCGCCTTCTCCGACGGACAGGCATTGTATGCGGTGCGCTATGCCACCGATGCCCTGGCTCCGACGCTTTACACGTCCATTTTCCGCAAAGGGGCCGGCCGCTGCATCGTCTCCGAGCCCTTCGATCGCGAGGGCGGCGACTGGCAGGCGATTCCGCCATCGAGCTTCGTCACCATGACCAGGGATGGCATCGACATACATCCATTCGCTCCGGTCGCGGCAAAACTGGCGCTGGTTGGATAGGCTTTCGCCGCATTGAGTAACGTCGCGGGACAGCGCCCCCCTCTGTCCTGCCGGACATCTCCCCGACAAGGGGGGAGATCGGATGCCTCAATGGCTTTCGCCAATCCCCAGCGTTGCAGGACAGAGCGAAGCGCCGAAAACTGCCAATCTCCCCACCCGTGGGGGAGATGTCCGGCAGGACAAAGGGGGCGCCGTAGAGTGACGACCTCAATCATGGCGTGCAGCGTGATGATCGGCTTGCAATTGGTCGGCAAACGCTGGTCGGAGGCGCGGCTGCTCGGCATCGCCAGGGCGATGATGCCCTTGACCAGCGGCTTTCGCCGTCCGCCCGGCTATTGAGCGAAGCGATCCAATCCATAGGGCGCCAGCAGCGTGTCGCGCTTGCCATCAAGAATTTCGCGCGTGGCGAACAGACCGATGGCCGGCGCCAGAGTGATGCCGGAATGCATGACCGCGATATAGACACCCTCCTTGCCTTTGGCGCGGCCGATGATCGGAAAGCCGTCGATCGGTGTCGGCCGGTAGCCAACGGTGTGGAAATCCAGCTCCAGCCCGTCGCTGTCGCGCAGCATGGCCTTCATGGCCGCGAACAATTCACGCGCCGTGGCTTCGGCGTCCATGCCGGGATCGGCGCCGCCGAAATCCGAGCCGGCGATGATTCGACCCTCGGCGGTCTGACGCATGTGCAGGCGCTCGGCCAGCACCAGCCCGTTGAGCAGTTTCTTGTAAGGCCGCGAGTGGACGATCAACCCGGGCGGTGTCTCGATCGGCAGGTTGATGCCAGCGGTCGCGGCAATGTCTGGCGAACCCACGCCGGCCGCGATCACCACCTCGTCGGCGGCAAACAGTCCATGCGATGTGTCCACGCCGGTGACCTTGCCGACGCTTTGGACAAGCGCCGTCACCGTGCTGAAGAGGATTCGCGCGCCGCGCCGTTCGGCATCGGCCAGCAGTGCCTTGGTGGCCGCGACAGGCTCGGCGACACCCTCTTCTGCGACATGCAGGGCGAAATCGGGAAGCTCGGTGAGATTGGGTTCGATGAGCGCCACCTCGCCGCGGTCGACGCGCTCGATTCCGTAGCCCCACTCAGAATGCTCCGCTGCATAGGTCTCCATGTCGGCCGCCGGCAGATCCCAGCACAGGCCGCCGCACCAATTGAGCGGCAGGCCGGGCAGGTCCCGCGCTAGGCGAGCCCACTCAGCCATGGCGCGGGTGCGCAGCCGGAAATACGACTCCGGGTTACCCCAGCTTGCGTTGATCCAGGCAAACGAGTTAGGGGTCGCCACGCCGCCGCGTTCGCTTTCGGCAATGACTGTCACCTGCGCGCCCGCAATGGTCAGATGCCAGGCGATGGAAGCGCCGATGATGCCGGCGCCGATGACGATCACTTGTTTCGCCTCGGTCATGGTCGCTCCTTTGCCTGGTGATTGGAGGACGGTTCATCCCAGTGCCATTCCGGCGGCCCGTTGCCAACATTGGCAGCGCAAAATTATGCATCTTGACATCATCGCTTCTTCGACCATGTGCGCTATCTCGATGCCTTCCCCGACGCGCTCGGCATCCAGGACATGGTGCTGGTCGCCCAGGATTGGGGCACGGCCCTTGCCTTTCATCTCGCGGCGCGGCAGTGCCATGCCGGATGGCTTCCGGGGTCGTTCAGGCAGGCCGCTTGAACGAGCCAGCCTGAAGCAAGCCCCGCAACCGGCGGTGTTCACGCCGCCGGACCGGTCGACAGCCCGGCGCTGCGCTGCTAGAAGCCCGGCCTGTCACACGGAAATCCCAAGAGAATGCCCGAAACTATCCCAGAGGAAGTGGCGCGCCGCCGCACTTTCGCGATCATCGCCCACCCCGACGCCGGCAAGACGACGCTGACCGAAAAGCTGCTTTTGTTCGGCGGCGCCATCCAGCTTGCCGGCGAGGTGAAGGCCAAGAAGGACCGTATCCAGACCCGGTCCGACTGGATGAAGATCGAGCGCGAGCGCGGCATTTCGGTCGTCACCTCGGTGATGACCTTCGAATATGAGGACAACGTCTTCAACCTGCTCGACACGCCGGGCCACGAGGATTTCGCCGACGATACCTATCGCACGCTGTCGGCGGTCGACTCGGCCGTCATGGTCATCGACGCCGCCAAGGGCATCGAGCCGCGCACGCTGAAATTGTTCGAGGTCTGCCGGCTGCGCGACATCCCGATCATCATCTTCGTCAACAAGATGGACCGTGAAAGCCGCGATCCGTTCGAGATTTTGGACGAGATCGAGCAGAAGCTGGCGCTGGACACAGCGCCCATCACCTGGCCGATCGGCCGTGGCAAGACCTTCTCCGGTACCTATCACCTGGCGCTGAACGCCGTGCGCAAGGGCGATGACGAGAAGGAACGCACCCCCGTCAACGGTCCCGATTCCAACCGCGTTGCCGGCCTTCTGCCGGAAAACGAGCGCGAGGCCTTCATCGAGGAACTCGAGCTCGCGCGAGAAGCCTGCCGTCCGCTCGACATCGAGGCCTTTCGCGAGGGCCATCTGACGCCGGTCTATTTCGGCTCGGCGCTGCGCAATTATGGCGTGCGCGACCTGATCGAGGCGCTTGGCGCCTTTGGCCCGCCGCCGCGCGCGCAGGAGGCCGATACCCGCACTATCGAGGCGACGGAGGAGAAAATGACTTCCTTCGTCTTCAAGATCCAGGCCAACATGGATCCCAATCACCGCGACCGCATCGCGTTCGTGCGCGTCTGCTCGGGCAAGCTCGAGCGCGGCATGAAGGCCAAGCTGGTGCGCACCGGCAAGCCGATGTCACTCTCGGCGCCGCAATTCTTCTTTGCCCGCACCCGCGTCACCGCCGACGAGGCGTTTGCCGGCGATGTCGTCGGCATTCCGAACCACGGCACGCTGCGCATCGGCGACACGTTGACCGAAGGCGAGGAAATCCTGTTTCGCGGCGTGCCCAACTTCGCCCCGGAAATCCTGCGTCGCGTCCGTCTCGGCGACGCGATGAAGGCGAAAAAGCTCAAGGAAGCGCTGCACCAGATGGCAGAGGAGGGCGTCGTCCAGCTGTTCTCGCCGGAAGACGGCTCGCCGGCCATCGTCGGTGTCGTCGGCGCCCTCCAGCTCGATGTGCTCAAAGAGCGGCTGAACTTCGAATATACGCTGCCGGTCGAATTCGAGATGTCGCGCTTTTCCATCTGCCGCTGGATATCGGCCGACGACAAGGGCGAGGTGCTTCGCTTCATCGAGGCGCATCGCGGCGACATCGCCCGCGACCTCGACAACGACCCGGTCTTCCTCGCCCAGCATGCCTTCTCGCTGAACTACGAAGCCGAACGCTGGAAGGCGATCCGCTTCGCCACGATCAAGGATTATCAGGTGCGAGACAAGGCGGCGTGATTCTAGTGAGTAGTGAGTAGTGAGTAGTGAGTAGTGAGTAGGTACGCCTCGTTCTCCCATCGCACTACTCACTAGCAACTACTCACTACTCTACTCTTATGATCACCCCTTGGCCGCCGCTTCGATCTCAGCGATATCGATCTTGCTCATCTGCATCATTGCCGACATCACCCGGCCGGCCTTGGCCCTGTCCGGATCCAGAAGCAGGCGCGGCAGCTGCTCCGGCACGACCTGCCAAGACACACCGAATTTGTCCTTCAGCCAGCTGCATTGCGAAGGTTCGCCGCCACCTTCGATAAGCTTCTCCCAGAAGTAATCGACCTCTTCCTGCGTCTTGCAGTCGATCGACTGTGACATCGCCTCGTTAAACTTGAATTGCGGTCCGCCATTGAGCGCCTGGAACGGCACGCCGTCGAGCTCGAACGTGGTCATCAGCACTTTGCCCGCATCGGCGTGACCCTCGGGCCAACGCAGAACGCTCGTAACCTTCGAATTCTTGAAGATGGAGACGTAGAAATTCATCGCCTCTTCTGCCCGGCCGTCGAACCACAGGCAGGTGGTGATCTTTTGCATGTCGTGCTCCTAGGTTGCTTCCTGCTGCTACAATGAAACGGCTGACTCCGAGAATGGTGCCATTTCTTGCCGTCTGCCCAAGGACGGCCCTGATACGCCCGACCCGACATAGACATCGAATTTTTCTGAGACGCTCGTTTTTTCAGGAGAACCTGGCGCATTGCAAAAATGTGGCCAGACCATACTTGGCGGTCTATAAACCCTGCGATCAAAATTCAGCGCCGCCACGCTCCGCATCGAGCGCAGCCAGACAGCCAAGGAAAATTCATGCCCGCCTATCGCTCCCGCACCACCACCCATGGCCGCAACATGGCCGGCGCCCGCGGCCTGTGGCGCGCTACTGGCATGAAGGACAGCGATTTCGGCAAGCCGATCATTGCGGTGGTCAACTCCTTCACCCAGTTCGTGCCGGGCCATGTCCATCTGAAGGACCTAGGCCAGCTCGTCGCGCGCGAGATCGAGAAGGCCGGCGGTGTCGCCAAGGAATTCAACACCATCGCCGTCGACGACGGCATCGCCATGGGCCATGACGGCATGCTCTATTCGCTGCCGTCGCGCGAGCTGATCGCCGATTCCGTTGAATACATGGTCAATGCGCACTGTGCCGACGCCATGGTCTGCATTTCCAATTGCGACAAGATCACGCCCGGCATGCTGATGGCCTCATTGCGCCTCAACATCCCGACCGTCTTCGTCTCCGGCGGCCCGATGGAAGCCGGCAAGGTTGTGCTGGCCGGCAAGACGCAGGCGCTCGACCTCGTCGATGCCATGGTTGCGGCCGCCGACGACAAGATCTCCGACGAGGACGTCAAGGTCATCGAGCGCTCGGCCTGCCCGACCTGCGGTTCCTGTTCGGGCATGTTCACCGCCAATTCCATGAACTGCCTGACCGAGGCGCTGGGCCTGTCGCTGCCCGGGAACGGCTCGACGCTGGCCACGCATGCGGACCGCAAGCGCCTGTTCGTCGAGGCCGGCCATCTCATCGTCGATCTCGCCCAGCGCTATTACGAGCAGGATGACGAGAGTGCATTGCCGCGCAGCATTGCCTCGAAGGGCGCCTTCGAGAATGCCATGACGCTCGATATCGCCATGGGCGGCTCCACCAACACCGTGCTGCACATTTTGGCCGCCGCGCACGAGGGCGAGGTCGATTTCACCATGGAAGACATCGACCGGCTGTCGCGGCGGGTGCCGGTCCTGTGCAAGGTGGCGCCGGCCAAGTCCGACGTCCACATGGAAGACGTCCACCGCGCTGGCGGCATCATGGCCATCCTTGGCCAGCTCGACAATGCCGGGTTGCTCAACCGCGACCTGCCGACCGTGCATACGGCGAGCCTCCGCGAAGCGCTCGACCATTGGGATATTTCGCGCACCTCGAGCCAGAATGTGCGCGACTTCTTTCTCGCCGCGCCCGGCGGCGTGCCCACGCAGGTCGCCTTCAGCCAGGACCGTCGCTGGGACGAGCTCGACATGAACCGCGAGACAGGCGTCATCCGCTCGGCCAATACGCCTTTCTCGAAAGACGGCGGCCTTGCCGTCCTGAAAGGCAATCTGGCGCTCGACGGCTGTATCGTGAAGACAGCCGGCGTCGACGAATCGATCCTGAAATTCACCGGACCGGCTCGCGTCTTCGAAAGCCAGGATGCTTCGGTCAAGGCGATCCTTGCCAATGAGATCAAGGCTGGCGACGTCGTCGTCATCCGCTATGAGGGTCCGCGCGGCGGCCCCGGGATGCAGGAGATGCTCTATCCCACCAGTTATCTGAAGTCGAAAGGCCTCGGCAAGGCCTGCGCGCTGGTCACCGATGGGCGCTTCTCCGGCGGCACCTCGGGCCTGTCCATCGGTCATGCTTCGCCGGAAGCGGCGGAAGGCGGGCTGATCGGACTGGTGCAGGAGGGCGATACGATCGAGATCGATATCCCGAACCGCACCATTCGCCTTGCCGTCGATGACGCGGAACTCGATGCGCGCCGGGCGGCGATGGAGGCCAGGGGCGCGGACGCCTGGAAGCCGCAGGAAAAGCGCAAGCGCAAGGTGACGACGGCGCTGCGCGCCTACGCCGCCTTCGCCACCAGCGCCGACAAGGGGGCGGTGAGGCACGTGCCGGAGTAAAGTTCGAATCTCGTCAGACAGGCGCTGCGGCACAAACTCCGCAGGACTACCTGTCCTCGACTTGCGCCGCTCCACATTAAGGCATCAGCTGATATTCATACAGCTTCTGGTAAAGCCCGCCTTGCCCGAGCAGCATCTTGTGCGGCCCGCTTTCCACCACCTTGCCGGCTTCCAGCACCACGATCGTGTCGGCCTGGTGCACGGTCGAGAGGCGGTGTGCGATGACGATTGTGGTGCGCCCTTCCGTCAGCTGTTGCAGCGCGTCGCGGAACAGCGCTTCCGACTCGGCGTCGAGCGCACTGGTTGCCTCGTCCAGCAGCAGGATTTCGGCATTGCGCAGCATGGCGCGCGCGATCGAGATGCGCTGGCGCTGGCCGCCCGACAAAAGGCCGCCATTCTCACCGACATCCGTCTCGTAGCCTTTCGCCTGCGCGACGATGAAGTCATGGGCGTTGGCAGCCCTGGCTGCGGCGATCACCTCGTCGTCGGTCGCGTCCTCGCGCCCAAGCCGGATGTTGTGCATGATCGTGCCGGCAAACAGGAACGTATCCTGGCTGACATAGGCGATCTTTTCCCGCAGTGAGGCGAGCGTGGCATGGGAAATGTCCTGGCCATCAAGCAGCACCCTGCCGCTCTTCGGGTCATACATGCGCATGATCAGGTTCAGGATCGTCGACTTGCCGCCGCCGGAGGGGCCGACCAGCGCCGTCATCTTGCCGGGCGCCAGGGTCAGGTCGAACCGGTCCAGCACCGGCGGACCATTCTGGTAGGCGAAGCCGACGGCGTCGAATCGGATCTCGCCCGGTCCGGCCCGAAGCGGCTTTGCGTCCGGCTTCTCGGTTAGTGTCAGCGGCTGGTCGGCGAGCTCGAACATCATGCGCACGCCGACAATGCCGCTTTCCAGCGATATGCGCACCCGCGCCAGGCGCTTTGCCGGCTCATAGGCAAGCAGCAGCGCGGCGATGAAGGCCATGATGTTGCCAGGCATCTGGCCGCCCTGCAGGACCAGCAAGCCGCTGACCATGACCGCGCCGGCGATCGCCAGGCCGGCCAGCGTTTCCATCACCGGATTGGTCACCGCTTCCAGCGCGGCGATGTTGTTGGCCCGATCCTCGACGTCCGCCACCGCCCTGTACATGCGTTTGCGCATCAGGCCTTCGAGGTTGAAGGATTTGACCACGCGCACGCCGATCGCGGTTTCCTGCATCACCTGCACGATCTGGCCGACCGAGCGGAACTCCATGGCGGCGAACTTGCGCACGCGCTTCAGGATGCGGTTGACGCCATAGATGGCCAACGGACCGACGACGAAGCAGATCAGCGACAGCGCCGGCTGCTGCCAGACCATGACCCCAATCAGGGCAGCCAGCGTCACCAGATCGCGCACGTAGGAAGTGACGATGAGGTCGAGCACGTTGCGCGCCGCCTGGGCATTGTTGGTCATGCGGGTGATCAGGTCGGACGACGAGGTCGAATGGTAGAATTCGATGCCTTGCGCCAGGATGCGGTCATAGATCTTGCGCTGCCGTTCGGCGATGATGGCGTTGCCGACGCGGCTCATGAAGTAGGCCTGGACGAAATTGGCGATGCCCTTGACGATGAAGATCCCGGCGACCGCCACGGCGATCATATTGACGCGGTCGACCCGTTTATCGATGACGAATTCATTGGTGATTTCACGCAGGATCCAGGCACTGGCGGCCGTCATGCCGGCCACCACGAGCATCGACAGGATGGCGGCGGCGTAGCCGGCCCTGTGTTGCCGGAACGATTCCCGGAGCAGCCTTGCGACGAGGCGCTGGTTCTCCGTCGAGCGGAAGAAGCGAAACAACGGCTGATCCTTGATGCCGGGATGACGAAGGCGGCTTATAGAGGGAGATGCCGCCGGAGGGAACCTTTCGCCGCCATGGAAAGAAACCGCTGCGGCGGGGTGTCTTTTGAGACACGATGCGGCAGTGATTCTTCAAGCAGGATGATGGCAGATGGATTTCGATCTTATTGTGCGCGGCGGCACGCTTCCGGATGGCGGCATCGCCGACATCGGCATCAGCGGCGAGACGATCGCCGCGATCGAGCCGAAGCTCGACGGTTCCGCGCGGACCGAGGTCGACGCCCATGGCAATCTGGTGGCACCGCCCTTCGTCGATCCGCATTTCCACATGGACGCGACGCTCTCCTACGGCCTTCCGCGTATCAACGCGTCGGGCACGCTGCTCGAAGGCATAGCGCTATGGGGCGAACTGAAGCCGCTCCTGACGCACGAGGCCGTGCGTGACCGGGCGCTCGCCTATTGTGATTGGGCGGTGTCGATGGGGCTGCTCGCCATCCGAACCCATGTCGACGTCTGCGACGACCGGCTGCTGGCCGTCGAGGCGCTGCTGGAGGTCAAGAAAATCGTCGCACCTTATATCGATCTGCAATTGGTGGCCTTCCCGCAGGACGGCTTCTATCGCTCGCCGACGGCACGAAAAAACACCATTCGCGCGCTGGACATTGGCGTCGACATCGTCGGCGGCATTCCGCATTTCGAGCGCACCATGGCCGACGGCACACGCTCGGTTACCGAACTGTGTGAGATCGCGGCAAAACGCGGGCTCATGGTCGACCTGCATTGCGACGAGACCGACGACCCGCTGTCGCGCCACATCGAACAGCTCGCCTATGAAGCGCAGCGCCTCGGCCTGCAGGGCAGGGTGGCCGGTTCGCACCTCACCTCGATGCATTCGATGGACAATTACTACGTCTCAAAGCTTCTGCCGCTGATCGCCGAAGCCGGCGTTTCCGCGATCCCCAATCCGCTGATCAACATCATGCTGCAGGGCCGCCACGACACATTCCCGAAGCGGCGTGGCATGACGCGGGTCAAGGAGATGCTGGCGCTGGGCATCCGTGTCGGCTGGGGTCAGGATTGCGTGCTCGATCCCTGGTATTCGCTGGGCACCGCCGACATGCTCGACGTCGCCTTCATGGGCCTGCATGTCGCCCAGATGTCGAGCCCCGCCGACATGGCGCGCTGCTTCGACATGGTCACCAACGTCAATGCCGCGATCATGGGCCTCGACCATCTCGGCCTCGGCGTCGGCAAGCGCGCCAGCCTGGTGATCCTCGATGCCGGCAATCCGATCGAGGCTCTGCGCCTGCGCGCCGAGCGCATCTGCGTCATTGCCAGGGGCAAGGTGGTGGCGGAGCGGACGAGGCAGGATACCAGGCTTTCGATCTCCGGCAGGCCGTCGCAGGTGAATCGCAGGCACATATCCACCTAGATGCAGCCGATTCCCGAAGCTGGTCTTACCTATTTCCCGATTTCTCCTCGTCAAAGCCGGCGCTTCCGTCTACGACGCGGCTCGGGCGAGGGAGGAATCGGGGCAGGCATGACGCAACCCGTGGCGCGGAATTCCACAATCAAGAATGTCCTCCTGGCCGGCATCCTGCTGATGCTGGCCGGCGACTTCCTGTTTGCGCTCAATGATGCGATGGGCAAGTGGCTGGTGGCCAGTTTCTCCGTCGGCCAGGTTGTGCTCATCCGCTCGATCGGCGCTTTCTTCGTGCTGGGTCCGATGATCGCCAACCAGGGCGCCGGCAGACTGTTCCAGCTGGAGCGGCCAGGGTTGCAGATCCTGCGCGTGGTGGCGACGACACTGGACACCGCCTTGTTCTACGCCGCCGTCGTCTACCTGCCGCTTGCCGATGTGATGAGCTTCTACATGGCCGGGCCGATCTATGTGGCGGCGCTGTCACATTTCCTGCTTGGCGAAAAGGTCGGCTGGCGCCGCTGGGTGGCGATCCTGCTCGGCTTCTGCGGTGTGGTCATCATGCTGAAACCGTCCTCTGCCGCGTTTTCGCTGTCATCGAGTTTCGCGCTTGTCGGCAGCCTTGCCTTCGCCTTCGCCATCATCCTCAACCGACGCCTGCGCGGCACCAGCGACACCAATCTGGTGACATGGCAGACGATCGGCACGCTGGCGGTTGGCGGCGCCCTCACCATCGGGGCCTGGAAGACGCCGTCTGCGCTTGATTTCGGCGCCATGCTGCTGCTCGGCATCGTTTCCTGCGGGGCGCATCTGATGATCACCAGGGCGCTGAAACTGGCGCCGGCCTCGACGCTGGCGCCGCTGCACTACACGCTGCTCTTGTGGGCAGTGGTGTTCGGGCTGGTGTTCTTCGGCGACGTTCCCGGTCCGCGCATCCTGATCGGCTCGAGCATCATCGTCGTGGCCGGCATGTTCATCTTCCACCGCCAGAAGGTGGTCGACACCACGGTGCCGCCGGAGAACGTGCCGAAAGGCGTGAACTAAGGCTGGATTTCTGGTGCCTAGCCCTTGCGTACCGCCGCCAGGTGCCGCGAAAACTCCTCTGTCTCCATCAGCGCCTTGCAGCGGGCGAAGCGGCCGTCGGCATAGGCGCGGAAATCGTCGACGGGATTTTCGTTGGCAAGCTGGATCAGCCCCCACAGCGTCCAGAGCAGATCGCACATCGCCTTGTAGATGACGATGCGGCCGCGCTCCGCCGGCCTCGCCTCGCCGCCGAAATAGGCGCGCATCAGCTCCTCGTCCTGGGCGGCGTCGAACTTGCCTTCCACGCTGAGGTCGCCGAGGTCCCAGAGCGGGTCGTTCATCCCCGAATATTCCCAGTCGACGATCCACATCCGCTCGCCCGTGTCGAGGAAATTCTCGCACAGCGGGTCGCAATGGCAGGCGACGAGAGGCAAGGGGCGGACGGCCAAGGCCGAGCGTACGCTCTCGGCCTCGCGCACCACGTCATGATAGCCGGCGGGCAGGGCGACATCCCTGGTCGACAGCACCTTGAGATAGTCGTCGATCATCCAAAACAGTTCGAAGCGGAAGGGGAACACCGCGCCGGACGCGTGCAGCTTGCGGAAGGCCTCGGCCGCTCGGGCCGGGCTGCCCTGCCGCTCCCTGAACTTCTCCGGCGACATCGTCTCCGCACCGGCAATGTAGCGCGTCACCATCAGGCCGCTGGCGGCGTCGGCATGCAGCACTTCAGGACTTACCCCCGCGATTGCCGCCTCACGCGCGGCAATCGCCTCGTTGGCGCGGTTGATGTATTCCTCGGTGCCTTTGCCTGGAATACGCAGGCAGTAATCGCCGGCCTTGAAGACGAGGTTGGTCAAGCCGCCGAGCCGTTCCAGCGGCCCAGTATAGCCGGCCAGTACCGGAATGACGGCAAGTTTTGCCCGCGCCTCGTCTGTCCCCATGCCTGCGTCCCCACGCGTTATTTCTCGGCTGCACGGTTCCACAATTTTCGCCGTTTGGCTATCATCGCGGCGAGACGAGGGATGGTGGACAGTGGCGGACAGCAAACATCAAGGCGCGCTCGGCGAGGTCTACGCGGCCAAGCGCCCGGAAGAGGTGGCCGCACTGTACGACCGCTGGTCGCAAACCTACGACGCCGACATGTCGGCAGCCGGCTACCGCCACCCGACCATCTGCCTTGCTTTGCTCGCCCGCCATCTGCCGCGCGGGGCAGCCCCGCTGCTCGACGCCGGGGCCGGTACCGGGCTGATCGGCGAGTGGCTCGATATTGCCGGCTATCCCCAGGTCGAGGCGCTGGATATCTCGCAAGGCATGCTGGATCAAGCCGCGCGCAAGGGCGTCTATTCGGCGCTGCATTGTCTGGCGCTCGGCGGCGCCTTGCCATTTGCCGACAGCACTTATGCCGGCATCATCTCGGCCGGCGTCTTTACCTCCGGCCATGTCGGCGCCGAGGGACTGGACGAACTGATCCGCATCTGCCGGCCGGGTGGGGTGATCGTGCTGACGATCAAGAACACGTTGTGGGATCACGGTTTTGCCGCGCGCATCGCCGAACTCGAGGCACAAGGCCTGGTCACGCGGGTCGAGGAAACACGACCATATGTCTCAATGCCAGGCGAGGCCGATACCGTCCCCAGCCGTGGCCTCGCTTTGCGCGTGAGTTAAGCCTTCACGCGCTCCATTGCCGGGTCGTATAGCGGCTCAAGATGGATTTGAGCCGGCGTCCGCTCCATCGCCACCACAAGTTCATAGCTGCCCGAGGCGAGAAGATCATCGCTTGCTCCGTCAGCGTTGCGCACATAACCGTAGCCGATGTTCTTTCCCACCGTGTAGCCGTAGCCGCCGCTGGTGAGATAGCCGACCGGTTGGCCATCGCGCAGGATGGTCTCGCGTCCGACGAGCACGATCTCCGGATCGTCGACCGTGAAGCCGGCAAAGCGCTTCTTCAGCGAGGCGCCGCCAATCTTCTCGAGTGCGCGCCGTCCGACGAAGTCGGTGTTCTTGCGCAGCTTGACCGCCCAGCCGAGCCCAGCTTCCAGCGGTGTGTCGTTGGGCGTGATGTCGAAGCCCCAGGCGCGATAGCCCTTTTCCAGCCGCAGCGATTCCAGCGCGCGGTAGCCGACCGGCCGGATCTCGTGCTTCCCGCCGGCCGCCATCAGCGCGTCGAAGACTTCGCCGGTAGCGGCGATCGGCACATGCAGTTCCCAGCCCAGTTCGCCGACATAGGTGACGCGCAGCGCCCGGACTGTGTGACCGGCTATTGTGATCTCGCGCACATGGCCGAACGGGAAGCCGGCATTCGACACATCCGCATCGGTGACCGCTGAAAGCACGTCGCGGGCGCGCGGTCCCATCAGCGACAGCGTGCCGAAATCCTCGGTGACATCGGCGAGCTGTGCATCGAGGCCGTGGCCAATATGGTCGCTGATCCACGAGGCATCATGGGTGCGGAAACCCGTGCCAGTGACGATGTAGAATTTTTCCTCGGCCAGCCGCGACACGGTCAGGTCGGCCTCGATGCCGCCGCGCGAGTTGAGGAGTTGCGTGTAGGTCAGCCGGCCGACCGGCTTGCCGACATCGTTGGCGCAGATCCAGTCCAAGGCTCTCGCCGCGTCGGGCCCGCTCAGCTCGTACTTGGCGAAGGACGACTGGTCGAAGATACCGACATGCTCGCGCACGTGCCGATGTTCGTCGCCGACGGCGGCGAACCAGTTCTGCCGGCCCATCGAATAGATGTCCTTCGGCTCGACGCCCTCCGGCGCGAACCAGTTCGGCCGTTCCCAGCCGAGCTTGGAGCCGAACACGGCGCGATGTGCTTTCAGTCTGTCGTAGAGCGGGGAGACGATGCGCGGCCGGCCGCTGGTGTGTTCCTCGTGCGGGAAGCCGATCGCGTAATGCTTGCCATAGGCTTCCAGCGTACGTTCGCTCACCCATTGCCGGTCGCGGTGCAGGTTGGAAAAACGCCTGATGTCGACCACCCAAAGGTCGAGTGGCGCCTCGCCGTCGACCACCCATTGCGCCAGCACCCAGCCGGCCCCGCCGCCCGAGGCGATGCCGAAGGCGTTGAAGCCAGCGCCGACGAACATGTTGGGGCATTCGGGCGCCACACCGAGGATGAAATTGCCGTCCGGCGTGAAGCTTTCCGATCCGTTGATCATCTGCTTGACACCGACCGTCTCCAGCGCCGGCACCCGCGCGATCGCCTGCGCCATGTGCTGCTCGAAATGATCGTAGTCGTCGTCGAACAGCCGGAACTCCCAATCATTGGGCACGTCGCCCCCGGGAAGATTGGTCGTCCAGGCTTGCGGGTTCGGCTCATAGCCGCCCATCACCAGCCCGCCGACCTCCTCCTTGAAATAGGTGCGCCGATCGGGGTCGCGCAGCGTCGGCGCGTCGGTTCCCAGCCCCGCGATTTTCTCGGTGATGATATACTGGTGCTTGACCGGCTGCAGCGGCACGTTGATGCCGGCCATCGCGCCGACCTGCCGCGCCCATTGCCCGGCGCAGTTCACGACCTTGTCGCAAGCGATGTCGCCTTGATTGGTCTTCACCGCCGTGATGCGGTCGCCCTTCATCTCGAAACCCGTGACGCGCACGTCCTCGTAGAGATTGGCGCCGTGCATGCGCGCGCCCTTGGCCAGCGACTGCGTGATGTCGGAAGGGCTCGCCTGGCCGTCGGTCGGCAGCCAGGAGGCGCCGACGAGATCGCCGGTCTCCATCAAGGGCCACATCGCCTTGACCTCCGCCGGAGACAGCAGCTGCATGTCCATGCCGAAGCTTTTCGCCGTGGTCGCCAGCCGTTTGTATTCGGTCCAGCGGTCGGCATTGGTGGCGAGCCTGAGGCACCCCGTCATCTTCCAGCCGGTGGCAAGACCGGTTTCGGCTTCCAGCCCCTTGTAGAGGTCGACCGAGTATTTCAGTACTCGCGTGATCGAGGCCGACGAGCGCAATTGGCCGACCAGGCCGGCTGCATGCCAGGTCGAGCCCGAGGTCAGCTTGCCCTGTTCGAGCAGCACCACGTCGGCCTTGTGGTCACGCGCCAGATGATAGGCCGTCGAACAGCCGATGATGCCGCCGCCGATGACGACGATCTCGGCCTGGCTAGGCAAGGTCATGATTTCAGGATCCCGTATTTTATCCGGTAGTTTTCCAGCGCCGCGTCGAGCCGCGCCAGGTTTTCCTCGGTGTAGGCGACGTAATCGATCCCGGGGGCGTCGAGATAGAGCTCCGACACCATGCTCCACATCGCCTCGCGCAGCAGCGAGGCACATTGCATGGCGGCGTGCGAGCGGCGGATCGCCTCGTCCGGTTCCTTCATGAAATAGGCGGTCAGGAAGGCGAAGGATTCCTCATCGCTCATGCCCGCGTTCGAGGCGACGCCGGCAAGGTCGAACATCGCCGTATTGAAGCCGGCATATTCGAAATCGATCAGCCAAAGCCTGCCGCCGTCGTCCAGAATGTTGGCCGGCAAAAGATCATTGTGGCCAAAGACGATCGGCAGCAATTTCTGGGCGCGCTCCAGTTCGTCGGCCAACACCAGAAAGCGCGGCAGGTCACCGCGCTTGCGGCTGTTGCCCTCGTCCAGCGTGCGTGCATAGTCGCGGATGACGTGGAACACCCAGAACATGAAGCCGGCGCCGGAGATATGGTTGGGCATCTCGCGGTGAAAGCCGCGCATCAGCGTCGCGACGCGGCCGAGATTGGCGCGCACGTCCTCGGCCAGATAGGTTCTGGCGCCAAGAAACGCCGTCACCATGATCCCCGGTTCGGCGTAACGGACCGCCGGTGCGAAGCCCGCCGCGTGAGCCGCCCGCGCGGTCATCACCTCCCGTTCGCGGAAGACATGGTGGAACGGATAATCCTGGCCGAAACGCACCACATGTTTGCCGGCCGCATCGGTGACCACATAATTGGCGTTGCTCAGGCCGCCGGGCAGCGGCGCGATCTCGATGGCGCCCGTCCAGCACGGCAGGGCGTGGATGCGGTCTTCGGCAATCACGGGATCATCCCTGGTTGGCAGGCCTGGTTTGCTGGGCTTCGGTATGGCGCCATGGGCCGCGCAACGGCGGCGTGGTGAAACGCAAACAATCTCGTCGGTGCGGGATGCCAGGATCGGTATCCCGCACCGCACCGACGAGCCCCTTGGCCAGGTTTATGAGCCCGGCATCCGCCCCCGCGGATCTGAAAATTCCTTGCGCCAGACACGTTACAGGCTGCCTGGGGTCAGTGAATTGCGGCTCTGCCAATTACCATCCCGCTGCAGTTCCGAACCCGTTGAAGATGGATTTCACGCCGGGGTTGCTCTTCTGTCAATGAAAAGATGTGACTTTTTTTGGGTGTTTTGCCCGAAAGCATGGGCAGCTCCTTTAAAAGCGCTAAGAATGCCTTAGAAACGGTCATTTGGGACGCCCATATGAACCACTCGAAACGGCATGGCGAGATCCTGCGGCTGCTGCAGGAAGAGGGAACCGTCACTATCGCCAGCCTGGCCGACCGGTTGGGCGTTTCGCTCGAGACCGTGCGCCGCGACGTCAAGCCGCTCACCGGCGACGGCTCGGTTCTGAAGATGCATGGCGCCATCGGCCTGCCGTCGATGGTCGGCGAAGCGCCGTTCGAACGGCGCATGCGCGAGCATGCCGACGCCAAGCGAAGCATTGCCCGCGCGGTCGCGGCCACTATCCGCGACGGCGAATCGATCATGCTCGACACCGGCACCACGACCTCGTTCCTGGCGCGCGAACTGCTCGGCCACCGGCGCCTGACGGTCGTCACCAACTCGTCCGACATCGCCCGCACCCTGGCCACCATCAACGGCAACAAGGTCTATATGGCCGGCGGCGAGCTGCGCAGCGATTCAGGCGCCGCGTTCGGGACGTCGGCCATCGAGTTCGTCAGCCGCTTCTCGGTCAGCCACGCCATCATCTCCACCGGCGCCGTGGATGCGGTGACGGGTGTCATGGACTTTGATCTGGACGAGGCGGAATTCGCCCGCATGGTGCTGTCGCGGGGCCAGCGCTCGCTGGTCGTCACTGACCACACGAAGTTCGGCCGCCATGGCCTGGTCCAGGTCTGCGGCTTCGACGGCTTTTCCGAACTCGCCACCGACCGCGCGCCGCCGCACGACATTGCCGCGGCACTGGCGCAAGCCGGGGCGCGCCTCAGCGTGGCCGGCGGAATTTAGCCGAAGACCAGCGACTGGTGGGCGCACACGCCCGCGAAGGTGCCGCCCGACACGGCGAAGGCGATGTTGTGCATCGCACGTGCCGCGTCACCGGCGGCATAGACGCCGGGAACCGTCGTTTGCTGCCGGTCATCGACTGATATCATCGGGCCGAGCAGGCCGTCCTTGAGGCCGCAGCCGAGTTGTTCGGCCAGCGGGCTCGCCATCGTGTTGCGTGGCGCGGTGAATATCGCCTTGACGCCAGCCTGCCGGCCATCGACGAGATGGACAACCAAGCCGCCGGAGCCATCATCGCTCAGTTCGTTGACCGTCGCGGGCTCGAACCTTACATTCCTGCTCTCAAGCGCATGCATCTCGTCGGCATCGGGCTTGATCAGTCCGTTGCCGAACAGCGTGATGTCGCCCCAATCGGAAATCAGTTGCGCCTGATGCATGGACATCGGGCCGGTCGCGAGCACGCCGAGCGGCCCGGTGGAAACCTCGTAGCCGTGGCAATAGGGGCAATGCAGCACGGTTCTGCCCCATTGCTCGGCAAGCCCGGGAACCTCCGGCAGGATGTCGCGCACGCCGGTTGCCAGCACCAGTCGTGCGGCGCCGAATGTCTCGCCGCCATCGGTGGTGATTTCGAAATCGCTGCTGCTGTTGGCAATGGCTTTGTCCGCCCGTGCGGTCGCAAGCCTGGCCGTCGGGTAGGCAAGCAATTGCCGCCTTGCATCGTCCAGGATCGCTCCAGGCGTGCGTCCGTCCTGGCCGAGAAAGCCGTGCGAATGCGCGGCAAAGCGGTTGCGCGGCTGGCCGGCGTCGATCACCAGCACGGTGCGCCGCGCCCGCGCCGCCTGCATGGCGGCGGACAGGCCGGCGAAGCTGCCGCCGATAACGGCAAGATCATACTGCATGGCTGGAAACTCCAACGAGGTCGAAACGACGGTGAAAATCGGCTGTCAGGTCGGCCAGCGTGATGCGGCTGAGCTTCTCCGCCAGCAGCTTCTCGGCCGCGATGCGAAAATCGTCGAGCACGGCGATCACCGCTTGCTCGACGAGACAGCCCGGGCTTTCCGGTTCGGTGCTGAACGGCAGCAGCGTCTCGCCAAGGGCAAGGCTGATCTCGGCCAGTGAAATGTTCTCGGGCGCGCGCCCGAGCAGCCAGCCGCCGCCATGTCCGCGTGACGAGGTGACGATGCCCGCGTCGCGCAAGCCTGCGATGGTCCGGCGCACCACCACCGGATTGGTATGGATGAAGGTGGCAAGCTGCTCGGAGGTCAGCGCCTGCTCGGGCTCCTCGGCCATGTGAACGAGGATGTGCAGAGTGGAGGACAGTCGGCTATTGCGTTTCATGCAACTTAGTTAGTTACGATTTATCGCAATGTCAAACGCACCAGCGGCCTTGCGAGGTTGGCGGCAAGGCTAAACGGGTAAAGCGCGAAAACTCATCCTGAAGCAGGCGCCGCTGGGCTTGCCATCGAGGATATCGATGCGGCCGCCATGGAGATACATGATTTCCTGCACGAGATTGAGGCCGAGGCCGGCGCCATGATCCTGCGGGCGCAGCCGATAGAAGGGCTCGAAGATGCGCTCCCGCTCGCCCGGCGGGACGCCGTCGCCTTCGTCCCGGACCTCGATGATGGCGGGCGTTGTGACGCCGACGGTGATCTTGCCAGCGCGGCCGCCATGCTCGATGGCGTTCTGGACGATGTTGGTCACCGCGCGCTCGATGGCGGTGCGGTCTCCGGTGGCGAAAATCGTGTCCCGTTCCGGCTCGAACGACATTTCGTAACCGGCAGAAAACGCCATCGGCGCGAGGTCGACGATAACGCCGCGCGCGGTCGCCACGAGATCGACCGCTTCGAACGGCGACGTCTGCCGGTCGAGGCGCTGCAGGTCGAGCAACTGGTCGGTCAGCGTTGAAAGCCTGGCCGCGTCCTGCAGCAGCCGTGCCCGCTCCGGTGTCGTAGGCAGCGAGGCCAGGCGCGTGTTGAGGATGGCGACCGGTGTCCTGAGCTCATGGGCGGCGTCGGTGAGGAAGCGCTTGTGGCGCTCATAGCCCTTGTCGAGGCGCGCAAGGGCAGCATTCACGGCCTTGACCAGCGGCGTCACTTCCGCGGGCACGTCCTTCAGCGGCAACTGCACGCCGCGCTGGTCGATGTCGATGCGCTCAGCCTCGGCCGCCGCATGGCCAAGGCCCGACAAAGCGCCACGCACCACCCATGGCGTCGCGAACAGCGTGGCCAGCGCCATCAGCCCGGCGAGCGGCAATATGCCCTGCAGGAAGAATTGCGGCGCCTGGCCGAGCAGACGCAGCAGCGAAAGCCCGCCCTTGGTGCCGCTGAAAATCTGGACGTTGCCGGCCATCGTGTCGGTCCAGCGGATCTTTCCCTCCGGCGGCGCGGCTTGTCCGATTGCATGGTCGATACGGGCGTCGCTGATCGTGTCGAGCAGTCCGGTGAAAGGCTGGAAGGTGGGCGGCACGGTCCCCTCTTGCAGCCTTTGCCCCTGCTTGTCTCGAATGATGAACCAGAGGTCGGGAACACCTGACCGCAGCTTCGTCAGGTCCGAGGTCTCGCGCAGAACCAACTTGCCGCCGGCATCGCGTGTCACCGCATCCGCCAGCACGTCCATCGTGCCGTCCTCGTAATCGTGCGGGATAAGGCCGGTGGCCAGCATGGCGCCGAGAATGCCGACGATGATCAGGGTCAGCATGGCGCATTGCAGCAAGGCGATGCGCAGCACCAAGCTCCATTTCAGCGAATGCGGGCGCTTGAGGCTCATCGCTTGGCGCTCATGTCGTCTCGCGCAGGAGATAGCCGACGCCGCGAATGCCGTTGATCGTCACCCCGGCATTGGCATCGGCGAGCTTGCGGCGCAGGCGCGAGACATGCGTGTCGAGCGCGTTGGACTGGATCTCGTCGTCGAGACCGAACACCGCCTCCATCAGCGCCTCGCGCTGCACCATGCGGCCGGTGCGGCGCATCAGAGCCTCCAGCACAAGGAGTTCGCGGCGCGGCAGGCTGAGCGGTTCGGCACGGATCGACGCTTCGCGATGTCCGACGTCGAGCACCAGATCGCCGGCCCGGATGAACTGCGACTGCAGCGGCGCCGGGCGCCTGAGCAGCGCGCGCAACCGGGCAAGCAGTTCCTCGAACGCGAATGGCTTTGCCAGATAATCGTCCGCGCCCATGTCCAGCCCATTGACCTTGTCCGACGTGTCGCCTCTCGCCGTCAGCACCAGCACGGGCGTGGTGTTCCTGGCCGAACGCAGTCTCGGCACCAGCGACAGCCCGTCGCCATCCGGCAACTGGCGGTCGAGCAGGATGGCGTCATAGCTGTCGACGGCAACGAACCCCTCCGCCTCCAGCAATGTGCCGGCGTGATCGACCACCATGTCGTGGCGCTTCAGCGCGGCCCGCAGGGCCGAGACCATCTCGGGTTCGTCTTCGACCAGCAAGATACGCATCGACAATCCCTCAGAACACCGCGTCGGGCGCTACCGCGCCAACATTGCGTGAACATGGCAAAGCCGAAGGACTGCGGTCGACAGGCACTTTCTTGCCTCAGCGAAATTGCGCAATGTCTATGCAACCCAATCGCGGCAAACAACGCCGGGTCGGCACGAATCGCTCGCGCCGACGTGACGGCGTCAGGCCCGAATATGCAACAGGTCGGGCCTGACGCTCGAAACCAAATGGCGCTGAAACGAAACCACGTGGGCACACCAAACTGGTTGGCGTGATGTTGTCCGGGATCGAGGTTACCATGCCCGCAAATGATGCTCTGTCTTTTCTCATGGCGTGGACCGTCGCGCCGTTCAGGGTCGGCTCCGTCACGCCGTCCAGCTCCAGCCTGGCGGCATTGATGACCCGTGACATTGGACCCGAGACTGGCCCCGTGCTGGAACTCGGTCCGGGAACCGGGCCGTTCACGAGGGCGCTGCTGTCGCGCGGGGTGAAGGAGGAAGATTTGACGCTGATCGAATCCGATCCGGATTTCGCCGCACTGCTCATGCGTCGTTTTCCTGCTGCCCGGATTTTCGAAATGGACGCCGTCGGTCTGCGCCATCTCTCGCTCTTCCACCGGCCTGCGATTGGCGCCGCCGTCAGCGGCTTGCCTTTCCGGCTGATTTCGCCGCGCAGGACATTTGCCATTCTCGAAGGTGTTTTCGCCAACCTTCGCCCCGGCGGAGCGCTCTACCAGTTCACGCTCGGACGGCGCTGCCCATTCGACCAGTCGCTGCTCGACAGGCTCGATCTCGGGGTTACGCGGGTTGGCCACACCTTTCGCAACTTCCCGCCGGCGACGGTCTATCGCATCGCCAGGCTCAAGACGTCAGGAACCTACGACTGGCGCTTCGCATGACGGGACCATTGTCGGCCATTCTCGGCTTCGGCCTGTTCGGCGTCTTCTGCCTCGCCTTTACCGAGAAGATTCTGCCGATCCCGCCCTCGCATGTGCTGCTGCTGTTCCTCGGCATGACGGCGGCGCCTGACGATGGGACGCTGGCAATTCTGCTTGGCGTGACCACGCTGGCCTCAACGACAGGCTGTCTCGTCTGGTACACTGTCGGCCGCCGGATCGGAATCGATCGCGCCGACAGGCTGGTCGAGCGGTTCGGCAGATATGTCTTCTTGCGCCCCGAGACCTACCGCAAGCTTGGCCAAGCCTATCGCCGCAACCATGTCAGGGTTTCCCTGCTGGCGCAGTTCATTCCGACGGTGCGCAACTATTTGCCGATCGCGGCCGGCGCGCTCTGCCTGCCAGCCTTACCTTTCGTGGTCGCGACGGTAGCCGGAGCCACGCTCTGGAATGCCGGATTTCTGCTTACAGGCTATGCGCTGCATGGCAGCGGCCAGAGCCCGCTCGCCGTCGGCTTTCGCATCATCGCTATTGTCCTGGCGCTGGAAACGGCATTCATGCTTGCCTTGCGCTACGGCCCGGCATGCTGGCGGCGCATCCGGCCGATGCTCGGCTGAGCCACGGCCAGACATTCAGCCATGGGACATCCAGCCATGGGATAAGCGTCGCCATCGGCTTTTCTTCGCGGTTGCGGCGGTGTTTAGTCCGGCCATGGCCTTCACCATCCGGCAGTTGCAGTTCTTCATCGCCGTCGCCGAGCAAGGCACGGTATCGCGCGCGGCGCAAAACCTCTCCATCTCGCAGTCGTCGGTCACCGAGGCGATCAAGGAACTTGAAAGCGATCTTGGCGTCGAACTGTTCGAGCGCCATCCGCGCGGCCTCAACATCACCCACAAGGGTCACCAGTTCCTGCGCCACGCGACAAAGATTCTCGCCGATGTGTCCGACGCCCGCCGTTCTTTTTCCGGCGAGCAGGCCGTGGCGGGCGGGCGGCTGCAACTGGGCGTCACCTCACTGGTCGCCGGCTATGTGCTGTCGGACCTGCTTTCACGCTACCGCCGCGCCTATCCCGGCGTCGAGGTCTCGGCCATCGAGGACAATGGCGACTACCTCGAACATCTCCTGATCGGCGGCAAGCTGGACATTGCCGTCATGGTCACCTCCAATTTGCGCGACCGCACCGCACTGCAATCGGAAATCCTCGAAGTCTCGGCTTACCGGCTGTGGCTGCCGCTCGGCCATCCCCTGGCTGGCGCCGACATTATCGGCATCGGCGA
Source organism: Mesorhizobium australicum WSM2073 (assembly GCF_000230995.2). NCBI lineage: Bacteria > Pseudomonadati > Pseudomonadota > Alphaproteobacteria > Hyphomicrobiales > Phyllobacteriaceae > Mesorhizobium > Mesorhizobium australicum. The sequence continues at coordinate 162,373 of NC_019973.1, read as the reverse complement.
TATCGCCTCCGAACCGCTGATCATGCTGACCGTTGACGAGATCGAGGAAAACACCGGCAAGCTGCTGACGGCGATCGGCGCCAGGCCGCATGTCGCCTTCCGCACCCGTTCCGTGGAGGCCGTTCGCAGCCTCGTCGCCACCGGGGCCGGCGTGGCGCTGCTGCCTGACCTCGTCTACCGACCCTGGTCGCTGGAGGGCGACCGCATCGAATCGCGCGACATTTCCGGTTCCTTGCCGGTGGTGCAGGTTGGCATGGTCTGGCGGCGGGGATCTGGCTTGGCCGCCGCGGCGCGCGATTTTGTGGGTCTTGCCCAGTCGCAGCGGACGGTGCGCCGCTAGTGTGGTCTGCTCCCGGCGACGCCGCCAGTCTTGCGCTTGCGCTTTGTGGCGGGAACCGGCTCCGCTTTGAAAGGCCCGAGCGGAGCAACCTCGAAGCGGCCGGCGCCGGCAAGCCTGACGGCGCGGCGAAACGTCGGACACTCCATCGGCCGAGCGGCGGGGCATCGGGCGGCGTGACGCAGAGCCTCCCGGATCGCGGTCAGGCGCTGGATGGTGTGGTCCAGTTCGTTGGCCTTCGCATCCAGGCGCGCCCGATCCATTTTCGGCAGGCCGTCGGGCGTCAGCATCGCGGAAATCTCGTCCAGTGCGAATCCGCCCGCGCGTCCAAGCCCAATCAAGGCGAGCCGTTCCAGGACAGCCGGATCGAACAAGCGGCGCAGGCCGCGACGGCCGATCGAAGCAATTAGGCCCTTCTCCTCGTAGTAACGAAGTGTCGATGCGGGTACGCCGGTGCGGCGCGACACTTCGGCAATGTCCATATCTTTCATGCTTGACCTCAAGTCGGCTTGAACTCGTAAAGTGATGGCGACGATTGGTGAGAGCAACAGAAAAGTGAGGTCCGTTATGTCGCGATCCGCACAGCCAAACACACGGCAAGCCGCGCTCTGGAACGACGCCAGCGGAAAGGCCTGGGTCGAAATGCAGCCGATCCTTGACGAGATTCTGGCGCCGTTCGAGCGGCTGGTAGTCGATGCCGGCTATCCCCGGGAAGGGGGCAACGTCCTGGACATCGGCTGCGGCGCCGGCGCGACAACTCTGGCGATGGCGCGCCGCGTCGGCAACAACGGACGTTGTGTTGGGCTGGACATTTCGCAGCCGCTTGTCGCTCTGGCGACAGAACGCACGCAGGCGGAAGAGGTGGCAAACGCAAGTTTTGAAGTGGGCGATGCCCAGACGTATGCGTTCGAATCAGGTCGCTTCGACGCTGTTGTCTCGCGCTTTGGTATCATGTTCTTCGATGATCCCGTGGCCGCGCTCTCCAACATAAGACAGGCAGCGAGGCGCGGTGGCAAACTCGCCTTTGTTGCCTGGCGCAGTCCGGCGGAGAATGATTTCATGACGACCGCCGCGCGAGCGGCTGCGCCTTTCCTGCCGACCGCACCCGCGCCAGACCCCGATGCGCCGGGGCAGTTTGCCTTTGCCGACGGCGCCAAGGTGAAGCGGATACTTGAAGCGAGCGGCTGGTCGTCAATCGACGTCAGACAGGCGAACTTACCATGTAAGATCGCCGAAGGGGATCTGATGATGTATGCCACCCGGCTAGGGCCGCTCGCCGCCGCGCTGCGCGAGGCCGACCAGGCGACGGCCGAAAAAATTATCACGGTGTTGCCTGCTGCCTTCGCCCCTTTCGTAAAGGATGGTCAGGCTCGTTTCAACGCCGCCTGCTGGCTGGTGACGGCGCTGGCCTGAGGGAGTATATCGGAAAAACCGATATCGGCCTTCTGATAAATGAATTTGCGAAACCGGGATTTTCAAAGCACCTTCCGTTGGAAGGACCAAAGCTGCCATCAGAGTGGCGTCAAGTCCAACGGACGAGCTGACAAGTTTTTCAGTCCGCGCGTGATCTGGCGACAACCGGAGCGGTTTCAGGATCACGTGCCAAAATGGGAGATCGATATGCATTCATTCCTGAAGTCGTGCACTGCCTTGACGGTCGCGCTGACCTTCTCCGGTCAGGCCATCGCCCAGGTGAAGGAACTCGGCAAGGGCGAAGGTCAGGTCAACATCGTCGCCTGGCCGGGCTACATCGAGCGCGGCGAGACCGACAAGGGCTATGACTGGGTGAGCGCCTTCGAGAAGGAGAGCGGTTGCAAGGTCAACGTCAAGACCGCCAACACCTCGGATGAAATGGTCTCGCTGATGAACGAGGGCGGCTTCGACCTCGTCACAGCTTCGGGCGATGCCTCGCTGCGGCTCGTCGCCGGCAAGCGCGTGCAGCCGATCAACACCGATCTCATCCCGAGTTGGAAGACGGTGGACGACCGGCTGAAGGACGCGCCCTGGTTCACCGTCGACAAGGTGCATTACGGCGTCCCCTATCAGTGGGGTCCCAACATCCTGATGTACAACACCGAAGTCTTCAAGGAAGCACCGAAGAGCTGGAACGTCGTCTTCGAGGAGATGAAGCTGCCGGATGGCAAGTCCAACAAAGGCCGCGTCCAGGCCTATGACGGACCGATCCATATAGCGGATGCCGCCAATTATTTGATGTTCCACAAGCCGGAACTCGGCATCAAGGATCCCTACGAATTGAACGAGGACCAGTACAAGGCGGCGCTCGAATTGCTGCGCGTCCAGCGCACGCTGGTTGGCCGCTACTGGCACGACGCCGCCATCCAGGTCGACGATTTCCAGAACGAAGGCGTCGTTGCATCAGGCTCGTGGCCGTACCAGGTCAACACGCTGGTCGCCGCCAAGAAGCCGGTCGCCTCGACCGTGCCGGAAGAAGGTGTCACCGGCTGGGCCGACACCACCATGATGGAGGCCGACGCGGCACACCCGAACTGCGCCTATATGTGGCTCGAGCATTCGCTGGCGCCGAAGGTGCAGGGCGATGTCTCCGCCTGGTTCGGCTCGCTGCCGGTCGTGCCGGCCGCCTGCAAGGGCAACGAGCTGCTCGGCGAGGAAGGCTGCAAGACCAACGGCTACGACAATTTCGACAAGATCAAGTTCTGGAAGACGCCGGTTTCCAAATGCGCCACCCAGAACGACCAGTGCGTGCCCTATTATCGCTGGGTATCGGACTATATCGGCGTCATCGGCGGACGGTAATCGCGCTTTGCTGAGAGCTTGGCGCTGCCCCTCATTGTCCTGCCGGACATTTCTCCCCGTATAGAGGCGGGGAGAAAGACGCTGTTATCAATGGTTTCGCCAACTACCAACGTTGCAGAATAAGCGCCAATATCGCGACCAGCTTCCTTCTCCTCGTCACTATACGGGGAGAAGGTGCCGGCAGGCGAACGAGGGGCGGCGCGATCGCCTGAAAATTTGATGAGCCTGAAAGATCAGGACACCCCATGACATCAGCCGTTTCCTTTCAAAAAGCCTCGCGCCATTTCGGCAGCGTTCGCGCTGTCGACGCTGTCGATCTCGACATCGCGCCCGGCGAATTCTTCGCCATGCTCGGGCCGTCTGGTTCGGGCAAGACCACGTGCCTGCGTCTCATCGCCGGCTTCGAGCAGCCGACGGCGGGTTCGATCTCGATCTTCGGCGAGCGGGCCGAGGGCGTGCCGCCCTACCGCCGCAACGTCAATACCGTGTTCCAGGACTACGCGCTGTTCCCGCATCTCAACGTGCTCGACAACGTCGCCTACGGGCTGATGGTCAAGCGTGTCGGCAAGGCCGAGCGGCACAAGGCGGCGGAAGAAGCGCTCTCGCTGGTGCGGCTGCCTGGCTATGGCGCGCGCCGGCCCGGCCAGCTTTCCGGGGGCCAGCGCCAGCGTGTCGCGCTCGCCCGTGCCCTGGTCAACCAGCCCAAGGTGCTGCTGCTCGACGAGCCGCTCGGCGCGCTCGACCTCAAGCTGCGCGAAAACATGCAGGAAGAGCTGAAATCGCTGCAGAAGGCGCTCGGCATCACCTTCGTCTTCGTCACTCACGATCAGGGCGAGGCGCTGTCGATGGCCGATCGCGTCGCCGTCTTCAACGATGGCAGGATCATGCAGATCGGCACGCCCGAGGATATTTATCAGCGGCCGAGCACGCGTTTCGTCGCCGATTTCGTCGGCTCCTCCAACGTGCTGCCGCCGGATTTCGTCCAGCGTTATTCCGGCCAGCACCGCTGGGGCAGCCTGCGCCCTGAATCCATTCGTGTCGGCCGCGCGGCGAGCGGCGAAGGCGTCGCCGCGCGCCTCGTCTCGACCAACTATCTCGGCGCCACGACAAGGCTGGCGCTCGATGCCGACGGGTTGAAACTGCACGCCGTGGTGCCTGCGGGAACGCCCCTGCCGGCGGAAGGTGAGGCGGTCATGCTCACCTTCAACCGCGAGCATCTGCACCTGATGGACGAGCCGGTATGAGCCTCGACGCTACCATGCCGCGTGCCACGGCGCCCGCCATCCTGCCCGGCAGCGGCGGCATGCGCGGTGCGCTCTCCGACCTCTTCTGGCGCCGGCCAAAAGTCCTGCTGCTGCTGATGCTGCTGCCGCCAGTGCTGTGGCTCGGCATCGTCTATATCGGCTCGTTGTTCGCGCTGCTGGCCCAGAGTTTTTTCTCGATCGACGAGTTCTCGGGCCTGATCAATCGCCAATTCACGCTGAAGACCTATGGCGACCTGCTCCAGGCCGCCAATCTCGACATCATCCTGCGTACGGTGACGATGGCCGCACTGGTCACGCTTGCCTCCGCCATAATCGCTTTCCCGATCGCCTACTATGCGGCGCGCTATGCGCGCGGCCGCTGGAAGGCGCTGTTCTATCTCGGGGTCATGCTGCCGCTGTGGTCGAGCTACCTGGTCAAGATCTATGCCTGGAAGCTGATCCTGGCCAAGGAAGGCATCCTCACCTGGCTGCTCGCCAAGCTCAACCTGTTGTGGCTGCTCGACGCCTGGCTGTCGCTGCCGGTGGTCGGCGGCAATTCGCTGTCGGTGTCGTTCACCGGCACTTTCATCGTGTTCGTGTATGTCTGGCTGCCGTTCATGATCCTCCCCGTTCAGGCAGCCCTGGAGCGGGTGCCTGGCAATCTGGTCGAGGCCTCGTCCGATCTCGGTGCTTCGCCGGGGCAGACATTCCGCAACGTCTTATTCCCGCTGGCGCTGCCCGGCATCGTCGCCGGTTCGATCTTCACCTTTTCGCTGACATTGGGCGACTACATCATCCCGCAGATCATCGGCACCTCGCGCCTCTTCATCGGCCAGGCCGTCTACTCGCAGCAAGGCACCGCCGGCAACATACCGCTCGCCGCCGCCTTCACCGTGGTGCCCATCGTCATCATGGGCTTCTATCTCTGGGGCGCCAAGCGAATGGGGGCTTTCGATGCGCTCTGACCGTGGTCAATCCGCTCCCCTCGGCCTGAAGATCGCCGCCGCCTGCGGGTTGCTGTTCCTGCATCTGCCGATCCTGCTGATCTTCGTCTATGCTTTCACGACGGAAGAGAAGAGCTTCGTCTGGCCGCCGCCCGGGCTGACCACGCAATGGTTCGCCGTCACCTGGAACCGGCCCGATGTCTGGGAAGCGCTGTCGCTGTCGGTGCGCGTCGCCGCCATCTCGACCGCGATCGCGCTGCTGCTCGGCACGCTCTGCGCCGCCGCGGTGTCACGGACGAAATTCTTCGGCCGCGAGACCATCTCGCTGCTGGTCATCCTGCCCATCGCGCTGCCCGGGATCATCACCGGCATCGCGCTGCGCTCGGCCTTTTCGCTGGCCGAAATCCCGTTCTCGTTCTGGACGATCGTGCTCGGCCACGCCACTTTCTGCGTGGTCGTCGTCTACAACAACGCGGTCGCCCGTTTCCGCCGCACCTCCGGTTCGATGATCGAGGCCTCGATGGATCTCGGCGCCGATGGCTTCCAGACCTTTCGCCATGTCGTGCTGCCCAACATCGCCACCGCACTGCTCGCAGGCGGCATGCTGGCCTTCGCCCTCTCGTTCGATGAGGTCATCGTCACCACCTTCACCGCCGGCCAGCAGCAGACCGTGCCGATCTGGATGCTGGAGGAACTGATCCGCCCGCGCCAGCGCCCGGTCACCAATGTCGTGGCCATGGTGGTTGTGCTGGTGACGCTGCTGCCGATCCTGGTTGCCTATTACTTGACCCGCGACGGCGACCAGATCGCCGGTTCGGGCAAATGAAAGTAGTGAGTAGTGAGTAGTGAGTAGTGAGTAGATTTGGTCCGCTCTTTAACTACTCACTACTCACTAATTACCCCATTCGCTTCTGCCCAAGGAGACACCAATGGACACCCAGATGCTGATCGGCTCGAAATTCGAGAAGGGCACCGAGACCGAGGAGCCGATCCTCAATCCGAAGACCGGGGCGACCATCCTCAATCTGCCCGAGGCCAGCCAGGCACAGATCGAGGCGGCGGTGAGCGCCGCCGAAAAGGCGTTCGCCTTGTGGTCGCGCACCACGCCGGCACAGCGCTCCGGCTACCTCCTGAAGATCGCCGACCGCATCGAGACCGAGGCGCAGGAGTTCGCGACGCTGGAGGCGTTGAATTGCGGCAAGCCGATCAATGCGGTGCTCAATGACGAAATCCCGGCCATCGTCGACTGCTACCGCTTCTTCGCCGGGGCGGTGCGCTCTATGCCAGGTGTGGTCGCGGGCGAATACCTGCCCGGCCACACTTCGATGGTCCGGCGCGACCCGATCGGCATCGTCGCCTCGATCGCGCCCTGGAACTATCCGCTGATGATGATGGCCTGGAAGCTGGCGCCGGCAATCGCCGGCGGCAACACGGTGGTTTTCAAGCCGTCGGAGCAGACGCCGTTGACGGCGCTGAAGCTGGCGACGATCCTGGCCGATGTCCTGCCCGAGGGCGTCGTCAATGTCGTGCTTGGCCGCGGCGACAGCGTCGGCAACACGCTGATCAACCACCCCAAGGTCAACATGATCTCGATCACCGGCGACGTCGCCACAGGCAAGAAGGTGCTGCAGGCCGCCGCCAAATCGGTCAAGCGCACGCATCTGGAACTCGGCGGCAAAGCGCCGGTCATCGTTTTCGACGACGCCGACCTTGGCGCCGTCGTCAAAGGCCTGCGCGCCTTCGGCTACTACAATGCCGGCCAGGACTGCACCGCCGCCTGCCGCATCTATGCCGGCAAGAAGATCTACGACAAGCTTGTCGCCGATCTCTCCACCGCCGTCTCGACCATCAAATACAATCTATCAGACGACGCCGAGAACGAAATCGGGCCGCTGATCTCGCGGCGCCAGCGCGACCGCGTCTCGAGCTTCGTGGAACGTGCTTCGGAGCTGAAGCACATCGAGATCACCACCGGCGGCAAGCCGGGCGAGGGCACCGGCTTCTACTACCAGCCGACCGTCGTCGCCGGCGCGCTGCAGGAGGATGAGATCGTGCGCCGCGAAGTGTTCGGCCCCGTTGTCTCGATAACCCGTTTCACGGAAGTGGACGAAGCGGTGAACTGGGCCAACGACAGCGATTACGGCCTGGCGTCATCCGTGTGGACCAAGGACGTCTCGCGCGCCATGGCGACCGCCGCGCGGCTGCAATATGGCTGCACCTGGATCAACACCCATTTCATGCTGACCAACGAGATGCCGCATGGCGGCCTGAAACAATCCGGCTACGGCAAGGACATGTCGCTCTATGCGCTGGAGGATTATACCGCCGTGCGCCATGTGATGGTTGCGCATGGGTGAGGAGCGGTCGCCGCTGGCGATCAATCGACAACGATTTGTCGATCGAAGCGACGAACGCCCGGAGCCATAGCGAAGGGCCGGGCGCCGGATGAGGGGCAGCGCAAGCTTCTACGATGCCGGCGCTGCCCCTCATCTGCCTGCGGCATCTCCTCCCGTGAACGGGAGAAGAACTCCAGCCGCTACTCCACGATGCGATAGATGTTCCACAGGCTGGTGCCCGACACGACATAGGGCTCCATCTCCTTGCCCCATTTGGCGTGCGCGTCGATCTTGCCGATCTTGGCGAACATCGCCTCCAACTGGGCCAGGCTTTCGACCTGGTGATGCGACTCGACCGTCGCTTCACGGGCGCCGATCGATCCGGTCATGATCTGGAATTTGAGCTCGGTGAGGCCGACCTGCGAGCCGATCTCGCGTTCCCATTTCCGCATCAGCTCGAGCACCGTCTGCTTGTGCCCGAACTTGGCATCGATCTGCCATCTGGCGCTGAACATGTTGGTTCTCCTCCATCACTTGCGGCTCAGGCCGCGGGTTGATCTACTCGTCCCAGGCCTGCACGACGGTTTGGCGCGCGATCAGGCCGTTCTTCAGCTCCAGCATTGCCGCGCAGAACACCTTGGTGCCGTCCGGGTAGGCGCATGCCTGGGTGAATGCCAGGCTGTCGCCGTGGGCGATGGTGGTGTCGACCTTGTGGGTCATCGCTCGGCTGCAGATGTCGTCCCAGAACGTCGTGATCGCCGCGCGCCCGCGGATTTCGCGCGGCTTGCTCGGCGGATTGTTGCGGTCGATCACCCGCACCAGCGCATCATCGGCATAGAAGCTCGACAGCATCTTGCCGTCACGGCCTTCGATCGCTTTCTTGATCGCCGCGCCATCCACGGCTTGGGTCTTGGTCAGCATTTTATCCTCCCTATGCCCGTCTTCAAGATCGGGCGTTTGGCGTTTGAGGTGTCGCCCGGCGCTCGCCGACGGGCGGTGTCTTTCACTGTGACTTGGCCTTAACTGCCGCAAACACGCCGTCGGTCTGCTTCTTGAAGGTGGCCAGATCGACCTGGCTGCCGTTGAGGATCGTCGACCAGTGGCGCACGATCGCGGCCATCGCGATCGTCTCCTTGATCTCTTCGTCCGATGCGCCGTTGAGCTTGGCCGCCTCGGTGTGGAAATAGATGCAATACTGGCACGGGATCTGCGACGCGACCGCCAGCCCCATCAGCTCCTTGGTCTTGCCGTCGAGCGCGGTCTTGGGATTGAGCTGGACGCCCTTGATCTCGGCCCAGGCGCCGGCGATGGCGACGTCAGGCAGTGTCTTGAACATATCCGGCACCGAGCCGAGCGTCGCCTCGATGTCCTTGTAGGCTGCCGCCGCCGACGCATCCTCGGCTTTCGCCGGGGTGATCGTGAACAGCGCGCCAATGCCCGCCGCGATCACGAGTGACCTGACATTCAGTTTTGACTTGGGCATTTCATCCTCCGTTCGCAGCGCCTTTCCGGCGATATCCGCCTTGGCCTGCATGGGGGATTGATAGCGCCTATGGCAGTGTGCCTGCTTCGCCCGAAAGCGCCATGGCTCTCATGGCCCGTCCGGGCCAGTCTGCCTGGCGGAAAATGCCGCCGCGGCCGCTCGCGACGGCAGGTCGAGCTTCAGCAGTATGTTGGCGACGTGGCGCTTGACCGTGTGCTCGCTCAGCCTGAGTTCGGCGGCGATCGCCGCATTGCTCTTGCCGTCGGCGATCAAATTCACGACTTCGCTCTCGCGCGCGGTCAGGCAAGCCGGTTCGGCCGCTTTGGTCTTGGGCCGGCAGGCCGGCTCCAGGTGCTGTTCGGACATCGCAAGCACAAACGCCAGCGGCTCGTCCAGCTCGTCGATGCCCACACGCCCGCGATCGACGAAATGAAGACCCGAGCCGACGGCCAGATCGGCGACCAGCCTCGACGCCAATATCTCGCCGCGCCCGGCGTGAGCGGCGAGTTGCATCGTCACGCGGCCCGTCAATCCTGCAGGAGGGCCACGCGACTCGATCTCGCCGACATGCGCCCCTTGCGCGCTTGCCACCCCGATTTGCTGCGCCGCGTCCCGCAACGCCGCCGCGCAACGCAAGGCACGCCCAGGGCCGTCGAAGCGCGAAATCATCATCTCGGAGTGCATGTCCGCGCAGCGCCCGCCATGGCGCGTCACAAGGGTCCGCCATGTCTCATGGAAATGCTGGCTGCGTTCGCTCCACATCCGGTCTCCGAGGCGGGCCGTGTCGTAGATCCGAGTCACGAGAAGCGCAGCCAGAACGCGTTCGGCTTCCACCACGGCGCGCTCGCCGGTCAGGAACTCCTCGATCAGGTCGGCGACCCGGTCGACATCACCGGTCCAGATCGGGTGGTCGCGTCCAGGGATTTCGACCAGCCGCGCGTTGGGGATCTTCCTGGCCAGAAAGCGGCTGGCGTCGAGGTCGACCCGCACATCGTTGCGGCGATGGATCAGCAGCGTCGGCGCGCCGATTGCCGCCAGGATGCCGCGCACATCGATCCCCGCGTTCATCCGCGCCAGCGTCGCCGCCGCGGTAGGGCTTGCCGACAGCCGCTCGAAGCGCGCCCACCAGGTTGAAAAGCGGGTATCGTCGACCCTGCCCGGTGCGAAATTGGGCAAGGTGGCGCCTGTGCCCCAGGCCGTCTCGGCCGTCGCGATGAAGGCTTCCAGACGCTCCGGCGGCATCACCCATTTGTGGAAATGCGCATAGCCGCCATAGAGCGCCAGGGCCCGCGTCCGCTCCGGATAGGTGGCGGCGAACAGCATCGCCAGCGGCGCGCCTTCCGATGCCCCAAGGATCGCCGAGCGGCCGCTGCCGACCGCATCCATCACCGCGCGCACATCATCCATGCGGGTCTCGAGGCTGGGCAGGTGATGGACATCGACGCGGTCGGAAAGACCCGTGCCGCGCTTGTCGAACAGGATCAGCCGCGAGAAGGCCGAAAGCCGCCTCAGGAGCCTGGTATAGCCCTCGTCTTCCCAGTGCAGGTCGAGGTTGGAGATGAAGCCGGGGACGAAGACGAGGTCGAACGACCCCTGGCCGACCACCTGATAGGCGATCCGCACCTCGCCGCTAAGGGCGTATCGGGTCTCGATCGGCCTCACGAGGGTGTCCGCCCGGCCTGACGATTTCTGATCGCCAACCATAGCAGAGCCGCGCCGGTTGCGGCAGCTTATATTTTAGCGGAAATGAATGTAGCCGGCGGCCGACGCGGTTACTTTTGCGACGCGGCGACGTCGCCAGGCGAGGCCGCGAGGCCGAGCTTGAGATCGGCCTCCGCCGGCGTGATCGGCCGTTTGATCCTGGCCGAAGCGACCACGACCAGTTCGTCGAAGCCTTCACCGCCGCTGTCCAGCATCTCGAAGAACTGGCGCCGCATTCTCGGCTCCCAGAACTTGTTGATATGCTCGGCGACGCCGGCAACGCCTTCCTCGCGTGGCCTGGAGTGGAAAAAGGCGGCGATCTGGTTGGCCATGCGCACCAGCTTTTCCCCCGTGCTCATGATGTGCTCTTCGTCATGCGACATGCTGGGCAACTCCCGAAATCACCCGGTCGGGGTGGGTAAAAACATCGAAATCGTCGCCACGCACCAGCGCCACCAGCGTCATGCCGGCCTCTTCCGCGGTGCGGATGGCAAGGGCCGTCGGCGCCGAGACGGCGATGATGAAGGCTGAACCGATCGCCGCCGTCTTCTGCACCATTTCGACCGAAACACGGCTGGTCACCACGACGGCGCCCGATGCGCCATCGATATTGGCCTTGGCCAGCGCGCCGGCTAGCTTGTCCAGCGCATTGTGGCGGCCGACATCCTCGCGCGCCATGACGACGCCCTTGCCAGGGACGTAGAAGCCGGCTGCATGCACGGCGCCTGTCTCGGTATGCAGCGGCTGTACCTTCGACAGCAGCTTGACCGAGCGGGTGATATCGTCGGCCTCAAGCGTAAGTTTCGACGCACCCACCGGATCGACCGAGCGCATCGCTTCCTCGATCGATTCGATGCCGCACAGCCCGCAGCCCACCGGTCCGGCAAGCCGCCGCCGCCGCGCCTCGAAGCGCGTATTGGCCTGGTCCTTCAGCCGGATCTGGATGTCGATGCCGGCGCCATGATCCTCGACCTCGATGGCTTCGATCTCATCAGGCGCAGCGATGATGCCTTCGGTGAGCGAGAAGCCGAGCGCGAAGTCCTCGAAATCGGCGGGGCTCGCCATCATCACCGCATGCGTGGTGCCGGCGAAGGAGAACGCCACCGGCGTCTCTTCCGGCACCATGCGGTTGGCCGCAGCCGTGCCGCTGGCGCGGTGCGCCAGTCGCGATATCTGCGTCGTCGCTTTGCGGCGCGCGGCCAAGACTACTCCGCCGCCTGCAGCGGTGCGATGCGACGGCTCTGCTTGGCCTGCTCGTCATAGTCGCGTTGCCATTCCGACGGGCCGTTGGAAGCGCCGACCTGCACCGCGGTCACCTTGTATTCGGGACAGTTGGTCGCCCAGTCGGAGAAGTCGGTGGTAATGACGTTGGCCTGCGTGTCGGGATGGTGGAAGGTGGTGTAGACCACGCCCGGCGATACCCGGTCGGTGATCAGCGCGCGCAGCGTCGTCTCGCCCGAACGGCTGGTCAGCCGGACCCAGTCGCCATCGCGCAAGCCGCGGTTTTCTGCGTCGTGCGGATGGATTTCCAGCCTGTCCTCGGAGTGCCACATGACATTTTCGGTGCGCCGCGTCTGCGCGCCGACATTGTACTGCGACAGGATACGGCCGGTGGTCAGCAGCAGCGGGAAGCGCGGTCCGGTTCTTTCGTCCGTCGCCACATATTCGGTGCGGATGAACTTGCCCTTGCCGCGCACGAAGCCGTCGACATGCATGATCGGCGTGCCAAGCGGCGCCTTGTCGTTGCAGGGCCATTGCACGGAGCCGACCCGGTCGAGCAGGTCGAAGGAGACGTTGGCGAAGCTTGGCGTCGTCTTGGCGATCTCGTCCATGATTTCGGACGGATGGGTATAGTTCCAGTCGAGGCCGATCGCACGGGCGAGTTCCTGCGTCGCCTCCCAATCGGCGTAGCGCGCCTTCGGTTCCAGCACCTTGCGCACCATATTGATGCGGCGTTCGGCATTGGTGAACGTGCCGTCCTTCTCGAGGAAGGTCGAGCCCGGCAGGAAGACATGCGCGTAGTTCGCCGTCTCGTTGAGGAAGAGGTCGTGCACCACCACGCATTCCATCGCGGCCAAGCCGGCGGCGACATGCTTGGTGTCGGGATCGGACTGCAGGATGTCCTCGCCCTGGATGTAGATGCCCTTGAACGAGCCGTCGACGGCGGCATCCAGCATGTTGGGAATGCGCAGGCCGGGTTCGTCGTCGAGCTTCACGCCCCAGAGGCTTTCGTAGATGTCGCGCACCGCGTCACCCGAAATGTGCCGGTAGCCCGGCAGTTCATGCGGGAACGAGCCCATGTCGCAGGAGCCCTGCACATTGTTCTGGCCGCGCAGCGGATTCACGCCGACGCCAGGCCGGCCGATATTGCCGGTGGCCATTGCGAGGTTGGCGATCGCCATCACCGTGGTCGAGCCCTGGCTGTGCTCGGTGACGCCGAGGCCGTAATAGATCGCGCCATTGCCGCCCTTGGCGTAGAGACGGGCGGCACCGCGGATCAACTCCGGATCGACGCCGGACAGCTTGCCGACGATTTCGGGGCTGTTTTCCGGCAGGGCGACGAAGGACGCCCAGTCCTGGAACTCAGCCCAGTCGCAGCGCTCGCGGATGAAGGCTTCGTCGAAAAGGCCCTCGGTGACGATGACGTGCGCCAGCGAGGTCAGCACGGCGACATTGGTGCCGGGCTTCAGCGGCAAATGGTAGTCGGCTTCGACATGGGCCGACTTGACCATCTCGGTGCGGCGCGGGTCGAGCACGATCAGCTTGGCGCCCTGACGCAGCCGCTTCTTCAGCCGCGAGGCGAACACCGGGTGCGCGGAAGCCGGATTGGCGCCGATGATGACGGCGACGTCGGTGAATTCGACGGAATCGAAGTCCTGCGTGCCGGCCGAGGTGCCGTAGGTCTGGCCGAGCCCATAGCCGGTCGGCGAATGGCAGACACGCGCGCAGGTGTCGACATTATTGTTGCGGAAGCCTTGGCGAACCAGCTTCTGGACGAGGTAGGTCTCCTCATTCGTGCAGCGCGAGGAGGTGATGCCGCCGATCGCGGTGCGGCCGTACTGGTACTGGATGCGGCGGAATTCCTTGGCCGTATGGGCGATCGCCTCTTCCCAGCTCACTTCGCGCCAGGGATCGCTGACCTTTTCGCGGATCATCGGCGACAGGATGCGGTCCTTGTGGGTGGCATAACCGTAAGCGAAGCGGCCCTTCACGCAGGAATGGCCGTGGTTGGCCATGCCCTCCTTGTAGGGCATCATGCGGATGACCTCGTCGCCCTTCACTTCGGCCTTGAACGAGCAGCCGACGCCGCAATAGGCGCAGGTGGTGACGGCCGAGCGCTCCGGCAGGCCCTTTTCAAGCACGGTCTTCTCGCGCAGCGCATCGGTCGGGCAGGCCTGCACGCAGGCACCGCAGGACACGCATTCGGAGGCAATGAAGTCCTCGTGCATGCCGGCGACCATGCGCGATTCGAAGCCGCGGCCCTCGATGGTCAGCGCGAAAGTGCCTTGCACCTCCTCGCAGGCGCGCACGCAGCGCGAGCAGACGATGCACTGCGCCGGATCATAGGTGAAATAGGGGTTGGACTCATCACGGGCGATGTAGTCGACCGCGAGCGAGCCATGGCCCGGCGCGACGCCATTTTCTTCCTTGACGTGGTTGCGGCCCTCAACGCCGTAGCGATTTTCGGTCAGGCCGACGGACTTCGCCACCACATCGAACTCGCTGGCGCCAGTTCCGGCCTTCTCGTGCCAGCCGGTCGGATGGTCGGAGACGTAGAGTTCCATGACGCCCCGGCGGATGGCGTCGAGCCTGTCCGACTGCGTGCGCACCACCATGCCTTCGCCGACAGGCGTCGTGCAGGAAGCCGGCGTACCGCCGCGCCCGTCGATTTCGACGAGGCAGACGCGGCAGGAACCGAAGGAGTCCAGCATGTCTGTGGCGCAGAGCTTGGGGATCTCCACCCCGCCTTCCATCGCCGCACGCATGATCGACGTGCCTTCAGGCACGCTGATGCTGCGGCCATCGACAGTCAGCGTGACCTGTTTTTGCGCCTTCGACTCCGGAGTTCCGTAGTCAATCTCTTCGATCAGTATTGGGAAGTCGGCCTTGATGTTCATCTGCCAGCTCCTATTCAGCAGCCACGCGCGCTGGCGCGGGCTTGAAATCCTCGGGGAAATGCGTGATCGAGCTCATCACCGGGTAGGGCGTGAAGCCGCCCAGCGCGCAGAGCGAACCGAACTTCATCGTGTTGCAGAGGTCGGTGACCAAAGCGAGGTTCTTTTCCGGCTCGATTCCGGCGGCGAGCCTGTCGATGGTTTCCACGCCCCGCGTCGAGCCGATGCGGCAAGGCGTGCACTTGCCGCAGCTTTCGATGGCGCAGAATTCCATGGCGAAGCGTGCCTGCTTCAGCATGTCGGCGGTATCGTCGAAAACCGTGATGCCGGCGTGGCCGATCAGTCCATCGCGCTTGGCGAATTCCTCGTAGTCGAACGGCGTGTCGAACAGTGCGCGCGGGAAGTAGGCGCCGAGCGGGCCGCCGACCTGCACTGCCTTCACCGGACGCCCGGTGGACGTGCCGCCACCGATCTCGTCGACGATCTCGCCCAGCGTCAGGCCGAAAGCGGTTTCGAACAGGCCGCCTTGCTTGACGTTGCCGGCGATCTGGATCGGGATCGTGCCGCGCGAGCGGCCCATGCCGAAATCCTTGTAGAAGGTGGCGCCCTTGTCCATGATGATGGGTACGGAAGCGAGCGAAATGACGTTGTTGATCACCGTCGGCTTGCCGAACAAACCCTGTATCGCGGGCAGCGGCGGCTTGGCGCGCACCACGCCGCGCTTGCCTTCCAGGCTGTTCAAGAGCGAGGTTTCCTCGCCGCAGACATACGCGCCGGCACCGACGCGGATTTCCATGTCGAAGGCGTTGGGCGAACCCAGCACATTGACGCCGAGCACACCGGCCTTGCGGGCGATCTCGACGGCCTTGTTCATGACAGCCACCGCGTGCGGATATTCCGAGCGGATATAGACGAAACCCTTGGTCGCGCCGGTGGCGATGCCGGCGATGGTCATGCCTTCGATGAGCACGAAGGGGTCGCCCTCCATGATCATGCGATCGGCGAAGGTGGCGCTGTCGCCCTCGTCGGCGTTGCAGACGATGTATTTGCGCTCCGATGTCGTATCGAGCACCGTCTTCCATTTGATGCCGGTCGGGAAGCCTGCGCCGCCGCGGCCGCGCAGGCCGGAGTCGGTGACCTGCTTGACGACGTCGGCGGGCGTCATGGCCACCGCGTTCCGCAGGCCGCTCAGTCCGCCGAGCGACTTGTAGGCATCGAGCGACAGCGGGTCGTTGATGCCACAACGTGCAAACGTCAAGCGAGTTTGTTTGGCCAGGAACGGAATCTTGTCCGGTGCGCCGAGCCAGCGCTTGTGATGGCCGCCGGTGAGAAAACCGCTGTCGAACAGGCTCTTCACGTCCGACGGTTTCACCGGCCCGTAGGCGACACGGCCATTGGCCGTCGCCACTTCGACCATCGGTTCGAGGAAATAGGCGCCGCGCGAGCCGTTGCGCACAATCTTGGCCTCGATGCCGCGCTCCGCGAGCTCCTTGGCGACGGCCTTCGCGACCTTTTCCGCGCCCAGCGCCAGTGCGCCGGAATCGCCGGGAATATAGATACGGGGGGTCATGAGCGCACCTCGGCGACGATCTCGTCGATCCTGTCGTCATCCAACCGACCGATCACCTCGCCATCCAGCATCGCAGACGGCGAGCAGGCGCACAGCCCGAGGCAATAGACCGGTTCCAGCGTAACCGATCCGTCACGCGTGGTCTCATGGAAGTCGATGCCGAGCAACTGCTTGACCTTGGCGGCGACCGCGTCCGAACCCATCGACTGGCAGGCTTCCGCCTGGCAGAGCTTGAGCACGTGCCGTCCGGCCGGGCGCGCACGGAAATCATGATAGAAAGTCACGACACCATGCACCTCGGCCCTGGACAGGTTCAGGCCGTCGGCAATGATGGGGACGGCATCCTGCGGGACGTGGCCGAATTCTTCCTGGATGCCGTGGAGGATCGGCAGCAGCGGACCCTCGAGGTCCTTCAACTCCTCGATAATCGCCGCCGTGCGCGATGCGATCTCGGTACTTGCAGGCTGCATCGTCATGCAGCGCCCTCCCTGGTCGATAGCTTTTATCGCTAAGTCTTTACAAAATCAGAGGAAACCCGCGAAATCAATAAAGCTGTTTCGTTGCTCGATAGAAATCTTCTATCGATGAGCTTCGCTCAGCATTGTCTAGCCTAGCGGTGGGCGCGGAAATCGTCTGCCAGCGCCATCGCCTCGTCCAGCAGCGCCTGCACCAGCGGCGTGTGCGGCTCGCGCGGCGCGGCGACCAGCCCGACTGTGTGGCTGGCATCGGGCTCGACGATCGGAATGGCCCGGATCGGTTCGGAAAAACCGAATGTTTCCGCAAGGTTGAGTGGCATGATCGATGACCATTTGCCGGTCCGGATGTGCGAGAACAGCACGATCATCGAATTCGATTCCAGCGTCGGCCGCACCTGCACGCCGGCTTCCGCCAGGTGCTGGTCGATGATGCGGCGGTTCTGCATGTCCGGCGTCAGAAGGCACAGCGGCAACTGGCTGATCTCGGACCATGTCACTTTGTCGCGGTCGGAATAGGGATTGCCGATTGCGGTGATCAATTGGTAGCGCTCGTCATAAAGGGGCACGCTGGTCACCCGTCCCAGTGGTTCGTTGTCGAGATAGGTGATGCCCGCGTCGACATCGAAATTGCCGAGCAGCGACAGCACTTCGATCGAGGTTCGCGACAGCACCGAAAAGGTGACGCCTGGGTGCTTGTCTCGAAAGGGCGTCGTTAATCTGGCGACCATCGCCAAGGCCGTCGGGATTGCGGCAATCCGGATGCGGCCGGAAAGGCCGTACCGGGCGGCGCGCATCTCCTCGCGCATGGTCCTGGAGTCGCCGACGATGCGGCGCGCCCAGACCAACACTTGCTTGCCCTCCGGCGTCAGCCCCTGGAACCGCGACCCGCGATTGACCAGCATGACGCCGAGCTGGCCCTCGAGCTGCTTGATGCCGGCCGACAGGGTCGGCTGGGTGACCCCGCACGCCTCGGCCGCCCGGCCGAAGTGCTCTTCCTTGGCCAGCGCGATGAAGAATTCCAGCTTGTCGATCATTGGCGGAAGCTATCCGGCGCGGTGGCGTCGCGCCAGATGGTGTCGCGCTCAAACCTCCAATGCATGTCGCCCGAAAGTGACTTCGGTTTTGGGACAACGACATGCATAAAAAAGCGATCGCGCCGCGCTGCCTCGATCGCCGGGATCTACCGATCCACGAGATTGAGGATGTTGCCGTCCGGATCCTTGAACCATGCGACTTTCATGCCGCCGCCGACATGCAGGTCACCCTCCATCGTTAGGCCGGGCATCTCGTAATGCTCGAAGGCGACACCCTTCGACTTGAGGGCGTCGACGACATCGGCGATGGCGTCGCCGACCCTCCAGGTTACCGCCGTCGCCTTGTTGGTCCCTGCGAATTCGGAGCGATAGACATTGATCGTGGTATCGCCGCTTTTGTAGACGATCAATTCGCCGCCCTCATCGTGCACCTGTTCCAGGCCGAGTGTTCTCTCATAGAAGGCCTTGGCCCTTGCCAGATCCTTCACGGCGAGGTTTGCCGATGCGTTGCTGTTTGCAAGCATGATCGTCTCCTTCCCTGGTTGTCATTCCCTCTGGTCATGGAAATAGGTCGCCCAGGCCGCTTGACGACCGCCATCATGCCTGGCGCTTGGAGCGGTCCGCGATCTGCACTATGTGAGCTGCAGCCGAACGCCAGGGAACAACAGCCATGTCCATCACCAAGGAAATCGTCACCGAGCGCCTGAAGACGGTGAACGGGCCGGATTTTACCGGCAACATCGTCGACCTCGGCATGGTTTCGGAGATTTTCATCGCCGATTCGAAAGTGTTCTTCTCGATCACCGTTCCCGCCGCGCGCGCTCAGGAGATGGAGCCGTTGCGCGCCGCCGCCGAGCGGGTGGTGAAGGCCATTCCCGGCGTCGCCGGTGCGGTCGTCGCGCTGACGGCCGAAAAGAAAGGCGGCGGCATGGAGGGATCGGTCCCATCGCGCCCCGCACCCAGGCCGGCGCCGACGGCTCCGGTCGCTGCGGCATCGCGGGCGGCTCCGCATGCTCCTGCTTCGCAGAGCCAGGGCAAGCGCGGCGTGCCCGGCATCGAGGCGATCATAGCGGTTGCTTCCGGCAAGGGTGGCGTCGGCAAGTCGACCACGGCCGTCAACCTGGCGCTTGGCCTGGCCGCCAATGGCTTGCGGGTCGGTGTGCTGGATGCCGACATCTATGGCCCGTCGATGCCCAGACTGCTTAACATCCATGGCCGGCCGCAGACGATCGACGGCAAGATCCTGAAACCGATGGAGAACTACGGCCTCAAGGTGATGTCGATGGGTTTCCTCGTCGATGAGGAGACGCCGATGATCTGGCGCGGGCCGATGGTGATGTCGGCGCTGACGCAGATGCTGCGCGAGGTTGAATGGGGGCGGCTCGACGTGCTCGTCGTCGATATGCCGCCCGGCACGGGCGATGCGCAACTGACCATGGCCCAGCAGGTGCCGTTGGCCGGTGCCGTCATCGTCTCGACGCCGCAGGACCTGGCACTTATTGACGCCCGCAAGGGCCTCAATATGTTTAGGAAAGTCGATGTGCCGCTGCTCGGCATCGTCGAGAACATGAGCTACTTCATCGCCCCGGATACCGGCAAGCGGTACGACATCTTCGGCCATGGCGGCGCGCGCCGCGAGGCGGAGAGGCTGGGCGTCACCTTCCTCGGCGAGGTGCCGCTTGAAATGGGGATCCGCGAGAGCTCTGACGCCGGCACGCCGGTGGTCGTCTCGAAGCCGGATGGCGCCGAGGCGAGAATCTACCGCGATATCGCTTCCAAGGTCTGGGAAAGGGTCAACGAGGAACGCGGCGCGGCCGAAGCGGCCGTGCCGAGTATCGTCTTTGAGTGAACCCTCACGGGGAGTGCGTCAGCCGCCCACTTTCTCGCCGAAAGCCGAAAAGAACTGTCCGGCCAGTTTCTTCGACGTCGATTCGATCAGCCGGCTGCCGAGTTGCGCGATCTTGCCGCCGACTTCTGCCTTGGCCGCATATTTGAGGACCGTCGCGTCCGGCCCGTCGGCGGTGAGCGTGACGTCGGCGCCGCCCTTGGCGAAGCCGGCGATGCCGCCCTTGCCTTCGCCCTGGATGGTGTAGGCATGCGGCGGCTTGAGATTCCTGAGCGTCACTTCGCCATTGAAGGTGGCCTTGATCGGCCCGATCTTCAGCACCACCGTTGCCGCCATCTCGGTCGCCGATTTCATTTCCAGGCTCTGGCAGCCCGGAATGGCGCCCCTCAGCACGGTTGGGTCGTTCAGCGCTTCCCACACTTTCTGCACGGGTGCGGCGATACGTTCCTCGCCCTCGATCACCAAAGCCATCTAAACCTCCCGCATCGCCTATGTCGGATTGGTCGTAGCGTGCGGCTCGATAGCTGTCTATCGCACCAAAGTCCGGATTCAGATCACGCGTGCCCCTTGCCTGCATCCGCGCGTTGTCATATCGATTTGTCATACAAATACGGAGACCATGATGGCCGGCGCCCCCACGAAAAAGAAAAAGTTCCGCTCGCAGGAGTGGTTCGACAATCCCGACAATCCGGGAATGACGGCGCTCTATCTCGAGCGCTACCTGAATTACGGGCTGACTCGCGCCGAGCTGATGTCGGGCAAACCGCTGATCGGCATCGCGCAGACGGGCTCTGACCTTTCGCCTTGCAACCGGCACCATATCGAACTTGCCAAGCGCGTGCGCGAAGGCATCGTCTCGATGGGCGGCATTCCTTTCGAATTCCCCTGTCACCCGATCCAGGAGACCGGCAAGCGGCCGACCGCGGCCCTTGACCGCAACCTCGCCTATCTCAGCCTTGTCGAGGTGCTCTACGGCTATCCGCTCGACGGCGTCGTGCTCACCATCGGCTGCGACAAGACCACGCCTGCCTTGCTGATGGCGGCGGCGACCGTCAACATCCCGGCCATCGCGCTGTCGGTCGGCCCGATGCTCAATGGCTGGCATAAGGGCAAGCGCACCGGCTCGGGCACCATCGTCTGGGAATCGCGTCAGCGCCTGTCGGCCGGCGAAATCGGCTATGACGAGTTCATGGACATCGTCGCGTCCTCGGCGCCGTCCACCGGCTACTGCAACACGATGGGCACGGCCACCACGATGAATTCGCTGGCCGAGGCGCTCGGCATGCAACTGCCCGGTTCGGCCGCCATTCCGGCGCCCTACCGCGAGCGCGGCCAGATCGCCTACGAAACCGGCAAGCGCATCGTCGACATGGTGCACGAAGACCTGAAACCGTCCGATATCATGACCCGCGCGGCTTTCGAAAACGCCATCGTCGTCAATTCGGCGATCGGCGGCTCGACCAACGCGCCGATCCATCTCAACGCCATCGCCCGCCATCTCGGCGTGCCGCTCGACAATGACGACTGGCAGACCATCGGCCTCAAAGTGCCGCTCATCGTCAATCTGCAGCCGTCAGGTGAATATCTGGGCGAAGACTATCACCACGCCGGTGGCGTGCCTGCCGTGGTCGCCGAACTGATGAAGGCCGGAATGCTGCCGCATCCCGATGCCTTGACCGTCAATGGCAAGTCGATCGGCGCCAATTGCGAGGGCGTCGCCAACGAGAATACCGACGTCATCCGCACGGTGGCCGAGCCGCTGAAGGCCAATGCCGGCTTTATCAACTTCAAGGGCAACCTATTCGATTCGGCGATCATGAAGATGAGCGGCATTTCGCCGGAATTCCGCGAGCGCTATCTGTCGAACCCGAACGACCCGGAAGCCTTCGAAGGCAACGCCATGGTCTTCGACGGGCCCGAGGATTACCACGCCCGCATTGACGATCCGGCGCAAGGCATAGACGAGCATACCATCCTGTTCATGCGCGGCGCCGGTCCCGTCGGCTATCCCGGCGGCGCCGAGGTCGTCAACATGCAGCCGCCGGCCTACCTGATCAAGAAGGGTATCCACGCGCTGGCCTGCATCGGCGATGGCCGCCAGTCCGGCACGTCGGGCTCACCGTCGATCCTGAACGCCTCGCCGGAAGCCGCGGTCGGCGGCGGCCTGGCGCTGCTCAAGACCGGCGACCGCGTCCGCATCGACCTGCGGAAGGGCACGGCGAACATCCTCGTCAGCGATGACGAGATCACACGGCGACGCGCCGAGCTGCAGAAGGATGGCGGCTATCATTATCCCCAGCACCAGACGCCCTGGCAGGAGATCCAGCGCGGCATGGTCGACCAGTTCTCGACCGGCATGGTGCTGAAGCCGGCGGTGAAATATCAGGATGTCGCCCACACGATGGGGGTGCCTCGCGACAATCATTGATTATTCCCGGGAATAGTCATCGATTATTCCGGGCTGGTCACTGATGATGGATCACGACGACCGGCGGCCTTCGATCAGGCCGCCGTGTCACAGCCACGGGCCGGGAAACGCTCTGTCCTTGACAAGCCAGCCCAACAATTCCACCATCATCGCAAGGGGTGTATCGCGACGACCCCGTGAGGCGTCAGCCCAATGTTCGCGTCCAGGCTTCTTCAGGAGGTGGACGCCATGCCGTCAACAACCGCTATCACCGTACAGCAACTATCCCGTCTGATTGGTCTGCCGGGCGCGCCTTTGATCGTCGATGTCCGTATCGATGAAGACTACGACGCCGACCCGCGCCTGCTGCCGGCCTCTCACCGGCGCAATTTCAAAACGGTCTCGGCTTGGGCAAACGACCTTGCCGGCAGCCAAGTGGCCGTCGTTTGCCAGAAGGGGCAAAAGCTTTCGCAAGGGGTTGCCGCGTGGCTGCGGCATGAAGGCATTGCCGCCGAATCCCTCGAAGGCGGCTTCGAAGCCTGGCGCGATGCCGGCGGGCTTCTGGTCCGCGCCGACAAGATACCTTCCCGCGATGAAAAGGGCCGCACCGTCTGGGTGACGCGGGCTCGCCCCAAGGTCGATCGCATCGCTTGCCCATGGCTGATCCGGCGCTTCATCGATCCCGACGCGGTGTTTCTCTTCGTCGAACCCGCTGAAGTTCCGGCTGTCGCAGACCGCTTTCAGGCCGTGCCTTTCGACATCGACAATGTGTTCTGGAGTCATCGCGGCGAGCGCTGCACCTTCGACACGATGATCGAGGAGTTCGGGCTGGAATCCCAGGCACTCGATCGGCTTGCCACGATCGTGCGCGCGGCCGACACCGCACGCCTGGATCTGGTTCCTCAGGCAGCCGGATTTCTGGCCGCCTCGCTTGGCCTGTCACGCATGTTCCGCGACGATCTGGAGCAGCTGGAGGCCGGCACGATACTCTATGACGCGTTCTTCCGCTGGTGTCGCGACGCCACTGACGAGACGCACAACTGGCCGGGCGGGGCAAAGCCGTCATGAGCAGCCTCATTTCGGGCAATGATGCCGACCTCGTCGAGGCGCCGGCGGTCCCGAGCTTCCGCGAAGCCACGAAACTCTGGGCGAAGATCGGATTGCTGAGCTTCGGCGGGCCGGCGGGGCAGATCGCGCTCATGCACAAGGAATTGGTCGAGGACCGGCGCTGGATCGGCGAACAGCGTTTCCTGCATGCGCTGAACTACTGCATGCTGCTGCCCGGTCCCGAGGCCCAGCAACTCGCCATCTATATCGGCTGGCTGCTGCACAGGACGATCGGCGGCCTTGTCGCCGGTGTCCTGTTCGTGGTGCCCGGCGCACTGGTCATGCTCACCCTGAGCATTCTCTATGTGCTCTATGGTGATGTCCCGCTGGTCGCGGCGCTGTTCTTCGGGGTCAAGGCCGCCGTGCTCGCGGTCGTGGTCGAGGCGGTGATCCGCATCGGCCGCCGCGCCTTGAAGAACCGGTTGATGGTGGCGATCGCGCTTTGCGCTTTTCTCGGCATCTATGTGCTCGCCATCCCGTTCCCGCTCATCGTCCTGATTGCGGGATCGGTGGGATGGGTGGGAAACCGTGTCGCGCCAGCCCTGTTTTCCGGCGCGGCGCACGGCAAGAACGACGCTCCCGATATCAGGGGCGCGGTCGACCTGATGTTCGAACGCGGCGAACTGGCCCATACCAGGCCGACACGATGGCATGCGCCGCGCACCATCGCGATCTGGCTGCCGATTTGGCTCGGGCCAGTTCTGTTGCTGTGGGCGCTCACCGGAAGGAGCAGCGTGTGGACGCAGATTGGCGGCTTCTTCAGCCTCATGGCGGTGGTCACCTTCGGCGGCGCCTACGCGGTTCTTGCCTATGTCGCGCAGGCAGCCGTGCAGTCCTTCGGCTGGCTCGCCCCTGGTGAAATGGTCGATGGTCTTGGCCTTGCCGAGACCACGCCGGGTCCACTCATTCTGGTGTTGCAATTCGTCGGCTTCATCGCCGCGTTTCGCCACGCCGGCTCGCTGGACGCACTGCTTGGCGGATCGCTTGGAGCGCTGCTGACGCTGTGGGTTACGTTCACACCCTGCTTCTTCTGGATATTCCTCGGCGCGCCCTACATCGAGGCCCTGCGCGGCAACAAGGCCCTGTCGGCCGCGCTGGGCGCGATCACCGCCGCCGTGGTCGGCGTCGTCATGAACCTTGCTCTGTGGTTCGCCTTGCACGTCGTCTTCCGCGAAGTGCGCATGACGGGCCTTGGCATGAATGTGCCGGTGCTTTCGTCGATCGACTGGCGAGCCGCGCTGCTTTCGGTGGCCGCCATGGTCGCCATCCTGAAGTTGAAAACCGGTGTGCTGCCGACGCTTGCGGGATGCGCTGTTGCCGGCGTGTTGCTGCTCGCCGCGGGCGGCTAATGCATGTCGCCCGAGAGTGTCTTCGGTTCCGGGACAACGCCCTGCATCGAAACAAGATCTAAGGCGCGTCGCATGGATCCGTTTCGACGCGACGCGGTTTAGATTTTCCGGCTCCTTTGTATTCCGCTTCCGAACCACCTAACTGGTGGAAAACGGATTGGACCAGCAATGGCGGGACGACGCTCTTCCCTCGGCTTTCTCGGCATGTTCGGCCGCTCGGGTGATTTGCGGCAGCTCGATGCCGCCTTGCGTGGTGCCGACCTGCATCCCGCCCTCGTGCCCGAAGGGGTGAAACTAACCATCGTCAATCTGATGAAGGACCACTGGCCCGAGGAGCCGCCGCCGCAGGCCTATCCGCGGGTAGCGAACCTGTTCAGCTACTGCATCGCCGGACCGGAAACCTTCGAGCGTGCGCAAGGCCCACAGCAGCGGCTCGACGCGGAGCGCCGGATCGAGGCCGCTCTCGAAACCGGCGACGATCTCGATGCCCAGATCGTGCTGATGGCACTGCACGCCAAGCTGATCAACGCCGAGGTGGTTGAGCGCTTCGGGCTGGGCGCCGACTGAGCGCTTTCGTGAAACGCTGAAACCGCTCTAAGCCCGGCTTATCTCCTGGAGATACCAGCCGATATAACGCAGCTCGTTGTACTCCATCGGCGCGATCGGTCCGGGCACGAAATAGTGCGAGCGTACGCCGCGCGCCGTATGCTCGATGATCTTCTTGTCCTCGTCCGTGGTGACCTTCCACAGCCAGGTCAGTTTCTCCAGATCGTAGTCCTGGCCTTCGACAGCGTCGCCGCGCACCAGCCAGATCAGTTCCATCTCGCAGGTCTGAGCCGTTTTCGGGATGAATCGGTAGATCATCCCGTGGTCGGGGTAGCAGACGAGGAAAGTCGTGCCGCCAAGATGGATGGAGGTGACGCCGCCGTCATAGTCGGTGAAGCGGCCCATCAGTGGCGCGACGGGGGAGCCGTCCCGGCTGCCGCTCGAAACGCCGTCATAGAGCGCATAGCGGAATGTGTGGATCGCCTCCTGGCCGGCGGCCGAATTCTGCCAGCGATCGCCGCTGCCGATCTCGATGCCGAGAGCGCAGGTCCGCTGTTCCATCGCGGCATTGAGCTGCTCGATCATTTCCGCGGGCTTTTCCAGCGCGTGCGTCTGCGAATATTCGGGATGCGCCGGTCCGCAATGGTAGCATTCGACATAATTTTCGACGGCGAGCTTCCAGTTCGCCTCGAGCGGGTAGCTTTGGCGATACGCCACCTTGGCATCGCCCCACCCATATTGTCCGCAACTCGTGCGCAAAGATTGCTCGATCGGATCAAAATCGAGTGGCGTCTCGGCGAAGGAGATGAAGACAAGGCCGGTCGCGACGCGAACATGGAGCTTCTTCAGCCCGTGCGCGGTGCGGTCGAAATCCTTCGGCATCAGCCTGGCGGCGCGCAGCGAGCCGTCATTGGAATAGGTCCATGCATGGTACGGGCAGACGAACACTTTCGCGTTGCCCTTCTCTTTGGTGCAGACCTCGGCGCCGCGATGGCGGCAGACATTGAGCATGGCATGCACGGTGCCATCCATGCCACGCGACAGGATGACCGCCTCGTCACCGAGCTTGAACAGTTCGAAGTCGCCGGGATTGGGAATGACGCTGGCATGCGCCAGGCAGTGCCAATGGCGGCGGAACAGACGTTCCATGTCCCGCTCGAAAATATCCTGGTCGTGGTAGAATGGGCGCGTCAGGCCGTAGCCTGGCCGGTGCGAGGCCACCAGCCGATCGATGGCATCTTCGGTATTCGCGGCTTGCTGGATAGGATAGACGCTCATTTGTCGTTCTGCCCAATGGTTGGTTCTGTCGGTGGCTATCTGTATGTCGGTCTTCTGGCTAGCCGCCCATGCTCGCGCGCGGCAGGTGGATCAGGTTGCCGAAGCGGGCGCGCAATCTGTCGTCGACCAGCTTGGGCACGTGCCGCGGAAATCGTTCCGCAAGGATGCGCTTCTTTTCGTCGATCGCCCGGGCTAATATATCAGGCCGGCCTTTTTCGTTCCATTCCTTCGGTGAGGAACGATCGCCGAAGGCAGGATAAAAACGCTCTGCCTGCGCCGACTTGAGCGTTTGCTCGTTGTCAAGATAGTGGCCCGGACCCTTGAGGCAGACATCGGTGATGGTGTCGATCGACAGCGCTTCGTCCGTCACTTCGATGCCGCGTGCGCAGCGCAGGCAATGGCCAAGCATGTCATTGTCGATGATCAGGCTTTCTAGGCAGAAGCCGAGCAGCGAGGCATGCATGCCAGCCGATTCGTAGACGAGATTGAGGCCCGAAAGGCCGGCCATCACATTGGTGATGCCTTTCTCGTAGCCGGATTGGATATCGGGCAGTTTCGAGTCTGTCATGCCGGCAGCCGAGCCGCCGGGCAGGTCGTAGAATTGCGCCATCTGCGCGCAGGCCGCCGTTACCACCGCCTGTTCGGCCGAGCCACCGGCCATGGTGTTGGTGCGCAGGTCCGACATGAACGGCCAGGCGCCGAAGATCGCCGGATGTCCCGGCTTGAGTGCGTTGACATACACCAGGCCGGTCAGCACTTCGGCCACTGCCTGCGCGACCGCGCCGGCCATCGCCGCCGGAGCGGTTGTTCCGGACTGGCCGGTGGAGAGGAGCAGGATGGGGATGCCGCCTTCGACACAGGCCTCGAGCACGCCGCAGGCATCCTCGGCGAACTTCATCGGCGGCACGACGAAGGAGTTGGAGTTGGAAACGAATGGTCGGGCGCGGAAATTCTCCTCGCCACCGGCGATGGCATAGAGCATTTCGAGCGCCGGCTTCACATTCTCGCGCACGGTGAACGACGTGCCGACATGCTTCGATGTCCCCATCACGCAGGCGTAGAGCGTGTTGAAATCCATATCGAGCGGGTCGGCGATGTCGCGCGCCACCATCGGCCGCTGGAAAAAATGGATGTTGCTCAGTCCATCGACGATGCGGGCGGCGTCATAGATGTCCTGCAGCTTGGATTCGCGATACTCGCGCTTTTCGAGATCCACCAGATGCACGGCGATACCCGCCGTGCCGTAATGGACGCGCTTGCCCTGGATCACCATGTCGTGCCTGGGGTCTTGGCCATGCAGCGTGAAATGCCGCGCGGCTCGCTTGATGGCGTCGAGTACGAGCGCACGGGGGAAACGGATGCGGCCATCGTCGCCATGGATGGCGCCCGCCTTGGTCAGGACTTTTATGCAGGACGGGATGGCGTTGGCGAAGCCGACCGTTTCCAGAAGCGTCAGCACGCCCTCATGGATGCGCTCGCAGTCGTTTCCGCGCAACGGCCCGTAACTGCCGCCTTCCATGGCTTGGTGTAGTGGCCCGTTTGGTGGAATGGCTGATTTCACCGCACGCCCCGTTTCGCGGTCGCCGGAGCGTTGTGGACGACGGTTCGCCGGCATGTCCTGCTTTTCGACAGCCACTGGCATGGAAGCACTCCACCTCTACCGGCAGGAGCTCGTGGCGGTTGGTCCACCATCAACCTGCTTCTTCTCTGAAGCCGACTATGCCGCCGGCACTGGCCCATCCTATGAGCCAGCTGGCCCAGCTACATGTGCCAGACCTAAAACAAACCGGAGCCGCTGAGAAGCGGCTCCGGTCACGAAATCGGCTTGATGGATCAGGCGGCGGCCGGCCTGCGTCCGGCTGCGGTGGCGAGTTCCCGGATACCGGGCTCGATGTGCTGCAGAGCGATAGAGGAAATGCCCAACCGCATGAAACGCGAAGGCTTCTCGGTGCGGTCGAAGAAGCGGTCGCCGGGCTCGATGATAACGCTGCGCGAGGCCGCGGCTTCGGCCAAACCGCGGGAATCGGTGCCGCGAGGCCCTTCCAGCCACAGCGACGTGCCGCCGGCCGAATCGGTCGAGCGCCATTCCGGCAGGAAGGCCGAAATCGCATGGACCAGCCGCTTGCGCCGCTCGTCGAAGGCGCTCGACAGCCGCCGCACCAGCGCTTCGTGATGGCCGAGCGACAGGAAGAGCGCCACGGCACGCTGGTTGTTGGCCGGCGGATGGCGCAGCATGAAGCGGCGCAGCGCCCTGAGTTCGGCGATTAGTCCAGCGGAAGCCACGATGTAGCCAAGCCGCAGCCCCGGGGCCAGCGTCTTCGACATCGAGCCGACATAGACGACGCGGCCGGAACGGTCGAGGCTCTTCAGGGCCTGCTGCGGCGCCTCGTCGAGAAGCTGGCTGTCATAGCCGTCCTCGATGATGATCTGGTTGTGCCGGTTGGCGCGCGCCAGAAGGTCCTGCCGCCGCTCCGCCGACAACGGCACCATGGTCGGGCAATGATGGCTGGGGGTGACAAAGACGAAGCCGGAATCGTTGGGAATAGAAGAGGTTACGATACCGGACTGGTCCACTGGCACCGGCTCGATGTCGGCGCCCGCGAGCCGGAAGATCGAGCGTGCGTCGGGATAGCCTGGATCCTCCATCGCCACTTTCGAGCCCTTGGTCATCAGCAGCGAGGCCAGCATATAGAGCGCGTTCTGGGCGCCCAGCGTGACGATGATCTCGTCGGGATTGGCGAAGATGCCGCGCCGGGGCAGCAGCCGTGCCTGGATTTGCTCGATCAGCAGCGGATCGTCGCGGTCGACCATGTCGGACGCCCAGTTGCGGATCTCCAGCACGGCCAGCGCCATGCGGTTGCACTCGCGCCACTCGGCGGTCGGGAACAGCGCCGGGTCGAACTGGCCGTAGACGAAGGGGTAGGAGGACTTGATCCAGTTCTCGTGCTTTGCGGGCGGCGGCATGTCGCTTGCCGCGATCTGCCGGCGCGCCTTCCAGTCGATCTCGTTGGCCTGGTCGGGTGCTTTCTGGTGCGGCTTGGCGGGTGTCGCCAGCACGTCCGGATTGACGAAATGGCCGCGCCGCTCGCGTGCTACCAGGAAACCCTGGTCGACGAGCTGCTGGAAGGCCAGCACCACCGTTCCGCGTGCCACGCCGAGTTTTTCGGCCAGGATACGGCAGGAAGGCAGTGGCATCGACGCGGCGATCTGGCGGTCGAGAATGGCGGCCACGATGGCTTGGCGGATCTGCGCCTGCAGGGTCTGGCCGGATTCAGCCGAAATCCGGAACAGGCCGGACCATATCGCCGTGTCGTTTCTCTGTGGCATGGAAGATGTTCCTCGATGGCCAGCTTTTTTCGCTTTGCTGGACCAGCCGAACGTAACCGTGGCACAAGGGGTTGCGCCAATCAATTTTTCTGATCTTTGGGATTTATGCCAGTGATCCTTCAAGCTCGAAATAGGCGCGGCCCCTCGCTGCTCGATACTCATCTCCCTGCTCGATAACCACCTCCCCGCTCGATACCCGCCTCCTTGCTCGACACATTGTGTCATCGCATCGTGATGTGCTGCGTCATCGCCGCGTATTGACCGGATGGATTTCGGCTCAATAGTTGGGGCGCGACGACACGCGCCGGAAACATCCGGTCTGATATGGTGCGTCGAAAACGCCAGGAGTCCCCGCCAGTGGATCAGTCAGCCTTCCAGAAACAGCTTGCCGCCCTGCGCGACCATCGCGCCGCGGCCCCGGGCGACATGCGCCAGGCCTTTGCCGCCGATCCACAGCGCTTCAAGACATTCTCCGCCGCTGACGGCGACCTCCTGCTCGACTGGTCGAAATGCGCCGTCGACGCGACGACCATGGATTTCCTTGAGAAGCTCGCCGCCGCAGCCGATCTCGAAGGCCGTCGCGCCGCCATGTTCGCCGGCAAGAAGATCAACATCACCGAAGACCGCGCCGTCCTGCACACGGCGCTGCGCAACCTGAGCGGCAAGGGCGTCACGGTTGACGGCCAGGACGTCAAGGCGGATGTCATATCCGTGCTCGACGCCATGGGCGCCTTCGCCGATGCCATTCGCTCCGGCAAGGCAACAGGCGCCACCGGCAAGAAGATCACCGATATCGTCAACATCGGCATTGGCGGCTCCGACCTTGGTCCGGCCATGGCGACGCTGGCGCTCGCCCCCTATCATGACGGCCCGCGCGCCCACTATGTCTCCAACATTGACGGCGCTCACATCCACGACACGCTGAAGGGGCTGTCCGCCGAAACCACGCTGTTCATCATTGCCTCCAAGACTTTCACCACGGTCGAGACGATGACCAATGCGCAGACGGCGCGCGACTGGGTGCAGAAGGCGCTCGGCAAGGAGGCCGTGGGCAAGCATTTCGCCGCCGTCTCGACCGCGCTCGACCTGGTGGCCAAGTTCGGCATCGAGCCGGATCGCGTCTTCGGCTTCTGGGACTGGGTCGGCGGCCGCTATTCGCTGTGGGGCGCGATCGGCCTGCCGGTCATGATCGCCGTCGGCCCGAGGAACTTTCGCGCCTTCCTCGACGGCGCGCACGAAATGGACGAACACTTCCGCACCGCGCCGCTCCAGAAAAACCTGCCGGCGCTCCTCGGGCTGGTCGGCTGGTGGCACCGCGTGGTCTGCGGCTATCCGGCCCGCGCGGTCATCCCCTACGATCAGCGCCTGTCCAGGCTGCCGGCCTATCTGCAGCAGCTCGACATGGAATCGAACGGTAAGAGCGTTACCCTTGACGGTACTCCGGTGACGACGCCGACCGGGCCGCTGGTCTGGGGCGAGCCAGGCACCAACGGCCAGCACGCTTTTTTCCAGCTGCTGCACCAGGGCACCGATTTGATCCCCGTCGAGTTCCTGGCCGCCGCCGTCGGCCACGAGCCTGATCTCAAGCATCAGCATGACCTGCTGCTCGCCAACTGCCTGGCGCAGTCGGAAGCGCTGATGAAGGGCCGTACGCTGGAAGAGGCGCGCGCGCAGATGCTGGCCAAGGGCATGAAGCCGGCCGATGTCGACCGTATCGCGCCGCATCGTGTCTTCTCCGGCAACCGGCCCTCGGTGACCATTCTCTACCGCAAGCTCGACCCGCGCACCTTCGGCCGGCTGATCACGCTTTACGAGCACCGCGTCTTCGTCGAGGGCACGCTGTTCAACATCAACTCCTTCGACCAGTGGGGCGTCGAACTCGGCAAGGAATTGGCCACCGGCCTCCTGCCTGTCGTGGAAGGCAAGGAAAGCGCCGCAAACCGGGACGCCTCGACCAGGGGCCTTGTGGAACGCATCCACCAATTGCGTGGTTCGGAGTGAAGCGCTTGGCTGACATCAAGGGGATATTGTTCGACAAGGACGGAACGCTTGTCGACTTCAACGCGACCTGGCTCGGCGTCGCCGACTTCATGGCCATGGACGCGGCCGACGGCGACCGCTGGAAAGCCGACAGGCTGCTCGCGGCCGCGGGCTTCGATTTCGCCAACCGGCGCTTCAAGCCCGATTCCATCTTTGCCTCCGGCACCAATCTCGACGTTGTCGAACTGTGGTTCCCGCGCCTGTCCAACGAAGACCAGATGCTGGCCGTTGCCCGTTTCAACGAGATCACCTCGGTGCAGGGCTCGACGATGGCGGTGGCGCTGCCGGGCATCGCCGACACGCTGGCTCTGCTGCACAGGCGGTCCTACCGGCTTGGCGTCGCCACCAACGATTCGACCAGCGGCGCGGAAAAGACGCTTGTCACGCTGGGTGTCGCGCAACTGTTCGAAGCCGCCTATGGCTATGACGCGGTGGCCAACCCCAAGCCCGCCCCCGACACCATCCAGGCCTTTTGCGATCTTACGGGGCTCAAGCCGTCTGAGATCGCCATGGTCGGCGACAACAGGCACGATCTCGAAATGGCGCGTGCCGGCGGCTGCGGCCTGGCGGTGGGCGTGCTCTCCGGCACCGGCACGCGCGAATCGCTGGCCGAGATCGCCGATGTCATCCTGGATTCGGTTGCCGATCTGCCGGATTTCCTTTCGACGCGGGTCAAGGAGACGGTCTGATCGGCAGGGCGGCGTACTGTTCGGGCTGGAGGCGAAAGACAGCGCTCGGCTTCAGCGCGGCGTCTTTCGCCTCGCCGAAATCCGGCACCTTGTATTCGGCAAGCAGCCGCAGCCGCGAGCGGGGCAGATAGGCCCGGCCCGGATCGCCGACCAGCACCTCGATGCCGGCGGCGAGGCAGCGGTCGAGGAAAGGCATCATCCCCAAGGCGACACCTTGCCCGTAGAACACGTCGCCGGCGAGCACCAGGTCCACGGCGGGCGGTGGCCCGGTGGTGATGTCGTTCCCCATTATCGTGATCGTGACGCCATTGGCCGCTGCATTCAGCGCCAGCGCGGCAACACCGTTCCGATCGACCTCGGTGGCCATCACCTCACACGCGCCGGCCTTTCCCGCGGCAATGCCGACAATGCCGGAGCCTGCTCCAAGGTCGAGCACGCGGCGGCCCGCCACGATCTCCGGATGGTCCAGCACATAGCGCGCCAGCACGGCGCCGCCTGCCCAAGCATAGGCCCAATAGGGCGGCTGCGGCTCCTGGGAATCGGCGTCATGGCCTTCGACAAGGCGCCTCAGCCCGCTGCTCGGGTGGGCGGTATAAAGCCAGATTTCGGGAAGCGCCGGCACCGATGTCAGGCGCATGTTCGCCTTGATGAATTCCGCCGGGTCGAGGCGCGGGCGCCGGTCCGGCGTATCGTCCTTGGCGAGACCCACTATTCGCGCAGCGCCCGCCGCAGGATCTTGCCGACCGGCGTCTTCGGCAGTTCGGTCCTGAACTCGATGTATCTGGGCCGCTTGTAGCCGGTCAGGTTCTCGCGGCAAAAGGCGGTGATGGCCTCAGCGGTCAGGGCTGGGTCTTTCTTGACGATGAACAGTTTCGGCACTTCGCCCGAATGCTCGTCCGGCACGCCGATCGCCGCCACTTCGAGCACGCCGGGATGCGCCGCCACGACTTCCTCGAGTTCGGTCGGATAGACGTTGAAGCCGGAGACGAGGATCATGTCCTTCTTGCGGTCGACGATCTTGGTAAAGCCGCGATCGTCCATGAAGCCCATGTCGCCGGACTTGAAGAAGCCGTCCTTGGTCATCACCCTGGCGGTCTCGTCCGGCCGGTTCCAGTAACCGGCCATCACCTGCGGTCCCCTGATGCAGATCTCACCGACTTCGCCGAGCGGTACGTTGTTGCCGTCGTCGTCGCGAATGGCGATTTCGGTCGAGGGCAGCGGCAGGCCGATCGTGCCGGTGAACTCGCCGGAGCTGAACTTGTTGGCCGTCGCCACCGGCGAGGTCTCCGAAAGACCGTAGCCTTCGCTGATGGGGCAACCGGTCAGCGCCTTCCAGCGCTCGGCGACACCCTTCTGTACCGCCATGCCGCCGCCAAGCGTCAAGAGCAGCGGCTTGAAGTCGAGCTTGCGAAAGTCCTCATTGTTGAGCAGCGCGTTGAACAGCGTGTTGAGGCCCGGAAAGATATGGATCGGATACTTGCCCATTTCCTTGACGAAGCCGGGAATGTCGCGCGGATTGGGGATCAGTATGTTCTGGCCGCCCATCTGCATGCCCATCAGCGCATTCACCGTCAGCGCGAAGATATGGTAGAGCGGCAGTGCGCAGACGAGGTTGAGATGCGCCGGCTTTGGCTTGACGGTGTAGGCGTCCTGCAGCCACAGCGCATTCTGCGCGACATTGGCCAGCACATTGCTGTGCGAGAGGGTCGCGCCTTTCGAGATTCCGGTGGTGCCGCCGGTATATTGCAGAAAGGCGACATCGCTGGCGGCCACCGTGGCCGGCTTGAAAGCCATGCCGCGGCCAGCCTTGAGGGCCGCGTTGAACTTGACATGGCCAGGCAATGACCAGGCCGGCACCATCTTCTTGACGCGGCGCACGACCAGATTGACGATCGAGCCCTTCAGGCCGCCGAGCAGGTCGCCCATGGCCGCGACGACGATGTGCTTGACCGAGGTCCTGGCGACGACCGCCTGCAGGGTGTTGGCGAAGTTTTCGAGGATGACGATGGCCTGTGCCCCGGAATCCTTGAGCTGATGCTCCAGTTCGCGCGGCGTGTAGAGCGGATTGACGTTCACCACCGTAAAGCCGGCGCGGGCGACCGCCATCATCGCTATGGGATACTGCAGCACGTTCGGCATCATCAGGGCGACACGCGCGCCCTTCTGCAATCCTGTGGACTGTAGGTAGGCACCGAAGGCCGCCGAAGACTGTTCGAGCTGCGCGTAGGTGATGGACTTGCCCATGCACGTGAAAGCCGGCTGGCCGGCGAACTGCTTGCAGGCGCCAACGAGGAAGTCGCCGATGGAACCGTAGGGAAGGGCGCCGATCTCGGCCGGCATGTTCTTGGGATAGCTGTTGAGCCATGGCTTTTGCGGCAGGCCGGCGGCGAGTTCGGTGAGCGCCTTCGGCAGCCGTTGGCTGGCCGCTGTCGCTGGCTTGGAGACCGGTGCAGTCTTCGCCGGTGGCGAACTCTTCGTCGTCGCGGTTTTGCCCGTTCCGGCCTTGCCCGATCCGGGCTTGGTCGCGGGTGCCTTTGTCGGCGCGGCCTTCGACGCCGGCTTCGCGGCGGTCCTGGCGGTGGCCACGGTTTTTGCCGCGGGTGCTTTCTTGCCGGCCGCCGCCTTCGCGGTCGCGGCCTTGCCCGCGGCCTTGCCTTGCCCGTCGTCGCCTGCGGCTGGTCTAGGCCTCGCCTTAACGGACGCTTTCACCGGGGCCTTCGATGCTTTTGCCACCCGTTCCTCCTCGACAACCCTGGTCGCCTGTTCTCGCTGGGCCCTACCGCGCCGCCTCCAGATTGATGGAGACGTCCCTCCGCTGCCGCCAGCTGTCTATCTATGTATTGCCTCTATCGGCGGCGGTGCAAGTCTTGCCCTAGCGGCAGGATGCCGAAAGATTTGCCGCCGAAAACCTTTCCCGCCGGCCACGGCTGGAACGGCATCTTTCCGCACCGGCGGCGGATGAATACAGGGCGCGGCACCCTTGTCGCCGGACGTCTGATCAATAAAAAAATGCGGTCGTTAATAATATCGTGAATAGAAAAAAGTGCTAATTTTTTCTGCCATTTAACAAAATTGCGGATTTTTTTCCTGCTTCCCGCGGGGTAAGCAAACGGGGTGTTCCAAACCCGGAAAAACGGTGCTTATATGCGCGCTTCGCGAGCCTGATAGAGGGGCTTGGAAGAACATCAGGGAGTGCTCAATGAAGAAGAAATTGACTTTTGCAGCCGCGTTGCTGGCTGCAAGCGTCCTGGGCGGCGTGGCCAACGCGAAAACTCTGGTCTATTGCGCTGAAGCGTCGCCGGAGGGTTTCGACCCGGCGCCGTATACCGCGGGCCAGACATTCGACGCGTCCTCGCGTACCGTCTTCAATCGCCTTGTCGAATTCGATCACGGCAAGACCTCGGTTTCGCCCGGCCTGGCGGACAGCTGGACCATTTCCGACGACGGCAAGGAATATACCTTCAAGCTGCGCAAGGGCGTCAAGTTCGCGCCCACCGACTACTTCACCCCGACCCGCGACCTGAACGCCGACGACGTGGTGTTCTCTTTCGAGCGCCAGGTCGACAAGAACGGCCCCTGGTTCCAGTACATACCGGGCATTGCCTACCAGTATTACAATGACCAGTTCGGCGACAACATCACCAAGGTCGAGAAGGTCGACGACCTGACGGTGAAGTTCACCCTCAAGGAACCGGCGATCACCTTCATTCCGACGCTGGGCATGGATTTCGCCTCGATCGTCTCGAAGGAATATGCCGACAAGCTGCAGGCCGACAAGACGCCTGAACTGTTCAACCAAAAGCCGGTCGGCACTGGGCCGTTCATCTTCGTCGACTACCAGACCGATGCCGCCATCCGCTACAAGGCCAACCCGGACTATTGGGGCGGCAAGCAGAAGATCGACGATCTGGTCTTCGCCATCACCACCGATCCGGCGGTGCGCGCGCAGAAGCTGAAGGCCGGCGAATGCAACATCATGTCCTATCCGGCACCGGCCGACATTGCCGGCCTGCAGGCTGATGCGAACCTGACGGTCGCGGAGCAGGAAGGCCTCAACGTCGGCGCGCTGATGTACAACACCCAGCAGAAGCCGTTCGACGACGTGCGTGTCCGCAAGGCGCTCAACATGGCCATCAACAAGAAGGCCATCATCGACGCCGTGTTCCAGGGCGCCGGCCAGGTGGCGATCAACCCGATCCCGCCGACCATGTGGTCCTACAACAAGGACGTGAAGGACGATCCGTACGATCCGGACGCGGCCAAGAAGATGCTTGAAGAGGCCGGCGTCAAGGACCTCAAGATGAACGTCTGGGCGATGCCCGTCTCGCGCCCGTACATGCCGAACGCGCGCCGCACCGCCGAACTGATCCAGGCGGACTTCGCAAAGGTCGGCGTCACGGTCAACATCGTCAGCTACGATTGGGGTGAATACCTCAAGCGCGCTTCCGCGGTCGATCACGACGGCGCCGTCATCGTCGGCTGGACCGGCGACAATGGCGATCCGGACAACTTCCTCGGCGTGCTCCTGAGCTGCGCTTCCGTCGGTTCGAACAACCGCGCGGAATGGTGCAACAAGGACTTCGATGCGCTCATCAA
The DNA here is from genome assembly GCF_000230995.2 of Mesorhizobium australicum WSM2073. NCBI lineage: Bacteria > Pseudomonadati > Pseudomonadota > Alphaproteobacteria > Hyphomicrobiales > Phyllobacteriaceae > Mesorhizobium > Mesorhizobium australicum. The sequence goes on along the minus strand of NC_019973.1, from coordinate 125,173 downwards.
CAAGGCCAAGACGGTTTCCGACCAGGCCGAGCGCACCAAGCTCTACGAACAGGCACAGGTCATCTTCAAGGAGCAGGCACCGTGGGCGACGCTCGCCCACTCCAAGGTGTTCATGCCGATGCAGAAAACCGTCTCCGGCTTTGCGATGGATCCGCTCGGTATCCATCGCTTTGACGGCGTCGATATCGCCGAATAAGGTTCGCGAAACGGGGCGGCGCCACAAGGCGCCGCCCCACCTCGCCCGCCATGCTGCGTTATATCCTCGGCAAGCTCGCCCTCATCATCCCGACCTTCATCGGGATAACCATCCTCGCTTTCGGCTTCGTGCGCATCCTGCCCGGTGATCCGGTGCTGGTGCTTGCGGGCGAACGTGGCCTGTCGCCCGAACGTCATACGGCGCTGATGCACCAGTTCGGGTTCGACCTGCCGATCTGGCAACAGTATCTGACCTATCTGACCAATATCCTCGGCGGCGATTTCGGCACCTCGTTTTCAACCAAGACGCCGGTGCTCAAGGATTTCCTGGTGCGGTTCCCGGCCACGGTCGAACTCGCCATCTTCGCCATGATCTTCGCCGTCATCTTCGGTGTTGCCTTCGGCATTTTTGCTGCCATCCGCCGCGGCTCCTGGTTCGACCAGCTGACCATGGGCACCGCGCTCGCCGGCTATTCCATGCCAATTTTCTGGTGGGGGCTGCTGCTGATCATCGTGTTTTCCGGCACGCTGCACTGGACGCCGGTCTCGGGCCGCATCGACCTTCTCTATTTCTTCAAGCCGGTGACCGGCTTCATGACCATCGATTCCCTCATCTCGGGCCAGAAGGGCGCCTTCCGCTCGGCGGTGTCGCACCTCATCTTGCCCACCATCGTGCTCGGCACCATTCCGCTGGCGGTCATCGCCAGGCAGACCCGCTCGGCCATGCTCGAAGTGCTGGGCGAGGATTATGTGCGCACCGCGCGCGCCAAGGGCCTGGCGCCGCGGCGCGTCATCGGCCTGCATGCCTTCCGCAACGCGCTGATCCCGGTCGTCACCACGATCGGCCTGCAGGTCGGCACGCTGTTGACCGGCGCCATCCTGACCGAGAGCATCTTTTCGTGGCCGGGCATCGGCAAGTGGATGATCGATGCCATTTCCAAGCGCGACTATTTCACCGTGCAGGGCGGGTTGCTTTTGATCGCGCTGATCGTCATGTCGGTGAACCTTATCGTCGACGTGCTCTATGCCGTCATCAACCCGCGCATCCGGGCGAATTGACATGACCAATGAAGGCCCAGCCACCATCGAAGCCGCAACCGTCGTCAAGCCGCAGGATGCGCGGCTGCAGATGTTCGCCGAATTCTGGCACTATTTCTCGATCAACAAGGGCGCGGTGATCGGCCTCTTCGTCTTCGCCCTGCTGATCCTGATCGCCATCTTCGCGCCGTTGCTCGCCCCGCATTCGCCTGATGACCAGTTCCGTGACTTCTTCCTGACGCCGCCGGCCTGGCAGGCGGGCGGCAACGCACAGTTCCTGCTCGGCACCGACGCCGTCGGCCGCGATATGCTTTCGCGCCTGATTTACGGCTCGCGATTCTCGCTCGCCATCGGCTTCGTCGTCGTCACCACGGCACTGATCTCCGGCGTTATCCTCGGCCTGCTCGCCGGCTACTGCCGTGGCTGGGTCGACACGCTGATCATGCGCATCATGGACATCATCCTGGCTTTCCCGTCGCTGCTGCTGGCCTTGGTGCTGGTCGCGGTGCTCGGCCCAGGCCTCGTCAATGCCATGATCGCCATCGCCTTCGTGCTGCAGCCGCACTTCGCCCGGCTCACCCGCGCCGCCGTGATGGCGGAGAAGACCCGCGAATATGTAGTCTCGGCCAAGGTCGCCGGGGCCAGCCATCTCAGGCTGATGCTGGTCACCATCCTGCCCAACTGCATCGCCCCGCTGATCGTGCAGGCGACGCTGTCCTTCTCCAACGCCATTCTTGAGGCGGCCGCCCTCGGCTTCCTCGGCATGGGCGCGCAGCCGCCGACGCCGGAATGGGGCACCATGCTTGCCGAAGCACGCGAGTTCATCCTGCGCGCCTGGTGGGTGGTGACCTTTCCCGGCCTCGCCATCCTGATCACCGTCTTTGCCATCAACCTGATCGGCGACGGCCTGCGCGACGCGCTCGACCCCAAGCTGAAGAGGTCGTGAGCATGTCCCTGCTCGAGATCAAGAATCTCACCGTTTCCTTTGACACCGCCGCCGGACCGTTCATGGCCGTGCAAGGCATCGACCTTTCGGTCGAACCGCGCGAGGTGCTGGCGATCGTCGGCGAGTCCGGCTCCGGCAAGTCGGTTTCGATGCTGGCGGTGATGGGGCTGTTGCCCAACACCGCGACGGTCAAGGCCGACCGCATGGCTTTCGATGGTGTCGACCTGTTGAAGCTCAGCCCGTCCGAACGCCGCAAGATCGTCGGCAAGGACATCTCGATGATCTTCCAGGAGCCGATCGCCAGCCTCAATCCATGCTTCACCGTCGGCTTCCAGATCGAGGAAGTGTTGCGCTTTCACATGGGCATGGATCGCGCCCAGCGCCGCGCGCGCGCCATCGAGCTGATGAAGCTGGTCGGCATCGCCGATCCGGAAGAACGGCTGAGCTCGTTTCCGCACCAGATGTCGGGCGGCCAGTGCCAGCGCGTCATGATCGCGATTGCCATCGCCTGCAATCCGAAGCTCTTGATCGCCGACGAGCCGACCACCGCGCTCGACGTCACCATCCAGAAGCAGATCCTCGATCTCCTGGTCTCGCTGCAGGCCAAATACGGCATGGGCCTGATCATGATCACCCACAATATGGGCGTGGTGGCCGAGACCGCCGACCGCGTCATCGTCCAGTACAAGGGCCGCAAGATGGAGGAGGCCGACGTGCTGTCGCTGTTTGAATCGCCGAAAAGCAATTACACGCGCGCGCTGCTGTCGGCGCTGCCGGAAAACGCCGTCGGCGACCGGCTGCCGACTGTGTCCGACATGCTGTTCGAGCCTGCCCCTTCGGCAGCGGGAGCTTCGGCATGAGCACCACGGTCCTCGAAGGCAAGAACATCGTTCGCGACTACCATATCGGCGGCGGCCTGTTCACTGGGCCGCGCACCGTGCATGCCGTCAAGGGCGTCTCCTTCACGGTGGACAAGGGCAAGACGCTGGCCATCGTCGGCGAAAGCGGCTGCGGCAAGTCCACGCTCGCCCGCATCATCACCTTGATCGATCCCGCGACGTCGGGCGAGTTGTTCATCGACGGCAACAAGGTCGATATCGCCAAAGGCGGATTGACGAAGGAGATGCGCCGCAAGGTGCAGATCGTCTTCCAGAACCCTTACGGATCGCTCAATCCGCGCCAGAAGATCGGCGATGTGCTGGGCGAGCCGCTGCTCATCAACACCGACAAGCCAGCCGCCGAACGGCGTGACCTCGCCATGAAGATGCTGAAGAAGGTCGGCCTCGGTCACGAGCACTATAACCGCTACCCGCACATGTTCTCGGGCGGCCAGCGCCAGCGCATCGCCATTGCCCGTGCGCTGATGCTCAACCCAAGCCTGCTGGTGCTCGACGAGCCGGTTTCGGCGCTCGATCTCTCGGTGCAGGCGCAGGTGCTCAACCTGCTCGCCGACCTGCAGGACGAATTCCAGCTGACCTATGTCTTCATCAGCCACGATTTGTCGGTGGTGCGCTACATCGCCGACGACGTGATGGTGATGTATTTCGGCGAGGCGGTCGAATACGGCCCGCGCGACGAGGTCTTCGCCGACCCCAAGCACAGCTACACCAGGACGCTGTTCGCCGCGACACCGCGCGCCGACGTGGCGAGCATCAAGGCGAGGCTGGCGAAGAAGAAGGCCGCCTAAGGTCGCAAGCCATGCAAATGGCCGACGTCAGCGCCGCCCCTCATTGTCCTGCCGGACATTTCTCCCCGTATAGTGACCGGGAGAAAAACGCTCTCACGGCCGGTTTCGCCACCACCAAGATTGCGAGCAGGGTGCCGAGGGTGCGGCCAGCCTCTTCTCCCCGTCACTATACGGGGAGAAGGTGCCGGCAGGCGGATGAGGGGCAGCGCGACGGCCCGGATCGATCGGTGCGATTGCCGCGAGCCTGACTCATTACGACAGCTTGGCGATGATGGCGCGCAAAGCCTCACCGAACTTGTGGATCTCCTCGACCGTATTGTAGTGGACCAGCGAGGCACGGATAGCGCCGCTGTCCATGCTGAGGTTGAGGCGCTTCATCAGCCGCGGCGCGTACATGTGGCCGTCGCGGATGCCGATCTGCATCTCGGCCATTTCCTCGACGATCCGCTGCGGCGACAGCTTGCCGATGTTGAAGCAGAAGGTCGGCACACGCTCGTTGATGCGCGCCTCGTCGGCGACGCCGTAGATGGTTGCGCCGCAGCCCTTCAGCACGCCCATCATCTCGCGCGCCAGAATGAGTTCGTAGTCGCGGATAGCGCCCATGCCGGCGACGATGTTTTCGCGTCGCGAGCGGTTGTTGGAGGGCGCCAGATTGCGGCCGATCAGTTCCAGATATTGCACGGCGGCATCCATGCCCGACACGTTCTCGTAGATGAAGGTGCCGGCTTCCACCTTGTAGGGAGGCTCGTCCGGAATGAAATCCTCGCGGAAGGTCGGCAGCCGCTTCAGCGTCTCGAAGCGGCCCCACAGAAAGCCCATATGCGGCGAGAAATTCTTGTAGCCGGAGCAGACGAGATAATCGCAGCCCCAGGCCTGCACGTCGATCAGCCCATGCGGCCCGTAATGCACGCAGTCGAGGAACACTTCGGCGCCGGCGGCATGGGCGATTTGCGCCACCGACGCGACGTCGACGATCGAACCGATCGAGTGCGCCGTCACCGTGCAGGCGACCAGCCGAGTGCGGTCCGAAACCAGCGGCTTGAGATCGTCGACATGCAGATTGCCATCCTCACGCATGCGCCACCACTTGAATTTGGCGCCGGCCGATTCCAGCGCAAGCCAGGTGGCGATGTTGGCGTCGTGGTCCATGTCGGTGATGACGATCTCGTCGCGTTCTCCAAGCATCTGGCCGATGCCGAGGCTGACCAGACGGATGAAGGAGGTGGCGTTCATGCCGAAGCAGATTTCCGCCGGGCTGTAAGCATTGATCAACAGTGCGACGCTTGTCCGCGCATCGGCGACCGACTGGTCGACGGTGACGCTGCGGCCATAGCGGCCGCCGCGCTGCACATTATGCGAGACCAGGTGGTTGGTCACCGCGTCGAGCACGCTCTGCGGAATCTGCGCCCCGGCGGCGTTGTCCATGAAGATGAAATCGCCAGCCCGCTGCAGGGCGGGAAACATGGCGCGGATGGTGTCGACGGGAAAGCCGCCGGTGGCCTGGGGATTGCTCAAGGATATCTCCTGCGAAGTGCTTGCGGGGTGGTGAGTGGTCAGCGGGTCTTCTCGGTCTTGAAGCGGGCTTCAAGCAGGCTGACGAGACGAACCATCGGCCAAAGGAAGATGAGATAGACCAGCGCCGCGCCGATCAGCGGCGAGGGATTGGCGTAGAGCGACTGTGCATTGGTCGCTTCCTTGAGCAATTCCGGCAGCGCCACGGTGGAGGCCAGCGACGTGTCCTTGAACATCGAGACGCAGTTGCTGGTCATCGGCGGGATGACGACGCGCACCGCCTGCGGCAGCACCACCTTGCGCAAGGTCAAAAGGAACGGCAGGCCAAGCGCCTGCGCCGCCTCGAACTGGCCGCGCGGAATGCTCTCTATGCCGGAACGGAACACCTCCGCCGAATAGGCCGACATGATAATGGCGAACGCGGTCACCGCCGACGCCCAGGACGATAGACGTATGCCGAGGAAAGGCAGCGCATAATAGATCAGGATCAGCACGACCAGGACCGGCAAGGCGCGGAAGATGTCGGTGTAACCGACCGCCAGCCAGCGCAGCGGCTTCGGCGCATAGAGCCGCAACAGGCTGATCACCAGGCCGATGGGAATGCCGATGCCGATGCTGAGCAGACCGAGCAGCAGCGTGTTCAGGAAGCCGCGCAGCAACGCCGGCAGGCTCGACGCGATGACGTCGGCGTTGAAGAAAGTGTCGATCAGCGACATCAGGGCATTCCCGAACGGTGTTGCGTCATCTGACGCCAGAGCCCGACCCGGAACATCGAGATCGGCTATGCCGAACGGATGCTGGTCCCGGGAAAGTCATGCGTGAAAAACGGGACGTGCCGACCCCTTTGGGGCCGGCACGCATTCCGTCTGGCCGCCGCTCAGGCCTTGGGCATGGGCATTTCCTTGACGGTCGAGGAATCGGCAGGGGCGTCGCTGCCGAACCACTTCTTGTGGATCGCGGCCAACGTGCCGTCCTTCTTCATCGCCGTCAGCGCGTCGTTGAGTTTGCCGAGCAGCGGATGATCCTTGGTCATCATCAGGCCGTACTGCTCGCCGGTCTTGATGCGCTGCTTGACCTTCAGGTCCTTCATCTTGGTGAAGGAATATTCCATGCCGGGAATGTCGCTGACGGCGGCGTCGACACGGCCGGCGCTGAGGTCGAGCAAAAGGTTCTGCTGCGTGTCATAGCCCTTCACATCGCTGAAGCCGTCGGCTTCCTGATGCGCCTTGACCCAGGTCTCGCCGGTCGAGCCCGAGAGCACGCCGACGATCTTGCCCTTGAGGTCCGCCTCGGCGTTGACCGCGCTGTCGGTCTTGGTCGCGATACCCATGTCGGAATCATAATAGGGCTGGGTGAACGACTGCGACTTCAGCCGCTCCGGCGTGATCGTGATCGAGGAGATGGCGACGTCGATGCGCTTCGAAGTGGTCGCGGCGAACAGTGCCTGAAAGCCGAGATCGGCGATGTCGGTGGTCATGCCGGCGCGCTTGGCCGCCTCGTTGACGATGTCGACTTCGAAACCCTCGAACGTGCCGCTCTCGTTCTTGTATTCAAAGGGCGGATTGGTCGGGTAGGCGCCGACATTGAGCACATCGGCGGCATAGGCGGTTGCCGGTCCGGCCGCGATGCCGATTGCCGCGGCGACAAGGATGAGATTGCGACGGTTGAGCTTCATTGGTGGTCCCTCTGGGGTGTTCCCTCTGGTTGTTGATCGGGCGGGCTGGCCCGCACGGTTCTTGCCGTCCCGCCTCCCAGCGGGGCGTCAATTCATGATGGCGGCCATGCGCTCGAGCGCAGCCGCGATTTTGTCGCGGTCGCATACGCATTCACGCGCGAAAGGTTGGCGATGGTCTCGGTACGCAGGTCATGGAACTGAGCGCGCGCACCATCGAAAGCGTAGCGCGCGCTGGACGATGATTGGGGCTGCACAAACGACAAGGACTGAAACCCCTCCCACCCGGAGCACCATGATGACTGCCCGTAAAGCCCTCCAGGCCGACAGTCGCCATCCATCCTGAATGCTTATCCAAAGCGCGGCGCTTTTCAAGGCAAAAGTTTTAAGCTTAAAAAGTTTCCTGGCTTGATCGCTTGTGCAACCCAGCGCTAGCGCGGGTCCTCCCGCGCCAGTTCGGCCCGGGCGGCGGCATAATTGGCCGCGGCGCCCGCACCCAGGTACATTGTGTCGCTGGCCAGGACGAAGAAGCTGGCGCCGATTGCCGCCCATTGGCCGATGGCCTGCGGGCTGGCGCAGAATATGCCGGAGGTCTTGTCGTGCGCGATCGTCACGCCGACGATCCTGCGGATCGCGTCCGTGAGCTTGTCGGCGCCCTTCGGTCCGATCGCATCGATCGACACGGAGAGATCGCCGGGGCCGACGAAGATCACGTCGACGCCGTCGACATCAGCGATCGCCTCGATGTTGGCCAATCCCTCTGAAGTCTCGACCTGGACCGCCACGACGATCCGGTCATTGGCGCCGGCTAGATATTCGGGAATGCGATAGCCATAACCGGCCGCGCGACCGGGTCCGACGCCGCGCTCGCCCCGTGGCGGATAGCGGGATGCTTTCACGGCCATTGCCGCCTGTGCCGGTGTCGAGACGCGTGGCACCAGCACGCCTTGCGCGCCGCTGTCCAGCGCCGCCTGGATGGCTTCGGGCGCGTGACCAGGAACGCGCACCATCGCCGGCACGCGGTGGACATCGGCGGCGCGCACCATGGTCTCGATGATGTCGCGTGAGATCTGGGCATGCTCCCAGTCGATGCAGAGGAAGTCGAGGCCGGACAGCGCCATCACTTCGACCGCGACGGGGTGAGGAATGGCAGCGAAGGAGCCGACGAGGTTGGCCTTGCCGGTGCAATTCTGGCGGAACTCGCTCATGCCTAGTCCTTTTCTCATCCCGCCAAATTCATATCGACAAACAGGCGCAGGGCGAAGCTATTTCATGCTTGAAATATTTTCGCGGAGCCGTAGCGTGCGATCTTCGCCGGGAGGTCGCGACATGAACAAAGCACATCCGCTGCACGGCTCCAACAAACTGAAGCTTGGCGTTTTCTCGACCAACGCCGATGGCGGCCTTGCCATATCGGATGTGCCGGAACGCTGGACGGCGAGCTGGCAGGACAATCTAACGGCCGCCCGGATCGCCGATCGCGCCGGGCTGGAGTTCATGTTGCCGATCGCGCGCTGGCGTGGCTTTGGCGGCCGCAACAAGGTGCGCGAGCGGTCCTTCGAGACCTTCACCTGGGCGGCGGCACTCAGCATGGCCACCGACCGGATCGGCCTGTTCATGACCGTGCACGTGCCGCTGGTGCATCCGCTCTATGCCGCCAAGGCGCTGGCGACGGTCGATCACATCAGCCAAGGCCGGGCCGGCCTGAACATCGTCTGCGGCTGGAACCCGAAGGAATTCGGCATGTTCGGCACGCCGCTGGTCGAGAAGGGCTACGACCAGGCGGCCGAATGGATCGAGATCCTCGAGAAGCTCTATGCATCGGCGGAGCCGCTGGACTACGAAGGCACCTATTATCACCTCAAGGAGGCGGTCAGCCGGCCGGCCAGCCTGCAGGTTCCGCGCCCCGTGACCATGAACGCCGCTTTCGGCGGCCCCGGCCGCGATTTCGCCGCGGCCCATTGCGACTACCTGTTCACGACCTTTTCCGAGATGGCCGATGCCGGCAAGCATGTCGCCGACATCAGCGAGCGAGCCGACAAGGTTGGCCGGCAGGTCGGCGTCTACACCGTGGCCCATGTCGTCTGCCGTCCGACCATGGAAGAGGCGCAGGCCTATTACAACAGATATGCCGTCGATCTGGCCGATCACGAGGCGGTCGATGCGCATATGGCCGGCAAGAAGGAATTCTCGCAGTCGCACGACCCGCATGCCTATGACCGCTACCGGCAGCGTTTCGCCGGCGGCGCCGGCACCTATCCGCTGGTTGGAACGCCGCAGACGATCGTCGCCGAAATGGCCGCCATTGCGGAGCACGGCTATCAAGGCATCGCCCTGTCCTTCGTCAACTACACGCAGGAGCTGCCCTATTTCTGCGACCACGTACTGCCGTTGCTCAGGCAGGCCGGGCTTCGCGGGTAGCAGCGATGCCAAGGGGATGATCGGTGGCCTAGCCAGGATTTCAACGTCGTCATCCCTGGGCGGAGCAGGAGCGAAGCTCCGTCGCGGAGACCCTGGGATCCATGCCGCGATCTTAGCGACGGAGTGCGGCGGAGCAGAATTCCGGACCGCTGCAACGCTTTGATTTCACGGCATGGATCCTGGGGTCTGCGCCGCGTCGCTGCGCTCCTTGCTTCGCCCCAGGATGACGAAGCGATGGGCGTTTATTCCGGAATAACGGCGGTCGCCTGGATCTCTACCTTGGCGCGGTCCTCGACCAGCGCCACCACCTGCATGGCGGCCATCGCTGGAAAATGCCGGCCGATCACCTCGCGATAGGCCTCGCCGATCCCCTTGAGGTTGCCGAGATATTCGGCCTTGTCGGTAAAATACCAGATCATCGAGGTGATGTGCCGTGGCTCCGCGCCGGCCTCGGCCAGCACCGCGACGATGTTCTGAAGCGTCTGCCGCACCTGGCCGGCGAAATCGTCGGTCTCGAACTGGCATTGCCCGTTCCAGCCGACCTGTCCGCCGACGAAGACGAGCCTGCCGCGCGCGGCCACGCCATTGGCGTAGCCGACCGGTTTTGCCCAGCCTTCCGGCTGCAGGATCTCGTGCATGTCGTCTCTCCGCCTGTCCAATATCGGGTCCGCAATATCCGTCTCGAAAACATTTCAGTCCGTGGTCACGACCTGTTCAGGCCGCGCCCATTACTTGCCGTGCGATCACAACCTTCTGCACGTCCGATGCGCCCTCGTAGATTCGCAGCGCGCGGATCTCGCGATACAGGCTCTCGACGACATGGCCCTTGCGGACACCATCGCCGCCATGCAGCTGCACCGCTTTGTCGATCACCTCCTGCGCCTTGTCGGTGGCGAACAGTTTGGCCATCGCCGCCTCGCGCGTCACCCGCGCCGCACCCATGTCCTTGGTCCATGCGGCGCGATAGACCAAAAGCGCCGCCGCATCGACGTCGAGCGCCATGTCGGCAATGTGTCCCTGCACCATCTGCAGTTCGGCCATCGGCGCGCCGAACAGTTTGCGCTCGGCCACCCGCTTGATGCTTTCATCGAGCGCGCGGCGGGCAAAGCCGAGTGCCGCAGCGCCGACGGTCGAGCGGAACACGTCGAGCACCGACATGGCGATGCGGAAACCGTCGCCAGGCTTGCCGATCAGGGCCGAGGCGGGCAACCGCACCCCGTCGAAAGACAAGCGCGCCAGTGGATGCGGCGCGATCACTTCCAGGCGTTCGGCGATACCGAGCCCCTTTGCATCGCCCGGCACCAGGAAGGCAGAGAGCCCCTTGGCTCCGGGCGCCTCGCCGGTGCGGGCGAAGACGACATAGATGTCCGCAATGCCGCCATTCGATATCCAGGTTTTTTCGCCCGTGAGAACATAGCTGTCGCCGTCACGGGTCGCCGCCATCTCCATGTTGGCGACATCAGATCCCGAACGCGGTTCCGATAGGGCGAAGGCTGATATCGCCTTGCCGGCGCGTGTCCTCGCAAGCCATTGCTGCTGCTCCGACGTGCCGAACAGGCTGAGCGCGCCGGTGCCGAGACCTTGCATGGCGAAAGCGAAATCGGCGAGGCCATCGTGGCGGGCCAGCGTCTCGCGCGTGATGCACAGGGCGCGCACGTCGAGTGGTGCGGGGTTGTCCGTATCGAGCGCCGTCGGCTTCAGCCAGCCGTCCCTGCCCAGTTTCGCGACCAGCTCGCGGCAGGCGGCGTCGACGTCGTGGTGGTCAACCGGCAGGTTTTTCGCGCACCAGGCGTCCAGATGCCCGGCGAGTTCGCGATGGCGGCTTTCGAAGAAGGGCCAGTTGAGGAAGGAGCGGTCAGGCATGGATATCTCCCGTTACGCCTCGTTCCGTCACACCCCCCTCTGGCCTGCCGGCCATCTCCCCCGCAAGGGGGGAGATTAGCGGTTTCACCGATGCCGCCCCTTCCTCAGAGCTGGTAATTGGCGAAAGCCAGAGTGACATCTGATCTCCCCCCTTGCGGGGGAGATGGCCGGCAGGCCAGAGGGGGGTGCCTAGGCAACAAGCCATCCTCAATTCCCCTCGAACACCGGCTTTTCCTTGGCCACGAAAGCCCGATACGCCCGTTCGAAATCGCGCGTCTGCATGCAGATCGCCTGCGCCTGTGCTTCCGCCTCGATCGCCTGATCGAGGCCCATCGACCATTCCTGGTTGAGCTGCGTCTTGGTGATGCCGTGGGCGAAGGTCGGGCCGGAGACGATGCGGGCGGCCATGTCGAGCGCGTCGGCCTCAAGTACGTCTGCCGCTACCAGCCTGTTATAGAACCCCCAGCGCTCGCCTTCCGTCGCTGTCATGGTTCGGCCGGTGTAGAGCAGTTCGGCGGCGCGGCCCTGGCCGATGATGCGCGGCAGGATCGCGCAGGCGCCCATGTCGCAGCCGGCAAGGCCGACCCGGGTGAACAGAAACGCCGTCTTGGCTTCCGGCGTGGCGATGCGGATATCCGAACTCATGGCGATGATGGCGCCGGCGCCGACCGCCACGCCGTCGACCGCGGCGATGATCGGCTTGCCGCAATTCAGCATCGCCTTGACGAAATCGCCGGTCATGCGGGTGAAGGCCAAGAGCTGCTTCATGTCCATCTTGACCAGCGGACCGATAATGTCGTGGACATCGCCGCCGGAGCAGAAATTGCCGCCATTGGAGAGGAACACCACGGCGTCGACGTCGTTAGCATAGACGAGATCGCGGAACGTGTCGCGCAGCTCGGCATAGCTGTCGAAGGTCAGCGGGTTCTTGCGCTCCGGCCGGTCAAGCCGGACCTTGGCGATCCTGCCCTCGACCTCCCACAGGAAATGCGTCGGCTTGAGGCCGGCCATTGCGGTCATTCGCGTCCCTCCCAGTTGCTGCGGAACGAGGTCAGCATGCCGGTCAGCCGGCGCGCATCCTCCTCGCTGACCTTGCCCAGCAATTCGCCGATCCAGCCCTCATGCGCGGCGGCGATGATGGCAAAGGACTTCGTACCTTCCTCGGTCAGCCGAACCATCGAGGTGCGGCGGTCGCCATTGCGGCGCGCGCGCGCCACCAGCCCTTCCGAAACCAGCCGGTCGACAATACCGGTGACATTGCCGTTGGACACCAGCAGGAAGCGCGACAGGTCGCTCATCAGCATGCCCTCCGGCGCGCGGTAAAGTGCTGCCATGACGTCGAAACGCGGCAACGTCGTGTCGAATTCCTTCTTCAGGCGCTCGCGCAGTTCGGCCTCGATCGTGCGCGAGGCGCGCAGCAGCCTGATCCACAGACGCAAGCGGTCCTTGCCGGGTCCCGATGGCAGGGGCAGGGGGCCGGCTACCATGTTTCACCTCCCGAGATCGAAATCGCCTGTCCGGTGATCGATTGCGCCGCGTCGCCACAAAGCCAAAGCACGGCTTCGGCAATTTCCCGCGGCTGGATGAAACGGCCTTGCGGATTGGTCGAGGCAAGACTGGCCCGCGCCTGTTCTGCCGAGCGGCCGGTCTTTTCGACGATGCGCTGGATGGACTCCTCCAGCATGTCGGTCTCGACGAAGCCTGGGCACACGGCGTTGACGGTGACACCGGATTTCGCCGTCTCGGCGGCCAGCGCCCGCATCAGGCCGACGACGCCATGCTTGGCCGCGACGTAGGGCGCGACATAGGCGTAGCCCTTCAGACCTGCCGTGGAGGCGATGAACACGATGCGGCCTGCCTTGCGCGCGGCCATGCCGGCCAGCGCCGGTTTCACCGTCAGGAAGGCGCCGGTCAGATTGACGTCGAGCGTCCGCTGCCAGTCGGCCAGCGGGATCTTGTGCGCCGGCGTGCTGCCGGCCATGCCGGCATTGGCAATGACGATATCGAACGGCCCGCGCGCGGCTTCAGCCTGCGCGTAGAGCGCCGCCGTTTCGGTCTCGCTCGTGACATCGGCGGCAATGCCGAAGATGCGGCCGCTTTGACCCGCGACCTTTGCGAGCTCCGTTTCCCGCCGGCCGCAGATGGTCACATCAACGCCGGCGCCGGCCAGTTCCAGGGCGATTGCCCGGCCGACGCCGGAGCCGCCGCCGGTGACCAGTGCGTGCTTGCCCGCGATCATGTGGCAATCCTCGAAGGTCGGCGCTGCCTCTTGCGCCAGATCGAAGCCATGACATGCACAGACATTCTGGGACTGGCGATTGGCCCGATGCTTGGTTGCCAGGTGGTTCCCCCAATCCGGCGTTGCTTCGCAACGCCACCTTTCCCCCCTCCGGAGGGAAAGGAAGGGAGCCTCATGAGACGAGCATCGGCGGCAGAGGGGTCGCGCCGTTCCTCTACCCCGTCGATCGGGGGAGAGGTGGATCGGCGAAGCCGAGACGGAGTGGGGGTCGACCAGCGCAGTGCAAGACCATGCATGCGCGACGCCCCCCTGCATGCTGCGGGAAGGTGCCGGCAGGCGGATGAGGGGCAGCGTGGCGAACGAAAAACACTCATACTTTCAGCCCCGCCGCCGCATCGCGCTCGGCCAGCCGGTAGAGCTGGTCGCGGCCGGGCAGATAGGGATCCGGCCATTTGACTCCGCGGTCGCCGAGCGTGACGGCCGCGTGCAATGTCCAGTACGGATCGGCGAGATGCGGCCTCGCCAGTGCCACAAGGTCGGCGCGGCCGGCCATCAGGATCGAATTGACATGGTCCGGCTCGTAGATGTTGCCGACCGCCATCGTCGCCATGCCGACCTCGTTGCGGATGCGGTCGGAAAACGGCGTCTGGAACATGCGGCCATAGACCGGCTTTGCCAGCACCGAAGTTTGTCCTGCCGAGACGTCGCAAATGTCGACGCCGGCCTCATGCAACAGCCGCGCGATCTCGACCGCGTCGGCGGGTGTCACGCCTTCGATGCCGACCCAGTCATTGGCAGAAATACGCATCGAGATCGGCTTGTGCGCCGGCCAGGCGGCGCGCACCGCGTGGAAAACCTCGAGGGGATAGCGCATGCGGTTTTCCAGCGAACCGCCATAGGCGTCCGTGCGGCGGTTGGTGACCGGCGTGATGAAGGACGACAGGAGATAGCCATGGGCGGCGTGGATCTCCAACATGTCGAAGCCGCAGCGATCGGCCATCTGCGCCGAAGCCACGAACTCGTCGCGCACTCTGTCCATGTCGGCGCGGTCCATCGCCTTCGGCACCTGATTCTGCGGCGACCACGCCACGGCGGATGCCGCCATGACTGGCCAGTTGCCTGATGCCAGCGGTACGTCTGTTCCTTCCCAGCCGAGCCGGGTCGAACCCTTGGCGCCGGAATGGCCGATCTGCGCGCAGATCTTCGCTTCGGTCTCGGTATGGACGAAGCCGACCAGCCGTTTCCAAGCCGCCTCATGTTCAGGCGCGTAGAAGCCCGGGCAGCCGGGCGTGATGCGCCCTTCCGGACTGACGCAAGTCATCTCGATATAGATGAGCCCGGCGCCGCCCTTGGCACGCTCGGCATAGTGGGTGAAATGCCAGTCCGTCGGGCACCCGTCGACGGCCTTGTACTGCGCCATCGGCGAGACAACGACGCGGTTTAGCAGCCGCATGTCGCGCAGCTTGAACGGCGCGAACATCGGCGCCCGGCGCAGCCTGTTGCCACCGGCACCCGCCTGGCGCTGGAACCATTCTTCGGCGCCGCCCAGCCATTCGGCATCGCGCAGCCGCAGATTCTCGTGGCTG
The DNA here is from genome assembly GCF_000230995.2 of Mesorhizobium australicum WSM2073. Classification (NCBI taxonomy): domain Bacteria; kingdom Pseudomonadati; phylum Pseudomonadota; class Alphaproteobacteria; order Hyphomicrobiales; family Phyllobacteriaceae; genus Mesorhizobium; species Mesorhizobium australicum. Next base: position 110,014 of record NC_019973.1, on the reverse strand, counting down.
ATGCGTTGCGAGCGGGTCAAAAGCGAATAGTTGAACTGCACCGGATCGAGGCCGAGATAGCGCTCGACCTCCTCGAACCATTCCAGCGAATTGCGCGCCGCCGACTGCAGCTTCAGCACCTCGGTGCGGCGCGCGTCCTCATACTTGCTGAAGGCGGCGTCGAGGTCCGGTTCGGTTTCGACATACTCGGCCAGCGCCACCGCGCTTTCCAGCGCCAGCTTGGTGCCGGAGCCGATCGAGAAATGGGCCGAAGCCGCCGCGTCGCCCATCAGCGCCAGATTCTTGTAGGACCAGCGCTCGCACAGCACGCGCGGGAAGTTGATCCAGGCCGAGCCACGGATATGGTTGGCGTTGGTCATCAGCGCGTGGCCGCCAAGATGCTTGGCAAAGATGCGCTCGCACACCGCGATGGACTCCTGCTGCGACATCGCGCCGAAGCCGAAGGCGGCCCAGGTCTGTTCGCTGCATTCGACGATGAAGGTCGCGGTGTCGCTGTCGAACTGGTAGGCGTGCGCCCACACCCAACCGTGCTCGGTCTTTTCGAAAATGAAAGTAAACGCGTCGTCGAATTTCTGGTGAGTGCCGAGCCACACGAACTTGCATTTGCGGGTGTCGATGTCTGGCTTGAAGATGTCGACGAATGTGTTGCGTGCCTTCGAGTTCAGCCCGTCGGCGGCGACGACCAGGTCATGGCTTTCCATGTAGGGCCGGGGATCGGCGATGTCGGTCTCGAACATCAGCTTGACGCCGAGCTCGCGCGCGCGCCGCTGCAACAGGATCAAGAGCCGCTTGCGGCCGATGCCGCAGAAGCCGTGGCCTGAGGATACAGTGCGAACGCCGTCATGGACCACGGCGATGTCGTCCCAATACGCGAAATGCTTCTTGATCCAGACGGCGCTGACCGGATCATTCTCAGCAAGATTGTCGAGCGTCTCGGCCGACAGGACCACGCCCCAGCCGAACGTGTCGTCGGCGCGGTTGCGCTCGAACACCGTCACATCATGCGCGGCGTCCCTAAGCTTCATCGAAATGGCGAAGTAAAGGCCGGCTGGTCCGCCGCCGAGAACCGCAACCTTCATCTGTGCGATCTCCTCTTCGCTTGCTGGAGTTCAGTATCGCGCCGGGGCCAAGATATTTCAAGCTTAAAGTTTTATGCCGAAATGATTATGCAAAATAGCGGGCCGCGCGCTCGCGCATCGGCGCAAGCGCGCGGCCCGGGGGTCACTTTTCCGGGTTCTTTGGGCTCCACAGCACCGTTTCGGCACCCTTCTCGTACGCCATGCCGTCGGGATAGCTGATCGCCTCCAGCTGCAATCCCCAGGGCGCCTGGAAATAGAGGATGGTCTGGCCGGCGGCGGGTCCTTCCTTGACCGGCAGCGGCCCCAATCTGGTCTTGACGCCTTTGGCGTCGAGATAGGCTTTCGCCGCCGCGACGTCGTCGACATAGAAGGCGATGTGAAAACCGCCAATGTCGCTGTTTTTCGCTGTCAGATCCTTCTGGTCGGGCGCGGTATATTTGAACAGCTCGATGTTCGATCCCGTGCCGCAGCGGACCATGGTGACCTGCTCGATGACAGCCTTCGGATCGACGCCGAGCAGGTCCTGCATGAAGGTGCCCTTGTCGTCGGCGAACGGGCCGAACGACATCGCCTTCTTGCAGCCGACGACCTCGGTGAAGAAGTCGACCGCCTGCTTCATGTCGGGAACCGTGATGCCGGTATGGTCGTGCCCGCGCATGCCGGGGATCGAGCTCGCCGAGGCCATGCCGGCGCTGCCCAGAACAGTGGCGGCGAGCACCGCAAATCGTATTGTTGTCTTCATGTTTGTTCTCCTCCGTTTGGCGGGACTTGGTTAGCCTTCGATCGCACGTCCGAAGCCCGTTTTTCGGCGTGCGGTTGTTTTCATGTCGGGACCCTTGCCGTTGGGATGTTCAGCCAGTCCGGATCGATTTCCGGCAGCGGAATGGCGGCGAGCAGGTCGCGCGTGTAGCTCTGCCGCGGCATGTCGAACAGCGCGTCCGTGGCGCTCGCTTCCACGATGCTGCCTTCGCGCATGACGATCACCTGCCGGCACAGCCGCCGGATGACCGACAGATCGTGGCTGATGAAGGCGACCGTCAGGCCCATCTCCGCGGCAAGCTTCTCCAGCAGGGTCAGGATCTGCGCCTGCGTCGAGACGTCGAGGCCGGAGACGATCTCGTCGGCCAGCACGAATTTCGGCGACAGCGCCAGCGCGCGGGCAATGCCGACGCGCTGGCGTTGGCCGCCCGACAGTTCGTGCCGGTAGCGGCTGGCAAAGCTCTGCGGCAGGCCGACCCGCTGCAGCGCTTCGGCGACACGATCCCTGAGATTGTCGCCAAGTCCATTTTGCTTGAGCGGCGCGGCGATGATGCTGGCGATGGTGCGGCGCGGATTGAGCGACGACATCGGATCCTGGAAGATCATCTGCAGATCGCGGCGCAGGGGCCGCAACTCCGTCTCCCGCAGATGCGTGATGTCGCGGCCGTCGAAGCTGATGCTGCCGGCGCTCGGCTCCAGCAGTCGCACCAGGGCACGGCCGAGCATCGACTTGCCGGATCCGGATTCGCCGACGATGCCGGTCACCGAGCCCCTCGGCAGGTCGAAATCGAGACCCTTCAGGATCTCGGCCAAAGGCGCGCGGCCGATCAGCGGCTTGCGCGTCATGTCGGGCAGCGCCACCTTCAGCCCGCGCACGGAAAACAGCGGCTCAGCCATGAGGTTGCCTCCAACCCTGGTCGGCCGCGGCGATCTCGGCGGCAAGCCCTGCCAACACCGTCTCGTCCACCGGCTTAAGCGAGGCGAGGGGATCGGTGTAGCGCGGCGTGGCGGCCATCAGCGCCCGCGTATAAGGGTGCTGCGGGGCGGCGAAGAGAGCAGCCGTTTCGGCCTCTTCCACCACCTTGCCGGCATAGAGCACCGAGACTTTCTGGCTGATCTTGGCGACGACGCCGAGATCGTGGGTGACGAACAGGATCGCGGTGCCATGTTCGCGCTGCAACGCAGCGATGAGCCGCAGGATCTGCTTCTGCACGGTGACGTCGAGGGCCGTGGTCGGCTCGTCGGCGACGATCAGCCGTGGCTCGGCTGCGAAGGCGGCGGCAATCAGCACGCGCTGGCGCATGCCGCCGGACAATTCGTGCGGATAGCTCTTCAGCACGCGGTCGGGGTCGCGGATCTGCACCTCATCAAGCAACTGCCGGATACGCCGATCGGCCTTGTCTCCGCTCCAGCCGAGAATGCGCACCAGACGGTCGGTCATCTGGGGGCCGATGCGGCGCGAGGGGTTGAGTGCGGTCAGCGGATCCTGCGGGATCAGCGCCGTGCGCGCGCCGATCAGCGTGCGCCGCGCTTTTGGCGGGAGTTTGCCGAGGTCTTCGCCCTCGAGTCTCATGTAGCCTTCGACGATGCGCACGCTCGACGGCAACACACCAAGCACCGCCTTGCCGATCATCGTCTTGCCGGCGCCGCTTTCGCCGACAAGCGCGCGGACCTCGCCGGGTTGTACCGAGAGCGATACCGAGCGCAGCACGCGCTGGCCGTTGGCCAGCACCGCGCTTAGATTATTTATCTCGAGACAGGCGCTCATCGCAGCACCGGATCGAAACGCGTCTTCAGCGCCTCGCCGAACTGGCTGAATGACAGCACGGTGAGGATCAGCGTGATTAGCGGAAACACCAGCACCCACCAGGCCTGATGGATCGACAGCCGGCCCTCGGCGATGATGCCGCCCCAGGTCGGATCGTCGGTCGAGATCGACAGATTGACGAAGGACAGGATCGCCTCGACGATGACGGCGATGCCCATCTCCAGCGACAGCAGCGCCACGATCGACGGTACCACATTGGGCAGCACTTCGCGCAGCATGATGCCGAAGCGGCCATAGCCGGCGATACGGGCATTCTCGACATAGTCCATGCGCGACTGCCCCATCGCCTCGGCGCGGATCACCCGGCAGAAACGCGTCCAGTCGATGATGGCGATGGCGAGGATGACGGAGCTCAAGCCCGTGCCGAGCACGGCGACCAGGAGGATGGCGAACAGCACCGGCGGGAAGGCCATCCAGATGTCGACGATGCGCGAGATGATGCGGTCCGCCCAGCCGCCGAAATAGCCCGCGACCAGCCCTAATGTGGAGCCCACCACGCAGGCGGCGATGGCCGCCGCGAAAGCAACGTTGAAGGCGATGCGGCCGCCGAAGATCAGGCGCGAGAGCAGGTCGCGGCCGAGGCTGTCGGTGCCGAGCCAATAGCCCGGCTCGGCGCCATCGAGCCAGAACGGCGGCAGACGTTCCAGCATCAAATCCTGCGCCAGCGGATCCTGCGGCGCGACCAGCGGCGCGAAGATCGCGGCCAGCAGCGCCAGCAGCAGCCAGCCGCCGGCGAGCCACAGCCTCGGGCTCGATCCGCGCCTGATGATGCGTGCCTCATCCATGGCGCAGCCTCGGATTGAGCAGCGCATACATCATGTCGACGGCGAGGTTGATCAGCACGAACAGCAGCGCGAAGACCAGCACGATGCCCTGGATCAGCGGCAGGTCGCGGTTGATGACGGCGTCGATCGCCATGTTGCCGAGGCCCTCATAGGAGAACAGCCGCTCGACGATGACGGTGCCGCCGATGAGGAAGGTGAACTGCACGCCGATGAGCGTCAGCGTCGGCAGCGCGGCGTTCTTCAGCGCCTCGCGCAAGATGACCTGCGTTTCCGAAAACCCCTTGACCCGCGCCAGCACGACATAGTCGAGGTCGAGCACCTCCTTCAGCGACTGCTTCAGTAGCTGTGCGATGATGGCCGCGAGCGGCAGCGCCAGCGCCATGGCTGGCATCAGCATGTGCTTCAAGAGGTCCCAGGTGAGGTCGAAGCGCAGCCGAAGCAGGCTCTCGAAGAAGTAGAACTGGGTGACGAAGGGCAGGTCGAGCTGCGGCGACACGCGGCCGGAAATGTCGAAGATCGGCACCAGCACGCCGAACAACAGGATCAGCACCAGGCCCCAGAGAAAATCGGGGATGGAAAGCGCGGCACCGCTGGCGATGTCGATGCCGGCCTCGACCGCCGTGCCGCGCTCGCGCGCGCCCAGGATCGCCGTCGTGCCGCCGATCGCCACCGCCATGATGAGCGCGACGATGGCAAGCTCCAGCGTTACCGGCAGCCGGTTGAAGACGAGGCCAAGCACGTCTTGCCGCAGCGAGATCGAGGTGCCGAAATCGCCTTTGACGACGCCGGACAGCCAGATGAAGAACTGCTGCACGATCGTCTTGTCGAGCCCATAGAGCGCACGCAGACGGGCGATGTCGTCATTGGTGGCGCCGGGCGGCAACATCATGGCGATCGGATCGCCGGGCGCGACGCGGATGACCACGAATACGACGACGGCCACGCCGAACAGCGTGATCAGCATCGTCAGCAGACGGATCAGGAATCGTTGCAGGAGCATGTAAATCTTTGCAGGAGCCCGCAGGCTCATATGCGTGTAGAAATGCGCGCCGTCGCTATGGACGGCGCGCGGTAAGCCCAGGCTGATATCAGGCCGGGGTCATCAGGGCCGGCAGCAGCGCGCCGGAAATATGCTGCACCACCTTGACGCCCTTCGCATGCACGATCGGTTGCGCATACTGCATAAGCGGCAGCACGTAGGCCTGCTCGGCGATGTATTTATCGACCGCCTTCCACCCGGCGATGCGCTTGGTCTCGTCCTTCTCTCCCCACAGCGGGTTGATCATGTCGATCAGGTCCTGGCTGTCCCAGACCGAATGCGGGCTCGGCCCATACATGGCAAAGCCGGTCGACGTGGTCGGGTCGCCAATGGCGTTGCCCCAATTGTAGAAGGCCGCCGGCGCCAGCTTGTCGGCGGCGCGCAGTTCGTAGTGCTTGGCGATCTCGTAGACCTCGATCGTGGCCTCGATGCCGACCTTGCGCCACATGCCGACGATCGCCTGGATCATTTCATAGTCCTTGGGCTTGAAGCCCTTGGTCGTCTGGATGGTGAACTTGACCGGCTTTTCCGGCGAATAGCCTGAAGCCGCCAGCAGCTCCTTGGCCTTTTCCGGATTGTGCTCGACCTTGATCGAGGCATCGTAGGCCGCGTATTCCGGCGTTTCCAGCGTGGCGAGCGGCTGGCCGTAGCCGCGCAGCAGCCGCTTGACCAGAAGCTCCTTGTCGACCGCCATGACGGCTGCCTGGCGCACGTTCTTGTCCAGCATCGCTTCGATGTCGTTGAAGAAGATCATGCCGATGTCGGAAACATTCTTGATCGACCCGGCAAGCCCGTCCTTGGCGATCAGCCGGTCGTACTCTTCATAGGGGATTTCGAGCGTCACCTGCGAGGAACCGGATTCGATCTCGGCGACACGGCTCGCCGCGTCGGTGACGAATTTGATCGTCACGTTCTCGAATGCCGGCTTGCCGCCCCAGTATTTCGGATTGGCCTTGAGCCGCAGGAAGGCGTTGCGTTCGAACTTCTCGACCATGTAGGGGCCGGTTCCTATCGGAGCCTTCTCGAAACCTTCGGCACCGACCTTCTCGTAATAGGCCTTCGGCATGATGTAGCCGGTGAGGAACGACATCCATTTGAAATAGACCGGGTCGAACTGCACGACATCGCCCGTGATCTTGTTGCCGTCGATCTTGAAATTGTTGACGTTCTTCCACACGAACTGGATCGGGTTGCCGGTCTTTTCATCGCCCGCCCGCTGCAACGACCAGACCACGTCCTCGGGCGTGAACGGCGAGCCGTCATGCCAGGTTACACCCTCGCGCACCGTCATCATGATCTTGGTGCGGTCCTCGTTCCAGCCCCATTCGGTGAGCAGGCCCGGCGCGAAGGACAGGTCCGGCTTCTGCGGGATGAACTGGTCGAACACCGACTGGTAGAGGCCCTGGATGGTCGGGTTGACGGCCGACGGTCCGGTGGTCGGGTCCCAGGACGGCAGGTTGACATTATAGGCGATGGTCAACTCGCCGGCGGCGGCATTGGCCATCTTGGGCAGGCCGACAGCGGCCACACCAAGTGCCGCGGCACTGTATCCCAGTAATTCGCGTCTGTTGATTGTCATGGTCGTTCCCCTTGTTGGTTTATTTGTCTTTTGCGCGGCTTCGTCCGGTCATTGGTTCGGGCTTCGTCGGCAGCAGCGCTTGCCTCTCGTCGCCTTCATGAAATCGTCTGGCCTACCTCCCGCCAAGCTGTTGCGCGAGCATGAAGCCCGAGGCGGCACCCGTGCCGGCACCGGGCCATGTCGCGGCGCCGGTGAGATGCAGATTGCTGATCGGCGTGTCCCAGCCGGCATAGCCGCGCGCCGGACGGAACAAGAAGTTCTGCGCCAGATGATGGCTGCCGCAGACCTGGTCGCCGCCGACGAGGTTCGGGTTCTCGCGCTCGAGGTCGATCGGCGAAAACACGGCGCGGCCGAGGATCTTCGCACGCAGCCTAGGTGCGTAGGTCTCGATGATGTCGAGCACGCGGTCGGCATAGGCCTCCTTGACCTGGTCCCAATGCGCTAGTGCGATCCTGGCCGAGGCGTCGCCCGCGATTTCGGCGGGCAGCATGCGCACCTGCACCCACAGAACATGTTTGCCTTGAGGCGCGCGCGACGGATCGACCGCCGTCGGTTGGCCGACGACCAGCACCGGCTCGTCCGGCAGCACGCCCGCCATCGCCTGCTGATAGGTGCGCGACATCTGCTCGAGCGATGGCGCCAGATGCACATAGGCGAACTGTCGAAGCTCTGCCCCGGCGCGCCAGTCCGGCAGGTCGTCCAGCGCCAGGTGGATCATCATCGTGCCCGGCGCATGGCGGAATTTTTGCATCGCCATGTCGAAGCCGGCGTCGCCCGAACCGACCGGCAGCAACTTGCCGGCCAGCGCCTTGGGCGTGACGCCGGCAATCACCGCCTTGGTGGCCGTATGCGTCTCGCCGGAAGCAAGCCGCACACCGGTCGCCTTGCCACCGGAGACGGTTATCTCGGCGACATCGGCGCCGGTGACGATCCTGCCGCCGGCCGATGTGACAATGCCGGCCAGCGCCCGGATGATCGTGTCGGCGCCACCCTTGCCCAGCACCATGCCAAAACTCTGGTTGGCCATCGATTCCAGATAGGGGAACACCGCGCCGCCGGCGATGTCGGGCGCGAAGTCGAGATGCATGCCCCAGGTGGCGAGCGTCGCCCTGATGTGTGGAGACTCGAAATTTTCCTCCAGCCAGGCACGCGGCGACGACAGCAACAGCCGGCCGGTGTCGAGCGCGCCGGAAACACCTTTTTTGCGCCACAGGTTCCAGGCGGTGCTTGCAAGCGCCCGGGCGCTCATCGGCGAGCCCAGCAGCTTGAACAAATGCTCGGCCTCGGCTGGGAAAGCGGCAATCAGCCTGCGCCACGTCGCGGCATCGGCGGCTGAAAAGGCCGCCATGCGGCCGGCGGTCTTTTCCAGGTCGTTGCTGACGCCGAACCAGCGACCGTCCGGAAAGGCGCTGGCGAAACAGTCGGCGACAGGCGCGAATTCCAGCCCCTGCGCTTTCAATTCATTTGCATATTTCCGGTGGAAGGCGGAGCCGGCGAACAGGCTCAGATTCATCGCACCGAGATCGTGGCGGAAGCCCGGAAGCGTGAATTCGCGGGTCTGGACGGCTCCACCGATTGTTGTATTGCGCTCGAAAACCCCGGTTTTCCAACCCTTGAGCGCCAGATGCGCGGCGCATGCCAGAGTGTTGTGGCCCGCCCCGACAAAGATGGCGTCGAACTCGCTCACGCCCCGTTCCCATTTCCTTTATGCTTAAAGATAATTGCAGATGCATATGTTTTCGTCTAGTAGGATATTAAGGGCCGAGACGAGCCTTGATCATGTCAGACAAGAGGGAACAGAGACCATGGATACCCAGAAACTCCTCGGCGAAGTTGCCGGCCAGCTTCTTTCCGGCGCCATTAAGGTGGTCGACCTGACGGCGCCGCTCGGGCCCGACACACCGCTGATCAAGCTGCCGCCGGAGCTTGCCGTCGACACGCCGAAGGTCGAGATCCACTCGATCTCTCGCTATGACAAGAACGGTCCATGGTGGGCGTGGAACTGGCTGAAGCTCGGCGAGCATTCTGGCACGCATTTCGACGCGCCACAGCATTGGATCAGCGGCAAGGATTATCCGGACGGCGCCACCGATACCATTCCGGCGCAGAATTTCATCGGGCCGGTCAATGTCATCGACTGTTCGAAAGAGGCCGCCGCCGATCACGATTTCCTGCTCACCGTCGACCACATCAAGGCCTGGGAGGCCAAGCATGGCGCGATCAATGCCGGCGAGTGGGTGGTGATGCGCACCGACTGGTACAAGCGCAACGGCTCGGAAGCCGAGTTCCTCAACGCCAACGAGACCGGCCCGCACACGCCCGGCCCGACGGCGGAAGCAATCCAGTTCCTGATCGGCAAGGACATCAAGGGCTGGGGCTCGGAGACGATCGGCACCGATGCCGGCAAGGCCGGCGGCATGGAGCCGCCATTCCCGGCCCACACGCTAATGCACAAGGCCAACCGCTACGGCCTGGCCAGCCTCTGCAATCTCGACCAGCTGCCGCCGAAAGGCGCCATCCTGATCGCGGCGCCGCTCAAGATCGAGCACGGCACCGGCAGCCCGATCCGCGCGCTGGCGCTGGTGGCGGGGAGATAGAGCGAGGCGGTCTTCGGGAGAAGATCATGGCTGCGAATGGTACCGCGATGACGAAGTGGGCGCGGCAACCTTGTGAGGTTGCCGCTCTACGTCAAGGCACGCTACCGCGCGCAATTGAACATCATCCACCAAAGCGGGGGAGCACCCCTCGATGACCGCCCCCGATCACATCATCGTCGGCAGCGGCATCAACGCGCTGGTCTGCGCCGCAATGCTCGGCGACAAGGGCGCCAAGGTGCTCGTGTTGGAGCGCAACGACCGTATCGGCGGTTGCATGCGCACCGAGGAGATCACCGCGCCGGGCTTTGTCCACGACGTGATGGCGACGACCTTCGTGCTGTTCATCACCTCGCCGGCCTTTGCAGCATTGGGCGGCGACCTCGCCCGGCACGGGCTGGAATTCTGCCACACCAGCACGCCGACCGGCGTGCTCATGCCCGACGGCAGCCATGCCGTGCTCACCACTGACCGCGCCGCCAATGTCGCTGCCCTCAACGCGATCGCGGCCGGCGACGGTGACCGGCATGCGGAAGATGTCGGCGGCATCGAGCGCAATGCCGGCCTGCTGTTCGGTCTGCTCGGCGGCGCGCTTTGGTCATACCCGACGGCGAAGCTGCTGGCCGGCAATACCTGGCGGCGTGGTCCGCGTGGCCTAGCCGCCTTTCTTGGCGAAGCGCTGGTGCCGGCGCGCGGCTGGCTGGAGAGCAGCTATCGGTCCGAGACCGTCAGGGCGCTCTGGGCGCCCTGGGTGCTGCATGCCGGGCTTGGCCCGGAAGATGCGTTTTCCGGCCAGATCGCCAAGGTGATCGCCTTCGCGCTGGAGGCTGCCGGTGCGCCGATCGTCAAGGGCGGGGCGAAGAACCTGCTTGCCGCCTTCGAAGCGCTGATCAGGGAACGCGGCGGCGACATCCGCACCGGCGCCGACGTCGCTTCGGTCGTCCAGGCGGGTGGCCGCGCAGCCGGTGTGCGGCTGGCGTCGGGCGAAACGATCACGGCGAACAAGAGCGTCATCTGCTCGGTCACGCCGACGCAGCTTTACGGCCGTCTGCTCGGCAAGGACGCTTCGAAGGACGACTTCGAAGCGACGCGGAAATACCGCTATGGCAAGGGCAATTTCCAGATCCATTACGCGCTGACCAAGCCGCCGTCCTGGCGCGGCGAGGGCCTCGACAAGGTGGCGCTGCTGCATCTGACGCCCGGACTGGATGGCGTTTCGAAAGCCTGCAACGAGGCGGCGCGCGGCATGCTGCCGGAGGTGCCGACCATCTGCGTCGGCCAGCCGCACGCGCTCGACCCATCACGCTGTCCGGAAGGCCAGGCGATCCTGTGGCTGCAACTCCCCGAGGCGCCCCGCTACATCAAGGGCGACGCCGCCGGCAAGCTCGATGCGCCTGCCGACGGACTATGGACCGAGGCGCTGCGCGAGGCCTATGCCGATCGCGCTGAAGCGATACTCGCCGGCCATATCGACGGCTTCAAGGACAGCGTGATCGCGCGCCGCGCCTATTCGCCGGCCGATCTCGAGGCGATGAACATCAACCTGGTCGGCGGCGACCCTTACGGCGGCTCCTCTGTTGTCGACCAGTCGTTCCTGTGGCGGCCGTTCAAGACCAGCCGCAACCATCAGACCGGCGTCAAGGGCCTCTACCATATCGGCGCCTCGACCCATCCCGGTGCGGGCCTCGGCGGTGGCTCCGGCTTCCTGCTGGCAGGGAGGCTGTGATGGAACAGAAGGTCGTCGAAAAACGCCAGCGCATTTCCACCCTCGGCCAGATCGGCCTGCAGCAATTCGCGCCCTATCTGATGAACCGCATCATGGGCCGCTACAACGCCACCTTGCGTGACGACTTCCGCAAGCAGGGCCTGACCATTTCGCAGGTGCGCACGCTGGCGGTGCTGTCGGTCACCGATGGCGTCACCGTCAATGACCTCTCGGTCTATACGGTCATCGAGCAGTCTACCCTGAGCCGCACGCTCGACACGCTGGAGGGCCAGGGCTTCGTGCGGCGCGAGCAAGGCGTCACCGACAGCCGCATCCGCCACGTGTTCCTGACCGACGACGGCCGCGCCGAGTTCACCCGCGCCTGGCCGGCCATGCATGACGCCTTCGAGGCGATGTTCGACGATATCGACGACGCCGAATATGCAGCACTCATCGCAACGCTTTTGAAGATGCTCAAAAACATTCGCAAGCACGACATCTAGGCGCCGCCAGCTGTCGGCGGCAACGGAAGGAGGCAGACATGGCCGAACGGTCTTTTGCCAAGGAAGTCGAAAAACTGAGGCTTGGCGCCGGCGAGGAATTCGCCGGCGAGGGCATCCTCGCCATCACCAAGGCGCTGCTGCAGTGCGGCGTCGGCTATGTCGGCGGCTACCAGGGCGCGCCGATCAGCCATCTGATGGACGTGCTGGCCGACGCGCAGGACATTCTGGGCGAACTCGGCGTGCATTTCGAGGCCAGCGCCTCGGAAGCCACCGCCACCGCCATGCTCGCCGCTTCGGTGCATTACCCGATCCGGGGCGCGGCGACGTTCAAGTCGACCGTCGGCACCAATGTGGCTTCAGACGCGCTGGCCAACCTCGCGTCCGGCGGCGTCACCGGCGGAGCGCTGATCATCGTCGGCGAGGATTATGGCGAGGGCTCCTCGATCATGCAGGAGCGCAGCCATGCCTTCGCCATGAAGAGCCAGGTCTGGCTGCTCGATCCGCGTCCCAACCTGCCGTCCATCGTCAAGGCGGTGGAGGATGGCTTCGAACTGTCGGAAATCTCCAACACACCGGTCATGCTGCAGGTGCGCATCCGCTGCTGCCACGTGCATGGCCATTTCATCGCCAAGGACAACAAGCGTCCGCCGATGACGGTCGCCGATGCGCTCGAAGCACCGCGCCGCGACACCGGCCGTATCGTGCTGCCGCCCGCCTCCTTCCTGCACGAAAAGGAGAAAGTGCAAAAGCGCTGGCCGGCGGCGGTGGATTTCATCGCCAGGAACAAGATCAACGAGTTCTTCGGCTCGGACCATGGCTCCGTCGGCATCGTCATGCAGGGCGGCATGTACAATTCAGTCATTCGTGCGCTGCAGCGGCTCGGCCTTGCCGACACCTATGGCGAGACCGACGTGCCGCTCTATGTGCTCAACGCCGTCTATCCCCTGATCGACGACGAATTCCTCGTCTTCTGCGAAGGCAAGCAGGCGGTGCTCGTCGTCGAGGAGGGCCAGCCCAACTACATCGAACAGGCCTTTGCCGCGATGCTGCACAAGGCCGGGCGCGGCACCAGGCTGGTCGGCAAGGAGCACCTGCCGATGGCTGGGGAATATACCGGCCAGGTCATGCTCGACGGTATCGGCGCCTTCCTGCGCGCCGAGGCCCCGCATCTGCTGCCGGGCGAAGTGCGCGCACCCAACAAGGTCGGCGACGGCGTCGACACGGCGGACCTGATCAATGTCGTTCCAGGACGACCGCCCGGTTTCTGCATTGGCTGCCCGGAGCGGCCGATCTTCGCCGCGACCAAGCTGGTCGAGCAGGAACTCGGCAAGCACCACATCGCTTCTGACATCGGCTGCCATCTGTTCTCGATCATGCCGCCCTTCGAACTCGGCGCCACCACCATGGGCTACGGACTCGGACCAGCCTCGGCCTCGGCGTTCAACTCGCCCGATGCCAAGCGCCGCTCGATCTCCTTCGTCGGCGACGGCGGCTTCTGGCACAACGGCCTGACCTCATCGATAGGCAATGCGGTGTTCAACAAGAATGATGGCGTCATCGTCATCGTCGATAATTTTTACTCGGCCGCCACTGGCGGGCAGGACATCCTGTCGTCGCGCGCGGGCAACAAGACCAAGTCGACCAAGCATCCGATCACCGAGGCGGTGAAAGGCATGGGCGTAAAATGGCTGCGCCATGTCGACCGCACCTACGATGTCGGCAAGATGCAGGACACGCTGCGCGAGGCGCTGACGACGGACGAGAAGGGGCCAAAAGTCATCGTTGCTTCGTCGGAATGCATGCTCAATCGCCAGCGCCGCGAAAAGCCGCTGGTCGACAAGGCGATCAAAGGCGGCGAGCGTGTCGTCAAGCCGAAATTTGGCGTCGACGAGGACATCTGCACCGGCGACCATGCTTGCATGCGGCTCTCCGGCTGCCCATCGCTGTCGGTCAAGTCGCTCGACGATCCGTTGCGCGACGATCCGGTCGCGTCGATCGACCAGAACTGCGTCGGCTGCGGCAATTGCGGCGAGGTCGCCGATGCCGCGGTGCTGTGCCCGTCCTTCTACCGCGCCGACGTCGTGCACAATCCAAGCCGCTGGGACCGCTTCCTGGAGACGGCGCGCCGCGCGACGATCGGCTTTCTGCAGAGGCGGCGCGAAGGCCGGCGCCTGATATTCGCCGATGCTTGATCCTGTTCCTTCCTCGCGCCCCCGGTCCGGTGCTGCCGATGAGCCGGTGATCAAGCTCGCCGTTCTGGCCGTCGGCGGCCAGGGCGGCGGCGTGCTCGCCGACTGGATCACCGACGTCGCCGAGCGCAATGGCTTTGTCGCGCAATCGACCTCGGTCGCCGGCGTCGCGCAGCGCACCGGCGCCACCATCTACTATATCGAAATGGCCCGCGACACCGGCCGCCTGCCGGTCTTCGCGCTGTCGCCCTCGCAGGGCGATGTCGATATCCTGATCGCTGCCGAATTGATGGAAGCCGGCCGAGCCATCATCAGGGGCTTCGTCACCCCCAACCGCACGACGCTGATCGCTTCCTCGCACCGCATCGCCGCCGTGTCGGAAAAGATCGAACCGGGTGATGGCCGCGCTTCGTCGTCCAAAGTCCACGCCACGGCCGAGGCCGCATCGAAGCGCTTCATCGCTTTCGACATGGAAAAGATCGCCGCCGACAACGGCTCGATGATCTCGGCCAGCCTGCTTGGCGCGCTGGCCGGCTCCGACGCGCTGCCGTTTACCCGTGAAAGCTACGAGCAGGCGATTGGCACCGGCGGCCGTGGCGTCAAGGCCAGCCTCGCCGCTTTCGCGGCCGCGTATGATCGTGCGCGCGGCACGGCGGCGCCGACGGCGAACCTGGCGGAGCCGGCGATTGTCGAATCTGCCTTGGGTGCGGGACATGTGAGTGGGCCGCGAAACCTGCTGCAGGGATGGCAGGCGCTTGCCGCTCGCATCGACCTGCTGCCGGTGGCGGTGCGCGACATGGCGCTCAGGGGCCTGAGAAAGGTCGTCGACTATCAGGACATCGCCTATGGGCGCGAATATCTCGACCGGCTGGACAAGGCCGTCGTGATTGACAGCGTGGATCCAACCCATGCGCTGTCAATCGCGGCCGCCAAGCATCTGGCCAACGCCATGTGTTATGACGACATGATCCGCGTCGCCGATTTGAAGACGCGCTCGACCCGCGCCAGGCGGGTGCGCAAGGAGGTTGGCGTCAAGGACGGTTCGGTCCTGCAAGTGACCGAGTACTTCCATCCGCGCATCGAGGAGTTCTGCGGCACGCTGCCGGCGAGGCTGGGCAGCTACATCGAGGACCGGCCGAAATTGGCAGCCTTCCTCGACCGCCGCATCAACCGGGGCCGCCGCATCCGCACCGACAGCTTTGCCGGCTTCGCCGCTTTGTGGTTCATCGGCGGCCTGCGCCGCTGGCGCCGCCGCCTGCTGCGCCACAAGGTCGAGACCGCGCATCTTGACCAATGGTACACGCTCGCGCTTGGTTACGTGCCGGCGGATTACGCGCTTGCCGTCGAAATCCTCAATTGCCGCCGGCTGATCAAGGGCTACAGCGACACGCATGTGCGCGCCCACTCGAAATTCGACCGCGTGCTGTCGGCGCTTGATCTGCTCGAGGGCAGGGACGACGCCGCCGACTGGATCCGCCGCCTGCGCGAGGCGGCGCTGAAGGACGAGAAGGGCGACATGCTCGACGGCGCGCTGAAGACCGTGGCGACCTTGGGTCCGGCAACGGGCAACTGAGCCGGCACGTCCCGACAGACTTCACCGGGGCACCGGCCCCGTTGGTATGCTCGAAGCCTCGGAGGGTCACCCCGTGGCGCCCTCGATCCTGCGAGGGCTGGTTTCGACATTCGGACCACCAACCGGTTGGTGAACGCTGTTCATTTTTCCCCTTGAACGACGTTCAAGGCGTGATAGAGTGCGATTGTGAACGACGTTCATTTCGCAGCGGTCGAAAGCCGCGGATGGGCAACAGCGCAGCAAGGAAGTTTAACCAGCTCAGGACTATCACTGAAACTGAACAGCGCCTGCAACCCGCAGGGCCTATCGGCACACTGTCGAAGGGTTCCGTCAAATGGAAATCGCCATGAACACGCATCTCATGCTTTCGCGGCGCTTCGCGCCACTTTTCTGGACGCAGTTCCTGTCCGCCTTCAACGACAATTTCCTCAAGAACACGCTGGTGTTCCTGATCCTCTTCACACTTGCCGCCGATCAGGCGGCCTCGCTGGTCACTTTGGCCGGCGCCGTGTTCATGGCTCCATTCCTGCTCCTGTCGGCGCTGGGCGGCGAGATCGCCGATCGCTTCGACAAGGCGCTCATCGCACGCCGGCTGAAATTTGCCGAGATCGGCGCCGCTGCCGTGGCGGTCGTCGGCATCGCGCTGTCCTCCATCCCCGTGCTGATGACCGCGCTGTTGATGTTCGGCATCATCTCGGCGCTGTTCGGGCCGATCAAATACGGCATCCTGCCCGATCACCTCGAACGCAAGGAATTGCCGGGCGCCAACGCCTGGATCGAGTCGGCGACTTTCGCCGCCATCCTCGGCGGCACCATCGCCGGGGGCGTGGTCTCGGCCGATGGCATCGGCGTCTCGGTCTTCGGGCCGATCATGATGATCCTCGCCGTCGGCTGCTGGTTCGTCAGCTGCTACATCCCTTCAACCGGGTCCGCGGCGCCCGACCTCGTCATCGACAGGAATGTCTTTCGCTCGACCTGGCGCCAGGTCAGCGAATTGCGCACGGACTCACGGATCTGGCGCGCCGGCCTGATGACGTCCTGGTTCTGGCTGATCGGCGCCATTGTGCTTTCGATCCTGCCGACGCTGGTCAAGGATCAGCTCGGCGGTGGCGAGATCGCGGTCACCGCCTATCTCGCGGTGTTCGCTATCTCGATCGCCATTGGCTCGGCAATCGCCGCGTGGATGTCGCAGGGACGCATCGTGCTCTTGCCCGCACCGGTCGGCACGGCGCTGCTGGCGCTGTTCGGCCTCGAGCTCGCATGGACCATCTGGAGCATGCAGCCTTCGCCCAGATCCGAAACCCTTGGCCTCTTCTTCGCCGGGCCAAACACGATCCGTGTTGCGATCGACCTCGCCGGCATGGCCATTTCCAGCGCCTTCCTTGTAGTGCCGACCTTTGCCGCCGTGCAGGCCTGGTCGCCGGAGGCGCGCCGCGCCCGGGTCGTCGCCGCGGTCAGTATCGTCAACGCCGGCTTCATGACCGTCGGCGGCTTGCTCGTCGCCATCATCCAGGCAGCCGGCGTCTCGACGGGAGGCATCCTGTTCGGCCTCGCCCTGGCCAATGCCGTCGCCGCCTGGCTGATGCTGAAATACCTGCCGACCAATGCCTTCCGCGATTTTGTCTCCATTCTTTTCCGCGCCTTCCATCGGCTGGAAGTCGAAGGCCTGGACAATCTCAAGGCCGCGGGCCCGGCACCCATCCTAGCACTGAACCATGTCAGCTTCCTCGATGGACCGCTGGCTCTGACGCTGACCAATGAGGAGCCGGTCTTCGCCATCGACTACACCATTGCGCAGGCCTGGTGGATGAAGCCGTTTTTAAAGCTGACCCGCGCGCTGCCGCTCAATCCGTCCAAGCCGATGTCGACACGCACGCTGATCAAGATCGTGCAGAACGGCGACCCGCTGGTCATCTTCCCCGAGGGCCGCATCACCGTCACGGGCGGGCTGATGAAGGTCTATGACGGTGCCGCCATGGTGGCCGACAAGACCGGCTCGATGGTGGTGCCGATCCGCATCGAGGGGCTGGAGAAAAGCCCCTTCTCACGGCTGACGGCACAGCACGTGCGCCGCCGCCTGTTCCCGAAGGTCAAGGTGACCATACTGCCGCCGGTCAGGCTCAAGGTCGACGACGAGCTGAAGGGACGCAAGCGGCGCGCCGCCGCCGGCGCCGCGCTCTACCAGGTGATGTCCGACCTCGTCTTCCGCACCCAGCATATCGACAAGACCGTGCTCGGAAGGATCATCGAGACGGCGACCGAGCGCGGCATGAAGCAACTTGCCGTGCAGGATCCGGTCGCCGGTTCGCTGAGCTACGGCAAGCTGCTCACGGCTGTCGCCGTGCTCGGCGAGAAGTTCGAAATGCTCTATGCCGGACAGGACACGCTCGGCATCATGCTGCCCAACGCCAATGGCGCCTGTGCAGCGCTGCTCGGCGTCATCTCCGCCGGCAAGGTCCCCGCGATGATCAACTTCACCGCCGGTGCCGCCAACATCCTGTCCGCTTGCAAGGCGGCGCAGGTAACCACCATTCTGACCTCGCGGGCCTTTGTCGAGCAGGCCAAGCTTGGCGCGATCGTCGAGGAGATCGGCCGCTCGCTCGACATCGTCTGGCTCGATGATTTGCGCGCGACCATCGGCCTCAAGGACAAGCTGCTCGGCCTGCTGCGCAAGAGTACGCCCAGGGTTGCCCGCAAGGCCACCGACCCGGCCGTGATCCTGTTCACCTCGGGCTCCGAAGGGACGCCGAAGGGCGTCGTGCTCACCCACCGCAACATCCTGGCCAACGCCGCGCAAGCCGCCTCGCGCATCGATTTCCATTCGGGCGACAAGGTGTTCAACGTTCTGCCGATCTTCCATTCCTTCGGCCTGACGGCGGGCACGGTGCTGCCCTTGGTGTCCGGCGTTCCGGTCTATTTCTACCCGTCGCCGCTGCACTACCGCATCGTGCCGGAACTGGTCTATGCCTCGAATGCGACGATCATCTTCGGCACAGATACCTTCCTCAGCGGCTATGCGCGTACAGCGCATCCCTATGATTTCCGCTCGGTGCGCTATTGCTTTTCCGGTGCGGAGCCGGTCAAGGCCTCGACCCGCGAAACCTACATGGAGAAGTTCGGCCTGCGCATTCTCGAAGGCTACGGCGTTACCGAGACGGCGCCGGTGATCTCCATCAACACGCCGATGTACAACAAATCGGGCACGGTCGGAAAAATCATGCCCGGCATGGAATATCGTCTGGAACCGGTGATCGGCGTCGAGGGCGGTGGACGGCTGTTTGTGCGCGGCCCCAACGTCATGGCGGGCTATCTCAGGGCCGAAAAGCCGGGTGTGCTCGAACCGCTGCAAGATGGATGGCACGACACCGGCGACATCGTCAGCATCGACGATGCCGGTTTCGTCAGCATTCGCGGCCGTGCCAAGCGTTTCGCCAAGATCGGCGGCGAGATGATTTCGCTGGCTGCGGTGGAAGCTCTGGCGGGCGAGCTGTGGAAAGGTTCGCTCTCGGCGGTCGCGACCGTACCGGACCCGCGCAAGGGTGAAAAACTCGTTCTCATCACCGAGGCCGAGAAAGCGACGCGCGCCGAGTTTCTGGCGTTCGCCAAGGCAAACGGCGCCATGGACCTGATGGTGCCGGCTGAAGTGCGCGTCGTGGCGCATGTGCCGGTGCTTGGCTCGGGCAAGATCGACTTCGTCGGCGTAACCAGGCTGGTACGCGGCGAAGCCTTGCAGGCAGCCAAGGTCGAGGCCGCCTGATCGCCGGCGACAGCGAGACGGCGCCACGGTAGGAGACGCGGCGCCGCCAGCCTTCAGGCGATCAGGTTCGTCATCGGCTTCACCGCACCTGAGTCCGGAAACACTTTCTCGCCGAGCACCGAGGCCGAAAGTCCGAACTGGTCGGCGAGCAGGCCTTTCAGCACCGCCCTCACGTCGCTGGTCGGCGCAAGGTCGCGCTGCTGGTAAAGTTGCGCGGGCTTCAGCCCCGGCCAGTCGGCGATGACGCGGCCGCCCTTGATGGCGCCTCCGGCGAGCAGCACCACGGTGCCGGTGCCGTGGTCGGTGCCGACCGTGCCGTTGACCCGCGCGGTGCGGCCGAATTCGGTGATGGTGACGATTGCCGTATCCTTCCAGCGCTCGCCGAGACCTTTTTTGAATTCCTCGAAGGCACCGTCGAGGCCGCCGAGCAGGCTGGCGAGGCGGCCGGTCGCGCCGCCTTCGTTGACATGCGTGTCCCAGCCATCGAAGGCGAGTGCCGCGACACGCGGCCCGTCATCGGCGGCGATCAGCCTGGCGGCGCCTTGCGCGGCCTGCCGCATGCCGGCGGCGCTGTCGAGGCCGCCTTTCGGCTTCATCGTCTTGGCGCCCATCTGGTCGTCAAGCGCCATGCGATCGGCGTCGAGACCTTTTTGCAGCGCGACGGCCAGAACCGGATCGCGATGCTGGTAGAGATCGAGAACGCGCGCCGCGAGGTCGCCGGCCGGCGCCGGCAGCGATTGCGGCGCCCAGCCGAGCACGGGAGCCGCGCCACGGATCACCAGCGGCGTCGACGGTCCGACGGCCAGGCCGCCGAGCGTCGCCACGCGGTCGCCCGCCGGCAGGTTCTCCAGCGCCCGATTGAGCCAGCCGGTGGCGACATGGCCGGGACCGGCAAAGCCGCTTTCCAGCACATCCTGGCCATCGAAATGCGAGCGCTCGCGATAGCCGGTCGCGGCGGCGTGCACGACAGCCGCCTGCTTGTTCTTGAACAGCCGCGCAAACACCGGCATCGCCGGATTGACCGCGAAGAAAGCATCGAGCGGCAGTGCCGCGTGCGGGCCGGTGAGCGACAGGGCGATGTCGCCATGCAGGCCGGCATAGTCGGGATCGCCGACCGGACCGACGGTCGACAGGCCGTCCAGCGCACCGCGCAGCACGATGACGATCAGGCGCGGGTCGCGGTTGTCGGCGGCACGGGCGAAGCGCGGCAGATAGGACCAGGCAAACAGCGCGCCGCCGGTCGTCAGCACGGCGCGGCGGGAAGGGTGAGGGGTTTCGCACAGCAGGCTCATGACTTCGTCTCCATGGGAGTTGTCGACGCCGGACCTATCGTTCGATCTATCGTCGCTGGAATTCGGGCGCCATCAGCAGAAGCGCCAGGCCTTGCTGTTTGGACTCGGCGCGGGCGATCGCTTGGCGTGTTTCGGGCGAGGCGGAGGGACCGATGACCGCGTCGAGCATGCCGTTGGGGTTGCCGATGTCCTTCACTTGCCAGGCGGCCTGCCATGCGATGTCGAGGCGGGTCTTCATGCCTTCCGCCGATGCCCAGCTGTCCGCCTGGTCGGAAAAGCCGTTCGGTCCCGGCGGCCGCCAGAGCGGCTCGCCCAGCGCGTTGAGCCAGTTGAGCGACTGGCCAGGGTCGTTCGTCGGACCAGGGCCGGCCGCTCGGCGGATGGCCGCGATATAGTCGAACGGCGAGCGCATCTTGGCCAATGGCGTCGACCACGCTTCCGGCATGTCGACGAGCGCCGCCGCCAGTGCCCTGAGATTGCCGTCGCTCCTGGTGAACACCTTGGCGAGGCGGGCGACCGCCGCCGACGGCGGGTCGTCGGCTATGAAATGGCGGGCAAGTTGCGTGGCGATGTGTTGCGCGGTCGCCGGATGACGGGCGATGTCATTGAGCGCGGCCTGGGCCTGGCCCATGCCGCCAGCCGGATAGGTCTTGCCGAGCAGCACCGCGTCACCCGGCTCATGCGCATTGGCGTTGAAAACGGAACTGCCGGGTTCGCCCAGCCGTCCTTCCCGTCCGGCCATCATCCAGCCGGTCAGGATGCGCGCGAAGCTGGTCACGTCGGCTTGGCTGTAGCCGCTGCCGACACCGAGCGTGTGCAGTTCCAGGATTTCGCGGGCGAGGTTCTCGTTGAGGCCGCGCTGGCGGTTCTTGCCGGCGCGGGAGTCCGGGCCGATCGACTGCTGGTTGTCGAGATAGAACAGCATGGCCGGATGCCGCTCCACCGCCATGAGCATGTCGGCGAAGCGCCCGAGCACGAAAGGCCGGATGGCCTCCCGTTCGAACGCCCCGGCGCTGGCGCGCACGATGTTGTCCTTGGCGACGGAGACGCAGAAATGGTTCGACCAGAAATAGACCAGGCGCTCGACGAAGCCGGCCTCTGCCTGCATTGCCTTGTCGAAGCGCGCCTGTGCCTCGGCCCGGAACAACATAACCTCGACAGGCGGCACAGCGGCGGGTTTGGCCGCGGCCGCGGCCGGGGCGACGGGCGGCGACATGACCGGTGCGGCGGGTGGAGGCATGACCGAAGCCGCGGCCGACGTGGCCGCTGGCGGCTGCTCCGTCGCCATCCGCTGCCGGTCCCGCTTGCGCTGGAGATTTGCCGCCATGCTGGCCTGGATGGCCGGCGTGCTCCCCTTGAGGTCGGCATAGGCGGGATCGTCGAGCGATATCATGGCGACGTCGGGCCGCCGCAGCTCCGCCTTGAGATAACCGCGAGGGTCGCCGGCCAGTCTTTCGCGATCACCCGGCCGGGCTCCAAGGCCGAAGCGATTGAAGACTATCAAGGCGGAATCTGGCAGGGCGGGATCTGGCAGGGCGGGATCTGGCGTCATGGGCACTTTGGTCGCGACAGCCATGTCAACGCTCCATCGTTGGATCTCACGCGAGGCGCGCGACGCCCGATCGGCTGTTTCCCCAGCGCAAACCGGGGATAGGCGGCCGGGCAGGCGGATGCCGCCCGGCCCTCCCGCGCGCTTACCAGCGGTGCCAGCGGTGCCAGTGGCGGTGCGGATGCCAGCCGTAGTAGGCCGGGCGGTGCCAATAGCGGTAGCGCGGATACACCACGACACGGTTGGGAACGCAGCGCCCCCAGTGATTGGGATGCCATCCAGGCCCGCAACCCCAGGCCACGTGCTCGATCAGCGCCGGGGCGGCCGGCTGCGCCACCATCGGCATGGCGGCGGAGGTCGCGACGGTTCCGGTGAAGGCGAGGACGGCTGCCGCCGCATACTGTGTCAGACGGTTCATGACGTTACTCCGAATGTTCTCCGAGAATGAAAACCTGTGCGTACCGATTGGTCCGGCAGGCTGCCCTTCCTCTGGTTAAACGGCCTTGCGGTCGTTTTCCGTCGGCGGTCACGGCGATTTTTTTGGCTCTGCCGTCGGTGGCGGCCCGGCCCGCCTGGCCAGCCCGTCCGCGAGCACGGCGCGATCCGCGGCCGAACCCGCCGTCGCGAACTCGACGATGCGCTGCTCAAGCCGTGTGCGCACGGTGATATCGGCATTGCGCGCCCTTTCCAGCGCGGCCGACAGGGCCGTCGTGTCGAGGACCGGCTGGCGCAGCAGGTCGGCTGCCTCGCGCCTGGCCTGCTGGCCATCGAGGATGACCTGGCGGGATTCGCGCCGCACGTCGCGCAGCGCCTTTCGAAACAGCACGCGTTCCTGGTGGGGAAGCCGGCTCCCGGCGGCTTCCAGCGAATAACCCTGGCCGGGCTTGCCGCTTCTTATCCAGACGGCTCCGCCCGCAAGCGCGCCGGCCAGGAAGACATTCAGCGCCACGGATGCGATCACGAGGTTGCGGCGCGTGCTCATAGGTCCTCCTCGATCGTCTCGCCATCGGACCCGGCATCGCCGAACGCCGTCGCATTGGCATCGAGCACATAGCGGTCGGGCTGAAACTCTGGCGTGACGACGCTCACCAGGGCCAATCCGGCGATGGCGCCGGCCATGCCGATGCCGGCGAGTCCAAGACCCAGCCACCAGGCCCGTCGGCGCCGGCGCTGGACGAGCAGCCGGTCGGCCATTCGCAGGATGCCGCCGTGCAGTGCCGCGCCAGGCGCCATGACGTCATAGCTGTCGAGCAAGGCGTCGAGTTTGCCTGCCTGCCCCAATATGGCCGCGCCCATCTCGGTCCTTGCGAACGTCGCGCCGGTCGTGCGGTTGGCCTGCGGCCACCGCCGCAAGTCGCCGCCATAGGCCGCCGCCAGAGCCGCAAAGCGCTCGGCATCCATTGCCGGTTCGTTCCTGGACCCATCAGACATCGGTCTGTCCTTTGATCGCGGCTTTCTCATTCATCGACACTATCCTTGGCCAGGATCACCTGCAGCGCCCGCCGGCCGCGCGAAAGCAGGCTTTCCAGGGCATCGACGCTGATCTCCAGGATCGCGGCCGCCTCTATGTTGGACATCTCCTGATAGTAGACCAGGAGGATCGCCTCGCGCTGGCGCGGCGCGATTGCCTGCAAGGCCTGCTCGACCCGATGCGCCTCCTTGCCGGGATGGGCATCGGGAAGCGGGGCGGGATCGACAATGTCCGGCAGCTCGTCGGTCACCAGCTCGCGGCGCCGGCGCAGCCGGTCGTAACAAAGGTTTAGCGTCACCCGGTGGATCCAGCTGTCGAAGCGTGCGTTGCCGCGCCGCCAGCCCGATGCGTGACGCCAGATGCGCATAAAGGTTTCCTGCGCGACGTCCTCGGCCTCCGCCGCATCGCCGAGCATGCGCGCGGCCAGCGAAAGGATGCGCGGCAGCTTGCGCGCGACGAGCGTCCGCACCGCCGCGGGGTCGCCGGTGCCGACCCGGCGAACCAGCTCCTCGTCCGGGTCGGGGCTCATGGGTTGGCGCACACCCAATGTCCATCATGCGTCATAGCCTCTTGGTCATTGCTCCGGCTTGGGAGCGGATTTGTGGCCCGGCATCTCGTCGCCCGTCAGAATGCCGTCGCCATTCTTGTCCAGCCTGGCAAAGCGCTTGGCGAAGAACGCATCGAGCTCGGCCCGGTCGATGAAGCCGTCATGGTTGGAATCAATGCGCGCGAAGGATTTGGCGGGATCGCCCTTGACGTTGCGCTTGGCCTGAAAGGCCTCCCATTCCAGCAGGCTGATCTTGCCGTCGCCGTCCGTGTCGGCGGCCATGATCGCCTTCTCTCGCCGTTTCTGGAACTTGGCCAGCGTGATGTCGGACTTGGCGGCCGACGAAGTCGCGGCGGGCGGTGTGGCGGCCGGTGGCTGTGTCCCTGTCTGGGCCAGAGCCGCGGTGGTCAGCAGGCTCAGGGCAGCGGCAAGGATCGGACGGCGTATCATGCTTCACGTCTCCGGTTGGCGCATTGCCATGGCCCGATGCCATGGTCATGCTTCAACCGTTAAACGTCGTGATCGCAGAAATCCGTCGGTCGCCATGCCTATCACGCCGCTTGCCGGCGATGATGGACCTTGGCGGCCCAGGGTACGGCAGAACACCTCGTCCGGCGCATCTGAATTGCGCCGGGCCGGCTCGTTGGCGAAGGCGGGAATTACGTCGATTGGTCGGCGGCTATCAACTGATCCGATTTGAAGCCGGCATGCTGGGGGGTCCACACGTCGCCGTCTTTGTTGAACCAGTGGCACAGATACATGCCGGAAGCGGCGCCGTCGCTGACCGTCATCTTCGGGCCTCCCGACCTCAGCTTGACGACGTCTCCGGTCTTGAAAGTGTTGGGCATTTGGACCTCCCATGCTGACACCCGACATTTCATACCAAAACGGGGGTCCCGACAATGGCATATGGGTCTTCTGGGCTACTGTCTTATGCGGCAACGCGGAGACATCGCTGACGCGCCATCGGGGCGAACCGGGCAACCCCCCAACAGGTCAGTCCACCTCGATCACACGCCTGGCCGGCTTCCCAGTCGGCTCCCGTCGGCGCGCAGGCGGGGCCTTGTCCGCCAATGCCTCCTGCTGCAGTCTCTGCTCCCTCAGGCGGGTTGTCTTGGCGTCCCTTGCGTGACGCTCGGCATCCAGCACCAGCCTCGCCTCGCGGTCCGCTCTTGCCAGCTTTTCCTTGTCGACACGCCTTGGCAATTCAAAACCTCCTGTCATGGAACTGTCGGCAGGAAATGTGCAACCCAAGTGTCTGTTCCAAAAAAATAGAAATGCGCGGTCCATCATTTGTTATTGAGATTTGAAAATCCCGGATTGCTCGCTTTCGCGAGTTTTCCAAGCCCGGAGCAAGTCGCGACTTGCCTCGCGGGTCTTCGGCCAGATCTGCACCGCTCCCGAGTTGTTGTCGATCGACGGGCAGATCCTTGCATCCATGGCAAACGCAAACGGCCGGGGATTCGGGCCTCTTCCGCGCGTCCAGGCAGCTTCGACCATCGGTTTGAAAAACTGGTGCCGCTTAGGTGACTCGAACACCTGACCCCATCATTACGAATGATGTGCTCTACCAACTGAGCTAAAGCGGCCCGGGAGGCCAAGGCCTCCAAGATGGGCAGGGTGATAGACTCAACCGGCCGCGAATTCAAGATGCGACTTGGCAAATCATGCAAGAGCCGCGCCCCGATCGAAACCGGCGTTCTGGCGTCCCTGCATGCCCGGAATCGCCGACATGTTCCGATTTTGTTTGCCGGAACATCGTGAAAATAGACTTTGGACGGTCTGTCGAGGCAGAATGCGGCTGCCCGCCCGTTGATTGATTGGTCGCCTGCGGCTAACCATCATGAAAGCTTGGGACAATTTGCAGAGGGATCTCGCTTGGACGCGATCGAAAAAGCGATCCGGAACGCCCTGGAAAAGGGCAATGCCGAGGACCGTGCGTTCCGCGAGAGGGTCTATCGTTCGGCCTTCGCCGCGCTCGACCGCGCGCTCCAGGCCAATCCCGGCGTGACCGTGGAAGTCGCCATCAAGCGCCGCAAGGCAATCCAGGCAAAAATCACCGAAATCGAATCCGAGTACCTGCCGGCGGTGCCCGGTGTTGCCCCGCAGATCGACGCGCCGGCGGTCGAGGCCGCGGCCGGCGCGGCGCCCGCGGTCGAGGCGGGCCCAAGGGCGTCATCGCCCGCTGTGACCGTCGACGGTCCCGGGCAGCCCGCTTCCGACGCACCGCGTTCGCGCGTGCTGCCGGTGGTTCCCGACATCATGCCGGATGCGACCCTGCCCGGTGCGCCAGCCATCGACATGTCGGTTCCAGCCTCTTCCGGTGCCGCCACGGAAGTCGCGCCCGATCGCGATGAGCGGCGCATTCGAGGCCGGCGGCTGCCGCTGACCGCCATTTTCTTCACGGTGACGCTGCTCGCGGCGATTGGCATCGGACTGTACTTTGCCATGCAAACCGGTGTGTTCAAGACCGCCGCGCAGCTCAATACCGCGCCGCCGGAAGCGCCGCCGACCGTCGAGGACGACGATTTCACCCCGGCCGATGGCGCCAACGCGCCGGCAAAGCCCGGTGCCGCGGACCTGTCGCGCGACTGGATCAATGTGTTTTTACCGTCCGACCCGACGCATGTCGCCGCTCCGTCCGACGCCAAGGCCGAGGTGATGAAGGACGACAGCGGGCCGTTCCTGCGCATCCAGTCCGGCGCCTCCGGCTCGGCGATCGCCTTCGATGTCGGACAGGGCGTGCTGGAAAAACTCGCCGGCAAGCACGCCGTGTTCGACATCATCGCCCGGGCCGAGGACGGCAAGGACACGCAGATATCCGTCGACTGCAATTTTGGCGAACTCGGCGATTGCGGCCGCAAGCGTTACGCGGTCGGCCAGCAGAAGAACGAATATCTGTTCGACGTGAAGTTTCCCGACAAGCATCCGGGCTCGGCCGGAACCATCGCCATCAATTCCGATTTCGACAAGCAGGGCAAGGCGGTCGACGTCTACGAGATCCGTGTCTCGGTCGAACCCTGAACTGAATTCGTTGCGACTGACACATTGACGGTCCCTAGCGGTCGAGCAGCGCCTGCAGGGTTTCTATGCGATCGGCCTCGTTGGCCGGCTTGTCCCAGCGCAATCGTGAAATCCTGGGGAAACGCATGGCCACACCCGATTTGTGCCGGGTCGAACGATTGAGTCCCTCGAAGGCGACTTCCAGCACCAGGCCATTGTCGCGGTCGGCGCGCACCGAGCGCACCGGTCCAAAACGCTCGACGGTGTTGTCACGGACATATTTGTCGATCTGCTTCAGCTCTTCATCGGTGAATCCGAAATAGGCCTTGCCGACCGGCACGAGTTCCTCCTCGCCCTCGGCTCCGGACCAGACGCCGAACGTGTAGTCGGAATAGAAGCTCGAGCGCTTGCCGTGGCCCCGCTGGGCATACATCAGCACCGCGTCCACCGTGTGCGGATCGCGCTTCCATTTGAACCATGGACCCTTCGGCCGGCCGGCGACATAGGGCGAATCCCAGCGCTTCAGCATCACGCCTTCGATGATCGGATGCGGCGGCGCGCGGCGCAGGTCCTCGAGCGACTGCCAATCCGTGAACGCGACGAAGGGGGAGAGATCGAAGCGGCTCGGGTCGAGCGTCCCGATGAAGGCTTCGAGCCGGCCGCGTCGCTCGCGGAAGGACAGTCCGCGCAGATCCTCGGCACCGATTTGAAGCACGTCGTAACAGCGCATGAAGGCTGGATATTGCTGCTGCATCTTCGGCGTCACCATCTTGCGGTTCAGCCGCTGCTGCAGGTCCGAGAAGGTTCCCGTCGCTTCTCGCGGATCGCCGACAAGCAATTCGCCATCGAGCGCAGCGGAAAAACGCATGGCGTCGGCGAGGTCTGGAAAGGCCCCTGAGACGTCGTCGCCGGTGCGCGAATAGAGCCGGCGGATGCCGCCTTCGGCTACCGCCTGGACCCGGATCCCGTCCCATTTCCATTCCGCCGCGTAGTCGGCGGGATCGAGCTTTTCGAGGTCGCCGTCACCGACCGGGTTCGACAGCATGACTGGGCGAAACAGCGCCATCGCCGTGTTGCGCGGTTTTTCGGCCTTGCCTTCCAGCCAGGCGAAAAGCGCCGTGTAGGGCGGCGATAGCCCATGCCAGAGTTCCTCGATCTCGGCGACGTCGACCTTGCCGAAATCGGCCAGCGCCTGTTTGGCCAGCCGCGCCGAGACGCCGATGCGCAGGCCGCCGGTGACCATCTTGATGATGGCAAAGCGTGCCGAGATGCCGGCGCTGTCGAGCAGCCCCGTCAGCAATTTCGGTCCATCGGAGCGGCTTGCCGCCTGCAGCTTGGCCACCACCTCGCCAAGCGTCGGCTCGCGGTTGGCGATCCTGCCAGGCGTTTGCGGCCAGACCAGCGACACCGTCTCGGCGAGGTCGCCGACATAATCGTAGGAATAGCCGAACAGCACCGGGTCCATGCGTTCGGTGACCAGCGTGCGCAGCATGGCCGGCTTGACCGCGGCAATCCTGAGATCGCCGGTGATGGCCGCCAGCGCCAGGCCGCGATCGGGATCCTCGACGCAGCGGAAATAGTCGATCAAAAGGGTCAGCTTGCCGTTGCGCGACGGCGTCAGCACCAGGCGGTCGAGAAGCTCGGCGAAGCGGTTCATGCCGTCAATCGCCCTCATCCTCATAGCCCACCAGATGCAGCGGGCGGGCGGCGATGCCTTCCAGTTCGCACCAGCGCACCAGCGCTTCCTCGCGGCCGTGCGTGACCCAGATTTCGGCGGCTCCGGTCTCCTTGATGGTGGCGGTGAGTTCGTCCCAGTCGGCATGATCCGAGATGATCAGCGGCAGTTCGACGCCGCCTTGCTTGGCGCGCTGGCGGATGCGCATCCAGCCCGACGCGAAGCACGAGATCGGATCGGGAAAGCGCCGCGCCCAGCGGTCGGCGAAGGCCGATGGCGGGCCGACCACGATGGCGCCGGCGAAATCTTGCTTGGCCCCGCTCTCCACGGTCGCCGGCTCGAGATCGCCGAGATCGATGCCCTGGCTCTGGTAATACGCGCTGAGCTTGGCCAGCGCGCCATGGATGTAGAGCGGCTTGTCGTAACCGGCGTCGCGCAACAGCCGCATCACGCGTTGCGCCTTGCCCAGCGCGTAAGCTCCGACCAGGTGCGAGCGCTCCGGGAATTGCGCCGCCGATTTCAGCAGCCGGGCGATCTCTTCCGTGTCTGGCGGATGGCGAAACACCGGCAGGCCGAAAGTCGCCTCGGTGATGAAGATGTCGCAGCGGATCGGCTCGAAGGGCGCGCAGGTCGCATCCTTCTGCCGCTTGTAGTCGCCGGAGGCGACGATGCGCCTGCCCTGGTGCTCGACCGATATCTGCGCCGAACCCAGCACATGGCCGGCCGGATGAAAGCTGACATCGACGCCGTTGAGGGCAATCGTCTCGCCGAGCCTGGCTGTCTGCGTCGTCCCCGCGAAATCCTCGCCGTAGCGAAGTCCCATGATGTCGAGCGTCTGCTGTGTCGCAAGCACCGAGCCGTGGCCGGAACGCGCATGGTCGGAATGGCCGTGCGTGATCAGCGCCCGGTTCACCGGCCGCACCGGGTCGATGAAGAAATCGCCCGGCGGGCAGTAGAGGCCTTCGGGCCGGGGATGAAGCAGGTCGCTGGCGCGCATGGTGCCAAGATAGGATATAATTCCGCCGCGGGAAGCCTGTTGGCCGAGACTGCTGACTCCCGGGCAAAGCCTGTCCAATTCAGTTCAGCTTCGGCATTCTTTGCTCTACAGATATGGGCGGCCGGCTCCCTGCAGGTGGAAACCATCATCATGAAACCGCTTCAGACCTCGTCGGGCGACCCGAACGCCGATCGCCGTGCGGACTATGCCGAAATGCTCGTTGCCTCCGGCGATCATGCCGCTGCCGCCGAGTTGCTGCTCGGCGGCCTGGAACTGGCGCCGCAATGGGCAATGGGCTGGTTTCGCCTGGGCGAGATGCAGGAGGCATCGGGCAGGCTCGACCTGGCGGCGCAGGCCTGGACGACGGCGTTGAAACTGGATCCGGCCGATCGCCAGGGCGCGGCTCTCAAATTGCAGCTGATCGGCAAAGGTCCGGTCTCCATGACGCCGCCCAGCGCCTTTGTCGAAACGCTGTTCGACCACTATGCCGAGACATTCGAGGACATGCTGGTAGGCAAGCTCGACTACCGGCTGCCCGAGGTGCTCGACGCGGCCATCCGCAAGGCAAGGCCGGGCCGCCTCCGCCTGGCGCTCGACCTGGGTTGCGGCACTGGGCTGATGGGCGAGAAGCTGAGGCCGATCGTCGACCGGCTGGAGGGGTTCGACATCTCGGCAAGGATGCTGAAGAAGGCGCGGGCAAAAGGCATCTACGACGCGCTGACGAAAGCGGATTTGCAGGATTTTTCCTATTCGGGCGACAGGGCCGATCTGGTGACGTCAGCCGACGTGCTGATCTACATCGGCGGCCTCGAAGGTCTGGTGGGAGTGGTCGCCGGCCTGCTCGCCGACGGTGGCCTGTTTGCCTTTTCAGTCGAGAGCCTGGCGGAAGGCGGTGGCGAGTTCGCGCTGCAGCCCTCCCGGCGCTACGCCCATTCGGATGGCTATGTCGTACGGACCCTCGAGGCCAACGGCCTCTCGGTCCTCGCGCTGGAGCCGACAACCATCCGCTGGGATCGCCGCGAGCCTGTCAAAGGCCTGGCCGTCGTGGCATGGAAAGCCGGTCCCCTGTGAGGGCAACTCTTTGCGCTGCTGCGAAAAAGTCCGATTTGCGTGCGCGACCGATATTTGCGATCTGGTCGCATCAGGGCGGGATATCAGGAGGAGCACTTCTATGCGCTGGAACGTGATGATTTTGGCGTCTTGCCTCGTAACCACCGGCTGCGTGGGCAATTCAGCGTCCGAGCGGCAGGACGCCAACGTCGAGTCCTCGCTGCAATATGACAGCGTGCCATGCGATCAGTTGCTGTCGCGGCGCAACGGATTGGCGCAGCAATATAGTCTCCCCACGACCGCCAAGCCGACTTTTTCCAATCCTGCCATGGGTTTTGGCCCGTTCACGCCCGACATGCGTTCCAAGGCTCAACGCGACAGCGACAAGGCGTCAGGCGAAATCGATGCCATGAACCGGTCGATCGATCGCCGCGACTGCGGCAAACCGGACAAGCAGAAGAAGTTCGCGCTGCCTGGCTGATGCGTGTTGCCCAAATGAAGCTCTCGGACTTCGGCGACCGCATCTGTATCCTGGGCCCGTCGAACAGCGGCAAGTCGACGCTTGCCGACGCGATCGCGCGCAAGCGTGGCCTGACACCCATTCATCTTGATCTGCTCTTTCACCTGCCCAACACGGATTGGCTGCAGCGTCCGAGGGACGAATTCATTGCCTTGCATGACGCAGCGATCGCCAGCGAACGGTGGGTGATGGACGGAAATTACTCGGTTTGCATGCCGCAACGCTTCCAGCGCGCGACCGGATTGATCCTGCTGGACATTTCCACCCCGGCAAGTCTGCTGCGCTATTTCAGGCGTACCTTGTTCGAGAAGGAGAGACGCGGAGCCTTGGAGGGTGGGCGCGACAGCACCAAATGGGACATGATCCACCACATTGCCGTGACCACGCCGAAAAACCGCTCAAGATACCGGGCGACGTTCGACCAAGTCAACCTGCCGAAGCTGCAACTGTCGTCGGTCCGGGCGATCAAGAAATGTTTTCAGGACTGGGATTTGGCCAGGTGACGAGGACGTCTGGCTAGAGCAATTCCAGGAAAAGTGCGTAGCGGTTTTCCGTCCGGAATTGCGTAAAAACAAAGAATTAGAGCGGGTCGGCGATTCCATAAAACGCTGAACCGCTCTAGTATCCTGCTTTGCGGTCCACCAGATTGTCGAGCCTTTCGCCGCGTTCGAAAGCGTCCATCTGGCGCAGCATGAGCGGCGCCAGATGGGCTGGATCGGAAGTCGCCGCGGCATGCGGCGTCACGAACACCTTCGGGTGGTTCCACAACGGGCTGGTCTTCGGCAGTGGTTCCACCTCGAACACGTCGAGGCTCGCCTCCTTCAGCGTGCCGTCATCCAGCGCGCGCACGATGTCGGCGTCCTTCTGCAGGCGGCCGCGTCCGGCATTGATCAGCACCGAGCCGCCGAGGCCGTTGCGTTTCCTCAATTCCTTCAGCACGCCGTAGTTGACGATGCCTTGCGTGTCCGGCGTCAGCGGCAGAAGCACGACCAGAATGTCGGTGGCGTTGAGGAATGGGATCAGCCCGGCTTCGCCGCCATACGTCGCCACCGCTTCCATTGGCCGGTCCGTGCGCGACCAGCCATTGACCGCAAAGCCCAGCGACAGCAGCGCCGAGGCTGCCGCGCGGCCGAGACTGCCAAGTCCCATGATGCCGACGGAAATGTCACCGGCCGGCCTCTGCTGTGGCTCGTGCCAGATCTTCTTTGGCTGCTGCGACCGGTAGAGCAGGCCCTGGCGATGGTGATCGAGCACCCGCCAGACGACGTACTCGGTCATGTACTGGGTGAGGTTGTCGGCGACGACCTTGACGATCGGCACGTCGGGCAGGCCGGGATCGGCGAAGATATGGTCGACGCCGGCGCCGATCGAGAAGATGGCGCGCAGATTGGGCAGCGACGACATCAAATTGGGCTTCTGCTTCCACACCACCGCATAGGTGATCGAGGGATCCTTGGGGCCGTCCGGTTCCAGCACCACCTCGCGCTCGGCCGACAGCAGGTCGCGCCAGCGCTGCGGATGAAAGCCGGTGACGGCAAGCAGGATGCGGCCTTTTTCCATCGCGGTTCGTTCAGTCCTTCCTTGTGCGGATCACTCGCTGACCACGCCTGTCGGCGCTGTCTCGATCTTGAAAGCGGCCGAGATCAGAGCCCGAGTATAGTCGGTTTGCGGATTTCCAAAAATCTGTTCGGAAGGGCCGGCTTCGACGATCTGGCCGTTGCGCATGACGATGACGTCATTGGCCAGCGCCCGGATGACCTTGAGGTCGTGGCTGATGAAAAGATAGGCGAGGTCGTGCTTGGCCTGCAAATTGCGCAGGAGATCGACGACCTGTGCCTGCACGCTCATGTCGAGCGCCGATGTCGGCTCGTCCAGCATGACGAAGCGCGGGTTGAGCACCATGGCGCGGGCGATGGCGACACGTTGGCGCTGGCCGCCGGAAAACTCGTGCGGATAGCGGTTGCGGGTCGCCGGATCGAGCCCGACTTCCTTCAGCACGGCGGCCACCTTGTCGTCGCGCTCGTCGGGCGACAGCTTTGGCTCGTGGATCTTAAGCCCTTCCTCGATGATCTCGGCGATCGACATGCGCGGGCTGAGCGAGCCGAACGGATCCTGGAAGACGATCTGCAATTCGCGCCTGAGCGGTCGCATGGCGTTGAAGGTGAGCTGGTTGATGTCTCGGCCGTTGAACTGGATCGTCCCGGTCGACGAGATCATGCGCGCCAGTGCCAGGCCGAGCGTCGTCTTGCCCGAACCGGATTCGCCGACCACGCCCAGCGTCTGGCCGGCGCGCACGGTGACGTCGATGCCGTCGACCGCCTTCACATGATCGATCGTGCGCCGGAAGAACCCCTGCTTGATCGGAAACCAGACCTTGATGTCCTTGCCGGTCATGACAGGCTTGGCGTCGGCATTGGCGGCCGGCGGCTTGCCTTTCGGCTCGGCGGCCAGAAGATGGCGCGTATAGGGGTGCTGAGGGTTGGCGAAGATGTCCTTGGTCGGTCCGGTCTCGACGATCTTGCCCTTGGTCATCACGCAGACCCGGTCGGCGATCTTGCGCACGATGCCGAGGTCATGGGTGATGAACAGCATCGACATGCCCTTGCGGCTTTTGAGGCCCGCGAGCAGTTCGAGGATCTGTGCCTGCACCGTGACGTCGAGCGCGGTCGTCGGCTCGTCCGCGATTAACAGTTCCGGCTCGTTGGCGAGCGCCATGGCGATCATGACGCGCTGGCGCTGGCCGCCGGACAGCTGATGCGGATAGGCGTCCAGACGCTTCTGCGGATCGCGGATGCCGACCTCATTGAGCAGGGCCAACGTGCGCGCCTTGGCCGGACGGTCGCCCATGCCTTGATGCAGCTTCAGGATTTCGACGATCTGGTGCTCGATCGTGTGCAACGGATTGAGCGAGG
The DNA here is from genome assembly GCF_000230995.2 of Mesorhizobium australicum WSM2073. Classification (NCBI taxonomy): domain Bacteria; kingdom Pseudomonadati; phylum Pseudomonadota; class Alphaproteobacteria; order Hyphomicrobiales; family Phyllobacteriaceae; genus Mesorhizobium; species Mesorhizobium australicum. The sequence goes on along the minus strand of NC_019973.1, from coordinate 75,608 downwards.
TCATCGGCTCCTGGAAGATCATGGTGATCTTGTTGCCGCGCACCTGGCGCAATTGCTTCTCGCTCATGGCGAGCAGGTCGGCACCCTGAAACAGGATCTTGCCCGAGGGGTGGCTGGCGCTGGGATAGGGCAGCAGCTTCAGCACCGACAGCGCCGAGACCGATTTGCCGGAGCCGGATTCGCCGACCAGCGCCACCGTCTCGCCCCTGGCGATGTCGAACGAAATGTGGTCGACGGCGACTGACTGGCCGCCGCCCTGGCTGAAGGCGACGCTGAGGTCCTGCACGCTGAGCAAGGGAGCATCGCTCATTTGAACGTCTTGCGCGGATCGAAGGCGTCGCGCGTCGCCTCGCCGACAAATACCAGCAGCGACAGCATCAGCGAGATGACGACGAAGCCGGAAATGCCGAGCCAAGGCGCGTTGAGATTGCGCTGCGCCTGCTTGAGCAGTTCACCGAGCGAGGCGGAGCCGGGCGGCAGGCCGAAGCCGAGATAGTCTAGCGAGGTCAGCGTCGAGATCGAGCCGCTCAGCAAAAAGGGCAGGAAGGTCAATGTCGCCACCATGGCGTTGGGCAGCAGATGCCGGAACATGATGGTGCGGTTGGGCACGCCGAGCGCGCGCGCCGCGTTGACATATTCGAAGTTGCGGGCGCGCAGGAACTCCGCCCGCACCACCCCGACCAGCGCCACCCAGGAAAACAGCAGCATCAGGCCGAGCAGGATGAAGAAGCCCGGCGGCAGGATGGCGGCGACGATGAGCAGCAGATAGAGCACGGGAATGGCCGACCAGATCTCGATGAAGCGCTGGAACAGGAGATCGGTCCAGCCGCCGAAATAGCCCTGCAAGGCACCGGCGCCGACGCCGATCAGCGCCGAACCCGCGGTCAGGATCAGGCCGAACAGCACCGAAATGCGGAAGCCGTAAATGACGCGCGCCAGCACGTCGCGCGCCTGGTCGTCGGTGCCGAACCAGTTCCAGTTGCCGACATTGCAGGCCGGGTCATCGGCTCCTCGTGGATATTGGTTGCAGCGCGTCTTGGCGTCATATTCCCATGATGGCTTGGCCGGTGCTGCTTCCGGAATGGCGTTGTTGACGGTCTGGTAGGAATAGCGGATCGGCGGCCAGATCATCCAGCCATGGGCGTTGATCTCGTCCTGGATGACCGGGTCGCGATAATCCGTGACGGCATAGAAACCGCCGAATTTTTCCTCGGGATACGCAACCATCACCGGGAAAAGGATCTCGCCCTTGTAGGAAGCGATGATCGGCTTGTCGTTGGCGATGAATTCGGCAAACAGCGACAGCACGAACAGGACGAGGAAAATCCACAGCGACCAGTAGCCGCGCCGGTTGGCTTTGAAATTCTGCAGGCGGCGCTTGTTGAGCGGCGACAGGAACGGCCGTGGGAGCCGCTCCGGCAAGACACCGGCGGTTACGCTTGCCTCCGACATCAGATGTCTCTCCGCTCGAAATCGATGCGCGGATCGACCCAGGTGTACATCAGGTCGGACAGGAGCCCGACGAACAGGCCAAGCAGCGAGAAGATATAAAGGTTGGCGAACACCACCGGATAGTCGCGCTCGACCACGGACCGGAAGCCGAGCAGGCCGAGCCCGTCGAGCGAAAAGATGTTCTCGATCAGCAGCGATCCCGTGAAGAAGGCCGAGATGAAGGCACCCGGGAAGCCGGCGATGACGATCAGCATGGCGTTGCGGAAAACGTGCCCATAAAGCACCTGCCGTTCCGACAGGCCCTTGGCGCGCGCCGTCACCACATACTGCTTGCGGATTTCCTCCAGGAAGGAGTTCTTGGTCAAAAGCGTGGTCGTTGCGAAGGCCGACAACACCAGCGCCGTCAGCGGCAGCGTCATGTGCCAGAAATAATCGACGATCTTGGCCGGCCACGACAATTGGTCCCAATTGTCCGAGACGATGCCGCGCAACGGGAACCAGTCCCAGAACGAGCCGCCGGCGAACAGCACCATCAAAAGGATGCCGAACAGGAAGCCTGGAATGGCATAGCCGACGATGACGACCCCACTGGTCCAGACGTCGAAGGGCGTGCCGTCCTTCACCGCCTTGCGAATGCCGAGCGGGATCGAGATCAGATAGGACAACAAGGTGATCCAGAGCCCGATCGAAATCGATACGGGCATCTTTTCCAGGATCAGGTCGAGCACCGAGATATCGCGGAAATAGCTGTTGCCGAAATCGAACCTGGCATAATTCCACAGCATCATGCCGAAGCGCTCGAGCGGCGGCTTGTCGAAACCGAACTGCTTCTCCAGCTTCTTGATGAATTCCGGATCGAGGCCCTGGGCGCCGCGATATTTCGAGCTGACATCGCCGGCGACGTCGAAATTGGAGCCGCCTGCATCGCCGCCGCCACCGCCGAGGCGGTCGCTGCCGCCCTGGTTGGTCAGCTTGGCGATGACCTGCTCGACCGGCCCGCCAGGCGCGAACTGGATGACGGCGAACGATATCGCCATGATGCCGAACAGGGTCGGGATCATCAAAAGGATGCGGCGCAGTATATAGGCGCCCATCAGGCCTTCTGCCCTCGTGGGACTGACATCTCAGCCTTTGCCAATTTTTGCCGCCTTGCCTTTATCGAACCACCACAGCGTCTCGACCGGAAAGCCGAAATCGGGCTTTTGTTCGGGAAAGCCGAACATGTCCCAATAGGCAACGCGATGATTCGCCAGGAACCAACTAGGAATCCAATCGCATCGCGCACGCAAGACCCGGTCGAGCGCCCGCATCGCCACGGTCAGGTTTTCACGGTCCTTTGCCGCGCCCACGGCATTGATCAGCGTGTCGACAGCGGGATCGGAGATACCCGGCAAGTTGCGGGAGCCGGAGACGCCGGCGGTGCTCGAATGGAAGAAGACTTCGAGATCATCCCGAGTCGGCGTCGCGCTGAACGAAAAGGCAGCAGACAAGAGGTCGAAGTCGAAACTCGCCTGCCTGGACTGGTATTGCGCCGAATCCACCAACCGTATCGTGGCGTCGATGCCGATCGCCTTCATGTTGGCGACCCAGGGCGAATAGACCTGGACGAAGGTGTCGTCATCGACCATGAACTCGGCTGAAAGCCGGCCCCCCTTGTCGTTAACGACAAAGTCGCCTGATCGCTTCCACCCAGCGGCGGACAGAAGTTTTGCCGCTTGGCCAAGCAGCTTGCGGTCGCGACCGGAGCCGTCGGACGCGGGCTGGGTCACTGCCTCGCCGAAGACCTCTGCCGGCAACTGGCTTCGCAGCGGCTCCAGCAGAGCCAGTTCTTGCGGCGACGGTGTCCCTTCGGCGCGAAAGTCCGATTTCTCGAAGCAGGATTGCGAACGCTCGTACGAGCCGTAGAAAAAGTTGCGGCGCGTCCACTCGAAATCGAAACATAGCGCGAGCGCCCGCCTCACCCTAGGGTCGCGAAACTGCTCTCGCCGCTGATTGACCGCGGTGGCCTGCATCGAGGGTCGCTTTTCGGCCGGGAATTCATGCTTGGCCACTTTGCCCGCGGTCATTGCAGGGAAGTCATAGGCGGTGGCCCAAACGCGTGACACGAATTCCTCGCGATAAGTGATCTCACCCTTCTTGAAGGCTTCGAATCCGGCGTTGCGGTTCTGGTAGAACTCGATGCGGATACGATCGAAATTGTTCTGGCCGCGATTGAACGCGAGGTCACGACCCCAATAGTCCGCCACCCGATCGTACTCGATCCATGCGCCGGCCGAGAAACGCCCGACCTTGTAGGCGCCGGAGCCGAGGGGCGGGTTCAATTGCGAGGAATCGAAGGGATTTGCCGTGTAGAAGGCCTTGGACAGGATCGGGAATTCCACCACGTTGAGCACGGTCCGGGCGGATTGCTTGCCGGAAAAAGTAAGCCGCAGTGTGCGGTCATCGACGGCAACGGCATCGACCATGTGCGTCAGCGACAGCGATAGCTCGGGATGGCCCTTCTCCTTATAGAGCTTGAAGGTGAAGGCAGCATCCTGCGCCGTCAGCGGCGTGCCGTCATGGAAACGCGCCTCGGGTCGAAGCGAGAAGGTGAAGCCATTGCGGTCGTCGGAGAGCGTCACGCCATCCGCGATCTGGCCATAGACCGCGTCAGGTTCATCGAGCGCCCGCACCATCAGCGCGTCGAAACACATCTCCATGCGTGGCGGCGCATCGCCCTTGTTGGCGAAGGAGTTCAGCGTGTTGAAAGTCTGCGTATCCTGGTTGTAACCCCAATTCGGCGGCGAGAAATTGAAGATGCCGCCCTTGGGCGCATCGACTTTGACATAGTCGAAATGCGGGAAATCAGGCTTGTATTTGAGGTCGCCGAAGGCGGAAAGGCCGTGCAGCTTGGTGCCGGTCGCAACGTTTGCAAAGGCTTTGCCCGGCATCAGCGCTGCTGCAGCGGCAGCGCCACCCAAAGCCAGGAAATCGCGGCGGGGCAGGGCCGCCATCAATTCAGACCCTTGTACTTGGCCGCCAGCGCAGCTTCTTTCTTAGGATCAATCCACCAGGAATCGAGATCCGGGCCCAGGTAAGTCGGCTGGTTTTCCGGAATGCCGAACTTGTCCCAATAGGCCAGCCAGACCACGGACCGGGTGAATTGCGGGACGAGATAAAAATTCCACAACAAAACGCGGTCGAGTGCATGGGTAGCGGCGAGCAGGTCGTCACGATCAGTCGCGAAGATAACGCGCTCAACCAGTGCATCCACCACCGGATTCTTGATCCCCGAGTAATTTCGCGAGCCCGGCGTATCGGCAGCCTTTGAACTCCAGAATTCACGTTGCTCGTTGCCCGGCGAATCCGATTGCGACAGCCGAGACGTTATCATGTCGTAGTCGAAATCATTGAGTCGAGCGATGTATTGGCTGGTATCGACGATCCTGAACGACGCAGCGACCCCGATCTTTCGCAACATGGTCACGAACGGATTGACGGTTGTTTCGGCGCCTTGATCGAACCCCAGAATCTCGATGGTGAAAGGCTCCCCGCTTTTCTCATTGGTCATCTGGCCATTCTGGATTCTCCAGCCGGCTGCCGCAAACAGGTCGATCGCTTTGCGTAAATTCTGCCGCTCCGCCTGCGGGCTATCGAAGACCGGAGGTTTGAATTCCTGGGTAAACAGTTCCGGCGGCAGTTTGTCCTTATATGGATTGAGTATCTCCAGTTCCTTGCCTTGCGGAAGGCCGCTTGAGGCAAGGTCACTGCCCATGAAATAGCTGTTGGCACGGGTGTTGAGACCGAAGGACTGGGTGCGGTTCAAGGTTTCAAAATCGAAGGCATAGCCGAGCGCCTCGCGCACGCGTCGATCCTGGAACTTCGCGCGACGCGTGTTCATGATGAAGCCTTGCATCGAAGCGAGGGACGTTGCCTTGAATTCCCGCTTGATCACGTCGCCGGCTCCGAGAGCCGGAAAATTGTAGCGCGTCATCCATAGGCGCGCGCTGTTTTCAGAGTGGATGTCTTCGTACCCGCCCTTGGTGAAAGCTTGCCACGCGGCATTGTCGTCGAGAATGTAAGTATAGCGTCGAACATCGATATTGTTGCGTCCAACATTGATGCCGAGATCGGCCGCCCAAAAGTCGGGAACCCGCCGCCAGACGACTTCCGAGCCGGGTTTGAAGCTCTCGATCTGGTAGGGGCCAGAGCCGAGCGGGATCTCGAGACTTGGCTTGGTGATATCACGCTTTTTTCCGCTGGCGTCGGTGCCTTCCCACCAGTGTTTCGGCAGCACTACGACGTCCGCCATAATCAGCGGCAGCTCCCGATTTCCCTTTTGATTGAACCGAAATTCCACTTCCCGATCAGACACCGCGACAGCGTCGGTGACGTTGGCGAAATAATGGTTGAACTGCGGGCTTTCCTTTTTGAGGAAGTTGAATGACCAAACCACGTCATCCGCGGTGATCGGTTGGCCATCATGCCATCTGGCACGCGGGTCGAGTCGGTAAGTCGCGGATGAAAAATCAGCCGGATACTTATAGGCTTCGGCGATCTCGGGGTGATTGACGCTACCCTCGTCTAGGGATTTGGCCATCAGCGACTGGTAGAGCAGCCCACCCTGATAGTTCAATCCCGCGGCGGGGGTGCCGCGTGCGATGAACGGGTTGAAACTATCGAAGGTGCCGAGTTCCACCGAATTCAGCGTTCCGCCTTTCGGCGCGTTTGGATTGACGTAGTCATAGTGCTGGAAGTTGGCGCCATATTTGGAGTCGCCGATCAGCGATGAGGTGGTCCGCCACTCGTCAGCCCGGGTCGCCTGCAACCCCGCCGCCAGCAGGGCCACGACCAGCATCGACCTCAGAAGCGTTCGGCCAACCGTCATGCATTATCCTCTCGCTATGCGTGCCAGCTCATCCAGAAGGGCGATCCTAGATGATTTGACGCTCATGAAAACCGCCATGCGCGGCTTTGTCGCCGCATCAGGCATTTTCCCAACAAAAAGCCGGGCTGAACCCGGCTTTTTCAAGATCGTCGCGATAATAATCAGGTTATTTAGCGGGCGCCGGTGCAGCAGGAGCTGGTGCTGCCGGAGCGGCAGGTGCCGCAGGCTTGGCCGGTGCGGCGCCGTCGGCCGGCTTCGCCGGGGCGGCTCCATCGGCCGGCTTGGCGGGCGCGGAGGCGTCTGCGGCGGCGCCCGGTGCTGGCAGCGGCTTGGGATTGTCCGACAGCGTGCGCAAATAGGCGATAACGTTGGCACGGTCCTCGTCCTTGGGCAGGCCGGCAAAGCCCATGGCCGTTCCCTTCACGAATTTCTTTGGCGAGGTGATGAAGTGGTTGATGTTGTCATAGGTCCACTTCTCCGTGCCGCCCTTGGAGAATTCCTTCATGCCGGCCGAATAGGCGAAGCCTTCATGTTCGGCGACCGGGCGGTCGACGAGGTCCCACAGATCGGGGCCGACCTTGTTTGGGCCGCCCTTTTCGCCGGAATGGCAGGCCTGGCACTTCTTGAACACGGCGGCACCCGCCTCGACATTGGCGGTGGCCAGCAGATCGGCGATCGGCTTGGCCGCGGCGGCCGGCGTTGCAGGGCCGCCCTCTGCCGGCTCGGCGGCCTCGATGGCGAAGCCTGGTTTTTCCGGAGCGGGCGAGGCAAACAGCGCGTCAGACACCAGGCCGACGGAGAAAACGACGAAAACGGTTCCGAGCAATCCGGCGAGCAGCTTGTTGACTTCGTTGGAATCCATACGCCCCTTGCTCCCTTTTCCGGCGGACTGATCCGTCCACTCCGTCCGTCGGTATCGAGACCAGCCCTCCAGAGCCGGTCAAATCGGGCGGAAACTAGGTCTTTTGCTCGGGCGTTGCAACACCTATAAGGGCGCTTCCAGTGAGACCTTTTGCCACTTTTCCCCTCCTCTTTTCGAACGCCTTGCCAGACCGATGTCCACCTTGATCCTGATCCCGGCCCGCATGGCCTCGACACGCCTGCCGGGCAAGCCGCTGGCCGACATATCGGGCGCGCCGATGATCGTTCATGTGGCGCGCCGCGCGGCCGAGGCCGGGCTTGGCCGGGTGGTGGTGGCGACCGACACGCAAAGCGTGGCCGAAGCGGTGCGGGCGCATGGTTTCGAGGCCGTGATGACGCGCATGGATCATGAGTCGGGTTCGGATCGCATCCACGAGGCGTTGATCGCTCTTGATCCCTTGGGCAAGGTCGAAACGATCGTCAATGTGCAGGGCGACCTGCCGACCATCGATCCCGGCATCATCGCAGCCTCGCTCAAGCCGTTCGACGACCCTTCGGTGGATATCGCCACGCTCGGCGTCGAGATCGTCCGCGAGGGGGAAAAGACCAATCCTAACGTCGTCAAGATCGTCGGGTCGCCGCTCACCGGCACGCGGTTGCGGGCGCTTTACTTCACCCGCGCCACGGCACCCTGGGGCGAGGGGCCGCTCTATCACCATGTCGGCCTCTACGCCTATCGACGCGCGGCACTCGAGCGTTTCGTCGCGCTGAAGCCGTCGCCGCTTGAGCGCCGCGAGCGGCTGGAGCAGCTGCGGGCCCTGGAAGCCGGCATGCGCATCGACGCCGAGATCGTGCAGTCGCTGCCGCTTGGCGTCGACACCCCTGAAGACCTGGACCGTGCCAGGCAAATCCTTTCCAACTGAGATATCAGCATGCCTGAAAAGACCAATAGAATATCCTTCCAGGGCGAGCCCGGCGCCAATTCCGACACCGCCAGCCGCAACGTCTATCCCTCTATGGAGCCGTTGCCGTGCCCGACCTTCGAGGACGCGTTCAATGCCGTGGAGACCGGCAAGGCCGATCTTGCCATGATCCCGATCGAGAACACCATCGCCGGGCGCGTCGCCGACATCCACCACCTTCTGCCGGAATCGAAGCTGCACATCGTCGGCGAATATTTCCTGCCGATCCATTTCCAGCTGATGGTGCTGCCGGGCGTCAGGCGCGACGAGATCAAGACCGTGCACACCCACATCCACGCCCTCGGCCAATGCCGCAAATACATCCGCAAGAACGGGTGGAAGGGAGTGGTCGCCGGCGACACGGCGGGCGCCGCCAAGATGGTCTCCGAGGTCAAGGACCGCACCATGGCCGCGCTGTCGCCGGCGCTGGCAGCGACGCTCTACGGGCTCGACATCATCGAGGAGAATGTCGAGGACACCGACAGCAACGTCACCCGCTTCGTCGTCCTGACCAAAAGCAAGCAATGGGCCGAGCGCCCGTCACCCGACGTCAAGATGATGACGACCTTCATCTTTCGCGTCCGTAACGTGCCGGCCGCGCTCTACAAGGCCATGGGCGGCTTCGCCACCAACGGCATCAACATGACAAAGCTGGAAAGCTACCAGCTCGGCGCCTTCACGGCGACGCTGTTCTACGCCGACATCGAGGGCCACCCCGACGATCCGCTGGTCAAGCTGGCGCTCGACGAGCTGCGGTTCTTCTCGCGCGAAGTGCGGATCCTCGGTGTCTATCCAGCGAGCGAGTCACGCGAGCAGTGGAAGGTGGCGGATTGAGCTACCAGCCCAACGGCACGTAGTCGATCTCCATGAAGGTCTCGACTTCCGGCACCCAGCGGTCGCGCACGAAGGCGACATGGTCGGGATGGTCGTTGTACCTGGTGTAGGCGGCCTGGTCGGCGAACTCCATCGAGAAGCCGAACTGATAGTCGTTCTTCGGGCTGACCTGCCGCAATTGCTCGAAATGCGTGACGCCCCGGATCGCCGAGAGGATTTTCCTGGCGTCGACGAGGAACCGCTTTTCCTCCAGCGAATGCGGTGGGTGCTTCAGCGTGAAGACGACGGTGTGACGGATCATTTGTCTCTCCTGCAATGACTTCGATATTCGTTATTCGCTGTCGACCCAGGCGCGGATGAGGTGGTGCGCGATGGCGCCTTTCGGCGGCGTGACCAGATTGTCGGGGTGCGTTCGGTCCAGCATCAGGCGCACCTCGTCGCGCAAAAACCAGCGGCAGTCCTCCAGTTCGTCGAGATCGGCCTGGATGTCCTCGTTGAGCGGCTCGCCGAAGCATCCGATCATCAGCGAATAGGGGAACGGCCAGGGCTGGCTGGCGTGGTAGACGACGCGGCCGAGCCGGATGCCCGCCTCCTCCAGCGTTTCGCGGCGCACCGCCGCCTCGATCGTCTCGCCCGGCTCGATGAAGCCGGCAAGCGCCGAATACATGCCCGGCGCGAAATGCCGGCCGCGCCCGAGCAGGCATTTCTCCCGCGTCGTCGTCAGCATGATCGCCACCGGGTCGGTGCGCGGAAAATGCTCGGTGCCGCAATTGGGGCAATGCCGCTTGTAGCCGCCTGCCCGCATCTGCGATTGGGTGCCGCATTTGCTGCAGAAGCGGTGACTGGCGTGCCAGGCAAGCAGGGCGGCGCCCTGCGCCACCGCGCCGGCGGCGGCCTCGTCGATCAGCCCTTGCATATAGACGGAGCGGTAATCGATCGCCTTGACGGTTTCGGGCAGCTGTTCAGCATCGATGCCCGCCAGCACCGCCAGCACCGGCCCCTGTTCGGAAAAGCCGAGCAGCACGCCCTGGTCGACCGAAGGGCTGAAGGGCTCGCTTTCGGCGATGCCGAACCATGGGTCGAGGCGGCCGCCCTCGCCGGGCTTCAGCAGGAGCCTGCCGCCATTCATCAACAGCAGCCGCGTCGTCGGGTCGGCCAGCGCCTTGTCGACCGAATCGTCGGCGCGGTTCTCGGATTGCCGGTCGATCGTGTTGCCGGCAAAGCCGACGAACTGGCTCGGCTCGCGCACGGGCGCGTCAAACAGGCGGAAGGTCATGTGGACTCTGGTGTTGGGGATGGACATGCTTGGGATGGACACGGCAAGGCTTATAGCGCTGCCCTTATCGTTTCGGCAAACCGGCGCAGGTCGGAACGCTGATAGGGCTCGCGCAGGCCATGCCCCCAGACTGGGCCGGGCCAGCCGGGATCGCCCTCGGACCGTGCGATGATGTGGACATGCAGTTGGCGCACGATGTTGCCGAGCGCACCGGTGTTGATCTTGGTGCAGCCGCTCACCTTCTTCAGCGCCTGCGCCACCATATTGGTCTCGAAGGTCAGCATCGCCTGGTCGAGCGGCGTCATGTCGTGGATCTCCTCCGCGCCCGGCCGCTGCGGGACCAGGAGCAGCCATGGCCAACGGCGGTCGTTCATCACCCGCAATTCGCACAGCCCCAGCCACATCAATTGCTCGCTGTCGGCCTCCAGCCGGGCATCCAGCGTGAATCCGGCCTTCAGGCCCGGCAGCATCGGCGTTTCCCTTGCTTTTCTTGGTTTCCTCAAACCATGAACGCTAGAGCGGCTGCACCGGTGCTGCAAGCGAATCTGGTGGTCCGCGGTGCCGATTTGCCTGCGCACTTGCATTTCGTCGCGCAATTGCCGATATGGACAGCGGGAGGTTGGTGGTGGACGATCCACTCGCCAACCGGGTCAGGTCCGGAAGGAAGCAGCCCTAACGAGCCCGGAACGGGTCATTGTTCCAGCCTCCCACCTCATCGGCCCTCCTCGCGACATTGACGACGCATTGCAGCGCGGGCGAGACTATGCGCAGGAATCGGCGCCTGTGGGCGCGGCCTTTTGGAGCTTAACGGGCGAATGAGCGAAGCCGGAAATTCGGGCCCCGATAGTCTGGCGACGGGCAAGGCCGCCGCGTATCGCGTGCTGGCGCGCAAATACCGTCCGTCGAATTTTTCCGAACTCGTCGGCCAGGAGCCGATGGTGCGCACCCTCACCAATGCCTTTGCCACCGGCCGCATTGCCCAGGCCTGGATGCTGACCGGTGTGCGCGGCGTCGGCAAGACCACCACCGCGCGCATTTTGGCGCGTGCCCTGAACTATAAAACCGCCACCACGGATCAGCCCTCGGTCGACCTCGCCGTGCTTGGCGAGCACTGTCAGGCGATCATGGAAGGCCGCCATGTCGACGTCATCGAGATGGACGCCGCTTCGCACACCGGCATCGACGACATCAGGGACATCATCGAGCGCGTGCGCTACGCGCCGGTCTCGGCCCGCTACAAGGTCTACATCATCGACGAAGTGCACATGCTGTCGACGCAGGCCTTCAATGGCCTGCTGAAGACGCTGGAGGAGCCGCCGCCGCACGTCAAGTTCATCTTCGCTACCACCGAGATCCGCAAGGTTCCGATCACCGTCCTGTCGCGCTGCCAGCGATTCGACCTGAGGCGCATCGACGCCGGCGCGCTCGTCTCGCATCTCTCCTCGATCGCCGGCAAGGAAGGCATTTCGGTCGACGACGACGCGCTGGCGATGATCGCGCGCGCGGCGGAAGGTTCCGCCCGCGATTCGCTCTCCATTCTCGACCAGGCGATCGCCCATGGCGCCGGCTCGGTCAGCGCCGAGGCCGTGCGCGCCATGCTGGGGCTGGCCGACCGCGCCCGTATCGTCGATCTGTTCGAACATGTGATGAAGGGCGATGTGGCGGCAGCGCTTGGGGAGTTTCGCGCGCAATACGATACCGGCGCCGATCCGGCCGCCGTGCTCACCGATCTTGCCGAGTTCAACCATCTCGTCACCAGACTGCGCTTCGTGCCGACCGCGATGGACGATGCCTCGCTGTCGCAGGACGAGCGTCAGCGCGGTGCCGATTTCGCCCGGGCGTTGTCGGTCAGGGTGCTGTCGCGGACCTGGCAGATGCTGCTCAAGGGCATTCCCGAGGTGCAGTCCTCCAACAGGCCGGTCAGTGCCGCCGAAATGGTGTTGATCCGGCTGGCGCATGCCGCCGACCTCCCGACATTGGACGAGGCGCTGAGATCGCTGGAGAGCGGCGCCTCGGCAACTGGCGCCGCGCCGCGCCCGAACGGCGCGCCGATGAGCCCCGGCCCCGTGAATCCCGGCAATGGCGCCAGCGCCGTGGCGCAGGCGCGCATGCCTGGCGGCTCGGGCGGCGCGCAGACCATGCGGCTGGTCGAGGCCACGCCTACTCCGACTGCCTTCGTCGCGCCTCCGCAACCGGCGCCGGAGGTGCAAACCGTACCGCTGAAATCGCTGGCCGACATCGTTGCCCTTGCCGACGCGAAACGCGACATCGCCTTCAAGGTGCTGATCAAGAGCTGCATTCGTCTTGTGCGCATCGAACCGGGCCGCATCGACGTAAGCCTGACCGACGATGCGCCCAAGATGCTGCTCAACGACCTGACGACCAAGCTGCGCGCCTGGACCGGCCGCCACTGGCTGGTGTCGCTGTCGAAGGAGGAGGGCGGCCAGACGCTGGCCGAGATGGAATCGACGAAGCGTGAAAACGCTTTCCTCGATGCCAGGAACGACCCGACCGTGGCCTCCATCCTGGCCCGCTTTCCCGGCGCCAAGATCATCGATGTGCGCATTCCCGACACGCCCGACGCCGACGCGAGCGAGGCCGAAATGCCGGTCGAGCCGCCGGCCGATGACGACGAACCCTGATATCCAGCACTAATCCGCAAAGGATCGGACCATGAAAGATCTTCTCGGCCTGATGGGCAAGGCGAAGGAAATGCAGGCCAAGTTCCAGGCCATGCAGGATGAGATTGCGACGGTCGAAGCCCTCGGCCAGGCTGGCGGCGGCCTGGTCAGCGTCACGCTGAGCGGAAAATTCGATATCAAGTCGCTGAAGATCGACCCGTCCTTGTTCAAGGAGGACGACGTCGAAATCCTCGAGGATTTGATTCTTGCCGCGCACAATGACGCCAAGGCCAAGGTCGAGCAGATCATGCAGGAAAAGACCAAGGCGCTGACCGCCGGCCTGCCCATTCCCCCGGGAATGAAACTGCCTTTCTGATGCACGTCGCCCAAAGCATGCCCACGGGCTCGACCCTGAGGGTGGGCAGGCAACGATATGCATGAAAGCAGAGACCGGCGCCCATGATCGACGAGCCGTCCGAAAGACTAATCGAGCAGCGTATCCGCAACAGGATCTACGAGATTCTGGAAATCCTCGCCGATTGCGACGCCGGTGTCGATCTCGTCGGCATCAAGGGCTACTTCAACCTGTTCGAGGATTTCGTGCATCGGCCGTCGATCGAGGCCGGCACGTCGGCGCTTTCAAGGGACGAACGCGCGATCGTGCTGGAAATCGCCGAATTCCTGGAGGCGGCCTCCGAAACAAATCCTGATTTCACCAAGGCCGAGTTCATCGACAGCGACTGGCCGGGCAAGATCGCGCCGACGGCCAGGGAGGCGCGGGCGCTGTTTCTCAGGCGCGGCCTGTTTTCAGAGAAGATCGAAGAGATCGAGCCCGGCCGGCCGACAGCAATCGCCGCCGGGCAATAGGCCGTTTTGGAACGCATGGCGCGGTCTTGCCGGGAAAAGCACTTGGCGTTTCCCCAAGGGAATTGCGGCAAAACGAAGAGAGAACGGTCATCATCCATGTGAAACGATGGCTCGATCTATCTGGAAAGCCTCGATTTTGTGTCAATTCGGCAACAGTATGCCGTTAATAACGTTTTGGCCATCATTTTGCCCGAAAGTGTCTCATTCTTGCCGCAGCCTGGGGGCGGGCGTTGAAGTGAGAGGGTTACCTGTTGATCGCGATGCGATGGAAGACGCCGCTGTTGCTCGGCGTCATTACGTCTCCCCTTTTCTTGGCCGCTTGCAGCCAGACAACCTCGCACGGCATGTCCGTCGCCAGCCTGACCGACGCCATCACGCCGAGCTTTCTGAGTTCGCGCGCCTACAGTCACACGCCGAAGGACAGGGAATGCCTGGAACGGGCGATGTTCTTCGAATCCAACCGGTCGAGCCGCGACGGCATGATCGCGGTCGGCACGGTGGTGATGAACCGGCTGCGCTCGGGCAACCATGGCAGCACCATCTGCCAAGTGGTCGGTGAGCCCGGGCAATTCGCGCCGGGCGTCATGACCAGATCGATGAATTCGCGCGCAATGCCCGATGTCGAAGAGGCCGCCGACGCCGTGCTCAAGGGCGAGCGCAAGACCAAGCTCAAGAACACGATGTATTTCCACACCGCCGGCCTGCGCTTCCCCTACAAGAACATGCACTACACCATGGTAGCCGGCGGCAACGCCTTCTACGAGAAGCGCGGCCGCAACTGGCAGCCGCTGCCGGATGAGCCGATGATTGCCTCGGCCGAGCAGCCGGCGGCGTTGCCGGGGGTACCCGCGACACGGGTCGCATCCATCGAGACAGTGCGCCCGGCCAAGGCATCAGTTCGCAACGCTCCAGCCCAGCAAGTCTACATGACCGCCGCGGCGGAACCGGCGGCCAAGCCGGAGCCCGTCCGTACCGCCCCCGCGCAGCAGACCTATCTGACCGCAGCCGCGGCGCCGACGGCAAAATCCGCGCGGGTCTCGGCGAAGCCGGTGGAAGTTGCCATGCAGGAGCCGATGGAAGAGCCGGATGCCGCCCGTTTTGGCGGAACCCTGAACAGCGGAACCTCGAACAAACGGGTCATCTCCTCGATCCAGGACGCTCCACAGGAAGCCTCGATGGGATTCCAGTCGACGCCTGAAAACACCGATGCCATAGGCGCGATGATTGTCAGCCAGGGCCGCCCGCTCGAAACAAACTAATTCTCGCATGGCAGCATGGCGAACCGTGCGTCGACGGGGGATGTTTCAAAGCGCTCTGAAAAATCCTAGATCAGAGCGATGTCCAAGCGAATCGCCGGTCCCGAGATCGAACGCCTGATCCAGCTCCTGGCCAAGGTGCCGGGGCTTGGCCCCCGTTCGGCCAGGCGCGCCGCGCTGCACCTGATTAAGAAGAAGGAACAGCTGCTCTCGCCGCTGGCCGCCGCCATGGGCGAGGCCGCCGACAAGGTGCGCATCTGCTCGACCTGCGGCAATGTCGACACCTCGGACCCCTGCATGATCTGCACGGACCCACGCCGCGATGCCGCCACCCTGATCATCGTCGAGGACGTCTCTGATCTCTGGGCGCTGGAGCGGGCGGCGGCGATGAACGTGCGCTACCATGTGCTCGGCGGCACGCTGTCGCCGCTCGACGGCATCGGCCCGGACCAGCTCAACATCCGCTCGCTGATCGATCGCGTCGCCGGCGGCGAAATCAAGGAAATCATCCTCGCCGTCAACGCGACGGTCGAGGGCCAGACCACGGCGCATTACCTGACCGATCAATTGTCCGGTTTCGAGGTGAAGATAACACGGCTGGCTCATGGCGTGCCGGTCGGTGGCGAACTCGACTATCTCGACGAGGGAACGCTTGCCGCGGCGCTGCGGTCCAGGACGGCGTTTTGACGTTATTGGTGGGGAAGGTGCATTCTATGGCCGTCATTCACCTGTCTGTGCCAGGCACCCCCCTCTGTCCTGCCGGACATCTCCCCCGCAAGGGGGGAGATTGGCAGCTTCGGCGTCGGCGAACTCCTTTCAACGTTGGTGATTGGCGAAAGCCGAGCCGACAGCCGATCTCCCCCCTTGCGGGGGAGATGTCCGGCAGGACAGAGGGGGGTGCGACGGAACGCGACTTTCGCAAATTCAGCCTTGCATTTTTTCTGGCTGCTCTAGTGGGGATGGTCCTCACCGTCCCCACCCACGCCGCCCCCATTGACGACCAGTTCCGCGCCTGGCTGCAAAACGACCTCTGGCCGGAAGCCAAAACCAAAGGCATTTCCAAAAACACCTTCGACGCCGCCTTCAGCGGCGTGAAGCCGAACCTCAAACTCCCCGACCTTGTCATGCCGGGCGAGAAGCCGAAGACGCCGCAGAAGCAGCATCAGGCCGAGTTCGGATCGCCCGGCGCCTATTTCGCCGAGAAGACGGTTCGTGCGGTGACATCGGGTGGACGCGCCCGCGAAGCCGCCAACGCCCGCACGCTTGCCTCGATCGAGAAGCGCTATGGCGTGCCGGGCGAAATCCTTCTGGCGATCTGGGGCCGCGAAACCGGCTTCGGCGCGGCGAAGATGCCCTACGACGCCTTCGAGGTGCTGGGCACCAAGGCATTCATGTCGACGAAAAAGGATTTCTTCCGCACAGAACTGCTGGCGGCGCTGGAAATCGTCGAGCGTGGGCTGGCGCCGGTCGGCGCGATGAAATCGTCCTGGGCCGGCGCGCTCGGCCAGCCGCAATTCATGCCGACCTCGTTGCTCAAGCATGCCGTCGATTTCGACGGCGACGGCCGCGTCGACATCTGGAATTCGACGCCCGATGTGCTGGCCTCGATCGCCAATTATCTTGTCCACTACGGCTGGGTGAGGGGACGCAGCTGGGGTTTCGAGGTGATGGTGCCCCAGAGCGTCTCCTGTTCGCTGGAGGGCCCGGACCAAGGCAAAAAGATTGCACAATGGGCTGCCATGGGCGTCGAGCGCGTCGGCGGCAAGGCGTTCCCGGCAAGCGAGCTGAAGGCGGAAGGTTTCCTGCTGATGCCGGCCGGGCGCAGCGGTCCGGCCTTCATCGCGACCCCCAATTTCTACGTGCTGAAGGAATACAACACCAGCGACCTCTATGCGCTGTTCATCGGCCATGGCGCCGACCGCATCGCCCATGGCGATCAGAATTTTACCGGTGGCTGGGGTCCGGTCGGCGATCTCCACCGGTCCGATATCGCCGCCCTGCAGCGTGCCTTGGAAGCCAAGGGCTACGATGTCGGCAGCGCCGACGGCCTGCCTGGCTTCAAGACCCGCCGCTCGATCGGTAGATGGCAGGAAAAGAATGGCCAGGCCGCCACCTGTTTTCCCGATGCCGGCCTCGTCGCGGCGCTGAAATAGCTCCGAATTTAGCAGATTTTTTCTCGATCGGTGCCTCGATTGGCTGATGTATGCGTCGACACGCCCGCCCGCCATTCTGGTCCAATGAACCGTCGCATAAATGCTCGTTGCCCACCGCTGGGCCGCCGGATATGCTGTTGACCAACTGGACAAAAACCACGACGTTAGTGGGGCAGAGGCTCTCGTCGAGCCTTGAAAGAACACCGTAACCCTGAGCCGGGAACTCAGGTCAACCAACAACAAAACAGGGAACAATCATCATGATGATGGAAAAGCTTGCTCTACGATCCCGTATCCTGCTTGCGGGCGCCGCCATGTCGGCGCTGCTTCTGGCCGGAGCGCCGGCTGGCGCGGTCACCCCCGCCGATACGCTTGTCGAAGGTTTTGCCATCGACGACATCATCTCGATGGATCCGGGCGAGGCGTTCGAGCTGTCGACCGCCGAAGTCACCGGCAACACCTATGATCTTCTTGTCCGCCTCGACCTCAGCGACACTTCCAAGGTCAAGCCCGATCTCGCCGAAAGCTGGACCGTCTCCGACGATGGCCTGACCTATACGTTCAAGCTCAAGCCGGGCCTGAAATTTGCCTCCGGCAACCCGATCACCGCCGCCGATGTCGCCTGGTCGTTCGAGCGCGCCGTCAAGCTGGACAAGAGCCCAGCCTTCATCATCGACCAGTTCGGCATCAGCGGCGACAACGTCACCGAGAAGGCCAAGGCGGTCGACGACACAACCTTCCAGTTCACCGTCGACAAGGCCTATGCGCCAAGTTTCGTGCTGAACTGCCTGTCGGCCACCGTCGCTTCCATTGTCGACGCCAAGCTGGTCAAGGAACATGTCGCGGCGGTGACGCCGAGCGCCGACTACAAATGGGACAACGACTTCGGCAACGCTTGGCTGAAGACAGGCTATGCCGGCTCGGGCGTCTACAAGCTGCGTGAATGGCGTGCCAACGAGGCGGTCGTCATGGAGCGCAACGACAATTATTACGGCGAAAAGGCCAAGCTCGCCCGCGTCATCTACCGCAACATGAAGGAAAGCTCGGCGCAGCGCCTGGCGCTCGAAGCCGGCGACATCGACGTTGCCCGCAACCTCGAGCCGAACGACCTCGACGCCATCGCCAAGAATGCCGACCTCACCACCACCAGCGCGCCGAAAGGCACCGTCTACTACATCAGCCTCAACCAGAAGAACCCGAACCTCTCCAAGCCCGAGGTCCGCCAGGCCTTCAAATACCTGGTCGACTATGATGCCTTGAGCACGACCATCCTCAAGGGCATCGGCGAGATCCACCAGACGTTCCTGCCCAAGGGCGTTCTGGGCGAACTGGACGAGAACCCGTTCAAGCTCGATGTCGCCAAGGCCAAGGAGCTGCTGGCCAAGGCCGGCCTGCCCGACGGCTTCAGCGTAACCATGGACGTGCGCACCGGCCAGCCGACCACCGGCATGGCGGAATCCATCCAGCAGACGCTCGGCCAAGCCGGCATCAAGCTGGAGATCATCCCCGGCGACGGCAAGCAGACGCTGACCAAATACCGTGCCCGCAACCACGACATCTATATCGGCCAGTGGGGCCAGGACTATTTCGATCCGAACTCCAATGCCCAGACCTTTGCCTCGAACCCGGACAATTCGGATGCTGGCAAGTCGAAGACGCTGGCATGGCGCAATGCCTGGGACATTCCGGACCTGACCAAGCAGACGGAAGCAGCCCTGCTCGAGAAGGATTCTGGCAAGCGCGCCGACATGTACAAGGATCTCGAAAAGAAGATCCTCGACACCAGCCCCTTCGTCGTCATCCACCAGCAGTTGGAAGTCGCCGGTCTGCGCAAGAACCTCAAGGGCTTCGCGCTTGGTCCGAGCTTCGACACCAACTTCGTCGGGCCGGTCTCCAAGGAATAGCGTTCGCGGACACGCCCGCATGAGCGCGATTGAAAACGAGGGCGGGCGCGGCAGCGCCCGCGCCGTAGCCCTTGCATCTTCGCTTGGCCGATTCCTGGTCATTGCGGTGACGACCTATCTTGGTCTTCTCGCGGTCACCTTCTTCATTGGCCGTGTCATCCCGATCGACCCGGTGCTGGCCGTTCTCGGCGACCGGGCACCCGCCAATGTCGTGGAGCGCACGCGCCGCGAGATGGGTCTCGACCTGCCGTTGATCGAGCAGTTCTACATCTATGTGAAACATGCGCTGAGCGGCGATTTCGGCACCTCGGTGCTGACCACCAACCCTGTCATGACCGATATCCGCCGCGCCCTTCCGGCAACCACGGAACTGGCGACATTCGGGACACTGATCGGCGCGCTGTTCGGTGTGCCGCTCGGGGTGCTGGCCGCGGTCAAACGCGGCAGCTTCGTCGATCAGGTCGTGCGCATCATCGGCCTGATCGGCTATTCCGTACCTATCTTCTGGCTGGGTCTGCTGGCCCTGGTGCTGTTCTACGCGAAGCTGCAATGGGTGGCCTTCCCTGCACGGCTCGACGTCGTCTACGAATACACTTTCACGCCGATCACCGGTTTCTACCTGCTCGACTCCGCGATGCAGGGACAGTGGGACGTCTTTTACGACGCCTTTCGTCACATCATCCTGCCGGCCTCGCTGCTCGGCTATTTCTCGCTGGCCTATATCAGCCGCATGACGCGCTCGTTCATGCTCAACGAACTCGCCCAGGAATATGTCGTCGCCGCGCGCGCCAAGGGCCTGTCGGAAACCCGCATCATCTGGGGCCACGCCCTGCGCAATGCCGCCGTGCCGATGGTGACCGTGATCGCGTTGTCCTATGCCGGGCTGCTCGAGGGCTCGGTGCTGACCGAGACCGTCTTCTCCTGGCCGGGCATCGGCCTCTACATCACCAACTCGCTGCAGAACGCCGACATGAACGCCGTTCTCGGCGGTACCATCGTCATCGGCTCGGTGTTCATCGCCATCAATCTTCTGTCCGACCTGCTCTACCGTGTGCTCGACCCGAGGACGAAGACAGGATGAGTAGAGGTACTGCACTTTCGGGCTTGGCTGCCGCTAATCACCCCCACTCCGGCCCTTCGGGCCACCTCTCCCCCTGCCCGGGGGAGAGGAAAACGCGGTCGCACGCTTGGCGCCTTTCCTCTCCCCGGTCGAACGGGGGAGAGGTGGTCTGCGAAGCAGACCGGAGTGGGGGTCGACAGCTTAAAGAGGCATCGTCATGACCGCCTCCGACGCCCGCACCTTCTCCCGTCGCGAATGGTTGCTGTCGGAGCGGCCGGCATCGCGCTTGCAGGCAAGGCTCGGCCGCGCCTATGTCGCGTGGCGGCGCTTTTCCGCCAACCGGCTGGCCTTTGTCGGCCTGCTGATCATCATCGCGCTGCTGCTCGTCGCCGTCCTTGCCGGTATGCTGGCGCCGTATTCGCCGACGTTCGGTGACCTGAAGAACGCGCGGCTGCTGGCGCCGAGTGCGCAGCACTGGTTCGGCACCGACGACCTTGGCCGCGACATCTATTCGCGCATCCTCTACGGCTCCCGCTGGACGCTTTATGTCGTCGTCCTGGTCGCCATCATCGCCGCCCCCATCGGTCTCCTGGTCGGCACCGTCGCCGGCTATGCCGGCGGCTGGACCGATGCCATACTGATGCGCATCACCGACATCTTCCTTGCCTTCCCCAAGCTGGTGCTGGCGCTGGCCTTCGTCGCCGCCCTTGGCCCCGGCATCGAGAACGCCGTGCTGGCGATCGCCATCACCTCCTGGCCGCCCTATGCGCGCATCGCCCGCGCCGAGACGCTCACCGTGCGCAACTCGGACTACATCAAGGCCGTGCAATTGATGGGCGCCTCGCCTTTCCGTATCGTGCTGCGCCACATCATGCCGCTGTGCATCTCCTCGCTGATCGTCCGCGTGACGCTCGACATGGCGGGCATCATCCTGACGGCCGCGGGCCTCGGCTTCCTCGGCCTTGGCGCGCAGCCGCCGCTGCCGGAATGGGGCACCATGATCGCTTCGGGTCGCCGCTTCATCCTCGACCAATGGTGGGTGGCTGGTGCGCCGGGCTTCGCCATCCTCATCGTCAGCCTTGGCTTCAACCTGCTTGGCGACGGCCTGCGCGACGCACTCGATCCCCGCAGCGGTGACCAATGAGTGGCCCCCCTGATCAGCAGCCATCCAAGAGCACGCTTCTCGACGTCGAGGATCTGCGCGTCACCTTTCCGACCCGCACCGGCATGATCGAGGCGGTGCGCGGCGTTTCCTTTTCGCTTGGCCGCGAACGCCTAGGCATCGTCGGCGAGTCCGGTTCCGGCAAGTCGCAGACGGGCCGCGCCATCATGGGCCTGACACCGCCGCAGGCCCGGATATCGGCCAATAAATTGACTTTCGACGGCATCGACCTGCTCGGCATCTCGCCGCGTCAACGCCGGGCGCTGCGGGGCAACCGCATCGCCATGATCCTGCAGGACCCGAAATATTCGCTCGATCCGGTGATGAGCATCGGCCGCCAGATCGTCGAGACGCTGCGCACCCACGAAAAGGTCGGCAAGGCCGAGGCGCGCGAGCGCGCGCTGGCCATGCTCGAGGCGGTGCAGATCCGCGATCCCAAACGCGTCTTCGACCTGCATCCGCACGAAGTGTCGGGCGGCATGGGCCAGCGCGCCATGATCGCCATGATGCTGATCGCCGGACCGGAAATGATGATCGCCGACGAGCCGACCTCGGCGCTCGACGTCACGGTGCAACTCGACGTGCTCGGCATCCTCGACAGGCTGGTCGCGGAGCGCGGCATGGGCCTGATCTTCATCTCGCACGATCTGCGCTTGGTCTCGTCCTTCTGCGACCGCGTCATCGTCATGTATGCCGGCAAGGTCGTCGAGCAGCTCAAGGCGTCGGAATTGAATCAGGCCCAGCATCCCTACACGCGGGGGCTGCTCAACTGCATGCCAAAAATCGGCGCCGACCGTCACCCGCTGCCGGTGCTCGACCGCAAGCCGGAGTGGGCGGCATGACTTCTGCGATTGCCGTCGACAGGCTGGAGGTGATCTTCGACCGCTTCCGCGCGCTGAAGGGCGTCAGCCTCGACGTGCAGCAGGGCGAATCCTTCGGCCTGGTCGGCGAATCCGGCTCGGGCAAATCGACATTGCTGCGGGCCATAACCGGCCTCGCGCCGGTCGCCTCGGGCAGCATCACAGTCAATGGCAAGACGCTCGGCGCGCGCCGCGACAAGGCCTTTTACCGCGAAGTGCAGATGGTCTTTCAGGATCCTTACGGCTCGCTGCACCCGCGCCAGACCGTCGACCGCCTGCTGCAGGAGCCGCTCGCCATCCATGGTTTTGCCGATGGCGAAAAGCGGATCGAACGCGCGCTCGACGAGGTCGGCCTCGGCAACGGCTTTCGTTTCCGTTACGCGCACCAGCTTTCCGGCGGTCAGCGCCAGCGCGTGGCGATCGCGCGCGCGCTTATCCTCGAGCCCTCGATCCTGCTGCTCGACGAGCCGACCTCGGCCCTCGACGCCTCGGTGCAGGCGGAAGTCCTCAACCTGCTGGAGGAAGTCCGCCGGCGGCGCAAGCTGACCTTCCTGATGGTCAGCCACGACCTCGCCATCATCACCCATATGTGCGAGCGGCTGATGGTGATGCAGGGCGGCGAGGCGGTAGAGAATCTGGTGGCCAACGATCTCGTCGAGCGCCGTGTGACGAAGGATTATACGCGCAACCTGTTGCGGGCCAGTGACGGGTTTGTGAGGACGGCTCCGAAGCAGATCTGACGATAGTTCTCCGCGTCACGCCAGGGAGCTCGACCTCGCCTTAAGTTTCCGCAACAGCGGCGAGGTCTACTTCGCCGCCCTGTTCCCGCTTCGGCTCCTTGATCCTGAACCACGTCACATAAAGCGCCGGCAGGAACAAGAGCGTGATCGCGGTACCCGCTATGATGCCGCCCATCATCGCATACGCCATTGGCCCCCAGAACACTTCGCGCGCGATCGGGATCAGCGCCAGGCTGGCCGCGGCCGCCGTCAGCGCGATCGGCCGCATGCGGTGCTCCGTTGCCTCGATGACCGCGGCCCAGCGATCCCTGCCCTCGGCGACAAGGTCCTCGATCTGCACGATCAGGATGACCGAGTTGCGGATCAGGATGCCGATCAGCGCCAAGACGCCGAGAATGGCGACGAAGCCGAGCGGCGCTCCGCTCGGCACCAGGGCCGCGACCACGCCGATCAGCCCGAGTGGCGCCACCGCCACCACCAGGAACAGGCGCTGGAAGCTCTGCAACTGCACCATCAGGATGGTCGCCATGACGAACAGCATCAGCGGCACCACGGCCGCGATCGGCCCCTGGCTCTTGGCGCTTTCCTCGACGGAGCCGGCGGTCTCGACCGAATAGCCGGCCGGCAGCTTGGCGATAAAGGCGTCGACCGACGGTTTCAACTCGTTGACGACGGTCGCCGGCAGCACGTCGCCGACCAAGCCGGCGCGCACGGTGATGGTCGGGATGCGGTCGCGTCGCCACACGGTGGGCTGCTCCAGATCGTAGCGAAAATTGGCCACCGCGGCGAGTGGGATCGCCTCGCCATTTCCGGTCGGCAACTGGATGTTTTGCAGCGTCTCGATCGAGCCGCGTTCGGCCTCGCGCGAGCGAGCCACGACGTTGATCAGGTACGTCGCGTCACGCACCTGCGTGATCGTCGCGCCGCCCACCGTGCTGTTCAGTGTGCTGGCGATGTCGGACGAGGTGATGCCGAGTTGGCGCGCCTTGTCCTGCAGCACGTCGACCCTCAGCACACGCTGCGGTTCGTTCCAGTCGAAAGTCGGCGCCGCGAGTTTCGGATTGACCGAGATCACGCCGGCGAATTGCTGCGCCAGTTCTCGCACCGTCTGGATGTCGGGGCCGCCGACGCGGTACTGCACAGGCCGCCCGACCGGCGGTCCGAGTTCAAGCGGCTTGACGAAAGCGTCGGTGCCGACAAACTCCGCGCGCAGCAGCTTCTCCAGCGCCGGCTTCACCCGGTTGCGCGCCTCGATGCTCTTGGTGACGATCACCGTCTGGCCGAAATAGGGATTGGCCGGCTGCACGTCATAGGCCAGCACGAAGCGCACGGCGCCCTGACCGATATAGGACGAAAAATGATCGATGTCGGGATTGCCAACCAGCGCCCGCTGTTCGAAGTGCTCCATCTGGTCGCGCGTCTCGGCAATCGACGAGTTCTGTGGCAGGTTCCAATCGACGATCAGCTCCGGCCGGTCGGAAGGTGGGAAGAACTGCTGCTGCACCAGGCCGAAGCCGGCGATCGAGGCGGCGAACAGAAGCACGGTCACGATGATCGTCAGCCAGTGATGGCGCACCGAGCCGACAAGGACGCGCCGGAACAGCGACGTGAAGCGCCCTGGCTGGTCATGATGCTTGGTCTTCATCGTCGCCGGCAGGATGGTCACGCCGAGCAGCGGCGCGAACAGCACCGCCACGATCCATGACACCAGCAGCGACACCGCAATGACGACGAACAAGGTGAAGGTGTATTCGCCGGCAGCACTCGAGTTGAGCCCGATCGGGATGAAGCCCGCGACCGTCACCAGCGTGCCGGTCAGCATCGGGAAGGCGGTCGAGGTGTAGACATGGGTCGCCGCCTTGCGCAGGCTGTCGCCGACCTCCAGCCGCGCCACCATCATTTCGACCGCGATCATCGCGTCGTCGACCAGCAGCCCGAGCGCGATGATCAGAGCGCCGAGCGAAATGCGCTGCAGCGATATCCCCAGATACTCCATGACCGTGAAGGTGATGGCCAGCACCAGCGGGATCGACAGCGCCACCACGAAGCCGGCGCGCATGCCAAGGCTGATGAACGAGACGGCAAGCACGATCGCCACCGCCTCGAACAGCGCACGCGTGAACCCTGAGACCGCCTCCTCGACGATGACGGGCTGGTCGGCTACCAGATGCACGCCGACGCCGACCGGCAGGTCGGCCAGCACCTTGTTCATCTCCTCATGCAGCGCCTCGCCGAATTTGAGCAGATTGGCGTTGGGCTTCATGCCGATGGCAAGCCCGATCGCGTTCTGGCCGTTGAAGCGGAACAAGGCCGTCGGCGGGTCGGCATAACCGCGCGTGATAGTCGCCACGTCGCTAAGCCGGAAGAACCGATCGTTGACGCGCAGGTTGATCGCGCGCAGGCTCTCCTCGGAGGTGAACTGGCCGCCGACGCGCACGCTGATGCGCTCCGGCCCGGACTGAATGACGCCGGACGGGGTGATCGCATTCTGGGCCTGCAGGCTGGCGACGATTTGCTGCTGGTTGAGGCCAAGCGCCGCTATCTGGCGCGTCGAGAATTCGAGATAGATGGCCTCGTCCTGCGCGCCGACCAGATCGACCTTGCCGGCATTGGGCACGGTCAGGATCTTGGTCCTGACATCCTCCACATAGTCGCGCAACTGGCGTGGCGTCAGCCCGTCTGACGTGAAGGCATAGATGTTGCCGTAGACATCGCCGAAGCGGTCGTTGAAGAACGGTCCCTGCACGCCTTGCGGAAACTGCGCCTTGATGTCGTTGACCATGTTGCGCACCTGGAGCCAGTTCGGCACGACGTCGCGCGCCTTGGTGGTGTCCTTCAGGTTGACGAAGATGACGGTCTGGCCGGCGGTGGTGACGGATCTGGTGAAGTCGAGGCTGTCGAGCTCCTCGAGCTTTTTCTCAATGCGATCGGTCACCTGCTGCACCGTCTCCTTGACCGAGGCACCCGGCCAGTTGGCCTGGATAATCATGGTCTTGATGGTGAAGTTGGGGTCTTCCTCGCGGCCGAGATTGAGATAGGAAAATACGCCGGCCACCACGAAGACCAGCATGAAATACCAGACCAGCGAGCGGTGGTTGAGCGCCCAGTCGGAGAGGTTGAAGCCCTTCATGAGGCTCCTCCCTCGGGCACTTTGACCTTCTGGCCGTCGACGAGGCTGTGAACGCCGGCGGTGACGACGCGCATGCCGGCCTCGAGCCCGTCCGCCACGGTGAAGGTGCCTCCAGACTTCCACGCGACCTTGATATCGCGCGCGCTCACGCTCGATGTCTTTGGATCGACGATCCACACTTTTTCAGAACCGTTTTTTTCGAGCAGCGCCGAGATGGGCAGTTCGATCGTTGGTACGACCTTGGTCATCCGGGTCGCGGTTACCGTCGAACCGAGCCTGAAGGCTTGCGGCGGATTGTTGAGCGTCAGCTTGACGCGCCGGGTGCGGGTCGAGCCCTCGGACTGGGGCGCGATCTCGCGCAGCTTGGCCTCTGTCTGGATTGTCGGCAGCGACTGCAAGATGACCTGGAAGGGCGTGCCGGCCGAGAGATCGCCGGTCAACTGGTCAGGAATATCGACGACCGCTTCACGCGGGTCCGAGCGTGCCACGGTGACGACCGTCTGGCCCGGCGAGACGGTTTGGCCGACCTCCGCTCCGACGGCGGTGACGACGCCGTCAAAATCCGAGAACAGCCTGGCGTAGCCGAGCTGCTCCTGGGACTTGGCCAGCGAAGCCTTGGCCCGCTCGACGCTGGCTTCCGCGGCCTTGCGTGCCTGCTGCGCGGCATCGAAGACGGACTGCGACGTATTGGCCGAGGTGAGCAACTGGCGCTGGCGCTCCTCGCTGGCGGCGGCATTGGCGAACTGCGCCTGCGCATTGGAGAGTTCGGCCCTGGCCGCCTGGACGGCCAGCTCCAGCGCGGTCGGGTCGAGTGCCGCGATCGTCGTGCCCTTGCTGACGATGTCGCCGACCTTGACGTCGCGCGAGACGACGCGACCGAGCAGTCGGAAGGCAAGATCGGCACTGACCTGCGGTTCGACCGAGCCGGCGAAACCGAAGATCTGGGTGGTGCGCGGCTCGACCACGACCGACAGCACCGGCCGGACGATCTCCGGCGGTTTTTCCTCCGATTTCGAACAGGCTGCGAGCGTGCCAAGCGCGGCAAGGCCAAGCAGGAGCCGCTTCATTGCGCCGCTCCCGATATTTCGACTGTCTGGCCGGGGTTGAGCAATTGCCCGCCTGACGTAACGACGCTCTGGCCCTCGCTCAGTCCCTTGGCAATGACGACGGTACCCGAATCGAACGCCAGCACCTCGACCGGCGTCGTCGCGACTGCCTTGGTCCCGGGATCGACGATCCAGACCGCCGGCTTGCCGGAGCTGGATGTCAGGGCCTGCCAGGGCAACAGGATCGCCTTCGCCGGCTTGGCGCCGACCGAGCCGATGACGGCCGCCCCAAGCGGCATGCCGGCGGGCGTCTCGGGAATGGCTACCTTGACCCTTATCGAGCCCGAAGCCGGGTCGACCGCCGGTGAGATCTCGCGCACCTTGCCCGTTGCTCTGACCTGCGGATCGGATAACAGCGTGATCGTCACCGCCGGCGAGGCCGGCGTCCTGGCGACCAGCGTCTCCTGCACGTTGAACACGGCGTCGCGGTCGCCGTCCTCGGCAACGGTGAAGACGGTCTGCGCCGCCTGCACCACCTGGCCGGCTTCGACCTGGCGGGCGGTGATCACGCCGGCGGCACCGGCCTTGAGTTCGGTGAAAGACAGGTTCTGCCGGGCATTGGCGAGTGCGCTCTGCGCGGCATCGACGCTGCCTTGCGCCACCTTCAGTGCCTGGTCGGCCGCGTCATAATCGCGCCTGGTGGTGAAGCCCTGGGCAAGCAGCGTCTTTTGCCGCTCGAAAGTGGCCGCGGCCTGGGTCAGTTGCGCCTGCGCGGCATCGAGATCGGCCTGCGCCGATCGCAGATCGGATTCCTGCTCCTGCGGATCGATGCGGGCAAGCACTGTCCCCTGATCGACATGCTGGCCGACATCGACAAGCCGCTCGGCGACGCGTCCGCCAACCCGGAACGAAAGATTGTTCAGCGTGCGCGCCGCGATCACCCCGGTCAGCGAGGTTCTCGGCGCATAGTCGGCCATCGCCACCGTTTCGGTGCGCACCATGACCGGCAGCTTCTTGTCCGCCGCCGCCTGCTTTTGGCAACCGGCGAGCAGCGCCAGGGCCGTGCAGGCGAGAATTGAAGCGGCTGGAAAAGACAAAAGGCTGGGAGTTTTGGCGGATGGCGGCGAGACGGACGATGTCACGTTCCTGCTCATGGCTCCCCTCGGCCGCGCCGGTCGCTGATCGCGGTCCCTCGCGGATAGTCAGGAGGATAGTCGATCCCGGAAAAAAGGAAACCGGTCTCGTAGACGTATCGCCGGACTGGTTAAGTCAGGCCCAATCGACCCTGCGATGGTGCCGGCTTGAGGAAAACCTGAAATAAGGCCAGAAGGGAACTCAACGGCATCAAACAGAACGGGCGCCGGCCCGGTGAGGGATATGATGAAGAACTCCGCCATTTCCGAACGCAAGAACCAGTCGATCTCGCGCGGCGTCGGCATGACCACGCAAATCTATGCCGATCGGGCCGAGAATTCGGAGATCTGGGATGTCGAGGGCCGCCGCTATATCGACTTCTCCTCGGGCATCGCCGTCGTCAACACCGGCCATCGCCATCCCAGGGTGATCGAGGCGGTCAAGGCGCAACTCGACCGCTTCACCCACACCTGCCACCAGGTCGTGCCTTACGAGAGCTATGTGCGGCTGGCCGAACGGCTGAACGCCATGCTGCCCGGCAAGTTCGAGAAGAAGACGATCTTCGTCACCACCGGCGCCGAGGCGGTGGAGAATGCCATCAAGATCGCTCGCAACGCCACCGGCCGCCAGGCCGTCATCGCCTTCGGCGGCGGCTTCCACGGCCGCACCTTCATGGGCATGGCGCTGACCGGCAAGGTCGTGCCCTACAAGGTTGGCTTCGGCGCCATGCCGGGCGACGTCTACCACGTGCCGTTCCCCGTGCAACTGCATGGCGTCTCGGTCGCCGATTCGCTGGCGGCACTCGACAAGTTGTTCAAGGCGGATGTCGATCCGGCCCGCGTCGCCGCGATCATCATCGAGCCGGTTCAGGGCGAGGGCGGCTTCTACGACGCGCCGCGTGAACTCCTGACGGCGCTGCGCAAGCTGTGCGACCAGCACGGCATGCTGCTCATCGCGGACGAAGTGCAGACCGGCTTTGCCCGCACCGGCAGGATGTTCGCCATGGACCATCACGAGGTGGCGGCCGACATCACCACGATGGCCAAGAGCCTGGCCGGCGGCTTCCCGCTTGCGGCGGTCACCGGCCGCGCCGAGATCATGGATGCGCCCAGCCCCGGCGGGCTCGGCGGCACCTATGGCGGCAGCCCGATCGGCGTCGCCGCGGCACACGCCGTCCTGGATGTCATCGAGGACGAAAAGCTCTGCGACCGCGCCAACACGCTGGGTGCGCGGCTGAAGCAGCGTCTGCAGTCGATCCGTGACGACGTGCCCGAGATCGTCGACATCAGGGGTCTGGGCTTCATGAACGCGGTTGAGTTCAACGACGTCAAGAAGGGCCTGCCGTCGGCCGAGATCGCCAACGCGATCCGCCTGAAGGCGCTCGACAAGGGCCTGATCCTGTTGACCTGCGGCGTCTACGGCAACGTCATCCGCTTCCTGGCGCCGATCACCATCCAGGACGAGGTCATGAACGAAGCGCTCGACATTCTGGAAAGCTCGATCCGCGAAGTCTGCGCCGCCTGAACGACAAGGACGAGCGTTCCGATTCACATGTCTTTGGGCATCTTTTCTTCCTCGAAGATGCCCTCAATATCGCGCGCGCCATGCAAAATGCGCTCGACGCGCACGTCGCTGCCCTGGGCGGTGTAGAAAATTATACATTTTTGGAACGCGACGGACCGCAGACCAGGCCAAAGCTAGGAACGAGGTGCGCCTCCGCGTGGCGCATTCTCTATGCGGCCACATCGTCCGCGAAGCGCCGCTATAAAACGGTGAGCGGCGGGCGGATTTTCAGCATGGATGTAATCGCCGATCTCCTCGATGTCCTGCACCGCGGCAGGCGCAAAACTGAGGGCCATTACTTGTGGGTTCCACCGCTGTATTTTTTCTCCAGCCGGTCAAAAACGCTGTTGGCCTGAATGCCCGGTCCGCTTTCTACACCCTTGCGGATGTCCTCACGCCGTGCCGCAAGTTTCGTTTGTCGCTGCTCCTCGCGTTCCTCCAAGAGGCGCAGGCTATCACGCACAACTTCGCTGGCGCTGGCATAGCGGCCGCTTTCAACCAGTTCGCGCACGAACGTTTCGTAGCGAGGTCCGATGCTGTAGCTCGCGGGCATGGGGACGGCCTTCCCTTTTATCCGAGATTATCAATTTATGATAAGCTCATTGATTTTTTTGGCAAGATCCCGGCCTGCTTTAGCCCGTAACCCGGGCAGGCTCGTCCTGGTGAAATTGTGCCAATGCCGCCTTCAGCCCTTCGGGACCCGTGGCCACCGTCTGCGGTGTCGGCGAGAAGCCGGCACCGAGCATCTTGCGGCCAAGCATGTGGTCGCCGGGGCGGTTGACGGATTCGATGCCGAGCAGCCGGTCTCCCGCGTAGTGGTAGATCGAGAACTTGTTGTCGGGCAGGTCACCGAGCACGACATGGCTGTCGCCGCCTGATGTCAGCCCGACCATCTGCAATTTCATGTCGCCAATGTCGGACCAGAACCATGGCACCGCCGAATAGGCGTCGGCGTGGCCTGATATGGTGCGCGCGGCGAGCCGCGCCTGGTCAGTGGCGTTTTGCACCGATTCCAGCCGCACGTCGCCGCCGGTGAACCAGTGCCGGTACGAGGCGGCGTCGCCGATGGCGAGGATATCCGGTACCGAGCTGCGCATCTGGTGATCGACGCGGATGCCGTTGGCGATGGTGAGGCCGGCTTCCTGCGCCAGTTCGACATTCGGCACGGCACCGATGCCCACCACGACCATGCGCGCCGGCAGCCTTTCGCCTGAGGTGGTGATCGCGGCGGTGACATGGCCGTCTTCGCCTTCGAGCCTTGCAATCGAGGTGCCGGTGAGGATGCGCACGCCTGTCGCTTCCAGCCTTTGCCGGACATGGCTAGCCACCACCGGCGCCACGGCGCGGCCAAGCAGCCGGTCGACCGCCTCGACAACGGTGACGGTGCGGCCCGCCGCCCGAAGCGTCGCGGCGATTTCCAGTCCGATGAAGCCGCCGCCGAGAATAACGACATCTTCGCTGTGCGCGCTCAAGTCCCGGATCAGCCGGGCATCCGCCAGCGAGCGCAGCGACACCACGCCGAACAGCTCCGCGCCGGGTAATGGCAAGGCACGCGGGCGCGATCCGGTCGCCAGGATCAGATGGTCGAAGGCAAGTGCGCCACCGCCAGCGATGTCGAGACTGCCGCGGCCGGTATCGATGCGCTCGATCCGGATGCCCGGCCGGTAGTCGATGGCGCTGCCGGTGTAGAAGGCTTCGCCGCGCAAGGGCTGCGGCTTGGCCGTGGCATCCTTGATGAAAGTCTTCGACAGCGGCGGCTTGTGATAGGGCAGTTCGTTCTCGTCGCCCACCAGGATCACCGGCCCATCATAGCCATCCTCGCGCAGACTGGCGGCCGCCTGCACGCCCGCATGACCCGCACCGACAATGACCACGCCGTTCTTCATCGCATTCCGATCCCGATTCGATCCTAGGACGCCTCGCCAAGTGGCAATTGCCTGGCACCGCCGCAAGAGAATGTCTGCGGGTCGCACCCGGGATGGCGACTGTCAATCGTACAGTTCGGCCGCAAAGCCGGTGCAGGGGAACGCGTAAAGTTGACAGTTGTAGTTTAGAATAATTCTAAACTGTTGTTTCGATTAGGTTTTTCAGCAATTTCCGTTGACTCCATCGAACTCGAAGTTTTAAGGAAGCTTGCGCATTGGCGCATCCCTTTGATGTCTGGGCCTTGAACCCGTTCGATTGGAGGCATTTTGGTGTCTTTCTTCCCTGAGCCGCGCGGCAGCGCGGCATATCTTGCGGCCGGTGGCATGCACACGGCCTGGTGCCGGTTGCCGCGCGCGCCGTTTGCGGAATTCCCGAGAAACTGGAGAGCGATAATGACGGCACGATATGGCAGCAGGCTTGTGGCGATCGGCGCCACGGCGCTGCTGACGGCGGCGGTGTTCGTGCTGCCTGCAAAGGCGCAAACCGATGCGAAGGCGGTGATCAAGACCTATTCCGACATCGCGCTTGCCAAGTACGAGGATTCGCTAACCACGGCGCGGACGCTGGACAAGGCGGTCGACGCGCTGCTGGCCAACCCGTCGGCGG
The DNA here is from genome assembly GCF_000230995.2 of Mesorhizobium australicum WSM2073. Lineage (NCBI taxonomy): Bacteria > Pseudomonadati > Pseudomonadota > Alphaproteobacteria > Hyphomicrobiales > Phyllobacteriaceae > Mesorhizobium > Mesorhizobium australicum. The sequence goes on along the minus strand of NC_019973.1, from coordinate 43,328 downwards.
AGACGCTCAATGCCGCCCGCGACGCCTGGAAGGCGGCCCGCGTCCCCTACCAGCAGACCGAGGTCTATCGCTTCGGCAACAAGGTCGTCGACGACTGGGAGGGCGAGGTGAATTCCTGGCCGCTGGACGAAGGCCTGATCGACTATGTCGCCAAGAGCTACGGCACGGAATCGGACGCGAATTCGCTCTACACCGCCAATGTGATCGCCAACAAGGAGATCGAGATCAACGGCAAGAAGATCGACGCCGCGACGCTTTCGCCGGAATTCCTCTCCGGCACCTTGCAGCAAGCCGGCGGTATCGAGGCCAACGTCGCTACCGGCTATCACGCCATCGAGTTCCTGCTCTGGGGCCAGGATCTGCATGGCACCGGTCCAGGCGCCGGCGAGCGTCCCTATACGGACTACGACCTCAAGAACTGCACCGGCGGCAATTGCGACCGCCGCGCACAGTACCTGAAATCGGCAACTGACCTTCTGGTCTCCGACCTGCAGAAGATGGTCAACGACTGGAAGGAAGACGGCGCCGCGCGCAAGAACCTCGTCGATGGCGAGCCGAACACCGCGATCTCGATCATCTTCACCGGGATGGGCTCGCTCTCCTACGGCGAACTGGCCGGCGAGCGCATGAAGCTCGGCCTGCTGCTCCACGATCCCGAAGAGGAGCATGACTGCTTCTCCGACAACACCTACAATTCTCATCTCTATGATGCAGTCGGCATTCGCGCCGCCTATCACGCCAGCTACACAAGGCTGGATGGTACCGTCGTTTCGGGTCCCTCGGTGCACGACATGGTCAAGGCAGCGGATCCGGCAATCGACAAGGAACTGTCCGACAAGCTCGATGTTTCGGTCGCCAAGATGGAAGCCATCAAGGCACGGGCATTGGCCGGCGAGGCCTACGACCAGCAGATCGCCGAGGGCAATACGGCGGGCAATGCCACCGTGCAGGCGGCAATCGACGCATTGATCGACCAGACCAAGTCGATCGAACGCGCCGTCGGCGCCTTGAAGCTGAACAACATCGCCTTCGAAGGCTCCGACAGTCTCGACGCGCCCGACAAGGTGTTCAAGTAAGCCCCCAGCCAAACGGCGCATCGGAGCGCCGTCAGCCAGAGCGACGAAATGCTGATCTGCCATTGCAACATCATCACCGAGAAGGAGATCGAGCAGACGATCATCGGCCTGCTGGATCAGGATCCCTGGCAGCTCATCGTGCCGGCAAAGGTCTATCACGCCATGCACAAACGGGGTCGCTGTTGCGGCTGCTTCCCAAATGTGGTCGAAACGATCATTCGGGTCACCGAGAACTACCACGCCCGCTCGCAGGCAAGCGGCGTGGACATCGTTTCACATCTGGATCGCGTCAGAGGCCTGCGCATCCAATACGGGAGCAGGACCCATGAAAGGCGAACCACAGATCATCGAGCGGCTTAACGAGGCTCTCTTTCTGGAGCTCGGCGCCGTCAACCAGTATTGGGTGCATTTCCGCCTGCTCGAGGATTGGGGATACGCCAAGCTGGCCAAGAAGGAGCGGGCGGAATCGATCGAGGAGATGCACCACGCCGACAAGCTCGTCGCCCGCATCATCTTCCTTGAAGGCCATCCCAACCTGCAGTCCGTGGCGCCGCTGCGCATCGGCCAGAACGTCAAGGAAGTGCTCGAATCCGACTTGGCCGGTGAATATGACGCGCGCACTGCCTATAAGCGCTCGCGCGAAATCTGCGAGGAAGCGGGCGACTACGTGACGATGAAACTGTTCGAGGAACTGCTCGCCGACGAGGAAAGCCATATCGACTTCCTCGAGACGCAGCTCGACCTGCTGGCCTCGATCGGTGAGGAAAAGTACGGCCAGCTCAACGCCGCACCGGCGGACGAGGCGGACTAAGGATATGCGGGAATGCGGCGCCTCTTAGACGTCCTGCGCCGCTTGCGGCGGGCCAAGGGCCCGCCGCGCCTCCGGAAAATGCCAGCCATATCGGCTGGTCGGCACGGCATTATTCTGATGCTGGCGCTGACCACTTCTGCCATCGCCGGCGACCTTCTACCCGCCGGTCTCGCCACCACGCGCACCGACCTTAATGCCAAGGATCAGGTGCGCGTCACAGCCATTACCAGGCCGACCACGGATTTTTCCAAGCCCGAGCCTTTCGAACTGATGCAAGGTGGCGCCGGCACCTCGCGGAAAGACATCAGCCGTGATTCCTTCTCGCAATCTTCGGCCAACATCAGCTTCGAGGAAGAAGGCACCTTCAAGCTCGGCAATGCGCTTTTCCGCAAGAACTGGGTCTCATCGCCGTCCTCGACGCAGGCATCGGATGGGCTCGGACCCTTGTTCAACGAACGGGCCTGCCAGAACTGCCATCTGAAGGATGGACGCGGACGGCCGCCGCAAGCCGATGTTGGCACCACCTCGATGTTCCTGCGGCTGGCGCGCGATGCCAGCAGCGCGGAAGAAAAGGCGGCGCTCGCCGACTATAGGCTGCTCAACCTTCCAGACCCGGTCTATGGCACGCAATTGCAGCAACTGGCCGTGCCTGGTCTCAGGGGTGAGGGCAGGATGCGTGTCGACTATCGGGAACGGAAGGTGGAACTGCCGGACGGCACCGCGGTTTTACTGCGCAAACCCGCCTATACGATCGATGATCTCGGCTACGGGCCGCTCGATCCGCACACCACGCTGTCGCCGCGCCTGACGCCGCCGATGATCGGCCTCGGCCTCATCGAACAGATCGCGCCGGCCGACATTCTGGCCCGTGCCGACCCTGACGACAGGGATGGCGATGGTATTTCCGGCAAGCCCAACATCGTGCGTGATGGCCTGAGCGGCGAGCTGACGCTTGGCCGTTTCGGCTGGAAGGCGCAGACCGCGTCGATCCGCCAGCAGGCCGCCGATGCCTTTGCCGGCGATATCGGCATCTCGACGCCCGAGGCGCCGAAACACTGGGGCGATTGCACCGCCGCGCAGGAAAAGTGCCTCGCCATGCCCAACGGCGTGCAGGCGCGCCTCGGCCCGGTCGAGGCGCCGGCGCCGGTGATGGATCTCGTCACCTTCTATTCGCGCAACCTGGCGGTGCCGGCGCGACGCGACCTCGCCTCGCCTGAGGTGCTCGCCGGCAAGAAGGTCTTTTATGAAATCGGCTGCGTTGCCTGTCACACGCCGAAATTCGTTACCCGTCGCGATGCACCTGACAAGCCGCAGGCGTTCCAGTTGATCTGGCCTTATTCCGATTTCCTGCTGCACGACATGGGGCCGGATCTTGCCGACGGCCAGGCTGTGGGCGATGCGACCGGCAATGAGTGGCGCACGCCGCCGCTATGGGGCATCGGCCTCACCGAAATGGTCAACGGCAATTCCTTCTATCTGCACGATGGTCGTGCGCGCACTTTGGTCGAGGCCATCCTGTGGCATGGCGGCGAGGCGCAGAAGGCGCGCGACCGCTTTGCCGCCACCAGCGCCACCGAGCGCGATGCATTGGTCAAATTCCTGGGGTCACTTTGATGGCGAAGCGTTTCGCGCTGGTTCTCGTTCTTCCGCTGGTTCTGCTGGGCGCCTTGCCCGCATCGGCCGCGGTGAAAGCCTCTGATGTCATCCAGCGCGCGATCGACGGCTTTGTCCGCCCGGCATATGAGGACCTGCACCAGCATGCGGAAGCCCTGACCAAAGCCATGCACAAGCTTTGCGAGGCGCCCTCGCAAGCGGACCTTGAAGCGGCGCGAGCCGCGTTCTCGGCTACCGTCTACGCCTGGTCATCGGCCGAGATCATCGGTTTCGGGCCGATCAAGGAGAACAACAGGCTGGAGCGCATGCTGTTCTGGCCGGATCGCAAGAGCATCGGCCTGAAACAGGTGCAGGCGGCGTTGTCGGACAAGGATCCCGCTGCCACCGATCCTGTCCAGCTTGCCGGCAAGAGCGTTGCCATGCAGGGGCTCGGGGCGCTGGAATTCGTGCTCTACGGCGACGGCGCCGACGCCTTGACGGGCAAGGCTGAATCCTATCGCTGCGCTTACGGGGCGGCTGTCGCCGGCAACATCGAAACCATCGCCGCGGACGTCAGCGCGGCCTGGGACAAACCAGATGGATTCGCGGCACTGTGGGCCAATCCGGGGCCGCAAAACACGCTCTATCGCGATGGTAACGAGGCGGTGACCGAACTGGTCGGCGTCTTGATCAACGAACTGGAAATGGTCCGCGATGTGCGCCTGAAGGGTTTTCTGGGCGCCAAGCCCGAGGCCGACAAGCCAAAACAGGCGATCTACTGGCGTTCGCAGAACACCGCCAACGCGCTGGCCGGAAATCTGGCCGGCATCGATGCGCTGTTCCAGGTGTCGAAGCTCGGCAACGCGCTGCCGCCGGATGCGCGCTGGATGGCAGAGTCGATCCACATCCAGCTGCTCAACGGCGTTGCGACCGCCAAGGCCGTCCAGGGTCCGATCGACAAGGCGCTCGCCGATCCGGCGCTGCGCGAAAAACTCGAGCATCTCGCCCTGATCACCTCCAGCCTGTCGACCCTGATCGGCGCCAGGCTGACCGCCGAATTCGGCCTGACCGCCGGCTTCTCGTCGCTGGATGGAGACTGAGCGTGACCTTGAGATTGGCCGAAACGCCCATAGCTTCGTCATCCTGGGGCGAAGCAAGGAGCGAAGCGACGCGGCGTAGACCCCAGGATCCATGCCGTGACCGCAAGGCCTTGCAACGGTTCAGAATTCTGCTCTGCTGCATTCCTCGGCGAAAGTCACGGCATGGATCCTTGGGTCTCCGCGACGGAGCTACGCTCCTGCTCCGCCCAAGGATGACGAAGTTCCGGAGGCTTCGGCCAACTTCCAACGTCTGCGATGAGTCATTCGAAGAATCGGCAGGTGCCAAGCGTCAGCTCCGATCCCTAAAAACTACCATGTCTTGGAGCCGGCCAGTGCAGGGGAGGGCCATGTCTTGAAAACGCGTCTCATCGACCGCCGCGATTTCTTGAGGGCCGCCGGCATTGGCTTTGCCGCCGCCGTGACGCCCTCGGCCTGGGCAAATACGCTCGCGGCGGATGCCGTGTTCGCCACCGCCTTCGTCAAGCGCGACGGCAGTTTTGGTGCCGCCGTCCTGTCCGAGGCCGGCAAGGTGCTGCATGCGATCGACCTGCCCGATCGCGGTCATGACGTCACCTTCGATCCGATATCGAAGCGTTCGGTGGTTTTCGCCCGCCAGCCCGGCACCTTCGCCGTCGTTTTCGATCACGCCGGGCGCGACGCCTCGCAGACCATCGCCAGCATCGCGGGCCGGCACTTCTTCGGCCATGGTGTCTTCTCGCCCGACGGCGCTCTGCTCTACGCCACCGAGAACGACTTCGACAACGCCGCTGGCGTGGTCGGGGTCTATGACGCGCGGGCGAAATTCAATCGCGTCGGCGAATTCCCGACCTACGGCATGGGCCCGCACGAACTTCTTCTGCTGGGCGATGGCAAGACGATCGCGGTCGCCAATGGCGGCATCGAGACCCACCCAGACTATGGACGCGCCGAGCTCAACATTGCCACCATGAAACCTTCCTATGTGCTGGTCGACCGCGTCACCGGCGACCTGATCGAAAAGCATGAACTGCCGGCCGCTCTCCACCAATTGTCGATTCGCCACATGGATATCGACCAGACCGGCACCGTCTGGTTCGGCTGCCAATACAGGGGCTCCGGCACCGATCGTCCGCTTCTGGTCGGTCGCGCCGCGCGGGGTAAGGAGTTGGCATTGCTCGACATGCCGCGGGATGTGCTGTCCGGTTTCCGCAACTATATCGGCTCGGTCGCCGCCAATCCTGGTGCCGGCACCGTCGCCGTCTCCTCGCCGGAAGGCAATTCGCTTGTCGTGATCGATGCGGGCAGCGGCCGGATCGTCTCCTCCAGCGCGCTGGTCGAGGTCTGCGGCGTGGCGCCCGACGGGGCAGGTTTCATGGCCACCACGGGCGCCGGCGAGATCATCGAGGGCGGTGGTGCCACGCGGACGGAACCGGACTATGTCTGGGACAATCACATGCTGCGCATAGGGCCGGCGGCATAACCTCTTCTGCCGGGCCAAACCGAAGCCGCTTAACAAATTATGCACTACACACTTGCGGTTGCGCGCCATGGCGGGCACAGGGAATTGTTTCTCGAACCGGTCGTTTCATGAAAGTTCTCGCCATCGACTGTGCCGCCAGCCTCTGCGCCGCCTGCGTCTACGACGCGGCGGCTGGGCTGGAGCTTGGCCGCTCGGTGCTTGATCTGGGCAAGGGTCATGCCGAGCACCTGATGGCCGTCATCGCTGACGCGTTGAAGACCGCCGCGACCGACTACGCCGGACTTGGCGCCATTGCCGTCTCTGTCGGTCCGGGTTCCTTCACCGGCCTGCGCGTCGGCGTGTCGACGGCGCGTGGCCTGGCGCTGGCGCTCAAGCTGCCGGCAATCGGGGTGACGACCCTCGAGGCACTGGCCGCCGAGGCGGCCAGTGCCTTTCCTGGCCGCGCCGTGCTGGCGGCGCTTGATGCCGGCCGCGAGGAAATCCATGCCGCACTGTACGATGAAATGTCAGTGTTGACTTACGGTCCGGCCGTGGCCACGCTTGCGGATGCGGTGACGATGGCGTCGGAACGTTCCGCGGTGCTCGCCGGCACGGCAGCGACGCTGATCGCTGACGCGGCCGGCCGTACCTTCGACATCGGGCCTCGGGCGGCCACCGCCGACATTCTCACCTACGCCCGGCTGGCTGCCGCAAAGGGGCAGGGCGAAAGGCCGAAGCCGCTTTATCTGCGCGGTGCCGATGCCAAGCCGCAGGCCGGGTTTATACTATCGAGGCAAAGACCATGATCCCGAAAAGTGGAAGCCGGCTTTCGCGGACAAACGGTCCCGTTCGCCCAGAGACCATGGTCAGACGAGAAAACGAGAATTGATGCGCATACCTTTTCTTCAACCACGTCGCCGCGACTACGCGCTCGAGCCGCTCAGGATCACCGACAGCGCCGCGGTCTCGCTGCTGCACCGCGAGGATTTTGTCCGCCCCTGGACCGATGGTGAGTTCGCCGCCTTGCTCGAACAGGACACCGTGTTCGGTTATGCCGCGCGCGAAACCGGGCAGGGCGCCAAGCCGCCTGTCGGCTTCGTCCTCGCCCGGCTGGCCGCGGGCGAGGGTGAAATCCTGACCGTCGCGGTGGCACGGTCGCATCGTCGCCAGGGCCTGGGCTGGCAGTTGATGGACGCAGTGCTGCGCGAATTGCATTCGCAGCGCGCCGAAGCCTTGTTCCTCGAGGTCGATGAGACCAATGCCGCGGCGATCGCTCTCTATCGTCGGTTGGGTTTTCGGGAAGTCGGCAAGCGTCCGGATTACTACAAGTCGCCCGATCGCGGGCCGACTGGGGCGCTTGTCATGCGCCGCGATCTTCGCTAGCCAGGGACCGCATGATCCCGAAAATCGAATCCGATTTCGGAGAGGATCATGCGCCAGAATTAAGGTGTTACAGCGTCCTTTGCGCGTCCAAGAGGACGCGCGGCGCTGTAATGGTAGGGCGATGATCAAGAAAATCAGGATTTTCCTGGCGCTGGGCCTCGTCGTCGCTGGGTCGCTGGTTTTCGTGCCGCTGCAGATCCTGTCGATGAAGACCGGTTGGTGGCCGGAAACTTTCATCCTCAAAATCTGGCACCGGCTGATCATCCGGGCGCTCGGCATGCGTATCCATGTCAGGGGGGCACTGTCCGACAAACGCCCCTTGCTGGTTGCCTCGAACCACATCTCCTGGACCGACATCATGGTGCTGGGCTCCTTTGCCGATGTGAAATTCATCGCCCGAGCCGACATGGAAGGCTGGCCGCTGATCGGCATGCTGTCGAAACTGCAGCGCACTGTTTTCATCGAGCGCGAACGCAAGCGTTCGTCTGGCGATCAGGCCAGCGAGATCGCCAGACGCATGGCCAAGGGCGATGCCATGGTGCTGTTCGCCGAGGGCTCGACCGGTGACGGCAATGTCGTCCTGCCCTTCAAAAGCACCCTGTTCGGCGCCGCCTCGATGGCCATTTCCGAAGGCGCGGCCGAGCAGGTCTTCATCCAGCCCGTTGCGATCGCCTATACGCGCCTGCACGGCGTACCGCTCGGCCGCCGCCACCGCCCGATCGCAGCCTGGATCGGCGATGAGGACCTGATGCCGCATCTCAAGGTGCTGATGGCCGAGGGCGCGCTCGACGTCGAGGTGCATTTCGGCGAACCGATCGCCTTTGCCAAGGGTTCCAACCGCAAGGAAACGGCCAAGCTGATGGAAGGCCGGGTGCGCGAGATGATGCAGGCGGCCCTTACCGATCCGCTCCCGAGCCGCTGAACCCAGCGGCCCCAAGGCAGAATCGTCTGTTTTTTGTCACGGAAAGGCGTTAGAAGCCGCCGGATGGACTTGAACACGATTGAAAGCGACGACATCGGCACTGCGGCCGGACAGCCGGCGGCGAACGCCACGGCAGCCAAGAAGGTCTTCGTCAAGACCTATGGCTGCCAGATGAACGTCTATGATTCACAGCGCATGACCGATGCGCTGGTCGCTGACGGTTATACGGCGACCGATGCCATCGGCGAGGCCGATCTGGTGCTGCTCAACACCTGCCATATCAGGGAAAAAGCCGCCGAAAAGGTCTATTCCGAACTTGGCCGCATCCGCGACATGAAGGCGGAACGCGCAAGTGCCGGCCGCGAGATGCTGATCGGCGTCGCCGGCTGCGTGGCGCAGGCCGAGGGCGCCGAGATCATCCGGCGTTCGCCGGCCGTCGACCTGGTCATCGGTCCGCAGACCTATCACCGTCTCCCCGACGTGCTGGCACGGGTTCGCGGCGGCGAAAAGATCGTCGAAACCGAGTACGCCATCGAGGACAAGTTCGAGCATCTGCCGCAGCCCAAGCGTGCCGAGGTGATCAAGCGCGGCGTCACCGCCTTCCTCACCGTCCAGGAAGGCTGCGACAAGTTCTGCACCTTCTGCGTCGTGCCCTATACGAGAGGCTCGGAAGTGTCGCGGCCGGTGGCGCAGATCGTCGCCGAGGCCGAGCGCTTGGCCGAGGCCGGGGTGCGCGAGGTGACGCTGCTCGGCCAGAACGTCAACGCGTGGCATGGCCAGGGCGAGACCAAAGGGGGCAAGACCGCGGAATGGGGTCTTGGCCGTCTGCTGTTCCGGCTGGCCGAAATCCCCGGCCTGGCGCGGCTGCGCTACACCACCAGCCATCCGCGCGACATGGACGACGAATTGATCGCCGCGCACCGCGACTTGGCCGCACTGATGCCCTATCTGCACCTGCCGGTGCAATCCGGGTCGGATCGCATTTTGAAGGCGATGAACCGCAGGCATACGGCCAAGGACTATCTGGCGCTGCTCGACCGCATCCGCGCCGCCCGCCCCGATATCGCGCTGTCGGGCGATTTCATCGTTGGTTTCCCCGGCGAGACGGAGGCCGATTTCGAGGCGACCATGGATCTGGTGCGCCAGGTGAATTATGCCTCGGCCTTCTCGTTCAAATATTCGCCGCGTCCCGGTACGCCCGGCGCCGAGATGTCCGACCACGTGCCGGAAGCGGTCAAGGACGACCGCTTGCAGCGCCTGCAGGCATTGCTGTTGAAGCAACAGCAGGATTTCGGCTTGAGTTTGATCGGCAGCACCATAGATACGCTGATCGAGAAGCCCGGTCGTCAGGCTGGCCAGAAGGTCGGCCGCTCGCCTTGGCTGCAGCCAGTTATTGTTGATGAAAACGCCGGCGAAATCGGTGACATTATCAAGGTGCGAATCACGAAGACGGGCTACAACAGCCTGTTCGCCGAATTGGCCTGATGGTCTCGGCAGATGAGGAGAGACGGTTGAGCGCAGCGGAGCTGAAGAATCTGCCCCCGGTACCGGCATCCGGGGCTTCTGACATGGCGCACATCGTTTTGACTTTCGACAACAACAAGCTTGCCAGCGCCCTTTACGGCCAGTTCGACGAAAACCTGGCCCGGCTTGAGCAGAAGCTCGGCGTCGACATACGCTCGCGCGGCAACCAGCTGACCATCAAGGGATCCGCTTCGGCCGCCGAACAGGCGCGCCGCGCCTTGGACAATCTCTACGGCATCCTGCAGAAGGGCGTCGATATCAGCCAGTCCGATGTCGACGGGGCCGTGCGCATGGCTATCGCCGCCGACGACCAGCTCACGCTGCCGACATTGGAGCGCAAGGGCAAGGTCTCCGCCGCCCAGATCGCCACCCGCAAGAAGACCATCTATGCCCGCTCCCTGAACCAGGACGCTTACATGCGGGCGCTGGAGCGGTCGGAACTGGTGTTTGGCATCGGTCCGGCCGGCACCGGCAAGACCTATCTGGCGGTGGCGCATGCGGCGATGCTGCTGGAACGCGGCATGGTCGAGCGCATCATTTTATCGCGACCGGCTGTCGAGGCGGGCGAACGGCTGGGCTTCCTGCCGGGCGACATGAAGGAGAAGGTCGATCCCTATCTGCGGCCGCTCTATGACGCGCTCTACGACATGATGCCGGCCGACAAGGTCGAGCGCGCCATTGCCGCCGAAGTAATCGAAATCGCGCCGCTCGCCTTCATGCGCGGCCGCACGCTGGCGCACGCCGCCGTCATTCTCGACGAGGCTCAGAACACCACGCCGATGCAGATGAAGATGTTTCTCACCCGTCTCGGCGAGAACTCGCGCATGATCGTCACTGGCGATCCGACACAGATCGACCTTCCTCCGAGCACCAAGTCGGGCCTGGTCGAAGCCTTGCGTGTCCTCGACGGTGTGGCAGGCGCGGTAACCGTACGCTTCAACGATGTCGACGTCGTTCGCCATCCGCTGGTGGCGGAAATCGTCAGGGCCTATGACCGGGACGCCAAGCTGGCTCGTGGCCTCGGTGCCGAGAATTGATCTTGACGATGCGGCCTCATGCCTGATGACAACACATCCGGCGGCGGGAGCCTCCCGGTTCCCGTCGAGATCGATATATCGGTTGAAGCGGGCGACTGGCCCGATGAAGCAAGCCTGACGCGGCTGGTCGATCGCGCGGTTGACGCCGCCTTTGCCGAGACCGGTGCGGCGGGTCATTCCGAACTCAGCATTGTTTTTTCCGACGACGCCCATGTCCGTACGTTGAATGCCGGCTGGCGCGGCAAGGACAAGCCCACCAACGTCTTGTCTTTCCCGGCTTTTCCGCCGGCAAAAGGCGGCCCGCTGCCGCCGATGCTCGGCGACATCGTGCTTGCCGCCGAGACGGTGGCGCGCGAGGCGGCACTGGAAGACAAGCCGCTGGAGAACCATATCTGCCATCTCGTCATCCATGGCCTGCTGCATCTCATGGGCCATGATCACGAGACCGACGCGGAGGCCGAGGAGATGGAAGCCATCGAGCGCGCCGCGCTGGCAAGGCTTGCCATTCCCGATCCCTACGCGTAACTAAAAACGACCAATTGACCGGACGACGATGAACGACAAACCAGAGACTGCCGCCCGCCCCGATGTCGGCAGTGCGATCAAGGCTTCCGATACGTCGGAAGAGGGATCAGGTCCGAGTACCGTCACCCCTGGTGTTGCCAACACTGGCAGCGCGGCCATCGAGCCGTCGCCTGCCGGCCCCTCCCTGTTCAACCGCGTGCTGGGCCTGTTCCGGCAACGCAACGGCACCAGCCTGCGCGAAGAGATCGCCGGCGCGCTCGCCGAGACGACGAGCGATGTCGAATCCTTCTCGCCTGGCGAGCGCGCCATGCTCAACAACATCCTGCGCCTGCGCGAGGTGCGCGTCGAGGACGTCATGGTGCCGCGCGCCGATATCGAGGCGGTCGAGATCGCCACGTCGCTCGGTGACTTGCTTGGCATGTTCGAACAATCCGGCCATTCCCGCATGCCGGTCTATTCCGAGACGCTCGACGACCCGCGCGGCATGGTCCATATCCGCGACGTGCTGGCCCATATCACCAAGCTGGCGCGCGTCAGGAAGGGCCGTGCAACCCGCAAAACGCCTGTCGCCACGGTTCTCGATCTTGCCCAGGTCGACCTCGCGCGCACCATCGGAGAGCTCAACCTGATCCGGCAGGTCCTGTTCGTGCCACCGTCGATGCTTGCGTCCGACTTGATGGGCCGCATGCAGACGACGCGCACGCAGATGGCCCTGGTCATCGATGAATATGGCGGCACGGACGGCCTCGTCTCGCTCGAGGACATCGTCGAGATGGTGGTTGGCGACATCGAGGACGAGCACGACGACGACGAGCCGATGATCACCCAGACCGGCGACGGCGTGTTTATCGTCGATGGCAAGGCCGAGATCGACGAGGTCGCCAAGATGATCGGCGAGGATTTCGCCGCCGGTGAACACGGCGAGTATGTCGACACCATTGGCGGCATGATCTTCAACACGCTCGGCCGCGTGCCGGCGCGCGGCGAGGTGGTGCAGGCCATTCCCGGCTTCGAATTCCATGTGCTGGACGCCGATCCGCGCCGCGTCAAGCGCGTGCGCATCGTGCAGAGCCAGAAGGGCGAACGCCGCCGGCGGGTCACGGCGCGCACCGAACAGGCCTGAAAGCCTGCTGTTGCATGACGATCGAGGATCCGTTCAAGCACTCGGTCCTCGGCTCCCGCGTGTTTTACAAAGATCCACGCTCTGCCCTGGATTGGCTTGAAGCAGCCTTTGGCTTCGAGCGCAGCATGGTGGTCAGCAATGCCGAGGGAAAGCTGGTCCACGCCGAAATGCGGTTCGGCGATTGCTACCTCATTGTCGATTCTGAATGGGCCGATCATGTCGCGAGCCCCGCGTCGGTCCAGGGCAAGAACACGCAATCGGTCTATGTCAGGTTGAAAGACGGCCTGGATGCGCATTGCGAGCAGGCCCGCGCGGCCGGTGCTGCAATAATCCAGGAGCCGGCCGACCAGTTCTACGGCGAACGCCAGTATCGGGCGCGCGATCCCGAGGGCCATGTCTGGACGTTCACGCAACCGATGGGTTCTGTTTCTCGTGAAGAGGCCGAGCGGTTGGGGGGCCTGCGCATCGAAGGCTGGCACCGGTAGAGAGCGGCCGGGTAATCACGCCGGCGTTTGGAGCGCGCGGCGCGGCCTGATAAATCTTAGCTCCTGATTCGCGCGACGGAAATACGCATGGAGCGCCTTGCCGGCCGGATAATTCTGCTTTGGGGTTGGCGGCGTTCGCTTGTGGCGTTTTTCGCTGGGGCGCTGACGGTTCTGGGCCAGGCGCCTTACGATTTCTTTGCCGCCTGTTTCATTTCGTTTCCGCTGCTGGTCTGGCTGCTCGATGGCGCGACCGGCGAAGCCTCGGGCAGCCTGTTGCGGCGCCTGCGGCCGGCTTTCGCCGTCGGCTGGTGGTTCGGCTTCGGTTATTTCCTCGCCGGCCTTTGGTGGATCGGCTCGGCGCTGCTGGTCGAGGCCGACGACTTTGCCTGGGCGCTGCCGTTCGCGGTGGTCGGCATTCCCTTCGCGCTCGCATTTTTCTACGGCTTCGCAACGGTGGTCGCGCGGCTCCTGTGGAGCAGCGATATCGGCCGTATCGCTGCCCTTGCCTTCGGTTTTGCGCTGGCGGAGTGGCTGCGCGGCTTCCTGTTCACCGGTTTCCCCTGGAACGCCATCGGCTACGCGGCGATGCCAGTGCCGCTTTTGATGCAGAGCGTCTCGGTGACCGGCATGATCGGCATGAACGCGCTCGCGGTTTTCCTTTTCGCGCTGCCGGCGCTGCTGGCGGCGCGTCGGCATCTTCGGCTGGGCGCCGCGCTGTTTGTCGTGCTCGCCGCCGCCCATGTCGGCTTTGGCTATGTCAGGCTCAACGCCCCCGAAAAGCCGGCGACGCGCAGTCTCGATGTCCGCATCGTCCAGCCGGCCGTGGATCTGTCGGAAAAATGGGATGCCTCGGTGCGCGACCGCATCTTCGCCACCTTGCTGGGCCTCTCCGCAAAGGCACCGGACCCAGGTCACGAAAAACCGCAATTGATTCTCTGGCCGGAAACCTCGGTACCGTTCCTTTTCACGGAGCGCCCTGACGCCTTGACGGCGCTGGGCGACATGCTGGGCGACGGCCAGATGCTGATCGCCGGCGTCGTGCGTGAGGAGGGCGGCTCGGCGGCCAGCGCCGACAGCCGCTACTACAACTCCGTGGTGGCGATCAACGACAAGGGCGAGATCGCCGACGCCGTGGACAAGGTTCATCTGGTGCCGTTCGGCGAGTACCTGCCTTTCGCCGACCTGCTCGCTCGTTTCGGCATCGAACAGCTCGTCGCCGGGCCGCTGACGTTCACGGCCGGCAACGAGCGTCATGCCATCACGCTTCCGGGCGGCATTCGTGCCCTGCCATTTATCTGTTATGAGGTGATCTTTCCCGATCTGGTGGCAGTTGACGCTACGTCAGCGCAGCTTATTGTGAACGTTACCAACGATGCATGGTTCGGCGACACGCCGGGACCGTATCAGCATTTCAGGCAGGCCCAGATTCGCGCGGTGGAGAATGGATTGCCCTTGTTGCGTGCTGCCAACAACGGCATCTCGGCCGTGGTCGACGCCCGTGGCCGCGTCGTCGACGCCCTTGCGATCGACGCGCGCGGAGCCATCGATGTGAAGGTGCCTGTTTCCGCACAGACGGTCATTTCGTCCAGCCAGCGGCGCATTAACGGAATGCTGATCATGTTGCTGTTTGCGCTTGTAGGGGGGCTGTTGAACGTAAGGCAAAAGCTACGGGTGAATTGACAGCTGGCACATTAGAAACTCATACTGTACCGCCTGAAAATTTCTCGAAGCTGGTGGATCGTTCTGTTGGGGCAGTCGCCTCCGGCTTTCTTTGGGCAGGAAAAAATCACAAAGCCGAAAAAATTCGGCGAGGAAAAAATGACAGAAGAAAACAAGAAGAAACCCAATCCCATCGATATTCACGTGGGAAGCCGGGTCCGGCTTCGCCGCAATATGCTCGGAATGAGCCAGGAAAAGCTGGGCGAGAATCTCGGCATCACGTTCCAACAAATCCAGAAATATGAAAAGGGCACCAATCGCGTCGGTGCCAGCCGCCTGCAGGCGATTGCCTCCATACTCGGCGTCCCCGTCGCCTTCTTTTTCGAGGATGCGCCAGGCCAGGAATTGACCGCCAACCGCGGCTTTGCCGAGGATAGTTCGATGGCTTTCGCTGTCGAGTTCTGCGGCAGTCCCGAAGGACTTCAGCTCAACCGGGCCTTTGTCAAGATCGCCGACGTCAAGGTACGCCGCAGGATCATTGACCTGGTGAAATCGCTCGCCGAGGACGATCCCGACTGATCCGCAATGCGCTTTGCGCCGGCGGCATGCGCCGCCGGTGGCACAAGATATCGCCTCCGACATTCAGGCCAGAGCCGCGGCAGCGCTTGACGAGCAGCGCTTTGCCCCGCTAACACGTGGCGCGCCAAAATCGGCAGCCTGCCGATCGTTTTTCAAGAGGGGACACCCGTGACGCGGCAGAACTACTTCTTTACCTCGGAATCCGTAGCCGAGGGCCATCCCGACAAAGTCTGTGACCGCATCTCCGACGAAATCGTCGATCTGGTCTATCGTGAAGCCAAGAAGACCGGCATGGACCCATGGAAAGTCCGTGTCGCCTGCGAGACGCTCGCGACCACCAACCGGGTCGTCATCGCCGGTGAAGTGCGCGTTCCCGAGACGTTGTTGAAGAAGGACAAGGCCGGCAACATCCTCAAGGATGCCGCGGGCCACCCCGTCGTCAACCCGGCGAAGTTCAAATCCGTCGCCCGCAAGGCGATCCGTGAGATCGGCTACGAGCAGGCTGGCTTTCACTGGAAGACGGCCAAGATCGAGGTCCTGCTGCATGGCCAGTCGCCTGATATCGGCCAGGGCGTCGACAATGCCGCCGACCGTCAGGGCGAGGAAGGTGCCGGCGACCAGGGCATCATGTTCGGCTATGCCTGCCGCGAGACGCCGGACCTGATGCCAGCGCCGATCTACTACAGCCACAAGATTCTCGAACTTCTGGCAGCGGCCCGCCACGAAAACAACGGCGAGGCCGGCAAGCTCGGGCCGGACGCGAAAAGCCAGGTCACAGTCCGCTATGTCGACGGCAAGGCCGCCGAGGCGACGCAGATCGTCCTGTCGACCCAGCATCTGGATTCAAGCTGGGATTCCAAGAAGGTCCGCAAGGTGGTGGAACCTTATATCCGCGAGGCATTGGGCGACCTCAAGATCGCTGACGATTGCATGTGGTACATCAACCCGACCGGCAAGTTCGTCATCGGCGGTCCGGATGGTGATGCCGGCCTGACCGGCCGCAAGATCATCGTCGACACCTATGGTGGCGCAGCCCCCCATGGCGGCGGCGCCTTTTCCGGCAAGGATACCACCAAGGTCGACCGGTCGGCTGCCTATGCGGCGCGCTACCTGGCCAAGAATGTCGTGGCGGCGAAGCTCGCCGATCGCTGCACCATCCAGCTTTCCTACGCCATCGGTGTCGCCCAGCCGCTATCGGTCTATGTCGACCTGCACGGCACCGGCAAGGTCGACGAGGCAAAGCTCGAGGACGCGCTGCGCAGCGTGATGGACCTGTCGCCGTCAGGCATCCGCCGTCATCTCGACCTCAACAAGCCGATCTACGCCAAGACGTCGTCTTACGGCCATTTCGGCCGCAAGGCTGGCCGTGACGGGTCTTTCTCCTGGGAAAGGACCGATCTGGCCAAGGCGCTCAAGGATGCTGTCGCGGCCTGAGGGCGGCGGCAGGACTGGCGCCAGTCGATGAGTGACGCGGACAGGCCAAGCCGCATGACCGAAGCCTTCTTCGGTCGCCGGCGCGGCAAGCCCGTGCGCCCGCAGCAGGCCGCGGCGCTGGAAAGCGGGCTTGGCAAATACCGGCTCGATCTGACGGCCGAGGCACCGCCAGACCTGCGCGTCCTGTTTGCAGCAGAGGTTTCGGCGGTTCGGCTCGAGATCGGCTTTGGCGGCGGTGAACATCTCCTGCATCGCGCCATCGAGGCGCCCGCGACAGGCTTCATAGGCGTCGAGCCCTTCGTCAACGGCATGGCCAAGATGATGATGGCGGTGCGGGCAGCGCCGCTGGCCAATCTCAGGGTCTACGACGACGACGCCACCCAGTTGCTTGACTGGTTGCCGCCGGCCTCGCTCGACGGCATCGATCTTCTCTATCCCGATCCCTGGCCAAAGAAAAAACACTGGAAGCGGCGTTTCGTCAGTCCGGTCAATCTCGATCGTTTCGCACGCGTCCTGAAACCCGGCTCGAAATTCCGCTTTGCGTCCGACATCGACACTTATGTGAACTGGACCTTGCTGCATTGCCGGGCGCATGGCGCTTTCGCATGGCAGGCTGCGGAAGCGGCGGACTGGCATCGCTCCTATGAGGGCTGGCCCGGCACGCGCTATGAGGCAAAGGCCATTCGCGAGGGGCGCCGGCCGGCCTATCTGACTTTCGTCAGGACCTAGGTCCGCCCAACCGGCAACCTGCCGGGAGGACGGGGTCGAATGCCTGTTGGAGTCAGAAACGACCGATCCTGTTGAATACGGCCGGATCCATGCCGAGATTGCGCAGGTCGTCGGCTCTGGGCTTGCGCCCGGCTTCCACGGCGCGAGACGCGGCAACGGCGCTGCCGAATGTGGTGAACAGATCGCCCAAGGCGGAGAATATCCTGCGGTTGCTCATGGTCTTGTCCTTTCGCGCGCCAGCGCGCCAATTCAATTCGTTTGATGGCTAATAAATAAGAGCGCGCCGCCGGCTCTCACAGGCGGATTGCCGCATGGCGGCCATGCGCCTGGAACAACCCTGAACCCACAGGCTTTCGTCCGGCCGGGACTGCGGACTTGAAACACGAACCGTGTTCGTTTATATCAGCCTCAAATTCTTGGTCGGTATGACGAAGAGTGGGTCCACCCGGTCCCGCTCTTTTTTATTACCTGCCGATAGGTTCGAGACCAACGATAGGCAACGATGACTGGAACGGCAAACGAAGGTGACGATCGCATCATCCGCGAAAGCGGCATCGATGCGCGCATTGCGCTGATCGTCCAGCCGGTGCTGCGCGGCATCGGCTTTCGCCTCGTGCGCGTGCATCTGTCCGGCCAGAACGGGCTGACGCTGCAGATCATGGCCGAGCGTGAGGACGGCACCATGACCGTCGAGGATTGCGAAGAGGTCAGCCGCGCGGTGTCGCCGGCGCTCGACGTCGATGATCCGATCGAAAAGGCCTATCACCTCGAAGTCTCTTCGCCCGGCATCGATCGGCCTCTGGTGCGTAAATCGGATTTCGTGACCTGGACCGGTCATCTGGTGAAGATGGAAACATCGGTCGTCGTCGCCGACCGCAAGCGCTTCAAGGGCAAGATCGCCGAAGCCGGTGAGAACGACGTGCTGATCGAGCGCGACAAGGCGGCGTATGGCGAGGAGCCGACGGTGCGCGTGCCCTACGATGCCATTGCCGATGTCAGGCTGATCCTGACCGACGACCTCATTCGCGAAGCGTTGTCCAGGGACAACAGGGAGCGCAAGGAAGCCAAGAGACGCCGCGGTGAACCGGACGACGATGTGTCCGAGGGTACGGAACCGGACGCCACGGAAGAACACGAACAGGAAATTTGATTGAGCTGCCGGGCGCAAAGGTCCGGCGAACAGGCTCGGGAGAAAGAACATGGTTGTAAGCGCCAACAGACTTGAACTGCTGCAGATCGCCGATGCGGTCGCGCGTGAGAAGTCGATCGACAAGTCGATCGTCATCGCCGCCATGGCCGATGCGATCCAGAAGGCGGCGCGTTCGCGTTATGGCCAGGAGACCAACATTCGCGCCGACATCAACCCGAACACCGGCGAGATGAAGCTGCAGCGGCTGATGGAAGTGGTCGAGAAGGTCGACGATTACGCGACCCAGATCGCCATTTCCTCGGCGCGTGAGCGCAATCCTGACGCCCAGCTTGGCGATTTCATCGCCGAACTGCTGCCGCCGATGGATTTCGGCCGCATCGCCGCCCAGTCTGCCAAGCAGGTCATCGTGCAGAAGGTGCGCGAGGCCGAGCGTGACCGCCAGTATGACGAATACAAAGACCGCATCGGCGAGATCGTCAACGGCACGGTCAAGCGCGTCGAATATGGGAACGTCATCGTCGATCTCGGCCGTGGCGAGGCGATCATCCGCCGCGACGAGCTGATCCCGCGCGAAAACTACAAATATGGCGATCGCGTGCGTGCCTATGTCTACGACGTGCGGCGCGAGCAGCGCGGCCCGCAGATATTCCTGTCGCGCACCCATCCGCAGTTCATGGCCAAACTCTTCACCATGGAAGTGCCGGAGATCTATGACGGCATCATCGAGATCAAGTCGGTCGCCCGCGACCCGGGCTCGCGCGCCAAGATCGCCGTCATTTCGCGTGACAGCTCGATCGATCCGGTCGGCGCCTGCGTCGGTATGCGCGGCAGCCGCGTCCAGGCCGTCGTCGGCGAATTGCAGGGCGAGAAGATCGACATCATTCCGTGGTCGCCTTCGGCGGCCTCCTTCATCGTCAATGCGCTGCAGCCGGCGGAAGTCGCCAAGGTCGTGCTCGACGAGGATGCGGAGCGTATCGAAGTGGTGGTTCCCGACGATCAGCTGTCGCTGGCCATCGGCCGCCGCGGCCAGAATGTGCGCCTTGCCTCGCAGCTCACCGGCTGGGACATCGACATCCTGACCGAGGCCGAGGAATCCGAGCGCCGCCAGAAGGAATTCGTCGAGCGCTCGGCGCTGTTCATGGAAGCCCTCGATGTCGACGAGATGGTCGGCCAGGTGCTGGCCTCGGAAGGCTTCACCAGCGTCGAGGAAGTCGCCTATGTCGATGCCGGCGAGATCGCCTCGATCGACGGCTTCGATGAGGATACAGCCTCGGAAATCCAGACCCGCGCCCGCGAATATCTGGAGAAGATCGAGGCCGAGCACGACGAGAAGCGCAAGGCGCTGGGCGTTTCGGATGATCTGCGCGAACTCCCCGGCGTCACCACCGCCATGATGGTGACGCTCGGCGAGGATGGCGTGAAGACGATCGAGGATTTCGCCGGCTATGCCGCCGACGACCTCACCGGCTGGAAGGAACGCAAGGACGGCGAGACCAAGGTCTATCCCGGCGTGCTGGCCAATCACGGCGTTTCGCGCGCCGATGCCGAGCAGATGGTTCTGGCCGCTCGCCTCAAGGCCGGCTGGATCACCGAAGACGAGCTTGCGGCCGAAGAAGAAACGGCCGACGAAGCCGTTGGTGCGTGAGGTGAAACCGCATCGCACACAACCCGCCCTTGGACGAGATGAACGATCGCACCTGCATCGTCACCCGCAAACAGGCCGAACCGGATAAACTGATCCGGTTCGTCGTCGGCCCGGATTCGGCCGTCGTTCCCGATCTCAAGAGAAATCTGCCCGGCCGTGGTTGCTGGGTGAGTGCGGACCGCCTACATATCGAGAAGGCGGCGGCCAAGAACCTTTTTGCCCGCGCCTTCAAGGCACAGGTGGTCGTGCCGCCCGATCTCGGCGGCATGGTCGACGGGCTGCTTTCCAGATCCGCCCTCGGTATGCTGGGTCTTGCCCGCAAGGCAGGCGCGATTTCGCTAGGCGCTACCAAGGTCGAGAGCGCGGTGCGCGGCGGACTGGCGCTTTTCGTGCTCCACGCGACCGAAGCGTCCGAGGATGGCGTGCGCAAGATCAGCCAGGCGCGGCGGGCGACCGTCCATATCGGCGGCCCCTCCATCCTTGCCTACAAACTTTTCTCCGAGGCCGAGTTGAGCTTGGCATTGGGGGGTACAAATGTGATACATGCTGCCGTCCTCGCGGGAGACGCGGGTAAGGCGGTCCAGAAGCGCATGGTTGCGCTCGACCGATATCGGGGCGGTACCCCGGACGATCTTGCAATGCTTGCGGCCGTTGCTGACGAAGATGATGCCGCAGAGGATATGGAATGAGCGATACGAAATCGGGCGACGACAAGACGTTGAGTGTTACACCGAAGAAGACCTTGACGCTGAAGCGCCCCGGCATGGAACAGGGCACCGTGCGCCAGAACTTCTCGCACGGCCGTACCAAGTCGGTCGTGGTCGAGACTAAGAAGCGCAAGTTCTCGCTGCCCGGCGACAAGCCGGAGCCGGCCGCGGCTCCGCCTGCGCCCGTCTTCACGCCGAAGCCGGCGGTCGTGGCGGCGCCTGTCGTCCAGGAAGCGCCCAAGGCGCCACCTCCGCCGCCGGCTCCGGTCGAGCGCAGCGGCATGGTGCTGAACGAATTGTCGCGCAGCGAGATGGAAGCGCGCCGCAGGGCGCTCGAGGGCTCGAAGGTCCGCGAGGTCGAAGACCGTCAGCGGGCCGCCGAGGACGCCAAGCGCCGCGCCGAGGACGAAGAGCGCCGCAAGCGCGAACGCGAGGACTCCGCGCGCCGCCAGGCCGAGGAAGAGGCACGGTTGCAGACCGAGGCCGAATCGCGCCGCCGCGCCGAGGAAGAGGCGCGCCGCCGCGCACCGCAAGCCGCCGAGTTGGCGACCGCCGACGAGGAGGAAGAGGTCAAGCCGAAGCGGGCGACCGCCGGCGCGCCGGTGCGCCGCCTGGTCACGCCCGAAGTGGCGCGCCCGGCAAAGCCCACCAAGAGCGAGGAAGACCGCCGCCGTGGCAAGCTGACACTGAACTCCGCGCTGTCCGACGAGGATGCCCGGGCTCGTTCGCTGTCGTCGATGCGTCGCCGCCAGGAAAAATTCAAGCGCGCGATGCACAACGAGCCGCGCGAGAAGGTCATGCGCGAAGTGATCCTGCCCGAGACCATCACCATCCAGGAACTGGCGCAGCGCATGTCGGAGCGTGCTGTCGACCTGGTCAAGTATTTCATGAAGCAGGGCCAGATCCTGAAGCCAGGCGACGTCATCGACGCCGACACGGCCGAACTGGTCGCCACCGAATTCGGTCATACGGTCCGCCGCGTTGCCGAGTCCGACATCGAGGAAGGCCTGTTCAACATCGCCGACAATGCCGAGGACCTGGTGTCGCGTCCGCCGGTCGTGACCATCATGGGCCACGTCGACCACGGCAAGACCTCGCTGCTCGATGCGATCCGCAATGCCAATGTCGTTTCCGGCGAGGCCGGCGGCATCACCCAGCATATCGGCGCCTATCAGGTCGAGAAGAACGGTCAGAAGATCACCTTCATCGACACGCCCGGCCACGCCGCCTTCACGGCGATGCGCGCCCGTGGCGCCCAGGCGACCGACATCGCCATCCTGGTGGTCGCGGCCGACGACAGCGTCATGCCGCAGACCATCGAATCGATCAGCCATGCCAAGGCGGCCGGCGTCCCGATCATCGTGGCGATCAACAAGATCGACAAGCACGACGCCGATCCGCAGAAGGTGCGTTCCGAGCTGTTGCGCCATGAGGTCTTCGTCGAATCCATGGGCGGTGAAGTGCTGGACGTCGAAGTTTCGGCGACCAAGGGCACCAATCTCGACAAGTTGCTCGAGGCGATCCTGCTGCAGGCCGAAATCCTCGACCTCAAGGCCAACCCCGACCGTACCGCCGAGGGCGTCGTCATCGAGGCGCAGCTCGACAAGGGCCGTGGTCCCGTCGCCACCGTTCTGGTGCAGACCGGCACCCTGATGCCGGGCGACATCCTCGTCGCCGGCAATGAATGGGGCCGCGTGCGCGCTCTGGTCAACGATCGCGGCGAGCAGATCAAGGAAGCACCGCCGGCGATGCCGGTCGAGGTGCTCGGCCTTCAGGGAACGCCGCAGGCCGGCGACCGCTTCGCCGTGGTCAACAACGAGGCCCGTGCCCGCGAGATCACCGAATATCGCCAGCGTCTGGCGCGCGAGAAGGCGGTGGCCAGGCATGCCGGCCAGCGCGGCTCGCTCGAACAGATGATGTCGCAGTTGCAGACGAGCGGGCTGAAGGAATTCCCGCTGGTCATCAAGGGCGACGTGCAGGGTTCGATCGAGGCGATCAATGCCGCGCTCGACAAGCTTGGGACCGACGAGGTTCGTGCGCGCATCGTTCATTCCGGCGCCGGCGCCATCACCGAAAGCGACGTCTCGCTGGCGGAAACGTCTGGCGCGGCGATCATCGGCTTCAACGTTCGCGCCAATGTGCAGGCACGTGCCGCGGCCGCGGCCGCGGGCATCGAGATCCGCTATTATTCGATCATCTACAACCTCGTGGATGACGTGAAGGCGGCTCTGTCGGGCCTGCTCTCGCCGGAGCGTCGCGAGACCTTCATCGGCAATGCCGAGATCCTCGAGATCTTCGACATCACCAAGGTCGGCAAGATCGCCGGCTGCCGTGTCACCGAAGGCAAGGTCGAGCGTGGTGCGGGCGTACGCTTGATCCGCGACAACGTCGTCATCCACGAAGGCACGCTGAAGACCCTGAAGCGCTTCAAGGACGAAGTTTCGGAAGTCCCGGGCGGCCAGGAGTGCGGCATGGCCTTCCAGAACTACGAGGACATGCGCGTCGGCGACGTCATCGAGTGCTTCCGCGTCGAGATGGTGACCCGCACACTCTGAGGTCGAGTGACTTGTCGATATCGGGCGGTGGTCGAAAGACCGCCGCCCCAAGCCTGTTGACCACAAGCCTGTTGAGAATAATCATTTGAGACATGCGGCACGGTCCCATCCCGCGCCTCACGCTTTCAGGATCGAGAAAAATGCCCCGTTCCACCACATCAAGCCCATCCCAGCGCATGTTGCGCGTCGGTGAACAGGTGCGCCATGCGCTCTCGGAAACCCTGCAGCGCGGGGACATCATCGACCCGTTGATTGAAAATACCGTCGTTTCGGTGTCGGAAGTGCGGATGTCGCCGGATCTCAAGATCGCCACAGCCTTCGTTTCTCCGCTCGGCGCAAAGGATACCGACGCGGTGATCGAAGCGCTGAACAAGCATGCCAAGTTCGTGCGCGGCCGCGTCTCCGGCGCGCTCCGGCAGATGAAGTACATGCCGGAGTTCCGTTTCCGGCTGGATACGTCCTTCGACAATTTCGCTAGGATCAACGACCTGCTGAAGTCACCCGAAGTGGCACGCGACCTGGATAGCGACGACAACAAGGAAGAAGAATAATGGGGCGTCGCGGCAAGAAGAAGGGCCGGCCGGTCTCCGGCTGGGTGGTGCTGGACAAGCCGGTCGGTATGGGCTCGACCGAGGCCGTCTCCAAGATCAAATGGCTGTTCCAGGCCGAAAAGGCCGGCCATGCCGGCACGCTCGACCCTCTTGCCTCCGGCATGCTGCCGATCGCGCTCGGCGAGGCCACCAAGACCGTGCCCTACGTGCAGGACGGCGCCAAGATCTATCGTTTCACCGTTGCCTGGGGACAGGAGCGGTCGACCGATGACCTCGAAGGTCCGGTGACGAAAGAGGCCGATCAGCGTCCATCGGAAGCCGATATCCGGGTGTTGCTGCCGAAATACACCGGCGTCATTATGCAGACGCCACCGCAATTTTCCGCGATCAAGATTGCGGGTGAACGCGCCTACGACCTCGCCCGCGAAGGCGAGACGGTCGACATACCGCCGCGCGAGATCGAGATCGGCCGGCTCGACATTGTCGAGCACAAGCCGGACCAGACGATTTTCGAGGTCGAATGCGGCAAGGGCACTTATGTGCGTTCGCTGGCCCGCGACATGGGCCGCGACCTCGGCTGCTTCGGCCATATCAGCGAACTGCGCCGGGTCGAGGTCGAGCCGTTTACGCCAGAGGACTTCGTCACCATCGCCGAACTCGAGGCCGCGCGCTTCGGCGCGCAAGGTGACGATAAACCGGATCCGGAGGCAGATGCTGCGGACGCAGTGGAGATGCCTATCGATTTCGGCGCCATCGACGGGCTTCTCGTCGACACCTCGGCGGCGCTCGACTGCCTGCCGCAGATCGCGATCAGCGACGATGCCGCGACCAAGATCCGCCTCGGCAATCCGGTCATCATTCGTGGCCGTGACGCGCCGGTGGAGGCGGAAGAAGCCTGTGCGACGGCGCGCGGCAAGCTCGTCGCCATCGGGGCTATCGAGCAAGGCATGTTCAAGCCCAAGCGGGTCTTTGCCGGGTGATCGGTCTGATCGCCATGGCGGTATAGGACAAGCAGGTTCGACGGGTGGGGGCATGGCAAAGGCCGAGGTGGTGAAAAAACGGGCGCCGGTGAAGACGAGGCGGCCTCCGGTTGGCGCCTCGCCCGGCACGCTGATCGCCGATCCGGCGGCGCGGCGCTCCGAACTGCGGCTGACCTTGATCTCGCCGCAGAAGTTCAAGACCATCGAGAACGCCAGCATCGACGATGTCGAGGTCAGTTGCCGGAAATGGTCCGTCATCTGGCTCGACTGCACCGGCCTTGCCAACATCCAATTGATCGAGGAGATCGGCCGCATCTTCAGCCTGCATCCGCTGGCGCTGGAGGACGTCGTCAACACCGGCCAGCGGCCGAAAGTCGACTTCTTCGAGGACCACGCCTTCGTCGTCATGCGCATGATCGACGATGTCACGTCGCATCGCTACGAGCAGATCGCTCTCTTCCTCGGCGAGAACTTCGTCGTCACCTTCCAGGAGCGCGAGGGCGATCCGTTCGATCCGGTGCGCAAGCGCATTGAGAGTTCGGCCCCGAACCGGTTGCGCACGCGCGGCGCCGACTATCTCGCCTATGCGCTGATCGACGCCATCGTCGACAGCTATTTTCCGCCGATCGAGGCTGCCGGCGACCTGGTCGACAGCATTGAGGACCAGATGCTGCATTCGACGCACAAGCACCAGATGCGGCAGCTGCACGAATTGCGGCGCGATGCCAATATTTTGAAAGGCGTGCTGTGGCCCATGCGCGATGCGCTGGCAACGCTGATCCGCAACGACGTGGCCTATGTCACAGCCGAGACCAAGGTCTTCCTCAACGATACGCTCGACCATTCGCTCAGGCTGATCGAGCTGGTCGAGACCCAGCGCGACATGCTGACCGGCCTGATCGAAATGCATCTGTCGCTGAGCCAGGCCCGCACCAACGACGTCATCTCCTATCTCACCATCGTTTCGGTCATCTTCATGCCGCTCACCTTCCTGGTCGGCATCTGGGGCATGAACTTCGACCCCGCCAGCTCGCCATGGAATATGCCGGAGCTGAAGGCGTACTACGGCTATCCCTTGTCTCTGCTGTTCATGGCTGCCGTCGCTGTCGGGCTGATTGCATTCTTCAAATGGAAGAAATGGCTTTGACCGGGTTTAAACCTGTCATTTGAGCCTCAAAAGCCGGCTTGTGAATTGGGCTGGTGTTTTTCTGGGAATTGCACTATATGCGCCGCAGCATAGCGCCTTGACGCTTTGCATGCACGGCCCCTGCTGGACGACATCCCGGCTGTGGGCGACCCGTTTCCTCAAACAGATAAGGAAAAACACGATGTCGATTACTGCCGAGCGCAAACAGGAATTGATGGGTGAATTCGCAACCGCCAAGGGCGATACCGGGTCTCCGGAAGTCCAGGTGGCCATCCTTTCCGAGCGCATCAAGAACCTGACCGACCATTTCAAGGACCACAAGAAGGATAACCATTCCCGCCGTGGTCTGCTCGCTCTCGTGTCCCAGCGCCGCAGCCTGCTTGATTATCTCAAGCGCAAGGACGACTCGCGCTATCAGACACTGATCGAGAAGCTCGGTCTGCGCCGTTGACGAATTGACCGGCGGGCTTTCTTCGGAGAGCCCGCCGGTCGCGCATTCTGCCAGTCGCACAGGCTGGCCAGACCCGGTTTCGAGCGTGCAAAGGGCCGTTCGAAACCGCCCATGGACGGTCATGGGGCAGGATTGCAGGACGCTCGCGCGCGCTTGTCGCGCCTAAATCACCCGAGCTTCCCGTTGTCTTGCCCGTGGCTGCCCGAGAAAGGAAGCCAGGCAAAGGGCATCCGCGCACCGTGAAACGGCGCGGCCCTTTCCGCTTATTAAGGACAAGACATGTTCAATCACCACAAAGTGGAAATCGAATGGGGCGGTCGTCCGCTCATCCTGGAGACCGGCAAGATCGCGCGCCAGGCCGACGGCGCGGTGCTCGCCACCTACGGCGAGACCAAGGTTCTCGCCACCGTCGTTTCGATGAAGGAGCCCAAGCCCGGTCTCGACTTCTTTCCGCTGACCGTCAATTACCAGGAAAAGACCTATGCCGCCGGCAAGATCCCGGGCGGCTATTTCAAGCGCGAAGGCCGTCCGAGCGAGAAGGAAACGCTGGTTTCCCGTCTCATCGACCGCCCGATCCGCCCGCTCTTCGCCGCCGGCTACAAGAACGACACGCAGATCGTCGTCACCGTCGTCCAGCACGATCTCGAAAATGACCCGGACATCCTGTCGATCGTCGCCACCTCGGCGGCCCTGACCCTGTCGGGCGTTCCCTTCATGGGCCCGATCGGCGGCGCGCGCGTCGGCTACATCAATGGCGAATATGTGCTGAACCCGCATGTCGACGAGATGCAGGAATCTAAGCTCGACCTCATCGTTGCCGGCACCACCGATGCCGTGCTGATGGTCGAGTCGGAAGCCAAGGAACTCGGCGAAGAGCTGATGCTCGGCGCTGTCATGTTCGGCCACAAGGGTTTCCAGCCGGTCATCGACGCCATCATCAAGCTGGCGGAAGTTGCCGCCAAGGAGCCGCGCGACTTCACCGCGCCGGATTATTCGGCGCTTGAGGCCGAGATGCTGAAGATCGTCGGCGACGAGCTCAGCAATGCCTACAAGAACGTCGACAAGCAGAAGCGCTACGCCGCCGTCGACGCTGTCAAGGCGAAGGTCAAGGCCGCGTTTGCCCCGGCTGAAGGCGAGGACGCAAAGTACACCTCCGAACAGATCGGCTCGGTATTCAAGGAATTGCAGGCGAAGGTCGTTCGCTGGAACATCCTCGACACCGGCGCGCGCATCGATGGCCGCGACTTGAGCACGGTTCGCAAGATCGTCTCCGAAGTCGGCGTCCTGCCGCGCACCCATGGTTCGGCGCTGTTCACCCGCGGCGAGACCCAGGCGCTCGTGGTTGCCACGCTCGGCACCGGCGAGGATGAGCAGTACGTCGATTCCCTGACCGGCATGTACAAGGAGAAATTCCTCCTTCACTACAACTTCCCTCCCTACTCCGTCGGTGAGACCGGCCGCATGGGTTCGCCGGGCCGCCGCGAAATCGGCCATGGCAAGCTCGCCTGGCGCGCCATCCGTCCGATGCTGCCCTCCGCCGACCAGTTCCCCTACACGCTGCGCGTGGTCTCGGAGATCACCGAGTCCAACGGCTCGTCCTCGATGGCTACCGTCTGCGGCACC
The DNA here is from genome assembly GCF_000230995.2 of Mesorhizobium australicum WSM2073. NCBI lineage: Bacteria > Pseudomonadati > Pseudomonadota > Alphaproteobacteria > Hyphomicrobiales > Phyllobacteriaceae > Mesorhizobium > Mesorhizobium australicum. Next base: position 15,101 of record NC_019973.1, on the reverse strand, counting down.
TCGCTGGCGCTGATGGATGCCGGCGTGCCGCTGGCCAAGCCGGTGGCCGGTATCGCCATGGGCCTGATCAAGGAAGGCGAGCGCTTCGCCGTGCTCTCCGACATCTTGGGCGACGAGGATCACCTCGGCGACATGGACTTCAAGGTTGCCGGCACCGAAGGCGGCATCACCTCGCTGCAGATGGACATCAAGATCGACGGCATCACCGAGGAGATCATGAAGATCGCCCTTGGCCAGGCCAAGGACGGTCGCCTGCATATCCTCGGCGAGATGTCCCATGCTCTGACCGGCGCCCGCCCCGAACTCGGCGAGTTCGCGCCGCGCATCGAGGTCATGCACATCCCGACCGACAAGATCCGCGACGTCATCGGTTCGGGCGGCAAGGTCATCCGCGAGATCGTCGAGAAGACCGGCGCCAAGATCAACATCGAGGACGACGGCACGGTCAAGATCGCTTCGTCGAACGCCAAGGAGATCGAGGCGGCGAAGAAGTGGATCCACACCATCGTCGCCGAGCCGGAAGTCGGCGAGATCTACGAAGGCACGGTCGTCAAGACCGCCGACTTCGGCGCCTTCGTCAACTTCTTCGGTCCGCGTGACGGCCTCGTCCACATCTCGCAGCTTGCCAACGACCGGGTCGCCAAGACCTCGGACGTCGTCAAGGAAGGCGACAAGGTCTGGGTCAAGCTGATGGGCTTCGACGAGCGCGGCAAGGTCCGCCTGTCGATGAAGGTCGTCGACCAGGCCACCGGCAAGGAAATCGCCCGCGACAAGAAGACCGAAGGCGAAGAAAACGCCGCCTGAGGCCTCTGACGGAAAAATCGAAGCGGGCGCGGCTTATGTCGCGCCCGCTTTTGTTTATGGAGCACGGCCATGTCCGCTGAAGCGTTGAAGACGCTTTTTCATCCATTCGAGGCCGGGGCTCTTTCCCCGCCGGGCAGGGACGAGCGCATTCTCTTCCTTGGCGCCGAACCCGGCCTGCGCTTGCCACAGGGCTTCGAGGCTACGCTGCATCTCGTACAGGGCTTTCGGCCGTATTTTCGCGCGTTGCAGGCAGCTGGCTTCACGGTCACGCCGCGATCGGCTGGTGAGGATTTCGATGCAGTGCTTGTGCTCGCCGGCCGCCATCGCGGCGAGAACGAACTGCGCATCGCCGAGGCTCTCGAGCGGGTGGCGGAGGGCGGATTGATCGTCATTGCAGGTGGTAAGGAGGATGGCATCGCAAGCCTGCGCAAGCGCGTCGGCGATCTTGTGCTGCTTGATGGCCACATGCCAAAATATCACGGCACTGCCTTCTGGCTGCGTCGTCCGGTTGATGTGCAAGCCGCCGCCGCGCTTCGCGCCGCCAATCCCGCCTTGCTTGTTGAGGACCGGTTCCGCACCGCACCCGGCATGTTCTCCTTCGACCGCGTCGATGCCGGTTCGAAACTGCTGGTCGACAATCTGCCCGCTGATTTGCGTGGCACCGCGGCCGATTTCTGCGCCGGCTGGGGCTATGTGGCGGCCGAGATGGCTGCCCGCTGTCCGGGCTTGTCGGCGCTCGATCTTCACGAGGCCGATTTCGATGCGCTGGAGGCCGCCAGGGGCAACCTTGCCAACACCGTGGCGCAGGGCTTCTTCTGGACGGATCTGCTGGCCGAGCCTGTCGAGCGCCGCTACGACGTCATCGCAATGAACCCACCCTTCCACCGCAGCCGTGCGGCCGAGCCCGAGATCGGCGTCGGCATGATCCGCGCCGCGGCCAAGGCCTTGAAGCCCGGTGGGCGCCTGTTCGTGGTCGCCAACCGCCAGCTTCCCTACGAGCCGGTGCTGTCGGCCGCCTTTGCCAGCCACGCCGAGCTTGCCCGCGACGGCATGTTCAAGGTGTTTGTCGCACGGCGCTGACGCGATGCATTTAATGCGTGTCGCCCGGAAGTGTCATCGGTTCGGGGACAACGCCATCCATAAATCGGAAGCTTACAGCAGGTCGGGCGAATCCTATTGCCGCGACATGTTGTAGGTCAGTGTAGATTGGCGACGCGCCGGACTTCGTCGGTGGCGTGCCTGTCACCAGCGCTGAATTTGAGCGGCGCCGGCCGGCCGAACAGATAGCCCTGCACCACTTCGCAACCAGCTGCCCGCAGCAGTGTCGCTTGGTTCTCGGTCTCGACGCCCTCGGCAATGATGCTGACGCCAAGCGCCCGTGAAAGCCCGACAATGGTCGATACGACCGCGCCGGAGCTCGCATCGGTATCGATGCGGCTGACGAAGGAGCGGTCGATCTTCAGCTTGCCGAATGAGAAGTCGATCAGATAGCTGAGGTTGGAATAGCCGGTGCCGAAATCATCGACAGCGACCGAGATCCCCATCTCGGCGAGTTCTTTCAGGATGGCGGCCGCGCGGTCGCGGTCCTGCATCATCGCCGTCTCGGTGACTTCCAGTTCCAGCCGTGACGGCTTGATGCCGGTGCTCCGCATCGTGTCGCGCACAAGGCCGACGAAATCCTTGGTCATGAACTGGACCGGCGAGATGTTGACGGCGACGAAACAGTCGTCCGGCAGATGGCGGGCATCGCTGCAGGCCTTGCGCAGCACCCATTCGCCGATCGGATTGATCATGCCGGTCTCCTCGGCGATCTGGATAAACTCCATCGGAGGGATCATGCCGCGTTCGGGATGCTGCCACCGGATCAACGCCTCGTAGCCGACGATGCGGCCGGTCGGAAGGTCGAGCTGCGGCTGATAATGCAGGTCGAAATCGCCGCGCTCGAACGCATTGTGCAGTTCGGACTCGACCCATTGGCGATGGTCGGCCACCCGCCCCATATCGCTGTTGAAGACCGACCAGTTGCCAACCCCGCTGGCACGCGCATTCTGCAGCGCCAGGTTGGAACGGCGCAGGATGAGGACCGGATCGATCCCATCCTTGGGCATCGCCACGATGCCCACCGACAGGCTCACCGATTGCTGGTGGGTGCTGAGTTCATACGGCTCCATCATCTCGTCGATGAGCCTCTCGACCATGCTTTCCAGGGTCCCCTGGATCTGGTGATCGGGAAGCAGCACCGCGAACTCGCCGGCCCCGATCCGCCCGATCAGTGCGCGCGCCGGCACGCAGTCGCGCAGCCGCTTGGTGAAGGCGCGGATCAGTTCGTCACCGTGAGTGTAGCCGATTGCATCGTTGATCTGCTTGAACCGGTCGATGTCGATGTCGATCAGGAACATCGGTTCCCCGGTGCGGCTTGTCGCGCATGCCGCCTCGGCGATCTTGCCGACCATCGCCGGGCGGGCCAGCAGTCCGGTCAGCTTGTCGAAATGGGTTTCGTTGAAGACGAAATCCGCTGATTCATCGACACCAGCAAAGAAGGACATTGCCGCCACCGATGCGGCCAGCGCACAAAGCGCGGCCATGATCGACACCATCATATCAGCCGAAATGCCGGCAAATCCGTCGCCGAGACCGTGCTTCAGCCCCCAGATTCCGATGACGAAACTGCCTATGCCCGAACTTGCTATCGTGAGCAGTCGGAACACGGGTGTTCGCTTCGGGTTGATGGCGGCAGGCATGAAAAGGTCCCCAGATGGGAAGCTTTATAGCGGAAACCTTCTTAAAATGAGTTTCCGCGAATGAATCCAATTTTACTGGAGAGGATTATTTTCTTTACTGGCAAAAGACCCGCGTGACCGGGGCCGCCGTCAGTCGCGGCCGCCATCCGTCTGCTTCAACTCGTCGAGGGTCGGCATCGACACGATATGGTAGCCGGAATCGACATAGTGGATTTCGCCTGTGACGCCGGAAGCAAGGTCGGACAGGAGATACAGCGCGGAGCCGCCGACCTCGTCGATCGTCACCGTCCGGCGCAGCGGCGAGTTCCGCTGCTGGTAGGAGAACATGTGGCGGGCGTCCGAAATGCCGGCGCCGGCCAGTGTACGCACCGGACCGGCCGAGATGCCGTTGACCCGGATGCCGCGCGGACCGTAGTCGTTGGCGAGGTAGCGCACGCTGGCCTCCAGGCCAGCCTTGGCGACGCCCATGACATTATAGTTCGGCATGACGCGGACCGAGCCGGCATAGGTCAGCGTGATCATCGAGCCGCCGGCGGTCATCAGGGGCGCGGCATTGCGCGCCACCTCGGTGAAGGAATAGCAGGAGATCACCATGGTGCGGACGAAATTGTCCCGGCTGGTATCGGCATAGAGGCCCTTCAACTCGTTCTTGTTGGAAAAGCCGATGGCATGGACGACGAAGTCCAGTCCGCCCCACGCCTTGCCAAGCGTCTCGAACGTGGCGGCGACCGAAGCGCTGTCCTCGACGTCGCAGGGAACGACCAGCGAAGCGCCGAGCTTGTCGGCGAGCGGCTTGACCCGGCGGCCAAAAGCCTCGCCCTGGTAGGTGAAGGCCAGTTCCGCCCCCTGTTCGGACAATTTCCGGGCAATGCCCCAGGCGATCGAATGATCGTTGGCAACACCCATGACAAGCCCGCGCTTGCCCTTCATCAATCCGTCCATGGCCGGCAATCCTTATATGAAAAACTTGGCCTTATGCGGAGTAGCGCTGGAAAACGAGCGTCGCGTTGGTGCCGCCGAAACCGAAGGAGTTCGACAGAACGGTGTCGATCCCTGCGTTGTCGATGCGCTTGCGTACGATCGGCATGCCCTCGAATTCCGGATCTAGCGTCTCGATATGGGCGCTTTCGCCGATGAAGCCGCCTTGCATCATCAGGATCGAATAGATGGATTCCTGCACGCCCGCCGCGCCCAGAGAATGGCCGGTCAGCGACTTCGTCGACGTGATGAACGGCATCTTCTCGCCGAACACTTCACGGATGGCGCCCATTTCCTTGGAATCGCCGACCGGCGTCGAGGTGCCGTGCGTGTTGATGTAGTCGACCGGCGTGGAAACCGTCGCCAGCGCCTGGCGCATGCAGCGGACCGCGCCTTCGCCCGAGGGCGCAACCATGTCGAAACCGTCCGAAGTGGCGCCGTAGCCGACGATCTCCGCGTAGATCTTGGCGCCGCGCGCCTTGGCGTGCTCCAGCTCTTCCAGCACCAGCACGCCGGCGCCGCCGGCTATGACGAAGCCGTCGCGATTGGCGTCGTAGGCGCGCGATGCGGTCGAGGCCCTGTCGTTGAACTTCGACGACATGGCGCCCATGGCGTCGAACAAGTCCGACATCGTCCAGTCAAGATCCTCGTGGCCGCCGGCAAAGACCATGTCCTGCTTGCCCCACTGGATCAGCTCGTAGCCATTGCCGATGCAATGCGCCGAGGTCGAGCAGGCCGAGGAGATCGAATAGTTGACGCCATGGATCTTGAACCATGTTGCCAAGGTTGCCGAGGCCGTCGACGACATCGCCTTCGGCACCGCGAAGGGACCGATGCGCTTGGGGCTGCCGTTCTTGAGCGTGGTTTCGGCCGCCTCGACGATGGTGCGCGTGGAGGGGCCGCCCGAACCCATGACGATGCCGGTGCGCTCGTTGGTGATGTCGCTCTCGTCGAGGCCGGCATCCGCGATCGCCTGGTCCATGGCGACGTGATTCCACGCCGCGCCCTGGCTTAGGAATCGCATCGCGCGGCGGTCGATCATCGCCGAAGGATCGAGCGTCGGCGCGCCCCAGACCTGGCACCGGAAGCCATGTTCGGCAAAGGAATCGGAAAAGCTGATGCCGGATCTGGCGTCATGCAGCGAGGTCTGCACCTCGTTGGCATTGTTGCCGATCGACGACACGATGCCGAGGCCTGTGACTACGACACGTCTCATTCGCAACTCCTTCCAGGGATGCTGGCCAATGCGCGGGCCAGGGCTGCGGTCAAGCGACCGCCGACTGCTTGGACAGACCGACCTTCAGGTCCGTCGCCGCATATATGGGCTCGCCATCCGCCTTCATCCAGCCATCGGCGATGCCGAGCACCAGCCGGCCGCGCATCACACGCTTGAAATCAACGCCGTACTCGACCTTCTTGACCGATGGCGTGACCATGCCCTTGAACTTGACCTCTCCGGTCGACAGCGCCATTCCCTTGCCGGGTTCGCCAAGCCAGCCGAGATAGAAGCCGGTCAATTGCCACAGGGCGTCAAGGCCCAGACAGCCCGGCATGATCGGATTGCCGATGAAATGGCAGGCAAAGAACCACAGGTCGGGATTGATATCGAATTCCGCGCGAATGAAACCCTTGTCGAAGGCGCCGCCGGTCTCGCTGACCTCGGTGATACGGTCGAACATCAGCATCGGCGGGTAGGGCAACTGGGCATTGCCCTCTCCGAACAGCTCGCCACGAGCGCAGGCCAGCAATTCTTCGTAGTCGTAGCTGGATTTCGAACCCGCCATCAATTTCGTCCCCATATCGTCCGGGCGGTAGCGCGCCCTTGTCGTTGGTGTCCTAACACAATCTGTTTCAGGCCGGAAACCGGCGTTTGCGCTTAACCCGCCAGTCTGCCCGGGTCAATGCGCGCTATTGATCGCATTCGGGCGACAGAATATATGTCAACAGGGGTCCGGTTCCGGCAGACATTCATTTTTTTGCCATTCTGGGCGTGTCTTGAAGCGGGACTGCGAGCTTGGAAGACCAGATGGACCGGGGCTGCCGGAAGGAAAATGTCGCTGTGGACAAGCGGGTACGTGAAGCCGGCCTGAGGCCGACCCGTCAGCGCATTGCGCTGGCCGACCTGCTTTTCGCCAAGGGCGACCGCCATTTGTCGGCTGAGGAACTGCATGAGGAGGCGCAGGCCGCCGGCGTGCCGGTATCGCTGGCCACCGTCTACAACGCGCTTCACCAGTTTACCCAGGCGGGGCTGCTGCGCATTCTCGCCGTCGAAGGTTCCAAGACCTACTTCGACACCAACACCTCCGACCACCACCATTTCTACATCGAAGGCGAAAACAGGATTTTCGACATCGCCAACGGCCCGGTAACCGTCACCAATCTGCCGGAGCCGCCCGAAGGCATGGAGATCGCCAATGTCGATATCGTGGTGAGGCTGCGTCCCAAGCGTCCGGAATGATCGGCAAGGCCGGAATAAGCGGTCTGGGATGAAATTCCTCGATTGGATAGTCCGGCTCGAATGGGCCGTCGCGGCGGCTGCCGCGATCGTCTTCTATGGCGCGACAGGCGTTTCCTGGTGGCTCTTCGCGTTGCTCATCCTGGCGCCGGACCTGTCGATGCTGGGTTATCTCGGCGGCCCACGCGTCGGCGCCATTGCCTACAACGCCTTGCACATTCTGATCGTACCGGTGCTTGTGTTGCTTGCCGGGCACCTCGCCGGCAGTGCGGTCGGCAACGCCGTCGCACTGATCTGGATCGCGCATATCGCGATCGACCGCGCGCTGGGCTACGGCTTCAAGCTGTCAACAGGATTTCAGGATACCCATCTCGGCCGTATCGGGCGCAAAAGCGAGCGAGACGTTCAGTCCTTGACCCGCTCGCCCGGATAAGCGCCCCAGACGACCGACTGGGCAAGCCAGCCGGTGTGGCCGTCGAACGTCATCTCGCACCACTGGCCGTCGCAGGCTTTGATCGTGCCCATGACGCCGGGTTCTACGATCGCCACCACTCTGGCATCCTTTTCGGGGCTCTTGAGAAGGTTGATCTGGCCGCCCTTGCCGCGCTGCCAGGGAGCGACGATTGCGGTACGTCGGCCCGAAAGCAGCGACTGGTTGATCCATCCTTCCGAGCCGTCGGCGTCGCGCACGCGCCGCCACGTATCGAATTCCTGGATGATTTCCATGGGCAGGCCAGCCTTCATGTACATCCAGTCGACCGAATAGTTGGCGCCGGGGCCGACACGCGAGTTGACGCGGCCGGATTTCAGGCTGACGAATCGCGGCAGCGGCAGGCCGCTCGGTCCGAGCGTGATGGCGCTCTGGGCGGGAGCGGCCGCGCTTTGCGCGCCGGCAAGCGGAGAATAGAGAAGAGCGCCGAGAAATGCTGCGCTGAGGGCCAGGCGAAGCGACGCGAAACCAGACACTTTCGTTCCTTTCGGCACCGGCCCGATGGCTGCGGCACCCCTTTTTCTTTGTCTTCGGCGGCACCGCTTGTTACATGGGTAAATCGGCTACCGCGACCGGCTTTCAGTTTCGCCTGTCTTGGTTAAAGAGGTCTCAACGAGGGAAACAATGGTAGGCAAAAAGAAGCCTCTCGTGGTCATCACGCGAAAGCTGCCCGACCCGGTCGAGACCCGCATGCGCGAGCTGTTCGACGCAAGGCTGAACGTCGAGGACAGGCCGATGACGCAGCCGGAACTGGTCGCCGCGGTCAAGGAAGCCGACGTGCTGGTGCCGACCGTGACCGACCAGATCGACGCCGCACTGATTGCCCAGGCCGGCGACAATCTCAAGCTGATCGCCAATTTCGGCAACGGCGTCGACAAGATCGACGTGGCGGCGGCGGCCAAGAGGGGCATCACCGTCACCAACACGCCCAACGTGCTCACCGAAGATACCGCCGATATGACCATGGCGTTGATGCTGGCGGTGCCGCGCCGGCTAGCGGAAGGCGCCAGTGTGCTCACGGGCGACAAGAAATGGGCCGGCTGGTCGCCGACCTGGATGCTTGGCCGGCGCATCTGGGGCAAGCGGCTCGGCATTGTCGGCATGGGCCGCATCGGCACCGCCGTTGCCAGGCGAGCCAAGGCTTTCGGCCTGTCCATTCACTATCACAACCGGCATCGTGTGCTGCCGGCGGTCGAGGATGGGCTGGAGGCGACCTATTGGGAAAGTCTCGACCAGATGCTGGCCCGCATGGACATCATCTCGGTGAATTGTCCCTCGACACCCGCTACCTTTCATCTTCTGTCGGCGCGGCGGCTCGCGTTGCTGCAGCCCACCGCCTATATCGTCAACACTGCCCGCGGCGACATCATCGACGAAGAAGCGCTGGTCAAGCTGATCCAGGACGGCAAGATCGCCGGCGCCGGCCTGGACGTTTACGAGCACGAACCGGCCCTGAACAGCAAGCTCTTGAAGCTGGCCGCCAGGAACAAGGTCGTGCTTCTGCCGCATATGGGCTCGGCCACGCTCGAGGGCCGCATCGACATGGGCGAGAAGGTCATCATCAATATCCGCGCCTTCGTCGATGGCCATCGCCCGCCGGACCGCGTGCTGCCGCTCAGGACCTGAAAACCTTCCAGGCGCCGGCTCTCATAAACCGAAGCTTACGAAATGGTCTTGCGCATGGTGATGGACGTCGGCCTGTCATAGCCCTCATGCACCGTCCGTTCGGTTTCGCGAAAGCCGAGCCGGGCAAAGGCGGCATGATTTGCGGCCAGTTCGATCCTCGTCTCCAGTTCGATGTCGGCCTTGCCGCGGCTGCGGGCCAGATCTTCGGCCGCTTGCATCAGCCGCCGGCCAATGCCTTGCCCCTGCCGGTCCGGGGCGACGGCGAGCTTGCCGACATAAAGACCCTCGGCCTTTTCGAGAGCAAAAACGCAGCCCACGATCCTGTCGCCGTCGAGCGCCAGAAAGCCTGTCTCCCGCAAGGCTTTGGCGCGCAGTGCTTCGACTGTGAGCAGGTGAGCCGACGACGGCGGGTCGATGATGCCGTCCATGAAGGCGAAGGCATGCATGATCAGGGCAAGCACATCACCCCAGCGGCCGAAATCGGCGGGGATTTGCGTGATCGAAACAGGGGGTTGTTCCAAGATCAGCGTCTTTTGTAGCGGATGGTCTCGAAGCGGGCGGCGAGCGCATCGTAAAGCAGCAGCCGGCCGATCAGCGGCTCGCCTATGCCGGTGACCAGTTTGATCGCCTCCATTGCCTGCAGGGTGCCGACGACGCCGGTCAGCGCGCCGAGCACTCCGGCCTCCGCACAGGACGGCACCAGGCCCGGCGGCGGGGCTTCGGGAAACAGATCCCGATAGCTCGGGTTCGGCTTGCCGTCCCTGCCGTCCTCGAAAGGCTTCAACACGGTGACCGAGCCATCGAAACGTCCGACGGCCGCATGCACCAGCGGCTTCCCTTCGCTGGCGCAGGCATCGGCAACCACATAACGCGTCTCGAAATTGTCGGACCCGTCGACGACGATATCGTACTTGGCGACGAGGGCAGGGGCGTTTTCCGCGGTGAGCCGGAATGTGTGCGTTTCGACCGATATGTTGGGATTGATGCGGGCGATCGCAGCGCCGGCGCTCTGGGTTTTCAGCATGCCGACCGTATCGGTGCCGTGAATGACCTGCCGTTGTAGGTTGGAGAGCGAAACAGTGTCGTCGTCGACAATGCCGAGCGTGCCGACACCGGCCGCGGCGAGATATTCAAGCACCGGCGCCCCGAGCCCGCCAGCGCCGATCACCAGCACCCGCGCCTGCTTGAGCTTCTGCTGGCCAGCGCCGCCGACCTCGGGCAGCACGATGTGGCGGGCATAGCGTTCGATCTCGTCGGCGGTGAGGGCGGTAGTCATGTCAGGACCATATAGCGGCCGAAAAATATTGTCAGGGGTCTTCGGTTGGCCCAACCGTGCCATGGTCGACCGTCAGGAACTGAGCGCGGCCATGCAGGCTGGAAAACAGCGCCGCATCGGTACCCGTCATGAAAGCCTGGCAGTTCAGGTCTTCCAGGATCGAGAACAGTGCCGCGCGCCGGCCGCCATCGAGGTGCGCCGCGATCTCGTCGAGCAGCAGGATCGGCGTCAGGCCGGACATTTCGCCGGTCAGCCGGGCATGCGACAGCACGATGCCGACCAGCAACGCCTTCTGTTCGCCGGTCGAGCAGAGTTCGGCCGGCATTGCCTTGGGCCGGTGCCGGACCATGAGGTCCGAGCGGTGCGGGCCCTCGAGGGTACGTCCGGCGGCGCGGTCGCGGTCGCGGCCATCGGCAAGCGCCCGTCGGAACCGCTCCTCGACATCGACCGCCGGCGCACCGGCAATCTCGGCCTCCAATTCACCCGAAAGGCCGATATCGGCCCGCGGAAACGGTCCGGTGTCGGGCAGCCTGTCGATCATGGCCACCAGCAGGCGCACCAACTCGGCGCGCGCGGCCGCTATCGCCACGCCGGTCTCGGCCATCTGCGTCTCTATCGCCTCGAACCAGCTGGCATCCCGCGAGCCTTCCGTCAGCAAGCGGTTACGGCCTCGCATCGCCTTCTCGTAATCGAGTGCGCGCTGGCCATGGCCGGGATCGATCGCTAGCACCAGCCGGTCGAGAAAGCGCCGGCGATCCGCGGCCGGCCCGGTGAACAGAGAATCCATCGCCGGCGTCAGCCACACGACCCGCAGCCATTCCAGCATGTCCTCGGCCCGCGCCGCGGCTCCATTTATACGCACCCGCCTGCCGCTTTCCGCGGTGTCGCCCCCGGAAATGCCTGTACCGATCTCGACCTCGCCTTCAGGTCCGTCGAGCCGTGCATGCAGGGCAAAACCGCCATCGCCACCCTCACGGGCCACATCCCCGTAGGCTGCGCGGCGCAAGCCGCGTCCCGGTGTCAAAAAGGAGATCGCTTCGAGGAGATTGGTCTTACCGGCACCATTGTCGCCGGAAAAGACCACGGCGCCCGGCGCGACATCTATCGCAAGGGTCGCATAGTTGCGAAAATTGGTAAGCGTGAGCTTACTTATGTGGGTTTGTGCCGGCAACCGCTATCCGCCTGTAGAAGTCGCCGCAACCAAGGCCTAGTCGTATCGCCAGCGACGCCGCGCCGGCTATACCCGCATCGGCATCAGCACGTAAAGCGCGGTCTCATCGGCCATGTCGTGGATCAGCGTCGGCGAACCGGCATCGGCCAACATGAATTTGGCCTCCGTGCCGGTCAATTGCGCGGCGACATCGAGCAGGTATTTGGCGTTGAAGCCGATCTCGATCGGGTCGGCCGAATAGTCGGCCGCCAGTTCTTCCGTGGCGCTGCCTGAATCCGGATTGTTGACCGCAAGCGTCACCTGGCCTTCGCTGATCGAGAGCTTCACCGCGCGGCCGCGTTCGGAAGAGATGGTCGAGACCCGGTCGACCGCTGCGGCGAAGCTTTGGCGGTCGAGGATCAGCTTCTTGTCGTTGCCGGTCGGAATGACCCGCTGATAGTCCGGGAAGGTGCCGTCGATCAGCTTCGAGGTGAGGACGACGCTGCCGATGGTGAAGCGGATTTTGGTGTCGGACAGTTCGGTGGTCACGGCGACATCCGGATCGTCGACCAGTTTCTGCAACTCGCTCACTGTTTTGCGCGGAATGATGATGCCCGGCATGCCCTCGGAGCCGGCCGGCGCGTCAATCTCGGCGCGCGCCAGCCGATGGCCGTCGGTTGCCACCGAGCGCAGCTTCAGCTTGCCGCCGACTTCATGCGTGTGCAGGTAGATGCCGTTGAGATAGTAGCGTGTCTCCTCGGTGGAGATGGCGAACTGCGTCTTCTCGATCAGGCCCTTCAGCGCCACCGCATCGAGGCGGAAGATGTGCGAGAAGGATCCGGCCGAAAGCTCGGGAAAATCGGATTGCGGCAGGCACTGCAGGCGGAAGCTCGAGCGGCCCGACGTCACCGTCATGGCGTTGCCGTCCTCATCCGTCTTCAGCATTACCTCGGCGCCGTCGGAGAGCTTGCGCACGATGTCATAGAGCAGGTGCGCGGGGACCGTCGTCGCGCCGCCGCGCTCGACCTTGGCGGGCGTCGCTTCCGTCACCTCTAGGTCGAGGTCGGTGGCCTTCATTTCGAGGCTGGCGCCGTCCGCGCTGAGAAGCACGTTCGACAGGATCGGTATGGTGTTGCGCCGTTCGACCACGCGGTGCACGTGGTTGAGCGACTTCAGGAGATTTGACCGTTCCAGGATAACACGCATGACGAAACAGGCTCGCTTGAATGAATGAACGGGTCTCCGGCTGCCGGCGCCCCGCGAAAGCTCTGAACAGGCTTCAGAATCTACGCAAACTGACAGGAAAAAACCAGTGAACGCAAGCCCGCGCCACCGGTTCGGGCCGGTTGCGCGGGCTTTCTGGGGATAAAGCTGGCCAACCCCGCAAGCGGGCGCTTCTGGCCGGTCAGGCCTGGTCGTTGATCAGCCTTCTCAGCAATTCCAGTTCCTGCGCCAGCGTGTTGTCATTGCCGGAAAGGTCCTCGATCTTGCGCACGGCGTGCAGCACCGTCGTGTGATCGCGACCACCGAAGCGCCGTCCGATTTCCGGCAGCGAGCGCGGCGTCATCACCTTCGACAGATACATGGCGACCTGTCGCGGCTTGACGATGGTGCGCGTGCGCCGATTGGACAGCAATTCCGTCTTCGAGACGTTGTAGTGACGCGCCACGATGCGCTGAATGTCCTCGATGCGGACCCGCTTCGGCTCGCCCGTGCGATAGATGTGGCCGAGGATCTCGTCGATGCGGTCGATGGTGATCTGCGGCTCGAACGACTGGCGAAACAGGAGCTGGTTGAAGGCGCCCTCCAGTTCACGTCCGCTGCCGGTCACGGTGCGGGCAACGTGGTTGAGGATCTCTTCGGAAATGCCCAGCGATGCATCGTCGATCCTGGCCGTGGCCAGACGCAGTTTGAGCATGCCGAGCCGCATGGCGAAATCGGGCGCCGACATTTCGAGCGCGACGCCGCCATTGAGACGCGAACGGACCCGCGGTTCGAGCGATTCCAGCTCCGACGGTGGCCGGTCGGCGGCAACGACGACCTGCTTGGCGCTGTCGAGCAGCATGTTGATCAGATGACAGAATTCATGCTGGATCGATTTGCCCTGCAGGAATTGCATGTCATCGATGATTAAGAGATCGATGTCGCGCAACTGCTCCTTGAGCGTCAGTGCGTTGTTGTCGCGGATCGCCGTGGCGAAGCGCCACATGAAATACTCCGCGGTGAGGTAGACGACGCGTGACTTCGGGTTCTGCTTCAGCGATTCCGCCGCGATGGCCTGCAGCAGGTGCGTCTTGCCGAGCCCGACGGTGGCATGCAGGAAAAGCGGGTTGAAGCGTACCGCGCTCGACTGCGATTCCGCCACGGCCTTGGCGGCGGCGAAGGCAACGCGGTTCGACGGTCCCTCGATGAAGGAGCCGAACGTGTAACGCGGATCAAGCGGTGATCCCAGGACATTGTGGCGGAACTCGCTCTCGACCGGCACGCCCGGACGCGGCATCGGAGACCGCTCCACCCTACTTGGACTGACGGTGCCGGCGGCCAGCGCCGTCTGCGTCTGCCGCGTCATCTTGCGGGCCGGCGCCAATTCCGGTTCGGGCTGGCCGCGCCCCTGACGGGTTGCGGTGCGCACGACGATTTCGATCTTGAGAAGCTCGGGATCCTCGTGCTTCCACAGCTCTGAAATGAGATCATGATAGTGGCCGTTGATCCACGAGCGCAGGAATGCGGTGGGCACGGAGATGCGGACAATGCCCTTGGACGCTTCCGCGACCTTCATGCGCCCAAACCAGCTGGAATAGACTTCGGTTCCCAGGCGCGCCTTCAACTGGGCCTTGACCCGGTCGAACTTCTGTTCCGCGTCGCTGGAGACCGCCATCTCGTTTGCTCCGATCAAAGTTCCAGGAAATGGGAGGTCGCCCGTAAGCTCCCTTTCGATGCCGCTCTGCATGATCGAGTTCCTTGCCTTTCTGTACCTGTTTTTCGCTGGGGATGCGCCTCCTGCATCCTTTTCCGGCGACCGTGTCTTCGCTACGATGCCCATTGCCGCCGCCGGCAATGAACGTCGCCCACTATCCGACGGGAACCGGTGCCGGCCCATGGAAGCCAGTCCGCGTTGGGTATGTCAGGGCAATACAACACCGTCCGGCGAAAGAGCGCCGGCGCGCCGTCCTACCTGCCATGTCTAGTTACGCCAGTCCCCTACCGTATCGAAAAAGAGCAAACCATACCCGTTCGCGGACTTGATCCACGTCGCAAATCCCGCCAATTTAAGCTGGCCGCGTAAGGCTGGGTTAGGGCCAGAGGCCCGTCCCGTTCGATAGATCGACATTACCGAAATCGCTGTGGATAGGGCAAGGCCACGTCTAACGGATTTTTAAGGAATCTGGTTACCTCGGGCAGGTTGGAGCGCCATGCCGCAGCGGCATATTTTGACAAAGCCATTGGGATTCAAACCCTTTTCCGACGAATATGAAAAAGCCGGGCCGGCGCGAAATTTTCTGAAATAATTCACTTGACAGCCAGTTGTCCTCCCGTCTCTTCGGCGCGTTGTGGACAAGCTGTGGATGACTGTCGCTAAC